>NZ_CP089551.1:4800000-6200000 GCF_021233075.1 Pseudomonas sp. 7-41 | reverse complement strand
GCTGGAGGTATCAGAAGTGCGAATGCTGACATGAGTAACGATAATGGGTGTGAAAAACACCCACGCCGAAAGACCAAGGTTTCCTGCGCAACGTTAATCGACGCAGGGTTAGTCGGTCCCTAAGGCGAGGCTGAAAAGCGTAGTCGATGGAAAACAGGTTAATATTCCTGTACTTCTGGTTATTGCGATGGAGGGACGGAGAAGGCTAGGCCAGCTTGGCGTTGGTTGTCCAAGTTTAAGGTGGTAGGCTGGAATCTTAGGTAAATCCGGGATTCTAAGGCCGAGAGCTGATGACGAGTCATCTTTTAGATGACGAAGTGGTTGATGCCATGCTTCCAAGAAAAGCTTCTAAGCTTCAGGTAACCAGGAACCGTACCCCAAACCGACACAGGTGGTTGGGTAGAGAATACCAAGGCGCTTGAGAGAACTCGGGTGAAGGAACTAGGCAAAATGGCACCGTAACTTCGGGAGAAGGTGCGCCGGTGAGGGTGAAGGACTTGCTCCGTAAGCTCATGCCGGTCGAAGATACCAGGCCGCTGCGACTGTTTATTAAAAACACAGCACTCTGCAAACACGAAAGTGGACGTATAGGGTGTGACGCCTGCCCGGTGCCGGAAGGTTAATTGATGGGGTTAGCTAACGCGAAGCTCTTGATCGAAGCCCCGGTAAACGGCGGCCGTAACTATAACGGTCCTAAGGTAGCGAAATTCCTTGTCGGGTAAGTTCCGACCTGCACGAATGGCGTAACGATGGCGGCGCTGTCTCCACCCGAGACTCAGTGAAATTGAAATCGCTGTGAAGATGCAGTGTATCCGCGGCTAGACGGAAAGACCCCGTGAACCTTTACTATAGCTTTGCACTGGACTTTGAATTTGCTTGTGTAGGATAGGTGGGAGGCTTTGAAGCGTGGACGCCAGTTCGCGTGGAGCCAACCTTGAAATACCACCCTGGCAACTTTGAGGTTCTAACTCAGGTCCGTTATCCGGATCGAGGACAGTGTATGGTGGGTAGTTTGACTGGGGCGGTCTCCTCCTAAAGAGTAACGGAGGAGTACGAAGGTGCGCTCAGACCGGTCGGAAATCGGTCGTAGAGTATAAAGGCAAAAGCGCGCTTGACTGCGAGACAGACACGTCGAGCAGGTACGAAAGTAGGTCTTAGTGATCCGGTGGTTCTGTATGGAAGGGCCATCGCTCAACGGATAAAAGGTACTCCGGGGATAACAGGCTGATACCGCCCAAGAGTTCATATCGACGGCGGTGTTTGGCACCTCGATGTCGGCTCATCACATCCTGGGGCTGAAGCCGGTCCCAAGGGTATGGCTGTTCGCCATTTAAAGTGGTACGCGAGCTGGGTTTAGAACGTCGTGAGACAGTTCGGTCCCTATCTGCCGTGGACGTTTGAGATTTGAGAGGGGCTGCTCCTAGTACGAGAGGACCGGAGTGGACGAACCTCTGGTGTTCCGGTTGTCACGCCAGTGGCATTGCCGGGTAGCTATGTTCGGAATAGATAACCGCTGAAAGCATCTAAGCGGGAAACTAGCCTCAAGATGAGATCTCACTGGGACCTTGAGTCCCCTGAAGGGCCGTCGAAGACTACGACGTTGATAGGTTGGGTGTGTAAGCGCTGTGAGGCGTTGAGCTAACCAATACTAATTGCCCGTGAGGCTTGACCATATAACACCCAAGCAATTTGCGAACTCGAAAGAGACCAGATTGCGGTGTGTGAAGACGAAACGAACCGAAAGTTCGACTCTTACAAAACACCGAAAGCTATCACATACCCAATTTGCTGAAGCGAGGCCAACAGGCCACGACTCAGTACCCGAATTTCTTGACGACCATAGAGCATTGGAACCACCTGATCCCATCCCGAACTCAGCAGTGAAACGATGCATCGCCGATGGTAGTGTGGGGTTTCCCCATGTGAGAGTAGGTCATCGTCAAGATTAAATTCCGAAACCCCTGTTTGCTCGCGCAGACAGGGGTTTTGTTTTGGGCGGTCGAAAAGGTCAAGTGGCTCTTTGCGACGGACGTCAGTGCTAAGGCCCGGCCTTTCTATGCAATGACCCTGCGCATGGCTATCATGCGTGCCTCATTGTGAGGCGATACTTGCATGCTGACGTTGTTAAAACTTCTGAAAGATGGTCGATTCCACTCCGGGGAAGCGCTGGGCGCTGCCCTGGGCGTCAGTCGCAGTGCTGTATGGAAGCAGCTTCAGCATCTTGAGGCTGAGTTAAACCTGCCCATCCACAAAGTGCGTGGCAGGGGGTACCAGTTGGCATCGCCGCTGGTGTTCTTGAATGCCGAAGACATCGCGCTGAAGGCGCCTTCTCTGGCATGGCCCGTCCACATATCCGATTCTATTGACTCCACCAATGCTGAAGCCTTGCGCCTTGTCGATGCGGGTTGCGCGGCACCATTCCTGGTGCTCGCCGAGCAGCAGAGCGCCGGGCGAGGTCGACGGGGGCGCAAGTGGGTCAGCCCGTTCGCTCAGAATGTGTATTACAGCCTCGTGCTGCGCATCGAGGGCGGTCTGCGGCAGCTAGAGGGGTTGAGCCTGGTTGTGGGGCTTGCGGTCATGCAGGCCTTGCGCGAGTCGGGCGTGCAAGGAGCCGCCTTGAAATGGCCAAACGATGTCTTGGTGGGGCAGAAGAAAATTGCCGGTATCCTGCTGGAGTTGGTCGGCGATCCTGCTGATATCTGTCACGTTGTGCTCGGGATCGGCATCAACGTAAATATGCAGAAAGTCGCGGCAATCGATCAGCAGTGGACGTCGGTGCAGCTTGAAACGGGCTCTCCCGTAGATCGCAATCTACTGGTGGCGCGGCTGGGGCTGCAGCTGCAACGTTACTTGGAGCGACACGCCGCCTCCGGCTTTGCGGCGCTTCAGGAGGAGTGGGAGCAGAATCACTTGTGGCAGGGCAGGGTGGTGTCCCTCATTGCTGGAGTCAATCAGGTTGACGGGGTGGTTCTGGGGGTCGACCGCCAGGGTGCGTTGCGTTTGAGCGTCGATGGTGTTGAAAAAATATACAGCGGTGGTGAGCTAAGCCTGAGGTTGCGTGATGATTCTTGAGCTCGACTGTGGGAATAGCTTTATCAAATGGCGCGTACTTGAATCGGATCAGGCGAAAGCTTGCGCCGAAGGTGTTGTGGGGTCGGACCTCGCATTGATTGAAAGCCTGGCAGCGCTACCAGGCCTGTCGTTGGCGCGTTGCCGATTGGTGAGTGTTCGGGCTTCAGAAGAGACCAATAAGCTGGTCGAGGCTTTGCAAGGGGCTTTCGGTGTTGTCGTCTCCTGTGCTGTCCCCGCGCGTGAGATGGCTGGCGTGCGCAATGGCTACCAAGACTTCGAACGCCTTGGTCTTGATCGCTGGCTGGCGATGCTGGGCGGCTTCAAGTTGGCTCCGGGCGCGTGCCTGGTACTCGATTTTGGTACCGCAGCCACCGCCGATTTCATCGCGGCAGACGGCCAGCACCTGGGCGGCTTCATTTGCCCCGGCATGCCATTGATGCGCAACCAGTTGCGCACGCACACCCGCAAGATACGCTACGACGACGCGGCGGCTGAGCGTGCCCTGGAGCGGCTCTCCCCCGGGCGCACGACCGCGGAGGCTGTCGAGCGTGGTTGTACGCTGATGCTCAGGGGGTTCGTGTTGACCCAGCTCGAGTTGGCCCGCAGCTACTGGGGTGATGATTTCACCGTATTCCTGACGGGTGGGGATGCTGATCTGGTCTCGGACGCCGTGCCGCAGGCGCGGTTGATCCCGGACCTGGTTTTCGTTGGTCTGGCCATGGCGTGTCCATTGTCCTGAGGTGTTTATGCGTTGGCTGTTTTTGCTTTTACTCGTTCTTAATGCCTTCTATTACGTTTGGCATCAGCAAGAGGCGCCGTTGCGCGCCAAGGATGTCACGCCCCTGAGTCTGTATCGTGGCCCTCAGCAGGATATTCGGCTGCTAAGCGAGTCCTCGGACTCGGTGTCCCGGCGTGACCGAGCAAAAGCGCCCGAGGCGCAGAATACCTGCTTATACATCGGCGGCTTTGCCGACCAGCGCCAGGCGCAGTCGCTTGAGCAGCGCCTCACGAGCCTGGATATAAAGGTCAAGGTTCAACTGTTGAGCACATCTGAGGCGTCCGGTTACTGGCTTCGTGTGGCCCCTGAAAGCCGGCGTCTGGCTGAGGATCTGCCGTTTGAAAACCTTGCTAAGGAATTCAATGAGTTAAAACATAAAATAATGCTGTGCGAAGGCATTGCAACTCTCGAATAGTTTGCATAGAATGGCGCCCGCTTCGCAGTGAAGACCTTTAAGGCCTACAGTGTGAAGCGAAGGTCAATGCAGCTAACCTCATATTTTTAATGAGAAAATGCTTGACAGAAGGCTGGCATGATGTAGAATGCCGGCTCGCTTAGGAGGGGTTCCCGAGCGGCCAAAGGGATCAGACTGTAAATCTGACGTCTACGACTTCGAAGGTTCGAATCCTTCCCCCTCCACCATTTTTAGCGTGAGCTGCAGGCTCCGCGGGTATAGTTTAGTGGTAGAACCTCAGCCTTCCAAGCTGATGATGCGGGTTCGATTCCCGCTACCCGCTCCAAGTTTGCAGGTTGTGCAGCGTGTTTTGCTCTTGTAGCTCAGTTGGTAGAGCACACCCTTGGTAAGGGTGAGGTCAGCGGTTCAAATCCGCTCAAGAGCTCCATATAACAAGGCAGATATGAAAATATCTGCCTTTGTTTTAACGGCTATCTCGGCTTGATTCTGTTGTAACGGGCGTTTTCGCCGGTTGGTTTCAAGTCTCTAGGGGTTGGCTGTTGTAAAGTCTTTTTCAGGCCTGCATAATGGTCGGCCTGATTTTGTTTTAGGTCAGTAGCTCAATTGGCAGAGCGACGGTCTCCAAAACCGTAGGTTGGGGGTTCGATTCCCTCCTGACCTGCCAGATTCACGTGGTGTATCTGGCTTTCTTTTCACAGGATCTTCATAGATGACTCCTAAGGCTGAAGCTCAAAGCTCTCGTTTCGATCTGGTCAAGTGGCTCGCCGTAGTCGCATTGGTGGTCGTAGGCGTTGTTGGCAATCAGTACTATTCTGCTTCGCCGATCCTGTACCGCGTACTCGCTTTGCTCGCCCTCGCTGCTGTAGCTGCCTTTGTAGGCCTGCAGACTGCCAAAGGCAAGTCTTTCGCGGTCCTGGTAAAGGAAGCTCGCACCGAAATTCGTAAAGTCGTTTGGCCGACTCGCCAAGAAACCACGCAGACCACGTTGATTGTTGTGGCTGTTGTTCTGGTTATGGCGTTGCTGTTGTGGGGGCTTGATTCCCTGCTCGGCTGGCTTGTTTCCTTGATTGTTGGCTAAGGGTGTCCCGTGGCTAAGCGTTGGTACGTTGTGCATGCTTACTCGGGTTACGAGAAGCATGTTATGCGCTCTTTGCTGGAGCGCGTAAAGCTGGCAGGCATGGAAGATGGCTTCGGCGAAATTCTGGTTCCCACTGAAGAAGTGGTTGAAATGCGGAATGGGCAGAAGCGCAAGAGTGAACGCAAGTTCTTCCCAGGCTACGTGCTGGTTCAGATGGACATGAATGAAGGTACTTGGCACTTGGTCAAGGATACCCCTCGTGTCATGGGCTTCATTGGCGGTACTGCCGATAAGCCTGCTCCGATCACCGACAAAGAAGCAGAAGCGATTCTGCGTCGTGTTGCTGACGGTAGCGACAAGCCTAAGCCGAAGACGTTGTTCGAGCCAGGTGAGGTTGTTCGTGTCACCGATGGTCCGTTTGCTGATTTCAACGGCACCGTCGAAGAAGTTAACTACGAAAAGAGCCGGATCCAAGTGGCAGTGCTCATTTTCGGACGCTCTACTCCGGTAGAGTTGGAGTTCAGTCAGGTCGAAAAGGTCTAACTGAGCAAGCATCCCAACCCCGCAGCCTAGGCTGTGGGGTTTTGTCGTCACTGGGATAAACGCGCAAGTAACCGGGGAGCCTTTCGAGGCGTTCGAACCCGTAATTGGAGTGCCTCATGGCCAAGAAGATTACCGCTTACATCAAGCTGCAAGTGAAGGCCGCTCAGGCCAACCCTAGCCCACCCGTCGGTCCAGCTCTGGGTCAGCACGGCGTGAACATCATGGAATTCTGCAAGGCCTTCAACGCCCGTACTCAGGGTCTTGAGCCAGGTCTGCCGACTCCAGTGATCATCACTGTATACAGCGACCGTAGCTTCACCTTCGAAACCAAGTCGACCCCGGCTTCGGTTCTGTTGAAGAAAGCTGCTGGTCTGACTAGCGGTTCCGCTCGTCCTAACACCGTTAAGGTTGGCACCGTGACTCGTGCTCAGCTGGAAGAAATCGCGAAAACCAAAAACGCGGATCTGACTGCAGCTGATATGGATGCAGCCGTGCGTACCATCGCCGGTTCTGCTCGTAGCATGGGCCTTAACGTGGAGGGTGTGTAATGGCTAAGCTGACCAAGCGCCAAAAGGCTATCGCCGGCAAAATCGAAGCAGGCAAGGCCTACAACTTTGTAGACGCTGCTGCCCTGCTGACCGAGCTGTCGACTGTCAAGTTCAGCGAGTCGGTTGACGTTGCTGTGAACCTGGGTGTTGACCCACGTAAATCCGACCAGGTCGTTCGTAGCGCTACTGTGCTGCCACACGGTACTGGCAAGACTGTACGTGTTGCTGTCTTCACCCAAGGTCCAGCAGCTGAAGCTGCTCTGGCCGCCGGCGCCGATCGCGTTGGCATGGACGACCTGGCTGCCGAAATGAAAGGCGGCGACCTGAACTATGACGTCGTTATTGCTTCCCCGGATGCAATGCGCGTTGTAGGTCAGTTGGGTCAGATCCTTGGTCCACGTGGCCTGATGCCTAACCCAAAAGTCGGCACCGTAACCCCAGACGTCGCTACCGCGGTTAAAAACGCCAAGGCTGGTCAGGTTCGTTATCGCACCGACAAAAACGGCATCATTCACACTTCCGTTGGCAAAGTCGGCTTCGATGCCGTCAAGCTGAAGGAAAACGTTGAAGCCCTGATCGCTGATCTGAAGCGTATCAAACCAGCTTCCTCGAAAGGCATCTACGTCAAGCGCGTTACCCTGAGCACCACTATGGGCCCAGGTCTGGTCATCGACCAAGGCTCGCTGGACGTATAAGACACAAGTTGGCGTGAGCGATCGCGCCAATTGAAAAAATTGGGGTCCCTGCCTGGCGGGGGCTATCCAAGACCGTAGGCGACGCAAGTCTTAAACCTCAAGCCTACGCAGATGGTGCTCCCGGTTCCTTACCGAATCAGACACCAAAACGACATCCGGCTTCGGCCAGATGAAACGGTAACAAGCAGGAGTTAAACCCGTGGCAATTAATCTCGAAGACAAGAAGGCCATCGTCGCTGAAGTCAACGAGGCTGCCAAAGCTGCTCTGTCCGCTGTCGTGGCTGATGCCCGTGGTGTGACAGTAGGCGCTATGACCGGACTCCGTAAAGAGGCTCGTGAAGCTGGCGTATACGTACGTGTTGTACGTAACACCCTGCTCAAGCGCGCTGTTGCTGACACTGAATACAGTGTCCTCAACGACGTGTTCACCGGCCCGACTCTGATCGCGTTCTCCAAAGAACATCCAGGCGCTGCTGCCCGTTTGTTCAAGGAATTCGCCAAGAGTCAGGACAAGTTCGAGATCAAGGCAGCTGCGTTCGAGGGCAAGTTCCTCGCAGCTAACCAAATCGACGTACTGGCAACACTGCCGACCCGTGACGAAGCTATTTCGCAACTGATGAGCGTGATTCAAGGCGCTACCAGCAAGCTGGCTCGTACTCTGGCTGCAGTTCGCGAGCAAAAAGAAGCTGCCGCAGCCTAAGGCTGAGCATTTTCTCTCGCGTATTTTTGTTTATTTCGATGGCCGCGTAGGCCGTCCCCCAATTCAGGAAATACAGTAATGTCTATCTCCCAAGAAGATATCCTCAACGCCGTAGCTGAAATGTCGGTTCTGCAGGTTGTTGAGCTGATCAAAGCTTTCGAAGAAAAATTCGGCGTTTCTGCTGCCGCTGCTTCCGCTGGCCCAGCCGCTGTTGCTGCTGTTGCTGAAGAGCAAACCGAATTCAACGTCATGCTGCTGGAAGCTGGCGAGAAGAAAGTAAACGTGATCAAGGCAGTTCGTGAACTGACCGGTCTGGGCCTGAAAGAAGCCAAGGCTGTAGTTGACGGCGCTCCTGCCTTGGTTCTGGAAGCTGTTGCCAAAGACGCAGCTGACAAAGCCAAAGCATCTCTGGAAGAAGCAGGCGCTAAAGTCGAGCTGAAGTAAGCATCGACCTTGCGTCTCCAGCCCAAGCGTTAAGCTGAAGGCTGATGGCTGGTGGCTCTTGCCACCGGCCTTTTTCCGTTCTTGGCTGTCGACTCGGTCGCCGCCATTAACGTGCTGTAGCCACCCGGTGCGGTGGTGCAAACCAAGGGGTTTGCAAGATTTTCTGGCTGCTCCCGTCGGGAGGGCCAAACAAGCAGGTGACCAAGCTGGGGAACGCTGATGGCTTACTCATATACTGAGAAAAAACGTATCCGCAAGGACTTTAGCAAGTTGCCGGACGTCATGGATGTCCCGTACCTTCTGGCTATCCAGCTGGATTCGTATCGTGAATTCTTGCAGGCGGGAGCGACCAAAGATCAGTTCCGCGACGTGGGCCTGCATGCGGCCTTCAAATCCGTTTTCCCGATCATCAGCTACTCCGGCAATGCTGCGCTGGAGTACGTCGGTTATCGCCTGGGCGAACCGGCATTTGATGTCAAAGAATGCGTGTTGCGCGGTGTTACGTACGCCGTACCTTTGCGGGTAAAAGTCCGTCTGATCATTTTCGACAAAGAATCGTCGAACAAAGCGATCAAGGACATCAAAGAGCAAGAAGTCTACATGGGCGAAATCCCATTGATGACTGAAAACGGTACCTTCGTTATCAACGGTACCGAGCGTGTTATCGTTTCCCAGCTGCACCGTTCCCCGGGCGTGTTCTTCGACCACGACCGCGGCAAGACGCACAGCTCCGGTAAGCTCCTGTACTCCGCGCGGATCATTCCGTACCGTGGTTCGTGGTTGGACTTCGAGTTCGACCCGAAAGACTGCGTGTTCGTGCGTATCGACCGTCGTCGCAAGCTGCCGGCCTCGGTACTGCTGCGCGCGCTCGGCTATACCACTGAGCAAGTGCTTGATGCTTTCTACACCACCAACGTGTTCAGCCTGAAGGACGAAACCCTCAGCCTGGAACTGATCGCTTCGCGTCTGCGTGGTGAAATTGCTGTCCTGGATATCCAGGACGAAAATGGCAAGGTCATCGTTGAAGCCGGCCGCCGTATCACTGCGCGCCACATCAACCAGATCGAAAAAGCCGGTATCAAGTCGCTGGAAGTGCCTCTGGACTACGTCCTGGGTCGCACGACCGCCAAGGTCATCGTTCACCCGGCCACAGGCGAAATCCTGGCTGAGTGCAACACCGAGCTGAACACCGAGATCCTGGCAAAAATCGCCAAGGCCCAGGTTGTTCGCATCGAGACCTTGTACACCAACGATATCGACTGCGGTCCGTTCGTCTCCGACACCCTGAAGATCGACTCCACCAGCAACCAATTGGAAGCGCTGGTCGAGATCTATCGCATGATGCGTCCTGGCGAGCCACCGACCAAAGACGCTGCCGAAACCCTGTTCAACAACCTGTTCTTCAGCCCTGAGCGCTATGACCTGTCTGCGGTCGGCCGGATGAAGTTCAACCGTCGTATCGGTCGTACCGAGATCGAAGGTTCGGGCGTGCTGTGCAAGGAAGACATCGTTGCGGTCCTGAAGACTCTGGTCGACATCCGTAACGGCAAAGGCATCGTCGATGACATCGACCACCTGGGTAACCGTCGTGTTCGCTGCGTAGGCGAAATGGCCGAGAACCAGTTCCGCGTTGGCCTGGTACGTGTTGAGCGTGCGGTCAAAGAGCGTCTGTCGATGGCTGAAAGCGAAGGCCTGATGCCGCAAGACCTGATCAACGCCAAGCCAGTGGCTGCGGCGGTGAAAGAGTTCTTCGGTTCCAGCCAGCTCTCGCAGTTCATGGACCAGAACAACCCGCTCTCCGAGATCACCCACAAGCGCCGTGTATCTGCACTGGGCCCGGGCGGTCTGACCCGTGAGCGTGCTGGCTTCGAAGTTCGTGACGTACACCCGACGCACTACGGTCGTGTTTGCCCGATCGAAACGCCGGAAGGTCCGAACATCGGTCTGATCAACTCCCTGGCCGCCTATGCGCGCACCAACCAGTACGGCTTCCTTGAGAGCCCGTACCGTGTGGTGAAAGACGCTCTGGTCACCGACGAGATCGTATTCCTGTCCGCCATCGAAGAAGCCGATCACGTGATCGCTCAGGCTTCGGCCACGATGAACGAGAAGAAGGTCCTGGTCGACGAGCTGGTAGCTGTTCGTCACTTGAACGAGTTCACCGTCAAGGCGCCGGAAGACGTCACCTTGATGGACGTATCGCCCAAGCAGGTAGTTTCGGTCGCCGCGTCGCTGATCCCGTTCCTGGAACACGATGACGCCAACCGTGCGTTGATGGGTTCCAACATGCAGCGTCAAGCTGTACCGACCCTGCGTGCTGACAAGCCGCTGGTAGGTACCGGCATGGAGCGTAACGTAGCCCGTGACTCCGGCGTTTGCGTCGTGGCTCGTCGTGGCGGCGTGATCGACTCCGTTGATGCCAGCCGTATCGTGGTGCGTGTTGCCGATGACGAAGTTGAAACTGGCGAAGCCGGTGTCGACATCTACAACCTGACCAAATACACCCGCTCGAACCAGAACACCTGCATCAACCAGCGTCCGCTGGTGCGTAAGGGTGATCGCGTTCAGCGCAGCGACATCATGGCTGACGGCCCGTCCACCGACATGGGTGAACTGGCGTTGGGCCAGAACATGCGTATCGCGTTCATGGCGTGGAACGGCTTCAACTTCGAAGACTCCATCTGCCTGTCCGAGCGTGTGGTTCAAGAAGACCGCTTCACCACGATCCACATCCAGGAACTGACCTGTGTGGCGCGTGATACCAAGCTTGGGCCAGAGGAAATCACTGCAGACATCCCGAACGTGGGTGAAGCTGCACTGAACAAGCTGGACGAAGCCGGTATCGTTTACGTAGGTGCTGAAGTTGGCGCAGGCGACATCCTGGTCGGTAAGGTCACTCCGAAAGGCGAGACCCAACTGACTCCGGAAGAGAAGCTGTTGCGTGCCATCTTCGGTGAAAAAGCCAGCGACGTTAAAGACACCTCCCTGCGCGTACCGACCGGTACCAAAGGTACTGTCATCGACGTACAGGTCTTCACCCGCGACGGCGTTGAGCGTGATGCTCGTGCACTGTCCATCGAGAAGACCCAGCTCGACGAGATCCGCAAGGACCTGAACGAAGAGTTCCGTATCGTTGAAGGCGCGACCTTCGAACGTCTGCGTTCCGCTCTGGTAGGCCACAAGGCCGAAGGCGGCGCGGGCCTGAAGAAAGGTCAGGACATCACCGACGAAGTCCTCGACGGTCTTGAGCACGGCCAGTGGTTCAAACTGCGCATGGCTGAAGACGCTCTGAACGAGCAGCTCGAGAAGGCCCAGGCCTACATCGTCGATCGCCGCCGTCTGCTGGACGACAAGTTCGAAGACAAGAAGCGCAAACTGCAGCAGGGCGATGACCTGGCTCCAGGCGTGCTGAAAATCGTCAAGGTTTACCTGGCAATCCGTCGCCGCATCCAACCGGGCGACAAGATGGCCGGTCGTCACGGTAACAAGGGTGTGGTCTCCGTGATCATGCCGGTTGAAGACATGCCGCACGATGCCAATGGCACCCCGGTCGACGTCGTCCTCAACCCGTTGGGCGTACCTTCGCGTATGAACGTTGGTCAGATCCTCGAAACCCACCTGGGCCTCGCGGCCAAAGGTCTGGGCGAGAAGATCAACCGTATGATCGAAGAGCAGCGCAAGGTTGCTGACCTGCGCAAGTTCCTGCACGAGATCTACAACGAGATCGGCGGCCGCAAAGAAGAGCTGGATACCTTCTCCGACCAGGAAATCCTGGATCTGGCGAAGAACCTGCGCGGCGGCGTTCCAATGGCTACCCCGGTGTTCGACGGTGCCAAGGAAAGCGAAATCAAGGCCATGCTGAAACTGGCAGACCTGCCCGAAAGCGGCCAGATGCAGCTGTTCGACGGCCGCACCGGCAACAAGTTCGAGCGCCCGGTTACTGTTGGCTACATGTACATGCTGAAGCTGAACCACTTGGTAGACGACAAGATGCACGCTCGTTCTACCGGTTCGTACAGCCTGGTTACCCAGCAGCCGCTGGGTGGTAAGGCTCAGTTCGGTGGTCAGCGTTTCGGGGAGATGGAGGTCTGGGCACTGGAAGCATACGGTGCTGCTTACACTCTGCAAGAAATGCTCACAGTGAAGTCGGACGATGTGAACGGTCGGACCAAGATGTACAAAAACATCGTGGACGGCGATCACCGTATGGAGCCGGGCATGCCCGAGTCCTTCAACGTGTTGATCAAAGAAATTCGTTCCCTCGGCATCGATATCGATCTGGAAACCGAATAACACGTGACGCGAATCGAGAGCGGGGCTATTTGGCCCGCTCTCTGCTCCGCCAGGAGGAAAGGCCTTGAAAGACCTACTGAATTTGCTGAAAAACCAGGGTCAAGTCGAAGAGTTCGACGCCATCCGTATTGGACTGGCATCGCCTGAGATGATCCGTTCGTGGTCGTTCGGTGAAGTTAAAAAGCCGGAAACCATCAACTACCGTACGTTCAAACCCGAGCGTGACGGCCTGTTCTGCGCCAAGATCTTTGGCCCGGTAAAGGATTACGAGTGCCTGTGCGGTAAGTACAAGCGCTTGAAGCACCGTGGTGTGATCTGCGAGAAGTGCGGCGTTGAAGTTGCACTGGCCAAGGTTCGTCGTGAGCGCATGGCGCACATCGAACTGGCTTCGCCGGTTGCCCATATCTGGTTCCTGAAATCGCTGCCGTCCCGTATCGGCTTGCTGATGGACATGACCCTGCGTGATATCGAACGCGTTCTCTACTTCGAGAGCTATGTCGTTATCGATCCAGGCATGACCACCCTTGAAAAAGGTCAGCTGCTGAACGACGAGCAGTACTTCGAAGCGCTGGAAGAGTTCGGCGACGATTTCGATGCCCGCATGGGTGCCGAAGCTGTCCGCGAACTGCTGCACGCTATCGACCTGGAACACGAGATTGGCCGTCTGCGTGAAGAAATTCCGCAAACCAACTCCGAAACCAAAATCAAGAAGCTGTCCAAGCGTCTGAAGTTGATGGAAGCCTTCCAGGGTTCCGGCAACTTGCCAGAGTGGATGGTGCTGACCGTTCTGCCGGTTCTGCCGCCAGACCTGCGTCCGCTGGTACCGTTGGACGGTGGTCGTTTCGCGACGTCCGACCTCAACGACCTGTACCGCCGCGTGATCAACCGTAACAACCGCTTGAAGCGCCTGCTCGATCTGTCCGCTCCGGACATCATCGTGCGCAACGAAAAGCGTATGTTGCAAGAAGCCGTCGATGCCCTGCTCGACAACGGTCGTCGTGGCCGCGCTATCACCGGTTCGAACAAGCGTCCTCTGAAATCCCTGGCTGACATGATCAAGGGTAAGCAAGGTCGTTTCCGTCAGAACTTGCTCGGTAAGCGTGTTGACTACTCCGGTCGTTCGGTAATTACCGTAGGCCCGACCCTGCGTCTGCATCAGTGCGGTCTGCCTAAGAAGATGGCCCTTGAGCTGTTCAAGCCGTTCATCTTCGGCAAGCTGGAAATGCGCGGTCTCGCGACCACGATCAAAGCGGCCAAGAAAATGGTCGAGCGCGAACTGCCAGAGGTTTGGGACGTTCTCGCTGAAGTGATCCGCGAACACCCGGTTCTCCTCAACCGTGCACCGACCCTTCACCGTCTGGGTATCCAGGCGTTTGAACCGGTACTGATCGAAGGTAAGGCTATCCAGCTGCACCCTCTGGTCTGTGCTGCGTACAACGCCGACTTCGACGGCGACCAAATGGCCGTGCACGTACCGCTGACACTGGAAGCCCAGTTGGAAGCGCGTGCGTTGATGATGTCGACCAACAACATCCTGTCGCCAGCCAACGGTGAGCCAATCATCGTTCCGTCGCAGGACGTTGTACTGGGTCTGTACTACATGACCCGTGAAGCGATCAACGCCAAGGGCGAAGGTCGTGTGTTCGCTGACCTGCAGGAAGTTGACCGTGTGTTCCGTGCCGGCGAAGCCGCACTGCACGCCAAGGTCAAAGTGCGGATTCACGAAACCGTGAACGACCGTGACGGCGGCAGCGTGAGCAATGTCCGTATCGTCGACACCACTGTCGGCCGTGCGCTGTTGTACCAGGTTGTGCCAAAAGGTTTGTCTTACGACGTCGTCAACCTGCCGATGAAGAAAAAGGCGATCTCCAAGCTGATCAACCAGTGCTACCGCGTGGTTGGTCTGAAAGAGACCGTGATCTTCGCTGACCAGTTGATGTACACCGGTTTTGCCTATTCGACCATTTCCGGCGTTTCCATCGGTGTTAACGACTTCGTTATCCCGGATGAAAAAGCCCGCATCATCAGTGCTGCCACCGATGAAGTGAAAGAGATCGAAAGCCAGTACGCCTCCGGCCTGGTAACCCAGGGCGAGAAGTACAACAAAGTGATCGACCTTTGGTCCAAGGCCAACGATGAAGTGTCGAAGGCGATGATGGCTAACCTCTCGAAAGAGAAGGTTATCGACCGTCATGGCGTAGAAGTCGATCAAGAGTCTTTCAACTCGATGTACATGATGGCCGACTCGGGCGCACGGGGTTCTGCTGCGCAGATCCGTCAGCTCGCCGGTATGCGTGGCCTGATGGCCAAGCCGGACGGTTCCATCATCGAAACGCCGATTACTGCGAACTTCCGTGAAGGTTTGAGCGTACTTCAGTACTTCATCTCTACTCACGGTGCTCGTAAAGGTCTGGCGGATACCGCGTTGAAAACCGCTAACTCCGGTTACCTGACTCGTCGTCTGGTAGACGTTGCACAAGATCTGGTTGTAACCGAGATCGATTGCGGCACCGAGCACGGCCTGCTGATGACACCGCACATTGAAGGCGGTGACGTTGTAGAGCCGCTGGGTGAGCGCGTATTGGGCCGTGTTATTGCCCGTGACGTATTCAAGCCGGGTACCGAGGAAATTATCGTTCCTGCCGGCACCCTGGTTGACGAGAAGTGGGTCGAGTTCATCGAACTCAACAGCATCGACGAAGTGATCGTTCGTTCGCCGATCAGCTGCGAAACCCGCTTCGGCATTTGCGCCAAGTGCTATGGCCGTGACTTGGCTCGTGGTCACCAGGTGAACATCGGTGAAGCGGTCGGCGTTATCGCTGCCCAGTCCATCGGTGAGCCGGGTACCCAGCTGACCATGCGTACATTCCACATCGGTGGTGCGGCAAGCCGGACCTCCGCAGCCGACAGCGTTCAGGTGAAGAACGGCGGTACCGTCCGCCTGCACAACCTGAAGCACGTTGAGCGAGTGGATGGTTGCCTGGTTGCGGTGTCCCGTTCCGGTGAGCTGGCAATCGCTGATGACTACGGTCGTGAGCGTGAGCGCTACAAGCTGCCGTATGGTGCTGTGATTTCGGTTAAAGAAGGTGACAAGGTCGACGCTGGCGCAATCGTGGCCAAGTGGGATCCGCACACTCACCCAATCGTTACCGAAATGAAAGGTACCGTGACCTACGTGGGCATGGAAGAAGGCATCACGATCAAGCGTCAGACTGACGAATTGACCGGTATGACCAACATTGAAGTCCTCGACGCGAAAGATCGTCCAGCTGCCGGTAAAGACATCCGTCCTGCCGTGAAGATGGTCGATGACAACGGCAAGGATCTGTTGCTGCCAGGCACTGACGTAATCGCTCAGTACTTCCTGCCAGCCAACGCCCTGGTCGGTGTAGCGGATGGTGCGAAGATCGCGATCGGTGACGTTATCGCGCGTATCCCGCAAGAGACTTCGAAGACCCGTGACATCACCGGTGGTCTGCCGCGTGTTGCCGACTTGTTCGAAGCTCGTCGTCCGAAAGAAGCGTCGATTCTGGCTGAAGTCAGCGGCACCATCGCGTTCGGTAAAGAGACCAAGGGCAAGCGCCGTCTGGTCATTACCCCGAACGACGGTAGCGATCCGTATGAAGAGCTGATTCCGAAGTGGCGTCACCTGAACGTGTTCGAAGGCGAACAGGTAAACCGCGGCGAAGTTATCTCCGACGGTCCGAGCGATCCACACGACATCCTGCGTCTGCTGGGTGTGAGTGCGCTGGCCAAGTACATCGTTAACGAGATCCAGGACGTTTACCGTCTGCAAGGCGTGAAGATCAACGATAAGCACATCGAGACCATCCTGCGTCAGATGCTGCGTAAAGTTGAAATCGCTGAATCCGGCGATTCCAGTTTCATCAAGGGCGACCAGATGGAACTGACTCACGTACTGGTAGAAAACGAACGTCTGGCAGCCGACGAGAAATTTGTTTCCAAATTTACTCGTGTACTGCTGGGTATCACCAAGGCGTCGTTGTCCACTGAGTCGTTCATCTCGGCGGCCTCCTTCCAGGAGACCACTCGCGTACTGACCGAAGCAGCGGTAACCGGCAAGCGCGATTACCTGCGCGGCCTGAAAGAAAACGTGGTTGTGGGTCGTCTGATCCCAGCCGGTACCGGTTTGGCTTACCACAGCGAGCGCAAGCGCCGCCGTGATGCTGACAAGCCGTTGCGCGTAAGCGCCAGTGAAGTGGAAGCTGCACTGACCGAAGCGCTGAACTCAAGCGGTAACTGAGTTCTGCGATAAATAAGTCTGGGCCCTGGCAGCCCCCATTCGTCGGATCGAGGCAGTTTTGCCCCGGTTCGTTGAGAGGGGAGGTCGGGGCCTTGCCTTGACTGGGGGCAAGATCCTCTTTAGACTCTTGTACCCCTAAATTTGGCGGGAATTCGTTCCTGCCATTTTGCTTTTCTTGCAAGACAATAGCGTCGCAAGACAACAGTGGAGCTAGTAGATGGCAACTATCAACCAGCTGGTACGTCAGCCGCGTAAGCGTATCGTCGAGAAATCCGACGTACCTGCGCTGCAGAACTGCCCGCAACGTCGTGGCGTATGCACTCGCGTGTATACCACTACGCCGAAAAAACCTAACTCGGCACTGCGTAAAGTATGCCGTGTGCGTCTGACCAACGGTTTCGAGGTTTCCTCGTACATCGGCGGTGAAGGCCACAACCTGCAAGAGCACAGCGTGGTACTGATCCGCGGCGGTCGTGTAAAAGACTTGCCAGGTGTTCGTTACCACACCGTACGCGGCTCCTTGGATACTTCCGGCGTTAAAGGTCGTAACCAGGGTCGTTCGAAGTACGGTACCAAGAAGCCTAAGTAGTAGCGGCTTTTTGTAAAACTGAATCATCTTATTTTCTGAGTCGATAAGAGTAAGGTCGGAGGCGTCCCGAAAGGGCACCGATTCCGAGCGAACCTGAAGACCGTTTGAGGGCTTATCCATGCCAAGAAGACGCGTAGCAGCCAAGCGCGAAGTGCTTGACGATCCAAAATACGGAAGCCAAATCCTGGCCAAGTTCATGAACCACGTGATGGAAAGCGGCAAGAAAGCCGTTGCCGAGCGTATCGTTTATGGCGCGCTGGAAAAGGTTAAAGAACGCAAGAACAGCGACCCCCTGGAAATCTTCGAGAAAGCTCTCGACGCCATCGCTCCGCTGGTCGAAGTGAAGTCGCGCCGTGTAGGCGGTGCTACTTACCAGGTTCCGGTTGAAGTTCGTCCGTCCCGTCGTAACGCCCTGGCAATGCGCTGGTTGGTAGACTTCGCCCGTAAGCGTGGCGAGAAGTCTATGGCTCTGCGTTTGGCTGGCGAACTGTTGGACGCTGCTGAAGGTAAAGGCGCTGCTGTTAAGAAGCGTGAAGACGTGCACCGTATGGCTGAAGCTAACAAGGCTTTCTCGCACTACCGCTTCTAAATCCAGCGTCACTCAATTTGCGAGGGCTTTATGGCTCGTACTACACCGATTAATCGCTACCGTAACATTGGTATCGTTGCTCACGTGGATGCTGGTAAAACCACCACCACCGAGCGCGTCCTTTTTTACACCGGCAAAAGTCACAAGATGGGCGAGGTGCATGACGGCGCCGCGACCACAGACTGGATGGTTCAGGAGCAGGAGCGTGGTATTACCATTACTTCTGCTGCTATTACCGCCTTCTGGAAAGGTTCCGAGAAGCAGTACAAAGACGAGCACCGCTTCAACGTTATCGATACCCCAGGCCACGTAGACTTCACTATTGAAGTTGAGCGTTCCCTGCGTGTACTCGACGGCGCTGTCGTTGTGTTCTGCGGTACCTCGGGTGTTGAGCCTCAGTCGGAAACCGTATGGCGTCAAGCCAACAAATACGGCGTTCCACGTCTTGTTTACGTAAACAAGATGGACCGTGCTGGTGCCAACTTCCTGCGCGTGATCGGTCAGATCAAGCAGCGTCTGGGTCACACTCCGGTGCCAATTCAATTGGCAATCGGTTCCGAAGATAACTTCCAGGGCCAGATCGATCTGATCGCCATGGAAGCCGTCTACTGGAATGACGCCGACAAAGGTATGGTTCCTGTTCGTAAGCCTATCCCTGCTGAACTGCAGGAGCTGGCTGACGAATGGCGTAACAACATGGTTGAGGCTGCTGCCGAAGCCAGCGAAGAGCTGATGAACAAGTACCTCGAAGGTGAAGAACTCACCAACGCGGAAATCAAGGCCGCTCTGCGTCAGCGTACTATCGCTGGTGAGATCGTCTTGGCTGTTTGTGGTTCTTCCTTCAAGAACAAGGGTGTTCCCCTGGTTCTCGACGCCGTTATCGACTACCTGCCTGCTCCAACCGACATTCCTGCTATCAAGGGTACCAACCCTGATAACGAGGAAGAAGAGATGGAGCGTCACGCCGATGACAGCGAGCCGTTCTCGGCTCTGGCGTTCAAGATCGCAACCGACCCATTCGTGGGTACCTTGACTTTCGTCCGCGTTTACTCGGGCGTGTTGGCCTCCGGCGACGGCGTGATCAACTCGGTTAAAGGTAAGAAAGAGCGCGTGGGTCGTATGGTGCAAATGCACGCAAACGCCCGTGAAGAGATCAAGGAAGTGCGCGCTGGTGACATCGCGGCCCTGATCGGCATGAAGGACGTCACCACTGGTGAAACTTTGTGCGACGCTGCTAAGCCAATCATCCTGGTTCGTATGGACTTCCCGGAGCCGGTTATTTCGGTTGCCGTAGAGCCTAAGACCAAGGATGACCAGGAAAAAATGGGTATCGCTCTGGGCAAACTTGCTCAGGAAGATCCATCTTTCCGCGTCAAGACTGATGAAGAGACTGGTCAAACGATCATCTCCGGCATGGGCGAGTTGCACCTGGACATCCTGGTTGACCGGATGCGCCGTGAGTTCAACGTCGAAGCCAACATCGGTAAGCCTCAGGTTTCCTATCGTGAGCGCATCACGAAGAACTGTGAAATCGAAGGCAAGTTCGTTCGTCAGTCCGGCGGTCGTGGTCAGTTCGGTCACTGCTGGATCCGTTTTGCTCCTGCTGACGAAGGTCAGGAAGGTCTGCAATTCGTGAACGAAGTAGTAGGTGGTGTTGTTCCTAAGGAATACATCCCTGCTATCCAGAAGGGTATCGAAGAGCAGATGAAGAACGGTGTTGTCGCCGGCTATCCGCTGATCGGCCTGAAAGCAACCGTTTTTGACGGTTCTTACCACGACGTCGACTCCAACGAGATGGCGTTCAAGGTGGCTGCTTCCATGGCAACCAAGCAACTGGCCCAGAAGGGCGGTGGTGAGTTGCTTGAGCCAATCATGGCGGTAGAAGTTGTTACACCTGAAGACTATATGGGTGATGTCATGGGCGACCTTAACCGTCGTCGCGGCATGATCTTGGGTATGGAAGACACGGTTTCCGGCAAAGTGATTCGCGCCGAGGTTCCGTTGGGTGAGATGTTCGGTTATGCGACCGACGTTCGCTCCATGTCCCAGGGTCGCGCAAGCTACTCTATGGAATTCAAAAAATACAACACAGCTCCGGCGCACATCGCTGAAACTGTATCCAAAAAACAAGGCTGATTCAGTCCTTTAGGCAAGGAGTTAATTGTCGTGGCTAAAGAAAAATTTGATCGTTCCCTACCGCACGTCAACGTTGGCACCATCGGTCACGTTGACCACGGTAAAACCACTCTGACTGCTGCTCTGACTCGCGTTTGCTCCGAAGTATTCGGTTCCGCAATCGTTGATTTCGATAAAATCGACAGCGCACCAGAAGAAAAAGCTCGTGGTATCACCATCAACACCGCGCACGTCGAGTACAACTCGAAGATTCGTCACTACGCTCACGTTGACTGCCCAGGTCACGCTGACTATGTGAAGAACATGATCACTGGTGCTGCCCAGATGGACGGCGCGATCCTGGTTTGCTCGGCCGCTGATGGTCCGATGCCACAAACCCGTGAGCACATCCTGCTGTCCCGTCAGGTAGGCGTTCCGTACATCGTGGTTTTCCTGAACAAGGCTGACCTGGTAGACGACGCTGAGCTGCTGGAACTGGTTGAGATGGAAGTGCGCGATCTGCTGAGCACTTACGACTTCCCAGGCGACGACACTCCGATCATCATCGGTTCTGCTCGTATGGCGCTGGAAGGCAAAGACGACAACGAAATGGGCACCACTGCCGTTCGTAAACTGGTTGAAACTCTGGACAGCTACATCCCAGAACCAGTTCGTCTGACCGACAAGCCATTCCTGATGCCAATCGAAGACGTATTCTCGATCTCGGGTCGCGGTACTGTTGTGACTGGTCGTATCGAGCGTGGTATCGTTCGCGTTCAAGACCCACTGGAAATCGTTGGTCTGCGTGACACCACCGTTACCACTTGCACCGGTGTTGAAATGTTCCGCAAGCTGCTCGACGAAGGTCGTGCTGGCGAGAACTGCGGCGTACTGCTGCGCGGCACCAAGCGTGATGACGTTGAACGTGGTCAGGTTCTGGTTAAGCCAGGTACCGTTAAGCCGCACACCAAGTTCACCGCAGAAGTTTACGTTCTGAGCAAGGAAGAAGGCGGTCGTCACACTCCGTTCTTCAAAGGCTACCGTCCACAGTTCTACTTCCGTACTACTGACGTGACTGGTAACTGCGAACTGCCAGAAGGCGTTGAAATGGTAATGCCAGGCGATAACATTCAAATGACTGTTACCCTGATCAAAACCATCGCAATGGAAGACGGTCTGCGCTTCGCTATCCGTGAAGGCGGCCGTACCGTTGGTGCTGGCGTTGTAGCTAAAATCATCGAGTAAGCTCTTTTTTGAGTTAGCTTCGAGGTTTTGAAAAAGCCCCCGCTCAGCGGGGGCTTTTTTTATTGGGTTGACACCTATCTGGGGCGTCTATAGAATTGCGCCTCCTTTTAACGGGCGTATTGCGCTCGCTGGGAATAGCAGCCGGAGTCTGAAATCCAATGCAAAATCAGCAAATCCGTATCAGGTTGAAGGCTTTTGACCATCGCCTGATCGACCAATCCACCCAGGAAATCGTGGAAACCGCGAAACGTACTGGTGCTCAAGTGCGTGGTCCAATTCCACTGCCTACCCGTAAAGAGCGGTTCACCGTTCTGGTCTCCCCGCACGTCAACAAAGACGCGCGTGACCAGTACGAGATCCGTACTCATAAGCGCGTACTGGACATCGTCCAGCCAACGGATAAAACCGTTGATGCACTTATGAAGCTTGATCTGGCGGCCGGTGTGGAAGTACAGATCAGCCTCGGCTAAGACTTGGGTCTTAGTCGTGTAACGCTCTGAAATGGGCGGCCATAGCGGGTGAAAGCCCCGTACACTCATGAGGTTTACAACATGACTATTGGTGTAGTCGGTCGTAAATGCGGTATGACCCGTATTTTCACCGAAGAAGGTGTCTCCATTCCGGTCACGGTCATTGAGATCGAACCGAATCGCGTCACCCAGTTCAAAACTGAAGAAACCGATGGCTATCGTGCAGTGCAAGTCACTGTCGGCGAGCGTCGTGCTTCGCGCGTGACTGCTGCTCAAGCAGGTCACTTCGCTAAAGCAAACGTTGCAGCTGGTCGCACTGTTATGGAGTTCCGTCTTGAAGAAGGCGACTACCAGGCTGGCGATCTGATCAACGCTGAAATCTTCGCCGCTGGTCAACTGGTTGATGTAACCGGTCAGTCCAAGGGTAAAGGCTTCCAGGGTACGATCAAGCGTTGGAATTTCCGTGGCCAAGACAACACTCACGGTAACTCCGTTTCCCACCGCGTCCCGGGCTCTATTGGCCAGTGCCAGACTCCTGGTCGTGTATTCAAGGGCAAAAAAATGTCCGGTCATATGGGCGCTGAGCGCGTGACCGTGCAGTCCCTCGAAGTAGTGCGCGTCGACGCTGAACGCAATCTGTTGTTGGTCAAGGGTGCTGTTCCTGGCGCTACTGGCGGCAACCTGGTTGTACGTCCAGCGGCCAAGGCTCGCGGTTAAGGGGAAGCTGACATGCAATTAAATGTAAATGACGCTCAAGCGATCGAAGTTTCCGAACTGACATTTGGCGGCGAATTCAACGAGACGCTCGTTCACCAAGCAGTCGTGGCCTACATGGCCGGCGGCCGTCAAGGTAGCAAGCAGCAAAAGACCCGTTCCGACGTTCGTGGTGGCGGTAAGCGCCCTTGGCGTCAGAAAGGTACTGGCCGTGCTCGTGCCGGTACTATCCGTAGCCCAATCTGGCGCGGCGGCGGTACCACTTTCGCAGCTCGTCCGCAGGATCACACTCAGAAGCTCAACAAGAAGATGTACCGCGCAGCACTGCGCTCCATCCTTGCTGAACTCGTGCGTACTGATCGTCTGGTCGTGGTTCAGGACTTCGCTGTTGAAGCACCGAAAACCAAAGATCTGCTGAACAAGCTGAACGGCATGGGCCTGACTGACGTCTTGATCGTGTCTGAAGCTGTTGATCAGAACCTGTACCTGGCTGCTCGCAACCTGCCACACGTTGATGTACGTGACGTGCAAGGTTCCGATCCAGTTAGTCTGATCGCATACGACAAGGTGTTGATCACCGTGTCGGCCGTGAAGAAATTCGAGGAGCTGCTGGGATGAACCAGGAACGCGTATTTAAAGTTCTGCTTGGCCCGCACGTTTCCGAAAAGGCTACGGTTCTGGCTGACAAGAAAGGCCAGTTCGTTTTCAAGGTTGCAACTGACGCAACCAAGCTGGAAATCAAGAAGGCCGTCGAAAGCCTGTTCAGCGTGAAAGTAGAGCGTGTTACTACCCTGAATGTTCTGGGTAAGAGCAAGCGCACTGCTCGCGGTCTGGGCAAGCGTAATGACTGGAAGAAGGCAGTTATCTCCCTTCAGCCAGGCCAAGATCTCGATTTCAGCAGCAGTGCTGAGTAAGGAAGGGGTGCATCATGGCAATCGTTAAATGCAAACCGACTTCCCCTGGCCGCCGTTTTGTGGTCAAGGTGGTCAACCAGGAGCTGCATAAAGGCGCTCCTCACGCACCGCTGCTCGAGAAGAAATCGAAGACTGGTGGTCGTAACAACAATGGTCGCATTACCACTCGTCACATCGGTGGTGGCCATAAACAGCATTATCGTCTGGTCGACTTCCGTCGCAACGACAAAGATGGCATCGCTGCCACTGTCGAGCGTATCGAATACGATCCAAACCGTACTGCTCACATCGCTCTGCTGCTGTACGCAGATGGCGAGCGTCGCTACATCATCGCCCCTAAAGGCGTGAGTGCTGGTGACCAGCTGATCGCAGGTGCTCTGGCACCGATCAAGCCGGGCAACGCTCTGCAACTGCGTAACATTCCAGTTGGTAGCACCGTACACGGCATCGAATTGAAGCCAGGTAAAGGCGCGCAAATCGCTCGTTCCGCTGGTGCTTCGGCTCAGCTGATCGCTCGTGAAGGTGTCTACGTGACCCTGCGTCTGCGTTCTGGTGAGATGCGTAAAGTGCTGGCTGAATGCCGCGCGACCCTGGGTGAAGTCTCGAACTCCGAGCACAGCCTGCGTTCGCTGGGTAAAGCTGGTGCCAAACGCTGGCGTGGCGTTCGCCCAACCGTTCGTGGTGTTGCCATGAACCCGGTTGACCACCCACACGGTGGTGGTGAAGGTCGTACCTCTGGTGGTCGTCATCCGGTATCGCCATGGGGCTTCCCGACTAAGGGCGCGAAGACTCGTGGTAATAAGCGTACCGACAAAATGATCGTCCGTCGTCGCAAGTAAATAGAGGGATACGACAGTGCCACGTTCTCTGAAAAAAGGTCCTTTTATTGATCTTCACCTACTGAAGAAGATCGAAGTGGCGGCGGAAAAGAACGATCGCAAACCAGTTAAGACCTGGTCGCGTCGTTCGATGATCCTGCCACAAATGGTCGGTCTGACCATCGCAGTACACAACGGTCGTCAACACGTCCCAGTTCTCGTTAACGAAGACATGGTCGGCCACAAACTAGGCGAGTTTGCCGGTACCCGCACTTATCGTGGGCACGTGGCAGACAAGAAAGCCAAGCGTTAAGGGGTAAGGAAATGGAAGTAGCCGCTAAGTTGTCGGGCGCTCGAATCTCCGCCCAGAAAGCCCGCTTGGTCGCCGACCAGATCCGCGGGAAGAAGGTGGGCGAAGCGCTCA
Organism: Pseudomonas sp. 7-41; assembly: GCF_021233075.1. Taxonomy (NCBI): domain Bacteria; kingdom Pseudomonadati; phylum Pseudomonadota; class Gammaproteobacteria; order Pseudomonadales; family Pseudomonadaceae; genus Pseudomonas; species Pseudomonas sp. 7-41. Next base: position 6,175,292 of record NZ_CP089551.1, on the reverse strand, counting down.
ACCTGTTGGCTTTCAGCAGTAAGAAAGCCGCCGAGATCATGAAGAAAGTGCTGGAGTCGGCCGTAGCCAACGCCGAGCATAACGAAGGCGCAGACGTTGATGACCTGAAGGTCAGCACCGTTTTCGTCAACGAAGGGCGTTCGCTGAAGCGTATCATGCCGCGTGCCAAAGGCCGTGCTGATCGCATCGTCAAGCGGTCTTGCCATATCACTGTCAAGGTTGCTGACAAGTAACGGAGTCGAAGAGATGGGTCAGAAAGTACATCCCATTGGCATTCGCCTGGGAATCGTCAAGGAGCACACCTCCGTCTGGTACGCAGACGGTCGGACTTATGCGGACTATTTGTTCGCTGATCTGAAGGTGCGTGAGTATCTCCAAGACAAACTAAAAAGCGCGTCCGTAAGCCGTATCGATATCCATCGTCCGGCACAAACTGCACGTATCACCATCCACACCGCTCGTCCAGGTATCGTTATCGGGAAGAAAGGTGAAGATGTTGAGAAACTGCGTCAGGACCTGACCAAGCAAATGGGTGTGCCTGTGCACATCAATATCGAAGAGATCCGCAAGCCGGAGCTCGACGGTATGCTGGTTGCGCAGAGCGTAGCTCAGCAGCTGGAGCGTCGCGTCATGTTCCGTCGCGCTATGAAGCGCGCCGTACAGAACGCCATGCGTATTGGTGCCAAAGGCATCAAAATCCAAGTGAGCGGTCGTCTCGGCGGTGCTGAAATCGCACGTACTGAATGGTATCGCGAAGGTCGTGTGCCACTGCACACCCTGCGTGCCGACATCGACTATGCCAACTACGAAGCTCACACCACTTATGGTGTGATCGGTGTAAAGGTTTGGATCTTCAAAGGCGAAGTAATTGGTGGTCGCCAAGAAGAACTGAAACCACAAGCACCAGCGCCTCGTAAAAAAGCTGCTAAGTAAGGGGTACGCCAAATGTTGCAACCAAAGCGTACGAAGTTCCGCAAGCAGATGACAGGCCACAACCGTGGTCTGGCTCAGCGCGGTAGCAAAGTCAGCTTCGGCGAATTCGCGCTGAAGTCTGTAGCTCGTGGTCGTCTCACCGCTCGTCAGATCGAGTCAGCGCGTCGTGCTCTGACCCGTCACGTAAAACGTGGCGGCAAGATCTGGATCCGTGTATTCCCGGACAAGCCGATCTCCAAAAAGCCCCTCGAAGTTCGGATGGGTAAAGGTAAGGGTAACGTGGAATACTGGGTAGCCCAGATTCAGCCAGGCAAAGTCCTGTATGAAATCGAGGGTGTAACTGAAGAGCTGGCGCGTGAGGCTTTTGCCCTGGCTGCTGCAAAGCTGCCGCTCGCCACCGCCTTTGTTAAACGGACGGTGATGTGATGAAAGCGAATGAACTTCGTGAAAAATCCGCACAGCAGCTGAACGAGCAACTGCTCGGCCTGCTGCGCGACCAGTTCAATCTGCGCATGCAGAAAGCAACTGGCCAGTTGGGGCAGTCTCATCTGCTCTCGCAAGTTAAGCGTGACATCGCTCGCGTGAAGACTGTGCTCAACCAGCAGGCAGGTAAGTGATCATGGCTGAAGCCGAAAAGACTGTCCGTACGCTGACTGGCCGTGTTGTCAGCGACAAGATGGACAAAACCATCACCGTTTTGATCGAGCGTCGCGTTAAGCACCCGATCTACGGTAAATATGTTAAGCGTTCGACTAAGCTGCACGCGCACGACGAAACCAACCAGTGCCACATCGGCGACAAAGTCACTATTCGTGAAACTCGTCCGCTGGCCAAGACCAAGTCTTGGGCACTGGTTGATGTTCTCGAACGCGCTGTGGAAGTCTAAGGACTAGGGGTCGGAGAAATTATATGATTCAGACTCAATCCATGCTCGATGTGGCCGATAACAGCGGCGCTCGCCGTGTTATGTGCATCAAGGTGCTGGGTGGCTCCCATCGTCGTTACGCTGGTATCGGTGACATCATCAAAGTTACCGTGAAGGAAGCAATTCCTCGCGGTAAAGTGAAAAAAGGCCAAGTGATGACTGCTGTTGTAGTCCGCACTCGTCACGGCGTTCGCCGTGCAGATGGCTCCATTATCCGCTTTGATGGCAACGCTGCTGTTCTTCTGAACAACAAGCAAGAGCCGATCGGCACCCGTATCTTTGGGCCAGTGACGCGTGAACTTCGTACTGAGAAGTTCATGAAGATCGTCTCGCTCGCCCCAGAAGTGCTGTAAGGAGATCCGACATGCAAAAGATTCGTCGTGACGACGAGATCATCGTGATCGCCGGCAAAGACAAAGGTAAGCGCGGTAAGGTGCTGAAGGTTCTCGCTGACGACCGTCTGGTCGTCGGTGGTCTGAACCTGGTCAAGCGTCATACCAAGCCTAACCCTATGTCGGGCGTACAAGGCGGTATCGTCGAGAAAGAAGCGCCACTGCACGCTTCTAACGTCGCCATCTTCAACGGCGAAACCAACAAGGCTGACCGCGTTGGTTTCAAAGTAGAAGACGGTAAGAAAATTCGTGTCTTCAAGTCGACCCAAAAAGCGGTTGATGCTTGAACACTGCTAGGTAGATAAGACCATGGCACGACTACAAGAGATTTACCGGAAGGAAATCGCCCCCAAGCTTAAGGAAGAACTTAAGCTCGGGAACGTGATGGAAGTTCCGCGCGTTACCAAAATCACCCTGAACATGGGTCTGGGCGAAGCGATCGGCGACAAAAAAGTCATCGAGCACGCTGTTGCTGACCTGGAAAAGATCACCGGTCAAAAAGTCGTTGTGACTTACGCTCGGAAATCCATCGCTGGCTTTAAAGTCCGTGAAGGTTGGCCGATCGGCGTCAAAGTGACTCTGCGCCGTGAGCGTATGTACGAATTCCTGGATCGTCTGCTGTCGATCTCCCTGCCTCGGGTCCGCGACTTCCGCGGCCTGAATGCCAAGTCCTTCGATGGTCGTGGTAACTACAGCATGGGCGTGAAAGAGCAGATCATCTTCCCGGAAATCGACTACGACAAGATCGATGCTCTCCGCGGTCTGGACATCACCCTGACCACCACTGCCAAGAACGATGATGAAGGTCGCGCCCTGTTGCGTGCTTTCAAATTCCCGTTCCGCAACTGATTGGAGTAGGACCATGGCCAAGATGAGCATGAAAAACCGCGAGCTGAAACGTCAGCTCACGGTTGCCAAGTACGCCAAGAAGCGTGCAGCACTGAAAGCAATCATCGTTGATCTGAACGCAAGTCCAGAAGCACGTTGGGAAGCCACAGTAGCTCTGCAGAAGCAGCCACGTGACGCAAGCGCCTCGCGCATGCGTAACCGCTGCCGCCTGACCGGTCGTCCACACGGCGTTTACCGCAAGTTCGGCCTCGGCCGTAACAAACTGCGTGAAGCGGCAATGCGTGGTGACGTACCAGGTCTGGTTAAAGCCAGCTGGTAAGTACTTTCAAAGTCCGGACGGTCTGAATCGCAAGATACTGACCGCCGGTACCTTGAATCTGGAACAAGCCCCTTTTGGGGCTTGTTTCATTTCCGGAGTGTGTCTAGAATACCCGGCTCGCCTGAGCCCGTGTTTTCTATGCCCGGAGATACTCAGCGACATATGTAGCCGCAAGGCTAATTTTTTTGTATTAGGAGCGTCTAGCCCATGAGTATGCAGGACCCGTTAGCGGACATGCTAACTCGTATCCGTAATGCCCAGATGGCTGAAAAGTCCGTCGTAAGCATGCCATCTTCCACGTTGAAGGTAGCTGTTGCCAAAGTCCTGAAAGACGAAGGCTACATTGCGGGTTATCAGATCAGCAGCGAAATCAAACCACTGCTGTCCATCGAGCTGAAGTACTTCGAAGGCCGTCCGGTCATCGAGGAAGTGAAGCGCGTTAGCCGTCCAGGCCTGCGTCAGTACAAGTCCGTTGAAGATCTGCCGAAAGTTCGTGGCGGTCTTGGCGTGTCTATCGTCTCCACCAACAAAGGTGTGATGACGGATCGTGCTGCGCGCGCTGCCGGTGTCGGCGGCGAAGTTCTTTGCACTGTGTTCTAAGGGGGGATAAGCATGTCTCGCGTCGCTAAGAACCCCGTTAAGCTGCCAGCCGGTGTCGAAGTAAAATTCGCAGGCCAACAGCTTTCGGTGAAGGGTGCCAAGGGTACTCTTGAACTGAACATCCATTCGTCCGTTGAGATCGTTGAAGAAGCTGGTGAGCTGCGTTTCGCTGCTCGCAATGGCGATCAACAAACTCGCGCAATGGCCGGTACCACGCGTGCGTTGGTAAACAACATGGTCCAAGGCGTAAGCCAAGGCTTCGAGCGTAAGCTCCAGCTGGTCGGTGTTGGTTACAAAGCGCAAGCAAAAGGCACGGTTTTGAACCTGGCCCTTGGCTTCTCGCACCCAGTGGATTACGAACTGCCGGAAGGCATCACCGCTGAGACCCCTAGCCAAACCGATATCCTGATCAAGGGCATCGATAAGCAGCTGGTAGGTCAGGTGGCCGCTGAGATCCGCGACTTCCGTCCACCAGAGCCGTACAAAGGCAAAGGTGTGCGCTACGCGGACGAAGTCGTCCGTCGTAAAGAAGCCAAGAAGAAGTAGGGCATAGCAAATGACCGACAAAAAAGTTACTCGACTGCGTCGCGCTCGCAAAGCACGCCTGAAAATGCACGAACTCGAAGTCGTGCGTCTCTGCGTGTTCCGCTCGTCGCAGCACATCTACGCCCAGGTCATCTCGGCCGACGGCAACAAAGTCCTGGCAAGCGCCTCGACTTTGGATAAAGAACTGCGTGATGGTGCCACCGGCAACATCGACGCGGCCACTAAGGTTGGCCAGCTGGTCGCTACGCGTGCTAAAGCCGCTGGCGTCTCGCAGGTGGCTTTCGACCGCTCTGGCTTCAAGTATCACGGTCGCGTCAAGGCGCTGGCTGATGCTGCTCGTGAAGCTGGGCTGGAGTTCTAAGTTATGTCAAATAACGACCAAAAGCGCGACGAAGGCTACATTGAGAAGCTGGTTCAAGTTAACCGCGTAGCCAAAACCGTTAAAGGCGGCCGTATCTTCACTTTCACCGCGTTGACCGTGGTGGGTGATGGTAAAGGGCGCGTTGGCTTCGGCCGTGGCAAGTCACGTGAAGTGCCTGCTGCGATCCAGAAGGCAATGGAAGCTGCTCGTCGCAACATGATCCAAGTTGATCTGAACGGCACCACTCTGCAGTACGCAATGAAGTCCGCCCATGGCGCTTCGAAGGTGTACATGCAGCCTGCTTCTGAAGGTACCGGTATCATCGCTGGCGGCGCTATGCGTGCTGTCCTCGAAGTTGCTGGCGTTCAGAACGTTCTGGCCAAGTGCTACGGCTCGACTAACCCAGTAAACGTGGTTCACGCCACTTTCAAGGGTTTGAAAGCAATGCAGTCTCCTGAATCCATTGCCGCCAAGCGTGGCAAAAGCGTCAAGGAGATCTTCTGATCATGGCTACCGTTAAAGTAACGCTGATCAAAAGCATGACCGGCCGCATCCCTAACCACAAATTGTGCGTTAAGGGTTTGGGTCTGCGTCGCATCGGTCACACTGTAGAAGTCCAGGATACTCCCGAGAATCGCGGGATGATCAACAAGGCTTACTACATGCTGCGTGTCGAGGGTTAATCGATGAAACTCAATGATCTGAGTCCAGCGCCGGGTTCCCGTCGCGAAAAGCATCGTCCGGGCCGTGGTATCGGTAGCGGTTTGGGTAAGACTGGTGGCCGTGGCCACAAAGGTCAAACCTCCCGCTCCGGTGGCACCATTGCTCCAGGCTTTGAAGGCGGTCAACAGCCGCTGCATCGTCGCCTGCCTAAGTTCGGTTTCGTATCCCTGAAAGCCATGGACCGCGCAGAAGTGCGTCTGTCCGAGCTGGCTAAAGTGGAAGGCGACATCGTTACTGTGCAGACCCTGAAAGATGCCAACGTGATCAACGTCAACGTACAGCGTGTGAAAATCATGCTGTCCGGTGAAGTGACTCGCGCTGTCACTATCGGCAAGGGAATCGGCGCCACCAAAGGTGCGCGTTCGGCTATCGAAGCAGCTGGCGGCAAGTTCGAGGAATAAATGGCTAAGCAAGGTGCTCTCTCAGCGCTCGGCAAAGGCGGTATGTCTGAACTTTGGGCTCGTCTGCGTTTTCTGTTCCTGGCGATTATCGTCTACCGAATAGGCGCACACATCCCGGTTCCAGGTATCAACCCGGACCGACTCGCAGACCTGTTTCGACAGAATGAGGGGACCATTCTTAGCTTGTTCAACATGTTTTCCGGCGGCGCGCTGGAACGGATGAGCATCTTTGCACTGGGGATCATGCCGTACATTTCGGCATCGATCATCATGCAACTGATGACCGCCGTCAGCCCGCAGCTGGAGCAGTTGAAGAAGGAAGGTGAAGCTGGCCGTCGCAAGATTAGCCAGTACACCCGCTACGGCACTGTCATCCTCGCCCTGGTTCAAGCTATCGGCATGTCCGTTGGCCTGGCGGGGCAGGGTGTTGCGTTCACTGGTGACTTTGGCTTCCATTTCGTCGCGGTATCCACGTTTGTGGCTGGTGCGATGTTCATGATGTGGCTGGGTGAGCAGATTACTGAGCGTGGTGTTGGTAACGGTATCTCGATGTTGATTTTCGCAGGTATCGTCGCCGGTCTTCCGAGAGCGATCGGGCAGTCTTTCGAGTCTGCACGTCAGGGTGATATCAACATTTTCGCCCTGGTCGCCATCGGTTTGCTGGCAGTAGCGATTATCGGTTTTGTGGTGTTCATTGAGCGTGGCCAGCGTCGTATTGCTGTTCACTACGCCAAGCGTCAGCAGGGCCGCAAGGTCTTTGCCGCGCAGACCAGCCACTTGCCGCTGAAAGTGAATATGGCCGGTGTTATTCCGGCGATTTTCGCGAGCAGCATCTTGCTGTTTCCGGCTTCGTTGGGTACCTGGTTTGGTCAGTCTGAAAACATGGGCTGGCTGCAGGACCTCTCTCAGTCGATCGCTCCTGGTCAGCCGTTGAATATTCTGCTGTTTAGTGCAGGGATTATTTTCTTCTGCTTCTTCTATACGGCGTTGATGTTCAATCCGAAAGACGTAGCGGAAAACCTGAAGAAGTCCGGTGCCTTTATTCCGGGCATCCGTCCAGGTGAGCAGTCTGCACGCTACATTGATGGCGTTCTGACTCGTTTGACCCTGTTCGGTGCTCTATATATGACGGCCGTGTGCTTGTTGCCCCAGTTCCTGGTGGTTGCAGCAAACGTTCCGTTCTACCTTGGCGGGACCTCGTTGCTGATCGTGGTCGTGGTTGTGATGGACTTCATGTCCCAAGTACAATCGCACCTCGTTTCGCACCAGTACGAATCCCTGATGAAGAAAGCCAACCTGAAGGGTTACGGCAGCGGCATGTTGCGCTGAGTACCCATAAGGTTCGAGGAGTTGGTGATGAAAGTTCGTGCATCGGTGAAAAAGCTGTGCCGTAACTGCAAGATTATTCGCCGCGAAGGTGTTGTTCGAGTAATTTGCAGCGCGGAACCGCGTCACAAACAGCGCCAAGGCTGAGTGTGATCCGCTTGAAGCCCGGCAGCTAGTGCGCTGCCGGGTTGATTATTTGTTATTACAGCGATATTATCTCGCGCCCTATTTCTTGGCTTCCGGGGCGTAGGTAGCTGTCAATTGGAGTCCCACTGAATGGCCCGTATTGCAGGCGTTAACATTCCAGATAACAAGCACACTGTTATCTCGCTGACCTACATCTATGGTGTTGGTCGCACTACTGCGCAGAAAATTTGCGCGGTCGCTGGGGTAAACCCAGCCGCTAAGATCAAGGATCTGAGCGACGAGCAGGTTGAATTGCTGCGTGGCGAAGTGGCGAAGTTCACCACTGAAGGTGACCTGCGTCGCGAAATCAACATGAAAATCAAGCGTTTGATGGACCTCGGTTGCTATCGCGGTCTGCGTCATCGTCGTGGTCTTCCAGTACGCGGTCAGCGTACCAAGACTAACGCGCGTACCCGTAAAGGTCCGCGTAAGCCGATCCGCAAGTAATCGCCCCCGCGAATCGACAGGAAAATTATCATGGCAAAACCTGCTGCTCGTCCTCGTAAAAAAGTTAAAAAGACAGTGGTTGATGGCATCGCCCACATCCATGCTTCTTTTAACAACACCATCGTGACCATCACCGACCGTCAAGGTAACGCGCTTTCTTGGGCTACCTCCGGTGGTTCGGGTTTCCGCGGTTCCCGCAAGTCCACCCCGTTCGCTGCTCAAGTAGCTGCTGAACGTGCTGGTCAAGCTGCGCTGGAATACGGCCTGAAAAACCTCGACGTTAACGTCAAAGGTCCAGGTCCAGGTCGTGAGTCCGCTGTCCGTGCTTTGAACGGCTGTGGCTATAAGATCGCCAGCATCACCGACGTGACGCCAATCCCGCACAACGGGTGCCGTCCGCCGAAGAAGCGCCGCGTGTAATCCAGGAGATTGTAAAGAATGGCTCGTTACATTGGTCCAAAATGCAAACTCGCTCGTCGCGAAGGCACCGATCTCTTCCTGAAGAGCGGCGTGCGCGCGATCGAATCGAAGTGCAACATTGAAGCAGCACCTGGTATCCACGGCCAACGCCGCGGTCGCCAGTCCGATTACGGCACCCAACTGCGTGAAAAGCAGAAGGTCCGTCGTATCTACGGCGTTCTCGAGCGTCAGTTCAGCGGCTACTACAAAGAAGCTGCTGGCAAGAAAGGTGCAACCGGTGAAAACCTGCTGCAACTGCTCGAATGCCGTCTGGACAACGTTGTATACCGTATGGGCTTTGGTTCTACTCGTGCCGAATCCCGTCAGCTGGTATCGCACAAGTCGATCAGCGTTAACGGCCAGACCGTAAACGTTCCGTCCTACCAGGTTCGTGCTGGTGACGTGGTCGCTGTTCGCGAGAAAGCAAAAAACCAACTTCGCATTGTCCAAGCTCTCGATCTGTGTGCCCAACGTGGCCGCGTAGAATGGGTAGAAGTAGACACTGAGAAGAAGTCGGGCGTTTTCAAGAACGTTCCAGCTCGCAGTGATCTGTCCGCCGACATCAACGAAAGCCTGATTGTCGAGCTCTACTCCAAGTAAGGGCTAGAAAATAGGTGCATCCATGCAGATTTCGGTAAATGAGTTCCTGACACCCCGCCACATTGATGTGCAGGTTGTCAGTCCAACCCGCGCCAAAATCACACTCGAGCCTCTCGAGCGTGGTTTTGGCCACACCCTGGGCAACGCGCTGCGCCGCATCCTGTTGTCCTCAATGCCCGGCTGTGCAGTAGTCGAGGCCGAGATTGACGGTGTGCTCCACGAGTACAGCGCCATCGAAGGTGTACAGGAAGACGTAATTGAAATCCTGTTGAACCTTAAAGGTCTGGCTATCAAGCTGCACGGCCGTGACGAAGTTACGCTGACCTTGTCGAAGAAGGGTTCGGGGGTGGTTACCGCTGCCGATATTCAGCTGGATCATGATGTCGAGATCGTTAACCCCGATCACGTAATCGCTAACCTGGCGTCTAACGGCGCCCTGAACATGAAGCTCACTGTAGCTCGTGGTCGTGGTTATGAACCGGCCGACTCGCGTCAGAGCGATGAAGACGAAAGCCGCAGCATTGGTCGCTTGCAGCTTGACTCTTCGTTCAGCCCGGTTCGCCGTATCGCATACGTGGTGGAAAACGCCCGTGTCGAGCAGCGTACTAACCTGGACAAGCTGGTTATTGATCTGGAAACCAACGGTACTCTGGACCCTGAAGAGGCTATCCGTCGCGCTGCAACCATTCTGCAACAGCAGTTGGCTGCGTTCGTCGACCTCAAAGGCGACAGCGAACCAGTGGTAATCGAGCAGGAAGACGAGATCGATCCGATCCTGCTTCGCCCGGTTGACGATCTGGAACTGACTGTACGTTCGGCTAACTGCCTTAAGGCGGAAAACATTTACTACATCGGCGACCTGATTCAGCGTACCGAAGTAGAACTGTTGAAGACTCCGAACCTGGGCAAGAAATCCTTGACTGAAATCAAGGACGTTCTGGCCTCCCGCGGTCTGTCCCTCGGCATGCGCCTCGACAACTGGCCGCCTGCAAGTCTTAAGAAGGACGACAAGGCGACTGCCTGATCGTCGTAATCACCGAACGTGAGTTTGGTAAGGAATGAACCATGCGTCATCGTAAAAGTGGACGTCACCTGAGCCGTACCAGCTCGCACCGTAAGGCCATGTTCCAAAACATGGCGGTGTCGCTGTTCGAGCACGAGCTGATCAAAACTACACTGCCGAAAGCTAAAGAACTGCGTCGCGTTGCTGAGCCGCTGATCACTTTGGCTAAGACAGACAGCCTGGCTAACCGCCGTCTGGCCTTCGACCGTACTCGTTCGAAAGCTATCGTTGGTAAGCTCTTCAACGACCTGGGCAAGCGTTACGCTACCCGTGAGGGTGGCTACCTGCGCATCCTCAAGTGCGGTTTCCGCGCTGGCGACAACGCGCCTATGGCGTATGTCGAGTTGGTTGATCGTGCTACTGCCGGCGAAGCTGTAAGCGCCGAGTAAGACGACAGTCTGTAACGAAGAACCGGGCCTAGCGCCCGGTTTTTTGTGCGCGTAAGAAAAGCGCCATGGATACAAGCGTGCATCGATCTGGCCGCGGCATTATGGGCGTCGGGTGTATTGGTAGTAATTTTCTATTGATGTCCACAATTTAATGAATTTGTAGACGTCATGTTGATGATCAATACTCACTGCAAGCCGATTAGCCGGCAGTTCCAAGTCCGACCTGAGGAAGATTGAACATGAGCCAGAACAAAATTCTTACCACCGCCAGCGGCGCTCCCGTGGCGGACAACCAGAACTCCCGTTCCGCCGGCCCGCGTGGCCCGTTGTTGCTCGATGATTTTCACCTGATCGAGAAGCTCGCTCACTTCAACCGCGAAAACATCCCTGAGCGTCGCGTACACGCCAAAGGTTCGGGTGCTTACGGCACGTTCACCGTCACCCGGGACATTACTCAGTACACCAGCGCCAAGCTGTTCGAGGCCGTTGGTAAACAAACGCCGACCTTTCTGCGTTTCTCCACGGTCGGTGGCGAACGTGGTTCGGCGGATACCGAGCGCGACCCTCGTGGCTTTGCCTTGAAGTTCTACACCGAAGAAGGCAACTGGGACATCGTCGGTAACAACACCCCGGTGTTCTTCATCCGCGACCCACTCAAGTTCCCTGATTTCATCCACACTCAAAAACGCCTGCCGCAAAGCAATCTGAAAAGCGCGCAGATGATGTGGGATTTCTGGTCGCACTCCCCGGAGGCGCTGCACCAGGTCACCATCCTGTTTTCCGATCGTGGTATCCCTGACGGTTACCGCCACATGCACGGCTTCGGTAGCCACACCTACAGCTTGATCAACGCCAAGGGCGAGCGGCACTGGGTGAAGTGGCACTACAAGACCAAGCAAGGCATCAAGAACCTGGCACCGGCCGAGGCGGCACGTTTGGCCGGTACCGACCCTGATTACGCACAGCGCGATCTGTTTGGTGCGATCGAGCGCGGGGATTTCCCGAAATGGCGCGTCTGCATTCAGATCATGACCGAGGCCCAGGCCAACGCACATTACGAGAACCCCTTTGACGTGACCAAAACCTGGTCGCAGAAGGAGTTCCCGCTGATCGAAGTCGGTGAACTGGAGCTCAACCGTAATCCGCAGAACTACTTCGCCGAAGTGGAACAAGCGGCGTTCGGCCCGAGCAACATGGTCCCGGGTGTTGGCCTGTCGCCGGACCGCATGCTGCAAGGTCGCGTCTTCGCTTACGCAGATGCCCACCGCTACCGTATCGGCACCAACCACCAGCAATTGCCGGTGAATGCCCCACGTAGCCCGGTCAACAGCTACCAGCGTGATGGCTCGATGGCCTTCGGCAGCAACGGCGGTGGGGCGCCCAACTATGAGCCAAACAGCTACGCCGACGCGCCGAAACAAGCGCCACAGTACGCCGAGCCCGCATTGGCCCTGAGCGGTGCCGCGGATCGTTACGATCACCGCGAAGACACCGACTATTACAGCCACGCCGGTGCGCTGTTCCGCCTGATGAACGATGAGCAGAAAGCCTTGCTCACCGGCAACATCGCCGGCGCCATGGCGGGGGTTTCCAGTGATGTGGTCCAGCGTCAGTTGCAGCACTTCTTCAAAGCCGATCCGGCTTATGGAGAAGCAATCGCAAAGGCGCTGGGTGTATCGATTAACTGACTCTAAACGATAAGTAGAACCGCCCTCATTTGGGCGGTTTTTGCGTTAATTCAGCCGCTTTTCTCAGGAAATCTTCACTTTTCTGCCGTTGGCTCCGTGACCTATGGGTCAGCATGGTTCAAACTAAAGACTTTCAAGCAGGGAGATGTAGGGCGATGCAAGGTCACCCCGACGTAATCGATTACCTCAACACGTTGCTGACGGGCGAACTCGCGGCTCGTGACCAATATTTCATCCATTCGCGTATGTACGAAGACTGGGGCTTTACCGAGCTCTACGAGCGTATCAACCACGAGATGGAAGAAGAGACCCAGCACGCCGACGCACTGATGCGCCGTATCCTGATGCTCGAAGGCACGCCACGCATGCGTCCCGACGACTTGGACGTAGGCACAACGGTGCCTGAGATGCTCGCCGCTGACCTGCGCCTCGAGAACAAGGTCCGTGCCGCGCTGTGCAAGGGCATCGAGCTGTGCGAGCAGCACAACGACTATGTCACCCGTGAAATTCTGCGCGTGCAGTTGGCCGACACCGAAGAAGATCACACCTACTGGCTGGAAAAGCAGCTGGGCCTGATCAAGCTGGTCGGCCTGGAGAATTACCTGCAATCGCAGTTCTGATTCCCGGCTGTAAAAAAGCCCCTGTCACCGTTGAAGTGACAGGGGCTTTTTATTGGGCCGGATAAATCAGGCCCGGTCGCGCGCGAGCAACGGTTTCAAGTAGTAACCCGTGTGCGATTGCGGCATCTCGGAGACCTGCTCCGGTGTACCTACCGCGATGATCTGACCGCCCTTGGAACCGCCTTCCGGCCCGAGGTCGACCAGCCAGTCGGCGGTCTTGATCACATCCAGGTTGTGCTCGATCACCACCACGGTGTTGCCGTGGTCACGCAGGCGGTGCAACACATCCAGCAATTGCTGAATGTCCGCGAAGTGCAGGCCCGTGGTCGGCTCATCGAGGATATACAGGGTTTTACCGGTATCGCGCTTGGACAGCTCACGGGACAGCTTGACCCGTTGCGCTTCACCACCGGACAGCGTGGTCGCCGATTGCCCCAGCTTGATGTACGACAAGCCCACATCCATCAGCGTCTGCAGCTTGCGCGCCAACGCCGGAACCGCGTCGAAGAACACCCGCGCTTCCTCGATGGTCATCTCCAGGGTTTCGTGGATGTTCTTGCCCTTGTATTTGATCTCAAGGGTTTCGCGGTTGTAGCGCTTGCTCTTGCACACATCGCACGGCACGTAGATGTCCGGCAGGAAGTGCATCTCCACCTTGATCAAGCCATCGCCCTGGCACGCTTCGCAGCGCCCGCCCTTGACGTTGAACGAGAACCGGCCCGGCCCGTAGCCCCGCGAGCGGGATTCCGGCACGCCGGCGAACAACTCGCGAATGGGCGTGAACAGCCCGGTATAGGTCGCCGGGTTGGAGCGGGGGGTACGGCCAATCGGGCTCTGGTCGATATCGACCACTTTGTCGAGGAGCTCCAGGCCCTTTATGCTGTCATGTGCTGCCGCTTCCAGCGTGGTCGCGCCGTTCAGGGCGGTGGCGCTCAACGGGAACAGCGTGTTGTTGATCAGCGTCGACTTGCCCGAGCCGGAAACACCCGTCACGCAGGTCAGCAGACCCAGCGGAATTTCCAGGTCGACATTGCGCAGGTTGTTGCCGCGCGCGCCCTTGAGGTGCAACGCCATCTTCTTGTTGCGTGGCGTGCGCTTGGACGGCACTTCAATCCTCACGCGCCCGGACAGGTACTTGCCGGTCAGCGAGTCTGGATGAGCCATCACCTCGGCAGGCGTGCCTTGGGCGACGATATGCCCACCATGCACGCCAGCGCCCGGGCCGATATCGACCACATAATCGGCCAGGCGAATCGCGTCTTCGTCGTGCTCGACCACGATCACCGTGTTGCCGATGTCCCGCAGGTGTTTCAGCGTGCCCAGGAGGCGATCGTTATCGCGCTGGTGCAAGCCAATCGACGGCTCATCGAGGATATACAACACGCCCACCAGACCGGCGCCGATCTGGCTGGCCAGGCGGATGCGCTGGGCTTCACCGCCCGACAAGGTATCGGCGCTGCGGTCCAGCGACAGGTAATCCAGGCCGACGTTGACCAGGAACTGCAGGCGCTCGCGAATCTCCTTGAGGATCTTGTCGGCAATCTCCCCACGGCGTCCGGTCAGCTTGAGTACGCCGAAATATTCACAGGCGTCGCCAATCGGCAGGTTGGTCACCGCCGGCAGGGTCTTCTCGCCAACCCATACGTGCCGCGCCTCACGGCGCAGGCGGGTGCCTCGGCAATCCGGGCAGGGCTGGGTGCTGAGGAACTTGGCCAGTTCTTCCCGCACGCTCGCCGACTCGGTCTCGCGGTAGCGGCGTTCGAGGTTGGGCACGATGCCTTCGAACGGATGCGAGCGCTTGACGATATCGCCACGGTCGTTGAGGTATTTGAAGTCGACGTTCTGCGAACCGCTGCCGTTGAGAATGACCTTCTGCTGATCCGCCGGCAGTTGGTTGAACGGTACTTCCAGGCTGAACTTATAGTGCGAGGCCAATGAGCCGAGCATCTGGAAGTAATAGACGTTACGCCTGTCCCAGCCGCGTATCGCACCTTCCGCCAGCGTCAGCTCGCCATTGACCAGGCGCTTGATGTCGAAAAACTGCTTCACGCCCAGGCCATCGCAGGTCGGGCAGGCGCCGGCCGGGTTGTTGAAGGAAAACAGCTTGGGTTCCAGCTCGCTGATGGCGTGGCCACAGATCGGGCAGGCAAAGCGTGCGGAGAAGATGATCTCTTCGCCCGGTTCGTCGTCCATCGGCGCGACCAGGGCGATACCGTCCGCCAGCTTCAGGGCTGTCTCGAAGGATTCCGCCAGGCGCTGCTGCAAGTCGGCGCGTACTTTGAAGCGGTCGACCACGACATCGATCGAGTGCTTCTTCTGCTTGTCGAGCTTCGGCGCTTCGTCCAGCTCGTACAGCTTGCCGTTGATCCGCGCACGCACGAAACCTTGCGCGCGCAGTTCTTCAAACACTGAAAGGTGTTCACCCTTGCGCTCGCGAATCACCGGCGCCAGCAGCATCAGCTTGGCGCCTTCCGGCTGGGCCAGCACCAGGTCGACCATCTGGCTGACGGTCTGGGCTTCCAGCGGGATGTCGTGGTCCGGGCAGCGCGGGATACCGACGCGCGCATACAGCAGGCGCAGGTAGTCGTAGATCTCGGTGATGGTGCCCACGGTGGAGCGCGGGTTGTGGGAAGTCGACTTCTGCTCGATGGAAATTGCCGGCGACAGGCCTTCGATGGTGTCGACGTCGGGCTTTTCCATCATCGACAGAAACTGGCGGGCATAGGCCGACAGCGACTCGACATAGCGCCGCTGGCCTTCGGCGTACAGCGTGTCGAACGCCAGCGACGATTTGCCGGACCCGGACAAACCGGTGATGACGATCAGTTTGTCCCGGGGCAGGGTCAGGTCGATGTTCTTCAGGTTGTGGGTTCTAGCCCCACGAATCAGGATCTTGTCCAAGATGGCCTCGCACGGCGGGCGTAAATAATGCCGGAGTATACGGCTAAAGACTGGATGAATATACACTGTCAAGGTGCCAGGTGCAGCCTTACATGAAACCTGCGCGGCAAACCGCCGCATATACCCTCTCAATCGATGGGACTGGTAGAATCGCCGCCGGTTCACACGAGGTTTTTCCATGCACGATCCCCACAGCGAACGCATGAGTAGCGGCGAGACCCGAGCAGCAAGCGGTCTGGCCCTGGTGTTCGCCTTCCGTATGCTTGGCATGTTCATGGTGTTGCCGGTGCTGGCGACCTACGGGATGGATCTCGCAGGCGCGACCCCCGCCCTGATCGGCCTGGCCATTGGCGCTTATGGCCTGACCCAGGCAATTTTCCAGATTCCGTTCGGGATCATTTCCGACCGCATCGGCCGCCGCCCGGTGATCTACCTCGGGTTGATCGTGTTTGCCCTCGGCAGCGTACTCGCGGCCCAGTCCGATTCGATCTGGGGCGTGATTGCCGGGCGTGTCCTACAGGGCGCCGGCGCGATTTCCGCAGCGGTCATGGCCTTGCTGTCGGACCTGACCCGCGAACAACACCGCACCAAGGCCATGGCCATGATCGGCATGACCATCGGCCTGTCGTTCGCCGTCGCGATGGTGGTCGGCCCGTTGCTGACCCGCGCCTTCGGTTTGCACGGGCTGTTCCTGGCCACCGGCGGCATGGCGTTGTTCGGTATCGTGATCGTGGCCTTCATGGTGCCGCGTTCCACCGGCACTCTGCAGCACCGTGAATCCGGCGTCGCGCGCCAGGCGCTGCTGCCGACCCTCAAGCACCCGGACCTGCTGCGCCTGGATTTGGGTATCTTCGTGTTGCACGCGATGCTGATGTGCAGCTTCGTGGCCTTGCCCCTGGCCCTGGTGCAAAAAGCCGGGTTGCCCAAGGAACAACACTGGTGGGTCTACCTGACCGCGCTGCTGATTTCATTCTTCGCCATGATCCCGTTCATCATCTATGGCGAGAAGAAACGCAAAATGAAACGAATTTTGCTCGGCGCCGTCGTGACGCTGATGCTCACTGAGCTATTCTTCTGGCAGTTCGGCGACAGCCTGCGGGCGCTGGTAATCGGTACGGTGGTGTTCTTCACCGCGTTCAACCTGCTGGAGGCTTCGCTGCCTTCGCTGATCAGTAAAGTTTCACCGGCCGGCGGCAAGGGCACGGCGATGGGGGTGTATTCCACCAGCCAGTTCCTGGGCTCTGCACTGGGCGGCATCATGGGTGGCTGGATGTTCCAGCACGGCGGTTTGTCGGTTGTGTTCCTCGGATGCGCAGGTCTGGCTGCCCTCTGGCTAGCCTTTGCTGTTACCATGCGCGAACCTCCCTATGTGACGAGTCTGCGCTTGCCGTTATCGCCTGAAGCGATACGCGAAGCTGGCTTGGCCGAGCGCCTTAAGGCCGTTACAGGGGTTACCGATGCTGTGGTTATTGCTGAAGAAGCCGCCATCTACATCAAATTGGACACCGAATTATTGGATCGCGCGACGCTCGAGCAACTGGTCAACCCAGTGCCGACAGCGCGCCCAGCTTAGGAGAACGTTATGGCCCGTGGGGTTAACAAAGTCATATTGGTCGGTACATGCGGCCAGGATCCCGAAGTTCGCTACTTGCCTAACGGTAACGCCGTGACCAACCTGAGTCTGGCGACCAGCGAACAGTGGACCGACAAGCAGACCGGCCAGAAGGTCGAGAAAACCGAATGGCACCGTGTGTCGATGTTCGGCAAAGTGGCAGAGATCGCCGGTGAATACCTGCGCAAAGGTTCGCAGGTCTACATCGAAGGCAAACTGCAGACCCGCGAGTGGGAAAAAGACGGCATCAAGCGTTACACCACTGAAATCGTGGTCGACATGCAAGGCACCATGCAACTGCTCGGCGGCCGTCCACAGGGCGACCAACAGGGCCAGGGCGGCATGTCCAACTCGGCACCGCGTCCACAGCAGTCGCGTCCGCAGCCAAGCCAGCAACCACAGCGTGAGTCGCGCCCAGCGCCACAGCAGGCCGCTCCGCAACCGGCTGCGGATTTCGACAGCTTTGATGACGATATTCCGTTCTAGGCCATACCAACGCACCCCGCAGCAAACTAAAAAAACCGCGCCGCCGACAAGGCCGCGCGGTTTTTTATGCGCCTTACATCGTCTAAAACTGCGCGAAGCGCAACATATCGGCGTTGACCCGCTGCTTGTGAGTGTCGGTCAACCCATGAGGGGCGCCTGAATACACCAACAACTGGGCGTCTGGAATGAGGCGTTTGCTTTCCAAGGCTGACGCCTGGATCGGCACGATCTGATCGTCGCCCCCATGGATAATGAGCGTGGGGATATTGAAATGCTTCAGGTCATCCCGAAAGTCGGTTTCAGAAAATGCCTTGATGCTGTCGAAGGTATTTTTGTGCCCTCCCATTACACCCTGCATCCAGAATGAATTGATCAAGCCTTGCGAGGGTTTGACGCCTACCCGGTTGAATCCATAGAAAGGGCCGCTGGCCAGATCAAGGTAGAGCTGCGAACGGTTGGCAATAGAGTCGGCACGCATCCCGTCAAAAACTTCGATCGGCGTCCCTTGGGGGTTACTGGGGGTTTTCAGCATCAATGGCGTTACCGCGCAGATCAAGCCGGCTTTGGCCACGCGCGAAGTGCCATGACGAGCGATATAGCGTGCAACTTCACCGCCTCCGGTGGAAAAACCGAAGAGGATCACGTTGCTCAGATTCAGGTGCTCAATCAGTTCCGCCAGGTCGTCCGCGTAGTGGTCCATGTCATTGCCGCCCCACGGCTGGCTTGAGCGGCCATGCCCTCGGCGGTCATGCGCGATGGCGCGAAAACCGTTGTTGGCGAAATGCAGCATTTGCGATTCCCAGCTGTCGCTGTTCAGTGGCCAGCCGTGGCAGAACATAACAGGCTGGCCGCTGCCCCAGTCCTTATAGTAAAGCTCGTTGCCTTCGCGAGTTGTCAGATAAGTCATGGCGTAGCTCCATTGACGTGTACAGACTTGGCGGTGAAGGCCAGAAAACCGTCCGTAGACACTACGCTGGCATGGGTATTAACGACCCGCAGAGGACTTGGCTCGTGCAGGTCTAATCTGATCTTAGTTCGGTTTTGCGCGCGCTGCGTAAGGGCGTTGGCATCTTCCGATGGTAAGGTGATCCCTGGCGTTTGTTCTCGCGGCTCACACGATTTAGGCTGTGGCCAACCTTTAAACACAAGGAACGCCGCGATGACCTGGTCCGCCAAGCAATACACGCTGTTCGAACAACAGCGCACACGCCCCGTCCGTGATCTGGTCGCGGCCATTCCCAATACCGCGGTGCAAACCGCCGTCGACCTGGGCTGCGGCCCCGGTAATTCCACGCAAGTGTTGGCCGAGCGTTTTCCGCAGGCTCGCGTCACCGGCATGGACAGCTCCGACGACATGCTGGCCGACGCCCGCAAGCGCCTGCCGACGCTGAACTTCGAACGGGCGGATATCGGCGCCTGGAGCCCGGCGCAACCGTTCGATGTGATCCTGGCGAATGCTTCCCTGCAATGGCTGCCGGACCACGCCACGCTTTACCCGCACCTGGTCAGCCAGTTGACCTCCGGCGGAACCCTGGCGGTGCAAACCCCGGACAACCTCGACGAGCCCGCCCATCGGCTGGCGCGTGAAGTCGCCGCCGATGGCCCATGGTCCGCCAGGATCGGCGCGGTCAAACACAATGAACGGCACACGGCGAGCTATTACTACGAACTGCTGAGCAAACACTGCAGCGCCGTCGACGTGTGGCGCACCACCTACCTGCACCCGCTGGCGGATCACGCGGCTGTGGTGGAGTGGTTCAAGGCCTCGGCATTGCGGCCGTTCCTCGCACCGTTGAGTGACGACGAAAAAGCCGCTTTCCTGCAGGACTATCAGGCGCGAATTACCCAGGCTTATCCGGCCCTGGCTGATGGCACCGTGCTGCTGCCTTTCCCGCGCCTGTTCATCATCGCAACCCGCTAGCCCCACGCCCGCACGTGGCGGTCAGGCCGCCGCTTGCGCCTGCAAGTATTCCTGCGTCGACACCACGCTCGCATACCCAAATGCCAGCGATGCCATATACGCCCCATGCACCTGCGCCGCCGGAATCACTTGCCCGTTGAACTCCTGATCCCGCGTGGCGCAGGCGTCATGGAGCACGGTGACCTTGTAACCGAGGTCCGCCGCCGCCCGTACCACGGCGTCGATGCACATATGGCTCATGCTGCCGACCACCACCAGGTCAGTGATGCTGCGTTGTTCCAGCACGGTGCGCAGTTGGGTTTCGCGAAACGCATTCACGAAATGTTTAAGCACCACCGGCTCACTGCCTTCGTTCAGCACCTTGGGGTGCAGATGCGCGCCTTCGGAGCCTGGGGTGAAGAACGGTGCACCTTCCGAGGTGAACTCATGGCGCACATGAATCACTGCATCGCCCGCCTGGCGAAATGCCTGCAGCGCCTGCGCGGCCTTGTCTGCCGCGGCTTCCACGCCGTCGAGCGGCCACTTGCCGTGGGGGAAGTAGTCATTCTGGATATCGATTAGGATGAGCGCTTGCTTGGCCATGTGTGTTGCCTCGTGATGGGTTGATGGGCGCCAGTATCGTAGCTGGCGCACCGACCGGGGATTGGCTGCACCGACAATAGCAGGGGGAAAACTGACAATGGCCGTGGAACGCTCGATCATCGAGTTGGGTGTGTTGATCTATCAGGGCGCGCAACTGGCGGCGGTGCATGGCCTGACCGATCTGTTCGGGGTGGCCAACCGGATCGCTGCCGCGCACCAATCCGCGCAATTGCCGCTGCTGCGGGTCAGCCATTGGCAGGTGGCGGCAGATGGTACGCCCGCGCGCGTATTCGCCAGCCATCCCGGCCCCGGCCAACCGCTGATGGCTGTGCTGGTGCCACCGTCGATTGGCGAATTCACCGAGCAACAGACGCCACCCGCGTTGTTGCAATGGCTACGCCAACAACACGCGGCGGGCACCGTGCTCGGTGGCGTGTGCATCGGCTCGATCATGCTGGCGCGCAGTGGTTTGCTGGACGGGCGCAGCGCCACCACCCATTGGTCTTCCGCCAGTACGTTCGCAGAGCATTACCCTGCGGTGCGTCTGGAAGCGGATAAGCCGATCGTCGATGACGGCGACCTGATCACCACCGCCGGGCTGATGGCGTGGTCCGAACTGGGCCTGCGCCTGGTCGACCGCCTCATGGGGCCGAGCGTTGCGGCGGACACGGCGCGCTTTCTGGTGATCGAACACAGCGACAGCGCCAGCCAGTGCGGCAGCAACTTTGCGCCGATTCTCGGGCATGGCGACGGCGCGATCCTGAAAGTGCAGCACTGGTTGCAAGCCAGTGGCGCGGTGGATGTCTCGGTGGCGGCGATGGCGCAGGAAGCCGGCCTCGAAGAACGCACGTTCCTGCGGCGCTTTCGCGGCGCGACGGGTTTGAAACCCACCGAATACTGCCAGCACCTGCGAGTGGGCAAAGCCCGGCAAATGCTCGAGTTCACCAACGGCACCATCGACCATATCGCCTGGACCGTGGGCTATCAGGACCCCAGCGCGTTTCGCGCCACCTTCAAGAAAATCACCGGCCTAGCGCCCAGCGAGTATCGCAGCCGGTTTGGTGTGTGAAGAATGTTTCGTCGTCACCGCCCTCGCTCGCCTCGTCAGCTTCCTATAGGCCTGATAATGGACGGGGCTCTGATCCTGGAAAATAAAGAGTTACAAACAGTGTTGAAATGCCACTACTGACGTGATCAAATTCCGCGCGCTCTGATTTTCAATTAGAAGTGAGTGCAGGGCCTGTTCATGGATGATGCCGCTGACGCCTTTCTGGCGTTGGCAGTGGGTCGGCGGCTCTTTTTTTATAAAGGCCGGAACCCATCACGTGAAGACTTCCATTACTCGAAGAATCAGTCTGCTTGCCGGTGCTGTTGCGCTGAGTGGCTGTGCAACGCTCAACGACGCCGGCAAAAACTATGGCACGGCGATCGGCTGTGCCGGTGGTGCGCTGATCGGTGCGGGCCTGACGTATGCGATTACGGGCGATGCGAAAAAAGCCCTCGTGGGGGGCGGTGTCGGCGGCGCCGCTGGCTGTGTGGCGGGCAACCTGTGGCAGAACCGTTTGCAGGAGCTGGAGCGAGTCGCCCGGGAAGAAAACCTGAATATCCAGGTGCAAACGCTACAGAGCCAAGAAGTGGCCACCGGCACTGCCCGCGCGCCGGCACCGACAGCAGCGGGCATCGTCGCCCAGGTGCAGGACGAAGGCATGTTCGCCACCGGCAGCGCCCAGTTGAGCGCGGATGGCCAGCGGCAGGTGCGAAAGCTGGCGGCAGCCTTTGCGCCTAAGCCTGGGCAGAATACCCAGGCGGCGATTCTGGTCGTGGGGCACACCGATGCCACTGGCAGCGCCACCACCAATCAACGGCTTTCCGAGCAGCGCGCCCGCGCCGTGGCATCCATTCTCGCCGAGCAAGGTATCGCCCCACAGCGCATGTTTTTCCAGGGCGCGGGCGCTTCCCGGCCCGTCGCCGACAACAGCGACAGCCAGCAACGCGGCAAGAACCGTCGGGTTGAAATTGTCGAAGTGACCGACCGCAACATGCTGGTCAAGCGTGTCAATGCCGAACAAAACAACACCAAGTACCTGGCGCACGGCACCTCGACCGAGCCTGCCCGCACCGTCGCCAGCGTGCGCAAAACAAAACCCAGCATCGCGGCCAAATCCACCGAGCAGAGCAAACCTGCCGAGGTGGGAACCGCCCTGGTCGATTTCGGCGGCCAACCGGCCAGCGAATCCCGCTGGACCCTGGGGCAAACCATTGCGCCGAAAAAAGCCGGCTTTGCCCTGGTGACCAGCGCTCACGCCAGTGACCTGCCGTCCAGCAGTTGCGAGGCGGACCGGCCGCGGGAAGGCGGCAAGGTGTTCAACCTCGCCAGCGGTCAGGCGCTGGATACGCAAGTCACCACCGAATACCTGCCGGGTTACAACAACCGGGTGTGGGCCAATGTGGTCAACGGTCACCTGGTTACGTTGTCGCCGGTGTCGATCCTGCGGGACGGCGCCAGCGTCGACCGCCAACCCTTCATCGAAGTGGTCAAGGGGTACGACCAAGGCAATCGCAAGTCGATCAAAAGCAAAGCCGTGGCCAACACATACGAAGGCGAGGACCTGGTGCTCTATCGGGTCTTCACCCAGGACCCCAAAGCGCCGGTTTCGTGCATTGACGTGGTGTTCAGCAAGAAAAATTCCGAAGCCACCGACGGTGCGTTGTTCTATTCCCGCAGCCGTGAAGCCTTCACCACTCGTTTCGTGCCGATTCGCGCGTAAGACTCAAGGAACTACACCATGGAAGAGTTCAGCTTCAATGCGCTGACAGCCCTGCTCTGGGCAAACAAGGTGATCACCGGATTGGTGATCTCCACGCTGCTGGCAGCCATCCTGATTCAAGCGTATTGGGACAAAGTGGGTTATTTCATGATGCGCGTGTGGCATGGCGTGCCCCTGATCGGCAAGGTGGCGCGCTTGTCCAAGCAAAGCTTGATGCTCGACGCCCATGGCTGGCCGAAATCGGAAAGCGAATTGTGCGACGCCTACTACTCACGCTACGAAAAGATCGGCGCGAAAAACGTCGATTTCTTCAATAAAAGCGAATCCTACCTGCGCACCATCGGTGAGCGCGGTCGCCGCGAGCGGCCGTTCTGGGTGTTTGCCCTGATTTTCATGCTGATCATGTTCGAGGCCGTGGGTTTTGCGTATGTGCTGGTGCCGTTCATCAACCAGAACCTGTCGGCCAACGATCAAAGCTGGATGGGTTGGTTGTTCGCCTTCCTGCTGGCCGTCGCCTCGGCGATCCTTGCCGAAGTGACCGGTCGGACAGTGCATAAGAACGCGCTGATCAGCAAGGCTCGCCACTGGTGGGAAAACGATCCCGAAAGCGATCGTCCGTCCCAGCTCAAGGAATTGCCCGGCATCGGCATCAAAGACACCGACAGCGATAAGGACGGTAAGGATTACAGCCGCATTCTGGCGCGTATCAACACCAACCACACCGTGACGCCGAGCCATGGCTGGATGATCACCACGGGGATCTGGATTGCGATTATCGCGGTCGCGGCGTTCGGTATCCGCACCATGCAGCTCAAAAGCATCGAGACCGAAATGGTCGGCAGCCCCCATGCGTTTGCCCAGCAGAATTACGATTCCGCCAGTCCGTTTGAGTTGCCTGCCGATTCGGCGGCGCTCAACGATCAAGCGGACAAACAAACCCTCACGGACAAGATGGACGCGATTCGCAAGGCCTCGCTGATTACCTTCATCGTACTGTCGGTGATCTACATCGCGATTCAGATCACCAGCATCTGGTTGGCGTCGATCTTCGGCTTTGCCGGGGTGGAGTCCAAGACCGCCTGGGAGCACACCCATAAATTCTCCAGTGGCCAGGCCCTGGAAAACTGGATGCAGAGCCAGCGCGTGGAAATCGCCTCCCATGCCGATCACAAATTGAGCAAATTACAGCTCAAGCTGGCCGGGCGCACGACCACCAACGCCCAGCAACAGGCCGCGTTGACCAGCGCGCACAATCGCAACTTCGAGACTTTCCTGGCCCGTAAACAGGCGCTGCCGGCGACCACCGAAGCCCTGGTCAAACCGCTCGGCGCCCCGGCTGTCGCGGTGGTGACTGAAGCGGCGGCCCCTGTTCAGGCCCCGGCTCCCGTTCCGGCCTCCCAGCCGGCGCCTTTGGCCGTACCCGTGAGTATCGACGCCCTGCGCGGCAAGGACCTGACGGCCTACAGTGAAGAGCAATTGGCGACCATCAGCCGTGCCAAGGGCCATGCGCTGGAAGACGTGTTGGCGCTACGGGCCGAACAGCAGTTGCTTAAAGACTTTGACGCCACAGGTGCCTGAATGAATATCCTGCGGTTTTTCCCTGCTCTGTTGCTGGCACCGTTGCTGGCGGTGGCCGGTGAGCGTAACGACATCCCGGATTGCTATGCCTACGCCAAGGTCGGGGAGTTTCGTCCGGTCGAAGCCGGCAGAGAGTTAACGGTGATCATCGACCAGACGATCCCGATGCCCGAGGCCATTCAGAAGGCGACCTGGGCCCAGGTGCAGCGCTTCGTGCAGCCGGGCGACAAGGTGCGGCTGTATAGTTTTTCAGCGTTTTTGCCGGGCCAATTCATGCAAGTGCGCTTTGCCGGTGAGCTGAATCGGGGCATCGATGAACACGTGCGTGACCGGGTCGGCATGCAATCGCTGCGCGCCTTCGAATCCTGCCTTGGCGAACAGCGCAGCTACTTCAACAAGACCTTGGGCAAGGTGTTCGTGACGACGTTGCGTGAGGCGTCCGAGGATATCGCGCGCAGCGAAATCTTCCACTCGTTGCGCGAGATCGGCAAGGACCTGGGCCAACAGCCGGCCCAGGAACGAGTGGTGTTGTTGATCTCCGACATGCTTGAAAACAGCGACTTCGGCAGCTTCTACGCGAACAACCGGATTCGTGACCTGCAGCCGGAGGCCGAGCTGAAGCGCGTGGCGCAAAAGGGCCTGTTCGCAGACTTGCAGGGCGCGCGGGTGTACGTCACCGGCGCGGCCTTGGTGACCAAGGACGTCAAGCAGGCCTACCGCTCCGGCAAGACCATTCAAGCGCTGGAAGAATTCTGGAAAGGCTATTTCGCCGGTTCCAACGCGCAATTGGTGGCGTTTGGTGCGCCCAGCCTGAATGTCGACTTGAAGTAAAGCGCCCCGGCGGCCGTAAAGGGTGAACGATCGCACCTGAAACCCGTCAGTTCCTTACAGAACCTTCTGAAGGAGCCGGTGTTTTGCTGAATCTCAAGACTGCATTATCGGGCGGCGGATGAAGTCGGCCGTCTGGTCGACCAGACGGCCCAGCGTTCGCCGTGGAGCGTGGCCGGGGACTTCCTGCTGCTGTCCGCGGTATGGATCGGCGCTTTTGCGCTGCTGACGGTGCTCGGGCGCTTTATCGTGCAGCGCCTGAGCCGACGATCATTGATCAAGCCGCGCAAACGCCTGCAAGGGGGGCTGGGGTATGTGCTGCCCTATACGCTCCCCACGCTGATCTGCCTGCCGCTGACCCTGTATGCCAGCCACTTTTTACCCACGTCCATAGGCCGCGCGCTGGTGGTGCGCCTGCGCCGCCCGGTCGCGCACCTGATCCGCAATCGGCCGTTGGCCCAGCGCCTCAAGCACACGGCGTTGCAGCAGTCGCTGCGGGTGTTTCCGGGCTGTGGTACTGGCCGATTCTATTGATGAGGATGCTGGCTGTTCTGGCCTCATCGGGGGCAAGCCCCCTCCCACATTTGATTGTGTTCACAGATCAACGTGTGGGAGGGGGCTTGCCCCCGATGAGGCCTTCAAAGTCACCCCGACTCAATGCCTGATCAGCCTCTCCTGCACCGCCTGCTGATCCACATCCAGCAGTATCTGTTGCTTGCCAGCCACCATCACCGCCGCCGGCAGCCCATCGCGATACACAATCCGGTTACCACTCACCGCCGGCACCTTGCTGCCCGGTAGCAGCGTGCCCACCAGGTTCAGCGGATCAGCCCCGCACACCGCGATCAGGCTTCCATCATGGGCCCGCCGCCGCACCTCACGCAGCAGCGGGATCGCTTCCGGCAACGCAAACTGCTCGCCCGCCAACCCGCTGACGAACCGCCCGCCGCGAATCTCCCCGCGTGCCTCCAGGCGGTGAAAGGTGCGCAACAGTTCGCGCCAGTTTGGCAGCCAATCCGCCTCGCGCTCCAGCAGTCGCCAGAACACCACGCCGTAGCGACGCAGCAAGGTCATCGCCACATGCTCCAGGGTTTCGGCCGAGTGCGGGCCGGCGGCGGTCGACGGGCGCCGGATCAGCGCCCAGCGCCCGGCATCGTCCATGCCGCCGACGAATGCACCGCGCCCGCGCCGGCTGCTGCGCGCCTGGCGTTTACTCGCGGGTGTGGTCAGCGCACGCAGCCCGGCGAAGCTGTCGGCGTTCACCAGGCCGGCGCCGACCAGTTCCTGCAGCGCCGTTTCCAGCTCGCTGCGCAGCAGATGGGCTTCGTGGGCCAGTTCATCGAAAAACAACGCGCCGTGCTCGCGCAGGGTCTGGTGGACTTTCTGCGCCTTGGGCGACAACGTCGTGCTGTCGGTCTGTTCGGTCAGCCCGCTCCACAACGGCACCTGGCTGCGCGGCAGCAGCACCACGGGCGTGCTGCGCAGGGCGGTGGCGCCGGGCTTGTTGCTCAGGCGTGTCCACACCAGCTTGCCGCTGCGGCACAGGTCGTCGAGCCAGGTTGATGTGTAATCCTTGAGCCGCGCGCTGAGCAAGTCACTGTCCCAGGCCGAGGTGGCCGCCGCGTAGCCTTCGAACTGGGCGACGATCTGCGGCAACATCGCGCTGCCCTGGCCACGCGTACCGTCGGACAGGTGCTGCCAATCGAACAGAAAGCGCATGAAGTCCTGCAACGCCACAGGCTCGATTTCCCGGCGCAGGCGCTTGACCGTGTAGCGATGAATCCGCGCCAGCAGGTGCCGTTCGCACCATTGTTCCTCGCGGGCGCCGGGGCTGAAACGCCCGCGCAACACATAGCCTTCCTGCTCCAGGCGGGCCAGGGCCTGGGCGATGTCGGTCACCGGCAGCCCAAGGGGCGCGGCGATTTCGATCAGGCTCAGCGGGCCGAACCCCCCGAGGCGCGCGCGCAGCACTTCCACCAGCGCGTCATCGAAGGTCCAGGGCTCATCGAAGCCGGGCAACAGCGGCAAGTCGTTGGGGTAAATCGCCCGCAAGCAACTCAGGCGTTCCACCGCCACCCACTGGCCTTGGGGCAGAGGACAGGCGCGTCCGCCCTTGGCCAGCGTTTGCAACCACTGCCGCCATTGCGGCGTGACCTCGCTGTCGACGATGCACGCCAGGCTCATCAACGCCTCATGCATTTCATCCAGGCCATGGGGCGCCGGCCAGGCCTCTTCGCGCACGCCGGCGATGGCGTCGGCGTCCAGCGCGCCAAGGTCGTCGGTGCTCTGCGGGTCGCTCCAGCGCCGGTTGAGCACGGCCTGGGTGCGGCGTTCTTCCAGCGGCGCGTCGTCGAGAAAGGTGTAGGGCCGCGCGCTGAGAATTTCCGCGGCCATGGGCGAGGGCGCCGGCAGGTCGCGGCTGATCAGGCGTACCTCGCCGCGCTCGATGCGCCGCAACAGGGCCAGCCAGGCGTCGCTGTCCATCGCTTCGTGCAGGCAGTCATCCAGGGTTTGTTCGACCAGCGGGTGGTCGGGTACTTCGCGCTCGCCGGCGAGGTTTTCCAGGCACGCGATCTGGTCGGGAAACACGCTGGCGATCAGGTCTTCGCTTTTCATTCGCTGGATCTGCGGCGCCACCTTGCGCCCGCCGGTAAAACGCGGCAACGCCAGGGCCACCCCGGCGTTCCAGCGCCAGCGCACGCCGAACAGCGGCGCGTCGAGCACGGCCTGGATCAGCAGGTGCTCGGCGGTCTGGCTGTTGAGATAACGCCACACCTCATCCAGCGCGAAACTGTGGCTGGTGGACAGCGACAGCACGATCGCATTCTCGCTGGCCGCCGCTTGCAGTTCGAAGTTGAAGGTGCGGCAGAAACGCTTGCGCAGCGCCAGGCCCCAGGCGCGGTTGATGCGGCTGCCGAACGGCGTGTGGATGATCAGTTGGGTGCCGCCGGACTCGTCGAAAAACCGCTCCATGATCAGCGTGTCTTGGGACGGCAGCGCGCTGAGCGCCAGGCGCGCGCGGGCCAGGTAATCCACGATCTGCTCGGCGCTGGCGCGGTTCAGGCCCAGGGTGTCGGTGAGCCAGGCGAGGGTGGGCTGCAGATCGCCGGGCGTGGCGCCGAGCAGTTCGTCCAACTGGCCCTGCAAACGCGCGACCGCCGCCGACAGTTCGCGGCTGCGCCCCGGCGCTTCGCCGAGCCAGAACGGGATGGTCGGCGGCTGGCCATGGGCGTCCTCGACCCGCACCTTGCCGGCTTCGACCCGCAAGATCCGGTAGGACGTATTACCGAGCTGGAAGACATCCCCGGCGATGCTTTCCACCGCGAAGTCTTCGTTGACGCTGCCGATGTTCAGGCCCTGAGGCTCGAGCAACACGCTGTAGTCGGCGTTGTCGGGGATGGTGCCGCCGCTGGTCACGGCGGTCAGCCTGGCGCCCCGACGGCCGCGCAGGGTGCCGGTCACGGCGTCGCGGTGCAGGTAGGCGCTGCGGATGCCCTGGCGGCCGTTGTAGCCGTCGCAGAGCATCTGCACCAGCGCCTGGTAATGGCGTTCATCCAGCTCGGCATAGGGCGCGGCGCGGTGGATAAGTTCGAGCAGCGCCTGTTCCGGCCATTCCCGTGCGCTGACTTCGGCGACGATTTGCTGGGCCAGTACGTCCAGCGGCGCGACCGGAATGTGCAAGGTGTCCAACTCGCCCCGGCGCACGCAGTCGAGCAGGGCGGCGCATTCGATCAGGTCATCGCGGGTGGTAGCGAACAGGCGCCCCTTGGGCGTGCCGCCGACCTGGTGCCCGGAGCGGCCGACTCTTTGCAGAAACCCATTGATGGAACCGGGCGAGCCGATCTGGCACACCAGGTCGACCTCGCCGATATCGATCCCCAACTCCAGGGATGCGGTGGCGATCAGCACTTGCAGCGCGCCGGCCTTGAGCCGTTGTTCGGCGTCCAGGCGCAACTCCTTGGCCAGGCTGCCGTGGTGCGCGGCCACGGCGGACTTGCCCAGGCGCTCGCTTAAATGCCGCGCCAGGCGTTCGGCCAGGCGCCGGGTGTTGACGAAAATCAGCGTGGTGCGGTGTTCGCGGGCGAGGGCGGCGAGGCGGTCGTAGACCAATTCCCACACGTCGTTGGCCATTACCGCTGACAGCGGCACCGGCGGCACTTCGATATCCAGGTCACGCGGGCGCGCATGGCCGATGTCGACGATCGCGCACGGACGTGCCGTGCCCACCAGAAAACGCGACACCGCCTCGATGGGTTTTTGCGTGGCCGACAGACCGATGCGTATCAACGGCTCGGCGCACAAGCCTTGCAGGCGTTCGAGGCTCAGGGCCAGGTGACTGCCGCGTTTGCTCGCCGCGATCGCATGGATCTCATCGACGATCACCGTGCGCGTGCTGGCGAGCATCTGCCGGCCGGAGTCCGAGCCCAGCAGCACGTAGAGCGATTCCGGCGTGGTCACCAGAATATGCGGCGCACGCTTGCGCATCAGCACGCGGTCTTTTTGCGGCGTGTCGCCGGTACGCACGGCGGTGCGGATCGCCAGCGGTGGCAGGCCCAACTGCTGTAAATGCGCGGTGATCCCGGTCAGCGGGGTTTGCAGGTTGATCTGGATGTCGTTGGACAGCGCCTTGAGCGGCGACACATACACCACCTGGGTTTCATCCGGCAGTTGCCCGCCGTTGGCCAGGCCTTGATGAACCAGGTCATCGAGCACCGCGAGGAAGGCCGTCAGCGTCTTGCCGGAGCCGGTGGGCGCGGCGATCAGCGTCGAGCGGCGCTGGCGGATCAGCGGCCACGCCTGGGCCTGGGCGTGGGTCACCGAGGGGAAGGTGCTGCGGAACCAGGCGCTGACGGCGGGGTGAAAGCCGTTCAAGACCGTATTGGTTGTTTCAGGAAGGTTCATGATCCCTATATGCAACCGCCCGGGCCAAGTTGCAAGCCCGCACTTTGTCCGTGACGGTTGCGCTACAAACCCGCAAAATGCAACGATTCTGGCAAATACCCACGGCAAGGCTCAAACGCCTGTCGATACTAGCCATCGTTCCAAACAGACCGGGCCAGCTCAATCTATGCGAATGCGCCTTATGTTGTTGGGCGGCGGGAATGCCCTCGGGCAGGCGCTGATTCGCCTCGGTGCAGAGGAAGACATCGGTTTCCTCGCCCCCAAACCGCCCCAAGACGGCTGGGATGCCGCGAGCCTTACCCAATTGCTCGACGACACCCGTCCCGATGCGTTGATCAACCTCGCCTACTATTTCGATTGGTTCCAGGCCGAAACGGTCAGCGAAAGCCGTCTGGCCGCCCAGGAGTCGGCGATCGAACGCCTGGCCGAACTGTGTCAGCACCACAGCATCACCTTGCTGCAACCGTCCAGCTACCGCGTGTTCGATGGCTCCCGCGCCACTGCCTACAGCGAAAAGGACGAGCCGGTGCCCCTGGGCCTGCGCGGCCAGGCGTTGTGGCGTATCGAACAGAGCGTGCGCGCCACCTGCCCGCAGCATGTGTTGCTGCGCTTTGGCTGGCTGCTGGATGACAGTGTCGACGGCACCCTCGGGCGTTTCCTGGCGCGGGCCGAGCAGACTGAAGAACTGTTGATGGCGGACGACCGTCGCGGCAATCCGACGCCGGTGGACGATGCGGCGCGGGTGATCATCTCCGTGCTCAAGCAACTCGACTGCGCGGCGCCGCTGTGGGGCACTTATCACTACGCCGGTCACGAGGCGACCACGCCGTTGGCGCTGGGCCAGGCGATCCTCACCGAAGCGCGCAGTTTCCGTGCGCTGGTGATCGAAGCCCCCACCGCCCAGGCCCATGCGGCTCGGCCGGATGCCGGTGAAGAACCACAACACGCGGTGCTGGCCTGCAAGAAAATCCTCCACACCTTCGGCATCAAGCCGCGGGCGTGGCGAGCAGGGTTGCCGGCGTTGCTGGATCGGTTCTACCGCCGTAGCTGAAACACCCCAAAGCAAAATGTGGGAGGGGGCTTGCTCCCGATAGCGGTGGCTCAGTCAATGAATCTGTTGACTGACGCCGCGCTATCGGGGGCAAGCCCCCTCCCACATTGGTTTTGCGGTGTTTGTTAAATATCGCTTAGAACTTGTAGCCAGCACCGATCATGACAACCAGCGGATCAACGTCCACATTGACCTTGGCGCGGGTGCCTTGGCCCAGGGCGTTGTTGTCCACGGTGGCCGTGGTGCTGATGTCGATATAACGTACCTGGCCGTTGATCATCCATTTGTCGTTGATCATGTAGTCGGCGCCGATCTGCGCGGCCCAGCCCCAGGAGTTATCAGCCTTGAAGTTGCTGAAACCGTTTTGTTTCGCGGTGCCGCTGAGGCTCTCGTCATAGATCCAGGTGTAGTTGATACCGGCACCTACATACGGTTGGAACTTCGACGCGCTGTCCAGCGGGTAGTACACGACGCTCAGGGTTGGCGGCAGTTGTTTCAGGGAGCCGAGCTTACCGTTGGCTGCGCCTACGGAAGTGCCCTTGAGTTTCACGTCATGCGAGAACGGGGTGGCCGCCAGCAGTTCGATACCCCAGTGGCTGCTGAACATGTAGGCGAAGTTCAGACCCAGTTGCGTGTCGCTGCTCAAGGTCGCCTTGCCGCCCAGGTTGGCGCCGGTCGATGGGCCCTGGTCAACTTTGACGTTACCGCTGTCTGTGTTCGGGTTCACGGTAATCGCACCGGCACGAATCAGGATGTCACCGGCCTCGTAAGCGTGGGCAACGGGGGCGGCGAGGGCGAGCGCGAAGAGTGACGCGCCGAGCAGAGACTTATTGTTCATGGGAGCTCCAGAGGACGTTTAAAGGTTGTACATCCAATGGTAAAGATCGTTCCGTTCGGTCTTTTGACGCAGCTCAATGAATGGGTGATAAGCGCTATTCCGGCAATTCGTAGACGTAAATCTTCTCGGCATCCATCTGATAGCCGGCGTCGGCCAGCTCACTGGAGGACGGTTTGACCTGCATCACGCCCTCGATCCAATACGGCTGATACAGCTCGTCGAGCTTCACGCCGACTTCGCTTTTCACATGCACGATCTGGTTCGACGGCGGCGGCGGTACGTGAATGCACGCGCCGAAATACGGCACCAACAGAAACTCGGTGGTACGGCCTTCTTCACTGACTTCCAGCGGCACGATATAGCCCGGCAGGCGGATATGCCGGCCGTCGAGGCTTGGCACCACCGGTGCGTTGGGCAAGTCCTGCTTGGCCGCTGGCGCGGCCTCCACCGACAACGCATCGGCCATTTTCGACAGGTCGTGCAGCGGTTTCATATTGGGGATTTCCGGCGGCGCGTCCGCCGGGATCATTTCCTGCCAGGACAAATCCTTGGGCTGATCCTCCGCCCAGGCGGGCGCGGCCAGCAACAACAACAGGGCAAACAGGGCACGACGCATCGAAGCCTTCCTCATAAACGTATGGACAGGCCATCGGCCAAGGATTGTCGATAGGCCCGCCACGCCGGCACGCTGCCCATCAACAGCGCCGCCGCGAGGATACCGGCGAGCAAGCTCCATTCATACTCGCTGGGCCAGGCCATCGGCAGGTCCAGGCCGTAGTTGGCCTGCAGGTACCCGCGTGAAGCGGCGATGCACACGTACAGCAGACCCACGCCGGCGATCACACCGGACAGCGCCAGGGCGAAGGCTTCGAAGATCAGCAACGTCGCGATATGCCA
The DNA here is from genome assembly GCF_021233075.1 of Pseudomonas sp. 7-41. Taxonomy (NCBI): domain Bacteria; kingdom Pseudomonadati; phylum Pseudomonadota; class Gammaproteobacteria; order Pseudomonadales; family Pseudomonadaceae; genus Pseudomonas; species Pseudomonas sp. 7-41. Next base: position 6,142,101 of record NZ_CP089551.1, on the reverse strand, counting down.
CGGCCGCGCGCCCACCGAACGCAGGATCGCCATTTCGCGACGGCGCTCGTTGAGGCTGGTGAGGATCGCGGTGAGCATGCCGATCAAACCGGTCAGCACCACGAACAGCGAGATCACGAACAGCGCTTTTTCGGCGGTGCCCATCATGCTCCACAGCTCTTGCAGCGCCACGCCGGGCAGGATCGCCAGCATTGGTTCGCCACGGAATTCATTGATCTCGCGTTGCAGGGCGAAGGTGGAGATCTTGTTGTTCAAGCCGAGCATGAAGGCGGTGATCGCCTGCGGGGTCAGGTCCATGTTGCGCGCCTGATCGGCACTGATGCGGCCTTTGCCCTGGGCCGGCACGCCGTTGTGCCAGTCGATATGGATCGCCTCCATGCCGCCGAGGCTGATATGCAGTGTGCGGTCCACCGGGGTGCCGGTGCGCTTGAGGATGCCGACCACGGTGAACGGTTTGTCATCGTGCTTGACCAGGCTCACCACGGCCACGCCATGGGCCAGCACCAACTGATCGCCGAGCTTGTAGTGCAGCGCTTCGGCCACTTCGGCGCCGAGTACCACTTCGAACGGATCGGTGGCGAAGGCGCGGCCGCTGGCCAGTTCGAGGTGTTGCTTGCGGCCGTACTGGTAGTGCTCGAAATAGGATTCGTTGGTGCCCATCACCCGGTAGCCGCGATGGGAGTCGCCGAGGGAGATCGGAATCGCCCATTTCACCTGCGGGTTGGCGGCGAAGTGTTCGTAGCTGTCCCAACGGATATTGTTGGTGGCGTTGCCGATGCGGAACACCGAATACAGCAGCAGGTTGACCGAGCCGGAGCGCGCGCCGACGATCAGGTCGGTGCCGCTGATGGTGCTGGCGAAACTGTTGCGCGCTTCAACACGTACCCGCTCCACCGCCAGCAGCAGGCACACCGAAAGGGCGATGGCGAAGGCGGTGAGGATCGCGGTAAAGCGGCGGTTAGCCAGGCTGGCCATGGCTAGACGGAACAGATACATCTCAAACCTCTGCGGGCGTGGCGGCGCGATTGAGTTCGGCCAGCGACAGGTGACGGTCGAACAGCGGAGCCAGGCTCTGGTCATGGCTGACAAACAACAGGCTGGCGTCGGCCTCGCGGCATTCGGCGAACAACAGTTGCAGGAAGGCTTCACGGGCGTCGTAGTCCAGCGCCGAGGTGGGTTCGTCGGCGATCACCAGCTCCGGCTGGCCGATCAGCGCACGGGCGGCGGCCACCCGTTGTTGCTGGCCGATCGACAGCGAGTCGGCGCGGCGCTCCAGCAGGGCGCTGTCCTTCAACCCCAGGTGCGCCAGCAACGCCGCGGCGGCCTGGTCGACACTGCCGTGGCGCTGCTTGGCCCGCTGCGCGCGCAGCTTGGAAAAGTGGCACGGCAACTCGACGTTTTCGCGCACCGACAGGAACGGCAGCAGGTTGAACTGCTGGAAGATGTAGCCGGTGTGGTCGACGCGAAAACGGTCGCGGGCACCGGCCGAGAGGTCGGTCAGTTCCTGGCCGAGCAGACGGATGCTGCCTCGGCCGGGTGTCTGCACGCCGCCCAGCAGGCCGAGCAGGGTGGTCTTGCCACTGCCGCTGGGGCCCTTGAGAAACAGGGTCTCCCCCGGTTCCAGGCGGAACGCGGGGATGTCCAGCAACGGCGGGTGTCCGGGCCAGTTGAAGCCCAGGTCGGACAGTTCGATCAATGCGTGGCTCATGGCTACTCAGAACTTCAGGGTGGCTGCTGTGACCGTCGCTTCCACACCTTGCTGGCCGCTCGGGCCGATCAGTTGTACCTGAATTTTCTGGGTGGCGGGGAAGGTCTTGAACACCTGGCTCAGGTCGAGGTTGCTCAAGGCCGTCGGCGTGGCGCAGGTGAACTGGTAGTGGGCGTGGATTTCGCTGTGGTCGTGATGATGCTCGTGGGCGGCCGCGTCTTTGTCGGCGGTGGCGTGGTCGTCATCGTCGTCATCATGCTCGGCTTCGGGCTTGTCGCCGAACAGCGGGCTGTTGAGTTCCTGGGTGCTGACCACGCAACCGGCGGCCTTGGGCAGGTTGAACAGGGCGGCTGGGTTTTCCAGCTGTTTGCGCACGGCGGCGACCTTGGCTTTGTCGGCGGCGCTGGTGGCCGGGTGTTCGAACCCCACCAGGTTCATCGCCGGGCTGTCCAGCTCAAGCTCCAGGGCCTGGCCGTCGAGCACTGCGTTGAGACGGCCGACCCCGTGTTCATGGGCTCCCAGACTGGCATGCTCATGATCATGCTCGTCAGCGGCGTGGGCGATAGCCAGTGGCAGCAGGGCAAACGGCAAAGCAAGCAGCAGACGGCGCATGGGGAAGCTCCAGAACATGAAATTTATGTTATGTGATCTTATAACAATAGTGTCGAGAGTTTGACCGTCCGCTTGGCGTTGCGCAAGCCGCATGGGAGCATGCCCGTCGGAAAAAATGCAGGAGTAGGGACGATGTTGCGGATTCGTGGAACTGTCGGCGACCTGCCGGTGGACTTGACCCTGGAGCTGGATGACGCTGATTGGGCACGCCTGCGCGCGCAGTTGCAGACGACGCCGGTGCCCAGTGCCACCGCTGCGCCGGTTGTTGCGGTCAAGCAGAACGATGACCTGTGGCAGAACGCCCAGGACCTGTTGCGCGCCGCCGGCCAGCTCAACGGGCTGGAATTGCTCGATCAACTGGAAGGACTGGCCGGCGACGCCGCGGCGGGCAAGCGCCTGCTGGTGCGCCTGCGCCATAGCGGCCAGGTCAAGGTCAGCAGCGGCGGTGATACGCCGCTCTATACCTGGATTGACCCGTTGTAGGAGCGAGCTTGCTTGCGAAGAGCGTCAACCACAACGCGCCCATCCTGAATGAATGCGGTGTCCTTGAGTTTTTCGCGAGCAAGCTCGCTCCTACAGGGCGATTAGTACAGCGCGGCGAACAGCTTGCGGCGGTACGCGGTCACCAGCGGGTGATCGTTGCCCAGCAGTTCGAACACCTGCAGCAAGGTCTTGTGCGGTAAGCCTTCGCTGTAGCTGCGGTTGCGGATGAACAGTTTGAGCAAGCCTTCCAGCGCGGCATCGTACTGCTGGCGTGCCAGTTGCTGAATGGCCAACTGATAGGCCGCTTCGTCGTCCTGCGGGTTTTGCGCCAGGCGGCTTTTCAGGTCGGCGGGGTCGGGCAGGTCGGCGGCCTGGCGCAGGAAGGTGATTTGCGCCTTGGCGCCAGCGAGGGCGGCCTTGTGCTCGTCGCTCTTGACGGCGTCGAGAACGGCCTGGGCTTCGCCCAATTCACCGCGTTCGGCCAGGCAGCGCGCGTACAGAATCAGCGCGCCGGCGTTGCTGTTGTCTTCGCCCAGCAGCGCGACCAGCACGGCTTCGGCTTCACTGATACGGCCCTCGGCAAACAGCGCCTGAGCCTGCTCCAGCGGGTCCGCCGCAGCCGGCGGCGGCATCTGCACGTGAGGTTCGAGCATCGCCCGCACCGCCGACTCCGGCTGCGCCCCGGCAAACCCGTCCACCGGTTGGCCGTCCTTGAACAGCACCACCGTCGGCAGGTTGCGAATACCAAAGCGCGCAACGATGTCCTGCTCGGCCTCGCAATCGACCTTGGCCAGCAGCAATTGGCCCTGATAACTCTCGGCGATCTTCGCCAGCATCGGCATCAACGCCTTGCACGGCGCGCACCACTCGGCCCAGAAGTCCACGAGCACGGGCTTTTCGAAGGAGTTCTGGATCACCGCCTGGTCGAACGTGGCGGTGGTGGCGTCGAAGATATACGGCGTGGGCTCACTCATGGGGCGTCTCGAATAAAGCGGGAATGGGGCAACTATAAGGGCTGGCGCCGCGAATGGTACAGGCTCACCTTGCGAAACTCCCAAGGCTCGGCCAAGTCCGGCAATGTCAGGGCATCGAGTATCGCCAGGCGCTGATAATCCGGATGCTGAAAGTCCCGCACCCGTGAGTCCGCCACCAGTGCTTTACGCCCGCGCGTGAGGAATTGGTCGAGCAGCGGCAGGTTGGCGCGGTCGTAGAGCACGTCGGCCACCAGGATCAGGTCGAAGCGGTCGGCCTCGGCGAAAAAGTCCGTCGAATAGCCCAGTTCAACCCCGTTGAGTTCGGCATTCGCACGGCAGGACGCCAATGCCAGTGGGTCCAGGTCGCAGGCCACCACTTCCAGCGCGCCGGCCTTGACCGCGGCAATCCCGGCGACGCCGGAGCCGGCGCCGAAATCCAGCACGCGCTTGCCCGCGACCCATTCCGGGTTCGCCGCCAGGTAGCGTGCGAGTGCCAGGCCGCTGGCCCAGCAAAAACTCCAGTAGGGCGGCTCATGCAGGATGCGCCGGGTTTCTTCGGGGCTGAAGGCGCGGTCCATGTTGTCGGCGTCGAGCAGCCACAACGCCAGGTCGGTGCCCGGCAACGGGCAGGGCACCAGCTGTGCGTCGCCGATCAGGGCGCTCAGCGCCCGTTGCAGGTCGAGCGGTGGCGTCATGGTGCCTTGACGAGTTGCAGGGGGCCGGTGGTCTGGGTGATGGCCTGGGTGATGCGTACTGCGGGCAGGTGCAGGATCAGTTGGCCGGACTGGCTGGCGCGCCCGCGCAGTTCGACCCGCGCACCGGCCGGGAACGCGTCGGGGCTGAAGCGCAGGCGGAAGGCCAGGGGCTTGCCGTTGCCGCTCAGCACGCTGCTGGCGAGCAGTTGTTGCGGGCGGCTGCGGTCGTCGATCACCAACAGCGCCATTTCGACTTCGGCGCCGGCGGGCACGTTGGTCAGGCTGCCGTTGATCTCACGCTGGTAGGCCGGCAGCGGGCCGAGGTCTTCGATGCCGGGGACTTTTTTCTCTTGCGCCGGCTGAGGCTGCGGCGTCGAAGGTTTTGGGGCTTCGCTGCTGCAGGCGACCAGAAAACCGAACAAGGTGAGTAAAACGAGTGGTCGTAACTGCATGTACGGCTCCAGAAAGGACAAAATCCGTGGCTTAAAAAACACGAAACATAATCGTCAGCCTATATACCGTAAAGGCTATGGCTTGTCTTGCCACGGGGATGCGCTACCATGGCCCTCCCTTTTTTTGTTGCCTGCCACCATGCACTGTCCCTTCTGCGGTGCCAACGACACCAAGGTCATTGACTCGCGTCTGGTCGCCGAGGGCGATCAAGTGCGTCGCCGGCGCGAATGCCTGGCCTGCGGTGAACGTTTCACCACCTTCGAAACCGCCGAACTGGTATTGCCGCGCCTGATCAAGTCCGACGGCAGCCGCCAGCCTTTCGACGAAGACAAATTGCGCGCCGGTATGCAGCGCGCCCTGGAAAAACGCCCGGTGAGTGTCGAGCGGCTGGAGGCGGCGCTGGCGCATATCAAGCACAAGTTGCGCGCGACCGGCGAGCGCGAGGTCAAGTCCCTGGTGGTTGGAGAGCTGGTGATGGGCGAGCTGCAAAAGCTCGACGAAGTCGCCTATATCCGTTTCGCTTCGGTGTATCGACGTTTCCAGGACCTCAATGAGTTCCGCGAAGAGATCGACCGCCTGGCCCGTGAGCCGATCAAAAAATGAACCCACCGTCTGCTGAACAGGCCATCCTCGACGCCCATTACATGGCCCGCGCCCTCGAACTGGCGCGCAACGGCCTGTACACCACCCATCCCAACCCGCGTGTGGGGTGTGTGATTGTGCGCGATGGGCAGATCGTCGGCGAAGGTTGGCATGTACGTACCGGCGAGCCCCATGCAGAAGTGCATGCCTTGCGCGCAGCCGCTGACAAAGCCCGTGGCGCCACGGCCTACGTCACCCTGGAACCCTGCAGCCATTACGGCCATACCCCGCCGTGCGCCGATGCGCTGGTGAGTGCCGGGGTGGCGCGGGTGGTCGCGGCGATGCAGGACCCCAACCCGGACGTCGCCGGGCGCGGTATGCAGCGTTTGGCCCAGGCCGGCATCGAAGTGCGCAGCGGTGTGCTCGAAGTGGAAGCGCGGGCGCTCAATAAAGGTTTCCTCAAGCGCATGGAACACGGCCTGCCGTTTGTGCGGGTCAAGCTGGCGATGAGCCTGGACGGCCGCACCGCGATGGCCAGTGGCGAGAGCCAATGGATCACCGGCCCCGCCGCCCGCGCCGCCGTGCAGCGCCTGCGCGCCGAGGCCAGCGTAGTGCTGACCGGCGCCGACACCGTGCTGGCCGATGGTGCGCGCCTGACCGTGCGCGCCGCCGAACTCGGCCTGGACGCAGAAACCACCGCGCTGGCCATGTCGCGTCCGCCGCTGCGCGTATTGATCGACGGCCGCCTGCGGGTGCCGCTCAATGCGCCGTTCTTCAAGGCCGGCCCGGCGCTGGTCATCACCTGTGTCACTGCGGAAAACCAGTTCCCCCGTGGCCCCGAGTGCCTGGTGGTGCCCGGTGTCGATGGTCAGGTCGACCTGCGCTCGGCGCTGGTGGCGTTGGCGGCCCGTGGCGTCAACGACGTGCTGGTGGAAGCCGGGCCAAGCCTGGCGGGCGCGTTCGCCCAGCAGGGCCTGGTGGACGAATACGTGATTTTCGTCGCCGGCAAGTTCCTCGGCTCCGCAGCCCGGCCTTTGCTGGACTGGCCGCTTGAGAAACTGGCCGACGCGCCCCAACTCAAGATCACTGAAATGCGCGCTGTGGGCGATGACTGGCGAGTCACTGCCATCCCTGTGCCAGCAGCGAGCGTATAATTCTGACCGGGCGCTCAAACGCCCGCACCGTTTTCCAGGAGAAGGCCATGTTCACCGGCATTATCGAATCCATCGGCAGCATCCGTGCCATGACCCCCAAGGGCGGCGACGTGCGCCTGCTGGTTGACACCGGCAAGCTCGACCTGGGCGACGTCAAGCTGGGCGACAGCATCGCCGTCAGCGGCGTGTGCCTGACCGTCGTCGACTTGCCGGGCAACGGCTTTGCCGCCGATGTCAGCCGCGAAACCCTGGACTGCACGGCGATGAGCGACCTCAAGGCCGGCAGCCCGGTCAACCTGGAAAAAGCCCTGACCCCGACCACGCGCCTGGGCGGTCATCTGGTCAGCGGCCATGTCGACGGCGTCGGCGAAGTAGTGGCGCGCAGCGAAAACGCCCGCGCCGTGGAGTTCCGCATCCGCGCGCCCAAGGAGTTGGCCAAATACATCGCCCACAAAGGCTCGATCACCGTCGATGGCACCAGCCTGACCGTGAACGCCGTGGATGGCGCCGAATTCGCACTGACCATCATTCCCCACACCCTGAGCGAAACCATCATGGCGTCGTACCAGCCAGGTCGCCGGGTGAACCTGGAAGTCGACTTGCTTGCCCGTTACCTGGAGCGCCTGCTTATGGGCGATAAGGCCGCAGAGTCTGACTCTCGACAAAAGCCTGCCAGTAACATCACCGAAAGTTTTCTGGCCGCTAACGGCTACCTGAAATCCTGACCAAGGGGGTGCCCTGTGGCGCTCAATAGCATCGAAGAACTGGTTGAAGATATCCGCCAAGGCAAGATGGTCATCCTGATGGATGACGAAGACCGTGAGAACGAAGGCGACATCATCATGGCCGCCGAGGCGTGCAAGCCGGAGCACATCAACTTCATGGCCAAGCACGCCCGTGGGTTGATCTGCATGCCCATGAGCCGCGAACGCTGCGAGTTGCTCAAGCTGCCGCTGATGGCGCCGCGCAACGGTTCCGGGTTTGGCACCAAGTTCACCGTATCGATCGAGGCCACCACCGGCGTGACCACCGGGATCTCCGCCGCCGACCGTGCGCGCACCGTGCAAGCGGCCGCCGCGAAAGACGCCAAGGCCGAAGACATCGTCAGCCCGGGCCACATCTTCCCGCTGATGGCCCAGCCGGGCGGCACCCTGGCCCGCGCCGGCCACACCGAAGCCGCCTGCGACCTGGCGCGCATGGCCGGTTTCGAGCCGAGCGGGGTGATTTGCGAAGTGATGAACGACGACGGCACCATGGCCCGTCGTAGCGAACTCGAAACCTTTGCCGCCCAACACAACCTCAAGATCGGCACGATTGCCGACCTGATTCACTACCGGATGATCCACGAACGTACCGTTCAGCGGATTGCCGAGCAGCCGCTGGACAGCGAACTGGGCCAATTCAACCTGGTGACCTACCGTGATTCGGTGGAGGGCGACGTTCACATGGCGCTGACCCTGGGCACCATCTGCGCCGACGAACCGACCCTGGTGCGCGTGCATAACATGGACCCGCTGCGCGACCTGTTGATGGTCAAGCAACCCGGGCGCTGGAGCCTGCGCGCCGCGATGGCCGCGGTGTCCGAGGCCGGCAGCGGGGTGGTATTGCTGTTGGGCAACCCGGTGGATGGCGACGTATTGCTCGCGCATATTCGTGAGTCCGCCGAGCAAACCCAGGTCAAAACGCCGACCACCTACAGCATCGTCGGTGCCGGTTCGCAGATCCTGCGTGACCTCGGCGTGCGCAAAATGCGCCTGATGAGCGCACCGATGAAATTTAATGCGATATCCGGTTTCGACCTGGAAGTTGTAGAATACGTGCCCTCCGAATAAAGGCTGGCGATTTTCGCCCCTTGTTCGCGGTTAAATCATCACTGAGGGACGCACTTTTCGCGTCCCGGCTCTTTAAGAGATTTGTCGAATGACCCTGAAGACCATCGAAGGTACCTTCATCGCCCCCAAAGGCCGCTATGCCCTGGTGGTTGGCCGCTTCAACAGCTTCGTGGTTGAAAGCCTGGTAAGCGGTGCCGTGGACGCCCTGGTTCGCCACGGTGTGAGCGAGAGCGACATCACCATCATCCGTGCCCCTGGCGCCTTCGAAATTCCACTGGTTGCGCAAAAAGTTGCGCAACGGGGTGAATACGCGGCGATCGTCGCCCTGGGCGCGGTCATTCGTGGCGGTACGCCGCACTTCGAATACGTGGCTGGCGAATGCACCAAGGGCCTGGCCCAGGTGTCCATGGAGTTCGGCGTACCGGTTGCATTCGGCGTGCTGACCGTGGATTCGATCGAACAAGCCATCGAACGTTCCGGCACCAAGGCCGGTAACAAAGGTGCTGAAGCTGCCCTGTCCGCCCTGGAAATGGTCAGCCTGCTGGCGCAGTTGGAGGCCAAGTGATTTCCGACGAGAGCGATCGTTTCAACCCGCGCGACCCACGCCCAGCCGACGCCGGCAAGCCGTCCAAGAGCGTCAAGCGTCGCGAAGCGCGTCAACTTGCGACCCAGGCGCTGTATCAGTGGCACATGGCGAAAACCTCGCTGAACGAAATCGAAGCGCAATTTCGCGTCGATAACGATTTCAGTGACGTCGATGCCAGCTACTTCCACGACATCCTGCACGGCGTCCCGGCCAATAAGACCGAGATCGACATCGCGCTGGCACCGTGCCTGGACCTGACCCTCGACGAGCTGGACCCGGTTGAACTGGCCGTACTGCGCCTGTCCACCTGGGAGCTGCTCAAGCGCGTCGACGTGCCGTACCGCGTGGTGATCAACGAAGGCATCGAACTGGCGAAAGTCTACGGTTCGACCGACGGTCACAAGTTCGTCAACGGCGTGCTCGACAAGCTGGCCCCGCGCCTGCGCGAAGCCGAAGTGAAGGAACACAAGCGCTGATCCGCGCTTGAGTTCTCGATGGGCGAGTTTGAGCTGATCCGCAAATACTTCGCCGCCGCGCCTTGTGCGCAGGGCGGCGAGGGCATTGCCCTGGGGATCGGCGATGACTGCGCCTTGCTGGCGCTCCCCGCCGGGGAGCAGTTGGCAATCTCCACCGATACCTTGGTGGCCGGCGTGCATTTCGCCGACCCCTGTGATCCGTTCCTGCTCGGCCAGCGCTCGCTGGCCGTGGCGGTGAGCGATCTGGCCGCCATGGGCGCCGACCCCATCGCGTTTACCCTGGCCCTCACAACCCCCACCGTCGATGCCGATTGGCTGCAACGCTATGCCCAGGGTTTGAACGCCATGGCGCAGAGCTGTCGGGTGGGCCTGGTCGGCGGCGACACCACGCGCGGGCCGCTGAGCCTGACCATGACCGTGTTCGGCCGTGTGCCGGCCGGGCAAGCGTTGACCCGCAGCGGTGCGCGGCCGGGTGACTTGCTGTGTGTGGGCGGGGAATTGGGCAACGCGGCGGGAGCGCTGCCGTTGGTGCTGGGCCAGCGCAGCGCCGAGGCCGGCATCGCCGACCCGCTGCTGGCGCATTACTGGTCGCCGCAACCGCAGTTGGCCCTGGGCGTTGCCCTTCGGGGCAAGGCGACGTCTGCAATGGATATTTCCGACGGGCTCCTGGCCGATTGTGGGCATATCGCTAAGGCATCGGCTGTCAGCCTGCTGGTCGAGCGCCAGCGACTGCCGTTATCCAAGGCCTTGCTCGCGTTTGTCGGCGATGACGCGGCGCGGGTGGCGGCCTTGAGTGGCGGCGACGACTATGTGTTGGTGTTCACCCTGCCACCGGCCGCGCTGGCACCGTTGCTGGCGGGCGGCTGGCCGGTGCATGTGATCGGCCGGGTCGAGGCGGGGCAGGGCGTGACGCTGCTCGACGCGAACGGGCGCGACATCACCCCGGCCGTTCGCGGTTATCAACATTTTCGCGAGACGCCCTGAGTCAGCATTCAGACCTGCATAGAACCGAGACGAAGGCCAATCGAGCCGATTGATCTTTATCAACGATAATTCAGCTTAAGCGTCTGTAGGAACGTGCTGTTACAATGCCCGCCTCTGTGAAATCTGAAATCAGGAGCACACGGTGCCCGTCGTTTTCGTCGCTGCTTCCAAGCTGCCTACCCCTTTTGCCATGTTCACCATGCATGGCTTCCTCGAAGAAGCCAACGGGCGCGAGCACGTCGTGCTCAGCCTGGGCGATATCGCCGATGGCGCGCCGGTACTGGGCCGCATCCACTCCGAGTGCCTGACCGGCGACGCGCTGTTCAGCCAGCGCTGCGACTGTGGTTCGCAACTGGAAGCGGCGATGCGCGCCATCGCCCATGAAGGCCGCGGCATCTTGCTGTACTTGCGCCAGGAAGGTCGTGGCATTGGCCTGCTGAATAAAATCCGCGCCTACGAGTTGCAGGACGGCGGCGCGGACACCGTTGAAGCCAACGAGCGCCTGGGCTTTGCCGCCGACCAGCGTGACTACGGCATCTGCCTGCCGATGCTGGAGCACCTGGGCGTGAAATCCCTGCGCCTGATGACCAACAACCCGCGCAAGGTCAAAGCCTTGACCGAGATGGGCATCACCGTCGCCGAGCGCGTGCCGCTGCACACCGGGCACAACCCGCACAACAAGCTCTACCTGGCGACCAAAGCCAGCAAGCTCGACCACATGATGGGTAACGAGCACCAGGGCGAGGTCGACCGCGCGTGACTCGAGGCCAGGTGAAACGGCGACTGTCCTTCAATTGGTGGCAGTACCTGGCGCTGGCGTTGCTGCCATTGTTCGTGATCAACCTGGTGTTCGCTCAGGCCGAACCGCTGTTGCCGGTGCTGGCCATGCCGTTCTTCATTGCCGGCGTGGCCTCGATGTTTCTCAGCCTGCGCTATTTTCATGGTTATAAACATGCGTTGATCGCCACCTCTAAAGCCCTCGATACCGCAGAAGAGCCGGCGGCCTGGATCACCCTCGCCGCCCGTCGGCGCACGGCGTTGCTGATTGCCTCCGTGCCGGCCTGGGTCGGTGCGCTGGCGGTATTCGTCGGCCTGGAAGCGGTGCCGTTGTTCCTGCTGGCATTGTCGACCCTGGTGTTGTTTTACCTCTACCGCATCCCGCGTCAATTGGGATGAAGCCTCGCTGGCTGGCGCTCCTGCTGCTGGCGTTCGCTGCCCAGGCCCTGGCGGTCGAGCGGGTGGTCAGCCTGGCGCCGTCGCTGTCGGAAATCGTGGTTGAACTGGGCGCTGCCGACCTGTTGGTGGGCGTGCTCGACGGCGGCGAGCGGCCAGCGGCGCTGGCGAAGGTCGCGTCGGTCGGGCGCTATGGGCAATTGAACATCGAGCGCTTGCTCAGCCTCAAGCCCGACCTGATCCTGCTCTGGCCCGGCAGCATCGACCCGGCCCAGCGTGAACAGTTGCAGCGCCTGAATATCCCGGTCTACGTCGCCGAACCCCATAACCTCGAACAACTGACCCAGCAGGTCCAGGCCATCGCCGAGCAACTGGGGCGCGCCGACGCCGGCCGGCAATTGTCTGCGCAGTTGCGCCAACGCCTGGCCGGGTTGCGCCAGCGCTATCAGCGTGCCGAACCCCTGCGGGTGTTTTACCAAGTGTGGAGCCCGCCTTTGTACACCGTGGGCGGTGGGCAGATCATCAGCGATGCGCTGAGTGTGTGCGGCGCGCGCAATGTGTTCGACGACCTCACGCTGCCCGCGCCGCAGGTCAGCGTCGAGGCGGTGCTGCAGCGCAACCCCGGGGTGATTCTGGCGGCGGATCAACCGCAGTTGGATGCCTGGAAAGCCTGGCCGCAGCTGGCGGCGGTGGCGCAGGGGCGTTTGCTGTTGGTGCCGGACAAAGGCCTGGAACGGCCGAGCGGGCAGATGTTGGAAGCCTTGGCGCGGTTGTGTCAGGTGATTGCGCCGAACCGCTGACGCAATCGCAGGCACGCCGACGTTTCTATCAGAGCGTCGGCGTCCAGGTCACGCCAACCCTCCACACCCGACCTTCTTCCCGATAGTCCTGATTGTTCAGGAACGCCGGATCGTCATAGCTGTAACGTGCCCGAGCGTAAGTCTTGTCCAGCACGTTATCGACTTTCAGCGACAGCGCCACTTCCCGGCTGAGCGCCCAACTGCTGCGCAGCCCGAGCAAGGCATAACCGCTCAGGCGATTGCGATTGGCTTCGTCGTCGTAGCTGCTGCTAATCGCCTGCCAGCTCGCACCGACGCCGAGTTGATCGAATTGCCGATCCAGGTCCAGGTTCAGGGTGCGCCGCGCACGGCGGGCGAGGGTGTGGCCGCTGTCGCGGTCGCGCGGGTCGATCAGCGAAACGCCCAGGTTGCCCTGCCAGCCGAACAGCTCGTGCTTGAGCGCGGCTTCAAAACCATTGATCCGCGCCGCTGCGACGTTCTGCGGTTTGCCGCCGTCGAGAATGATCGCGTCGCTCAAGTCGGTGCGGTACAGCGAGGTTTCCAGGCGCGTGTGGTCGCCGAGCTGGCTGCGCCATTGCAGTTCGTAACTCTTCGACGTCTCGGGCTGAAGGTTGGGGTTGCTGTTGCTGTACTGCGTTTCCGGGTAATAGAGGTCATTGAAGGTCGGCGCACGGAAGCCTTCGCTGTAGCTCAGCAGCACATCATTGTCGGGATTGATCGGCACGGTGAGGGTGCCGCTCCAGCTGTTCTGGCTACCGAACTGTTGGTTCTGGTCATGGCGCAGGCCCAGTTCGGTGGAAAACCATTCGCTGTGGAAACGATGCTGCACAAACGCGGCGCGGTTCCAGCGGCTGTTTTCGGTGAAGGTGGTGGAGCCGTGGAAGCGGTCTTCGTACCAGTCACCGCCGAGGATCAGGCTGTTGCGGTCATTTAGCGTCAGGTCGTTCTGCCAGTTGAGCGAGTCGCGGTAGGTGTTGAACACGCTGAACTCATCGCTGAGCGTATCGCGCTTGGTATCGCGGTTCTCGCTGTGGCCCAGCTCCAGGCGCGATTGCCAGCGCTCGGTGAGGCTCGCGTCGACATAGCTGCTGGCGCTGCTCACGGCGTAGTCGGTGTAGGGTTTCTGGCCGAAGCTGACGTCGTACTCCGACTTGCCGCGGCTATCCAACAGATTGAAACCGGCTTCGAGCTCGTCACTGAAACTGTGGCTGAGGTTCAGGCTAACGGACTGGTTGCGGTAGGCATCATGGTCGCCATCGCTGGGAAACGAGGTGTGTGTCGAGTTGATGCCGGCGCTTTCATCCAGGCTCGCGCCCAGGTTGAAGCGCGTGTGTTCGTCGCCGCCGGACAGCCCGAGGCTACGCTCCCAGCTCTGGTGGCTGCCGAAGCCCAACCGCAGGCGCGGTTGCAGGCCCTGTTCGGCGTTGCGCCGGGTAAACACCTGGATCACCCCGCCAATTGCATCGCTGCCGTAGATCACCGAGCGCGAGCCGCGCAGCACTTCGACGCGCTCGATCTGGTCCACATTCAGGTATTGCAGGCCGCTGTCGCCGGAGGTGGCGTTGGCGATGCGCTGGCCGTCCACCAGCACCAGGCTTTGCGCGGACTTGGTACCGCGCAGGTAGATGCCCGGCAAACTGCCACGGCCGCCGGTGGGCGCCACTTGCACGCCGGGCACGCGGCTGAGCAGGTCGGTCAGGCTGGTGGGTTGCAGGCGGTCGATGTCGTCGCGGGTGAAGACGGTGTTGGCGGCGCTGCTGTCGTTGCGCGCCTGGACCTGGCGGTTGGCGCTGATGACCACGTCGGGGAGTTTCAGCGCGGCGTCGCGGCTGTCGGCGAGCAGGTCGTGGGCTGGCAGAAGCAGCAAGGGCAGGGCAAGGCGCAGGTGATTCATAGAGCGGTCCATAGCTTTTTGTAGGAGCGAGCTTGCTCGCGAAAAACCTGAGGACGCCGCGTGCATACAGAGTGCACGCGTCATCGTTGACGTTTTTCGCGAGCAAGCTCGCTCCTGCAGAAGTCTCGGGGGGTTATAAACCCAGGAGTGTCATGCGTTCGCGGACCGACGCCTCGATACCCGCCTCGTCGAGCCCGCACTCGGCGAGCATCTGCGCCGGCTTGGCGTGTTCGACGTACACATCCGGCAAGCCCAGGTGCAGCACCGACTTGAGGATGTTCTCGCGCGCCAGGAACTCGCTGACCGCCGCACCGGCACCGCCCATGATGGCGTTTTCTTCGACCGTCACCAGCAGTTCGTGGCCGGCGGCGATCTCGCGCACCAGCGCTTCATCCAGCGGTTTGACGAAACGCATGTCGACCACGGTGGCGTCGATCTTCTCGGCGACTTTCAGCGCTTCGGCCAGTTGCACGCCGAACACCAGGAACGCGGTCTTGCTGCCTTGGCGTCGCACAATGCCCTTGCCGATTTCGATCGGCGCCAGGTCTTTTTCGATCACTGCGTTCGGGCCGGTGCCGCGCGGGTAGCGCACGGCGGCCGGGCCGTTGTAGAGGTGGCCGGTGCTGAGCATCTTGCGCAGTTCGTTTTCGTCGCTCGGCGTCATCACCAGCATGCCGGGGATGCAACGCAGGTAGGACAGGTCGAAGCTGCCGGCGTGGGTCGGGCCGTCTTCGCCGACCAGGCCGGCGCGGTCGATGGCGAACAGCACGTCGAGGTGCTGCACCGCGACGTCATGCACCAACTGGTCATAAGCGCGCTGCAGGAAGGTGGAATAGATCGCCACCACCGGCTTGGCGCCTTCGCAGGCCATGCCTGCGGCGAATGTCACCGCGTGCTGCTCAGCGATGGCGACGTCGAAGTAGCGCAGCGGGAAACGCTCGCTGAACGCCACCAGGTCGGAACCTTCCTTCATCGCCGGGGTAATCCCCACCAGGCGCGGGTCGGCGGCGGCCATGTCGCACAGCCATTCGCCGAACACACCGGAGTACTTTGGCCCGCTGGCTTTTTTCGGCGCGGCGGCGGGGGCGTCCAGGGGGTCGAGCTTGGTGATCGCGTGGTAACCGATCGGGTCGACTTCCGCCGGGGCGAAGCCTTTGCCTTTCTTGGTGACGATGTGCAGGAACTGCGGGCCTTTGAGGTCACGCATGTTGCGCAGCGTGGCGATCAGGGTCGGCAGGTCGTGGCCGTCGATGGGGCCGATGTAGTTCCAGCCCAGCTCTTCGAACAGCGTGCCGGGCACCAGCATGCCTTTGGCATATTCTTCGGTGCGGCGGGCGATTTCCCACGCGCCGGGCAAGCGCGACAGCACTTTCTTACTGCCTTCGCGCATGCTGGCGTAGGTCCGGCTGGAAAGGATCTTCGCCAGGTAGTTGGACAGGCCGCCGACATTGCGCGAGATCGACATGTCGTTGTCGTTGAGGATCACCAGCATGTTGGCGTCCACTTCCGGCGCATGGTTCAGCGCCTCGAAGGCCATGCCGGCGGTCAGCGCGCCGTCACCGATCACCGCAATCGCCTTGCGATCGCTGCCTTGCAGGCGCGAGGCAATCGCCATGCCCAGCGCGGCACTGATCGAGGTGCTGGAGTGGCCGACGCCAAAGGTGTCGTACTCGCTCTCCGAGCGACGCGGGAAGGCGGCGATGCCGTCCTTCTGGCGCAGGGTGCTCATGCGCTCGCGACGGCCGGTGAGGATTTTATGCGGATACGCCTGATGGCCTACGTCCCACACCAGCCGGTCGTCCGGGGTGTCGAACACGTAATGCAGCGCGATGGTCAGCTCGATGACGCCCAGGCCGGCACCGAAATGCCCACCGGTCTGGCCGACCGTGTAGAGCAATTCCAGGCGCAATTCATCGGCCAGGGTTACCAGCTCGGCTTCACCCAGACGACGCAGGCCGTCCGGCGTGACAGCACGGTCGAGCAGAGGCGTGGACGGGCGTTTGCGGGGAATCTCTTGAAACGTCGTGGGCATCAGGCGAATCGTTATAGGTATAGAAGAGGCGGCAGTTTACCTCAAGCATCGCAAACTGCCCACGCAGAGCACCGAACTTGACCGATATGTGGCTGTAATGGCCGCGGTTATCAGTGACGACGTTCGACGATGTACCGCGCCAGGTCTCGCAGGGGCTCGGCTGCTGCGTCGAAAGGTAGCAGGGCGGCCAGGGCCTGGTCGCGCAGTTCCAGGGCATAGGCCTTGGCGGCATCCAGCCCGAGCAGCGCAGGATAAGTCGGTTTGTCCCGTGCGATATCGGCGCCCTGGCGTTTGCCCAGGGTGGCGGTGTCACTTTCTACGTCGAGAATGTCGTCCTGCACCTGGAACGCCAGGCCGATGGCCCCGGAGTAAACCTGCAAGGCCGCCAATTGCGCGGCTTCGGCACGCCCACTGGCCAGGGCGCCCAGGTGGACGGCGGCTTCGATCAGGGCGCCGGTCTTGTGCCGATGCATGTGTTCGAGGGCCTGTTGATCGAGCTTCTGGCCCACCGAGCCGAGATCGATGGCCTGGCCACCGACCATCCCGGCGGGGCCTGCGGCGACCGCCAGGGTGGTGACCATGCGCAAGCGGATCTCGGCATTCACGCTGCTCAAACTCGGGTCGAGCAATGCGCTGAACGCCAGGCTTTGCAGGCCATCGCCGGCGAGGATCGCGCAGGCTTCGTCAAAGGCTTTATGGGTGGTCGGCTGGCCGCGACGCAGGTCATCGTCGTCCATCGCCGGCAAATCGTCATGCACCAGGGAATAGGCGTGAATCAACTCCACCGCGCAGGCCGCGCCGTTGGCCTGTTCGGCAGGCGCGCCGAGGGCTTCGCAGGCCGCATAGGCCAGCAACGGGCGCACCCGCTTGCCGCCATTCATCACGCTGTAGCGCATGGCCTCGTAGAGCCGTTTCATTTCCGGGCTTGGCGCAACAAACAAGGGCTCCAGCGCCGCATTGACCCGGGCTTGGCTACTGGCCTGATACGCGTCGATCATTCGGGCTGTTCCGCATCGAAAGGTTCTTCGGCCAACTCCCCGTCGCGTTCGAGCAACACCTGGACCTTCTGCTCCGCCTGCGCCAACGCGCTCTGGCAGTCGCGGGTCAGGCCGATGCCTTGTTCAAACGCCGTCAGCGAGTCTTCCAGCGACAACTCGCCGTTCTCCAGACGCTCGACCAGGGTTTGCAGGTCGGCGAGGGATTGTTCGAAATCGAGTGCAACTTTTTTGCGGGCCATGGCGGCTATTCCGGTAGACGGTAAACCGGCGCGACACTAGCAGACATGGGGGATGGGGGCAAATGAACGGGGCGACTGAGCCGATTGCGCGGTCGCCTGTTACTGCGCCGCCGCGGCGCGCAAATAGTTATACACACTGGCCCGGGAAATCTTGAAGTAGTCGCCGACGTAGTCGACAAAGTTACGCACATCCAGCAGGCCGTGCTCCCGCGCCTGCACCAGCACCTGGATGATTTCGCCACGGCCGAAATCGGCGGGTTTCAAATGATTTTCGGCGGCGAGGGTTTCGATGATCTCATTGAGTTTTTCCCGCCAATCGCCGCTGAACAGCGATTCTGGGCGCCCCTGGGACTGCTGGCCTACGGCAAAGCCGCTGATCAGTTTCTGCACTTGGGCCAGGGCGGTCACATCGAAGTTCAGGCACAGCAAGGCGCAGGGTTCACCGTTGGCGGCACGGGCGACGAGGGAGATCGAACGCAACTGACGGCTGTTGATCCCGGTCTTTTCATACGGCCCGACGGTGTCGGGTCCGGCAGCCAACTCAGCCAGGTCAGTGATCAGCGATTCATCCCCGACCTGACGTCGGGAAAAGCCATTGGCGATGTGGGCAATGCGCCCGGTGTACAGGTCGTGTACCACGGCTTCCAGGTCCGGATAGAGCAGGGCGGCGATGCCGTCGGCGGTTGCCTTGATGAATGCGATATCGACCATGGGTTAACCGGGCACAGGAAAAAGGAACGGTGATTGTACGCAGGCGTCCGAACAGTTGTCAGTCCACGGCCTGCATGCGCTGCACCGCGAGAGTCGCCAGTGCGATGTCCTGAGCGGCCAGCCCGGTCAGGTCGGCGATGGTCAGGTCATCGTCGCGGAAACGCCCGCGTGCCTTACCGGCCAGCACATGGCCGAGGGAAACGTCGGCCTGGTCGCTGATCAAATGGGCCCGTACTGCGTGGCTCATTTCGCCATGGTCCAGGCATTGGGCACGGTCATCGGTCATGAGCACCCGTGCCCTCTGCAGCAGCAACGGGTCCAGTTCCTGTTTGCCTGGGCTGTCTGCGCCCAGGGCGACAATATGAGTGCCTGTACGCACCACGTCGGCCGGTACGATTGCCTGGGTCGACGGCGTGCAGGTAATCACCAGATTGCACTGTGCGAAAACAGCCTCAACGCTGTCGGCTGCTTGGGCTTTCAACCCAGCTTGCTGCAGTGCGTTGGCGAGGTGTTGTGCCCGCTCGGGAGAGCGTCCCCAGATCACCACACGCTCGATTCCCAGCAGTTCGCAGGTCCAGCGCGCCTGCAGTTGCGCCTGATGCCCGCTGCCGAGAATGCCTAGCGCGCTCACCCGTGCGGGCGCCCCGGCCCGTGCGGCCAAGGCACCGGCGGCGGCAGTGCGGCAACTGGTCAGCCAGCCTTCGTCGTTGAGGATGGCGCGGGTCTTGCCGGTGTGAGAATCGAACACCAGCACCAGGCCATTATTGGTCTCCAGGCCGCGGGAAGGATTCTCATAAAAGCCCATGGCCAGCTTGACCACAAACACCGAACCGTCTTTCGCGTAGCCGGACTTGATATGACAGTCCCCCGGCGGGTTTTCAAACAACAACACCCCCGGCGGCGGGGCCACGATGCGGCCGTCGGAGTGACTGATCAATGCCTGTTCCACCGCGTGCAGCATGTCTTGGCGCGACAGCGTGGCGCGCAATGCGCTGAGTTCGTAAACCGCCAGTGGCACCGCGCTCATCACGCACGCTCCTGCAGGGGAACGCAGGTTTTAAGCTTGAAGTCCGAGAGTGTGGTCATGGCGCGCTCCTGAATATCAACGGGACGAAAGCGCGACACTAACCTGATTTATATTTATTGTCTAATTTGTACTTATCGTGCAATTCTGGTTTGAGTGTTTAAGCATCGCGTCAAACTCGACCAGCCCGGCCTGCATCTTCTGCAGTGCCGCCATCTGCAGCGCCAGCTCCTCCTGCTTGCGGGCAATCGCCTGGCTCGCGCGCGCCCAGGGCAGCGCGTCGCCCTGGTGCCCGTGCAAAATGGCCTGTAGCTCCTTGAGCTTGAAACCCAGTTGCTGAGCACACTTGATCAACATCAGCAGCTCGACACTCTGCGCCGAATAGACCCGATACCGCCCCGCTCTCTGCGGGCTGGGAAGCAGGCCGATCGCTTCATAGTGACGAATCGCCTTGATGGTCGTGCCCGACAGTTGCGCCGCTTTGCCGATGAACATGAAAACGCCCTTTTCCAAATAATCCGCCGGCCCGCGTCAGCCAACGAGCGCGTTGCGCGGGCGTGGAACCCAGCACCGGCCCGAGCAACAAGGTCTTGGTCACCGTTATGCCGCAAAACGCCAGCGTCGTCTTGCGCATCTGATGAATACCCGGCATGCGGTAGAACCAGCGGTAATACCATGGCGGCGTATCGAGCGTCACCAGCAAGTGCGCGGTTCGGCCATGCAGCAGCTTGTCAGGAAATGCCTTGCCTGCACGGTACTTGAAGGCGAAGCCGGGTAGGAAAACTCTATCGATAAAGCCCTTCATCAACGCCGGAATACCACCCCACCAAATCGGCAAGACAAACGCCAAATGGGTGGCCCACAGGATATCTGCCTGGGCACCGAGCAAATCGGCTTCCAGGGCTTGAATGTCGGTGTAACCGTGATGCAGCACCGGGTCGAAAGCCAGCGTGCCCAGCCGTAGGACGCGTACTTCATGGTCGGCGTTTTTGGCCGATTGGATGTAGGTGTCCGCCAGTGCCGAACAGAAACTGGTGCTGGAGGGATGGCCGAGGATGACCAGAATGCGCTGAGCCATGGGGATGAGTCCTGAAACGGGGTTGCAGGGTAGGGGCTGCCGTATAGGGGAGAGTCAAGGGCAATAGCGCGATGCGGCTTGCCCCACGTTTTGCCCGGTTACTCATAAAACCCCGGTCTCAAGTGCTTGAGATTCGTCACCGATGAACAGCGGCTGGAACGTTTTGCTTGGCACGTAGCCGGTTATTTTTTTGTCATGTGTAAGGTTTTGAGGCGCATGTTCGGTGATGTGCATATTGATGTCGTTGGCGGCCTGCCGGCGTTTGCTACCAACGCTCTGGATCAAGTGCCCCGTGGTCTGCCGGCCCTCCTGCCGGGCGCCAATCTCGATCAAGCAGTGGCGAAGTGCCAGTCCCGAGCAAACCTGTTCAATGGAATGCATGCGTTCCATCCCCTCGTGACGTGTGCGAATACTTTACCTGTATAAGTCTACATTCTAGACCTGTCGTCTATTGCTACATATCGTGTGGCTGTCGTTTAAACAAATCGAGTACACGCAAGGAAGTACGCATGACTATGGCAGAAGCAGTGTCGACAGGGGCATTGGTAGTGTTGGGGAGCATCCTGCTGGTGCTCCTGTTGCAATACTTGAGGCTGCGTGAACTCTGGAAAATGGCGCTTACCTGCCGCCGGAACGCGCGCTGGGGGCGGATCTATGAGGCTGAGAACCGGGAGTTGCGTTCTGCGCTGCGCGCTGAGAAGGCGCATATCAAGCAGTTGCAGAGGAAGGTGGGGATTTTGCAGGGGATGATTGCGCAGGAAGAGTAGGCTGGGAACGTCTTAGCCGGACCGCCGCTAATTGGATCTTGCAGTGTACTGCCGATCAACTTGACACCGATGATGGCAAAATGCAACTTAGCCACCTGAAGCGTAGTACACCTGGATACATTATTAAGGGACGATATGAGTAAGGCTCAGGATTTCTCCAAGCTGTATGCGCGTGTGGCGAGTGATATCGCCACTGCACTGGAAGACGTTTCCAGGCTTGATGTCAGTAACGACAAGGGCAATGCCCACCTCGCCAGCGTTAAAGAAAAACTCGGCGAAATGAAGTTGCGGTTCGACTCCGAGATTACCTATCTCGAGAAACATGCCGAGTGGGACAACTTCACCATCGCCTTCTTCGGCGAAACAAACGCTGGGAAAAGCACGATCATTGAAAGCCTGCGCATTCTGTTTGAAGAAAAGAAACGCCAGGCGCTGATCAAAAGAAACCAGGCCACCGTCAGTGATATCCAGGCGGTGTTCTCGGAGAAAAGCGACGCGCTTATTGACGAACTCAGTACGCGTTATGTCAGCTTCTGCGAAGACGTTGCCGCGCTGGGGGACGACATTGGCGCCCTGGTCAACCAGACCCAGCGCGACCTGTTAAGCACCCGCCAGCAACTTGAGCATACCCAGCAGGATTACACCTTCTGCAAAGAGCGGCTTAATCATGCCCAGAGCGATTTGGATAACACGCGCCAAGCGCTGCAAGGCACCGAAACGCGCCTGAGTGAAAGCCAGAGCATGCTGGGCCAGGTCCGGGGTGAACTGCAACAGGTTGGTCAGCAGTTACAAGGCGCACGCAGCGACTGCCAGCGCAGTCAGCAGCAACTGACGGAGCAAAGTGCTCAGTTGCAAGCCAGCCAATCGCAATTGCTCGAAAGTCAGCGCCAGGCTGAGGTTGCGCGCATTGCTTCAGAGCGGCGTGCAACAGTGAAACTGGTGATCGGTCTGGCCGTGGGTTTGGCGTTCGGTGTCATCGCGGGAGTCTTGGGTTACGCCCAATTGCTTTAAGGTCGGCGTCTTTTTGCCCGGCACTTATTTCTCATTCGTCGACTCCCGGACACCACCATGCGCGAACAACATTCCTTGAGCGAGTTGGTCAGCGACAGGCTGCCGACCCTGCTGAAACAGCAGAAAGAACTGGAGCGCCTGCAGCGCTGTGCCGAACAGATCGACGGTGAAATCGTCGGGACTGGTCGTGCGGATTTCACCCAGGATAATGTGATCTACGAGTTCAACCATCAGGGCAAGAGCTTCCACCTGATCGACGTTCCCGGTATCGAGGGTAACGAAAGCAAGTATGAAAAGATGGTCCAGGCGGCTATCGCCAAGGCCCACCTGGTGTTTTACGTCAACGGTACCAATAAGAAACCGGAGGCCGAGACGGCCCAAAAGATCAAACACTACCTCAACCGTGACGCCAAGGTTTACGCCATCTGCAACCTGCGCGGCAAGGCGGACTCCTATGAGTTCGACACCGATCGCGAGTCGCTGGAGCGTACCCACAAGGACGCACTCGCAACCCGCCAGCAGACCCGCGAGGTGCTCGAAGACATTCTCGGCGCCGAATTGGTCAGTGGTTGCCAGAGTCTGCAAGGGTTGCTCGGCCTGACCGGCGTAGCATTTGATGAGCGCGGCCTGACCAGTATCCACCCCAGCCGTACTGACCTGCTGAAGTCGCAACGAGCCTATCAGCAGGACTTCTCCAGCCGCCAAGCTATGCGCAGTTTCAGCCAGCTGGACCAGTTGCACGAAGTCATCGGCCAGGCGTGCGCCAACTTTGAGGTTGATATCGTTGAAAGCAACAAGCGCAAAGTGCTGCGTTTGCTGCAAGACACCGTGAATGATCTGAAGAAACAACGGGATGAGCACCAGGCATTTTCCGACAAGATCAGTGCGGAAATCCTAGAGTGTCAGAAATCCATTCGGCTCAGTTTTGAAGAGCTGAAAACCAGCTTCACCAAACGCCGCAGCAATGCCCTCGGTATTTTTTTCAATGACCTGAGTAGTGCCGCACGTGCAGCGGTCGAAGAGCACTTCAGTGATAAGGATGAAGTAGAGCGGGTGATCCAGGTACACGTCAGTGCGGGCCAAGAACAGCTTGCCAAACGTCTGGAAGAGAGCCAGGAAGAGGTTCTGCAGCAACTGTCACAAAATATTGAGCGGGCACTCAAGCGTCTGCAAGAGAACGCGGAGCGGGTTAGTTTTCAACAACGCTTGAACACCGCGGCCAGTAGTTCAATTTCGCTATCCAGCGCGATGGATGCAATCGACTTCAACTTTTCCGACTTCGGCGGCTTCCTACTGAGTATCGGAGGGTATGCCGCGAGTGGTTTCACGATCGGTACGTTCTTCTTCCCTGGGGTGGGTAACATCATTGGCGCCGTGATCGGCGGTGTCGTCGGAATCCTTGCCGCAGGGTTGAGTTACCTCTTCGGCGGACGCAACAAGAAGATCACCGAAGCACAAGCCAATATCACCGAAGCCATCAAGAAAGAACGCGTTGCGAGCGAAAAGACGTTCGAACGGGATACCCAGGCCATGCTGGAGCAAATCAAGACCCAGATTGAAGGCTCAACCCTGAGCCCGCTGGATGATGAGCGTCGCAAAATGGCTGACGTCGGCGCCTTGTTCGACGAAAAAATTGCCTCTATCCAGGCGTTGAAAAATCAAGTGGAAGCTAAGCCCCATGGAACAATTTAAGCAGTTCAACGCCAGCAAGACCGAGGTGATTCACTCGCTCGACAACCTCCAGAACCTGGTAGGTGAGCTGGAGAAACTGGGGTTGGACGTGGCCCAGGATATCGACAAGATCAAAAAAGCCATTGGTGATGTCCAGGCCGATACGCTGCGCATCGCCCTGCTGGGCGCGTTCTCCGATGGCAAGACCAGTGTAGTTGCCGGCTGGTTGGGCCAGGTGATGAAGGACATGAAGATCGACACAAACGAGTCTTCGGACGCGCTCGCGATCTACCGGCCCGAAAACCTGCAAGACCGCTGCGAAATCGTCGATACCCCCGGTCTTTTTGGTGACAAGGAAAAAACCGCGGAAAACGGTGCTCTGATCCAGTACGGCGATATCACCAAGAACTACATCTCCGAAGCACATCTGATTTTCTACGTGGTCGATGCGACGAACCCACTCAAGGAAAGCCACCAGGACATCGTCCGCTGGGTATTGCGTGACCTCAATAAATTGAGCTCGACCATCTTCATCATTAATAAGATGGATGAAGTGGCCGACTTGCGCGACGCTGAAGAATTTCAGCAACAAAGCACCATCAAGAAGACCAACCTACTCGACAAACTACAGCGTTTTGTTGACTTGACACCCGCCGAGCGCAAAGCTGTCAACGTGGTCTGCGTCGCGTCCAACCCCAACAGTCGTGGTCTGGAGTTTTGGCTGGAACAAAAGGATCTGTATGACCAGCGTTCGCGGATCAACGAGCTTAAACGAGTGACCCAACACGTTCTTGACGGCAGCGGGCGTGAAACCCTGATCAAGAAAACCGGAATCGATGTGGTCCGTGATGTGCTGGGCAAAAAAATCAGTGTCGCCAAGGATGAACTGATCAGGTTCGAACTTCTTGCTGCCAACCAGCGTCGTGACTCGGCACGTATTCAGGAAGATATTGACGAAGGCAAACGCAAAGTCCTGGCCACCGTCGGTAATCTTTACCAGGAGCTCAGTAACCTGGAAAAAGACCTGCTCAACAGCATTCGCACCTTGCCGCGTGATCAGGTTCATGCCTTTCTTGAAGCGGAAATCGGCTTCACCAAGAACGACATCGGAGAGAAGTTGCGATTCCGCATCGACCTCCTGTTCAGCACTGCATTCAACCAGTCCTCGACCATCATGAATGGCATCAGTGCCAGCATCGAACATCAGTTGGACTGCTCGTCGGACTTTGCCGACAGCATCACTGCATCGGCCTTATCTGCCTCTAGCAGGGCGTTGAGTGCTGTCTCGAAGATCCCGGTCGAAAGCA
The DNA here is from genome assembly GCF_021233075.1 of Pseudomonas sp. 7-41. Taxonomy (NCBI): domain Bacteria; kingdom Pseudomonadati; phylum Pseudomonadota; class Gammaproteobacteria; order Pseudomonadales; family Pseudomonadaceae; genus Pseudomonas; species Pseudomonas sp. 7-41. The sequence goes on along the minus strand of NZ_CP089551.1, from coordinate 6,116,857 downwards.
TTAAGAACGGCGTGTTCCTTGCCCGTGAAACCCTCAAGAACCTCACCGGATATGTCTACAAGTTCAAACCCTGGGAAGCCACCAAACTGGCCGCCAACATCAGCCGCTGGGCGGGGCCCATCGGCGCGGGCATCCAGGTACTGACCGACGTCATCAGCGTTGCCCAGCAGCAGCGCGCGGAAACCGAACTCAAACAACTGCAGAATGACCTTGCCGAAGTGGTCAAGAGCCACTTCGCTGAACCCATGAAACTGCTCAAAGACCACGACAAGGTGATGGAAATCTTTGCACCGCAGATCAAGGGGTTCGAGAAGATTCTAGTGGAACAAGAAGGCAACCTTGAGCATTTGCGCAAACGTCAAGCGCAACTGACAGAGGTGGAAACGCACCTGAGCCAAGCGTTTGGTTCAAGTGAGGTGATTGAAGGGGAGTATCGGGTGATTTGACGACATGAGCCTGGCCAGCGGTGCTGGTCAGGCTTGTCCTGACAGGCGGCCTTACTGAGCCTGCTGCGCCGTCAGCGCCGCATAACCATTCATCAAGTTGCGATAGTTCGGAATACGCTGGGACAACAGATTGCCCAGGCCTTCGATATCGTTGCGCCAGTCGCGATGCAGCTCACACGCCACCGAAAACCAGTTCATCATCTGCGCACCGGCCTGCGTCATCCGGCTCCACGCCGCCTGTTGCACCGTGGCATTGAAGGTGCCCGAAGCATCCGTCACCACAAATACATCAAACCCCTCCGCCAGCGCCGACAACGTCGGGAACGCCACGCACACGTCCGTCACCACACCGGCAATGATGATCTGCTTACGCCCGGTGGCCTTGATCGCCTTGACGAAGTCTTCGTTGTCCCACGCATTGATCTGGCCAGGGCGAGCGATGTACGGCGCGTCCGGGAACATCTCCTTCAACTCCGGCACCAGCGGGCCGTTAGGGCCTTGCTCGAAGCTGGTGGTGAGGATCGTCGGCAGGTTGAAGAACTTGGCCAGGTCCGCCAGGGCCAGCACGTTGTTCTTGAACTCGTTGGGCGAGAAGTCCTGCACCAGGGAGATCAGGCCGGTCTGGTGGTCGACCAGCAGGACTACGGCGTCGTCTTTGTTCAAGCGGTTGTAGGTTGGCGTGCTCATGGTTGAATCCTTTTTTGTTTAAGTGGGTTGGGCGTTGCGTTCAACATGGGCACAGATTAATGGGCGGGACGTGGGGGATAAATCGGCTGGGAGGCGTCTTACTGTCAACTTAAAAGGGACAATTGGTTGAGCTACCCGCAGTATCGGTCCTTTTCACTTGCGGGATGTTTCCTAGAGAACTCCAGGAGCGGTATGAGGGTGTTCTTCAAAAGAGCGGGCGTCAGTGCTCTGCGTGATTAACGGTGTTCTATTCGAGCTCCACCTTTTTCAGGTGAAGCCAGGCTGTACTCACCTTCATCACAATGACCCCCAACAGCAGCAAGCCGGTGAGCGTCATGGCGAGCCCTTGCAGCAAGATGTTTGCCGGTACCTTATCGGCCACGACGCCTGTCAGCATGACCGAAACAAGAAAGGCCGCGCCTGTGCCGGTATCCAGCAATGCAATCACACGGGCATAGAAATCCCCAGCAACCTGCTGATAGATGCGCAACAGGCTCAGGGTAATGACCAGCCCCTCCGCCAGCCCCGTCACAGCCACCAACGGCAATGCCAAACCGAGGCTGTCGACTTTCGATACAACCCAGATAGAGGCACATATCAGGGTCAGACTGATCAACATCCATGCGCCATATTGCTGCCCGACACGGGGCCATGACGACAAAGCAAGTCCAGCCAGCATGCCGACACCATAGGCGCCGAACAGCAACCCGACATCGGCCGGTGGACGCTCCAGCACCTGGACCACATAGACAAGCGCAAGAATCTCAAAACTGCCAAGGGCCAGCATCACCAGCATACTGGCCGTCATGGGCAGTATCAGGCTGGTTCCATAGCGTGAAACCGCCGTGCGCAAATCGCGCCAGATACCTACTTCATCGGCCTGCTCCCGCTTGACATGGGACGAGGGCAACAACACACACAAGACACTGGCGATGAGCAGCAGCACGCCAATTACCACAACCGCCACCCCATGCCCGTAGTGGCTGGCCAGCACGCCAGCCAACAGCGTACCGATGGCCATCCCTGACATGCGCGCGGCCATGATGATGGCGTTGGCAGCGGGTAGCCTATCTGCCGAAACCAGGCTGGGTAACAAGGCACTGGCACCCGGCACGAAGAACCGGTTGCATGTCGCCGCCAGGGCAGCAATGGCAAGGATCGGGATAAGCTGCCCACGCATCGCCGGCAGCAAGAGTGCCAGGATGATGAACAGACGCGCCACACAGGCCCAGACCAGTACCCGTTTGAGATCGGTGCGATCGGCCACTGCACCGGCCCATGCGCCGAACAGCAGCATCGGGATCAACTCGCATATGACCAGCAACATGATGTTGAACGCCGACTGGGTCAGATCGAATACCACGATCTGCAGCAGTACGATCAGCATCCAATCCGCCACCGAAATCACCCATTGCAGACCGGTCAAGAGCAAAAGACCGGCGCCATGTTTGTGTAGCAGCCGCTTCACCGCTGGTCTTCCACAGTCAGGTTTTCCTGCGCGAGCTTGTCCTGGTCGTGCTTGAGCACAAATCGATGCAGGATCATGCGAAGCAGTCGTCCGAGCCACTTGGGATTGGCTTGCATCCAGGCGTAACAGGCTTGCAGGCGACAGCCCATTTCGACTTTGCCCTGCTCGTTGGAAATACCAAAGTTAATGCTGCGCAGTCCTTTGCCGATGGCGTGGCGAACGATGTGGTAGCCCATTGCGCGGTGGATGGACAGGCGACTCGTTGCCTCCAGATCCACGCCGCAATAGGTGGATTCCAGATGGTCGCCCAGAACAAAACAGAGGTCGAACGCATCAATGCGTCCTTCCTTGCGCAGCAGCAACCACACCGCATGGTCGAGCTGGCTCATTTGCAGAAAGAAATCTTCGGTGACCATGATCTGGTCAGGCGAGTGATGTTTGCGATACAGCTGTAACCATAAGGCGTGCAAGCGCTGCGCTTCATCAGTCGACAGTGCCTGACCCTCGCGAATGTCGAGACAGTAGCCTGCCTTTTCAAGCGACCGCAGATCACGGCGTATGCTTTTGCGCTTGGGGTGCTGCTCCAGATACTGCTCAAAGTCTGTCCAGGGCAGCTCCAAATGCGCGCAGCTGTAGAGCTTGTCGAGCGCCTGCTTGTGGAGGTAATCGGATGTCGGAAAATCCCGCCCGACGAACAGTCGGACGCCGCGCTTGATTGACGCCCGCTCCAGCGCAGCCACCAGACCATATCGCAGGCTTATGGAATTCGCAGTCACCGCTAACATCAGCGGCAACCCCGTATTGACCGGCGTTCCCAGGGTTGTGACGCGCAATGACATCCCATATGGCAGATGAATCCGCCATAGGGTGGCTACAGCAGCGCCGACCAGTTCACCGTTTGAAATGGCCAGCGCATAAAGGTACTGGCATTCCAGGCCGCTGGCCTCCAGGGCAGCCATATACTCATGGCTGCAAAACTGATGAGGCTTGCACAGTTGATTCCAGGACGTTCGGTCAATCGTCGCAATCGAGTCCTTGATTTCAATATGTTCCGCCGCCCAAGTGGTGTCATTTGTGCTGGCCGGCAAGCCGACCCGCACCACCTGTTCCATGCGTGTCATATGCGACTTCCTGACCTAGTTCGCTGCCGCTAGCAGGCTCTCGCCCAATCGACTGGATGAATCATCGCAACCGAGCAGATTTTCCAGGCTTTGGGCAAACCTCTCGATTTCCGCGTCGGTGTGGTGCCGGTGCAGGATCAGCCGTATCAGTGCCTGATTGGGCTTGACCGCCGGATAGCGGAAGATCGGTACGCAGAAGCCTTGTTGCTCCAACTGCTCCCGAACTTGCTCGGCCTTGCTGTCCTTGCCGATCAACACGGAGGTGATGTAAGACGGTGTGCTATTGAGCTGCAGGCCACCGTCAAGCAATCGCAGGCGAAACGCCAGGCTTCTGCGCAGGAAGTCATCCATGATGGAAGGGTCGCGCTTGAGGCGCTCGATGATGGATGCCGCTGCGTCTGCCGTTGGCGGTTGAATGGCGGCTGTGAAGATCGACGTTCCACTCAGTACTTCAAAGGCGTCGATGTACTCCGCGTTGGCGCTGATCGCACCGCCTTCCAGGCCAACTGATTTCGATAATGAGATCATGATGAAATCGGCGCGGCGAAGGTGCTGGAACTCTTCGTAGAAATTGCGCTGCGGCTCGCCATACACCATGAAGCCATTGGCGTCGTCGATATAGCTCAGGGCATTGAATCGTTCACACAGATCCAGGATCGTACCGATAGGCGCCACGCTCCCGTCGGAGGAGTAGACACTTTCGAAAACCACAATGGCCTTTCGATCTCCGATATTTTGCAGAACACGTTCAAGGTCGGCCACATCGTTATGCTTGAACGACAGCAGCGATTCGCCGTACTTAAGGTGCGCGGCGGCTTTCCAGAGACTCCAGTGGCAATCACGGTCAAAGATCAGCACGGCATCGCGGTTGTCAATGCCGCTGCTGGGGGAGAAATTGAACTTCGCTGTCATGGCATTGATGAAGCCAAGGTTGGCCAGCATGCCTGAGGCAAACGTGAGTGTTTTGTCTTTGCCATGATGCTCGCTGAGCAACGTTTCCAATCGGAAATGTGGCTCGCAGACACCCTGCGTCGCCCGCGACCCACCGGTGGAAAGCCCATAGCGTTTGACCGACTCACAGAACGCATCGAGCACTTGCGGGTCCTGTTGCCAGCCGAGGTAGTTGATCCCCGAAAAATTCACATACGGCAGGCCATTGCGCGTGATGCGCGAACCAGACATTCCTTCCATCAGGACCGGCTCGCGCAGGAACCCTTCTGACACCGACGACTCAACGAAGCGCTGAAAACCCCAGCGATCCACATTTGGTGATATTTCCATATGTCCCTCCTCCATTCATCCTGATTGCCAACACTTGATAGAACTTGACAAATTTCAAAAAATAAGCTTGTCGATTTTGTTTCAAGTGGTAGCGTTTAGTCGTCTCAACGATTTACGGCCGCATTCAGAAGCGCAATTATCGTTGCACCGAAATATCAAGTAACGATCAACAAGCCATCAAGATCGCATGAAGGAGTGACCTGTGAGTTTAGGACGAGTACTGATCGTCGAGGATGATTTCGATGGGGCTGAAGTACTGGAGGCCTATCTTGGCCGGGATGGATTCCAGACGCGACATGCAGCAGATGGCCATAAAGCCTTGGACTACCACGCGCGTTGGCGGCCGGATCTGGTGCTGCTGGACATCATGTTGCCGGGACTCAGCGGCAACGAGGTTTTGACTGCCATTCGCCAACACTCAGCGACCCCAGTCATTATGGTGACCGCTGTTGGGCACGAACCCAGCCGCATCAACTCCCTGCTGTACGGTGCTGATGACTATGTGGTCAAACCCTACAACCCAGGGGAAGTGGTTGCTCGCGTGCATGCGGTGCTGCGGCGTTGGCGTGGGGGTGGTCAGGGTCAGTCGACCTTGCTACGGCATAATCACTTGGTCATTGATTTGAATGCGGCACTGGCGACCATTGAAATCAATGGCACCAATCAACCCCTGGAGTTGACGCGCACCGAGTTCAATCTACTGTCCATGATGATGGCCGCGCCATCGCGCATGTACACACGTGCCGAGCTGCTCGCCAACTGTCTGCCCGAAAGTGATGCGATGGAGCGAGTGGTCGATGCCCACCTGTACAACCTGCGACGCAAGCTGGAGCGAGTAGGCATTCACGATGTCGTTCTGACGGTGCGGGGGCTGGGGTATCGCTTCAGCAATCCGGCATGAGCACGGCAAAGAACGGACTCTCCCGCCAACTCTGGTACTGGATCAGCCTGCGCATGATCGGCCTGGCACTGGCGGCCATGCTGGTGGTGGGGGCTGGCATGTGGTTACGCTTCTTCTCGTGGGAAACCAAACTGCGAAACGCACTGCCCGAGGCCGTGCGCCAGGAACTCAAGGTCCTGGAAGTCGACCATGCCGCCAATGCCGAGCGCCTGCGTGAAATCTATGGGCAATACCTCTATGGCGATTACTTCACGCCAGAGGTCCTCCGGGCGGACCTGCTGTGGTTCAGCGGGCTGGCGCTGATTGCGCTCCCCCTGATTATCGGCGGCGGCATCTGGGTCTCGTTGCGCCTGTCGCGCCAACTCAGCGCCGTTGCGATCTCGGCAATGCACATCGCTGGCGGAGACTTCCGGTCACGAGCAGGCAACGTGCGCGATGCCCCCGCAGCGCTGTATAGCCTGATGGCCGATTTCAACCACATGGCTGAGCGCCTGGAGCGGCAGGAGCGGGAATTACAGGCATCCAGCGCCGCCATCGCCCACGAGCTGCGCACGCCCCTCACCGCTGCCAAGGGGCGGCTACAGGGTCTGATCGATGGCGTATTCGAGGCCTCGCCGCAACAGTTGGTCATGATCATGCGACAGCTTGATCAGCTCAATCGGCTCATTGATGATCTGTACTTATTGTCGCTGGCCACAGCCGACCAGTTGCAACTGATGCCCTCAAGCTTCGCACTCAAGTCCCTGATGGAAGAGCGAGTGGCTTGGGCGGCGCCACGCTTGCAACAGCAACCGGTGAACATCGTCCTCGACTGTCCGGACGGTTTGATGTTGATCGCCGATCGCGACCGCTTAGGCCAGGTACTGTCGATCCTGCTCGACAATGCCCTGTGCTACGCAGCATCCGGGGGGTATCTGGCGCTGCGGGCCAGCAAGCGGCAAGACCGGGTGCTGCTCGACGTCGAGGATGCTGGCCCGGGCTTCGCACCGGAGCATATCGAGCGCTCGTGCGACCGTTTCTGGCGTGCCGAACATTCGCGCTCTCGCCATGCAGGCGGCAGCGGGCTGGGGCTGTCGGTGGCAGTCGCTATCTGCCAAGCCCATAGTGGCAAGTTGAGTGTCCATAATCGTGCCGAGGGCGGCGGTCGCATCCATATCGAGTTGCCAGGCTGACTCAAGGCGAAGGCTGCGCCAGCCTGAAAGCGGGCGCAGGCAAAACCTGGTCCGTTGTCCTTGACGAAGTCTTCACCGTTTCTTGGCGCGACCTTGAATCGAAGGCGGCTCACTACCGGGGTACTGAACCTCAAAGGATGAACCGCCATGAGCAAGCCCGTTTCTCGATACAAACACAAGCAACACATGACCAGCGCTGTCTCGGTTTTCATTACCGGCAGCCTCTGCTTGCTGATGCCGCTGAAAAGCCAGGCCCAGCAGCAAGTCGCTGACGTATCCACCCGCTTGTTTGGCGAAAAAACCGAGGTCACGGTGGGACTGGGTGCCGCCTATACCCCTCGCTATCTGGGCGCAAAACAATCGCGAGCCATGCTGGTGCCGACACTGAGTATTTATCGCGGCATTTTCTTTGCCGATTCCATGCGCGGCCTTGGCGCGGAATACCTGACTCAGAGCGGGTTTTACTCCAGCGTGGCAATCGGCTACGACTTTGGCCGTACTGATGAAGACAGCGTTTGGCGCCCTGGCTCCAAGCGACTCCAGGGGATGGGTGAAGTCACAGGCGCGACCACTGCCACGTTTCAGCTGGCACAGGATCTGACCTCCTGGCTGTCGATCAAGGGTGAAGCAGAGCTGCGCGTTGCTGGTTATAAGCGTGGTAATCGTTACCGGTTGGGCCTGGAAAGCACCGTACTGAAAACGGCAGGTGATGTGATTACCCTTGGCATGAACGTGCATGCCGGGGATAAGCGCTACAACCGCACCTACTTCGGGGTGAGCGATGCCCAGGCCCAGGCTTCCCGGTTCTCTCGTTTCGATGCCGACTCCGGCGTCTATGCCTACTCGTTGTCAGCGGACTGGCAACATAAATTCAATCAGCATTGGGCGATGTTGGTCGGGTTGAATGTCATGGAGTTCCGCGAAGAGGCGAACAAAAGTCCTGTGGTGGAAGAAAAAACCGGCGTCACCAGTTTTGCCTCATTGCACTATTCATTCTGAGGCGAATAGACATCCACCGTGCGCTTACGTAGACAGCTCATCCCGGCGCGGAGGCCAGGGTGCCGGAAACTGATTTGGTTGGCCTGCACCGTGGCGGCAGTCTTGTTATTGGTGGCGGGCGCTTGGCTGCTCATGAGCGAGCCGCCCATTTCAGTGCTGACGACACCGCTACAGCCTCCAAAATAATCTCAGACGCTCAAGGCGAGGTTGCGCCGTGGGCGTCTGTTCCGCAGACCGGTATTTGGCCGCACTTGATGAAATCTTGATTAAACCTTGAAAGACGATTGACGCGTGAAGAGCACACTTCCCTCCATGCCTCCTCTGGATCGGAAACTTCACGCCATGTCACGACAGTGCAATGCAGCATTTGTGGTGGTGCTGCTATCAGGCTGCACTACGCTAATACCGCCGTATACAACCCCCGACAACAGCACCTTGCCTGCGCATTACCAGCAAAGGAGCGGTAAAAAATCCGAGGATGCCGCACTAACCTCGGCGGCCGATAAAACCTGGCAGAGCTATTTTCCAGATCCTCATCTACAGGCTTTGATCCGCCAGGCGCTGCTTCACAACCACGACCTGCGCAGTGCCGCTTTGCGGGTTCGGCAAGCACAGGCGGCCTACCGCATCGAGCGCAGCGCCCTGACGCCCACGGTTGCCCTGGGAGTCGATGCGAAACGCTCGCGCACGCCTGCAGATCTGACGGAAATCGGTCAGACCTCGACGGGCAACGAATTCAAGGCAGGTGTGGGTATCAGCAGTTGGGAGATCGACTTCTGGGGACGTATCACCAGCCTGAACGAAGAAGCCTTGCAGCAATTCCTGGCGACCCAGGCCGGGCATCAGGCAGTGACGATCAGCCTGGTGGCGCAGGTGGCCGACGCCTGGATTAGCCTTCGCGAGCTGGATAAGCGCCTGCACCTGGCTAATGTCGCTCAGGCCAACCAGAGCGAATCGCTGCGCATCTTCACACGTCGGTTCGAGATGGGGTCAGTGACCAAGCTGGAACTGACCCAGGTGCAGACGCTGCTGACCCAGGCCGAGGCATTGACGCTGCAACTGCAACAGCAACGTGACCTGCAACACAATGCCGTGAATCTGCTGGTCGGACAGGTTGACCTCGTCGATGCCAACTACAGGCCTGTCGCCGATCAGACCCTGGTCCAGCCCCTGGATGCCGGCCTGCCATCCGACCTGCTGATCAACCGCCCGGACATCGTCGCAGCAGAGCATCGCCTGCGTGCCGCCAATGCCCATATCGGCGCGGCCCGCGCGGCCTTCTTCCCGCGCATTAGCTTGACCGCTTTCGGCGGCCTGGCCAGCGCAGAACTGAGTGACTTATTCAGCGCAAGCAGCCGTGCCTGGAACTTCGCGCCAAGCCTGTCGTTGCCGGTCTTCGATGGCGGACTGAACCAGGCCAACCTGGATTTGGCGAATGTGCGCAAACACCTTGCCGTCGTTGAGTACGAGCAAACCATCCAGAGCGCCTTTCGTGACGTAGCGGATGCCCTGGCCAACCAGCACTGGCTGCAACAGCAACTATCAGTGCAGCAGCAAGCCGTCGAGATCCAGGAGGAACGCAGTCGGCTGGCGCTCCTGAGCCATGACCGTGGCCGCTCCAGTTTCCTGGAGGTGCTTGACGCCGAACGTGATCGTCTGCAGGCCCAGCAACAAGAGGTACAAGCGCAACACGCACTGCTACGCAACCGGGTGGCGCTGTATGCCGCACTGGGTGGCGGCTCACGGCATGTGCCGAACGCCCCGTTACTCGACCAGCCGTCATCCACCCTGTTTTCAGATATTGCAGAGGAATAACCCAGCCATGAGCGCCTCCATCAAGAAGAAAATCACCGCAGTTGCCATCGTGGCGGCCATTGCCGGTGCGACCTGGATCGGCTGGGACTGGTTCGATCAACGCGCTGTGCCGGACGGTCTGATGGTCAGCAATGGACGCATTGAAGCCACGGAGGTGGACGTGGCCGCCAAATTTAGTGGTCGCGTCGCGCAGATCCTGGCCGATGAAGGTGACGAGGTGCAGGCTGGGCAGGTGTTGGCACACATGCATATCGATTCGCTGCTGGCCCAGATGCGCGAGGCCCAGGCGCAATTGCAACGGGCAGAACATGCCGTGAAGGCCACTCAGGCGCAGGTGAGCATGCGCCGCAGCGAGCAGGCCGCCGCCGAGGCTGTCGTGGTTCAGCGCCATACGGAACTGAATGCCGCCCAGCGTCGACTGGTACGCACCGAGGTATTGGTCAAGGACGGCGCCACAACAGGCCAGGAGTTGGACGATGACCGCGCCAGAGTGGCGAATACCGGCGCTGCGCTCAATGCCGCGCGCGCGCAGGCTAACGCCGCCAGATCGGCCATCGAAGCCAGCGACGCCGAAGTCACCGGCGCAACATCGACCGTCGCGGCAGCGCAGGCCACGGTCGAGCGCATCCAGTCCGAGTTGGACGACAGCACTCTCAAGGCCCCGCGCAGTGGCCGCGTGCAGTATCGCCTGGCCCAGCCCGGCGAAATGCTCAGCGATGGCGGCAAGGTGCTTAACCTGATCGACCTGTCAGATGTCTACATGAGCTTCTTCTTGCCCACCGAAGCCGCCGGGCAAGTGGCCCTGGGCAGTGAAGTGCGCGTCGTGCTGGACACCGCGCCGCACTTGCCGATACCCGCCACGGTCACCTTTGTCTCGCGCCAGGCCCAGTTCACCCCCAAATTCGTGGAGACAGCCAATGAGCGGCAGAAGCTGATGTTCCGGGTCAAGGCTCGGATCGACAAAGCATTGCTGAGCAAGTACCAGGATTATGTAAAGTCCGGCCTGCCCGGCGTTGCCTGGATCAGGACCGATCCTCAGGCCCAATGGCCTGAAGCCTTGCAGCTTAGGGACTTGCCATGAACAGCCTCGCTGAGCCCGTGGTTCGCCTGCGGGACGTAAGCCTGCACTACGGCAAGACCCAGGCGCTGTCGGGCATCACCCAGGACATCCCTGGCGGTTGCATGGTAGGGCTGATCGGCCCGGATGGCGTAGGGAAGTCCAGTCTGCTGTCGTTGCTCTCCGGCGCGCGTCGGGTACAGCAAGGCACAGTAGAGGTGCTGGGCGCCGACATCGCCAGCAAGGCCCACCGCGACCAGATCTGCCCGCGTATTGCCTACATGCCCCAAGGCCTGGGCAAGAACCTGTACCCCACACTGTCAGTGGAAGAAAACCTGCAGTTCATCGCACGGTTGTTCAGTCAAAACGCCAGCGAACGGCGCCGACGCATCGACGATTTGACCCGTAGCACCGGCATGTATCCATTTCTTGCGCGACCCGCCGGGAAGCTTTCGGGGGGCATGAAGCAGAAACTGAGCCTGTGCTGCGCTCTGATCCATGATCCCGACCTGCTGATCCTCGACGAACCCACTACGGGTGTCGATCCGCTGGCGCGCGCGCAGTTCTGGGAACTGATCGCCCGTATCCGTCGCCAGCGAGTCGGCATGAGCGTGATCGTCGCCACCGCCTACATGGATGAAGCTCAAGGCTTTGACTGGCTGGCAGTCATGGATGAAGGTCGGGTGCGGGCCACCGGCACGCCTGCCGAACTGCTCGCACGCACCCATTGCGATTCGTTGGAATCGGCCTTCATCAGTTTGCTGCCGGACGAGAAAAAGCAAGACCATGAGCCCGTGGTCATTCCTCCCTTGCAGACCGACCCGGATGATATCGCCATCCAAGCCCAGGGGCTGACAATGCGCTTCGGCGACTTCACGGCCGTGGATCACGTGAGCTTTCGCATCCGTCGCGGAGAAATCTTCGGGTTTCTCGGCTCCAACGGCTGCGGCAAGAGCACTACGATGAAAATGCTCACCGGCTTGCTACCCGCCAGCGAAGGCCGTGCCTGGCTGTTCGGCAAGGAGATCGACTCTCACGACCTTGCCACACGCAGTCGCGTAGGCTACATGTCGCAATCGTTCTCGCTCTATAACGAATTGACGGTAAAGCAGAACCTGGTCCTGCATGCCAAACTATTCCATGTGCCCGCCACAGAGATCGACGCTCGCGTGCAGCAAATGGCCGGGCGTTTTGAATTGCTGGACGTCATGGATAGCCTGCCGCCTAGCATCCCCATGGGCATGCGCCAGCGCCTATCGCTGGCCGTGGCGATGGTTCACAAGCCCGAACTGCTTATTCTGGACGAGCCGACTTCGGGCGTCGATCCGGTGGCGCGCGACAAGTTCTGGCGCTTGTTGGTGCAACTGTCGCGGCGCGACCATGTGACCATCTTCATCTCCACCCACTTCATGAACGAGGCCGAGCGCTGCGACCGCATGTCGATGATGCATGCGGGCAAGGTGCTCGACAGTGATGCGCCAATGCAGTTGGTGGAAAAACGCGGTGCCGCCAGCCTGGAAGAGGCCTTTATCGGTTATCTGATCGAGGCCGATAACAATGCCGCGCATGTGCCGGATGAGAGCGCTCCCACACAGCACGGCACGGCCGCAACAGCAGCCGAACAGGCTCAGTCGTTCAGCCTGCAGCGTCTACTCAGCTACGCCTGGCGCGAGTCGCTGGAACTGCGGCGCGATCCGGTACGCGCCACACTGGCGCTACTGGGATCGCTGCTGCTGATGTTTGTTATCGGCTATGGCATCAGCACTGACGTCAATGACCTGCGCTACGCCGTGCTTGACCGTGATCAGACCGGCCTGAGCCATGACTACACCCTGGCGCTCTCCGGTTCGCCGTATTTTCTTGAGCGCCCGCCGTTGCACAGTTACGCAGAGCTGGACCGACGCATGCAGACCGGCGAACTGAGTCTGGTCATCGAGATCCCGTCCGGCTTTGCCCGCGACGCGACGCTGGGGCACAACGCCCAGGTCGGTGCCTGGATCAACGGCGCCATGCCCAGCCGCGCCGAAACCGTGCAAGGCTATGTGCAGGGCATGCACCTGCTCTGGCTGACGCAAAAATCCCAGCGATTGAACGGCGAAACCTACACCAACCCGGTCGAAGTGCAGACGCGCTTTCGCTACAACCCGGACATCAAGAGCCTGCCCGCCATCGTCCCGGCGGTGGTGCCATTGCTGCTGTTGATGCTGCCGGCGATGCTGACCGCGCTAGCCGTGGTGCGCGAGAAGGAACTGGGCGCAATCATCAACTTCTACGTCACCCCTGTCACCCGCACCGAGTTCCTGCTTGGCAAGCAACTGCCCTATGTGGCGCTGGGAATGCTGAACTTCCTGTTGATGAGCGTGCTGGCGGTGACCGTACTGGACGTGCCCATGAAGGGCAGCTTTGCCACCCTGGCGCTGGCCACCCTGGTGTTTCTGGTGATCTCCACCGGCATGGGGCTGGTCGCATCGGCCGTCACGCGCAGTCAGATCGCCGCGATGTTCGCTGCGCTGATCGGCACGCTGGTGCCTGCCACCCAGTTCGCCGGACTGACTACACCCGTTTCCTCGTTGGAGGGCATCGGCAAGCTGATCGGCGAAGCCTACCCGGCCACCCACATGTTTCTCATCAGCCGTGGCGTATTCGCGAAGGCTTTGGGGCTGGCTGATCTGCAGCAGTCCTTCATTGCCTTGTTGGTGGCCCTACCGCTGGTGATGGGTCTGGCGATTGCGATGCTGCACAAACAGGAGCGCTGAGATGAAACGCACTTTTTCCAATATCTGGCAACTGGGCGTCAAGGAGCTTCGCAGTCTGTGGCGCGATCCGGTCATGCTGCTGCTGATCGTCTTCAGCTTCACGGCGATGGTCTACACGGCCGCCTCGGCCATTCCAGATACCCTGAACAACGCACCGATCGCCTTCGTCGACGAAGATGATTCGCCCCTGTCGCAGCGCATCGCCACCGCTTTCTACCCGCCTCAGTTCACGCAACCAGAGCACATCAGTGTTGCCGAGATGGACGCCGGTCTGGACTCCGGCCGCTATACCTTCGTGCTGTACATGCCGCCCAACCTACAGCGCGATGTTCTGGCGGGTCGTCCCGCGCAGGTGCAGCTCAACGTCGATGCCACACGCATGGATCAAGCCTTCAGCGGCAGCGCCTATGTCGAGCAGATCGTTACCGATGAGGTCAAGACCTTCGTGCAGCGTTATCGCGGCAATTCGGCCCCGTCGGTGGAACTGGCGCTGCGCGCACGCTTCAACCCGGCGTTGGACAAGACTTGGTTCAGCAGCCTGCTGCAGATCATCGACAACATCACCATGCTGGCGATCATTCTGACCGGAGCCGCGCTGATCCGCGAACGTGAGCACGGCACTATCGAACACCTGTTGGTGATGCCGGTCACCCCCACGCAGATCATGCTGGCCAAGGTCCTGGCGATGGGCACGGTGGTGCTGGTGGCGGCGGCGTTGTCGTTGCAGTTCGTGGTACGCGGGTTGCTCGCCGTACCCATCGAAGGCTCGATCTGGCTGTTCCTGGTCGGCGCCGCGCTGAGCTTGTTCGCCAACACCGCCCTGGGCATCTATCTGGCCACCGTGGCCCGCAGCATGCCGCAGTTCGGCCTGTTGCTGATGCTGGTGCTGTTGCCGTTGATCCTGCTCTCCGGCGGCGCCACTCCGCGCGAAAGCATGCCCACGCTGGTGCAGTACCTGATGCTGGCCGCACCCACCACCCACTTGGTGCAGTTGGGAGAAGGCGTGCTGTACCGCGGCGCGGGGCTGGACGTGGTGTGGGTTCAACTTCTTGCGCTACTACTCATCGGCAGCGTGCTGTTCGCACTTTCGTTGCAGCGTTTTCGCCGGATGCTTGCGCAGATGGATGGAGGCTGATTGATGCCTCGCCCATCACATCGCCGGATGAGGTTAGGTGGCGTTAAACCCCATTGGACAGAGAAATACCTTATGGCCTCTGAATAGAGACGCTATCAGTTGATTTCTCAGAATGGATAGGCTTGTTTCGGACAATTAAAAAGCCGGCTTGTGGCCGGCTTCTCGGGGACCGCCTCAGCTTGTTTTTGACAAACCTCACCAGCCTTCAAATCGCTCAGCCAACATCGCGTCTGGCTGAATAGTCAGGGCATCCGCGGGAGTTTTTCCGCATCGCCTGGCAGGGTGAATGGCCTAAAACCAGCCCCTGCCAAATGTGCGGCGCATGATACCCACATTCACCTCAGTTGCCCACCTCCGTATCCGATTTAGAGCCTTCCCAGCCCAGCAGGTGTTCATCCAGCGGCACGGGTGGGCGGCGGTTGTTGAGGGTGGACCACCAGAACACCCAGCCGACGATCTGGAAGTTCTGTTCGAAGCGTTGATCGAAGGTCAGGTATTCGTCGGGGTGTTCGCCGGCGTTGTGGCTGCGCATGCGCAGGCCGCCGCCGGGGCGGTTGTAGAGGTATTTGATGCGCAGCATGTCGTCGTGTTCGACGGCGTAGATTTCGCCGTCGATGATTTGGGTGCGGCCGCGGTCGATGGCGAGCGTGGCGCCTTGTTGGATGATGTCGACCATGCTGTTATCGACCATGTAGGCGCCGAGGGCGCGGTCGGGGTTTACGTTTAAGGTCTCGAGGGTGTGACGGGAGAGGCGGATGCGTTCGGTTGAGGTGAAGGACGGATGGAGGGTGATCTCCACATCGATTGTTTCCGGGGAACGGGCCGGGCCTGTGAGGTATTTGCCGCTTTCTTCGCGGGTGGGCAATGCTTTCCTTGCATCTTGAGCGTCCAACAGGAAGTTGGCCGGTGGGTGTTTAGGGCCTACACCGGCGTGCAGCCAGCGGCTGGAGACGCACAGCAGTTCTGCGATTTCGTTGAGTCGGCCCATGGGAACACCGCGTTTGAACCAGTTGTTCACGTGCTGAGGCGTGACGCCGCGGTTCTTGGCGAAGTCGGAAGCGGAAAGATGAACTTCCCGTAATAGCGCTTTTAAGCGATCACCTGATGTATTCATAAACGCTGAGTTTACTGGCCGGGAAAATAGATCAAATAAACTATGCGTTCAATTGCCGGTGTAGGTTTTTACTTAGTTGTGGCCTGATCTTTCGTTGGCGCTGCTTAGTTCAACATAGAGTGTTAATAATTGAACTTGGCGTTTAATTTTTTCCACAAAAAAAGCCCCGAATGATCGGGGCTTTTTGATTGCCGCAGCAATGAGGAGCCGGTATCAGCCTTTGTAGGCGGCGACCGACTTCATGATCTCGGCGCGGGCGGCGTCTGCGTTGCCCCAACCGTCGATCTTCACCCATTTGCCTTTTTCGAGGTCTTTGTAGTTCTCGAAGAAGTGCTTGATCTGTTCCAGCAGCAGTGGCGGCAGATCGGTGTATTCCTTCACGTCCACGTACAGCTGGGACAGCTTGTCGTGGGGCACTGCGATGACTTTGGCATCGCCGCCGCCGTCGTCGGTCATGTTCAGGATGCCGACTGGACGCGCGCGGATAACCGAGCCTGGAGTAACCGGGTAAGGGGTTACGACCAGCACGTCGAGGGGGTCTCCGTCGTCAGCCAGGGTGTTGGGGATGAAACCGTAGTTGGCCGGGTAGAACATCGGGGTGGCCATGAACCGGTCAACGAACAGGCAGTCGCTGTCTTTGTCGATTTCGTATTTGATCGGCGCGTGGTTGGCCGGAATCTCGATGGCGACGTAGATGTCGTTCGGCAGGTCTTTGCCAGCCGGAATCTTGCTGTAGCTCATTGGGCGTTGCCCCCGTAGTTGGCCATGTACATGGCCGGATTGGCCTAAAAGTGGCGGCGATTATAGGCATATTCTGACGCCGATGCCATGCACCAGACGTCGTACAGTCATTCGCCTTGTGGCTGATAACGCGGGTCGTGCGCTTGCAGCTGCGCGAGGCGGGCCAGAGGGTCCTGGCGGTAAAAATGACTGAGTTGGGCGTACACCTGTGGATAACTTTCCACCAATAAATCTGGCGCGCTGAAAAAATATTCGCTGGTGACCGCGAAAAATTCCGCCGGGTTTTCGGCGGCGTAGGGGTCGATGGCGGTTTCGGCGTCGGGGTTGGCGTCCAGTTGACGGTTAAGCTCATCGTAGGCGCCTTGCATCACGCGGGCCCAGTCTTGCACGCGCATGTCGTGGTGCAAGGGCGGCAGGCCGTTGGCGTCGCCGTTGAGCATGTCGAGCTTGTGCGCCAGTTCGTGGATCACCAGGTTGTAGCCTTCCCAGTTGCCGCTGGCCAGCACGCCGGGCCAGGCGAGGATCACCGGGCCTTGTTGCCAGGCTTCGCCGCTGTGCTCGCCGTCCCACTCGTGCTCGACGCCACTGGCATCGCGATGACGTTGCGGGCTGAGGAAGTCGTCGGGGTACAGCACGATCTCGTGGAAGCCCTGATACCAGTCGAGGTCGCCGAGGTTCATCAGTGGCAGTTGCGCCTGGGCGGCGAGCAGCAGGCGTTGTTCCTGGTGCAGCTCGACGCCGGGCAGGGCGGTGAGGTGTTTTTCGGCGAGAAACACCACGCAGGCTTCGCGCAGCCACTGGTCTTGCTCGGCGCTGATGCCGTCGAGGAAGGTCAGGTGCTCGCGCACCCGCTGCCAGGTGTCATCGGCAATCGGGTGCTTGGTCAGCAGGCGCCGGCGACGCCAGGCGCTGAGGGACCACATCGCAGGTTACTGCGGCTTGGCTTCGGAAGATGCGCGACCAAAGCGGCTGCGGAACACGCTGATGATCATCGGCACCAGCGACAGCAGGATGATGAACACCACCAGCAGCGAGAGGTTTTTCTTGATGAACGGCACGTTGCCGAAGAAGTAGCCCAGGGTTACCAGGCCGCCGACCCAGAAGACGGTGCCCAGCACGCTGAAGCCGAAGAAGCGCGGGTAGGGCATTTTCGCGATACCGGCGACGAACGGCGCAAAGGTGCGCAGGATCGGCAGGAAGCGCGCCAGGGTCACGGTTTTGCCGCCGTGCTTGTCGTAGAAGTCGTGGGTTTTTTGCAGGTAGTCGCGGCGGAAGATTTTCGAGTTCGGGTTGCTGAACAGGCGTTCGCCGGCTGTTCGCCCGATCACGTAGTTGGTGCTGTCGCCGAGGATCGCCGCCAACATCAATAGACCGGCGAGCAAGACCGGGTCCATGCCGCCACCCGCCGCCACCGCGCCGGCAATGAACAGTAATGAATCACCCGGCAGGAACGGCATGACCACCAGGCCAGTTTCGCAAAAGATTACAAGGAACAGAATGGCGTAGATCCACAGACCGTAATTTTTTACCAGCAGGTCGAGGTAGACGTCGAGATGCAGGATAAGGTCAAGCGGGTTGAAATCCATGGATGGCACCTGTGTGAATGGCCCGACTCAGCAGGCCTGTGCGGAGGCTCGGGTAATAAGGCTACAAGTATTTGTCGCGCTTCTTACAACCCTGAAAGGTCGGCATTATACGGATTGAGAAGTGAAAAGAGTGTGTGGGTTTTGTAGCGGGGGATGTCATGGCACTCTGCTCCCAGAGCACCACAGAACCAAATGTGGGAGGGGGCTTGCCCCCGATGGGCGCGTGTCAGTTATAAATAGTCTGACGGGTCCACGGCTATCGGGAGCAAGCTCCTCCCACAGGAATTTTGGGGGGCTTGGGGGATGGGGTCAGTCTTCGCTGATCGGCAACACGTAGTTCTTGAACTCGCTGTCTTCGCGAAAACCCATCGACTCATACGTCTTCTGCGCCACGTTATTGTTGCTGCTGGTCGACACCCGCAGCCGCACTGCATGGGTTTCCTTGGCCATCTTCTTCGCTGCGCGCATCAGGTTGTCCGCCACCAGTTGCCGGCGCGCGTCTTCGGCGACATAGATGTCGTTGAGGATCCACACCCGTTTGAGCGACAACGAAGAAAAGCTCGGGTACAGCTGACAGAACCCGAGCAAGCGTTTGTCGTCGTCATCGGCCAGGGCCAGGTAGATCACCGATTCCTTGCGGCGCAGGCGTTTTTCCAGGAAGGCCCGCGAAGAGTCCGGGAACGGCAGCGCCCCATAGAACTCGCGGTATTTGACGAATAACGGGGTCAACAGGTCCAGGTGTTCCAGGGTCGCTTGAGTGATCCGCATGCCAGGCCTCAACTTCCAGATGGTATATGACCACGCGAGCGGCCGTGACTCGATGCTGCCTAAAGACGTGAAAAAGCGCAATCGTGCGGGGATCAGTCGGTGGGCGGGCTGAGCAGGAAATTGCCTTTCACCAAGTCCGGGTCATCTGACTCGATGGTCTGAACCTGCGCCTCATCCTTGAGGTTGACCCCCGACAACTGCCGACGGCAGGCCTCCCGCATCAAGTACAGCAGGCGATGGGCCGCCATGCCATAACTCAAACCCTCCAGGCGCACGTTGGAGATGCAGTTGCGGTACGCGTCGGTGAGGCCAACCTTGGGGTTGTAGGTGAAATACAGGCCCAGGCTGTCCGGCGAACTGAGCCCCGGTCGTTCACCGATGAGGATCACCACCATCTTGGCGCCGAGTAACTGGCCAATCTCATCGGCCACCGCGACGCGGCCCTGTTCCACCAGGATCACCGGTGACAAGGACCAGCCTTCGGCGTGGGTCTGTTCCTCCATGCGCGTGAGAAACGGCAACGTGTGTTTATGCACCGCCAACGCCGACAAACCATCGGCCACCACCACGGCCAGGTCGATACCGCCGGGGTTGGCCGCCGCATGGTCGCGCAGCGCCTGGGCTGACTCATCGCTCAGACGCCGCCCCAGGTCCGGGCGTTGCAGGTAGCTGTGGCGGTCGACGGCGGCGCTGTGCAGCAACAGGCTGTCACGCCCGCGTTCGGCGAGCTGAGTGCTGAGGCCGACGTGGTCGAAGGGCAGGTGGACCGCGTCCCGCGCCTGGGCGTGGGCGAATTGGAAGTCCAACTGTGCGCTGGTGGGGATGCTGGTGCCAGTACGGCCCAGGGCGATGCGCGCCGGGGTCAGGCGACGCAGTTCCAGCCACGGGTTTTCGGGTAAGTCTGGTTGCACGGGCGGCTCCTTCATCCCAATTGCGCCAAGGCGTGGCGAAATGCCGGTGGCAGGCTGTTGCCGAAGCGCACTTTGCCGTCGGCTTGCGTGAAAATGCCCATGTTCGCCAGCCACTGTTCAAACTCCGGCGCCGGCTTTAGACCCAATGTCTGGCGGGCGTACAGGGCGTCGTGGAACGAGGTGGTCTGGTAGTTGAGCATGATGTCGTCGGAACCGGGAATGCCCATGATGAAGTTGATCCCGGCCACGCCCAGCAGGGTCAGCAGGGTGTCCATGTCGTCCTGGTCGGCTTCGGCGTGGTTGGTGTAGCAGATGTCGCAACCCATCGGCACCCCCAGCAGCTTGCCGCAGAAGTGGTCTTCGAGGCCGGCGCGGATGATCTGTTTGCCGTTGTACAGGTACTCGGGGCCGATAAAACCGACCACGGTGTTCACCAGGAACGGCTTGAAGTGCCGGGCCACGGCGTAGGCGCGGGTTTCACAGGTTTGCTGGTCGACGCCGAAGTGCGCGTTGGCCGACAAGGCGCTGCCCTGGCCGGTTTCGAAATACATCAGGTTCTGCCCGAGGGTGCCACGGTTCAGGCTCAGGCCTGCTTCGTAGCCCTCCTGCAGCACGCTCAGGCTGATGCCGAAACTGGCGTTGGCCGCCTCGGTGCCGGCGATCGACTGGAACACCAGGTCCAGCGGCACGCCACGGTTGATGGCTTCGATGGAGGTGGTGACGTGGGTCAGCACGCAGGCCTGGGTGGGGATTTCGTAACGCTGGATGATCGCGTCGAGCATCTCCAGCATGGCGCAGATCGAGGCGATGCTGTCGGTGGCCGGGTTGATGCCGATCATGGCGTCGCCGTTGCCGTACAACAGGCCGTCGAGAATGCTCGCCGCGATGCCCGCCGGTTCGTCGGTGGGGTGGTTGGGTTGCAGGCGGGTCGACAAGCGGCCGCGCAGGCCCATGGTGCCGCGAAACCGGGTGACCACGCGGATCTTCTGCGCGACCAGCACCAGGTCTTGCACGCGCATGATCTTCGACACGGCGGCGGCCATTTCTGGTGTCAGCCCTGGCGCCAAGGCGCGTAGGGATTGTTCATCGGCTGCGTCACTGAGCAGCCAGTCGCGCAGGCCGCCGACGGTCAGGTGGCTGACGGCGGTAAACGCCTGTTTATCGTGGGTGTCGATGATCAGTCGGGTGACTTCGTCGCTTTCATAGGGAATCAGCGCCTCTTGCAGGAAGTGCTTCAGCGGGATATTCGCCAAGGCCATTTGCGCCGCCACCCGCTCGCCATCGTTCTGTGCGGCGACGCCAGCGAGGAAGTCGCCTGAACGGGCGGGGCTGGCCTTGGCCATCACGTCCTTGAGGCTGTCGAAGCGGTAGGTCGATGCACCCACCGCGTGGGAAAAACTTGCCATACAGTGTCTCCTTGATGACGCGGGCAAATATGGGTAAGGCGCCCGCGTCGAGGTTTACGGCAGTCAGTGCAAGGCGGCCTCTGCGGCCTGGATCGCCGCGAACTCTTCTTCCGGCGTGCCTGCTACCAAGTGATGCCGGCTGTAGAAAGCAAAGTAAGCAATTAATACTCCATAGATGATTGCAGCGCCAATCACCACTCGCGGGTCGACCAGAAAGCCCGCCACCACGGCCACGCAGGCCAGTACCAGGGCCACGCCGGAGGTAAAGATGCCGCCTGGCGTGCGGTACGGACGATCCATTTTGGGGCGACGGATGCGCAGGGTGATGTGCGCGGCCATCATCAGCACGTAGGAAATGGTCGCGCCAAACACCGCCACCAGAATCAGCAGGTCGCCCTGGCCGGTCAGCGACAGGCCGAAACCGATAATGCCGGGGATCACCAGCGCCAGGACCGGCGCCTTGCTTTTGTTGGTCTGGGACAGTTTGCGCGGCAGGTAGCCGGCGCGGGACAACGCGAAGATCTGCCGCGAATAGGCGTAAATAATCGAGAAAAAGCTGGCGATCAAGCCCGCCAGGCCGACCAGGTTGACGAAGCTGCCCATCCAGGTCGAGCCGCCATACGACAGCGCCAACGCTTCAACCAGCGGGTTGCCGGACTTGATCAGCGCGTAGGTGCCAGCGCCGCCCGGTGCAATCACCAGGATCAGCAGGGCAAAACTGGTCAGCACCACAATGGCGCCGATCAGGCCGCGGGGCAGGTCGCGCTTCGGGTTCTTGGTTTCTTCGGCGGCCAACGGTACGCCTTCGACTGCCAGGAAGAACCAGATCGCATACGGAATCGCCGCCCACACGCCGACGTAGCCGAATGGCAGGAAGGTGCTGGCGCCCTTGGCGTCGGTCACCGGGATGTCGAGCAGGTTGGCGACGTTGAAGTGCGGCACCATCGAGACCAGGAACACGCCCAGTGCAATGGCGGCGACGGCGGTGATGACAAACATCAGCTTCAAGGCTTCACCCACGCCAAAGATATGGATGCCGATGAAGATGATGTAGAACGCCAGGTAAATCATCCAGCCGCCGATGCCGAACAACGACTCGCAATAGGCGCCGATGAACACCGCGATGGCGGCGGGGGCGATGGCGTATTCGATCAGGATCGCGGTGCCCGTCAGGAACCCGCCCCAAGGGCCAAAGGCGCTGCGGGCAAAACCGTAGCCACCGCCGGCAGTAGGAATCATGGAAGACAGTTCGGCCAGGGAAAAGCACATGCACAGGTACATGGTGGCCATCAGCAATGTGGCGAGGAACATGCCGCCCCAGCCACCCTGGGCCAGGCCGAAGTTCCAGCCGGCGTAGTCGCCGGAGATCACGTAGGCAACGCCAAGGCCGACCAGCAGCACCCAGCCGGCGGCGCCTTTTTTCAGTTCGCGTTGTTGGAAGTATTGGGAATCGACTTTTTCGAAGTCGACGGAGGATCCAGTGGGTTCGCTAGGCATGGGAAAGTACCTTTCATTCTTATTGTTTTGGTCCCGACAAGTTGTCGCCGGGTAATGTAGGAGCGAGCTTGCTCGCGAAAAACTTCAGAGCACCGCGCAGAGCCAGGCTATCCGCGTAATCGTTGAGGTTCTTCGCGAGCAAGCTCGCTCCTACGGGGGCGGTTATCGCCCCGGCGGTGTTGGGTTAGAAGAAGCCCAATGGATTGATGTCGTAGCTCACCAGCAGGTTCTTGGTCTGCTGGTAGTGATCCAACATCATCTTGTGGGTTTCACGACCGACGCCGGACTTCTTGTAACCGCCAAACGCGGCATGCGCCGGGTACAGGTGGTAGCAGTTGGTCCACACGCGGCCCGCCTTGATCGCCCGGCCCATGCGGTAGGCGCGGTTGATGTCGCGGGTCCACAGGCCGGCGCCGAGGCCGAACTCGGTGTCGTTGGCGATCGCCAGGGCTTCGGCTTCATCCTTGAAGGTGGTGATGCTCACCACCGGGCCGAAGATTTCTTCCTGGAACACCCGCATCTTGTTGGTGCCCTTGAGCAGGGTCGGCTGGATGTAATAGCCGGTGGCCAGATCACCTGTCAGCTTCTCGACCTTGCCGCCGGCCAGCAACTCGGCGCCTTCGCCCTTGGCGATTTCCAGGTACGACAGGATCTTGTCGAACTGCTGCTCGGACGCCTGGGCGCCGACCATGGTGTCGGTGTCCAGCGGGTCGCCACGCTTGATCGACGCGACCTTCTTCATCACCACTTTCATGAAGTCGTCGTAGATCGACTCTTCCACCAGCGCGCGGGATGGGCAGGTACACACTTCGCCCTGGTTGAAGAACGCCAGCACCAAGCCTTCGGCGGCTTTCTCGATGAATTGCGGTTCGGCTTTCATGATGTCGGCGAAGAAGATGTTCGGCGACTTGCCACCCAGTTCAACGGTGGACGGAATAATGTTCTCGGCCGCGCAATGCATGATGTGCGCGCCCACCGGGGTAGAGCCGGTGAAGGCGATCTTGGCGATGCGCTTGCTGGTGGCCAGGGCTTCGCCGGCTTCTTTGCCGAAACCGTGGACCACGTTCAGCACGCCCGGCGGCAGCAGGTCGCCGATGACTTCCATCAGCACGTTGATGCCCAGCGGGGTTTGCTCGGCCGGCTTGAGCACCACGCAGTTGCCGGCGGCCAGGGCCGGGGCGAGTTTCCAGGCGGCCATCAGCAGCGGGAAGTTCCACGGGATGATCTGGCCGACCACGCCCAGGGGCTCATGGAAGTGATAGGCGGCGGTGTGTTCGTTGATTTCGGCGCTGCTGCCTTCCTGGGCGCGGATGCAACCGGCGAAGTAGCGGAAGTGGTCGGCGGCCAGCGGGATGTCGGCGTTGAGGGTTTCACGCACGGCCTTGCCGTTGTCCCAGGTTTCGGTGATGGCAAGCAGTTCGAGGTTCTGTTCGATACGGTCGGCGATCTTCAGCAGCACCAGCGAGCGGTCCTGGGCAGAGGTTTTGCCCCAGGCGTCGGCGGCGGCATGCGCGGCGTCCAGCGCCTTGTCGATGTCTTTGGCGGTGGAACGTGGGAATTCGGCGATGGGCTTGCCGTTGACCGGGGAAGTGTTGGTGAAGTAGTTGCCATCGATCGGCGCCACGAATTCGCCGCCGATGTAGTTGCCGTACTTGGCCTTGAACGAAACGATGGCGCCTTCAGTACCGGGGTGTGCGTAACGCATGGTGGGTATCTCCTGGCTTTTTATGTTTATTGGAGTGCAGCGCGGCAAGCGCTTGATAAAGCGTAGAGCAAAGGTCGGGCCACTGCCTTGCAAGCCAGTTAAATCAGGGGGTTGGCGAGAGCCAAAAAGTGCGGCTGTGCCAGCCTTGGTACAGTTTGTGTGACAGTTTGTGCCATGCACGGTACAACCTGTGACCGGTGGGGCGGCGCGGGATTGCAATGGCCGGGTGGCTGGGGGATGCTGGACGTTCTCACGCAGGGAGAATAATAAGAACATGCATCACGATCATTTCAGTCGCCATGCCCAGCAAGTCTTGACCGTGACCCGTGGGCAAGACCTTTCCCAGGGCCCCGGCAGCGACCCGTCCATCGCCCGCTCCTGGCTGCGTTGCCTGGAGGATTATCACCTCGACCCTGCGCTGAGCATCGCCCCCACCGTGCTCGAACATGGCCGTCTGCTGGAAAGCCGCGAGCGCCTGCAGCAGGTGCTGCACATCGCTGGCGGCGAGATGAACAGCCTGCATCAGCAACTTTCGGGCGCCGGTCACGCCGTGTTGCTCACCGACGCGCGCGGGGTGATCCTCAACTGCGTCACCGCGCCGTCCGAGCGCAAGATTTTCGAGCGCGCCGGGTTGTGGCTCGGCGCCGACTGGAGCGAGGCCTGCGAAGGCACCAATGGCATCGGCACCTGCCTGGTGGAGCGCCAGTCGTTGACCATTCACCGCGATGAGCATTTTCGCGGGCGCCACACCGGGCTGACCTGTTCGGCGAGCCCGGTGTTCGATCCCCATGGTGAGTTGCTGGCGGTGCTGGACGTGTCGTCGGCGCGGGAAGCGGTGTCGCGTCAGAGCCAGTTCCACACCATGGCGCTGGTCAACCTGTCGGCGAAGATGATCGAGAGTTGTTACTTCCTGCGTCACTTTGAACACCACTGGCTGCTGCGTTTTCACTTGCAGGCGGAGTCCGTGGGCTTGTTCAGTGAAGGGCTGCTGGCGTTCGACGGCGAAGGGCGCATTTGCGCAGTCAACCAAAGTGCCCTGAACCTGTTGGGGCAGATGCGTGGTGGCTTGCTGGGGCAGCCTGTGGAAGCGCTTTTCGAATGCACCCTGGATCAACTGCTGGGCCGCGCCAGCGCCAATGCCACAGCGAGTTGGCCGCTGCGGACGCGGGACGGTCGACATCTGTTTGCCGCGTTGCGCGGCCAGCCGCGCAGTGTGCCGGTGCCCGTACCGCCGCAGCCGGTGGTTGCCGCCAAGCCCGAGCGTCTGCTCGGTATCTGCTTGGGCGATTCCGCGTTGCAAAGCGATTTTCGCAAGGCGTTGCGCGTGTTCGAGCGTGATGTGCCGCTGCTGGTCAACGGTGAAACCGGTTCCGGCAAAGAGGCCTTCGCCAAGGCCGTACACCAGGCCAGCCAGCGTGCGGACAAGGCTTTTGTTGCGCTCAACTGCGCCGCCATCCCGGAAAGCCTGATCGAAAGCGAACTGTTCGGCTATCGCGGCGGCAGTTTCACCGGTGCCCGCAAGGAAGGCATGCGCGGCAAGCTGCAACAGGCAGATGGGGGCACGTTGTTCCTGGATGAAATCGGCGACATGCCCCTGGCTTTGCAAACCCGGCTCTTGAGGGTGCTGGAGGATCGCCTGGTAGTGCCCATCGGCGGCGAGCCCCAGGCGGTAAACGTTAGAGTCATCAGCGCCACCCACCGTGATTTGTTGCAGCGTGTGCAGGCCGGCAGCTTTCGTGAAGATTTGTACTACCGACTCAATGGCCTCGAAATCGGCTTGCCGCCGTTGCGCGAGCGCAGTGATAAGCCGCAATTGCTGGATTTTCTGCTGGCCCAGGAAGCCGGGGAGCAGACGATAACGCTCGATGCCGGCGCGCGTCAGGCATTGCTGGCGTTCGCTTGGCCGGGCAATGTGCGGCAGTTGCGCACGGTGTTGCGTACCCTGGTTGCACTGTGTGACGGCGCGTTGATCGGTGTCGATGATTTGCCGCCGATGATCCGCCCGGCGTCCTTGACTACGCCTGCTGCGGATGTCCCCCCGCTGTCGCTGCTTGAGGATGCCGAGCGCCTGGCATTGTTGAAGGTCCTGACGCAGCAGCGCTGGCATATGACCCTTGTGGCTGAACGGTTGGGGGTGAGCCGCAACACGTTATATCGAAAGTTACGCAAACATGGCATTGAACTGCGTTCGGCGTTGTAATTCGTAAGTTGTTGTCGAATGTGTGGGGGCGGTTTTTAATTGTTGGTTGTAGGGGGATTTACTGTTTTTGCTTTTGTGGGTTAATTGTTGAAAAAGTATGTCCTGGCTGGCGCGGAAGTAAATGCATGTAATGTTGTTTCGGTGGAACTGAGATAGATATTTTTGTCACCCAGTGAATGCAAGTTTTTATTGACTGACTAAGGTGATGATTATGAATGTTACAGGTGTTCCAACTTATACTACAGTACCGTCCAGTGACGTTTCAGCTGATGTTACTCAAGCTGCCAATAATACTGGATCGACCGGTAACCCGCGCAACGCCGCTTCGGCTACTTGGCAAAATGATCGCTCCGAGCTTACTTATGATGCTGAACGTTTGAACTCGGACACGCAGGTTCGTAGCAAAAGGGGAATTGATTTCGGACGTTTTTTCCGCAGGCCGACGCATAGCACTTCCCGCGTGCCGTCTGGGACGCCCGGTCAATATACTCAGGTTAATAAGGGACCGTTTTTCTCAAACCCACCTTCCACTCATGCATCTAATAAGCCCTTTCGAGATCTGATTAATAACAACCGGTTCGGGGGCTCTACCCTTCCTTCCAGGTCTCACCCCGTTCCCAAGACGTTTGGCGAGGTGGCGCAAAACCTCGTCACTGCCGATCGCCTGGTCAAGGCTGGCGTGTTCAAGACCGGGCCAGATCTGAAAACCGTGACACGGGACGCTTTCGTGAATGCCGCAGTCAACGGCTTGGTCAGTACGCCATTGAGTATTGGTACTTACGCAGGCTCCGTATGGAGTGGCGAGCAGATCAAGGGGGCGTTCAGCGCCAATACCCCCTTACTTCCTCCCGCGCACCAGCCCGCGCCGAGTCAACAGAACGGTGTGGCGGGATCGGCGCCGAGTCCTTCATCGCCGCAAGACCTGGCGTTGCACTTGGACAATGCGGAATTAAAACTGCTCTTGGTCAGTAATACGATCCAGGCCTATACCGAAGGGAGCGAGGGTCAAGCCTTGGATAAAAGCCCCGATTGGCCAACCGAGACAACTGCCCGACTTGATATGTTGGAAAAGCAATACGACACCGTCGAGTCGAACTTGGAATTAATCTCTAAGGAAAATGATTTTATATTCAGGCCTTTTAAAAGTGATACCGCCGCCACCGAGAAAGACCCTGTGCGCCGCCTTGAAACATTGGATCGACGCAATCAGGCTGTTTTAAACCAGATCTCCCGTATCAATACGGTGTTGGAGCCGAAGGGGCCGCCATCCTCGATGCAGTTTGTCTGATGCGGGTTATTAATTGACACCCCATAATGACCCCTCGTATACGCTGAGTCCGGTGCAGTCACGGCGGGTGACGGCACCGGGCTCAACGACCGCACTGCCGGCCGAATTCAGACGATTGAGCTGGCGTGTACCGCTAAAAGAGTGCGATTTCCCCCTCCCTGCGCTAACCTGCCTCGATGTTTTACGAGGTCGACCATGCACATTCATATTCTCGGTATTTGCGGTACTTTCATGGGCTCGATGGCGGTTCTGGCCAAGGAGTTGGGCCACCATGTGACGGGTTCCGATGCCAACGTCTATCCGCCCATGAGTACGCAACTGCAAGCCCAGGGCATCGAATTGACCCAGGGCTATGATCCATCCCAATTCGATCCGGTCCCCGACCTGGTGGTGATCGGCAACGCCATGTCTCGGGGCAACCCGGCGGTCGAGTACGTACTGAACAAAGGTTTGCCGTATGTGTCCGGCCCCCAATGGCTGGCCGACCATGTGCTGCAAGGCCGTTGGGTACTCGCGGTAGCCGGCACCCATGGCAAGACCACCACCAGCAGCATGCTGGCCTGGGTGCTGGAGCACGCGGGCATGAGCCCGGGTTTTCTGATCGGCGGCGTACCGCAGAACTTCTCGGTGTCGGCGCGCCTGGGCGATACGCCGTTCTTCGTGATCGAAGCCGATGAATACGACAGCGCGTTCTTCGACAAACGCTCCAAGTTTGTCCACTACCGCCCGCGCACGGCGATCCTGAATAACCTGGAGTTCGATCACGCGGATATCTTCCCCGATCTGGCAGCCATCGAGCGGCAGTTCCACCATTTGGTACGCACCATCCCGAGTGAGGGCCTGGTGATCCACCCGACCACCGAGCCGGCCTTGCAGCGCGTCATCGACATGGGCTGCTGGACGCCGGTGCAAACCACCGGCGCGGGCGGGCAGTGGCAGGTCAGGTTGCTCAGTGAAGACGGTTCGACATTTGAAGTGCTGTTCGAAGGCGAGGCCCAGGGTGTGGTCGACTGGGACATGACCGGCCAGCACAACGTTGCCAACGCCTTGGTCACCCTGGCGGCGGCACGGCATGTTGGCGTGGTGCCTTCCATGGGCATCGCGGCCTTGAGTGCGTTCAAAAGTGTGAAACGACGCATGGAAAAGGTTGCCGATGTGAATGGGATTACCATCTACGACGACTTTGCCCACCACCCGACGGCGATTGCCACCACCCTTGATGGCCTGCGCAAGCGGGTCGGTGATGCGCCGATCATTGCCATTATCGAACCGCGCTCCAACTCCATGAAGCTCGGCGCGCACCGCGATGGCTTGCCGGAGAGCGTCAATGATGCGGACCAAGTGGTCTGGTACGCACCGGCCAACCTCGGCTGGGACCTGCCCGCCATTGCGGCGCTGTGTCACGTGCCGTCGACGGTCTGCGATTCGATCGAAGGCATCATTGAACACGTCAAGCAACAGGCCACGCCCGGCACCCACGTGGTGGTCATGAGTAACGGCGGCTTCGGCGGCCTGCACGGCAAATTGGCCGAGGCCCTGAAATGAGCGGGCCCGAGCGCGTGACGCTGGCGATGACCGGCGCATCCGGCGCGCCCTATGGCTTGCGCCTGCTCGACTGCCTGGTGCGCGAGGAGCGTGAAGTTCATTTCCTGATCTCCAAGGCCGCGCAACTGGTGATGGCCACCGAGACCGATGTCGCGCTGCCGCCCAAGGTGCAGATGATGCAGGCGTTCCTCACCGAGTACACCGGTGCGGCGGCGGGGCAGATCAAGGTTTACGGTAAAGAGGATTGGATGTCTCCGGTGGCCTCCGGCTCCGGCGCGCCGGCGGCGATGGTGGTGGTGCCGTGTTCCACCGGTACGTTGTCGGCGATTGCCACGGGCGCCTGCAACAATTTGATCGAACGGGCCGCCGATGTGACGTTGAAAGAGCGGCGCCAGCTGATTTTGGTGCCGCGTGAGGCGCCGTATTCGAGCATTCACCTGGAGCACATGCTCAAGTTGTCGAACATGGGCGTGACCATCTTGCCGGCGTCGCCCGGTTTCTATCACCAGCCGCAGACCATCGATGACCTGGTGGATTTTGTGGTGGCGCGGATTCTCAACCTGCTGAACATTCCCCAGGACATGCTCCCGCGTTGGGGTGAGCACCATTTGAGCAGCGATGAATAAGGCGCTGTTGGTGTTGCTGGCGTTGCAACTGGCGGGCTGCGCCACCGCGCGCACGCTGGATGCGGCGAAGCCTGGCGCGCCGGTGGTGTATGCCGGCACGCGGCTGGACCTGTATGCGATGAACGGCGGCTGTTGCGCGATGGACCGTTTTGGCGCCGAGGCGCCGAGCTATCCCGGCGTCGACCTGCCAGCCAGCGCGTTGCTCGATACCCTGCTGTTGCCGCTGTCGGTGTTGACGGTGTTGGGGGTAGGGTTCAACGCCACGGGTGGGCTGTGACTCCGCGCTCAGGCCCCATCTGAACCCACATGTTGAGCTGGCAGCTCGGTTGGCAGGGTTTATTTACCCAGCTTGCGCAACTCGTCCGATTCGACCACGCGCACACCATCTTGCTCTTCCAGCGCCAGGCGCCACATGGCGCGTGCCAGTTCGCACACTTCGATGCCGTGGTACTTGCCTGGAATCAGCCGTGACAACGGCCCGGCCAATTGCTCGGCCAGGCGCGGTTCGAGGCGCTCCCCCAGCAACAGCGACGGCCGCACGATGGTCAGTTGCGGCCAACCCTGGGCTTTCAAGGCGTCTTCCATTTGCCCTTTGATCCGGTTGTAGAAGATCGAGGATTTCGGGTCGGCGCCAATCGCGCTGATGACAATCAGGTGCCGCGCGCCCATTTCCCGTGCGCGCTTGGCAAAGGCCACGACCAGGTCCAGGTCGATCGCGCGAAAGGCTTCCTCGGAGCCGGCTTGCTTGATCGTGGTGCCCAGGCAGCAGAAGGCGATATCGACCTGGCCACGCAGTTGCGGCAGGACCACCGCCGGGTCGCCCACTGGGTTTTCCAGGCGTGGATGTTCGGCCAACGGCTTGCGGCTGGGCGCCAGCACACGGGTCACGGTGGGTTCGTTGAGCAGGCGATCGAGCAGGTGTTCGCCGGTCAGGCCAGAGGCTCCTGCGAGCAAAATATGCTGAGGCGTCAGGTACATGGTGTTTCCCCCTTTGTTACACGTTACAGCTTAGTTGCCTTTAGCTTCCTTGCTATTCATTGAGACGCTTTCGAGCGCCTTTCGTGCTTGCTGCTTGCGTAATAGTTGCCAATGGGCGATCACGCCTTTGGGGGCCCAGATCTGCGGTTCGGAGGCTTCGAAGTTGTCCGCCTGTTCGCGTTCGGTCACGTGCAGTTGCGCCAGCTTGAAGGCTTGCTGCAAGTCGTCGGTCTGGTTGAAGGCTTGGGCGAAAAGGGCATCGCCGAAGTAGGTGAAGTCGGCTTCCTCGGAACAGCCAAACGACACGCGGTCGGCGCGGGAAGCGGTCATGATCAAGGTGTGCTCGTCTTTCAGCGCGGGAATGAAACCGCCGGAGTAGCACGCGGAAATCACCACGACCTTGTCGCGGTTCTTCAACGGCGTGAGTACTGCGGCGAGCTCATCGGCCGGCAGGTCGGCCAGCTCCATGCGCGGCTGATCGAGCACCAGTTCGCTTTCGTGGGTGCCGTGGCTGGTCAGGTAGATAAACACCAGGTCCTCCGGCCCGCTGCGTTCGGCCAGGGTCTGCACCGCACGGCGCAGGCTTTCGCGGGTAGCCAGGGGGCGGTCGGCGATATGGTCGCGGTGGTTGACCAGGCGAATCTGCCCGCGCGCACCGAAGCGGCTGGCGAGCATATTGCTGACGTAATCGGCTTCGCGCAGGAACACGCTCTGTTTGCCGTCGCCCGCGAGTACCAGGGTGTACAGTTCCACGGCTGGGGTCGAGGGCGGCACGGCGGCGAGGGCAGCATCGAGCAGGCGGCCCTGGGCCAGCACGCCGATTTCCAACGGGTCGGGCAACAGCTTGCCGTCGGCGTCGCGCACGCGCATGCCGTTGACCCAGGTGCCGGCTTGCACGGTGCCGTCGGCGAGCACCAGGGTGCCGCGGCCCTGGTAGTTGTCGCTGTCGAAACCGCCGATATAGAAGCTGCCGTCGGTGAGGTTCAGGCGGCCTTCGCCGCTGAAGCGCCAATCGCTGAACTGGCCAATGTAGTGGCTGCCATCGACGCCGATCAACTCGCCCTTGCCGCCGAGGGCGCCTTCCTTGAACTGGCCGATCCACACGTCGCCGTCGGCGTTTTCGTAGCGACCCTTGCCGTTCAATTGGTTCTGTTTGAACTGGCCGACGTAGATGTCGCCGTCAGCGCTGTTGAAGGTGCCGTTGCCTTCCAGCTGGCCATCGACGAAGTGGCCGCTGAACTGGTTGCCGCTGTCGTCGTTGCGCTGGCCTTCGCCGTTGGGCTTGCCGTGGGCGAACTGGCCCTGGTATTGGCTGCCGTCGGCCAGCTCCAGGCGCCCGAGGCCGGAATACTGGTCGTCCTTGAATTCGCCGCGATAGGTCATTTGCCCCTCTTTGAGGGTGCCTTCGCCGTTGCGCCGGCCTTGCTTGAAGCCACCGACATAGTGGCTGCCCGCAGTGGTCAGGCTGCCCTGGCCGTCAAACAGGCCTTGCTGGAACTGGCCTTTATAGACTTCGCCGTTGCTGCCATGCCATTCGCCCTGGCCGTGCCACAGGCCTTTGTCGAACTGGCCGGCGTACCAACTGCCGTTGGGGTAGTCCACGCGGCCCTGGCCTTGCAGCAAGCCATTGACCACATCACCCCGGTAACGGCCGCCGTCGGGCAGGCGCGCATCGGGCGGCAACAGCGATTCGCCGTCTCCGCAAGCGGTGAGCAACAGGACAAGGGCAAGGGGAGCGAGTGGGCGCATAGCGGGATCCGGATAATTGAGCGCCGAGTATGCCGCAGCGAAGGAGCCATACCTAGTGGTCTGTTGGGGAATGATGACCTGTAGGAGCCGGCTTGCCGGCGAAGGTGGTCAACGAAAACGCGAGCATTCAGGGGGAATGTGGCGTCTGGGGGCTTTTCGCTGGCAAGCCAGCTCCTACAGGGAACAAGGAGGCGGTTACACGAAGCAGAGCGACAACGACTCGGCAATGTAAGCGGGTTTCTCCTGGCCTTCGATTTCCAGGGTGGCGGTGGCCTTGAACAGCCATTGGCCGGGTTTTTTCTCGGTGACGTCGGTGAGGGTCACGTTCAGGCGGACCTTGGAATTGACCTTCACCGGCTGGATAAAGCGCACGCTGTCCAAGCCGTAGTTGACCGCCATTTTCAGGCCTTCGGGCATGATCAGGATGTCTTCCATCAACTTGGGCATCAGCGACAGCGACAGGAAACCGTGGGCGATGGTGCTGCCGAACGGGGTTTGCGCGGCCTTGACCGGGTCGACGTGGATGAACTGATGGTCGCCAGTGGCTTCTGCGAACAGGTTGATGCGGGCCTGGTCGATGGTGAGCCAGTCGGAACGTCCCAGTTCCTTGCCGACATAATCTTTGAGCTGCGCTACGGGTACATAGGGCATTGCGTCTCTCCTTGGTTCATCGGTTTTTATTGATGTGCGAGAACCATGTTAGATCATCATGGGCAACCAGCCCGGTCAACCCACCATGCTTATGGCGAATGCCGGAGCATAGCGCGGGCATGCTTATAATGCGGGTGGGTCTTGAGGGGGGAAGGACGGATGCTGTTACGCGGTCTGACATGGCTGGTGCTGTTTCAATTGATCGGCACGGCGATCAACCATTTGCTGCTGCCGGTGTTGCCGGGGCCGATCATTGGTCTGCTGCTGATGCTGGGTTACCTGGTGTGGCGCGGCGAAGTCGGCGAGCCGCTGAGCCTGGCGGCCAGCAGCCTGCTGCGTTACTTGCCCTTGCTGCTGGTGCCGCCGGCGGTCGGGGTGATGGTGTATGCCAAGGACATCGCCGCAGACTTCTGGGCCATCGTCGGCGCCTTGGTGTTGTCGCTGGTGATCGCCATGGGGTTCGTCGGCGTGCTGATGCAAAAACTGGTCAAGCGCCAGGCGCAGCAGGAGGAGCAATCATGACCTTCGACTGGCAAGGCGCATGGGCGGCGGTGATTCATCATCCGCTGTTCGGCATCGGCATCACCCTCGGTGCCTATCAACTGGTGCTCGCGGGCTTCGAGAAAACCCGCTGGATCTTCCTGCAGCCGGTGCTGGTGTCCATGCTGCTGGTGATCGGCGTGCTGCTCACCTGTGGCCTGAGTTACGCCGAGTACCGCAAGAGCACCGAGATCATGAGCATCCTGCTGGGCCCGGCGACTGTGGCCCTGGCGGTGCCGCTCTATCTGAACCTGCGTCGGATTCGTCAATTGTTCTGGCCGATTTTTACTACGCTGGTGATAGGTGGTGTGTTGGCCACCGGCCTGTGTGTGTTGCTGGGCTGGTGGTTCGGTGCCGAACACAGGATGTTGATGACCATGGCACCCAAGTCGGTGACCTCGCCGATTGCCATGCTGGTGGCCGAGCAGATCGGCGGCGTGGCCGCGTTGGCCGCGGTGTTCGTGCTGATCACCGGCGTGATCGGGGCGATGATCGGCCCGGCGTACTTGTCGCGCCTGGGCGTCCACAGCCCCGAGGCGCGCGGTATGGCGCTGGGCATGACCGCTCACGCCGTCGGCACGTCGGTGGCCCTGCAGGAAAGCGAAGAGTGCGGCGCCTTTGCGGCGCTGGCCATGAGTCTGATGGGCGTGGCGACGGCGGTGTTCCTGCCGCTGGCCGTGTCGGTGATTGTTTGAACCAGGGTTAAGGAAACCTTTATGAGTCTGGCGCTGTTCCCGCTCAACACCGTGCTGTTCCCTGGCTGCACCCTCGACCTGCAATTGTTCGAGGCGCGCTACCTGGACATGATCAGCCGCTGCATGAAAAAGGGCGAAAGTTTCGGCGTGGTGTGCATCTTCGACGGCAAAGAGGTGGGCGCGGCCCCGGATGGCTACGCGCTGATCGGCTGTGAAGCGCTGATTCGCGACTTCAAACAGCAGGATAACGGCCTGCTGGGCATTCGTGTCGAGGGCGGGCGGCGCTTCCGTGTCCGCGATGCCGAGGTGCAGAAGGACCAGTTGCTGGTGGCCGAGGTGCAATGGCTGGAAGAGCGGCCGGACCACGCGCTGGAAGAGGCGGACGCCGACCTGCAGGCCTTGCTCCAGGCCCTGGCCGAACACCCGATGGTGGCCTCGCTGGACATGGGCGCCGATGCCGACGGCCAGCAGGCCCTGGGCAATCAATTGGCGTATTTGCTGCCGTTCACCGAGGCCGACAAGATCGACCTGCTGCAACTCGACGATCCGCAACAACGGCTGGATGCGATCCAGAGGCTGCTGGATGAACTGCAAGGTGAGCTGTTCACCTGATCTTCAGAATTGTCTGGTGCTGCTTTCAGACATTTCTGCGTTGCTCCCATCGCGCGGGCTGAAATAGTTTCCGATCACACAACCACTGATCAGGGGATGAACATGATTCGGCTAGCGCAATCGGAGCAGGCGGCCTGGGACGCTTTTTTTGTCAGCATTACCTCACAACTGCTCGCGCAGGATGCACAGCGCGGCCCGGAATACATCGCCGAGCGTGCCGCAGAAATTGCCGATGAAATGCTGCTGGAGCGGCGCGAACGTTGCGTTGAGCGCCGAACCGCGCCAATCGATTGGATCGGCCCGGCCAAGGGTCAGTAGGCATACCTGAGCAGGGCGTGCGAGGTGCCGCTGAAGGCGATGAAGCCGAGCACCGCCACCACGGCAGGCAATACCAGCCACCAGGCTTTCTGCGACATCGGCGGCAGCGGGCTGCGGTATTGGATTGCGCTCAGGCTCAATGCACACACGCTCATCGCCAGCAGCATTCCGGCGAGGATGTCGGTGGGCCAGTGGGCACCCAAGTAAACCCGCGACAACGCGATGAATGCCGCGGGGATGCAGCCCAGCAGCAGCCAGGTCAGGCGCAGGCGCGTGGGCTGTCCGCGCCCGGCCAATACCGCCAGCGCCAGGAAAAACGCGAATGCGCCGGAGGCGTGGCCGCTGGGCATGCTGAAGCTGGTCAGCGGGTCGGTGAGGATTTCCGGGCGACCGCGGGCAAAAAACAGCTTGGTGGCGGTATTGATCACCGCGGCCACGCCCAGCGTGATGCCGACAAACAGCGCGTGGCGCCATTGGCGTGCGAGTAACAACAGGCCGGTGAACAGGGCGCTGGCGACAAACATCTTCTTGAACTCGCCCAGTTGGGTGAGCCTCACCATGGTCTCGTCCAGCCAGGCGCTGCGATGCTCCTGCACCAGGGCGCTCAGCCCCTGGTCGAAGTCGTTGAGGTGCGGGTAGCCGATAAACAGGGCGATCAACAGGGTCAGGCTGGCGCAACCTATCCACCCTGTGACACGGCGATGGCCGCGCAGGCTGCTGTTCAAGCTCAGCCCCAGCAACACCGCCAGGCATGCCGCGACAATTCCCGCCTCGGGCCAGAACCCCGCCGGCAATGGCAGGCGGAAAGCCGCGCCGGTCGCCCAGCCCGGCAGCAGGTACGCGACTGTCCAGCCGGCCGCCGCGAGAATGCTGACCAGGGCAAAGCGTGGGAACGGCATGTCGCACATGCCAGCCACCATCGGCAGCATGGGGCGCAACGGGCCGATGAAACGTCCGACCAGCAGGCTGGCGATGCCATACTTGTGGAAGTAGGTCTCGGCGCCGTTCATCCATTCAGGGTGATGCCGCAGGCCGGGCAGGCGCCGGATGTTCTGGTGGAAATGGCGTCCAAGGAAGTAGGACACCCCATCGCCCACCAGGCCGCCGAGAAAACCCAGCAGCAGGGTTTCACTCAGCGACAGCGCACCGTTGCCGGCCAGCACGGCAATGGCGAACAGCAGCACGGTGCCGGGCACGATCAAACCGGCAATGGCCAGGCATTCCACGCACGCCACGATAAACACCGCCGCCGCCAGCCATTGGGGGTTCAGGGTCAGCCAGCCGGTGATGCTATCGAGCCATTGGCCCATGATTCTTCACTCCCTCGTCACCGTTTCAAATCAAAAAATAGTCGCGGCCTTCGACCTGGCCCCGGCGCAGCGGGTTCCGCGTGCAATAAGGCGCATAGCCTGCATCGACGAAGCGGTACATCAAGTGTTCGTCCCGGCCGCCGGGAATGCCCAGGCGGGTGGTCTGGATAATGTGCGTCGGCACCTGGCCGACGTCTTCTACATAGAGCCGCTCCTGGTCGAAGCGCTTGGCATCCCACATCGGCACTTTCAGGCCCAGCGCCTTGCACAATAAGGTCTGGCCGGCGCAGAGCTTCTGCGAGGCGCGTGGCCTGCCATTGGCGTCCGGGTTGTTCAGCAGCATCTGCGCCAAACTGGCCGGGCCGGAGGTCTCATCGACCCAGGGATAGGCGGATTTGATCAATACTGCATTGCCCGGGCCCTGGGCGCTGAAGTTCAGCGAATCGCCGCCACGGGCGTAGTACATATAGATATGACCGCCATCCAGAAACAAAGCCTTACGTTTTTCTGTGTAGCCCAGTGAGGCATGGCTGCCTTTTTCGGCCACGTAATACGCTTCGGTTTCAATAATCCGCGCCGAAAGCCAGAGATCGCCGACCCGATGACGAATGATTTTGCCGAGCAATTCCCGCGCAAGCAGTTGCGCGTCGCGGTCGAAGAAGCGGTCGGGCAGGGCGCTGGCGGGGAGTTGGGGGGGGAAACTCGACATGGCCTTCAGGGTTAATACGGCTAAATGTGACGGAATAATAACAACTCCCACCTTAATTACGGCTGAACCCCAGGTTTTTACAGTTCATTTCGACCATCCGCCCCTCACCGCTGTCAGTCGGGCGGCGTCACAGCTATAATCTGCCGCTTTCCTCTTTGCCAAGACTCCCTGACCATGACTGAGTCCGTTCTTGACTACATGACCCGCCTGGGTCGCGCTGCCCGTCAGGCCTCGCGGTTGATCGCCCGTGCGAGCACCGCGCAGAAAAACCGTGCCTTGCTGGCCGCCGCCGATGCTCTGGATGCTTCGCGCTCCGAGTTGACCGCCGCCAACGAACTGGACCTGGCCAACGGCCGCGCCAATGGCCTGGAACCGGCGTTGCTCGACCGCCTGGCGCTGACCCCGGCGCGTATCGACGACATGATCGAAGGCCTGCGTCAGGTGGCCAAGCTGCCTGACCCCATCGGTGAAATCCGCGATATGCGTTACCTGCCGTCCGGCATCCAGGTCGGCAAGATGCGCGTGCCCCTGGGCGTGATCGGCATCATCTATGAGTCGCGCCCGAACGTGACCATCGACGCCGCGAGCCTGTGCCTCAAGTCTGGCAACGCCACCATCCTGCGCGGCGGTTCCGAGGCGATCCACTCCAACCGTGCGATTGCCGCCTGCATCCAGCAGGGCCTGGCCGTGGCCGAATTGCCGGCCGAAGTGGTGCAAGTGGTGGAAACCACCGACCGCGCCGCCGTCGGCGCGCTGATCACCATGCCGGAATTCGTCGACGTGATCGTGCCGCGCGGTGGCAAGAGCCTGATCGAACGCGTCAGCCGTGATGCCAAGGTGCCAGTGATCAAGCACCTGGACGGCGTCTGCCACGTTTACATCGACATCGCCGCCGACATCGACAAGGCGATCCGCATCGCCGACAACGCCAAGACCCACCGTTACGCGCCGTGCAACACCATGGAAACCCTGCTGGTGCACGCCGGCATTGCCGATCGCGTGCTGCCGCCGCTGGCTGCCATCTACCGCGACAAGGGCGTTGAGCTGCGCGGTTGCGAGCGCACCCGTGCGCTGCTCGGCGCGGACGTGATCGAAGCCACCGAGCAAGACTGGTACACCGAGTACACGGCGCCGATCCTGTCGATCCGCATCGTCGACGACCTGGATCAGGCCATCGAGCACATCAACAAATACGGCTCCAAGCACACCGATGCCATTGTTACCGAGCATTTCAGCGATGCCCGGCGTTTCCTCACCGAAGTGGACTCCGCTTCGGTGATGGTCAACGCCTCGACGCGTTTTGCCGACGGCTTCGAGTATGGCCTGGGCGCGGAGATCGGTATCTCCACCGACAAGCTCCACGCACGTGGCCCGGTTGGCCTGGAAGGCCTGACCAGCGAGAAGTACGTAGTGTTCGGCGACGGGCATGTGCGCGCTTGATGGGTAAACGCATCGGGTTGCTCGGCGGCACCTTTGACCCCGTGCATATCGGCCATTTGCGCAGTGCCCTGGAAGTCGCGGATGCCCTCGCGCTGGATGAATTGCGCCTGACCCCCAATGCCCGGCCGCCGCACCGCGATACGCCGCAGGTGTCAGCGCAGCAGCGCCTGGAAATGGTGCGCCTTGCCGTAGCTGGCATACCGCCGCTGGTGGTGGACGACCGCGAGCTCAAGCGCGATAAACCGTCCTACACTGTCGACACCCTGGAACTGATGCGTGCCGAGTTGGCCGCGGACGACCAGTTGTTTCTGCTTTTGGGCTGGGACGCATTTTGCGGCCTGCCCTCTTGGCATCGCTGGGAGGAACTCCTCCAGCATTGCCACATCCTGGTTTTGCAACGCCCGGATGCCGACAGCGAACCGCCGGATGCCTTGCGCAACCTGCTGGCCGCGCGGTCGGTAAGTGACCCCTTGGCCCTGACCGGGCCGAACGGGAATATTGCATTCGTCTGGCAGACCCCGCTTGCGGTGTCCGCCACCCAGATCCGTCAACTGCTGGCCAGCGGGAAGTCGGTACGTTTCCTGGTGCCTGACGCGGTCCTGGCCTACATCGATGCGCACGGGCTTTACCGTGCGTCGAACTGAAAAGGCGCGCTTGAACGCACGAACAGTCGTGCAGCGAGCGCCCGAACATACGAGCAAAACGAGTTTTATATGACGAACAAAGACGTAAGCAAAGTTAAGCGCAAAGGCACCTTCAAGAGCGCGCCACTGCCGGTTGAAGCCCACGTTGGCCCGGAACTGGCTGGCGAAGAACTGGTGAAAGTCGCCGTGGCGGCCCTGGAAGACGTCAAGGCCCAGGACATCCAGGTGCTGGACGTGCGCGACAAGCAGAGCATCACCGACTTCATGATCATCGCCACCGGTACCTCCAACCGCCAGATCGGCGCGATGCTCGACAAAGTGCGCGAAGCCGTCAAAGCCCAGGGCGTTAAGCCGCTGGGTGAAGAAGGCAAGGGCGACAGCGACTGGGTGCTGCTGGACATGGACGACGTGATCGTTCACATGATGACCTCCAACGCCCGTCAGTTCTACGACCTGGAGCGTCTGTGGAAAGGCGCCGAACAGAGCCGTGCCGCTGATGGCAAGCACCACAGTCCGGAAGTGGGCCACGCGCACTTCGACAAGCTCAACAAAGACCAGGAATAAGGAACGGCTGTGCGCCTGCGTCTGATCGCTGTCGGTTCACGCATGCCCAAGTGGGTGGAAGAAGGCTGGCATGAATATGCCAAGCGTCTGCCCGCCGAGCTGTCGCTTGAGCTGGTGGAAATTCCGCTCAATACCCGGGGCAAGAACGCCGACGTGGCGCGCTTTATCCGTCAGGAAGGCGAAGCCATGCTGGCCAAGGTCGGTCCCAACGAGCGCATCGTCACCCTCGAAGTCCACGGCAAACCCTGGAGCACCGAGCAATTGGCGGTGGAACTGGATCGCTGGCGCCTGGACTCGCGCACCGTCAACTTCATGGTCGGCGGCCCCGAGGGGCTGGCGCCGGAGGTCTGCGCGCGGGCGGACCAACGCTGGTCGCTGTCGGCGCTGACGTTGCCGCACCCGTTGGTAAGGATCCTGATCGGTGAACAGCTGTATCGCGCCTGGACAGTTCTGTCCGGGCACCCTTACCACAAATAGTCTGCGCCCCTCCCGATGACTCAGCCGATCCGCATCAAGGACCACGAGAAAGACGCACGTCTGGTGCGCTCGCGCGTGGTTTTTGGCGCGATCATGGTGGTGACGTTGATCGGGGTGTTGATCGCGCGCCTGTATTTCCTGCAGGTGATCCAGTACGACTATCACTCCACTCTGTCGGAAAACAACCGGGTGCATGTGCAGCCGATTCCGCCGACCCGTGGCCTGATTTTCGACCGCAACGGCGTGGTGGTCGCGGATAACCGGCCCAGCTTCAGCCTGAGCATGACCCGCGAACGCTCCGGCGACTGGCAGCAGGTTCTCGATGTGATCGTCGACGTGCTGCAACTGACCCCGGAAGACCGGGCGATCTTCGAAAAGCGCATGAAACAGGGGCGTCGGCCGTTTGAGCCGGTACCGATCCTGTTCGAGCTGACCGAAGAGCAGATCGCCCGGATCGCGGTGAACCAGTTCCGCCTGCCGGGCGTGGAAGTGGTGGCGCAGTTGGTGCGGCATTACCCGCAAGGGCCGCACTTCGCGCACTCCGTCGGTTATATGGGGCGGATCAACGAGAAAGAGCTGAAAAGCCTCGATCCGGTCAATTACAGCGGCACCCACCATATCGGCAAGACCGGCATCGAGCGTTTCTACGAGCCCGAGCTGCACGGCCAGGTGGGTTACGAAGAGGTCGAGACCAACGCCCGCGGCCGCGTGTTGCGGGTGCTCAAGCGTACCGATCCGGTGCCGGGCAAGGACATTGTGCTGAGCCTGGACATCAAGTTGCAGGAAGCGGCCGAGATGGCCTTGGGCGGGCGCCGTGGCGCGGTGGTGGCGCTGGACCCGAGTACCGGCGAAGTCCTGGCCATGGTCAGCCAGCCCAGTTTCGACCCCAACCTGTTCGTGACCGGGATCAGCTTCAAGGCCTACGCCGAGCTGCGCGATTCCATCGACCGGCCGCTGTTCAACCGGGTGTTGCGCGGCCTGTATCCGCCGGGTTCGACGATCAAGCCGGCGGTAGCGATTGCCGGCCTGGACGCGGGCGTGGTCACGGCGTCGAGTCGCGTGTTCGACCCCGGCTACTACATGCTGCCTAATTACGATCACAAATACCGTAACTGGAACCGCACCGGTGACGGCTATGTCGACCTGGACACCGCGATCATGCGGTCCAACGACACCTATTTTTACGACCTGGCCCACAAGCTGGGGATCGATCGCCTGTCGGCCTACATGGGCAAGTTCGGGCTGGGTCAGAAAGTCTCCCTGGACATGTTCGAAGAATCCCCAGGCCTGATGCCGTCGCGCGAATGGAAGCGTGCGACCCGCCGCCAGGCGTGGTTCCCCGGCGAGACTCTGATCCTGGGCATCGGCCAGGGCTATATGCAGGCGACACCGCTGCAACTGGCCCAGGCCACGGCGTTGGTGGCCAACAAAGGCATCTGGAACCGTCCGCACCTGGCCCGCACCATCGAAGGCGAAAAGCCGGTGGATGAAAACCCGATCCCGGACATTGTGCTGCGTGACCCGTCGGACTGGACCAAGGTCAACCACGGCATGCAGCAGGTGATGCACGGCGCCCGGGGCACGGCGCGCAAGGCGGCGATCGGCGCGCAATATCGCATTGCCGGCAAGAGCGGTACGGCCCAGGTGGTCGCGATCAAGCAAGGCGAAAAATATGATCGTTCCAAAGTCCAGGAGCGCCACCGCGACCACGCCCTGTTTGTCGGCTTCGCTCCGGCGGACGACCCGAAGATCGTGGTCGCCGTGATGGTCGAGAACGGCGAGTCCGGTTCGGGCGTCGCCGCGCCGGTGGTCCGTCAAGTGATGGATGCCTGGCTGTTGACCGATGACGGCAAGCTCAAGCCCGAATATGGCGGCCCCCCTTCAAGCACCGAGGTTACGGCCAGTGAAGAGTAATTTTGACCGCATCCTCTCCAGTGAGGATGTGATGCGTCGCCGCGCGACGTTGCTGCAGCGCATGCACATTGATGGCCCGTTGTTGATCCTGCTGCTGACCCTGGCGGCCGGCAGTCTGTTCGTGCTGTATTCGGCCAGCGGCAAGAACTGGGACCTGCTGATCAAGCAAGCGTCGTCGTTCGGCCTGGGCCTGTTGTCGATGGTGGTGATTGCCCAGCTGGAGCCGCGTTTCATGGCGCGCTGGGTGCCGCTGGGGTACGTCGCCGGCGTGTTGTTGCTGGTGGTGGTGGACGTGATGGGCCACAACGCCATGGGCGCGACCCGCTGGATCAACATTCCGGGGGTGATTCGCTTCCAGCCGTCGGAATTCATGAAGATCCTGATGCCGGCGACCATCGCCTGGTACCTGTCCAAGCGCACCTTGCCGCCGCAACTCAAGCATGTGGGGATCAGCCTGATCCTGATCGGCGTGCCGTTCATCCTCATCGTGCGCCAGCC
This sequence comes from Pseudomonas sp. 7-41, assembly GCF_021233075.1. NCBI lineage: Bacteria > Pseudomonadati > Pseudomonadota > Gammaproteobacteria > Pseudomonadales > Pseudomonadaceae > Pseudomonas > Pseudomonas sp. 7-41. Next base: position 6,073,533 of record NZ_CP089551.1, on the reverse strand, counting down.
GGACCTCGGTACATCGCTGCTGATCCTGGCGGGCGGTGCGTTCGTGCTGTTCATGGGTGGCTTGCGCTGGCGCTGGATTCTCAGCGTGCTCGCCGCTGCCGTGCCGGTGGCCGTGGCCATGTGGTTCTTCTTTATGCATGACTACCAGAAGCAGCGGATTCTCACGTTCCTCGACCCGGAGAGCGACCCGCTGGGCACCGGCTGGAACATCATCCAGTCGAAGGCGGCCATCGGTTCCGGCGGTGTCTTTGGCAAGGGCTGGCTGATGGGTACCCAGTCGCACCTGGACTTTTTGCCCGAGAGCCACACCGACTTCATTATTGCGGTGATGGGCGAAGAGTTCGGCCTGGTGGGTATTTGCGCGTTGCTGCTGATCTATTTACTGTTGATTGGGCGTGGCCTGGTGATCACCGCGCAGGCGCAGACGTTGTTCGGCAAATTGCTGGCGGGCTCGTTGACCATGACTTTTTTTGTTTACGTTTTCGTCAACATCGGTATGGTCAGTGGCCTCTTGCCGGTGGTTGGGGTGCCGTTGCCGTTCATTAGCTACGGCGGAACTTCGCTGGTGACATTGATGTCAGCGTTTGGGGTTTTGATGTCGATTCACACGCATCGCAAATGGATCGCACAGGTTTGAATAAGGTGAAGATGTCAATGCAAGTATTGCGCGGCTGGGCGACTCGGCATGCGTCCTGGATGAGCCTGATCGGGCTGCTGGGCGCCATGCACGAAGCGCAGGCCGGTGACTACGATGGCTCACCTCAGGTCGCCGAATTCGTCGGTGAGATGACCCGTGACTATGGCTTCGCCGGTGAACAGCTGATGGGCGTGTTCCGCGAGGCCCAGCGCAAGCAGGCGATCCTCGATGCCATCTCCCGCCCGGCCGAGCGCGTGAAGCAGTGGAAGGACTATCGCCCGATGTTCCTGACCGACGCCCGCGTGGCCCGGGGCGTGGACTTCTGGCGCCAGCACGAAGCCGCGTTGGCTCGCGCCGAGCAGGAGTACGGCGTGCCTGCCCAGGTGATTGTCGCGATCATTGGCATTGAAACCTTCTACGGGCGCAACACCGGCAGTTACCGGGTGATCGATGCCTTGTCGACCTTGAGCTTCGATTACCCGCCCCGCGCTGAATTCTTCCGTAAGGAACTGCGTGAATTCCTGCTGCTGGCCCGCGAAGAGCAGGTCGACCCGCTGACCCTCAAAGGCTCCTACGCCGGTGCGATGGGTTTGCCGCAGTTCATGCCGAGCAGTTTTCGCGCCTACGCGGTGGATTTTGACGGCGACGGCCATATCAATATCTGGAGCAACCCGGACGATGCCATCGGCAGCGTGGCCAGCTACTTCAAGCGCCATGGCTGGGTGAGCGGCGAACCAGTCGTCAGCCGTGCCGACGTGAGCGGCGAGCGCGCCGATGAAGGCCTGACCCAGGGCATCGAGCCGGCCAAGACGGTCGGGGAGTTGCGGGCGCTGGGCTGGTCAAGTCATGATGCGCTGCGCGATGATATGCCGGTCACGGCTTTCCGCCTGGAAGGCGAAAACGGCCCTGAATACTGGATGGGCCTGAAGAATTTCTACGCAATCACGCGTTATAACCGCAGTGTGATGTACGCCATGGCCGTGCATCAACTGTCTGACATGCTGGTCCAAGCACGGGGCAACAAGTAATGCGGGCATCGCCGTTGAAAAAACCGCTCAAGCTGGTGGCGTTTGCCGCGTTGTCCTTGCTGGTTGTCAGTTGCTCCACCAGTCGCGCGCCGACGCAAAAGTCCGGCGGCACCGCTATTCGTTCCCAGCCGGGGCTGGACATCAACCGCGCGCATAAAGACGGTGCGCCGTGGTGGGACGTCGACGTGTCGAAAATCCCGGATGCCACGCCGACCCTGCACACCGGCCCGTACAAGGCCAACCCCTATACCGTGCTGGGCAAGAGCTACTTTCCGCTGCAGGACTCCAAGACCTACGTGCAGTCGGGCACGGCGTCGTGGTACGGGACCAAGTTCCATGGCCAGAACACCGCCAATGGCGAGGTCTACGACCTGTACGGCATGAGCGCGGCCCACAAGACCCTGCCGCTGCCCAGCTATGTGCGCGTGACCAACCTGGACAACAACCGCACGGTGATCCTGCGGGTCAACGATCGCGGGCCGTTCTATTCGGACCGGATCATCGACTTGTCCTACGCCGCCGCGAAGAAACTCGGTTATGCCGAAACCGGCACCGCGCGGGTCAAGGTCGAAGGGATCGACCCCGCGCAATACTGGGCCCAGCGTGGCAAACCGGCACCGTTGATGCTCAACGAGCCGCAAGCCGCGCAACCGCAAGTCACAGCCTCGACCGGCAAGATCGAGCAGTGGACGCCACCCGCGCAACAGCACGCGCCCGACACGGTCGTGGTGCCTCGCGCCGCACCGGGTGCTTCGGCTGCCGGTGGGCAATACCTGCAGGTGGGCGCTTTCGCCAACCCGGATGCGGCAGAGCTGTTAAGGTCCAAGCTGAGCAGTATGGTCAATGCGCCGGTCTTCATCAGTTCCATCGTGCGTAATCAACAGACCCTGCACCGTGTGCGTATGGGCCCGATCGGTTCGCCGAGCGAGGTCGCGCAAGTGCAGAACAGCGTGCGCCTGGCCAACCTGGGGCAACCCAGCGTGGTCAGCGCCGAATAAACCGTAAAGGATTGATGGTTCAGGTCCGTGCGCGGGCCTGGGCCCTGGTTGTTGGCTCGTTGAACAATAAAACCCAGGGGCAAGGGGTGAGCAGGCAACCGAACACGCGACAGACCGGTAACGGGCTGTCTGAATAAGTTTTGCCCGCGAGGGCAAGTTTCCATACGTAATTTCGAGAGACGGATGAACATCATCACCTTAGCCAAACGCACGTGCCTGCTTATCTCGCTGATCATCACCCCGGCCGCCTGGGCGGTTGAAATGGTGCCGGCTTCACCGCAACTGGCCGCCAAGGCCTGGGTCCTCATGGATGCCGCCAGTGGCAACGTGCTGGTGGAAAACAACGGTGACCAGCGCCTGCCGCCCGCCAGCTTGACCAAGCTGATGACAGCCTATATCGCGACCCTGGAAATCCGTCGCGGCCAGATCGGCGAAAACGACCCGGTGACCGTCAGCGAAAACGCCTGGCGCACCGGTGGTTCGCGGATGTTCATCAAGGTCGGCTCGCAGGTGACGGTCAGCGACCTGCTGCACGGCATCATCATCCAGTCCGGTAACGACGCCAGCGTCGCCCTGTCCGAGCACATCGCCGGCAGCGAAGACGCGTTCGCCGACATGATGAACAAAACCGTGGCCGACCTGGGCATGACCAACAGTCACTTCATGAACCCGACCGGTCTGCCGAACCCAGAGCACTACTCGTCGGCTCACGACATGGCGATCCTGGCGCGCGCGATCATTCGTGTCGACCCGGTCCACTACGCGATCTACTCCCAGAAGGAATTCTTCTGGAACAACATCAAGCAGCCTAACCGCAACCTGTTGCTGTGGCGCGACAAGACCGTCGACGGTCTGAAAACCGGCCACACCGAAGAAGCCGGCTACTGCATGGTGTCGTCCGCCGTGCGTGATGGCCAGCGCCTGATCGCCGTGGTCTTCGGCACCAACAGCGAGCAGGCCCGTGCGGCCGAGACGCAAAAACTGCTGACCTACGGTTTCCGCTTCTTCGAAACCCAGACCTTCTATCAGAAGGGTGCTGAACTGGCGACCGCGCCGGTATGGAAAGGCGCAACCTCGCAAGTCAAGGCCGGCCTGGCTGAAGACCTGACCCTGACCATGCCTAAAGGCCAGCTGAAAAAGCTCGCGGCCAGCATGACCATGAACCCGCACCTGGTTGCGCCAATCGCCAAGGGCGACGTGATCGGCAAGGTCGAAGTGAAGCTGGACGATAAAGTGGTACACAGTGCCGACCTGATCGCCCTGGATGCCGTCGACGAGGGTGGTATCTTCCGCCGCGTGTGGGATAGCATCCGCCTGTTCTTCTACAGCTTGTTCAACTGATAAGTGTGCACCTGCAAAGCCCCGTGTTGATCCGACGCGGGGCTTTGCCCGTCGCCACGGCTTACGCTTACGAGGCCGTTACGCCATGACCGATAAAGAAGTAAAGGCGCCAAAGATCGAATTCCCGGTGACGGATTATCCCGTCAAGGTGATCAGCGATACCGGTGTGGGCAACAAGGACAAGATTCTCGACATCGTGCGTAAACACGCGACGATCAACGACAACCGTGTGGATGAGCGTTCGAGCACCAACGGTAAGTACACCACGATCCAGTTGCACATCGTTGCGACCGGTCAAGACCAGCTTTACGACATCAACAGCGAACTGCGGGCCACCGGCTTCGTACATATGGTGCTGTGATGCCACAGGTCCTGGGCTTTCGCGAGCTCGGCCGGATGGACTACGAGCCCGTCTGGCACGCGATGCAGCGCTTCACCAACGAGCGCGGCACCTCGGCACCCGATGAGATCTGGCTGGTGGAACACCCGCCGGTGTTCACCCAGGGCCAGGCCGGCAAGGCCGAGCATCTGCTACTTCCGGGTGATATTCCGGTGGTGCAGGTCGACCGAGGGGGTCAAGTGACTTACCATGGGCCCGGTCAACTGGTGGCGTATCTGCTGCTGGATGTGCGCAAGCTGGGGTTTGGCGTGCGCGACCTGGTGAACCGTATGGAGGCTTGCCTGATCGAGCTGTTGGCCAGTTACGGCGTGAGCGCCGTGGCCAAGCCCGATGCACCCGGTGTGTATGTGGATGGTGCGAAAATCGCTTCCCTGGGGCTGCGCATTCGCCACGGTTGTTCGTTTCATGGTCTGGCGTTGAACGTGGACATGGACCTGGCGCCGTTCCGGCGCATCAACCCGTGCGGTTATGCCGGGTTGGCGATGACCCAGTTGAGCGACCACGCCACACCGATTAAATTTGCCGAGGTAAGTGCCCGGCTGCGTGCGCAGCTCGTCAAACACCTCGACTATGCTGAGCAGACGACCCTTACGGGCGGAATCGACTGATTATGACTACTGATGCAGTGCAAACCATGATCCCGACGCTGGACGTCACCGAACGTCCGGCCCAGGCCCCGCGTGCCAAGGTGGAAGCCGGCGTCAAGCTGCGCGGCGCCGAGAAGGTTGCACGCATCCCGGTCAAGATCATCCCGACCACCGAACTGCCGAAAAAACCTGACTGGATTCGCGTGCGTATCCCGGTCTCGCCGGAAGTCGACCGTATCAAGGCGTTGCTGCGCAAGCACAAGCTGCACAGCGTGTGCGAAGAAGCGTCCTGCCCGAACCTGGGCGAATGCTTCTCCGGCGGCACTGCCACGTTCATGATCATGGGTGACATCTGCACCCGTCGCTGCCCGTTCTGCGACGTCGGCCACGGCCGGCCGAAGCCACTGGACGTCAACGAGCCGGAAAGCCTGGCCATCGCCATCGCCGACCTGAAACTCAAGTACGTGGTAATCACTTCTGTCGACCGCGACGACCTGCGTGACGGCGGTGCCCAGCACTTTGCCGACTGCATCCGCGAAATCCGCAAGCTGTCGCCGGACGTGATGCTCGAAACCCTGGTGCCGGACTACCGTGGCCGCATGGACGTCGCGCTGGAAATCACCGCCGCCGAGCCGCCGGATGTGTTCAACCACAACCTGGAAACCGTGCCACGCCTGTACAAGGCGGCGCGTCCAGGTTCGGACTACCAGTGGTCGCTGACCCTGCTGCAGAAATTCAAGCAGATGATGCCGCACATCCCGACCAAATCCGGCCTGATGCTCGGCCTGGGCGAAACCGACGAGGAAGTGATCGAAGTCATGCAGCGCATGCGCGAACACGACATCGACATGCTGACCCTCGGCCAATACCTGCAACCATCGCGCAGCCACTTGCCGGTACAGCGTTTTGTTCACCCGGACACCTTCGCCTGGTTCGCCGAGGAAGGTTACAAGATGGGCTTCAAGAACGTCGCGTCGGGCCCGCTGGTACGTTCCTCGTACCACGCCGATGAGCAGGCCAAGCTGGTCAAGGCTAGCCTGATTTCGTAATACAGATCTGCGCAACACCGCAGATCCAATGTGGGAGGGGGCTTGCCCCCGATGGCAGTGTGTCAGTCGCTACAGGTACTGGCTGATTCAGTGCTATCGGGGGCAAGCCCCCTCCCACATTTCGTTCCGCGTCATATAGGGAGAATCAGGGATGACCAGTCGACTAGCCGCCGCCGTACCTGCATTGCGTTCTGAAGCCACCATCGGCCTGATCGCACCCGCCGGCCCTGCCGCGCTGGACGTGGAAAAAGCCGGGCAGTGGATGCGCGCCCGTGGCTATGAGCTACGCATCTTCCCCGGAGTATATGAACGCGACGGCTACCTGGCCGGCAGCGATGACGTGCGCTTGCGCGACCTGCACGCCGCCTTCGCCAACCCTGATATCGATGCGATCTTCTGCCTGCGCGGCGGCTACGGCACGCCCCGCCTGCTGGACCGCCTGGACTTCGACCTGCTGCGCGCCAACCCCAAGCCTTTCGTGGGTTACAGTGATATCACTGCGTTGCACCTGGCAATCAACCGCTATGCCGGTTTTGTGACCTTCCACGGCCCGATGCTGAATGCCGACCTGCTCGGCGACAAGCAGCCCCCCACCGAGTCGTCGTTGTTCAACATGCTGCGTGGCCAGGTGGGTGCAGGCAGCGTGCTGGCGCACCCGGTGGCCTACCCATTGACCACGATCGAGCCCGGTATCGCCTGTGGGCGCTTGCTCGGCGGCAACCTGTCGATGATCGCGGCCATGATGGGGACGTCCTACGAAATCGATGCCGAGGGCATCATCCTGTTTATCGAAGACGTCAACGAGCCGATCTACCGCATCGACCGCTTGCTGACGCATCTGCGCCTGACCGGCAAGCTGGCTCAGGTAGCGGGTGTGTTGGTGGGGGACGTGGCGGGGGTGGATAGCACCGCGCTGGAGCGGCTGCTGAAGCAGACCTTCGAACCGCTGTGCATTCCGGTGCTGTCTGGCTGGCGCAGTGGGCATTGCGATCCGAACGTGACGCTGCCGATGGGCGCGCGGGTGCGGTTGGATGCGGGGGAGCAGCGGGTGGTGTTGGAGCAGGATGTGGTGTTCAACCGCTGAATCTGTCGTCTGCTAAACCGCTATCGGGAGCAAGCTCCCTCCCACATTTTGACCGCATTTCAAAGGATGTACGCGGTCAAAATGTGGGAGGGGGCTTGCCCCCGATAGCGGTAGTCGCCATAAGCCGATCTAACGGTTCTGCAACGACTCCAGCAACTTCACCGTCGGATAACCATCCGCCGGCCAGCCCAGTGACTGTTGCGCCGCACGGATCGCCTTGCGCGTGTTGGCGCCGATAATCCCGTCCGGGTTGCCCGCGTCATAGCCATTGCTGCTGAGTACGGTCTGCAGGTCGATGCGCTGGGAACGACTCAGCGGCAGTTCATCTTTCGGCCAATCGCCACGAATCACACCACTTCCGCCGAACCGTTCCGACAGCAGGCCCACGGCCAGTGCGTAGGACGACGAGTTGTTGTACTTGAGGATTGCGCGGAAGTTATCCAGCACCAGGAACGCCGGGCCACGGTAACCCGCTGGCAGCAGCAGGGCGGCGGAGAGCTGGTCGACGTTAGGCGGCATGCTCGCTCCCGGTGGCAGCTGGATGCCCAGCTTCAGCCAGTCGGCGACGGTCTTGCGCACGCCACCGTCGGCCAGGGTGTAATCGAAGTTGGCCGGCAGTTGTTTGACTTCGAAACCCCACGGCTGGCCTTTCTGCCAGCCGGAGCTTTGCAGGTAATGCGCAGTGGAGGCGAGGGCGTCGGCCGGGCTGTTCCAGATGTCGCGGCGACCGTCGCCGTCGAAGTCCACGGCGTGGGTGTTGTAGGTGGTCGGGATGAACTGGGTCTGGCCCATGGCGCCGGCCCACGAACCGCGCATCTGGTCGGCCTGGATATCGCCGTGCTGGATGATTTGCAGCGCCGCAAGCAATTGCGCCTGGGCAAAGGCCGGGCGCCGGCCTTCGTAGGCCAGGGTCGCGAGGGAACGGATCACCGAGTTATTGCCCTGGAACTGACCGAAGTTACTTTCCATGCCCCACACCGAGACCAGCGCCTGGCGGTCGACGCCATAACGTTGCTCGATGCTTTGCAGGATGTCGGCGTACTTGACCAATAGTGCCTGGCCATTACGCACACGTACTGGCGACAGGGCGCCGTCGAGGTATTCCCACACCGGGCGGGAAAATTCCGGTTGGCTGCGGTCGGCGCGGATCACCGCCATGTCCGGGGTGACGTTGGCGAAGGCGATATCAAACACGGCTGGGGTAATGCCGGCCTTCAAGGCTTGCGCACGGAAACCGGCCTGCCATTCGGCAAAGGTCTGGGTGGGCTGGATGTCCAGGTTATCCACAGCCAGCGGGGCCACGACAGCGGGCGCTACGACCGGTGCGGTCGACAGTGTCGGCAAGGGTTGAGCATCTGCGGCGGTAGGTTTTTCCGCGCAGGCGACAAGCAGAATGAGGCTGGAGGCAGCGATCAATTGGCGAAGGTGCCAACGACGGGAAAGACTAGAGGGCATGCACAGGTCCAGGGATTACAAATCAAGTGCTGACCTTATCATGCCGGAGGGGCGCTTGCCTTCAGGCGGCCAGAAAGTAAGAAGCCTCCCAGCTATTAGACTGGAAGGCTTCGCGGCGGTAGCTGCCTTTGCCCTTGCCGGCGCGTTCCTGACGGCTGCGGAACAGTGGCTGGGCGATGATGGATTTGGCCTTGTTGGGGCCATGCTTAGATGGCTTTTTGCTCATGGTCGTTACTCTCTTCAGGTGGGATGCAGCGGTGCAAATCATCTGCCGAAGTCTGGCCGCTGTAAAGCCCGGCAAGTTTTTTGAAATAAAAATGCAGCCAACATGTGGGAGGGGGCTTGCCCCATTCCACATTGGTTTTGCGGTGTTTTTAAGCGGGGGGTTATTCGGCAGGTAATGTCAGGCGCTGGCCAGACATCAGCAGTGACAAACGGCTCAGGCTCATCCACGGCGAACCCGCTGCCTGGCCCTTGATTTGCGCATCGATGCGCTGGGCTTCGAGCAACAGTTGCGCCCAGCGTTGCGCCGAGTGCCGCTGCAGGGCTTTGCTCATCAGCGGTTTGCGCTTGTCCCAGACCGGCGGTCTGGCTTGGCTGAAGCATTTGTCCAACGGCGTGCCCTGGCTGTATTGCAGCGCAATATTGGCCAGTACCCGCAACTCGCGAGCCAGCGCCCAGAGAATCACCGGCGGTTCCACGCCTTCACCGCGCAACCCTTCGAGCATGCGCAGGGCGTGTGCAGGCTCGCCGTTGAGGATGGCGTCCACCAGCCCGAACACGTCAAAACGCGCGCTGTCAGCCACCGCGCCTTGCACGGTTTCGACGGTGATCTGCCCGTCTTCGGCCATCAGCTTGAGCTTTTCGATCTCTTGGGCGGCGGCAAGCAGGTTGCCTTCGACCCGGGCGGCGATCAGTTCCACGGCGTCCTGCGTGGCCGACAGCCCCGATTGGGACAGGCGCTGACGAATCCACTGCGGCAACTGATTGCTGTCCACCGGCCAGATCTGGATGAACTGGGTCTGTGCCCCTTCCACCAGCGCTTTGCCCCACTTGGTTTTCTGCGCGCTGCCGTCGAGCTTGGGCAGGCTGATCAGCAACACCGTGTCTTCGGCAGGCCGCGAACAGTACTCGATGAAGGCCGCCGCGCCCTTGTCGCCGGGCTTGCCCGACGGCAGGCGCAGTTCCAGCAGGCGTTTTTCGGCAAACAGCGACATGCTCGCGCCGGCTTGCAGCAGCGTGCCCCAGTCGAAACTGGCGTCGGCGCTGAACACCTGGCGTTCGTCGAAGCCTTGCTGGCGCGCGGCGGTGCGAATGGCGTCTGCCGCTTCCTGGCACAGCAACGGGTCATCGCCGCTGACGATATAGACAGGCGCGAGAGCACCTTGCAGGTGTTTGGCGAGTTGGGCGGGGGCGAGTTTCATAGGCGCGATGAACGGGGCGCCTGGGGCGCCCCGTCTGGCTTAGTCTACAGGGACTTCAACAGGCGATTGTTTCGGCGTGTTGTTTTCGTACTCTTGCGCGGCTTTCAGGGCGTCGGCGTCAGCCTTGGCCTTGTTGTCGGCGGTCTGTTGCAGCAGTTCCAGTTTTTCCGGCGTCAGCTGTTGCAGGCGCAGCATCACGCGTTGGACCAGCTCACGACGCATTTCTTTGCGCACCTGGGTCATTTCCGAGTCCGAGCCCACCAGGTTGTTGCCATCGTGGCTCACGACCTTTTGCACTTCGATCTTGTCACCCATCAACGGCAGATGGTCGCGGCCCTGCATTTCAAACGTCAACGAAGTGATCAGCTCGATATCGGACGCACGGCCAGCGCTGGCGTAGCTGAGGTTACGCTGGGTTTCTTTCTCGTCGGCCAGGAACAGCTTGTAGGTCGCGCCGGTGTAGACGTGTACGCCACTGTTTTTCAGGGTGTCGCGCAGTTGCACAACGGTTTCGCCGTAGGCGTTGCGGGCGCTGACGTCCAATTCCTTGATGGTCAGTTCATTGGTGCCGGTACCGCGCAGCTGGAAGCCGCAAGCGCTCAGCAGCACAGCAAGGCCCATCACCAGCAAATTGCGTTTGATCATTTTATTGCTCCCCTTGAAACCATGCGGGCCTTATCGAGGCCCTGAAGGTTTAGTTCGGCGCAGCGCTCAAGCCCTGCGCCCGATCCGATTTAGCTGGCGACGATGTTGACCAGTTTACCCGGCACGACGATCACTTTGCGGATCGTCAGGCCTTCGGTAAAGCGCAGCACGTTCTCGTTGCAGCGCGCGGCCGCTTCGACGTCTTCGCGGCTGGCGCTGGCCGGCATGTCGATCTGGCCACGCAGTTTGCCGTTGACCTGAATTACCAGTTGCAGCGTGTCCTGAACCAGCGCGCTGTCATCCTGCACCGGCCAGCGGGCGTCAATGACGGCTTCGCTGTGGCCCAGGCGGTGCCACAGTTCGTGGCTGATGTGCGGCGTGATCGGGGCCAGCAGCAGGGTGACCGTCTCGAGGCCTTCGTGAACCAGCGCACGCTCCTGTTCGGTGGCTTGCGGGGCTTTTTCCAGCACGTTCATCAGTGTCATCACCTGGGCGATGGCGGTGTTGAACTTGTGGTTCTGGCCCACATCCTGGCTGGCTTGCTTGATGGCCAGGTGGGTGCTGCGGCGAATGGCTTTCTGCTCGTCGCTCAAGGCGGCCACATCCAGCTTGCCCGGCAGGCCCTGGCTGACATGGGCATGGGCCAGGCGCCAGACGCGCTTGAGGAAACGGTGCGAACCTTCGACGCCGGAGTCGGACCATTCGGCGCTCATGTCCGGCGGCGAGGCGAACATCATGAACAGGCGGCAGGTGTCGGCGCCGAACTGGTCGATCATCGACTGTGGGTCGACGCCGTTGTTCTTCGACTTGGCCATCTTCTCGGTGCCACCGATTTCCACCGGCAGGCCGTCGGCGATCAGCTTGGCACTGATGACCTTGGCTTTGCTGTCGCGCTCGAGCTCGACATCCGCCGGGTTGAACCAGGTGTAGCTGCCATTGGCTTCGCGACGGTAATACGTCTCGGCGATCACCATGCCCTGGGTCAGCAGGTTCTTGAACGGCTCGTTGGAACTGACCAGGCCTTCGTCGCGCATCAGCTTGTGGAAGAAGCGCGCGTACAGCAGGTGAAGAATGGCGTGTTCGATACCGCCGATGTACTGATCCACCGGCAACCAGTGGTCGGCCGCCGATTTCTCGACCAGGCCACCCTCGTAGTGCGGCGAGGCATAACGGGCGTAGTACCACGAGGACTCGACGAAAGTGTCCATGGTGTCGGTTTCGCGCTTGGCTGGCTGGCCGCATTTCGGGCAGCTGCACTCGTAGAACTCAGGCATGCGCGCCAAAGGCGAACCGGCGCCGTCCGGCACCACGTCTTCCGGCAGGACCACCGGCAACTGGTCTTCCGGCACCGGCACGTCACCGCAGGTTTCGCAGTGGATGATCGGGATCGGGCAGCCCCAGTAACGCTGGCGGCTGATGCCCCAGTCGCGCAGGCGGAACTGGGTGCGCGAGGCACCGAGGTTTTTCTTGATCAGCGCGACTTCGATGGCGTCGAAGGCGCCGGCGAAGTCCAGGCCGTCGAACTCGCCGGAGTTGATCAGTTCACCGTGCTCGCCGTAGGCGTCTTGCCACGGGGCCGGGTTGGTGTCGCCCGAGCTGGTGCGTACCACGGATTTGATCGGCAGGTTGTACTGGGTGGCGAATTCGAAATCGCGTTCGTCGTGGGCCGGCACAGCCATTACTGCGCCATCGCCGTAGTGCATCAGCACGTAGTTGGCGACCCATACCGGCAATTTTTCGCCGGTCAGCGGGTGCTCGACGAACAGCCCGGTCGGCAGGCCTTTTTTCTCCTGGGTGGCGACGTCGGCTTCCGCCACGCTGCCGCCTTTGCATTCGGCGATGAACGCCTGCAGCTCAGGGTTGTTCTGCGCGGCCTGGCTGGCCAGCGGGTGTTCCGCGGCCACGGCGACGTAAGTCGCGCCCATCAGGGTGTCCGGACGGGTGGTGAAGACTTTGAGGGTGCCCGCTTCGCCGATCGAATCGACGTTGTACGGGAACTGCACTTCCATGCCCTTGGACTTGCCGATCCAGTTGCGTTGCATGGTCTTGACCTGTTCAGGCCAGCCCGGCAGGTCGTCGAGGCTCGACAAGAGTTCATCCGCGTAGGCGGTGATCTTGAAGTAGTACATCGGGATTTCGCGCTTTTCGATCAGCGCGCCGGAACGCCAGCCGCGACCGTCGATCACCTGCTCGTTGGCGAGCACGGTCTGGTCGACCGGGTCCCAGTTCACGGTACCGTTCTTGCGGTAGATCACGCCTTTTTCGAACAGGCGGGTGAACAGCCATTGTTCCCAGCGATAGTAGTCCGGCTTGCAGGTGGTCACTTCGCGGGACCAGTCCACCGCCAGGCCCAGGCTGCGCAGCTGGGTCTTCATGTAGGCGATGTTTTCGTAGGTCCACTTGGCGGGCGCTACGTTGTTCTTCATCGCGGCGTTTTCCGCCGGCATGCCGAAGGCGTCCCAACCCATGGGTTGCAGGACATTCTTGCCTTGCATGCGCTGGTAACGGGAAATCACGTCGCCGATGGTGTAGTTACGCACGTGCCCCATGTGTAGCTTGCCGCTGGGGTAAGGGAACATCGATAGGCAATAGAACGTCTCCTTGCCCGGCTGTTCACTGACTTCAAAGGACTTTTGCTCGTCCCAGAAGGTTTGGGCGGCATTTTCTATTTCACGGGGCTGATATTGTTCGTGCATGGCTACTTTTGAACTGAATAGGGGTGGCCTAATCCTCTTCGGTGCATTGTCCGAGCTGGCCGACACCATAAAGCGCCGCGTCCGTGCCCAAACCCTGCGGGAAGTGGAGTTACAGGAAGCGCCGTAGCATACATGACCCCACTCTATCGAGGGAAACCCTGATTGCGCGGTCGAGGCCGTCTGTCGCGGCGCCGGGCAGGCGCAGCCATGGGGGCTACGCTGTTTATTGGGGAGTGAGTCTTATCTTCAATGAGGTGAGGGGATGGTGGAATCGCAGCGAATGTTATCTAAACCGGATGTGTACCAAGGACTCATCGACCGTTTGGGTCGTGCATTGGATGCAGCAAGTACGGCGGGTCGATTGCGTGATGAGCAGCCCGTCGAGTTGGAACTGCGAGGCTTGAGCCACGCGGAGCTGGAACTGATCAAGGCTTACCTGGCAAGGAACGAGCGTTCGGCTTTTACCGGCGTGGCGAGCACGCCGCCCAACGAGCCCGTGCGGTCGGCCAAGGTGGTGTGGCTCAAGGATGTGTCAGCCGCTCGCGGCCCGGAAAAACATCGGTCCGTGCGGTTCAAGTAATACATGCCCCTTAGTTTCCTGATCATCGCTGACACTGCTTCGTTCTTGTAAAGATTGTCGCTAAACCCCGTTACACCTTAGGCTTCGGGCATCTATGGAGATGCTCGATGCCTATTCGTTATTTCATCAAACAACTGCTGTTGCCGCCCGGCATTCTCTTGCTGTTGCTGGCCCTTGCCTGGTGGTTTCGCCGCAGCCGCCCGCGCCTGGCCGGCTGCTGCTTTGCCCTCGGCCTGGGCGGGATGTGGCTGATGAGCCTGCCGATCATCGTGGAGTGGGGCGCGCGCGCCCTGGAGACGGCGCCGCCGTTGGCCCGGGAGGACTGGTCGAGCCTGGCCCGGCGCGCCGATGCCATTGTGGTGCTGGGTTCGGGGCGCGAGCGTGGCGACCCGGCCTGGGGTTCGGACCAGCCAACCGGCATCGGGCTGGAGCGTCAGCGCTACGCCGCGCGATTGGCCAAGGCCTCCGGGCTGCCGGTGCTGACCAGCGGCGGTTTGCATTATGGCACACCGCCCAGCGAAGCTGAGTTGATGGCGGTGTCGATGCGGGACGACTTCGATGTGGCGGTGCGCTGGAAGGAAGAGCGCAGCCGCACCACCTGGGAAAATGCGCAGATGAGTGCCGAGATTCTGTTGCCCGAGGGGGTCAAGCGCGTCGTGGTGGTGACCCAGGCCTGGCATATGCCGCGTGCGGTCTGGAGCTTTGAAAAAGCCGGTTTCAGCGTGGTGCCGGCGCCGGTCGGCTTCCTCGGCGAGGATAACGCGCGGCCGCTGGGCGGTTGGATGCCGGAGTTCAAGTCGGTGTGGCAGAGCGGGCAGTTGCTCAATGAGGCGGTGGGGCAGGTGGGGTATCGGTTGTTCTACCGATAGCACCGCAAATCAAAATGTGGGAGGGGGCTTGCCCCCGATTGCGGTGTATCAGTATCAAATGTACTGACTGACACACTGCTATCGGGGGCAAGCCCCCTCCCACATTTGATTCTGTTAGACGGTTTTGGACATTCGGCCGGCCAGCAGCGCCCAACCAAACAACACCAGGCACACCACGATCAGCGGCCACGAACGCCATTGCAGGTACGGCGTGAGGTTGTGCATCGGCACCACTTCGCCATAGAGGATGCCGCGCTCGAACTGCGGGATCTGCGCGGTGATCTGCCCATACGGGTTGATCAGCCCGGTCACGCCGTTGTTGGTGGCGCGGATCATCCAGCGACCGGCTTCCAGCGCACGCATCTGCGCCATTTGCAGGTGCTGCAAGGGGCCGATGGAGGTGCCGAACCAGGTGTCGTTGCTGATGGTCAGCAGCAAGTCGCTCTGGGCCGAGAGGCTGGCGGCGAATTCCGGGTAGACCACTTCATAGCAAATGAACGGCGCAATCTGATAGCCCTTGGCCTGTAGCATCGCCTGGTCGGACGGGCCGCGGGCGAAGTCCGACATGGGCAGGTCGAAGAAGGCAATCAAGCCGCGCAGCATGTCCTGCAGCGGCACGTACTCGCCGAAGGGCACCAGCTTCTGCTTGAGGTAGGTGCCGTCACCTTCGCCCACGACGGTGATGCCGTTGTAGTAGCGCTTCTGGTGATGCACTTCCTGGCGAATCGGCACGCCGGTAATCAGCGCGGTGTGCCGTTCGGCGGCGAACTTGCCCATCATCCCGAGGTAGCCCTCGACGGACTCCTTGAGCACCGGCACGGCCGTTTCCGGCCATATCAGCAGGTCGACCCGCTTGGAGCTGAAGCTCATGTCGCGGTACAGCGCCAGTTGTGCATTGAGCTGCTCGGGGTCCCACTTCATGCTTTGTTCGACGTTACCCTGGATCGCCGCCACGCTCAGCGGGTCGCCGGACGGTGAGGTCCAGGCGTGATGCTTGAGGGCCAGGCCGATGGCCCAGGGCGCCACCAGCAGCAACAGGCCAGCGCCGATGAAGGCGTTGCGCTGGGTCGCCAGCAGGCGCGGCAGGTTGCACAGCAGGGCGGCGGTCAAGGCCAGGGCGAAGGAAATCAGCCACATCCCACCCAGCGGCGCGAGGCCGGTGAGGGGGCCGTCAAGTTGGCTGTAACCGGAGTACAACCAGGGAAAACCGGTCAGGAACCAGCCCCGGAACGCTTCCTGGCCGACCCACAGCGCCGCAAACGTCAGGGCATCGGCCAGTGGCGCTTCATTGCGCCGCAGCCAGCGCGCCCACAACCAGGCGGGCAGGGCGAAGAACAAGGCAATGGCGGCGGTGAACGCCAGCATCAGCAAGCCAGCCAGCAACACCGAAGCGCCGCCGAAGTGGTGGATGCTGTAGTAGATCCAGCTGGTGCCGGCGCCAAACAGGCCGAAACCGAAACACCAGCCACGGCCGAGGGCCTGGCGTGGGGACAACTCGCGCAGCCCGATATAGAACAATCCGGCCGCGACCAGCGCAAGCGGCCACAGATCGAATGGCGCCAGCGCCAGGGTGGTGATGGCGCCAGCCACCACGGCCAACAAGTTGCCGGGCCAGCCGGGAGCGATGAAACGGCGCATGTCAGTCCTTAACGGGCAATAGGTGTCAGGCGAATCAGATGAATCCGGCGGCTATCGGCATTCAGGATGCGGAAGCGATAAGCGCCGATCTCGGTGGTCTCGTTACGCTTGGGCAAGTGCCCGAACGCACTCATCACCAGGCCGCCGACGGTGTCGAACTCGTCGTCGGAAAATTCGCTGTCGAAGAACTCGTTGAAGTTCTCGATCGGCGTCAACGCCTTGATCAGGAAGTCACCGCTCGGCAGCGGCTTGATGTAGCTGTCTTCTTCGACGTCGTGCTCGTCTTCGATATCGCCGACGATCTGTTCCAGCACGTCTTCGATGGTCACCAGGCCGGCGACGCCGCCGTATTCGTCAATCACGATGGCCATGTGGTTGTGGTTGGCGCGAAACTCGCGCAGCAGCACATTCAGGCGCTTGGATTCGGGGACGAAGGTGGCCGGACGCAGCAGGTCCTTGATGTTGAAGCTGTCGCCGTTCTCCTTGAGGATCAGCGGCAGCAAGTCCTTGGCCAACAGGACACCCATGACGTCGTCATGGCTTTCGCCGATCACCGGGTAGCGCGAGTGCGCCGAGTCGATCACGGCCGGGAGGAATTCCCGTGGGGTCTGGGGCGCCTTGATGCTGATCATCTGCGAACGCGGGACCATGATGTCCCGAACTTGCAGGTCAGCCACCTGGATGGCGCCTTCGACGATGGCCAGCGCTTCGCTGTCCAGCAACTTGTTCTGATGGGCCTCGCGCAGCAGCTCCAGCAGCTCCTGGCGGTTTTTCGGCTCGTGGGCAAAAGCCTGGGTCAGTTTACCCAGCCATGACTTTTGCCCGTTGCTCGATCGGTCTTCGCTCATAGCGATTACTCTAAATCCTTTGATGTTTCAGTTGAGTGTTGATCAGTTTTCGTCATCTGCATACGGATCAGGGTGACCCAATTCTGCAAGCAACGATCGTTCCAGTGCTTCCATTTCTTCGGCTTCGTCATCGTCTATATGGTCGTAACCCAACAGATGCAAGCAGCCGTGGATGACCAGATGAGCCCAATGGGCTTCAAGGGCCTTGCCTTGTTCCTGCGCCTCACGCTCGACGACTTCGACGCAGATCACCAGGTCGCCCAGCAACGGGATATCCAGCAGTTCGTCGGGTACGTCGGCGGGGAAGGACAGCACGTTGGTCGCGTAATCCTTCTGGCGCCAGGTGTGATTCAGTTCGCGGCCTTCGGGTTCGTCCACCAGGCGGATGGTCAGCTCCGAGTCGGCGGTGCGCTGGCGTAGGGCCAGGGCGCACCATTGACGGAACTGCTCTTCACTGGGGGCGGGCGCGTCGGTTGCCAGTTGCAGGTCAAGCTCAAGCATCGCGGCGGGTGTCCTTGGCCGGGGCGTCGTCGCGGTGCTCGAAGCGCTCGTAGGCTTCGACAATGCGCTGGACCAGCGGGTGGCGGACGACGTCCTTGGGCATGAAGTGCGTGAAGCTGATCCCCGGCACGTCTTTGAGCACCTCGATCACCTGGGCCAGGCCCGACTTGGTGCCCTTGGGCAGGTCGACCTGGGTGACGTCGCCGGTGATCACGGCGGTGGAGCCGAAACCGATACGGGTGAGGAACATTTTCATCTGTTCGACGGTGGTGTTCTGGCTTTCGTCGAGAATGATGAAGCTGTTGTTCAGCGTCCGGCCGCGCATGTAGGCCAGCGGGGCGATCTCGATCACCTGGCGCTCGATGAGCTTGGCCACGTATTCAAAGCCGAGCATCTCGTAGAGCGCGTCGTAGAGCGGGCGCAGGTACGGGTCGATTTTCTGTGCCAGGTCGCCGGGCAGGAAGCCGAGCTTTTCGCCGGCCTCGACCGCCGGGCGCACCAGCAGGATGCGGCGCACTTGCTCGCGCTCCAGGGCGTCGACGGCACAGGCCACGGCCAGGTAGGTCTTGCCGGTACCGGCGGGGCCGATGCCGAAGTTGATATCGTTACCGAGGATTTCTTTGACGTAGCGCTGCTGATTCAAGCCGCGTGGGCGAATCATGCCCTTTTTGGTGCGCAAGGCCACGCTGGCTTCGGCCACCGGGTTGTTGGCCAGGTCTTCCACGGCCGATTCCTGCAGGTACAGGTGGACCGTTTCCGGCGACAGCTCACTACCCTTGGTTTCGCGGTAGAGGCGGCGGAGCAGGTTTTCTGCAGACGTGGTGTGCTGGGGTTCACCAATCAGCTCGAATTGATTGCCGCGGTTGCGGATCTCGATGCTCAGGCGTTGTTCGATCAGGCGCAGGTGCTCGTCGAACTGTCCGCACAAATTGGCGAAACGGCGAGCCTCAAACGGCTCGAGGAGAAAACGATGGGGTTCGATGGGTGCGTTCAAGGTCGCTTTTAGCCGCCCTTTGGCTGTTGAGGTGAAAGAGAGGATAACGCCACGCGCCAGTGTGCGAAAGCACTTATCCAACCCGATCCAGTGTGGGAGGGAGCTTGCCCCCGATAGCGGAGTGTCAGGCAGCTCATGTGCTGCTGATGTACCGCAATCGGGGGCAAGCCCCCTCGCACATTTATTACACCAGAGAGCCGCGCAACGAGTGCGGTTGCGCCGCATCGATGTGGACATCGGCGAACTGGCCGATCAGGGTCGGGTTGTCGCAACGGAAGTTGACGATGCGGTTGTTCTCGGTGCGCCCTTGCAGTTCGCCCGGGTCTTTTTTCGAGTAGTCGGTGACCAGGATGCGCTGGGTGGACCCGACCATTTGTCGACTGATCTCGAACCCCTGCTGGTTCAGGCGATGTTGCAGGGCGTTCAGGCGCTCTTTTTTCAGCTCTTCCGGGGTCTCGTCCAGCAGGTCGGCGGCAGGCGTGCCGGGGCGCTGGCTGTAGACAAACGAGTAGGAAAAGTCGAAACCGACGTCTTCAATCAGCTTCATGGTCTGCTGGAAGTCTTTCTCGGTCTCGCCGGGGAAGCCGACGATAAAGTCCGAACTGATGCAGATGCCCGGCACTGCCGCGCGTAACTTGCGCAGTTTGGATTTGTATTCCAGGGCGGTGTGGTTGCGTTTCATCGCCGACAGGATGCGGTCCGAACCCGATTGCACCGGCAAGTGCAGGTGCTTGACCAGCTCCGGCACTTCGGCGTGGGCCTGGATCAGGCTGTCGGAGAACTCCAGCGGGTGCGAGGTGGTGTAGCGAATGCGCTCGATGCCATCCACCGCGGCGACAACCCGGATCAGCTCCGCGAGGTCGGCCAGGCGCCCGTCGTGGGTCTGGCCGCGATAGCCGTTGACGTTCTGGCCCAGCAGGGTCACTTCACGCACGCCGTTTTCGGCCAGGTGGATGATTTCTGACATTACATCGTCAAACGGCCGGCTGACTTCTTCACCACGGGTGTAGGGCACCACGCAGAAGGTGCAGTACTTGCTGCAACCTTCCATCACCGACACGTAGGCGCTCGGCCCATCGATGCGCGGCTCGGGCAGATGGTCGAATTTTTCGATTTCCGGGAACGAGACGTCGACCTGGGGCAGCTTGGTGAGGCGTGCGGCGTCGATCATTTCCGGCAGGCGGTGCAAGGTTTGCGGGCCGAAGACCACGTCCACGTAGGGCGCGCGGTCGCGGATGGCTGCGCCTTCCTGGCTGGCGACGCAGCCGCCGACGGCAATCACCATCTCCGGGTTGGCCAGTTTCAATTCACGCCAGCGGCCCAGCTGCGAATACACGCGGTCCTGTGCCCGTTCGCGGATCGAGCAGGTATTGAGCAGGATTACGTCGGCATCTTCGGCGCGGGCGGTGACTTCCAGAGCCTGATGTTCACCCAGCAGATCGACCATGCGCGAGCTGTCGTACTCGTTCATCTGGCAACCGTGGGTTTCAATGTAGAGCTTCTTGGCCATGGGAATCGTCAACTGGTGGTAAAGAACCGCGCATTATAGGGGTCATGTCCATCGGTTCCTAGCACTGTGCATCGGGTGCCATGCTATAGTTCGCGCCCTCTTTTATATCCCCGATGTGTTCCCCGCCCACCATGACCAAACGTGAAGCTCCAATCTATAAGGTGATTTTCCTCAACCAGGGCCAGGTGTTCGAAATGTACGCCAAGCAGATCTATCAAAGTGATCTGTGGGGCTTCCTGGAAGTGGAAGAGTTCGTCTTTGGCGAGCGCACACAGCTGGTCGTCGACCCGGGCGAGGAAAAACTCAAGGCCCAGTTCGAAGGCGTGGTGCGCAGTTTTGTGCCGATGCATTCGATCGTGCGTATCGATGAAGTCGAGCGCCTGGGCACGCCGAAGATCAGCGAAGCGCGTGGCACGAGCAATGTCATGCCGTTTCCGATGCCGATGCCTGAGAAGTAGGGCGTTTGTAGCGAGGGCGCTGGCTCCCTCGTCACCGGTCGATCAGGGCAGGGGCGAGAACGGTGAGCGCCCATCCGCACTCTGCAGTTCCTGCAGATAATTGCGGAAGATCTGGCCCAGCACCTGGGTCGCCAGTTCCAGTTCATCGCGCTGCATGTGTTCGGCAACTTCGTCGGCGGTGTCCAGCGCGTCTTCGGCGCCGTTGACCGCGGCCATTTTCAGCACGATATACGCCTGGACGTTATTGGCCGGCACCCCTTCGCCTTTGAAGAACATGGTGCCCAGCTGGAATTGCGCCTGGGCGTGGCCCTGCAGCGAGGCTTTTTCGAAGTAGTTCAACGCTTTGTTGAGGTCGCGCGCGGGGTTCTTGCCGTCGTGGTAGTACTCGCCCAACTCGTATTGCGCCTGCGCATCCCCGCCGTCGGCCTGTTTCTGGCACGCGCTCAGGGCTTCGGCCTGGCTGTCTGGCTGGGTATTGAGGGTGCAACGACCCATCGCTGGGATTAACAACGAGTTGCCGCCTGCTTGTGCATGTGCCAGCAGCGGCTGAAGGAGCAACAGGCAGCCCAGGACCAGGGTGCGGCCGGTGCGTTTCATGGGAATCGACTTACCTCTGACGGGGCACGCGGACCCTCGGGGGTCCAATAAGCGCGCATTATGAAATAAGCAGACCTCTGCTTACAAAGTCTTTACTCGTTTTTCTGCCGGTTGGGCAAGTTATCTGCCGGATTGCAGGTGATTTCTCGAGAAAACCAGGAAAAGTCTGTAAGCAAAGTAGCAAATCTGACGCCGCCGGGGGCGACGTCAGAATGCTGTGCCGGTTATTTCAGGGCGGCGAAGGCGCGCTCGGCAGCATCCAGGGTCAGTTTCAACTCGGCGTCGCCATGGGCGATCGAGGTGAAGCCGGCTTCAAAGGCGCTCGGTGCCAGGTACACGCCGCCGTCCAGCATCAGGTGGAAGAAGCGCTTGAACAGGCCGGCGTCGCTGCCCATCACGTCCTCAAAGGTGACGATATCGTCGGCGCCGCTGAAATACAGGCCGAACATGCCGCCTGCTTGCGTGGTGACAAACGGAATGCCAGCGGCATCGGCGCGCTGTTGCAGGCCGTCGAGCAGGCGGGAGGTGTAGTCGGTCAGCTCGGCATGGAAGCCCGGGCGGCTGATCAGGCGCAGGGTGGTCAGGCCGGCGGCCATGGCCAGCGGGTTACCGGACAGGGTGCCCGCCTGGTACACCGGGCCCAGCGGCGCGATGTATTGCATGATTTCGCGCTTGCCGCCGAAGCAGCCCACCGGCATGCCGCCACCGATGATCTTGCCGAAGGTGCTCAGGTCCGGCGTTACGCCGTAATGCGCCTGGGCGCCACCGAGGGCCACGCGGAAGCCGGTCATCACTTCGTCGAAAATCAGCACCACGCCATGCTTGTCGCACTGTGCGCGCAGGCCTTCGAGGAAGCCCGGGGCCGGCGGTACGCAGTTCATGTTGCCAGCGACCGGCTCGACGATGATGCACGCCACCTCCTGGCCCACTTCATTGAGCATCTGCTCGACGGCGGCGATGTTGTTGAACGGCAGGGTCAGGGTGTGTTTGGCGAAGTCTGCCGGCACACCGGCCGAGCTTGGCACGCCCTGGGTCAGCGCGCCGGACCCGGCCTTGACCAGCAGGCTGTCGGAGTGACCGTGGTAGCAGCCTTCGAACTTGATGATGCTGTCGCGGCCGGTGAAACCGCGGGCCAGGCGAATCGCGCTCATGGTGGCTTCGGTGCCGGAGCTGACCATCCGCACCATCTCCATCGACGGCACGATCGAGCAGACCAGATCGGCCATCTCGGTTTCCATCGAGGTCGGGGCGCCGTAGGACAGGCCGTGTTGCAACTGCTGGCGCACGGCGTCGAGTACGTCCGGGTGGCTGTGGCCGAGGATCATCGGGCCCCAGGAGCCGACGTAGTCCACATAGCGCTTGTCGTCTTCGTCGGTGACGTAGGCGCCTTCGGCATGCTTGAAGAACAGCGGCGTGCCGCCGACGCTCTTGAACGCACGCACGGGGGAGTTCACACCGCCGGGGATGTGTTTCTGGGCATCGGCAAACAGGGTTTCGGAACGGGACATGATCGGGCTCTCTAAACTGAAGATTTAAGAAGATCGTTGAAAGCGCGGGCGCGGCGCGTGACTTCCTGGGTGCTGTCGGCACCAAACAGGCCGTGTACCACGGCGAGCAAGTCGGCCCCGTGGGCTACCAGCGGTTCGGCATTCTCCAGGGTGACGCCGCCGATCACGCAGATCGGCAACTGCAGGCGCGCGCGGGCCTGGGCCAGCATTTCGAGGCTGGCGGCGGGGGCGCCGGGCTTGGTGCTGGAGTTGAAGAAGCGGCCGAAGGCGACGTAGCTGGCGCCTTCTTTCGCGGCCTGTTCGGCCAGTTCGATCTGGCTGTGGCAGGTGGCGCCGATGATCGCCTTGGAGCCCAGCAACGCACGCGCCGTGGTCAGGGGGCCATCGGTCTGGCCCAGGTGGACGCCGACGCCCAGGCGCGCGGCCAGTTCGGCGTCATCGTTGATGATCAGTTGGGTCTTGTAGCGCGAGCACAATTCGCGGAGTTTTTCCGCTTCACGTAGGCGCCGGGCCTCGTCGCTGCTTTTGTCACGGTACTGCAGCAGGGTCACGCCGCCATCCAGCGCCGCTTCGACGTAGGCGAGGAATTTGCCGGCCAATAATTGGCTGTCGGTAATGGCATAAAGGCCACGTAGTTTCATCGGGCAGGCCTCTTGGTGTTACGAGCAGAAATCCAGCGGCAGCCGGCGAGGCACGAACTGGCCCTGGCCGAGTTGTTCGGCGTCACGCAGGGTGCGCCAAGTGTAGTTGAGGGCCGATTGCACGGCGCTGACCAGGCCTTCACCCTGGGCGATCCGGCCCGCCAGCGCGCTGGCCAGCGTACACCCCGAACCGTGATAGCTGCCGGGCAGGCGCTGGCAGGTAAAGGTCTGGCGCGTGCCGTCGCGGCTGTACAGGCGGTTGTGGACTTGGTGCTCATCGCCATGGCCGCCGGTAATCAGCAGGTGCTTGATAAACGGCAACAGCTTTTCCGCGCATTCGTCCGCCGTGCCCTCAGGCAGTTCGGCAAGGATGCGTGCTTCAGGCAGGTTGGGCGTGGCGATCAGCGACAACGGCAACAGCCGCTCGCGCATGGCGTAGCCGACTTCGTCCTTGCCCAGGCTGCCGCCGCCGCCGGCGCGCAGCACGGGGTCGCACACCACCGGCAGGTGCGGGTGCGCCTGCAGCAGTTCGACCACGGTGTCGACCATCGCGGTGGAGCCGAGCATGCCCAGCTTGACCGCCGCCACTGGCGAATCGCTGAGCACGGCGTTGGCCTGGGCCAGCACCCACTCGCGGTCGAGCACGCGGAAATCACTGACGTTGACGGTGTTCTGCACCGTCAGCGCGGTAACGGCCGGGGCCGCATGGCAACCCTGGGCGAGCAGGGCTTCGATATCTGCCTGCAAGCCGGCGCCACCACTGGGATCATGGCCGGAGAGACAGAGGACAACGGGGCGAGAGCTGTAGATATTCATGGTGCGCGAGCTTACCACCAAACGCTTTTGGCGTGGCCGTCTGGCGATGGCTGAATTTTGCCCGGATCCATGGGCGGTTATGGCTGTTTGCTAGTATCGGATTTTAGTTGTGAAGTCTGCTGAAAGCCTTGTTCTAGAGCCTTTAGAAAAATTATATCAATGGTGTCTAATGGCCTTTAGCAGCTATGCTAAAGTGATTCGAAACAACTTACTGTATCGCCGGTATACGTCTTCTCAAAAGGAATGGGGGGCTTTTTGACATGACCGGACAGGTCACGCTGGGGCTCTATGCGTTATTTGCTGATTTTATTATTGTGCGGGCTACCGCTGCTCGCCGACGCCATTGAGTTCACCCAAGACACTCGAAGCCTGCCGCTGGGCCGGGCCATGCAAGTGCTCGAAGACCCGACCAACACCCTGACCATCGCTGATGTGAGCGCTCCCGCCGCTGCCACACAGTTCAAGCCCCACGACAAAGACACCCTCAACGCCGGCTATTCGCGCTCGGTGTTCTGGCTCAAGGTCAACCTGCGTTACCAGCCCAAGCCGCCTGAAACCCAGCGCACCTGGCTGCTGGAGTTGGCCTATCCGCCCCTCGACCACCTTGACCTGTACTTGCCCGACAGCACCGGCAACTATCGCCTGGCCGGTCGCACCGGGGACGCCTTGGCGTTCTCCAGCCGCGAGATTCGCCAGAACAACTATTTGTTCAAGGTCGACTTCACGCCGGGCGAAACCAAGACCGTCTACCTGCGCCTGCAAAGCGAAGGTTCGATCCAGGCGCCGCTGACGCTGTGGTCCAGCACTGCCTACCTGGAACAACAACCGCTGCGCCTATATGTATTGGGCCTGATCTATGGCGTGTTGCTGGGGATGCTGGTGTACAACCTGTTCATCTACCTCAGCGTGCGCGACACCAGCTACCTTTATTACATCTTCTATATCGCCTCGTTCGGTCTGTACCAGCTGTCGGTGAACGGTGCGGCGGTGGAGTATTTCTGGCCGAACAACCCCTGGTGGGCGAATGCCGCGACGCCGTTCATGATCGGCTCGGCGGCGTTGTTCGGCAGCTTGTTCGCCCGCAGCTTCCTGCACACCGCCCAGCACAGCCGCTGGATCAATCGCCTGTTGCTGGCGCTGGTGGCCTGTGGCGCGGTGGTGATGCTGCTCTCACTGATGACCAGCTACGCCCTCGCGCTGCGCCTGGCCACCGGCCTGGCGCTGGTGTTCACCGTGACTATCTTCGTCGCCGCCATCAAGGCCTGGTACTGCGGCCAGCGGGTGGCGCGTTATTTCATCATCGCCTGGTCGGCGTTCCTGCTGGGCGGCGTGGTCAACACCTTGATGGTGCTGGGTTACCTGCCGAATGTGTTCCTCACCATGTACGCCAGCCAGATCGGCTCGGCGATCGAAGTGGCGCTGTTGTCCCTGGCCCTGGCGGACCGCATCAACGCCATGCGCGAGCAACAGGCGCAGATCCTCTACGATGCGAGCCAGAAGCTCGAAGTGCTCAACCAGCAGTTGGCCCGCAGTAACCGGCTCAAGGACGAATTCCTCGCCACCCTGACCCACGAACTGCGCACGCCGATGAATGGGGTGATCGGCTCCCTGGAGTTGATGCAGACCGTGCCCCTGGACGACGACCTGGCGAACTACCAACAAACCGCCGCCGGCTCGGCGCGGGACATGATGCGGATGGTCAATGGCATCCTCACCCTCACCGAGTTGCAGGCCGGGCGCCTGAGTGCCCAGCCCAGGGTGTTCAGCCTGCGCGGCGTGCTCGACACCTTGCGCCAGCAGTTCAGCGCCAGCGCCCAGAGCAAAGGCCTGGCCTTTTCCATCGATATCGCCGACGACTTGCCCGATCGCCTGCGCGGCGATGCCGACAAACTCAGCCAGTGCCTGGATTGCCTGTTGGACAACGCCTTCAAGTTCACCCACGAAGGCGTCGTGCGTCTGCGGGTGGTCGGCGTGCCCCTGAGCGATGGCACCGTGCGCCTGAGTTTTATCGTCACCGACACGGGCATCGGCTTTGCGTTCCTCGACGAGGCCACCCTGTACCAGCGGTTCTTCCAGCTCGATGGCTCGACGACCCGCGAATACGGCGGCCTGGGGATTGGTCTGGCGATCTGCCGGCAACTAATCGAATTACTCGGCGGGCGCCTCACCCATCATTCCGAACCGCGCAAGGGCAGTCGTTTTCAGCTGGAGCTGGCGGTCACCCCGCTGCAGCCCGAGCCACGCCCGGCAAGCCCCGCGCACGCACGCACGCCTGCGCAGTGTGCGGTGCTGCTGGTGGACGACAACAGCGTCGGCCAGTTGGTGGTGCGCGGCATGTTGCTCAAGCTCGGTTATCGGGTGAAAACCGTCGACAGCGGGCCGGCGGCGTTGGCGGCGTTGCAGGGGGAAACCTTCGACGCAGTGTTGCTGGATATACCGGAAGGCGGTTTCTCGTTGTGCTGTCAGATTCGCGCGTTGCCCGGCTGCGGCGAGTTACCGGTGATCGCCCTGAGCACCACGTTGAATGTGTCCGAACGCGAGCGCTGCCATGGCATCGGCATCACCGAGCGCCTGGTCAAGCCGGTACGTTTCGACGCGCTGCAAGCGCTGCTGGAACGTCGGCTGCTGTGTCCGTCAGAGGGCGAAAGCGCCGGACATTCGGCGCGTATGCCACTTTTTTAAGCGAGATGACGGTGCTTAACTGAAATTCGGGCCGCAACTCCAGGTGGCCTTTTTTCCAGGAGGCCCGTCATGAACCTGCACCAGTTCGCCGAAACCCACGACGTCACCAACCAGCCGCCCTCCCTGGACGGCATCAACCTGTACCGCATCGATGTGCCGCTGCAAGACTGGTCGCACCGCTTCGGTGCCGGCTGGGCAGCACCGCGCTTCGATGCCTATGGCGCGTTGGCCGGTGGGCCGCTGATGGCGGCGGGGTTCTTGGCGAACCAGAACAAGCCGCAGTTCAGCAGCCATGACCGCTATGGTCACCGTGTCGACCTGGTGGAGTTTCACCCGGCCTACCATGAGCTGATGCACACCGCCGTCGAGCATGGCCTGCCGTCGCTGCCGTGGGCTCATCCACAATCCGGCGCCCATGTGGCCCGCGCTGCCCTGACGTACCTGCACAGCCAGGCCGAGGCCGGCACCGGCTGTCCGTTGACCATGACCTTCGCCTGCGTCCCGGCCCTGCGCCTGCAACCGGACCTGGCGCAGACCTGGCTGCCGAAAATCCTCAGCACCGACTACGACCCGCGCAACGTCGGCATCGCCCACAAGGCCGGTGCCACCATCGGCATGGCGATGACCGAGAAACAGGGCGGCACCGACGTGCGCGCCAACACCACCCGTGCTTACCCCGTGGGCGCGGGCGGTCCCGGCCAAGCCTATGAACTGGTGGGGCACAAGTGGTTCTGCTCGGCGCCGATGTGCGATGCGTTCCTCACTCTGGCCCAGACCGACAAGGGCCTCACCTGTTTCCTGCTGCCTCGGCACCGTCCGGACGACACGCGCAACCAGTTCTATATCCAGCGTCTGAAAAACAAACTCGGCAATTGCTCCAACGCGTCCAGCGAAGTGGAGTTCCGCGGCGCCCTGGCCTGGATGGTCGGCGAAGAAGGCCGTGGCGTGCCGACCATCATCGAGATGGTCGCCATGACCCGCTTCGATTGCATGGTCGGCTCCAGCGCCTTGATGCGCCAGGCGCTGACCCAGGCCAGCCATCATTGCGCCCATCGTTCGGTCGGCGGTCGCGTACTCAGCGAGCAGCCGCTGATGCAAAACGTGCTGGCCGACCTGGCGCTGGAAAGCGAGGCCTCGCTGGCCTTGAGCCTGCGCATGGGCCGCGCCCTCGATCATTTGGGCGATGAGCAGGAAGCCAAGTTCTCCCGGCTGGTGACGGCGGTGGGCAAGTATTGGATCTGCAAGCGCGCGCCGGCGATGATCAACGAAGCCGCCGAGTGCATGGGCGGTGCCGGTTATGTGGAGGACAGTATCCTGCCGCGCTTGTATCGTGAGGCGCCGGTGAATTCGACGTGGGAAGGTTCCGGCAATGTGCAGTGCCTGGACGTGCTGCGCGCCTTGTCCAAAGAACCGGGCGTGCTGGAAGCGCTGTTCGTCGAACTGGGCGACGGGCATGGCGACAGGCAGTTGGCGCGGCATGTCGAGCAACTGAAATCGGCGTTCATGGACACCCAGGATATCCAGTACCGCGCGCGGCAACTGACCGAGGATATTGCCGTAGCGTTGCAGGCCAAGTTGTTGCTGGAGGCCGGGAACGCGGCGGTCAGCGATGGGTTTATCGCCAGCCGTTTGGGCCAGTCGTCGGGACGGGTGTATGGCACCTTGCCGCGTGGCGTGGATGTTGAGGCGATTGTCGCGCGGTCCACGCCACAGGCCCTTTGAATACACGCGGTCAACATGTGGGAGCTGGCTTGCCTGCGATCGCGGTGTGCCAGCCTCCCGATATGGCAATGACCCACCGCTATCGCGGGCAAGCCCGACTCCCACAGGGACTGAGCTCTTCTTGAGTAGGAATGCCAATTCAAAGTTTGCGTCTGGCCGGGATACAGGCAAGATAAAGGTCTGCAAGTCAGCACACAGGATGCTTACCGTGACCGAAGCTTTTGTTGTCGTTCAAACCGCCGAAGAAGCCGTGGACCGGCTGGCGGCTCTGCATGAGCGTGCTACCGGCGCGCTCAATCAGGCCCTCAAGCAATACCTCAAGGACCGCGTCGAGCCCGACGCCGAACAACGCGCGATGTTTCGTTACCCGGAGCTGCGCCTGACTTACCAATGCCATGGCGAAGTCCCACAGACCACCCGGGCGTATGCCAAGGTCCAACTGCCGGGGACTTACAGCGTCACCGTCACCCATCCGTCGGCATTCCGTAAATACCTGCTGGAGCAATTGGTGCCGCTGATGCACGACTTCACCGTGACGGTGGAAGTCGGCGTCAGCCAGCAGAATATTCCTTACCCGTATGTGGTCGAGCAGGGCGACGAACTGGCCGGCTCCGGCGTGACCGCCGCGACCCTGGCGCGGGTGTTCCCCAGCACCGACCTGTCGGCCGCCACCGATGGCATCGCCGACGGCCTGTACGACTGGGAAAACACCGACCCGCTGCCCCTGGCCCTGTTCGATGCGGCCCGCGTGGACTTTTCCCTGCGCCGCCTGGTGCATTACACCGGCAGCGATTGGCGCCATGTACAGCCGTGGATCCTGCTGACCAACTACCACCGTTATGTCGACCAGTTCATCGTGCATGGCCTGGAGCAACTGCGCAGCGACCCGCGTTTTATCCGCATGGTGTTGCCGGGCAACGTGATCATCGACAAGAGCATGGACCACGGCGAAGCGTCCGCCATTGCCGCAGGCGTGGTCTGGCACCGTTACCAGATGCCGGCCTACCACCTGCAGGCCAGTGACGGCCACGGGGTGACGCTGGTGAACATCGGCGTCGGCCCGTCCAACGCCAAGAACATCACCGACCACCTGGCCGTGCTGCGTCCGCATTGCTGGCTGATGATCGGCCACTGCGGCGGCCTGCGCCAATCCCAGACCATCGGCGACTATGTCCTGGCTCACGCCTATATGCGCCGTGACGGCATTCTCGACCGCGTAGTGCCGCCGAACATCCCGATCCCGGCCCTGGCCGAAGTGCAGATGGCCTTGCAGCAAGCAGCGGCCAATGTCACCGGCGAAAAAGGCGAAGAGCTGAAAAAGCGCCTGCGCACCGGCACCGTGCTGACCTACGATGACCGCAACTGGGAACTGCGCTGGGCCCAGGAACGGCCGCTGATCAACCTGTCCCGCGCCGTCGCGGTGGACATGGAGAGCGGCACCATCGCCGCCCAAGGCTACCGTTTGCGCGTGCCTTACGGCACGTTGCTGTGTGTCTCGGACAAGCCGTTGCACAGTGAGATCAAGCTGCCGGGCTCGGCCAACGCGTTCTATGAGCGGGCGGTCAGCCAGCACTTGAAGATCGGCATCGAGGCGGTCGACCTGTTGCGCACCGAGCTCAACTCGCTGCACTCGCGCAAAC
Source organism: Pseudomonas sp. 7-41 (assembly GCF_021233075.1). Taxonomy (NCBI): domain Bacteria; kingdom Pseudomonadati; phylum Pseudomonadota; class Gammaproteobacteria; order Pseudomonadales; family Pseudomonadaceae; genus Pseudomonas; species Pseudomonas sp. 7-41. Next base: position 6,043,185 of record NZ_CP089551.1, on the reverse strand, counting down.
TGCGCAGCTTCGACGAGCCGCCGTTCCGCTAAGCGGTTGGGATGGTCATTTAGCGGTCAGGCCACTAGCATTGTCGGTCCTGACCGTTAGATGTTCCTTCGCCATGTCCCGTCCCAGCCGTCCCGATTCGCGTCGCCCTGGCGTGAAAGCCCCGTATTCCGCAGCCCGTCGCGTCGCCAAGGCGCCACCGGCCGAGCCGAAGCTGATCCTGTTCAATAAACCGTTCGACGTGCTGACCCAGTTCAGCGACGAAGGCGGGCGGGCGACCCTCAAGGATTTTATCGACATCCCCGGCATCTACCCGGCGGGCCGCCTGGACCGTGACAGCGAAGGCCTGCTGCTGTTGACCAACGACGGTCAATTGCAGGCGCGGATTGCCGACCCCAAGCACAAGCTGGCGAAAACCTACTGGGTGCAGGTGGAAGGCGAACCTACCGAAGAACAACTGCAACGCCTGCGCGACGGGGTGGAGCTCAACGACGGCATGACCTTGCCCGCCGAAGCCCGGCAACTGGACGAGCCTGAGTTATGGCCACGCAACCCGCCGGTGCGTTTTCGCAAAAGCGTGCCGACCCACTGGCTGGAGTTGGTGATTCGTGAGGGGCGAAACCGCCAGGTGCGGCGCATGACCGCGGCGGTGGGGTTGCCCACCTTGCGCCTGGTGCGCGTGCGGATTGGCGATTGGTCCATCGACGGCCTGGAGCAGGGCCAATGGAAGGCCGTGCCGGCGCGCTTATAAGGCGCCGGACTCGATCAGGCCGATCACCACGCTCTTGATGACGAACGCGGCCACGCCCAGGCCCAGCACGAAAAACAGAATGAACGAGCCGAAACGCCCGGCCTTGGATTTCTTCGCCAGGTCCCAGACGATGAAGCCCATGAAAATGATCAGAATCGTGACCAGGCCGGTCATCATCCATTCTTCGAATAGTGCGGGGTCAATCGAGTTCATTGGTTTCTTCCGACAGGGCAGGCGGCAAGTATACGGCAGTGCTCGGGCTGGGCATTGACCTGCGTCGGTGCGTCGCAGGCAGACTTCACGGTTGAAACACAGGCTGAATGTGGGAGGGAGCAAGCCCCCTCCCACCTTTGACCGTCACCGATCTCAAGTACGCAGGTGGGTCAGCGGCAGCTCGGTGCTGTTCAATACCTGGTTCAGCACAAAGCTCGAGCGCACGCTGGTCACGCCTTCGATCCGAGTGAGGTGGCCCAGCAGCAGCTTCTGGTAGTGATCCATGTCGGGCACCACCACTTTCAACTGATAGTCGGCATCCATTCCGGTCACCAGGCTGCATTCCAGCACCTGCGGCAGGGTGCGGATGGCGGCTTCGAAGTTCTCGAAGCGCTCGGGGGTGTGGCGGTCCATGCCGATCAGCACGTAGGCGGTGAGGCTCAGGCCGAGCATCTTGCGGTCGAGCAGCGCGACCTGGCGGGCGATGTAGCCGTCGTCCTCCAATTGCTTGACCCGGCGCGAGCAGGGCGACGGCGACAGCCCGATACGCTCGGCCAACTCCTGGTTGGAGATCCTCGCGTCGCGCTGCAATTCCGCCAAAATACTCAGGTCGTATCGGTCAAGTTTGCTCATGGGGCTGGCCTTTGTCGTAACTATTGCGGTGAATTATCCCTTAAGGGTTAAAAATTGCGCAAGCACTGTTTATTGACGCAATCTTCGCAATCATCTGCCGGGGCGCTGCGCCTATGATTACCAACAGAATCACCGCCTGGACATAGTCCACTGCAGCTCGCCCAATCAGGCCCGCTGCGGCCGCCACCCCAGCAGGGTTGAGCCGGCCTCCAGGCTGCACACTGTCCACAAGACGGCGTGAGGTGAGCCAACGTCATAAGCGTTGAGCCAGGACGAAGTTCTCAAGGGGCGGCCGACGGGCTGCCCCTTTCTTTTTGCCTTAAGAAAATAGTTCTCGTGACTGATAACCTGTTCCAGAACCGGGCGAGGCTTTTCCAGTCTCATTGATAAGCCCTAAACCGCAGTGAGGAAGAGCATGAAGCGCATCTGGCGAATGGCAGGTGTTGGTTTGTTGGTGGTCAGCGTCAGCGCGCAGGTAACAGCGGACGAGCGCGATAATTCACCCGAACGGCCGCAGGGCGGCGGGCAGCATGAACGCGGCCCTGAAGGTGGCGGGCGGCCCGAGAATAATCAGCCGCGCCCGCAGAGCCCGCCGTCACGGCCCGAGAATAATCAGCCGCGCCCGCAGATCGCGCCGCCTCGGCCTGAGAACAATCAGCCACGCCCGGAGAACCCGCATTTTGATCGCGGCGGCCCGAACGGCGGCGGTCAGGGGCAAGGCCGGCCCCAGGGCAATGAGCCGGGTCGCCCGGCACCGCAGCCACAACCGTCGAACAGCCTGCCGATCCAGGGGCGGCCCGATACGGTGCGCCAGACCCAGGAACCGCGTGAGGGTTACTACCGCGATATCCCGCGCCGCAACGACGGCAATCAACATTGGGAGGCCGGTGGCCCCGGTTCACGTCCAGGCAACGACGGCGGTTACCACAATGGGCGTCCCGGTGATAATCGCTGGCCAGGTCGCCCCGATGGGCACGGCAACGGCTGGGGCCCCGGCCCGCAGTATCGCCCGGGGTATATGGTGGATCGTTTTCCCGAGCGGAATTACCGAGTGCCTTACCGTGGCCAGGATTATTTCTTCTCCGGCGGCTACTGGTATCGCCCGCAAGGCCCGCGCTATGTAGTGGTGGCGCCGCCGTATGGCATCCGCGTGCATTACTTGCCGGACTACGCGCGCGAAGTGTGGGTGGGCGGTGCGCTGTTCTTCCTCGCGGCGGGTGCCTATTACACCTACGAAAACAGTACCCAGCAGTACGTGGTGGTGGAACCGCCGACCGCCGTACCGGCACCGCAGCCAGCACCCCAGGGTAACGGTTATGACGTGGTGGCCTATCCCGCCAACGGCCAGTCACCGGCGCAGGTGCAGCAGGATGGTTACGACTGTTATCGCTGGGCCGTGCAGCAAAGTGGCTTTGACCCGCAAGCGGTCACCTACGCTCCGGCCCCGGCAGTGGTGCAAGCCTACCGCCAGGCCCAGGGCAACTGCCTGAGCAGTCGCGGCTATCAGGTGCAGTACTAGGCCTGGGCGCCACTCACCACATCCAACGGGTCGGCGTGTACCAGCACTTCGGCCCGCGGGTAGGCTTTGTGAATGGCATCGGCGGCCTGGTCGCTGATGCCGTGGGCGACAGACAACGTCAATTCCCCCGGCAATTCCAGGTGCAGCTGCACAAACCAGTGGTTGCCGGAAATCCGCGTGCGCAAGTCGTGTGCGCCCAGCACGCCGGGTACGCCACGCGCCAATTCCAGCATGTGCTGGCTGACGTCCGGCGGCAGTTCTTCGTCCATCAGCACGGCAAAGCTTTCCCGGGCGATCTGGATCGCGCTCCACAGAATGTAGGCCGCGATGCCCAGGCCAAACCAGGCGTCGATCTGATGGAAGCCGAAACCGGCCAGGATCAGCGCAATCAAGATACTGCCATTGAGCAGCAGGTCCGAGCGGTAGTGCAGCGAGTCGGCGCGCACGGCGCTTGAGCCGGTTTCCCGCACCACGTGGTGTTGCAGGACCAGCAGGGCCACGGTCAGCGCCAGGGACAAGATAATCACGCCAATGCTCAGCCACGGCGCGCCCACCGGTTCGGGATGCTTGATCCGTTCGAATGCCTGCAACGCAATCAGCACCGCACTGCCGGCGATAAACAGCGCCTGCGCCATCCCGGCCAGCGACTCGGCCTTGCCATGCCCGTAACGGTGATCGTCATCGGCCGGGCGCAGGGCGTAATGCACCGCCAGCAGATTGAGCAGCGAGGTGACACCATCGAGTAGCGAATCGGTCAACCCGGCGAGCATGCTCACCGAGCCGCTGAGCCACCAGGCGATGGCCTTGGTCACAATCAGCACAGAGGCCACGCCCACCGAGGCGCGCGTGGCCAGGCGCAAGAGCCGGGCGTGTTCGGGACTGCTGGTCATAAGCGGGTCAGATCCTTAGGCGGACGGTTGTAAGCCGAGGGCCGCCAGTTGTTGCACGCTGCCCTTGAACTGGATCATGCGCGGGTCGTCCAGCGGCAGCGTGCGACCGGTTTCCTGCTGGATGATGGTCTGCAGCTTGGCAGTGTCGACCTTGCCGTCGGCACCGATGGCTTGCTGCAGTTTCTCCGGGGCGACTTGTGCGGTCTTGCCCGGTTCGAAGTAGATCGCGCCGGTGGCGAAGTCGACGCCGAAGGCGATCAGGCCAGGGATCACGTAGAACAGCAGGCCCACGGCATCGAGCACGGCAATCGTCGGGTCGATCTTGCCGTCGATCTGGCCGCGGCGATCGGGATAGAAAATCGAACCGCAGGCCGTCAGTTGGCTCAGCAGAGTGACGGCGAGGACACCGCCGATGACCCGGGAAGCGATACGCATGGAAAATCTCCTGTCAGTCACTGTAGGAGCGAGCTTGCTCGCGAAAGACGTTAACGATACCGCGTGCTGCCTGAATGTGCGTGGTGCTCTGTGATTTTTCGCGAGCAGGCTCGCGCCTACGGGAGACCACCACCGGTATCCGACAGTTCGCCGTTATACTCGCCGCTCTGCTTTGGAGCCAGTATGAATTCGTTGCCGATCGATGATGTTTTACCCGCCCTGCGTGACGCCTTGGCGAATCGCCATGAAGCCGTGCTGGAAGCACCGCCCGGCGCCGGTAAAACCACCCGCGTACCCTTGGCCTTGTTGAATGAGCCTTGGCTGGCCGGGCAGACCATCCTGATGCTCGAACCCCGACGCCTGGCCGCGCGCGCCGCCGCCGAGCGCCTGGCCAGCGAGCTGGGGGAAAAGGTCGGTGAAACCGTCGGCTATCGCATCCGCCTCGACAGTAAAGTGGGGCCCAACACGCGCATCGAAGTGGTCACCGAAGGCATCCTCACCCGCCGCCTGCAGGACGACCCGGCGCTGGACGGCGTGGGGCTGCTGATCTTCGACGAATTCCACGAACGCAGCCTCGACGCCGACCTGGCGCTGGCCCTGAGCCTGAATGGCCGCGACCTGTTTCGCGACGAGCAGCCGCTGAAAATCCTGCTGATGTCCGCCACCCTCGAAGGCGAGCGCCTGGCCGCGCTGCTGGACAACGCGCCGATCCTGCGCAGCGAAGGGCGTATGTTCCCGGTGCAGATGCGCTGGGGGCGGCCGTACCAGGCCGGTGAATTCATCGAGCCGCGCCTGGTGCAGACCATCCTCGACGCTTTGCATGACGAAACCGGCAGCGTGCTGGTGTTCCTGCCCGGCCAGGCGGAGATCCGCCGGGTCAACCAGCAACTGGCGGACGCGCTCGGTGATCGCCGCGATGTGCTGCTCTGCCCGCTGCATGGCGAACTCGACCTGAACGCCCAGCGTGCCGCCATCGACCCGGCGCCCGCCGGCAAGCGCAAAGTGGTGCTGGCCACCAACATCGCCGAGACCAGCCTGACCATCGATGGCGTGCGCGTGGTGATCGACGCCGGGTTGGCGCGTGTGCCGCGTTTCGACCCCGGCAGCGGCATGACCCGCCTCGACACCCAGCGCATCTCCCGCGCCAGCGCCACTCAGCGTGCCGGCCGGGCCGGGCGCCTGGAACCGGGCGTGTGCTATCGCTTGTGGTCCGAGGACCAGCACGAAGGCCTGGCCGCCTATGGCAGCGCGGAAATCCTCGCCGCCGACCTCGCCGGGCTGGCCTTGCAACTGGCGCGTTGGGGCGTTGCGCCCGCGCAGTTGGTGTGGCTCGACATGCCGCCCGCTGCCGCGTATGCCCAGGCCCAGGACCTGCTGCAACGCCTCGGCGCCTTGAATGACGACAAACTGACCGCCCACGGCCAGAAGATGGCCGAGCTGCCGGCCCATCCGCGCATCGCCCATCTGCTGCTGCGCGGGCAGGATCTGGGGCTGGCGGCCACTGCGTGTGATGTCGCCGCGCTGCTGGGTGAGCGCGACATCCTGCGCGGGGGCGGCGCGGATCTGCACAGTCGCCTGGCGTTATTGTCCGGTGAAGAACGCGCGCGGGGCACTCAGGGTGGTGTTCAGCGCGCCAAGCAGTTGGCCCGGCAATATCGCGGCTATTTGCGCGGCCAGGCGACCAGGCCGGTGGCCGACCCCGATCACCCGCGTTGGCTCGGCGCGCTGCTGGCGTTGGCGTATCCCGACCGCGTGGCCCAACAACGCCGCCCCGGCGGCGCCGAATACCGCCTGGCCAATGGCCGCGCCGCCTTGTTCGCCGAGGCCGATAGCCTGATGAAACAAGCCTGGCTGGTGATTGCCGACCTGGGCAGCCGCCAGGGCCAGCGCGAAGAACGCATCTACCTGGCGGCGGATTTTGATCCGGCGCTGTTCGACACGGTCCTCGCCGAACAAGTACGCACCGTCGACCAATTGGATTGGGACGAGCGCGAAGGCGTGCTGCGCGCCGAACGCCAGCGCAAAGTCGGCGAACTGGTGCTCAGCCGCGAACCCCTCAGCGGCCTCGACGAAAACGCTCGCAGCCAGGCGCTGGTCAACCTGGTTCGGCGCAAAGGCCTGGAGCTGTTGCCCTGGACGCCGGAACTGCGCCAATGGCAGGCTCGCGTGATGTTGCTGCGCCAGCTGGACACCGGCACCACCAGCGAATGGCCCGACGTCAGCGACAGCGCCTTGCTCGCCAGCCTGGAGCACTGGCTGATGCCTTACCTGGGCAAGGTTTCGCGCCTCAGTCATTTCGCCAACCTGGATATTTCCAGCTACCTGCACAACCTGTTGCCCTGGCCGTTGCCCCAACGCCTGGACGAACTGGCACCGCACCATTTGAAAGTGCCTTCGGGTTCGTCGGTGCGCTTGGACTACAGCGAGCATCCGCCGATTCTGGCGGTGCGCCTGCAGGAATTGTTCGGCCTGGCGGATACACCGCGCATTGCCGGCGGGCGCCAGGTGGTCAAGTTGCACCTGCTGTCCCCGGCGCGACGGCCGGTGCAGGTGACCCAGGATCTGGCGAACTTCTGGCGCAGTACCTACGCCGAGGTGAAGAAAGATCTGAAAGGGCGCTATCCCAAGCATTACTGGCCGGATGACCCGTTGGTGGCCGAGGCCACCGCCCGAATCAAACCACGCAAGTAAGCGTGACCGCGATTCAAATGTGGGAGGGGCGGTTATTGCGCGGCGGGCAGCAGGAAGCGCGCGATGACCGGCAAATGGTTGGAAATGCGCAACGTATCCGCCTGGCGCACCTTGGCTTCTACACGCTTGATCCGCGAGCTGTAGAACAGGTAATCGACGGTGCGATCCGGCCCGTCCAGGCTCGGGTCATTCGGAAAGTGCGTCAGCCACTGCTCACGATCAATCCCGCTGGATTCGCTGTTGCTCGGGATCATCGGGTATTTGTCCCACAGCAGATGCAGTTCGCTGTCCGGTGAATATTGCCCGCGTTTACCGGCATCCAGGCGCAGGAATTGCCCCAGCGGCAGCAAATTGAAATCCCCACCGATCAACCACGGCGTACCGCGGCTTTCGAACTTATCCAGCAGTTTCACCGTGGCCTGGACTTGTGCTTGCACCGCACTGCGCCCGGGTGCGTCGCCCTCCAGGCGAGTGTTGAGCACCGCCAGTTGGCCGCCGTCGCTCAAGGGCAGATAGGTCAGCAGCAACGCCGGTTTGGGTTGGAACTGACGGCTGATGAAATCAGCGGGCGGTACGGGCAGTTGCAGGCGTTCGGCGTGTTCGATCTGGTAGCGGCTCAGGGTCACCAGCTTGCGGCCGACGCTGCCGAAAATATGCAGGTTGGGGATAAAGTCGGCTTTCCAGTCGAAGGCCTGGGCGCTGCAGGGGTAGAGATCGACGAGCCGCTCTTGCAGCAGCGCCACCTGATCCTGGTAGTGGGAGGGCTTGGCGCCTTCGTCGAGTTCCTGCAACAGCAGGATGTCGGGCTGTTCGTCGCGAATCACCCGGGCCACTTCGTCGAGGCTGAAGGCCATGTCTTCGACGGTGGGGCGGTCGTCCGGGCCGCTGCCGTCGGCGGTGTCGTACCAGAACACGTAGTTCTTGCCGGCCAGGTACTGCACGTTCCAGGTCATCACCTTGAGCGCCTGCCCGGGCAGCAGGGTCGGTGCACGGGGCGCGATGCAGCTCACGGGAAGGGTTTGCTTGTCGGCGGGGCGCCAGGTCAGGCTGTAGATCAGGGCCGTCAGCAGGCCCGCGATGATCAGCAGGCCCAGCAAGGTGATGCGCAATAAACGGGTCATCGGCTCGGCTTATAGCGTGTCAGGGGTGACACGGAGCATATCACCGCACGTCGGCGTCGCCACCGATCAGCATAAATAAACGGAACAGCACCACACTGGTAAACAGCTGCAGGAAGCTGTGCGCGCTGTCGATCAGCACGCCCAGCAAAGGCGCGGGCTCGGGATACGCCGCCATGCTGGCGCCTTTGAGCAGCCACAGTGGCGTCATTACGCACAGCAGGCACACCAGGATTCGCCAGAAATGCCCGCGGGTCAGGCGCAAACTTTCCTTCATCGCCGCCAGTGCAGGCATGCCGCGCAGCACCAGCAGGTATTCGGCGAACGCCAGCACCACCATCAGCCACAGGCCCGGCAGGAAATACAGCGACAGCCCGAGCAGTATCAGCAGGGTGCTCATCGCCGTCAGCAGGGCGAAGCGCGGCCACAGCGTCAGGGCCATGGCCCACACATCCTTGGTGCGCGGCGATTCGCCACGGGTGCGGGCGTCGAGAAACAGGATCAGCGCCCCGGTGTACAGCGGATACACCAGCAACCCCACCACCACGCTGTAGCCGGGGAAGGCATCCGGGCCGAGCGTGTGGTCGAGCACCTGTTGCAGCAGGGCTTCGAGGATCACCAGCGGCAGGCACAGCTGGACGATGGCGCCCAGGTTGCGCTGGGTGAAACGGAGGGAGTCGCGCAGCACATCTAACGGATTCATCAGAGTCATCACAGGCCGAAAAAAAGCAGGGGCACACTTTAACCGATAGGTGCCGTGAGCAAGCAAACGTAAACCTTGAGTAAAGACCATTGAAACAACTGGTAACACCCCCATAACTAGCAGGACCGAGCCTGATCACAGGCCGGACCATGATTTCTACCGGCAATCTAACGAGGTCGCCATGAACAGCGAAGAGCAAACCCTGATCGATGGACTGTTTTCACGGCTGCAACAGGCCGAAACGGACTCAGCCCCCCGCGACGCGCAGGCCGAAGCGCGGATCAAGGAGCATATGACGCGCCAACCGGCGGCCGGGTACTACATGACCCAGTCAATCCTGGTGCAGGAACACGCGCTCAAGAACCTCGACGCGCAGAACAAGCAGCAGGCGCAACAGATCCAGCAATTGCAGGACGAGCTGCAGCGGGCCAAGTCCCAGGCGGCACAACCGGCGCCGAGCAGCGGTGGCTTTCTGTCGAGCATTTTCGGCGGCGGTTCCCGTGACGCGCAACCGCCACAGAGCGCTCCGGCCTCATCCGGCGGCGGTTGGCGTGAACCGGCTCGGCCGTCTTTCGGTCAACCTGCGCCGCAACAAAACTACGCCGCCCCACAGCAGAATTACCAACAGCCGCAACAACCCGCCGCCGCCCCCATCGGCAGTGGCTTTCTCGGTGGCGCCCTGAAAACCGCAGCGGGTGTGGCCGGTGGTGTGATGCTGGCGGAAGGTATCAGCAGCCTGTTCAACCACAACTCGCAACAGCCGCAAGTGGTGGAAGAAATCATCCGTGAAGTGCCCGCGCCTGCCAGTGACAACAGCAACTGGGGCAACGATGACCAGAAGTTTGCGGGCAATGACAACTGGGGCAGCAACAATTCCGACAGCTTCGCGGACAGTGATTATTCCGACAACTCGTCCTCCTTCGACGACGACGATTCCTTCGTCTGACGCATCCAGGCCGGGGCGCTTTGCCGCCCCGGGCTGATTTTTCCCGGAAACTTTCCCGTGGCTGGCATACTGGCAACCTTTGCGGACCTTCGCGTCCGGGGTCCAAGCGGCAGTCATGGGGAAGTGCGGTGAAGAAAATTGCAGTGTTCGCCGATGTACAAAACCTCTACTACACCGTGCGCCAGGCGTATGGCTGCCATTTCAACTACGCCGCCTTGTGGGCTGACATCAGCTCGCGCGGGCAGATCGTCGAGGCGTATGCCTATGCCATCGACCGTGGTGACAGCAAGCAGCAGCAATTCCAGCAGATCCTGCGCAACCTGGGCTTTACCGTGAAGCTCAAACCCTACATCCAGCGCAGCGACGGCTCGGCCAAGGGCGACTGGGACGTGGGCATCACCATCGACATCATGGACGCCGCCGCTAACGTCGACGAAGTGGTGTTGGCTTCCGGCGACGGTGATTTCGACATGCTGCTCGACCGCATCATCCACAAGCATGGCGTCGAAGCCGTGGCCTACGGCGTGCCGGGGCTGACGGCCAACTCACTGATACGCGCCGCCAGCCGCTACGTGCCGATCGAAGGCGCGTTGCTGCTCAAATAAGCGCTGCGGTTCAATAGATAAATGCTTAGACGGAGTTGGAACAGGTTTGGAACGTATAGCGGTCATCGACTTTGAAACCACCGGCATCACCCCGAGCAGCCACTGCCGGGCCACGGAAATCGCGGTGGTCATCCTCGAACGTGGCCAGATCGTGGACCGCTACCAGAGCCTGATGAACGCCGGCGTGCGCGTGCCGGGCTTTATCGAACAGCTCACCGGCATCAGCAACGCCATGCTGCGCAGCGCGCCGCCGGCCGAGCGGGTGATGAACGAAGTCAACGAGTTCGTCGGCACCACACCGCTGCTGGCGCACAACGCCGCGTTCGACCAGAAGTTCTGGGACTTCGAACTGGGCCTGATCCGCCGCACCCGCCTGCAAAAATTCGCCTGCTCGCTGCTATTGGCCCGCCGCCTCATGCCTGCTGCACCCAACCATAAACTCGGCACCCTCAACAGCTATGCCCAACTGCCCCACACCGGCCAGGCTCACCGGGCCATGGCCGATGCGGAGATGGCGGCTAACCTGACGGCGCACCTGGCCGAGCAACTGCGACGGACCCATGGCTTGCGCGAGCTGTCCCACGACCTGCTGTGTACCTTGCAGAAAGTCCCGGCGGCGAAGATCAATGAGCATTTGAAGAAGCATCGCGGGTTCTGATAGAACAACGCCGTTCAAAATGTGGGAGGGGGCTTGCCCCCGATAGCAGTGGATCAGTCAGCTTATGTGTAGCTGACCCACCGCAATCGGGGGCAAGCCCCCTCCCACATTCGTTATGTGTGGTTCAACGAGGTTGCACACACTCCAGCGCCCGATCCACCACTCCCTTCGCCATTTCCACCAAATGCATCACCGCCCGTTGCTGCGCGTTCATCGCCTCACCCGGCAAGTGCGCAGTTTTCACCGCGCAATGCAGCAAGTCCGCCGCATGGGCGAGGGCATCTTCGAGGCTCAGGTTGTCATTCAGGATGAAGGTGGGCGCATCCGGGGCGGACGCTTTGAGGTAGTAGTCGATGGCGCTGCGGTTGAGCAGGGCGTCTTCGCTCAAGAAGTCTGGTGGATCGGGGGTGACTTTGACCATGGTGTAATTCCTCTGAAGTAAGAGGCCGTCACCGTTCGCTTGCACGCGAATGAGGGTGGCAGCTGTACGCAGGTGTGCAAGACCGGGGCAAAGGAAACCCGGCAGACCCCGAAGGTCTCCAGCGCACAGCCGCCATAACAGATAAACGCCGACCACTAAAAACCAGGCGTTGAGATGTAGGGCGCTAGTGCACCTTTGCGAACCGGACTTGCACGTCCGATCATCGATGATTCGATGACGAGGCGAGACTAGCTACCTGATCCGAGGGGCGCAAGGCCGTGGAATTCTCTAGGAAACGTCCCGCAAATGAAAGGGATTGGTCTTGCTTGCCACTAAAACATCAGTTCTTTGTGGAGGCTTTTAGCGGTCTTCTGAAACGTCAGTAGGCTAAGCGCTACTGCTTCGTCGGACCTTTCTGGTTTTTCCCGCCAACCACCAATCGCCCTTTGCTGAAACTTACTATCCGCCTGTCATTTACGTACAGGGACTACGGCATGCAGGAAAGCGATCTTCATACAGCAATCATGCGAAGCAAGTTTGAGCTCGAAAGCAAGGGCATCGATTTCGGCTCAACTTCAAGCATGGCGTTTCATATGGGAAACACAATGACAAGCTGCCCGGCAGTCATGGCTTTGCCTAATTCGCCAGGCTGGACCCATGGCACCAGTTATCAGTTACTCAAGCCCATTCATGCGGAATCCTCGGTGCCGAGCACTACTTTTGACGAACTCTGGAAGTGTACAAAGCAACACTACGGCTTGACGACTGCAACGCTTCTCACTGGTGCGGCGGGCATACCGATAAGCAAAATTGCCGTGGGCACTTGGGTTCAAGTCGGCTCCAGCAAAACGACGAACCTGGCTAGCCTCATCGGAATGCGCTTCTTCCCTCGTACATTGATCAGGCAGCCAACCGTGGCCAGAATGGCGAAAGCAACATTTGGAACTGTCAGGGTATTTGGCATTATCGGGCGAGGCATTCCCTTCGTGGCTGCGGGGTTGGCTGTCTTTGATCTAATCAGTATTGGTAAGTGTGCCTACGAGGCAAGAAATGGAAAGTAATCTGACCCGAGCCGAGATCAGCGAAAAGGTCATTCAACTGTTCGTCGATATCATCGGCTTCATCGACCGCAGCCAGGTGACGGAACAAACGGATTTCATCCATGACTTCAAGATCATCGATGACGATTTGACTTGCTTTGTCATGCAGATCAAGTGGCAATTCAAACTGCGCGCGACGCAGGCAGATTGGGATCACATCACCACCCTTGAGCAAATTGTCGACTTGATCGTTCAGCGTTCAAATCTGCAGTGCGGGCTCTGACGCCATCGGGGGCAAGTCGAATCGTCGCACCGCCCCTCCCACATTTTGATGTGTGAATACATGCAAACTGTGGGAGGGGGCTTGCCCCCGATGGCGCTGGATCAGCCACCACTTTTCCCATTCCCCTCCAACTGCCCCAACGGCACCCGCCGCTCTATCGCGCTCGACAAAATGATCGAGGTCTTGCTGAACCCGAACTTCGCTATCCGATTAATCAAACTCTCCAGCTCCGGCATGGTGCCTACCGCCGCTTGCATGATCACGCACGGATCGCCCGTGACCCGGTGGCATTCGGTCAGTTCGGGGATTTCGGCCAGGGCGTCGTACACCTTCTGGCTGCCATGGTTGGTCAGGCGCAGTTCGATCACGCACTGGATCGGCAAACCCACTTTGGACAGGTCCACCTTGGCCTGGTAGCCGGTGATCACGCCGCTGGCTTCCAGCTTGGCCACGCGCTCGGCCACGGCGGGGGCGGAGAGGTTGACCGTGCGCGCGAGTTGCGCGTAGGACGCGCGGCCGTCTTCGAGCAGGGCGCTGAGGAGCATGCGGTCGTATTTGTCCATGAAAAGGCTCCAGCGTCAGGTGGCTTTCGAAAGCATGGTTTATAGCCCTCATAACCATGCTTTGAAAAGTGTATGGGCGGTTTAAACAGGTTTTGTAACTTATGTTTATGCACCTGTCTTTTTAGAATAAGCCTCTCTTTTTCTGCCGCAGAGCTGCCCAATGCCTGGCCCACGTCGCTTTCCCTTACCGTTGATCGCCGCCTTTTTTGCGTTGTATGTGATTTGGGGGTCTACCTACCTGGTGATCCGGATCGGTGTGGAGTACTGGCCACCGCTGTTGCTGGCGGGGATTCGGTTCTGTACGGCGGGGGCGCTGATGTACGCGTTTTTGCGCTGGCGTGGAGTGCCGGCGCCGACGTGGGTGCAATGGAAGTCTGCCGGGATGATCGGGATTTTGCTGCTCACTTTCGGTAATGGCGGCGTCACGTTGGCGGAGCACGCGGGGGTGTCGTCCGGTGTCGCTGCGCTGGCCGTGGCGACCGTGCCGCTGTTCACCTTGCTGTGCGGTTACTTCTGGGGCGCGCGTAATACCCGTCTGGAGTGGGCGGGGGTGATCCTGGGCATTATCGGCATTGCCATGCTCAACATGGGCAGCACCTTGCAATCGAGCCCGATCGGCGCGGCTTTACTGCTGTTCGCCGCCGCTTCGTGGGCGTTCGGTTCGGTGTGGAGCCGGCAACTGCCGCTGCCCCAGGGCGCGATGGCCAGTGCGGCGGAGATGCTGGTGGCCGGTGCGGCCCTGTTGCTCGGCAGCGCGGTGTCCGGTGAGCACCTGCAAGCCATGCCGCCGCTGGAGGGCTGGCTGGCCCTGGCCTACCTGACGGTGTTCGGTTCGATCATCGCCTTCAACGCGTATATGTACCTGCTCAAGCACGTGCGTCCGGCTGCCGCGACCAGCTATGCCTATGTGAACCCAGCGGTGGCGGTGTTGTTGGGGATCGTGTTTGTCGGCGAGTCCATCGGCATCGAAGAGGCACTGGCCATGTTGGTGATCATCAGCGCCGTGCTGTTGATCAGCCTGCCCCAGTGGCGAAAGCCTGGGCCGAAAATAAGGTAAACTGCCGCGCATAACGCCTTTTTACCCGCTTAGGCGCTGAATTTCCCCTACGGTAACCACATGACTTTCGCCACACTTGGCCTGATCGAACCCTTGCAGCGCGCCCTTGAGACGCTCGGCTACCAGACCCCGACGCCGGTGCAGGCGCAAGCCATTCCGGCGGTGCTGGCCGGCCGCGACCTGATGGCCGCTGCCCAGACCGGCACCGGCAAGACCGCCGCTTTCGCCGTGCCGCTCCTGCAACTGCTGACCATGGAAGGGCCGAAAGTCGCCGCCAACTCGGCGCGCGCGCTGATCCTGTGCCCGACCCGCGAGCTGGCCGAGCAGGTTCACGCCAGCGTTGCTGAGTATGCCCAGCACCTGCCACTCACCACCTACGCGGTGTACGGCGGCGTGAGCATCAACCCGCAGATGATGAAGCTGCGCAAAGGCGTCGACGTGTTGGTCGCCACGCCTGGCCGCCTGATCGACCTGTTTCGCCAGAACGCGCTGAAACTCAATCAGCTGCAAACCCTGGTGCTCGACGAAGCCGACCGCATGCTCGACCTGGGCTTCTCCGAGGAGCTGGCGAATATTTACCGCATGCTGCCGAAAAAGCGCCAGACCCTGCTGTTCTCCGCGACCTTCTCCGATGAAATCCGCACGCTCGCCGGGCAAATGCTCAACGACCCGCTGAGCATCGAAGTCAGCCCGCGCAACGTCGCCGCCAATACCGTCAAGCAATGGGTGGTGCCGGTGGACAAGAAGCGCAAGCCGGAGCTGTTTGTCCACCTGATGCGCAAGGGCCGCTGGAAGCAGGTGCTGGTGTTCGCCAAGACCCGTAACGGCGTGGACGCGTTGGTGGATAAGCTGCAGGGCCTGGGCATCAATGCCGACGGCATCCACGGCGACAAGCCGCAGGCGACCCGTCAACGCGCGCTGGACCGCTTCAAGTCGAGCGACGTGCAGATCCTGGTGGCCACCGACGTGGCGGCCCGTGGCCTGGATATCGAAGACCTGCCGCTGGTGGTCAACTTCGACCTGCCGATTGTGGCTGAAGACTACATCCACCGTATCGGCCGCACCGGCCGCGCGGGCAACACCGGCGAGGCGATTTCCCTGGTGTGCGCCGATGAAGTGAACATGCTGTCGGCCATCGAGATGCTCACGCGTCAGACCTTGACCCGCAAGATGGAGCAAGACTTCGAGCCGGAACACCGCGTGCCGGACACCGATGCCAGTGGGCAAGTGGTGAAGAAACCGAAAAAGCCGAAGAAGCCCAAGGCTTCCGGTGGTGGCGGCAAGCGCAACCTGGGCAAGTGGGTGGACAGTGGCGAGGTCGCGCCTGCCGAGCCGTCGATCAAGCCGGTGCGCAAGGTGCCGGTGTTCAACACCGGGCCGCGTAAGAAGAAGTGATTTTGCGGCGCTGCTGATGGCCTCATCGAGGGCAAGTCGAATCGTCGCACCGCCCCTCCCACATATTGATCGGGTTCACATAGTCAAAATGTGGGAGGGGGCTTGCCCCCGATGACGGCTTTGAATTCACCGCAGATCTCAGCGCTTAAGCCACTCCAACATCCCCCGCCCGGCCGCTCTGCCACTGGCAAAACACCCCGTCAGCAGATACCCGCCGGTCGGCGCCTCCCAGTCCAGCATCTCCCCCGCACAAAACACCCCTGGTAATTGCTTGAGCATCAACCGCTCATCCAGCGCCTCAAACGGCACACCGCCCGCCGTACTGATCGCTTCATCCATCGGCCGGGTTTTCACCAGGCTCAGGGGCAATGCCTTGATAGCCACAGCCAATTGCGCCGGGTCGTTGAAATGTTCGGCGGGTGCCAGCTCACGCAACAACGCCGCCTTGACCCCATCCAACCCCAACTGACTGTGCAGATGCTTGCTCATCGAGCGCGACCCACGCGGCTTGGCCAAGGCGGCCTGGACCTTGTCCAGCGGCTTGCTCGGCAGCAGGTCGATGTGCACCGTGGCGGCGCCATTGCGATTGATCGCCTCACGAATCGGTGCCGACAGCGCATAGATCAGGCTGCCCTCGATACCGCTGGCGGTGATCACGCATTCGCCGAGGCGCGGCTTGTCATCTCCCAGGCCGATAGCGACGTTTTTCAACGGTGCGCCAGCGAATTTGCTGACCATCAGTTCGCTCCAGGCCGACACCTCGAAGCCACAATTACTCGGCTGTAACGGCGCGCAGGGCACGCCTTTAGCTTCCAGCCGCTTGAGCCAGGTGCCGTCGGAGCCCAGGCGCGACCAACTGCCGCCGCCAAGGGCGAGCAGCACGGCGTCGCTGTGGATGGTTTTTTCGCCGTCCGGGCTGTGGATAAGTAAACCGCCGTCCGCGCTCCAGCCCAGCCAGCGATGGCGGGTGTGGATAACCACGCCGTGGTCGCGTAGGCGCTTGAGCCAGGCACGCAACAGCGGGGCGGCTTTCATGTCTGTGGGAAACACCCGGCCGGAGGTGCCGACAAAGGTATCGATACCCAGACCATGAATCCATTCGCACAGTGCTTGCGCACCGAACGCACGCAGCAACGGCGCCATCTGCGGCGCACGTTCGGCATAGCGTGACAGGAACGCCGGGTAAGCCTCGGAATGGGTGATGTTCATGCCGCCCACGCCGGCCAGCAGGAACTTGCGCCCCACCGAGGGCATGCCGTCGTACACCTCCACCCGCAGGCCCGCCTGGCTCAGGATTTCAGCGGCCATCAGGCCGGCAGGGCCGCCGCCGATAATGGTGACGTGTTGGGCAGGGGTGTGAGGCATGGGCAGGGCTACGGTCGCGTGAATAGGTCGAGCATTCTACCCGAGGACGGCGCAAGTTCCTGATCAAAAAACGTACAGCTTCCTACAGGCTATGCGGTTACTGGCTTTCAGACGTTTACGCTCAAGTTATCCACAGGCCGTTCCACAGGCATTGTGGGTAACGCCCATATTTCAATGACAACCTGATGACGTCCACACCCGTTGCGCGCTGTGGTGCAGGATGCCGTGGCGGCGGGCCAAGGCCACACGGTCTTTGCTGTAGCCGCCGCCGATCACGCCCATCACCGGAATGTCGCGGCCCAGGCAATGGCGCATCACGCTCTCATCGCGGGCGGCGACGCCCTCGTCCGTCAGCTTGAGGTAGCCGAGGGCGTCGTCCTTATGCACGTCGACGCCTGCGTCGTACAGCACCAGGTCCGGTTGGTACAGCGGCAGCAGGTAGTTGAGCGCGTCGTCCACCACCTTGAGGTAATCGGCGTCGCCCATGCCCATGGGCAGCGGGATGTCCCAGTCGCTCTGGGCCTTGCGCGCCGGGAAGTTCTTTTCGCAGTGCAGCGACACGGTGATCGCGTCCGGCGTGTCGTGGAGGATGCGCGCGGTGCCGTCGCCCTGGTGGACGTCGCAGTCGAAGATCAGCACGCGGTTGACCCGGCCGCTGGCCAGCAGGTAATGGCTGATCACGGCCAGGTCATTGAAGATGCAAAAGCCCGCCGGGTAATCGTAGTGGGCGTGATGGGTGCCGCCGGCCAGGTGGCAGGCCAGGCCGTGCTCCAGCGCCTGCTCCGCCGCCAGGATCGAACCGCCCACCGCACGCACGGTACGCCGCGCCAGGGCTTCGCTCCAGGGCAGGCCGAGGCGCCGTTGGTCTTCGCGGGACAACTCGCCGCTCATGTAGCGTTCGATATACCCAGGTTCATGGGCCAGGGCCAGAATGTCCGCCGGGCACAGCGGTGGGCGCAGTAATTGGCTGTCCTGGGTCAGCCCGGTGGACACCAAGTGGTCACGCAACAGGCGGAACTTGTCCATCGGGAAGCGGTGGTCCGCCGGGAACTCGGGGCTGTAATCATCGTGGTAGATCAATGGCAAAGGCATGGGATTTTCTGACGGGAACCTGCGACGGATCTTAACAGCGCGGTACACTCACGCACATGGCAAGGGAGGGGGACCCATGGAGCCGATACTGGAATTGCACAGCGCACGCCTGGTGCTGCGCCAATGGCGCGATGCCGACCTGCCGGCGTTTGCGCACATGTGCGCCGACCCGCAGGTGATGCGTTATTTCCCGGCCCGATTGGACCGCCTGGAAAGCGCCGCGTTGATCGGCCGGATTCGTGGGCATTTCGCCGAATACGGCTTCGGCCTGTGGGCCTTGCAGCGCAAGGACAGCGGCGAGTTCATCGGCCTGACCGGGTTGCAGAATGTCAGCTTTGAAACCGCCTTCACCCCTGCGGTGGAAATTGGCTGGCGCCTGGCGCGTGAGCATTGGGGCCTGGGGTATGCCAGCGAGGCGGCATGGACCGCGTTGCGTTGTGGTTTCGACCGCCTGCAGTTGGACGAAATCGTCGCCTTCACCACCCAAACCAATCTGCCATCACAAAAAGTCATGCAAGCCATCGGGATGCATTACGATCCCCAGGCAGATTTTGAACACCCCAAGGTCGCGGCCGATGACCCGCTGCGCCCGCATGTTTTGTACCGCATCACCCGCGCCCAATGGTTGGACACGCTGCACGGATAAGCAGCCCGGAATGCCCCATAGATTGTAGGAGTTGCTCTATGAGCCAAGTATTGGAAGATCTGGTGGACTTGCTGACCCTGGAGCCGATCGAGGAAAACCTCTTTCGCGGCCGCAGCCAGGACCTGGGTTTTCGCCAACTGTTCGGCGGGCAAGTGCTCGGCCAGTCGCTGTCGGCTGCCAGCCAGACCGTAGAAGCCGAGCGGCACGTGCATTCTTTGCACGGTTACTTTCTGCGCCCCGGCGATGCCGCATTGCCGGTGGTGTATTCGGTGGACCGCGTGCGCGATGGCGGCAGCTTCAGCACACGCCGCGTGACGGCGATCCAGAAGGGCCACCCGATTTTTACCTGCAGCGCGTCGTTCCAGTACGACGAAGCCGGCTTCGAGCACCAGACCAGTATGCCTGCGGTGGTCGGCCCGGAAAACCTGCCGTCGGAGCTGGAGCTGACCAAGCAGCGCGTCCACCTGATCCCCGAGCACATGCGCGACAAGTTGCTGTGCCCCAAGCCGATCGAAGTGCGCCCGGTGACCGAAAAAGACCCGTTCAACCCGCAGCCGTCCGACCCGGTCAAGTACGTGTGGTTCCGCGCCGATGGCGCCCTGGCCGACACGCCGGCGCTGCATAAGTACCTGCTGGCCTACGCCTCGGACTTCGGCTTGCTGACCACGTCGCTGCTGCCCCATGGCAAGACCGTGTGGCAGAAAGACATGCAGGTCGCCAGCCTTGACCACGCGCTGTGGTTCCACGCCGACCTGCGCGCCGATGACTGGTTGCTCTATGCCATGGACAGCCCGTGGGCCGGCAATTCCCGTGGTTTTTCGCGGGGCAGCGTGTACAACCGCGCTGGGCAACTGGTGGCCTCGGTCACTCAGGAAGGCCTGATCCGCCACCGTAAGGACTGGGCATGAGCCTGGCGCAGATTAAACATTGGGTGTTCGACATGGACGGCACCCTCACGGTGGCCGTGCATGATTTCGCGGCCATTCGCGTAGCGCTGGATATTCCGCCCGAGGATGACATCCTCACCCACCTCGCAGCATTGCCGGCGGATGTCGCGGCGGCCAAACATGCCTGGTTGCTGGAGCATGAGCGCGAGCTGGCGCTGGGTTCGGTCGCGGCGCAAGGCTCGGTGGAACTGGTGCGGGAATTGGCCGGGCGGGGTTGTCGCCTGGGCATCCTGACCCGCAACGCGCGGGAGCTGGCGCATGTGACGTTGGAAGCGATTGGCCTGGCGGACTGCTTTGCCGTCGAGGATGTACTGGGGCGCGATGATGCGCCGCCCAAGCCCGACCCAGGCGGCCTGCTGAAACTGGCGGCGGCCTGGGATGTATCGCCCAGTGCGATGGTGATGGTGGGGGATTACCGCTTTGACCTGGATTGCGGCCGGGCGGCGGGGACCAGAACGGTGTTGGTCAACCTGCCGGAGAACCCGTGGCCCGAGCTGGCTGATTGGCATGCCGCAGACTGCGCGGTACTGCGCCGGATGATCCAGCCCGGGCAATAGAGATCAAATGTGGGAGGGGGCTTGCCCCCTCCCACAGGTTGAGCCGGTTTCTGCAGGTATTACTGAGAGAACAGTGCCTTCTGCCCTTCAGGCGAAGTGAAGATCCCATCGCCGTTATGCCCAACCCCCGGCACTTCCACCAGCTTCTGGGTCAGTTGCGGGTGGCGCTGCTTGAGGTAGTCGAAATAGTTGTGCCCGCGAATCAGGCGGTACGCGCCCTGGGTCTCGGCTTCGCAGCTTTTATCCAGCGCCGGGTGGTTCGGGTCGGTGTCTTGCCGGCCCAACAGGTAGGTGATGTCACGCGACACATAGGCCTGTTCCAGTTGCTCGGCGCTTTGCCCCTTGGCATAGGCGGGCAGGTGTTGCATGCCGTACTTCCAGTCATTGAAGCCAGGGCAGTCGGCGACCTTGAACGGCACTGGGCGCTGCGGGCTGAAGTAGGCGTAGGACGACGGGTTGGCCACCACATAGCGCAGGCGGATGCCCGCGCTTTGCAGGCTCGGTTGAGCCTGGCCGGTGAGCGCGAAGCGCTGCACCACCTGGCCGCCGCCGGAATGGCCGGCCACCACAATCTCTTTCAGTGCCGGGAACACGGTGCGGTTGCCCAGGTGCTCGATAATCTGGTCCAGGGCGCCGTAGGAACTGACCTGGCCGGGGCCCGTGGAGGGCTCGCCGGCCATCCAGTCATTGCCGTTCCAGCGCAGCACTTGCGGGGCCAGGTGATGGCGTTTCACGTCCGAGTCATTGAGAAACTGCGGCGCGACCACCAGCGTCGTGCCGCCAACCCCGGCATGTTCGGCGGCGTCTTCAGCGCTCTGCAGGTAGGTCTGTGCGTTGCGCAGGCGACCATGCACGATGATCAACGCACGGGTGACGTTGGGCAGGGGTTTACTCCAGTCCTGGCTCAAGCCGAGGCTGAGGTCGCCGGCCGTCAGGTGAAAGCGCTCGGAGCTGACCGCCTTGACCCCCTGCTCGGCGGCCCAGGTGGAGGCGCTGCAGGCGACCAGCACACCCAGCAGCATTCGCAATCGCGTATGCATTTAAAGACTCTTGGCCGCGAAGGTGTCGCATTGAGTGATCTGGCCTTGGGCAAAGCCGGTCTTGAACCAACGCACGCGCTGCGCCGAGGTGCCGTGGGTGAACGAGTCTGGCACGACACGGCCCTGGCCCTGTTGCTGCAAACGGTCATCGCCAATCGCGTTGGCCGCATTCAGCGCTTCTTCGATATCGCCGGGTTCCAGCCAGTTCAGGCGTTTTTGCGCGCGGTTGGCCCACACGCCGGCAAAGCAGTCGGCCTGTAGCTCCTGACGCACCAGCAGGCCGCCGTCGCCTTGCATCTGCCGGCCTTGCTGGCGCGCAGCCTGGATCTTCGACGAGATGCCTAGCAAGGTCTGCACGTGGTGCCCGACTTCGTGGGCGATCACGTAGGCCTGGGCAAAATCGCCGGCGGCCTGGAAGCGTTGCGACATTTCCCGGAAGAAATCCAGGTCCAGGTACACCTGCTGATCCGCTGGGCAATAGAACGGGCCGCTGGCGGACGTGGCGCCACCGCAGGCGGAATTGACCCGGCCACGGAACAGAATCAGTTTCGGGTTCTTGTAGGCCAAGCCGTTTTCCTGGAACACCTGGGCCCAGGTGTCTTCGGTATCGCCGAGCACTGCACGGACAAAGTCGGTTTGCTCATCATTGGCCGGCGGCGCCTGGCGCGACGGGGTGCTCACCGAGGGCGCCTGCTCCAACTGGCCGGTCAATTGGCCGAGGATCTGCAGCGGGTCCTGGCCGGTCAGCCAGCCGATGCCGACGATCAACACAATCGCGGTCAGGCTCAGGCCCTTGCCGCCGCCAAAACGCATGCCGCCACCACCACCGCCACTGTCATCGCGGGCATCCACCACGTTGTCGCTGCGTCGGCCTTTTTTCCATAGCATGGGGCAATCCTCTGTGTGCTAAGCGTGATTGATTATGGTCGTGATTAACGGCAATAGCCTTCGCCGGTGGCGACGATCAGGCAGTTCTTTTTATCCGCCAGCCATTTCAACCCGGTTGCCGCACCGTCACCGGCGCGCAGCTGTTGCGGGCCATCGGGGCGGGTGAAGGCGATGCCGTCTTCGGCCGCTTCACCTTTGAAGGTGCCGGCGGCGTCGGCGTCGAGGCCGTATTGCATGGTAAGAAGGTAGTGGCCACGGCCGATGCTGTCGTCCTTGGCGATGGTCAGGTGCAAGCCTTCGACGCCGATCCATTTGCCAACCCAGCTGTCGGTGGGTGGGGTTTGCGGCACCAGGGTCGCTTGCACGGAAGGCGGCGCCGGTTTGGCGGGCGCCTTGGACTCTTGGTTGCACGCGGCGAGCAGGGCAAGGGTAGACAGAAGAAAGACAGTTTTTTTCATAGCGGCAAGGCCTTGGTTAAAAAGTGTGCAACGCCGGGGCGAACGTGCAGCGTTGGACTCGATTGCAGTGATTTAGTGCGCTGTTCGCACTGTGTTTGGTTATGCTCTTGGGGCAGACGCATGCCCGACTGCTAGATTAACGGGTTGAGTACCACCGCGTTCAGCCCGCCACGCAAGAGAATTCAATGACTGTCAGCACCCCACTTTCCGGCGTCAACCATCCCTTCAAAGGCATTCTGCTGATTGTGGTGGCGACTTTTCTGTTCTCCAGCCACGACGCCTTGTCCAAATTCCTGGCCGGGTTCTACCCGATCGTGATGGTGGTGTGGGCGCGTTACCTGGTGCATACCTTGTTGATGGCCGGGATTTTCCTGCCGCAATCGGGCCTGCGCGTGCTGCGCAGCAAACGGCCGGGGATGCAGGTGGTGCGGGCCTTGTGCCTGTTGGGCACCAGCCTGTTTTTTACCGCCGCGCTGCATTACATCCCGCTGGCGGAAGCCACCGCAGTGAACTTCCTCGCACCGATCCTGGTGACGGCGCTGTCGGTGCCCCTGCTCGGTGAACACGTGACGCGTGGCCAATGGCTGGCGGTGATCTGCGGGTTTGTCGGGGTGCTGGTGATCATCCACCCGGGCGGTGAACTGTTCACCCCGGCGGTGCTGCTGCCGCTGTGCTCGGCATTGTTCTTCTGCTTCTACCAACTGCTCACGCGCATCCTCAGCCAATACGACACGCCCACCACCAGTAACTTCTTCGCCGGCCTGTGCAATACCTTGGTGATGAGTGCGATGGTGCCGTTCTTCTGGCAAGTGCCAACCCTGTGGCACAGCGTGTTGATGCTGGCGTTGGGCACCTGCGGGATGACTGCGCACTTGCTGCTGACCCAGGCCTTCCGCTTCGCGGCGCCGGCCTTGCTGGCGCCGTTCGGCTATTGCCAGATCGTGTTTGCGGGCGTGTTGGGCTGGCTGGTGTTTGCGCATACCCCCGACTTGACCACGGTGGTCGGCATCGGGGTGATCTGCATGAGCGGGTTGGCCGCTGCCTGGCAGCAGCGGCGGCGCTGAATCAGGCGTCGACCCTGGGAATCTTGCGCGGTGCCATGAAGTACATCCAGGTCAGCGCGATGAAGTACATCGCCGGGATCAGGGTGAACAGCACGGTGTAGTTGTTGTTCGTCACGGTCAGGATGTGGCCGACAATCTGGGTCATGAACATGCCGCCGATGGCCGCGCACATGCCGCCGAAGCCGAATACCGTACTCATCATGTGCTTGGGCGTGTAGTCCATCACCAGGCTCCAGATGTTGGCGGTCCAGGCCTGGTGTGCGCCAATCGCCAGGGAGATGGCGAACACCGCGACCCACAACTGGCTGGAACCGGCGGCCATGATCACCCCGATGATGCAGCAGGCGAACAGCAGCATCGACAGCAGCCGCGCCTTGATCGAATTCATCCCGCGGCCGATCAGGAACGACGACAGAATCCCACCGCCCACGCTGCCGAAGTCGGCGGTCAGGTAAATGATGATCAGCGGGATACCCATCTGCGTGACGTTGATGCCCAGGTTGTATTGCTGGTTCAAGAACGGCGGCAGCCAGTACAGGTAGAACCAGAACACCGGTGCGGTCAGCGAGTAGGCGATGGCGAAGGCCCAAGTGCCGCGCATGCGCAGGATACGGCTGAAGGGGACGCGGGGCTGTTCCGGTTCGACTTCCCGTTGGATGTAGTCCAGTTCGGACTGCTTAACCGTCGGATGCTCTTCCGGGTTGTAGTACTTCAAGCCCCAGAACAGCAGCCAGATCCCACCGAGTGCCGACATGCACAGGAACGCCGCTTGCCAGCCCCACACATGCAGAATCAACGGCAGCAGCATCGGCGTCATCATCGCGCCGACGTTGGTGCCGGCGTTGAAGATGCCGGTGGCCACTGCGCGCTCGCCGGCAGGGAACCACAGGCGGGTGGTCTTGACGCAGGCCGGGTAGTTGGCGGCCTCGGTCAGCCCGAGGATAAAGCGGCAAACCATGAAGCCGACGGCCGAGGTGGCCAGGCCGTGGGCGCCGGTAGCCACGCTCCACAGCAGCACCGCGCAGAAGAACACGCGCTTGACACCTACGCGGTCGATCAGCCGGCCTTGCAGCACAAAGCCAATCGCGTAGCCGACCTGGAACCAGAAGTTGATGTTGGCGTAGTCCATCGCCGTCCAGCTCATTTCTTTGGCCAGGATCGGTTGCATCACGCCGAGGGCGGCGCGGTCGATGTAGTTGAGTGTGGTCGCGAAGAACACCAGGGCCAGCATGCCCCAGCGAGTTTTACCGACGGCCATTGCACCGCGGATCTTGTCGCCGATGCCGGCGTGCGGGTTGGCCGGGCGCGCAGCCAGGACTGAGTTTTGCGAAGGCATGAGGGTTTACCCGTTTTTGAAATTTTTATGGTGTGTTCTGGGTTTTGTTACGGAATCGATGGTGCGCAGTGGCTAAAAAATCGTCAATTCGCCAATGCCCATTGTGTTCGATAATCGCCCTGAAAACTAACTGGTTCGTACATTTCAATTGCTGCATTAGGCTAGGGGGCGAATAATTTACTGTAAATAACAATTGCCGGGAGTCGCCCCATGCAACGTTCCATCGCCACTGTTTCCTTGAGCGGCACCCTGCCGGAAAAGCTCGAAGCCATTGCTGCCGCCGGGTTTGATGGGGTCGAGATCTTCGAGAACGACCTGTTGTATTACGACGGCAGCCCGCGGGAAGTCAGGCAAATATGCACTGACTTGGGTCTGGCTATCACCTTGTTTCAGCCATTCCGCGACTTTGAAGGCTGCCGCCGCGACCGTCTGACGCGCAACCTGGAGCGCGCCGAGCGTAAATTCGACCTGATGCACGAGCTGGGCACCGACCTGGTGCTGGTGTGCAGCAACGCCTCGGCCGATTGCGTGGGCGATGAACGTATTCTACTCGATGACCTCAGCCTGCTCGCCGAACGCGCCGGCAGCCGTGGCTTGCGCATCGGCTATGAAGCGCTGGCCTGGGGCCGGCATGTGAACACCTGGCAGCAGGTGTGGAACCTGGTGCGTCAGGTCGATCACCCGAGCCTCGGGGTGTTGCTCGACAGCTTCCACACCCTGTCGCTCAAGGGCGACCCGAGCGCCATCGCCGAGATCCCCGGCGACAAGATCTTCTTTGTGCAGATGGCCGATGCACCGATCCTGGCCATGGATGTGCTGGAGTGGAGCCGACACTTCCGTTGCTTCCCCGGCCAAGGCGAATTCGACCTGGCGGGTTTTCTCGCGCCGATCATCAAGAGCGGCTATACCGGGCCGCTGTCCCTGGAAATCTTCAACGACGGCTTCCGCGCCGCGCCAACCCGAGCCAACGCGGCGGACGGCCTGCGCTCGCTGCTCTACCTCGAAGAGAAAACCCGCCAACGCCTGGCGCAGGAACGCCCTGCCGCACCGCTGGATATTCTCTTCGAAACCCCGCCCGCCAGCGAATACGACGGCATCGAGTTCCTTGAGTTTGCCGTGGACGAAGACCTCGGCGCCAAGCTCACCCAATGGCTGGAGCGCCTGGGCTTCGTCAAGGCCGGCCAGCATCGCTCCAAGAGCGTCAGCCTGCTGCGTCAGGGCGATATCAACCTGATCCTCAACTGCGAGCCCTACTCCTTCGCCCACAACTTTTTCGAGGCGCATGGGCCGTCGCTGTGCGCCACCGCGATTCGGGTCAAGGACAGCGCCAAGGCCCTGGAGCGGGCGGTGGCCTACAAGGGCCAGCCGTATCGTGGCCTGGTCGGGCCGAATGAGCTGGAATTGGCGGCGGTGCGCGCGCCGGACGGTAGCCTGATTTACCTGGTGGACCCAAGCGAAGGCGTATACGACACCGATTTCAATCTGCAACCGGCCGCTGCCACCAGCGGCGGGCTTTTGCGCATCGACCACATGGCGATGGCCTTGCCTGCCGACAGCCTCGACAGCTGGGTGCTGTTCTACAAGAGCTTGCTGGATTTCGAGGCCGATGACGAAGTGGTGCTGCCTGATCCGTATGGCCTGGTGAAAAGCCGTGCGCTGCGCAGCCGTTGCAGCTCGATTCGTTTGCCGCTGAATATTTCCGAAAACCGCAATACCGCGATTTCCCACGCGCTGTCGAGCTATCGCGGCTCGGGTGTGCATCACATTGCCTTCGACTGCACGGATATTTTCGCCGAAGTGCGCCGGGCCAAGGAGGCGGGTGTGCCGCTGCTGGATATCCCGCTCAACTACTACGACGACCTGGCGGCGCGCTTTGATTTCGACGACGAGTTCCTCAGCGAGCTGGCGTACTACAACGTGCTGTACGACCGCGACGCCCAGGGCGGTGAGTTGTTTCATGTGTACACCGAGCCGTTCGAAGGGCGGTTTTTCTTCGAGATCATCCAGCGCAAGCATGGCTACGCCGGCTACGGTGCGGCCAATGTGGCGGTGCGTCTGGCGGCGATGGCCAAGTCGCGCAGTGGTGCGGTACGCCAGGCACGGTTGTGACGGCAGGGCCGGTGCTTCCTTCGGGGCGCGCCGCGGCCCATAATCGCGGCCTGCACAATAAAAAACGGCCGTGAGCGCACCATGACCTTGACTCCCGATCTCTCCGCAGTGTCAGACGCACCGCGCAAGAGTCGCAAGAACAACCCGGAAAAGACCCGCGAAAACATACTGCAAGAAGCCATTGTCGAGTTTGTTCAGCAGGGCCTGTCCGGCGCTCGCGTGGATGCGATCGCCGAGCGTATCCACACCTCCAAACGCATGATCTATTACTACTTCGGCAGCAAGGAGCAGTTGTACGTCGAGGTGCTGGAGAAGCTCTACGGCGATATCCGCAACACCGAATCACGCATGAACCTCACGGCCCTGGAACCGCGCGAAGCGATCAGTCGGCTGGTGGAATTCACCTTCGATCACCACGACCGGAACGTGGATTTCGTGCGTATCGTTTGCATCGAAAATATCCACAATGCCGAGTACGTGAAGCGCTCCGATTCAATCAAGGCGATGAACAGCAACATCCTGGATGCGCTGGGCACGACCTTGCGCCGTGGCGCCGAAATGGGGCTGTTCCGCGAGGGGCTGGAGCCGCTGGACGTTCACCTGCTGATCAACTCATTCTGTTTTTATCGCGTATCCAACCGCCATACGTTCAGTGAGATTTTTCAGATCGAACTGTCGGACAAGGCCGTTAAGCAGCGGCATCGACAGATGATTTGCGAGTCGGTGCTGCGTTACCTGCAAACCTGAGGTTGGCGCGGATTCACGGTGGGAGGGGCAAACTCCCTCCCACATTTGGATGCGGTTTCGGCCGTCAGCTCTTCATGCTCTGGAAGTGCGCCAACATCCTGTGTGCATCCGGCACTACGCCACTGAACAATTCGAACGCCTTCACCGCCTGAAATACTGCCATGTTGCCGCCATCCAGAGTGCGGCAACCCAAGGCGCGGGCGTTGCGCAGCAGTTCGGTTTCCAGTGGGAAATACACGATTTCCGCGACCCACAATTGCGCGTGCAGCAAGGCCGGCGGCACGGGCGTGCCGGGCAGTTTGGCCATGCCCATCGGCGTGGTGTTCACTAACCCGTCGGCCTCGGCCATGGCGTTTTCCAGATGGGTGCCGACCTGGGCCCGTCCCGGGCCGAAACAGTGTGCGAGGTTATCCGCCAGGTCCTGGGCACGGCTGGCGTCCACGTCGAAAATGCTCAAGTGCTCAACGCCTTCCGCCAGCAGCGCATGGGCCACCGCCGCGCCTGCGCCGCCGGCACCCATCTGGACCACGCGTCGCCGAACGACATCCTGCAAGTTGCGTCGGAAACCTTCGGCGAACCCCAGGCAGTCGGTGTTATGGCCGATGCGTTTGCCCGCTTTGAACACCACGGTGTTGACCGCCCCAATGCCCCGGGCCTCGTCGGACAATTCATCGAGTAAAGGCAGGATCGCCTGCTTGCACGGGTAGGTAATGTTCAACCCGGTGAAGTTCATCTGCTCGGCGGCCTGCAGCAGGTCGGGCAGGGCATTGATGTCCAGCTGCAGCGGTTCCAGGTCGATCAGGCGATACAGGTAGCGCAGGCCTTGGGCGTCACCTTCCTGTTCATGCAGGGCGGGCGTGCGGGAGGCCTGGATGCCGGCGCCGATCAGGCCGGCGAGGACGCGCGGTTTCATCAGGCTCATCCTTTCACCGTGCGGCTGAAATGTTCCAGGGCCAGGTGATAGCCGTGGCTGCCAAACCCGGCGAGTACCGCCTTGGCGATGGGCGACACGAACGAGTGATGACGAAACGGCTCGCGCGCATGCACGTTGGATAAATGCACCTCGATCACCGGCACTTCACTGGCCACCAGCGCATCGCGAATCGCCACCGAGGTGTGGGTCCAGGCCGCCGGGTTGATCACGATACCGGCGCAACGGGCGCGGGCGCCGTGAATCCAGTCGAGCAATTCGCCTTCGTGGTTGGTTTGGCGAAATTCGATGGTCAGCCCCAGTTGCTCGGCACTGCGGCCACACAGCGTGGCGATGTCGGCCAGGGTTTCATGGCCATAGGTGGCGGGCTCACGGGTGCCGAGCAGGTTGAGGTTGGGGCCGTTGAGCACCAGCACGATGGGCGGCATAAGGGGATCTCCACAGTTATTGTTCGTTGTGCGGATAAAATGTACTGAATGGTTAATTTGGTCAATCGATGGCGGTAGATGTGTTCGATTATCGAACCGTTAATCAGTGAGACCGGGCATTTCCAGGTGCTGCCATGAGTCGTTACAAGACCGTATTCGACGGTTTGCCCGCTGTTACTACGCTGTGAAAAACGCCCTGATCAAGGAGCCGGTTGTCGGGTGATGTATGGAAAAGTGTTACCCGGCGGAAAATAACCTAACGGATGGGTTACGATGAAAGTAGGCACTTACAAAGGACATGTGATTGCGGTGTTTCTCAGGGATGAGCATTGCCCGCCTCACGTGCATGTCAGGGGAAAGCAATGGGATGCGCGTTTTCGTTTCAGCTTTCTGGATGGGCGAGTGGAGCTTTGGGATGTAGACCCCGAACGGCGGCGGCCACCCCCCGGGATTCTGGAGGGCATTCGCCAGACGTTGATGCAGCGACACGTCCTGGCTCGTGTACGAAGGATCTGGTGGGAAAAACTGCAAACGGTTTGCCTGGAGAACCATTCCTGGGATTGGGACGCCGACGAGGTGGTGCCGGGGTTGATCATTCGGCGTGGCGTCTATGTGATTGCAAACGCCCGACACGATGTGGCGGGGCAGCGAACCCTTTTGAATCTGGTCAGGGCGCCAGATTGTGTGGAGATTGATCTATGAAAATCGTAAAAGCCAAAACCTTGCCCGATGTACCGATCACTGAGGCCGATATCGATAAGGCCATAGTGCGGGGGCGCAAACTGAAGCGTGTGTACGCCAATGCCTGCTCGGTGCGTTACGAGGATGACTGCATCTCCATCGGCTTCAGCGATGGCAGTCGCATCATGTTGCCGGTGGCCGGTCTTCCGGAGTTCGAAGGGTTTTCCGCGCAGGACTTCGAGCAATTGGAGGTCGGCTTTGGCGGCAAGGCGCTGTGCTGTGAAGCCCGCGACCTGCATGTTTCCATCACCGGCCTGATTGCGACCAGCCAGCCCTTGATGGATCTGGCCGTGAGCCTGGTGGCGTCGCACAACGGCCGTAAAAGCAGCGCGGCCAAATCCGCCGCCGCCCGAGCCAATGGCAAGAAGGGCGGTCGGCCGCGCAAGGAACCGTAAGGGAGGTTATCGACGGGTCAACAGCACCCCGGACTCCATATGGTGCGTCCATGGGAACTGGTCGAACATCGCGCATTGGGTAATCCGGTGCGTGTCATGCAGTTGCGCAATGTTCGCCGCCAGGGTTTCCGGGTTGCAGGAGATGTAGAGGATGTTGTCGAAGCGCCGGGTCAGTTCGCAGGTGTCCGGGTCCATGCCGGCGCGCGGCGGGTCGACGAAGACGCTGCCGAATTCGTAGCTTTTCAGGTCGATGCCGTGCAGGCGTCGGAACGGGCGCACGTCGTTCAGCGCTTCGGTGAGTTCTTCGGCGGAGAGGCGCACCAGGGTGACGTTATCCACTGCGTTTTCATCGAGGTTGCTCAAGGCTGCGTTCACCGAGGTCTTGCTGATTTCGGTGGCGAGCACGTTGCGCACGCGGGTGGCCAGCGGCAGGGTGAAGTTGCCGTTGCCGCAGTACAGCTCCAGCAGATCGTCCGGGCGATCGCCAAGTGCGTCGTATGCCCAGTTGAGCATCTTCTGGTTCACCGTGCCGTTGGGCTGGGTGAAGGCGCCTTCGGGTTGGCGATAGCTGAAGGTGCGGCCACCGACGTCGAGTTTTTCCACCACGTAGTCATGGCCGATCACATCGCGTTTGCCCTTGGAGCGGCCGATGATGCTCACGTTCAAGTCGGCGGCCAACTGGTTCGCGGCGGTGTGCCAGTGCTCGTCCAGCGGGCGGTGATAGCACAGGGTGATCATCGCGTCGCCGGCCAGGGTGGTCAGGAACTCCACCTGGAACAGCTTGTGGCTCAGGGCGGCGCTGGCTTGCCAGGCGGCCTTGAGCTGCGGCATCAACTGGTTGATGCGCTGGCTGGCGATGGGGAACTCGTCGATCAGGATCGGCGTGCGCTTGTCGTCCTGGGAGAACATTGCGTAGTGGCGTTCCCCCGCTTCGCGCCACAGGCGGAATTCCGCGCGCAGGCGGAAGTTCTGCAGGGGCGAGTCGAAGACCTGAGGCTGTGGTGCGTCGAACGGTGCCAGCAGGTCACGCAAGCGCGTGACCTTGTCTTGCAGTTGAACGGTGTAGCTTGCGGCGTCAAAAGTCATGCGTTGAACCAGCCCAGCTTGATCACAAACAGAATCGACAGAATCACCAGCGCCGGGTTCAGCTCACGGTAGCGGCCCGAAAGCAGCTTGATGGCGGTCCAGGCGATGAAACCGAAGGCGATGCCGTTGGCGATGGAGTAAGTGAAGGGCATCGCCAGGGCGGTGATCACCACCGGCGCTGCAACAGTGATGTCATCCCAGTCGATTTCCGCCAGGCCCGAGGTCATCAGCACGGCCACGAACAGCAACGCCGGTGCAGTGGCGAAGGCCGGTACGCTGGAGGCCAGTGGCGAGAAGAACAGCGCCAGCAGGAACAGGATCGCGACCACGACCGCGGTCAAACCGGTGCGGCCACCGGCACTCACGCCCGCGGCGGATTCGATGTAGCTGGTGGTGGTCGAGGTGCCCAGCAGCGAACCGGCCATGGCGGCGGTGCTGTCGGCGATCAGCGCACGGCCCATTTTCGGCATGTGGCCATCCTTGTCCATCAACCCGGCGCGCTTGGCCACGCCGATCAGGGTGCCGGAGTTGTCGAACAGGTCGACGAACAGGAACGCGAAGATCACGCTGACCAGGCCGATGTCCAGCGCGCCCTTGATATCCAGCTGCAGGAAGGTCGGGGCCAGGGACGGTGGCATCGAGGTCACGCCGCCGAACGGGGTCACGCCGAGCAGAATGGAGACAATGGTCACCGCCAGGATGCCGATCAGCACCGCGCCGCGTACCGCCAGGGCTTCCAGCGCGACGATCAGCGCGAAACCGAGGGCGGCGAGGATCGGTGCCGGTTGTTTCAGGTCGCCCAGGCCGACCATGGTGGCCGAGTTGCTCACCACGATCCCGGCGTTGTGCAGGGCGATCAGCGCCAGGAACAGGCCGATACCGGCAGCAATCGCCGAGCGCAGGGGCAGGGGGATGCTGTTGATGATCCATTCACGGATGCGGAAGATCGACAGCATGAAGAACAGCACCGCCGAAATGAACACCGCCCCCAGCGCCACTTGCCAGGTATGGCCCATGTGCAGGACCACGGTGTAGGTAAAGAAGGCATTGAGGCCCATGCCCGGCGCCAGCGCGATCGGGTAGTTGGCGATCAAGCCCATCACGGTCGAACCGATGGCCGCTGCCAGGCAGGTGGCGACGAACACTGCGCCCTTGTCCATGCCGGTTTCGCCGAGGATGCTCGGGTTCACGAACAAAATGTAGGCCATGGCCAGGAATGTCGTGATGCCCGCGAGGATCTCGGTTCGCACGTTCGTGTTGTGTGCTTTGAGTTGAAACAGCTTTTCCAGCATGCCTGCTCCCTGTGACGCTATGTTGCGTCGTTATTTGTTGACCTCTAAGTCAAAGCACAAATTGCGCCAAGCGCCTGTGGTTTCAGAGAGGATCGGAAAAAGCGGCGCATCATACCAGCAGCCGAGGCCGTGTGGCGCACGGGCTTGGCTTTGTGGCGCATGGCTGTGAATCATGGCCTTGAGGCATACTGCGCCGATGTTTAATTCAGGGTCATCGACAGCATGAAAAAAGCCAACCGGTGGAGTCTAGCTCTGATCGCTTGTATCAGCGCGTGGTTAGGCGCGGCACCGGCGTGGGGCGCGACTGCACCGGCCTTGAGCGAGGTGCGGGTGTTCAAGGTCGAGTCGGCCGGGTGTGTGGAAACGATTCCGGAGCGCTCCCAGAGCACACAGATGTGTACGCACCGTGGGCCCACCCAGGTGTCGGTGATGGAGGTTGGCCTGGGCAACAACCCGATGGGTCGCTTCAATGGCGCAGTACTCAACGGGCAACGCACCGCGGTGTGCCAGGTCGGCAACGTCAGCCAGGCCTGCAATGGCGCGGGCACGTTGATGGGCTACATCTATGTGTTCGACCTGAACGTCGAAGCCCAAGGCTGGTTCGAATACAGCAACACGTCGATCAACGCGCCGCGAAATACCTTGAATACCCAGCTCAATATCCGCTGATCAATGGCCCTGAACGTCACGGATATCCGCACCGGCTGGTGGTGAGGTTCAGCCCTTGGCTTCGTCCAGCGGCACATGCATGCGGTCGCGGTGAGCCAGGGTCGGGAACAGTTTGATCCACGTCCCGGTCACCACCAACGTGCCGATCCCGCCCATGACCACGGCGGGCACGGTGCCGAACCAGTGGGCGGTGATCCCGGATTCGAACTCGCCCAGTTGATTCGACGCGCCGATAAACAGGCCGTTGACCGCACTGACCCGCCCGCGCATGTCGTCCGGGGTTTCCAATTGCACGAAGGATGCGCGGATCACCATGCTGATCATGTCGGCGGCGCCCAGCACCACCAGCACCGCCAGGGAAAACCAGAACGAGGTGGACAGGCCGAAAGCGATGGTCGCCACCCCGAACACCCCGACGGCGGTAAACATCACACGGCCCACGTGTCGGTCGACCGAGAAGCGCGCCAACCACAACGACATCAACAGCGCGCCCACCGCCGGGGCCGAACGCAGCAGGCCCAGGCCCCAGGCGCCGGTCAGCAGGATGTCCTTGGCGAACACCGGCAGCAACGCGGTGGCACCGCCGAGCAGCACGGCGAACAGGTCGAGGGAAATCGCCCCGAGGATGTCCGGGCGGCTGCGGATAAAGCGAATCCCGGCCAGCAGCGAGTCCATCGTGGCCTTGGCCTTGTTCAGCGGCGTCTGGCGCGCGGGCAGGTTGAGGGTCAGCGTGCAGGCAATGAGGTACAGCACCACGGTCGGGCCATACACCCACACGCTGCCGAACGCATAGAGCAAACCGCCGAGGGCCGGGGCGACGATGGTTGCCAGTTGCTGGGCCGATTGCGACGAGGCCACGGCGCGCGGGAACAGCGTGCTGGGCACGATGCTCGGGAGCAGCGCTTGGGTGGTGGGCATTTCAAAGGAGCGCGCGGCGCCGAGCAGGAAGGCGAGGATAAAGATCATCTCGCGGGTCACATTGCCGGTCAGGCCGCCAATGGCCAGGGACACGGCAATCAGCGCCTGCACGGTCTGACAGATAGCCGCCACCTTGCGCCGATCATAGCGGTCGGCCACATGCCCGGTGTGCAGCATGAACAGCACGCGGGGAACGAATTCCACCAGGCCGACCAGGCCAAGGTCCAGCACGTTGCCGGTCAGTTGATAGAGGTTCCAGCCGATGGCCACGGTGAGCATTTGGAAGCCGCTGGCGGTGAAGATCCGCGCCAGCCAGAACGCGATGAAAGGGCGGTGGTGACGCAACAGCAACGCGGGTTCATTGGGCATCGGGAGTTCGGGCCAGCGCGGTAGGGAAACCCGAGATTAGCATCAAGCTGTAACAAACAGTTGCAGAAACTGCGCTGAGGCAAGCTGTCACGCGGCAAAAGACCACACAGGCCAATTACCAAAATGGGACTACTCTTTTGACTGTGATTGATCCAGATCAAAGCTATTTCAGGATTTGTTCTGGCGGCCGCAAGGCCTGACTCCCTACGTGGTTGGTAAAAAAAGAAACGAATTGAAATTCGCCACACTCCATATCCGTGGGGGCAGTGGATGCGGCCTCCAGCCAGCATTCGGTATTACCTGACAGAGGAAGACTTATGTTCGGTTTGGAGGCGCTAGATCTCGCCCGAATTCAGTTCGCGTTTACTATCTCGTTCCACATCCTGTTCCCGGCGATCACCATCGGCCTGGCGAGTTACCTTGCGGTGCTGGAAGGCTTGTGGCTCAAGACCCATAACGATACCTACCGTGACCTCTACCATTTCTGGTCGAAGGTCTTTGCCGTCAACTTCGGCATGGGTGTGGTCTCCGGCTTGGTCATGGCGTACCAGTTCGGCACTAACTGGAGCCGCTTCTCGGACTTCGCCGGCTCCGTCACCGGGCCGCTGCTGACGTATGAAGTGCTCACGGCCTTCTTCCTCGAGGCCGGTTTCCTCGGCGTGATGCTGTTCGGCTGGAACAAGGTGGGGCGCAAGCTGCACTTCTTCGCGACCGTGATGGTGGCCGTAGGCACGCTGATTTCGACCTTCTGGATTCTCGCCTCCAACAGTTGGATGCAGACTCCCCAGGGCTTTGAAATCATCGACGGCCGCGTGATCCCCACGGACTGGCTGGCCGTGATCTTCAACCCCTCGTTCCCCTACCGCCTGATGCACATGGCCACGGCGGCGTTTGTGGCGACGGCGTTCTTCGTCGGTTCTTCGGCGGCCTGGCATTTGCTGCGTGGCAAGGACAACCCGGCGATCCGCAAGATGCTGTCGATGGCCATGTGGATGGCGCTGATCGTCGCGCCGATCCAGGCAGTGATCGGTGACTTCCACGGCCTCAACACCCTGCAGCACCAGCCGGCGAAAATCGCCGCGATCGAAGGCCACTGGGAAAACATCGGCAACGAGCCGACGCCGCTGATCCTGTTCGGCTGGCCCGACATGAAGGCGGAAAAAACCAAGTACGCGGTGGAAATCCCCTACCTCGGCAGCCTGATCCTGACCCACTCCCTGGACAAACAGGTACCGGCGCTCAAGGAGTTCCCGCCTGAGGACCGCCCCAACTCGACCATCGTGTTCTGGTCGTTCCGGGTCATGGTCGGCCTGGGTTTCCTGATGATCTTCACCGGCCTGTTCAGCCTTTGGCTGCGTCGGGGCGGCAAGATGTATACGTCCCGGCCGTTCCTGTACCTGGCGTTGTGGATGGGCCCATCCGGCTTGATCGCGATTCTCGCCGGTTGGTTCACCACCGAGATCGGCCGCCAGCCGTGGGTGGTCTACGGGCTGATGCGGACTGCGGATGCGTCCTCCGGGCATAGCCTGGCGCAGATGAGCATCACCCTGGTGCTGTTCGTGGTGGTGTACTTCGCGCTGTTCGGCGCCGGTTTGGGCTACATGATGCGCCTGGTGCGCAAAGGCCCGGTGGCCCACGACGGCATCGAGCCAACCCACGGTGGCCCAGGCCAGAAACGCACACCGGCGCGGCCGTTGTCGGCGGCCGATGACGGCAGCGATGACGATCACGTCGACCTCCAGCATAAGGGGCATTGAGATGGGTATTGATCTTCCGCTGATCTGGGCCGTGATCATCATCTTCGGCATCATGATGTACGTGGTCATGGACGGTTTCGACCTGGGCATCGGCATCCTCTTTCCGTTCATCCCCGGCAAGACCGACCGTGACGTGATGATGAACACCGTCGCCCCGGTCTGGGACGGTAACGAAACCTGGCTGGTACTGGGCGGCGCGGCATTGTTCGGCGCGTTCCCGCTGGCCTATTCGGTGGTGCTGTCGGCGTTGTACCTGCCGCTGATGCTGATGCTGATCGGGCTGATCTTTCGCGGCGTGGCCTTTGAATTCCGCTTCAAGGCCAAGGACCACAAGCGTCACCTGTGGGACAAGGCGTTCATCGGCGGGTCGCTGGCGGCCACGTTCTTCCAGGGCGTCGCGTTGGGTGCGTTCATCGACGGCATCCCGGTGGTCGATCGCCAGTTTGCCGGTGGCTCACTGGATTGGGCGACGCCGTTCACGATGTTCTGCGGCGTGGCGCTGATCGTGGCCTACGCGTTGCTCGGTTGCACCTGGCTGATCATGAAGACCGAAGGCAAGTTGCAGGAGCAGATGCACGACCTGGCGCGGCCATTGGCCTTCGTGGTGTTGGCGGTGATCGGTATCGTGAGTATCTGGACGCCGCTGTCGCACCCGGAAATCGCCTCGCGCTGGTTCACCCTGCCGAACCTGTTCTGGTTCCTGCCGGTGCCGATCCTGGTGCTGGTGACCATGTACGGGCTGATCCGTGCCGTGGCGCGCAACGCGCACTACACGCCGTTTCTGCTGACGCTGGTGCTGATCTTCCTCGGCTACAGCGGCCTGGGGATCAGCCTGTGGCCGAACATCATCCCGCCGTCGGTATCGATCTGGGACGCTGCCGCGCCGCCGCAAAGCCAGGGCTTCATGCTGGTGGGCACGTTGTTCATCATCCCGTTCATCCTGGGCTACACCTTCTGGAGCTACTACGTGTTCCGCGGCAAGGTCACCCATGAAGACGGTTATCACTAGGAGGGTCGTTTCATGTCCGGCAAACCTTCGTTGCACGAGATTGAACAGGCTGAGAAGCAACCGCTGTGGCGGCGCCTTGGTTGGTTGGCGATGATCTGGAGCGGCAGCGTGCTGGCCCTGTTCATCGTGGCCAGCCTGATGCGCCTGTTCATGAGCGCGGCCGGCCTGACCACGCACTGACATCCCATCCCGTTGCCTTGCGGCACGGTTTTTTGACCCTGCCCCTCTTTGGAGGGGCGGGGTCTTTTTTTATTTGCGCGCTTTGAGAATGACGAATTTGGGCGTGGCGGCCACTTGCTCGACGCCCCGGAACAGCCGCGCCAACTTGCTGTGATAACCCAGGTGACGGTTGCCGACTATATAAAGGGCACCGCCGACCACCAACGCTTCGCGCGCCTGCTGGAACATGCGCCAGGCGAGGAAGTCGCCGACCACCTGTTGCTGGTGGAACGGTGGATTGCACAGCACCACATCCAACGATTGCGGTGCCTGCCCGGCCAGGCCATCGTCGGCGCGGACGATGACCTCGCGATCACCCAGGGCCGCTTGCCAGTTCTCGGCGGCCGATTGCACGGCCATGTAGGACTCGTCCACCAAGGTGTAATGCGCGTCCGGGTTCAGCAGGGCGCTGGCAATCGCCAGTACGCCATTGCCGCAACCCAGGTCGGCGACTCGCGCACTGCCAAGGCCCGTGGGCAAGTGTGGCAGGAAGGCGCGGGTGCCGATGTCCAGGCTTTCGCGGCAGAACACGTTGGCGTGGTTGAGCAGGGCGATGGCTGGAGTGTCCAAGGCGTAACGGGTGGGGTAGGGCGAGACGGCGGCCGGGCGCTCCCCAACGGTGGCGATCAACAGCCGCGCCTTTTTGATCGCGAGGGACGCGTGCATCGGCCCGATGTACTGCTCCAGCAATTCACCGGCGGCCCGTGGCAGATGCTTGACCATCGCTGCGGCGATAACTTCAGCGTCCGGCGCCAGTTGGCCCTGCAGGCGGATCAACTGTTCTTCGAGCAGCGCCAGGGTTTTCGGCACGCGGATCAGCACCCGGTCGAATGGCCCGACAGGCACTTGGCTGGCGGGGATGAACGACACCGCATCGAACGCCTTGCCGTTGCGCAGCAGGTTTTTTTCCAGGCCTTGGGCGGCGAGAAACGAGTCGCCGCTGGATGTCACCTGCACATGGCCCTCAAGGCTGGCGGCCAATGCGCCAAAGCTATCGTTAAGCACCAGCACGCGAGTTGCGGCGTTCGGTTGCTGTTCGGCCAGGTAGCTGAGCAGATACTCGTCGGCGGCGTCGAAGGCCTGCAGCGGATCATTGTGCTGCTCGGGTTGGCGGATCAGATCGAGCTGGGCGAACGGGCTTTCGAGCAGGGGCATGGCGGGGGAGGCTCTGGGTAATCGATGGGTGTTCGGCAGGCGCTGTGGCGGCCGGCGGAACCGTCTGAGTGAACTGCGAGGCGGCACCGAGGGGCTGCGTCAACACTCAGAGTTGGCCGTAAATGTTACTTTTTTTTTGGAGTGATTACATGCGGTGTTTCAAAGCGGGTTAAAACAAGCCTGCTTTCGAGGCACAGAGCACCGCAGCGATTTTGTTATTGACGCCCATTTTAGTGAAGATGCTTTTGAGATGAAAACCAATGGTGCGTTCCGACAGGCACAGTATGGCGGCGATATCGGCAGCCGTTTTGCCCAGGGCTGACCATTTGAGGATTTCTGTCTCCCGTGGTGTCAATTTGCAGGCCGAAGGCGCGTTGGGCTTGTCGGCATATTTCTGTGCGACCACCGCATGCATCGCATGACAGAGCCACAATACCTGGCCGGCCTTTTCGTACAGCTCTTCCGGGCTGACCTCGCCCTTGCTGCGTCCCAGAGTCAGCATGCTGAACACACCCTGGAAATCGTGGACCGCCTGGGTCCATCCAAGATGCACGCCAGAGGACCGGGCCAGTTCCCACAAATTCGGCGCGGCGCCGAACACTTTTTCCTCCCAGACAATCGGTAGTACGCAACGTTTGCAGTGGGTGACAACCGGGTCTACGTCGAAAAAGTGGGCCTGGTCGTACAGGGAGTTCCATTCATTTGGGTAGTTGTTGAGGCAAATCGGTTTGCATGGGTGTGTGGGTCGTTGTGAACTCATCGTGAAGGAACAGAATTGGAAGCCAAGCTCGTAGGTTTTGTTGATGACCATTTCAAATACACTGGTGATCTTGTCCTCGCCTTCCAGTTTAGGGAGTCGTGTATTGCGCCAGTTGACCATCGGAAGCTCTCCATGGAATTCTTTGTG
This sequence comes from Pseudomonas sp. 7-41, assembly GCF_021233075.1. Taxonomy (NCBI): domain Bacteria; kingdom Pseudomonadati; phylum Pseudomonadota; class Gammaproteobacteria; order Pseudomonadales; family Pseudomonadaceae; genus Pseudomonas; species Pseudomonas sp. 7-41. The sequence goes on along the minus strand of NZ_CP089551.1, from coordinate 6,003,151 downwards.
ACTTGGGTACGTCCTGGCCCCCAATGTTGCACGCAAATTAGTGTAGGACACGGACTACACTTGCAGCGGAAATTTTCGTTCTTGTTCGTCGTGTTCTAAGACTCTTTAAGCAGGTGTGCAACTTCCGTCCGCAACTTTTTGCGAAGGTTTGCCCTTTTTTAGTGGGTTTTAGCGTCTGTAATGCGTCACTGACAATCGCACTATGGGGCGATGTTGTGATGTGTCTTGGACTAATAGCCAAATGTTTAGTAGTGCAATTAAATAGCCATCAACTTGTGGTTTTTTTTGCTCTATTCACAATGCCACTACCGACTGCGGGTGTTTCCGCACGTGACTTTGGGGGACACTAGGGCACCTGTAGAACGGAGCTCCCCATGACGGCCAGTGCTGAGAAATTTACCCGCCAGACCCTGCTCGACGTGCAATCGCTGACCCCCAGCCTCTTCACCCTGCGCACCACCCGTGACCCGGGCTTTCGGTTCACCGCCGGCCAGTTCGTGCGCCTGGGGGTGACCAAGGCCGATGGCAGCACGGTATGGCGCGCGTACTCCGTGGTGTCGTCGCCGTTTGATGAGTACCTGGATTTTTTCTCGATCGTGGTGCCCGGTGGCGAGTTCACCAGCGAGCTGAGCCGTCTGCGCGTCGGTGATACGTTGATGGTCGAGCGTCAGGCCACAGGCTTCCTGACCCTGAACCGGTTTGTCGACGGTCGTGACTTATGGTTGCTGGGCACTGGCACCGGAGTGGCGCCGTTCCTGTCGATCCTGCAGGACTTCGAGGTCTGGGAAAAATTCGAGCGCATCATCCTCGTGTACAGCGCCCGGGAAGCCAGGGAGCTGGCCTATCAGTCGCTGATCCAGGGGCTGGCGCAGCGTGAGTACCTGGCCGAGTACGCCCACAAGCTGACCTATCTGCCGCTGGTCACCCGCGAGCAGTACCCTGGTGCGCTGCACGGGCGCATTACTACCCTGATCGAGAATGGCGAGCTGGAGCGCGCAGCCGGCGTCGCGCTGACCCCAGAGCATTCGCGCGTGATGATTTGCGGCAACCCGCAGATGATCGACGACACCCGTCAGTTGCTCAAACAACGCGATATGCAATTGAGCCTGTCCCGGCGCCCCGGCCAGGTGGCGGTGGAGAACTACTGGTAACAAAAAAGGCGCCCCTAGAGGCGCCTTCGTTCAAACCGATACGGCTTATTGCGGTTTGTCGTTCTGTGCCTTGAGCAGATCGCGGATCTCACCCAGCAACACTTCTTCCTTGCTCGGCGTCGGCGGCAGGCTGGGGGCCACGGCTTCTTCGCGTTTCAGGCGGTTGATGGCCTTCACACCCATGAAGATCGCAAACGCGACGATCAGGAAGTCGATCACGCTCTGGATGAACTTGCCATAGGCCAGCACGACCGCCGGGACATCGCCCTGCGCAGCCTTGAGCGTCACCGCCAGATCAGCGAAGTCCACACCGCCGATCAACAGACCGATCGGTGGCATCACCACGTCGCCTACAAACGAGGAAACAATTTTGCCGAAGGCGGCGCCGATGATAATCCCGACGGCCATGTCGACCACATTACCTTTGACCGCGAAGGCCTTGAACTCACTGATCACGCCCATAGGTTATTCCTTGTTACAGATGAGAAGGGTGGAAGTCAGTGTAAGTCAGTCGTAGCGGGCTTGCCTGACACAACTGTTAACACTGTCGGTTTTTATCGACACATTAAATCGCAAATAGTTTGCAAAGTGCCATCAATCGCGCGCGAAATACCCGCGATTTCAGTGAGTTACCAGATTATTTTCTCAATCGACCCGTTGGGGTTTTTCTATTTATCTTCTGACTCGCGGGTCACTAGCCTCTGGCAAGCACAACTGAATGTGCATTAAAAAAACCAGAGGAAACCTCGATGAACAACCCAATGAGCCGCGCGCCCGTTCTGGCGCGACATGCGCTGGTGCTGGCAACCGTCAGCCTGCTTTCGCTGTCTGTGCAGGCCGCCAACCTGACCCGTGACAATGGTGCCGCCGTCGGCGACAACCAGAACTCGCAAACCGCGGGCGCCAACGGCCCGGTGCTGCTGCAAGATGTGCAACTGATTCAGAAGCTGCAACGCTTCGACCGCGAACGCATCCCCGAGCGCGTGGTACATGCCCGTGGCACCGGCGCTCACGGCACGTTTACCGTCACCGATAACCTCAGCGACCTGACCAAGGCCAAAGTTTTCGCCGCCGGTGAGGCAACCCCGGTATTCGTGCGGTTCTCGGCGGTGGTACACGGCAATCACTCCCCGGAAACCCTGCGCGACCCTCGCGGCTTCGCCACCAAGTTCTACACCGCCGACGGCAACTGGGACCTGGTCGGCAACAACTTCCCGACGTTCTTTATCCGAGACGCCATCAAGTTCCCGGACATGGTCCATGCCTTCAAACCCGACCCGCGCACTAACCTGGATGATGACTCGCGTCGTTTCGACTTCTTCTCCCATGTTCCCGAAGCCACCCGCACCCTGACCGAGCTGTACTCCGACTCCGGCACGCCGGCCAGTTACCGCGAAATGGACGGCAACGGCGTACATGCCTACAAGTTGATCAACGCCAAGGGCGAAGTGCATTACGTCAAGTTCCACTGGAAGAGCCTGCAAGGCATCAAGAATCTTGATCCCAAGCAAGTCACCGACGTACAGGGCCGTGACTACAGCCATATGACGAATGACTTGGTCACCCATATCAACAAGGGCGACTTCCCCAAGTGGGACTTGTACGTGCAGGTGCTCAAACCTGAGGAACTGGCCAAGTTCGATTTCGACCCGCTGGACGCCACCAAGATCTGGCCCGGCATACCCGAGCGCAAAGTCGGGCAGATGGTGTTGAACCGCAATCCGGCCAATGTCTTCCAGGAAACCGAGCAAGTGGCCATGGCCCCGGCCAATCTGGTGCCGGGCATCGAGCCGTCGGAAGACCGCCTGCTGCAAGGCCGGGTGTTCTCCTATGCCGACACGCAGATGTACCGCCTGGGCGCCAACGCCCTGCAACTGCCGATCAACGCGCCACGGGTCACCGTCAACAACGGCAACCAGGACGGCGCGATGAATTCCGGCAAGACCAGCACCGGCGTGAACTACCAGCCAAGCCGCCTGCTGCCACGGGAAGAGCCGCAAACCGCGCGCTACAGCCAGTCGCCGCTGGCGGGCAGTACCCAGCAGGCGAAGATCCAGCGTGAGCAGAACTTCAAGCAGGCCGGTGATCTGTATCGCTCTTACAGCAAGAAAGAACGTCAGGACTTGATCGACAACTTCGGCGGCTCCCTGGCCACCACCGACGACGAGAGCAAGCACGTCATCCTGTCCTTCCTCTATAAAGCCGACCCGGAATACGGCGCCGGCGTGACCAAGGTCGCCAAAGGTGACCTGGCCCGCGTGAAAGCGCTGGCACAAAAACTCACCGACTAACCCCACCCCCCCTGTAGGAGCGAGCTTGCTCGCGAAGATCTGCCAGGCAACGCGTGCATCCAGGATGCACGCGTCATCGTTGACGTTTTTCGCGAGCAAGCTCGCTCCTACAAGGGTTTTGTAGAGGAGTTGAATCAATGCGTACCTTCATCGGCGCGCTGCTGGCCTGCTGGTCGCTGAGCGGGGTTGCCGGGCAGCCTGCGCCCAATGACGCAGCGGCGCTCAAGGCGCAATTGCAAGGCTACTATTTCGATGCCGCACGTCGCGGCGACCTGCCCATGCTCGATACCTTCATCGACGCCGGCTTCCCCCTCAATACCCAGGACGACAAGGGCTACACCGCACTGATCCTCGCCGCCTACCACGGCGAAAGCGCCTACGTTGAGCGTCTGCTCGCCGCCGGCGCCGATGCCTGTGTGCAGGACAAGCGCGGCAACACCGCGTTGATGGGCGCGATTTTCAAGGGCGAGCTGAAGATTGCCCAGCGCCTGCTGGCCACCGACTGCAACCCCGACCAGCGCAACGGCGCCGGGCAGACCGCCGCCATGTACGCCGGGCTGTTCAAGCGTCTCGAACTGCTCGACGAATTGAAGGCCAAAGGCGCCGACCTGAATGCCGAAGACCCGATCGGCAACAGTGCTTCACGATTGGCCGGCGGTGAAATCCGGACCCCGGCGCCGCGCTGAGCTATCATCGCGGTTTTTCGGTTGGAGGTTCTCAAATGGCAAAGGCCAAGCGCATGTACGGCTGCACCGAGTGCGGCGCGACCTTTCCCAAGTGGGCCGGCCAGTGTACCGAGTGCGGGGCGTGGAACACCCTCACCGAAACCATGATCGAAAGCGGCGGCGCCGCGGCCCCCAGCGGCCGTGCCGGCTGGACCGGGCAACAGGCGCAGATCAAGACCCTGGCCGAAGTCAGCGTCGAGGAAGTCCCGCGTTTCTCCACCGCGTCCGGTGAGCTCGACCGCGTGCTGGGCGGTGGCCTGGTGGACGGTTCGGTGGTGCTGATCGGCGGCGACCCCGGTATCGGCAAGTCGACCATCCTGTTGCAAACCCTGTGCAGCATCGCCAGCCGCATGCCGGCGTTGTACGTCACCGGCGAAGAATCCCAGCAACAAGTGGCCATGCGCGCACGCCGCCTGGGCTTGCCCCAGGACCAACTGCGGGTGATGACCGAAACCTGCATCGAAAGCATCATCGCCACCGCGCGGATCGAAAAACCCAAGGTCATGGTGATCGACTCGATCCAGACGATTTTCACCGAACAACTGCAATCGGCTCCGGGCGGCGTGTCCCAGGTGCGTGAGAGCGCGGCGCTGCTGGTGCGCTATGCCAAGCAGAGCGGCACGGCGATTTTCCTGGTCGGTCATGTGACCAAGGAAGGCGCGCTGGCCGGGCCACGGGTGTTGGAGCACATGGTCGACACCGTGCTGTATTTCGAAGGCGAGTCCGACGGCCGTTTGCGTTTGCTGCGCGCCGTGAAGAACCGCTTCGGTGCGGTGAACGAGCTGGGCGTATTCGCCATGACCGACCGCGGGCTGAAAGAAGTCTCCAACCCCTCGGCGATTTTTCTGACCCGTGCCCAGGAAGAAGTCCCCGGTAGTGTGGTGATGGCAACGTGGGAAGGCACCCGGCCGATGCTGGTGGAAGTCCAGGCGCTGGTGGACGACAGCCATTTGGCCAACCCACGTCGAGTGACCCTGGGCCTGGACCAGAACCGCCTGGCAATGCTGCTTGCGGTACTCCATCGGCACGGCGGCATCCCGACCCATGACCAGGACGTGTTCCTTAACGTGGTGGGCGGGGTCAAGGTGCTGGAGACCGCGTCCGACCTGGCGTTGATGGCGGCGGTGATGTCTAGCCTGCGCAACCGGCCGCTGCCCCACGACCTGCTGGTGTTCGGCGAAGTTGGCCTGTCGGGCGAGGTGCGCCCGGTGCCCAGCGGTCAGGAGCGTTTGAAGGAAGCGGCCAAACACGGCTTCAAGCGTGCGATCGTGCCCAAGGGCAACGCGCCGAAGGAAGCGCCGCCGGGGTTGCAGGTGATTGCAGTGACGCGGCTGGAGCAGGCGTTGGATGCACTTTTCGAGTAGCCCGCAACACCGCAATACAAATGTGGGAAGGAGCAAGCCCCCTCCCACCGGTGGTCAGTGCTCCAGCAGCGCGCCCAACTGCCGCTCCAGTTCTGCCTGATCCCCCAGGTTCAACTCGATCAAGCGGCGCAAATGGCTGATCGATTCCAGACTGATGTGCTCGCATTCAAACCCCAGTTGGTCAGTCTGGTCATGGGTCAGCCTGACCCGCATCTGCACATCGGTATTGGCATCCAGGTGGATATCCACATCGAACGACTCAGTACCGATGCCGAGCCAGGGCGTCGGTTTCTGCACCAACAAGCCCTTCAGCGATAAGTCCACCAGTTGCACCGACCATTCCCGACCGTTCTGCCGGAGTTTGGTCTTGGCATCAAAGGCTATCCGGCGAAAACGACGGCGATCAGACGCATGCTCGGTCATGGTGAAACCCTCTGTGGATGAAGGGATTGTAGCCCTACGCCATTATTGAGGCTTTATTTCTGCTTTTTTTGCCATGGGAAGGCTCTAGACCAACGTAGGGGGCTGGCCTTTAAGGCCAGTAGCGCTAAACTCGAGCTGGTTGTCCTTTCTGTCCACCCTGGCTGGAATACAAAAAATGAAAAATAATAATAGCCTGCTACGCCACTTACCCTGGCTGGTACTGGCCATAGTAGGTGCGTGCGCTCTGGGCGTAGTGGCCTTGCGCCGCGGCGAGGCGATCAATGCCTTGTGGATCGTCGTCGCAGCAGTGGCGATCTATCTGGTCGCCTATCGTTACTACAGTCTGTTCATCGCCAACAACGTGATGCAACTCGATCCACGACGGGCCACCCCCGCAGTGGTCAATAACGACGGTCTGGACTTCGTACCGACCAACAAACACATCCTTTTCGGTCACCACTTTGCGGCGATTGCCGGTGCAGGCCCCTTGGTCGGCCCGGTGCTGGCGGCGCAAATGGGTTATCTGCCCGGAACCCTGTGGCTGATCGCCGGCGTGGTACTGGCCGGTGCGGTGCAGGACTTCATGGTGCTGTTCCTGTCTACCCGTCGTAACGGCCGTTCCCTGGGGGATATGGTCCGCGAAGAGATGGGCCGCATTCCCGGGACCATCGCGCTGTTCGGCTGCTTCCTGATCATGATCATCATCCTCGCGGTGCTGGCACTGATCGTGGTCAAGGCCCTGGCCGAAAGCCCGTGGGGCATCTTCACGGTGATGGCGACCATCCCGATCGCGATGTTCATGGGCATCTACATGCGCTACATCCGCCCGGGCCGCATCGGTGAAATTTCGATCGTCGGCGTGTTGTTGTTGCTCGGTTCGATCTGGCTGGGCGGGCAGATTGCCGCCGACCCGGTCTGGGCCAAGGTCTTCAGTTTCACCGGCATCCAGATCACCTGGATGCTGATCGGCTACGGTTTCGTCGCGGCGGTACTGCCGGTGTGGCTGATCCTGGCCCCGCGTGACTACCTGTCCACCTTCCTCAAAATCGGCACTATCGTCGCCTTGGCCATCGGTATCCTGGTGACCATGCCCGACCTGAAAATGCCGGCGCTGACCCAGTTCATCGATGGCACCGGCCCGGTGTGGAAGGGCGGTCTGTTCCCGTTCCTGTTCATCACCATTGCCTGCGGTGCGGTCTCGGGCTTCCACGCGCTGATCGCTTCGGGCACCACGCCGAAGTTGCTGGCCAGTGAAGGCCACGCCCGGTACATCGGGTATGGCGGCATGTTGATGGAGTCGTTCGTGGCCATCATGGCGATGGTTGCCGCTTCGGTGATCGAGCCGGGTGTGTACTTCGCCATGAACAGCCCGGCGGCGATCGTCGGCTCGGACGTGGTTACCGTCGCTCAAACCGTCAGCAGCTGGGGCTTTGCGATTACGCCTGAGGCGCTGTCGGCCGTTGCCCATGACATCGGCGAAACCACCGTGCTGGCTCGTGCCGGCGGTGCGCCGACGCTCGCGGTGGGTATCGCGCAGATCCTGCACAGTGTGCTGCCGGGTGAAAACACCATGGCGTTCTGGTACCACTTTGCGATCCTGTTCGAAGCGCTGTTCATCCTGACGGCCGTCGACGCCGGTACCCGTGCCGGGCGCTTCATGCTGCAGGACCTGCTGGGCTCCTTCGTGCCGGCGCTCAAGCGCACCGAGTCCTGGACGGCCAACCTGATCGCGACCGCCGGTTGTGTGGCGATGTGGGGTTACCTGTTGTATCAAGGCGTGATCGACCCGCTGGGCGGCATCAACACCTTGTGGCCGCTGTTCGGTATCTCCAACCAGATGCTGGCAGGTATCGCGCTGATGCTGGCGACCGTCGTGCTGATCAAAATGAAGCGCCAACGCTACATCTGGGTGACCATGCTGCCGGCCGTCTGGCTGCTGATCTGCACCACCACGGCGGGCTTCATCAAGCTGTTCGACGCCAACCCGGCGATCGGCTTCCTGTCGCTGGCGAAGAAGTACAGCGATGCGCTGGCCAACGGCCAGATCCTCGCCCCGGCCAAGAGCATCGACCAGATGCAGCATGTGATCTGGAACGCCTACACCAACGCAACGCTGACGGCGCTGTTCCTGTTCGTGGTCTTCAGTATCCTGTTCTATGCGCTCAAAGTCGGCGTCGCCGCCTGGGGCAACAAAGAGCGCACGGATAAAGAAGCCCCGTTCCAGGCCGTACCGGACGCATGATCGAGGATTGCAGCCATGTTCAATGACATCAGTCGCCTCGGTAAATACCTCGGTCAGGCCGCGCGCCTGATGGTCGGCATGCCCGACTACGACACTTACGTCGAGCATATGCAAACCAAACACCCGGACAAGCCGATGATGGACTACAAGACGTTCTTCCGGGAACGCCAGGAAGCCCGTTACGGCGGCAAGGGTGGGCCCAAGTGCTGCTAAGTTGGTAAAACCGCTTTACCTGTAGGAGCGAGCTCGCTCGCGAACAACGCAAGGACACCACGTGCATCCAGATAGCACGGGTTATCGTTGACGTTCTTCGCGAGCAAGCGCGCTCCTACAGTTGTTTTTACCTCCCCATTTTCAGGAGAACTGTCTTTGTCCTCTCCCATTCCCGTCACGGTCCTCAGTGGCTTCCTCGGCGCCGGCAAGACCACGTTGCTGCGTCACCTGCTCAAAGCCGAGCACGGCTTGAAAATCGCCGTGATCGAAAACGAATTCAGCGACGCCGGTATCGACACCCAGCTATTGGGCAACGAGCCCGTGCAAGTCATGACCCTGTCCAACGGCTGTGTGTGTTGCACCATCCACACCGACCTGACCAAAGCCCTGTATCTGTTGCTGGAGCGTCTCGACAGCGGCGAAATCGCCTTCGACCGCCTGGTGATCGAATGCACCGGCCTGGCCGACCCGGCCCCCGTGGCCCAGACCTTTTTCATCGATGAAGAGCTGCGCGAGCGCTACATCCTCGACGGCATCATCACCCTGGTGGACGCGGCCCACGCCGAGCACCACCTGACCCAAACCATCGCCCAGGCACAGATCGGGTTTGCCGACCGCCTGCTGGTGAGCAAGCGCGACCTGGTGGACGAAGCCAGCTTCGATGCCCTCAGCCAGCGCCTGACCCGCATCAACCGCCGCGCGCCGATTCGCGTGGTCGACCACGGCGCCATCGACCTGGCCGAGCTGCTCGACGTGCGCGGCTTCAACCTCAACGCCGGCATGAACCTGCGCCCGGTCAGCGCTGCGCCGTCCATCGACCGCATCTCCAGCCTGGTGCTGCGCACCGAACAGCCGCTGGATATCGACCGCCTCAGCGAGTTCATGGACGAGTTGTTGGAAGACCACGGCAAGCAACTGCTGCGCTACAAGGGCGTGCTGAACATCGCCGGCGACGATCGGCGCATGGTGTTCCAGGGCGTGCTGAAGCTCTACGGTTTCGATTGGGATACCGAATGGGCCGAGGGCGAAACGCGGGAGAGTGTGATCGTGTTTATTGCCGATGAGTTGCCGGAAGACAAGATTCGCGAGGGTTTTGCGAAGGTCTATCAAGCCTAACTTGGAAATGCGATCAAAAATGTGGGAGGGGGCTTGCCCCCGATAGCTGTGTGTCAGCCATACATGTGTCGACTGACCCACCGCCATCGGGGGCAAGCCCCCTCCCACATTGGCCGGTATTCCAAATCCTGATCTGCATAAAAAAGCCCGGCTCAAGAGCCGGGCTTTTTATTCAAGCAACTGCAATCAAGCGCCGTACACCGGCAGCTTTTTGCAGATGGCCTTGACCTTCTCACGGACCGCGTCGATCACGGCGTCGTTGTTCAGGTCAGCCAGGATGTCGCAGATCCAGCCGGCCAGTTCCTTGCACTCTGCTTCCTTGAAGCCACGAGTGGTCACGGCCGGGGTGCCGAAACGCAGGCCCGAGGTGACGAACGGCGAACGTGGGTCGTTCGGCACGGAGTTTTTGTTCACGGTGATGAAGGCTTTGCCCAGGGCAGCGTCAGCATCTTTACCGGAGATGTCCTGCTTGATCAGCGACAGCAGGAACAGGTGGTTTTCAGTCCCACCGGATACCACGTCAAAACCGCGTGCGATAAACACTTCGGCCATGGCCTTGGCGTTTTTCACCACTTGTTGCTGGTAAGTCTTGAACTCAGGCTGCAGGGCTTCTTTGAAGCAGACCGCTTTGGCGGCGATCACGTGTTCCAGCGGGCCGCCTTGGGAGCCTGGGAATACCGCAGAGTTGAGCTTCTTCTCGATCTCGGCGTTGGCGCGCGCCAGGATCAGGCCGCCACGCGGACCGCGCAGGGTCTTGTGGGTGGTGGTGGTGACCACGTCAGCGAACGGCACCGGGTTCGGGTAGACGCCAGCGGCGACCAGACCGGCCACGTGGGCCATGTCGACGAACAGGTACGCGCCCACTTTGTCGGCGATGGCGCGGAAACGTGGGAAGTCGAGGATCTGCGAGTAGGCAGAGAAACCGGCCACGATCATTTTTGGCTTGTGCTCGACCGCCAGGCGCTCGACTTCGTCGTAGTCGATCAGGCCGTTGGCATCGATACCGTATTGAACGGCGTTGTACAGCTTGCCGGAGGACGAAACGCTGGCGCCGTGGGTCAGGTGACCGCCGTGGGCCAGGCTCATGCCCAGGATGGTGTCGCCGCCTTGCAGCAGGGCCAGGTACACGGCGCTGTTGGCTTGGGAGCCGGCGTGTGGCTGGACGTTGGCGTAGTCGGCGCCGAACAGTTGCTTGGCGCGGTCGATGGCCAGTTGCTCAACCACGTCGACGTATTCGCAGCCGCCGTAGTAGCGCTTGCCTGGGTAGCCTTCGGCGTATTTGTTGGTCAGAACCGAACCTTGAGCCTCCATTACCGCAGGGCTGGTGTAGTTTTCCGAAGCGATCAGCTCAATGTGCTCTTCCTGGCGCACGGCTTCTTGCTCCATGGCGGCGAAGAGATCGGCGTCGTACTTGGCAATGGTCAAATCACGGCTGAACATGGCGGTCCTCAAGGATCGGGGGGCAGAAAAGGAAGGCATTCTAACCTAATGGGTTTTAGATGGCATATGAAAGGACGTCATGTCGCGGACAAGTGGTGTTCATCTGGCGGGGGGGACTGTGCCGCCGCCATCGGGAGCAAGCTCCCTCCCACATTTGAATGTATTCACAAATCGAAGTGTGGGAGGGGCGGTGCGACGATTCGACGTGCTCCCGATGAGGCCGCCGGCTTCACCACAAACTCTCAGTCGAACATGAACAGCGCATCATTGCTGAACTGCGCCGCGAACCGATTCGGCGGCATCGGCCGCCCGAACAGATAACCTTGCACCTCATCGCAGCCATGCTCGCGCAGGAAGTCCAGTTGCTCATGGGTCTCCACGCCCTCGGCGATCACCGCCAGGTTGAGGCTGTGGGCCATGGCGATGATCGCACGGGCGATTTGCGCATCCTGCTCGCCGGACGGCAGGCCGTCGACGAAGGTGCGGTCGATCTTGAGCACGTCGATGGGGAATTGCTTGAGGTAGTTGAGCGACGAATAACCGGTGCCGAAGTCGTCCACCGCAATGCTCAGGCCGAGGTTTTTCAGGCTGGCGAGGATCTGCATGGCTTCGTTGACTTCGCGCATCAGGATACTTTCGGTCAGCTCCAGCTCCAGGCACGCCGGCGGCAGGCCGGTGTCCTCAAGGATGCTGGCGATACGCTCACCCAACTGACCATCGGAGAATTGCCGCGCCGAGATGTTCACCGAGACTTTCGGCACCCGCACCTTGTTCTGGTGCCAGCTCTTGAGCTGGCGGCAGGCTTCGCTGATCACCCAGTCGCCCACATCCACCACCAGGCCCAACTCTTCCAGCACTGGAATGAAGTCCCCTGGCGGCACCAGGCCACGGCGCGGGTGACGCCAGCGCAGCAAGGCTTCGGCGCCGGTCAGGCGTTTGCCGTCGCCACTGAATTGCGGCTGGTAATAGAGCACGAATTCGTTCTGGTCGAGGGCGTGGCGCAGGTCGCTTTCCAACTCCAGGCGCTCCAGGGCGCTGGCGTTCATGTCGGCCTGGTAGAACTGGAAGTTGTTCTTGCCACGCTCCTTGGCGTGATACATCGCAGTGTCGGCGTTTTTCATCAACTGGCTCAGCTCGTTGCCGTCCTGCGGGCTGAGGGCGATGCCGATACTTGCGGTGACGAAAAACTCGCGGCCTTCCAGCACGAACGGTCTGACCAGGCTGGCGAGGATTTGCTCGGCCACGTGAATCGCGCGGTTCAGCGCCATTTCGCGGCTGATCCGCGGCTGCAGGAGCAGGGTGAACTCGTCACCGCCCATGCGCGCCACGGTGTCGTCTTCGGCCACGCAACCGAGCAGGCGGGTAGCCATCTCCTTGAGCATGCGGTCGCCGGCGGCGTGGCCCAGGGAGTCGTTGATCGGTTTGAAGCGGTCGAGGTCGAGGAACATCAGCACCACCCACGACTTCTGCCGTTCGGCCGACTGCAGCGCAGTGTGCAGGCGGTCCTGGAACAGCGTGCGGTTGGGCAGGTGGGTCAGGGCGTCGTAATAGGCCAGGCGGTGGATGCGCTGTTCGCTGGCCTTGCGCTCGCTGATATCGCTGAAGAAGCAGACGTAGCTGGCCAGGTCGCCTTCATCGTCGAACACGGCGGTAATGCCGACCCAGGCCGGGTAATGCTCGCCGTTGCGGCGCTTGAGCCACACTTCGCCTTCCCAGGTGCTGTGCTGGTGTAACTGCTTGAGCACATAGCGCAGGTGGGCTTCCTGCTGCTCGTCGACGGTGAGCATGTTCGGCAACTGGTCGAGCACGTCCGCCACGGCGTAGCCACTGACGCGGCTGAACGCCTCGTTGGCCTGCACGATATAGCCGGCCGGGTCGGTGATCAGGATCGCCGACGTGGAGTGCTCGAATACCGTGGCGGCCATGCGCAGGTCTTTCTCGGCGCGGCGCTGCTGGCTGATATCGCGGCCGACGCCGAGGATGCCCTCGAAGGCGCCGTGCTCGTCCCACACCAGCACCAGGCGCAGCTCGATCGGAACTTTACGCCCGTCGGCGCGCAGGCAGTCGAACAGGTACAGTTGGGTGTGGATGTCATCGCGCAGCTTGGCCAGCGCCTCGGCGTCGCCCAAGGCCCGGCTGACTTGCTCGACCAGGCTGTAGATGCCGGCCAATTGCTGCGGGTTGGCGATGATTGACTGCCAGCCATTCTTGAACACCCAGTCCACGTCATAGCCCAGCACGGCGTTGACCGAGGGGCTGATGTAGTTGAGGGCGAGGCGGCTGTCGGTGGAGCAGATCACGTCGCTGATGCTTTCGGCCAGCATGCGGTAGCGCTGTTCGCTGTCACGCAGGGATTCGCTGGCCTCGATCTGATCGGTAATGTCCTTGGCCACGCCGATGATGCGCGTGACCTGCGCGGTCTTGTCCCCGGCCAGGGCTTGCTCGCGGATATCGAAGCGGCGCCATTGATTGTTGCGGTGGCGAAAGCGCAACTGGCATTGCAGTTGGCTCGAATAACCGGCCTGGCGCTGCTGCTGGCGCAAGTCGTGGTAATGCTCGGCGTCCTCGGGGTGCAGCAGGATTTCCCAGAAGTACTCGCCCATTTGCTGCAATTCGGCCTTGTTGTAGCCGAGGGTGTGGCCCAGGTGGTGGTTGCTGAAAATCATCCGCTGGCTGATCACATCCTGCACATACAGGTGATCGGGCACGGTTCGCACCACGTCCGACCAGAAACTTTCGCGCTCCACCAGCGACAGTTCGATCAGCTTGCGGCTGGTGATGTCGCTGATGCTGAGGATCACCGCCTTGAAGTCGTCGCGCTGTTCCGGCAGGCGCATCACCAGCCACAGGTATTGGTTGTTGCCAAGCACATCGTTGAGCTGGATTTCCAGTTCCAACTGGTTCTGTTGGGTCAGCACCGCCTCGAGCACCTGATAGCCGATAGCCGTGGCGTTGCGTGGGCAGTCATCGATCAGGCGTTCCCAGGCTTGCTCGCACGAGCTGACGTTCAACAGGCGCACCGCCACCTGGTTGACCTCGGTGACGCGCAGTTCCTTGAGCAACTGGCGACGCGCTTCGGGGTTGCCCTGCAGCCACCCGTGCAATTGCTCGCGCGTGCGGATCTTGGCCTTGTCGAAGAACGCGTTGAGCCCCGACAGGTCAAGCACGCACAGGGCCACGCCGGTGCCTTCGAAAATATCCTGATAACGCCGCCGACCTTCGTTCACCTGGCGCTGGCGGCGACGCATATTCAACAGCACGATCACCGGCACCAACGAGAAGGCCAGGCCCAGCAGGCACTTGCCGATAAACGCCGGCAGCAATTGTTCCAGCACGGCGTTACGGTCGAAGAGGCCGCGCAGTTGCCAGTCGCTTTTGCTCAGTGGCGTGACCAGCACGCTTTTTTTCAACTCGTCCGGGGTCAGGGCGGCGGCCAATTGTGTCGGCATGCCGCTGTCACGGCTGACCACGTGGTGGTTCAGGCGATTCTCGACGGCCCACATCGGCCGCTGGCCCTGGCCATCCTGGCGGGTAAGGTTGGCCAGGTAGTTCGGCGCCAGGCGCAGCGCCCAGTACATTTTCGAATCGCCACTGGGCTGATGCAGCAGCAGATAAATGATGGTGCCGTTGTTGTCGTTGCTCAGGTAGTAGGGCTGGGAATGGCTGCGCTTGACCAGTTCCTCGAGGAAGTCGCTGTCCTGGCTGTCTTTGGCCGTGTCGCGGATTATCGCGCCGCTGGGGGCGAGCAGCGCGAAGCTGCGCAGTTCCGGCAGAGAGCGTTGCAAGCTGAGCATCAACGCCTGTTGCTGTTCGTCGTTGCGCGGCGGCTCGACCATCGGCAGCAGATTCAGCGCGATCTGTGCGCTCAGGGCCATGTTCAGGCTGATCTGTTCCGCCAGGTCGGCGCTGTAGTCGATGGTGTATTGCTGCTGGTTTTTCTGGTTCTGCTGCAGTTGGTCGAGCAGTTGCCAGAACAATAACGCGAGCAACATGAGGACAAGCGTCGCCAATGCGCCTTTGAGGGTGCCGTGCAGGGGCGCTCCCGGCGCTATGTGAGCGGCGCGCAGGGGAGTGGGCGGCGTGACGTTGGACAAACTGTGATCCTGCGGTTTGGCTGGACTGGCGCGCGACATGCACTATAAGCCGGACGCCCGGAGGGCGGCTAGCATGCCTTGACTTGTGGCAAAGTGCCAGTCCTGCCTGGCTGGACTGCCCTGGCGCATTCAGGTAGCTTTGCCGGTTACGCGGGGGCGTTCCAGCCCCAGACAATCAGGCTTTTTCCGCTCGCAGGCATTGATCAAGGTCAACGGCCCGCGCGGCGCATGGTCTGGCACGGGCTTCGCCCGCTCAATTCATCAGTCACTGACGCTAGGTTCACCATGGCTCAATACGTCTTCACCATGCATCGGCTGGGCAAAGTTGTTCCGCCGAAGCGGGAAATCCTGAAAAACATTTCGCTGTCTTTTTTCCCCGGCGCCAAGATCGGCGTGCTCGGCCTCAACGGTTCGGGTAAATCCACCCTGTTGAAAATCATGGCCGGCGTCGATACCGAGTTCGAAGGCGAAGCCCGCCCGATGCCCGATCTGAACATCGGCTACCTGCCGCAAGAACCGATCCTGGACCCGGCCAAGACCGTGCGCGAAGTGGTCGAAGAGGCCGTCAGCGTGATCAAGGACGCCCAGGCCCGGCTGGACGAAGTCTACGCCGCCTACGCCGAACCGGATGCCGACTTCGACAAGCTGGCCGCCGAACAGGCCAAGCTCGAAGCCATCCTGCAGGCTGGCGACGGTCACAACCTCGATCGCCAGCTGGAAGTCGCCGCCGATGCGCTGCGGCTGCCGGCGTGGGACGCCAAGGTTGAACACCTGTCCGGTGGTGAGAAGCGCCGTGTGGCCCTGTGCCGCCTGCTGCTGTCGGCTCCCGACATGCTGCTGCTCGACGAACCGACCAACCACTTGGACGCTGATTCCGTCGCCTGGCTGGAACATTTCCTTCACGACTTCCCGGGCACCGTGGTTGCGATCACGCACGACCGGTACTTCCTGGACAACGTCGCCGGCTGGATTCTCGAACTCGACCGTGGCGCCGGCATCCCTTACGAGGGCAACTACTCCGGTTGGCTCGAAGCCAAGTCCGACCGTCTGGCCGCCGAATCCAAGCAGCAATCGGCCCACGAAAAAGCCATGAAGGAAGAACTGGAGTGGGTGCGCAAAGGCGCCAAGGCCCGCCAGTCCAAATCCAAGGCACGCCTGCAACGCTTTGAAGAAATGCAGTCGCAGGAATTCCAGAAGCGCAGCGAAACCAACGAGATCTACATCCCGGCCGGCCCGCGCCTGGGTGACAAGGTCATCGAATTCAAGAACGTGTCCAAAGGCTATGGCGACCGCGTGTTGATCGACAATCTGTCGTTCTCCATGCCAAAAGGCGCGATCGTCGGCGTTATCGGCGGTAACGGTGCGGGTAAATCCACACTGTTCCGCATGCTGATGGGCAAGGAAACCCCGGACTCGGGCACCATCGAAGTCGGTGAAACCGTGCAACTGGCCTGCGTGGACCAAAGCCGCGAAGACCTCGACGGCAGCAAAACTGTGTTTCAGCAGATTTCCGACGGTTCCGACCAGATCCGTATCGGCAACTATGAAATCCCGTCGCGCACCTACGTCGGCCGTTTCAACTTCAAGGGTGGTGACCAGCAGAAGTTCGTCAAGGACCTGTCCGGTGGTGAGCGTGGTCGCTTGCACCTGGCCCTGACCCTGAAAGAGGGCGGCAACGTCCTGCTGCTCGACGAACCGTCCAACGACCTCGACGTTGAAACCCTGCGTTCCCTGGAAGAAGCCCTGCTGGACTTCCCGGGCGCCGCCATTGTGATCTCTCACGATCGGTGGTTCCTCGACCGCGTCGCGACCCACATCCTCGCGTATGAAGATGACTCGCAGGCGGTGTTCTTCGAAGGTAACTACACCGAGTACGAAGCGGATCGCAAGAAACGCCTGGGCGAAGCCGCTGCCCAGCCGCACCGTGTACGGCACAAGAAACTGGCCTGATTCGGGTCGGTTTGGAAAAGCGGAGCCTTCGGGCTCCGTTTTTTTTGCCCATGACTTCCTGACGAACATCGATCAAATGTGGGAGGAGGCTTGCCTCCGATAGCGGTTTTTCAGTTGGTGCATGGCGCCGTTTTGAAATCCCCTTTTAGGTGCGATAAATGCCTGTTTTTCAGGTTTATTTATATCCAATGCACCATTTAAATTCACAAAGGCGACATTTTGCCCTGTCGCGGTGCGACATGAATTGATAAAGTCCGGCTCAATCGCCCTTAACGACAATAAATTTGCCGAGACTTTTCATGATCGAATCCGTTGAATCCTTCCTTGCCCGCCTGAAGAAACGCGACCCCGACCAGCCGGAATTCCACCAGGCTGTAGAAGAAGTCCTACGCAGCCTGTGGCCGTTTCTTGAAGCCAATCCTCACTACCTGACCTCGGGCATCCTGGAGCGCATCTGCGAGCCGGAACGTGCGATTACTTTCCGGGTGTCGTGGGTCGATGATCACGGCAAGGTTCAGGTCAACCGCGGTTTCCGTATCCAGATGAACAGTGCCATCGGCCCGTACAAGGGCGGCCTGCGCTTTCACCCGTCGGTCAACCTGGGCGTATTGAAATTCCTCGCCTTCGAACAGACCTTCAAAAACTCCCTGACCTCGTTGCCCATGGGCGGCGGCAAAGGCGGCTCGGACTTCGACCCCAAGGGCAAGAGCGACGCCGAAGTGATGCGCTTCTGCCAGGCGTTCATGAGCGAGTTGTACCGCCATATCGGCGCGGACGTGGACGTCCCGGCCGGCGATATCGGCGTGGGCGCCCGCGAGATCGGTTTCCTGTTCGGCCAGTACAAGCGCCTGAGCAACCAGTTCACCTCCGTGCTGACCGGCAAAGGCATGACCTACGGCGGCAGCTTGATCCGCCCCGAAGCCACCGGTTTTGGTTGCGTGTACTTCGCTGAAGAAATGCTCAAGCGCGATGGCCTGCGGGTCGAGGGCAAGCGCGTGGCGGTCTCCGGCTCCGGCAACGTGGCGCAATACGCGGCGCGCAAGGTCATGGACCTGGGCGGCAAGGTGATTTCGTTGTCCGACTCCGAAGGCACCCTGTACGCCGAAAACGGGTTGACGGAGGAGCAATGGTCGGCGCTGCTGGAGCTGAAAAACGTCCAGCGCGGTCGCATCAGCGAACTGGCGGCCCGTTACGGCCTGGAGTTCCGCGCCGGTAAAACCCCGTGGGAACTGGTGTGCGACATCGCGCTGCCATGCGCCACCCAGAACGAACTCAACGCCGACGCTGCCCGCGCCCTGTTGCGCAACGGCTGCCTCTGCGTGGCCGAAGGCGCCAACATGCCGACCACCCTGGAGGCTGTGGATATCTTTATCGACGCAGGCATTCTGTTCGCCCCGGGTAAGGCGTCCAACGCTGGCGGCGTGGCGGTGAGTGGCCTGGAAATGTCGCAGAACGCCATGCGCCTGCTGTGGACCGCCGGTGAGGTGGACAGCAAACTGCACAACATCATGCAGTCGATCCACCACGCGTGCGTGCATTACGGTGAGGAAAACGGCCGGATCAACTACGTGAAAGGCGCGAATATCGCCGGCTTCGTCAAAGTCGCCGACGCGATGCTGGCCCAAGGCATCGTCTAGGTCTCGGCCTCGATGCGCAGCACTTCGATCAACTGATCGCCGACGGGGCGCTGCCACAGCACCTCGTCGCCCACCCGCGCCCCGAGCAGCGCCCGACCCAGGGGCGAACCCCAGTTGATCAGGCCCGCACCGGCATCGGCCTGGTCTTCACCGACCAACTGAATGCGCTGTTGCTCGTCCTGCTCATTGGCAAAGGTCACCCAACTGCCGATCTGCACCTTGTCGGTGGACACAGCCGGCGCCACCACCTGGGCACTCTGTAGCCGCTGGTTGAAGTAACGCAAATCCCGCTCAAGGTCGGCCTGGCGCTGTTTGTCGGCCTGTTCGCCCTTGGCGGATTCGACGCTGTATTCCTGCTGCAACTGCGCGACCTTGGCCTGTAACTGCGCCAACCCGCGCGCGGTGAGGCGATTGGGTTGCTCGCTGACCTGACGCTCGACCGGTGGGTCGGCCTGGGCGGCGGCGCTGTCTTCATTCACAAAAGCTCGGCTCATGACAGGCTCCCTCTATAGCGTTTGGGCCATGTTCGCCGCACTTTAGTTTCGACGAATGTCTGAAAGCGACCTATTGCGAGCGATAAGCCTTGGCTGCGTCGCGATCCTTCTCCTGCTGCCAGGCGCGCTCGCGCTCGTCCCAGTGATGGTCTTTGTAGTCGCGCAACTCTTCGTTTTCGCGCATGGCCTTGCACTGGCGAAAGCCATCTTCCCAGCCTTCGGCGTATACGCGGTCTTTCAGATAACGCGGCACATTCTTGCGAAACTCCCCGGTAATCACCCCCGCGGCCTGGCGACCACTGCTGCAACCGTCATCGAAGCCATCGGCAAACGCCGGTGGATAGCCCTTGGCCAGCAACTCCTGATGGGTCGATTGGCAACCCGACAACCCCAGCACCGCACACAGCATTACTGCATACCGCCACATTACTCGCTCCCTGGCCGTTTCACGGCTGATAGGGGAAGTTTAGAAGGGGATTCGTCGGGGGGATGTGAAAGGGGGGTGAGAAAGGTGTTGGGTGCTATGTCGTCTGATGGCTGGCCAGCGCAGCATGCTCAGCCAATTCTTGCTGGATAAACGCCGCAATCATCGCGCGGTACACCTGTTCGGTGACGTCGGGATTGGCGCCGACCGTTTGGGACAGATTGCGCACTTTGCTGATCACCTGTTCGACGCGCTGTGGTGCCTTGACGCCGTCGGTGTCTTTTTTGAAGCGTGCCGCCTGGGAAACGTAGTGGCCGCGTTCGGCCAACAGGCTGACGATTTGCTGGTCGAGGCGGTCGATGTTGCTTCGGACTTCTTCAAGGGTGGTGCAGGTAACGGCCATGTTGAGTGAGCTCCTGATTCTGGTTGGGCGTTGGTCAGTAGTGATACCACTTCATCTCAAGCATTACCTCATTCACCGGCGTCGACAAGTGGCTGTACTCGCGTTGGGCGCTCAGGCGCAGGCCGAGGTTGCGCGACAATTCCCACTGCTGGTTCAGGCTGATGCTGCGCCGTACTTCGCCATTGGTGAAGAAATCTCCCTTGGCTTCCAGGCTCAGGTTGCCCAGCGGGTTTTTCCACAGTACGCCGGTGTTGAAACCGGCGGCGGGGGAGATGGCTTCGCTGAAGTCGTTGTTGTGTTCCACGCGCACGGTGCCGAGGGCGAAGCCGAGCATGTCGTCGCGCAGTTGCCAGGTGCCGCCGGCGCCGCCGTTGACGTGGGCGACCAGGGTTTCGTCGTCGTGTTTGCCCGGCACGCGTTCCAGGCCGCCGGTGACTTGCCATGACCAGGGTTGCAGCAACGCGTTGCGCGGAGTCAGGGAGCGGATGGTGGCCAGGTCCAGTTGCTGCAGTTGCCAGTGGTTGCCTTCGTACTGGCGCAGTTTCATTTGCAGGATCTCGATCTGCGCGCCGAGGGGGAAGCCTTCGGCGTTGTCGTTGAGGTCGTGGTAGGCCATGCGCAGGCCGTATTCGCCGAAGGCTTTGTCGCCACGCGTGCCGATGCCGGCTTGCCAGGTGCGTGATTCATGGCCGGTTTCCGGCAGGCCTGGGGGCGTGATCTTCAGGTCGGGCGCGGGGTTCTGGTTGATCGCACGCAGCAGTTCGAAGCTGCGTTGGGAGCGTTCGGTGTTGCGCTCCAGGCCATTGGCGCGGTAGCGGCCGAGGCGGTAGGCGGCGTCGATGATCAGCGCCTGGCGCTCGCGCGGCAACGCTTTAAACGCAGGCGCCTGCAGTTGTTTCTGGTCGTCGCTGACTTTCAGCACCCATTGCTGCTCGTCGCTGTCCAGCGGTTTGGCGCGTTCCAGCAACTCGCGCTCACGGGACGGGCGATAGTCGATCTTCTCGACCAGGCCGGCGTCTTTCACGGCCTTGACCGTGTCGGTGGGGATCGCAGTGAGCGGGAATTGCTCGGTCAGGCGCAGGCCGGGGCGGGCCACTTGCAGCAACTCCAACAGGCGGTAGGAGCAGTTTTCGTCGAAGAAGAAGTAGTCGAACTGGATCTGCTTGAGTTCCCACACGTGCTCGACCATGCGCTCGGTCTCGACCTGGGTCAGGTTCAGGCGGTATTCCCACAGGTCGCGGTTCTCCAGGCTGCGGTATTCGGAGAGTTTTTCCTGGTAGGGCACCAGGGCGAACAGGCCGGGGTAGCCGCCCATCAGGCCTTTCCAGGCGTAGAGGATGCTGTTGTCCGAGCCTTCGATGTACGCGCCGAAGTTGATCGCATAGCTGAGCAGCGCGGTGTTGTTGCTCTGCACGTCAGCCTGGTCGATGCGCAGCAGGGTGTGGCCGAACATCGATGAAGGGCTGTTGAGGTAGGCCGCCGGGAAGATCATCACCGCGCTATGGGGCGCGACGTCCTTGAACCATTGCTTGAATTCGTTGCAGCCCACGGCGGGCAGGTCGGTCAGTTGCAACCGGTCCTTGAGCCAGCGGGTACGTGCGGGGTAAACGCATTGTGCGTGTTTTTCACCCAGGCTGGCCGGCGCGTAGAGCGCGTCGACGGTGGCCTTGAGTTCGGCATCCGGGTGATGGGCGCCATCGGCGGCGAGGAAGAATTTTTTGTCGC
This sequence comes from Pseudomonas sp. 7-41, assembly GCF_021233075.1. Classification (NCBI taxonomy): domain Bacteria; kingdom Pseudomonadati; phylum Pseudomonadota; class Gammaproteobacteria; order Pseudomonadales; family Pseudomonadaceae; genus Pseudomonas; species Pseudomonas sp. 7-41. The sequence continues at coordinate 5,981,459 of NZ_CP089551.1, read as the reverse complement.
TGACATAGCTGCGCCAGCCACTGACTTTGCCGGCTTCGTAATGGCCCAAGGACAACCAGAACGGATCGTTGGCCAATTGCTGCAAACGTTGATCATCAAGATGCGGCGCCGCATACAACGGGGCGCAGGCGAAGAGTGCCATCCAGGCAAGGCGTTTGAGCATAGGGGCAACTTAAGTCGGAAAAAGTGAGACCCAAGCGGGGAGGCGGGTCCAAAAATAAGACCCGCGCCTTGGAGGGCGCGGGCGGCTCGAGCTTAAGCCTGGGTTGCGTATTTCGCCAGGCGGGCATCACTTTTCAGTACAGCCAGGGTGTTGTTGTGGACATCGTCAGCGGTCACGTCGGCCTTGCTGAAGATTTGCTGGAAGTGCTCGTGGGTCACGGCAGCAAAGTGCTCGCGATCTTCTGGTGCAACGCCCAGTACCACGGCGTAGGTGGTCAGCGCCTCGCCATTGCCTTTGGCCATGTCTTCGGACAGCTCGTTCATCATGCCATTCATGGCAATCCACGATTTGCCGCCGTAGGTCAGGGCGCTGTTGGTGCTGCAACCGTTGGTGCCCGAGGTCATGCCGAAGGTAGCGTTGCCCGAGGTGCCGTTGGTGGTGGACGCCAGGAAGTGCGCCGGCGTGCCGCGCTGGCCTTCGAACAGCATGTTGCCCCAACCGCAGTTCGGGCCACCGGGTGATTCAGCCATTGCGTTGAGGGAAACGACGGTGAAGAGAGTACCGAGAAGGATCCGTTTCATAGCTTTGTTCTCTTTGTGTGCAAACCAATGGACAAGGGTTCAGGCGCAGTAACGCGCCTTAGGGGCCGGTTATTAGTCCAGCCCGCGCAGTTTGGAGTTTAGGCAGGTTCCAGGGGTTCCGTGATTTTTAATAAAACAATCAGAGATATCTCGATTTTTTTGTAGGACGCAGCCCGTGTCTATGCTTTACCTCAGGCGCGCCTTGCCAGAGCGCGTAACAGAGAGCCAGAATGCCGCCATCTGCCCCGCCTGATGTAAGGAAGCCCGATGCCTGATCCTGTTGCTGCCAGCTTGCGTCTAGCGCCCGAAGCGCTGACTCGCCCTTTCTCCGCTGAACAGTTCAGCTTCTCGACCACCAATGATTTGGAGCCCTTTCGCGGTGTGCTTGGCCAGGAACGTGCGGTTGAAGCCTTGCAGTTCGGTGTGGCCATGCCACGCCCCGGTTACAACGTGTTTGTCATGGGCGAGCCGGGCACCGGCCGCTTTTCGTTCGTCAAACGCTACCTGAAGGCCGAAGGCAAACGCCTGCAGACCCCGTCGGACTGGGTCTATGTGAATAATTTCGATGAACCCCGCGAACCCCGCGCCTTGGAACTGCCGGCAGGCGGCGCCGCGGCGTTCATCAGCGACATCAACGGCTTGATCGACAACCTGGTGGCGACCTTCCCGGCAGTGTTCGAACACCCGACGTATCAACAACGCAAAAGCGCTATCGACCGCGCGTTCAACCAGCGTTACGACAAGGCATTGGACGTGATCGAACGCCTGGCCCTGGAAAAGGACGTGGCGCTGTACCGCGACAGTTCCAACATCGCGTTCACCCCGATGCTCGACGGCAAGGCGCTGGACGAGGCCGAGTTCTCGCAGTTGCCGGAAGTCGATCGCGAGCGCTTCCACACCGATATTTCCGAACTGGAAGAACGCCTCAACGAAGAGCTGGCCAGCCTGCCGCAGTGGAAGCGTGAGTCGAACAACCAACTGCGTCAGTTCAACGAAGAAACCATCACCCTGGCCCTACAGCCATTGCTGTCACCGTTGTCGGAAAAGTACGCAGAAAACGCCGCCGTATGCGGTTACCTGCAAGCCATGCAGGTGTACTTGCTGAAAACCGTGGTCGAGCAATTGGTGGACGACGCCAAGACCGACGCCCAGGCCCGCAAGCTGCTCGAAGAACAGTACTGCCCGAGCCTGGTGGTCGGCCATCCGGTCAACGGCGGCGCCCCGGTGGTGTTTGAACCGCACCCGACCTACGACAACCTGTTCGGCCGGATCGAATACAGCACCGATCAGGGCGCGCTCTACACCACCTATCGTCAGTTGCGTCCGGGCGCCTTGCACCGGGCCAACGGCGGGTTCCTGATCCTCGAAGCCGAGAAGATGCTCAGCGAGCCGTTTGTGTGGGACGCCCTCAAGCGTTCCCTGCAGTCGCGCAAGCTGAAGATGGAGTCGCCGCTGGGCGAACTGGGCCGCCTGGCCACTGTGACGCTCAACCCGCAGATGATTGCGTTGCAGGTCAAGGTGATCATCATCGGTTCCCGCCAGTTGTACTACGCGTTGCAGGACGCCGATCCGGACTTCCAGGAAATGTTCCGCGTGCTGGTGGATTTCGACGAAGACATCCCGATGGTCGACGAAAGCCTCGAGCAGTTCGCGCAGTTGCTGAAAACCCGCACCTCGGAAGAGGGCATGGCGCCGCTGACCTCGGACGCGGTGGCGCGCTTGGCCACTTATAGCGCACGCCTGGCCGAACACCAGGGGCGGTTGTCGGCGCGCATTGGCGACTTGTTCCAACTGGTCAGCGAGGCGGATTTCATTCGCCACCTGGCGGGCGACGAAATGACCGACGCCGGCCACATCGAACGTGCGCTGAAGGCCAAGGCCACGCGCACCGGGCGGGTGTCGGCGCGGATTCTCGACGACATGCTCGCCGGGGTGATCCTGATCGACACCGCCGGTGCGGCGGTCGGCAAGTGCAACGGGCTGACGGTGCTGGAAGTCGGCGATTCGGCGTTCGGCGTGCCGGCGCGGATTTCCGCCACGGTGTACCCGGGCGGCAGCGGCATCGTCGACATCGAGCGTGAGGTCAACCTCGGCCAGCCGATTCACTCCAAGGGTGTGATGATCCTCACCGGTTACCTGGGCAGCCGTTATGCCCAGGAATTCCCGCTGGCGATCTCGGCGAGTATCGCGCTGGAACAGTCCTACGGTTATGTGGACGGCGACAGCGCGTCCCTGGGCGAGGCCTGTACCTTGATTTCGGCCTTGTCGAAAACCCCGCTCAAACAGTGTTTTGCCATCACCGGTTCGATCAACCAGTTTGGTGAAGTGCAGGCGGTGGGCGGGGTCAACGAGAAGATCGAAGGTTTCTTCCGCCTCTGCGAAGCGCGTGGGCTGACCGGCGAACAAGGCGCGATCATTCCGCAGGCCAACGTCGCCACGCTGATGCTCGATGAGAAGGTGTTGCAGGCCGTGCGCGCCGGGCAATTCCATATCTATGCGGTGCGCCAGGCGGATGAGGCGTTGAGCCTGCTGGTCGGCGAGCCGGCCGGTGAGCCGGACGCAGAAGGGCAATTCCCCGAAGGCACGGTGAATGCGCGTGTGGTCGAGCGTTTGCGCGCGATTGCCGAGATGATCAGCGAGGAAGACTTGAAGGAAGCTGAGAAGGAACTGGCGCTGCACGCGCAGGCGGAAGCCAAACCGAGCTGATCGGTTAGCCCGCCACTAAATTGACTCCAGGTTGGGGATCAACGCCCGTTGGTCCCTACAACCTTGGTTTATCGCGTTTTTCTTCTATTCTGAGCACTAGGGATATCCACCGGAGTCGCAGGATAGAAACAGTCTCGCCGTGCTTGAGGCTGAACGCCGATCTACCGAGGGTCGCCGCCATGCCGCGCAACCTTTGCCTGACCCGCCAGTGTCTGGGCCTGGGCACTCGCATCGAATGCTCCATTCGCCCTCTCGCGGGGGATAACGGAATGTGGACGTTGTTGTTTGCCGCTGGAATGACCGGTGAGCAGCCTTCGACCATCAAATCCCAGGGACCGTTTCCCGGGCCGTTCGTGGCCGAAACCTTCCTGCAATCAATCGTCGAAAACCTGACCCAGCAAGGCTACGAGCTGGCGCAGGAGCCGCAGATCTGGTGCCTGCATCTGCAGGCCCACCTGCGCCAGCTCAATAACGGGCAGGAATGCCTGGCCCTGTAGTCCCGGTTATTTGCCTTCGGGCTTGTCCAGCTTGACCTCGAAGCCGTATTGCACGGTGCTCAGGTTGGTACGCTGGTAGCTTTCCAGCTGGGTCGGCTGGCCGTAGAAGTAGTGCACATCAAACAACGCCGTGCCGTATTCCTCGGCGTGGTGGCTGACCCCGAGGATTTCCTTGAGGTAGTTGCCGCTGGCGTCCTTGGCATAGAAGCGCCAGCTGTCGGACGGGAACTGCGCCTGGTCGACGATCAGCGCGTTGTCCTTGAGCGACAGGCCCTTGGGCAGCTTGGCCACGTCGATCGTGGCTTGGTCGATGCTGGCCAGGAACAGCGGAATCGAGCCCACCACAAACGCCGGGTTCTCCGGGAACAGGTTGAGGTCGTAGGTGAGCGTGCCGCGTGCAGGGTTCAGCTCGAAGGCTTCGCTCGGCAACTCGATGGGCTCGCCGCGCTCGCCTTTTTCATTGGCTGTGAAAAACGTCACCGGGGCTTCGTCGCTGTTGCGTTCGGTGCCCGCCAATTCGTCGTTGAAGGTGTAGGGGTGGTCAAACACGATATGCGCGGCGCTGGCATCTTCGACGGACTGGCTGATGGTCACGCTGTTTTTCAGTTGGTCCTCGGTCATCGTCGCGGTTTTCAGCCAACTGGCGGTGCTGTCGTCATACACCGTTACCGCCATCGGCAAGGCTTGCACGGTTTTCTGCAGGCTGTTCTTGTCGAAGCGCAATACGGGCAGGTCGAGGTCCTTGCGGGTCAGCGTGGCCTTGGAAAAGTCCAGCACGTCGACCTGCAGCGTGTCGATCAGGCCATTGAAGTAGACCTTGGCGTAATGGCTGCTTTGCTGGTGTTCGAAGGCTTTCTGCTCGTCCGTCAGTTGTTTCCCAAACGCGTCCGACCAGGCTTTCTGCTTTTGCATCTGCGCCAGTTGTTTCTCGTAGAACGCCACCTGCGCGGCATTTTCGTTGATCGAGCCCGAGCGCGTGAGGAACTGCCCGGTACTGTCGCGGGCCTGCACCAGCAACGGGTCCGGTGATTCGTCGCCGACCTCCGCCGCCAGCGGTTCGTGGTTGGTCAGTTCGATCTCGGCGTAGTTTTTTTCCAGGCTCAGCAGGTTGAGGGTGATATTGCCCTCGGTGCGTGGGTGGCCGAGGTCTTTTTTCGACAGGTCGAACGTCAGCACCTTGCCCGGCGCGACCACCTCGACTGTACCTTTGAGGCTGACGGGCTGCGGCTGGCTCTTGTTGTCGGTCTCGATGCCGTCGATGAACGGGTAGGTCACCGTCAGGTCATCGGGGTTGGTCAGGTTGGAACTGCTGGGGCTCAACTGGATGCCGGGATCGGTTTCCGACCATTCCGGCTGGAAGGGGATGACTTTGCTGTTGCTCAAGGTCACCGACTGCCATTCCAGGCCGTGGGGGAACGGGAACTGGTCGGGGGTGTTGAAGTTGAACGGGAACACCGGCTGCAGATCGGTCAGGTAGTCGGAGTGGGAGGTCTTGCGCAGCACGAACAGGCCGTTGATGTAGGTGTCGACCAGGGCCTGGGGCGTGGGGTAGTGCTTGAGCAGGGCCAGGCTGTCTTCGCCGTATTCGGCTTCGATGGGCTTGCTGGCGAGCTTGACCCGCGCCCGTTCCAGCAACAACAGCGAACCGCCGAGGTCGGCGATGGCGTCGCGCAGTTTGGGGTCCTGGATACTGTCGAGCGACTGTTCGAACTGCTTGGTTTTCTCTTCGAGGGTGGTCTGCTTTTGCTCGTCGCTGGGAGAACAGCCACCGGCCAGCAGCAATGCCGCACACAGGCCGATGCTGGCCCAAGGGGAACGCACATCCATCATCTTGAGTTTTCCTGTCCGACGTCTTTGAGCCGAGTTGATGGCCTCGACACTAGCAGAAAAACGCTCTTACAGATGCCACTCAGGTCAGTTTTCTCGCGGTCACAGGTGTTGGGTAGCGGCTGGTATACTCGCCGTCATTTCTAACCACGCTGTGTGAGATTCAATGGAACGCTTTATCGAAAATACGATGTACGCCTCGCGCTGGTTGCTGGCGCCGATCTACCTGGGGTTGTCCCTGGGCTTGTTGATCCTGGCATTGAAATTCTTCCAGGAAATCATTCACGTCGTTCCCAATATCTTCAGCATGCTCGAATCGGAAGTGATCCTGCTGCTGTTGTCGTTGATCGACATGGCACTGGTCGGCGGCCTGCTGGTGATGGTGATGATCTCCGGCTACGAGAACTTCGTCTCGCAGCTGGACATCGATGAAAACAAGGAAAAGCTCAACTGGCTGGGCACCATGGACTCTTCCTCGCTGAAGATGAAAGTGGCCGCCTCCATCGTGGCGATTTCCTCCATCCACCTGCTGCGCATCTTCATGGATGCCAAGAACGTCGATCCGCAGCATTTGATGTGGTACGTGATCATCCACATGACCTTTGTGGTCTCGGCGTTCGCCATGGGTTACCTGGACAAGCTCACCAAGCACTGATCCCCCGCGCCGGCCTTACTGCCCGATGAAGTAGTAAGGCTGGCGATTGATTGCCATCTCCTTGATCACCGTGACCTTGCCGGTCAGTTGCTCCGTGTTATCCAGCAGCGCGACGTTGCCGGGGGCGGCGGCCAGGTAACTGTGCAGTTCGGGCTCGGTTTGCAGAATCGGCAAGTAGGCCTGCAGATAGAACACGCTGGCGCCATCGATACGCTCGTTGGGCCGGAACAACGCGACCTTTTTGCCTTCGGCCTGTAGCGCCTGGATCTGGCTCATCACGGGCACGAAGGACTGTTTTTTGTCGGCTTTTGGCGCGAACCAGAAAGCAGCGCTCAGGTAGCAGGCGATGAGCACGGTGAACACGCCGCCAATCACGATTTTATGCCGCTTATACAGCGCCGGTTTGTGATCTTTCAGCCAGTGCAGCAGCACCTGCGCATATTCCGCAGCCAGTACGGCGGCGGCTGGCGTCAGCGCCATCAGGTATACGGTGCGCTTGCTGGAAGCCAGGGTCAGCAGGGTGAATTGCGCCACCAGCCAGACGCAGAAAAACAGACGGTAGCGGTTGCGCACCAGGCTTTTACGGAAGTGCCACAACCCCAGGTACACCAGGATATTCCACGGCAAAAAGGCTTCGGGCAGTTTGGCGATGTAGTAGTAGAAGGGTTCGTAGTGCCCGGCTTCGACAAACGAGCCGCTGAACCGCCCGACGCTGTTGGTCCACAGCACTTCGCCCACCGCCTGCAGCCCGCCGCGCTGGAACAGAAACCCCAGCCAGATCAGCAGTGGCACCAAGGCCAGCAGGGTAAACAGTGCCGGCCGCAGCCAGTCGCCGATGCGCAGGCGTTTGTCCATCCAACTGGTGCAGGCCAGGTACACAAAGATCACGATGCCCGGCATCGCCAGGCCCAGCACGCCTTTGCTCAGGGTGGCGATCACCATCCCGGCCGTGAACAGGGCCCACGCCCAGGCGGTTGAGCCCTGGCGCTCGGACGCCGGCCGCATGGCCTGGTAGAACGCCAGCAGCGCGGTGGTCACACCCAGGCTGAGCAATGCATCTTCACCGACGCCGCGCACATTGCTCCAGTAACTGGCCATGGTCGCCAGGATCAGCGCCGCGCAGAACGCCAGTGTCTTTGGCCGCCCGAACGTGCGCAGCATCCCGTAAAGCAGCATCACGCTGAACAACCCGGCGAACGCCGAGGCCAGGCGCACGGCCCCGGGCGTGCCGCCAAACAGGCGGATCGCGCCGGCGTCGAGCCACAGGCTCAGGGGCGGTTTTTCCAGGAACGGCTCACGGAACAGCCGTGGCACCACCCAGTCGTTGTCCAGGTGCATGGCCATGGCGATCCCGCCGACGCGGGCTTCAGTGGAGCCTTGCAGTTCATGGTTACCAAGGGCGAAGAAGAACAACAGGCCAGCAAGCAGGAGCAGCAGAGGAACGGGACGCGTCATGGGGGCTGGTTACCGGGGCAGGGGGCCGTTCGAGGGAACGGCTCGCAATCGGTGAGTATAGGGGGGCGATTCTTAATATTTCATGAATGGGTACGAGGTTTGTGCAGGGGGACCGGGGCGGTGGTTTATTTCCGCCCCGGCTTCATTGCGGATGGGGGTTATGTCGCTTTGACTTTAAACCGGCTCAACCCTTGTTGCATGGAGCTGGCCCGTTCCGACAGGTCGCGGGCAGCCACCGCGCATTGTTGGGAGTTGGCCTGATTCTGCTGGGTGACTTCGTCGATCTGCTCCAGGCCGATACTGGCTTGCTGCAAGCCGGACGCCTGTTCACTCGAGGCTTGGTAGATCAGCGACACCAGGCTGGAAACGGTGCTGGTGCCGGTGACGATGTTTCGCAACGAGTCGGCCGTGCGACCGGCGATGACCATGCCGCGCTGTGTCTTGGTCGACGAGTCGGCGATCAGCGCCGCGGTTTGCTGGGCCGCTTCGGCACTGCGGGCGGCGAGGCTCCTGACTTCATCGGCGACGACGGCAAAGCCACGGCCCAATTCGCCGGCACGTGCCGCCTCGATCGCCGCGTTCAAGGCCAGCAGGTTGGTCTGGGCGGCGATGTTGTCGATGGTGGTGATGATCGCGGTGATGTCTTTGCCCGAGTTGTCGATTTCGGTCATGGCGGCGATCAGTTCGCTCATCAGCTTGTCACTTTCCCCGGCGTCGGCGCGTGAGGCCTGGGATTGTTCGTCGGCCTTTTTCGCGTTGGCGGCGTTGTCGGTGGTCTGCGCGGCCATTTGCGTCATGACGGCACTGATCTCAGTGATGGACGACGCCGAGTTGGACGCCCCGTCGGACAACGACTGGCTCAACTCGGTGACTTGTGCGGAGCTGCCGGTGATTTGCGTGGCGCTGGCCTGCACCTGGGAAATCAAGGTGTTCAAGTTGCCGACCATTTTTTCCAGGGACTTGCCCAACGTGTCGTTGGGGGAAGACAAACGCACTTCCAGGTCCAGATCGCCTTCGGAGATACGTTCAGCCACACGGACCTGACGCTGCAGGCTTTCGGACATCTCGTTCAAGGCCAAGGACAACTGGCCGACTTCATCGTCGGATTTTTGCACCAGGCGACGCGAGAAATCCCCCAGGCTGATGTTGGCAGCCAAGGCGGCGGCTTCACGAATCGGCCCGACGATTTTTGCGGTGGCGAACCACAGCGCCAGCAATGCCAGTACCGAGATACCCAGGCCGACCGAGACCTGCCAGATACTGCTGCTGACACCACGGGATTGCAGTTCCTTCTCCAGGGCAATCGCCTGGCTCATGACCACCGCCTTGGGCAGGTGGATCAAGATGGCCCAGGGTTTTTCGGTGCGGCCCAGGATGATCGGCATCTGTACTTCGATTTCCTGGGACTCCTGGTTGAGGCGACTGTCGCCCTGGCCTTTCTGCACATTGGCCAGCACCTTGTCCCAGGTGTCGGGTAGCAATGCCTTCAATGACTGGCCGATCAGTTCCGGCCGTTTACTGTCGGCTACCACCAAGCCCTGGTTGCTCAGGATCGACACCGAACCTTTGCCGCCGTAGAGGTCGGCGGACATTTGCTCGCTGAGTTTCTGGATAAACGAGATGTCGAAGTCTGCGCCGACCACGCCGTAAAACTTGCCATTGGCGGTGATCGGCACCGAGAGCGTGGTCAGCCACACATTTTTGCCTTGCACCACGTAGGGAAGGGGGTCGAGCACGCTTTCTTTCAGGGTGTCCCGGGGGCCGCTGTACCAGCCGCCCTTGAGCACGCCATTGGGGTGGCGGGCATCGGAGTCGTATTCGACCAGCGGTTGCACGGCGATATGGCCGTCCGAGCCGCGTGTCCAATAGGGCGTGAAGCGGCCGGTCAACGGGTTGTTACCGCCTTCGTTGTTACGAAACGCTTGGTCCTGGCCGTCCACCGCATCCGGCTCCCAGCACGAATACGTGCCGTTGAAGTCGGGGTTGTCCTTGAGCACGCTGAGCAACATTGTATTGATTTGATCGCGGCCCAGTGCCAGCGGGCTTTGTGCACTTTTACTCGCGCCCAGCGTATTGGCCAGCGTGCGTGCCGAGTCCAAGGCATTTTGCAGTTTCGCCCTGATCGCATTGGCACGGGACTCCGCCAGGTTTTGTACTTCGCGAATGGTGCCGCTTTCGATCAATGTTGAAACTTCGGTGCCCACGTAGGCTTGATTGGCGGTTGAGGAGTACAACCCATATAACACCAGGCTTGCGCAAGAGATTAACAGGCAGAGTCCGGCGGTGAAGCAAATCCGAGTCTGTAATGAGTTGAATTTCATGGTATTTCCTGCCCACGCTAGTAGTTGCCGACATAATTGGATGGCGGCATTTCAGTTTTTTTGTTCGCAAGGCTTACTGCTTGATCATGGGCTGCTTGAGCATATAAATGCAGTACAGCTGGGGCGTCGCTTAGTTCTGCTCGGACGCCTCATCGTCGAGCCAGAGACGTTCGGTGTTTTTAAAGCCATAACGCTGTGACGGCACGCGCGCAATGATGCGATCGGTTTGTTCGGGATCACTCAGGTCGATTATTTTTGGGGTGATATAAATATTCAACACCGGCACGAAGAACAACTTAATCTTTGGCGTCAATAAAGAGTCGGGGTGTTGTTCGATCACCACGCCGATACTGCCACTTTTCAACTGAACGATAGACCCCACCGGATAAATACCCACGGACTTCAAAAACGCGCGGAACACCTCGTCGTCGAAATGCCCGTCCCATGTCGACATTTGCTGGATGGCGACCGCGGGGTCCCAGCCTTGGTTGTAGGAACGATCCGAGGTGATTGCATCGTAGACATCGCAAACGGCGGCCATTCGCGCAAAAAGACTGATCTGGTCGCCGACCAACTGATGGGGGTAGCCGCTGCCGTCCACCCGCTCATGGTGATGCAGGCAGACATCCACGACCATGTCGCACATCTGCGAAGTCGCCAACAGGGTTTTTTCACCTTCCAGCGGGTGCGTGCGTATCAGTTGCAATTCGTCACCGCTCAAGCGCCCGGGCTTGTTGAGGATCGCGCCCGGTATGGCCATTTTGCCGATGTCATGCAGCAGGCCGGCCATCCCGACCCGGCGAATCAACACGGCGGGCAGGTTCAACTGGTTGCCCAGGGCAATCATCAGTGCACACACGGCGACCGAATGCATATAGGTGTAATCGTCGAGGCTTTTCAGGCGTGCCAGGCTGATAAAGGCATTGGGATGGCGGGCGATCGACGCGGAAATGTCGTCGACCAGTACGCTGATATTCTCCAACTCCAGGGCGCGGCCCATGCGGACATGGCTGAACATCTCGACCACGGCGGTCTTGGCGCGGGCACAGATTTCCTGGGCGGCAACGAGCTCGTTGTTCATGCAGGTGGGAGTGATCGTCGCCGCTGCGGGCGCAGGGGGCGGCTCTGCTGACTGGGGCGTCTCGGGTAGCTGCGCGCCGCAGCCCATGGCGCATTGGATATCCGCCTGCGCGTCGCGTGCGCGGCCTTGCCAGAAGGGCCTGGCCTCGCCGTTGTCTGGCGCCAGATGATAGAGCTCATTACATTTCAACATGATTTGCCCTCTGTTGATTTTGTTCTTATTCGTTTCCTTGCAGCCTCCTTGGCTTGAGTGTTGTTGTCGTAGAGCGTCAGTTCGTGTTGACGGCTTTGATACGTGAGACGACGCGGCCGGCCAGGTCATCGGGGCGGAACTTGGCCAGGAAGTCGTCGGCCCCGACTTTCTTGACCATGGCCTGGTTGAAGCCCCCCGAGAGCGAGGTGTGCAGCACAATGTGCAGGTTGGCCATGCGCGGGTCGTTGCGGATCTCGGCGGTCAAGGTGTAGCCGTCCATCTCCGGCATCTCGATGTCGGAGATCATCATCAGAAACTCCTCATCCGGCTTGCGCCCTTCGTCGAGCATGGCGCGCAGGTAGTCCAGCGCTTGTCGGCCATCGTTCAAGGCCACTACCTCGACGCCCACGGTTTCCAGGCAGCGGGTCACCTGTTTGCGCGCGACCATCGAGTCGTCCACGGTCAACACCCGCAGGTGTCGCGCCTGCTGGGTGACTTCGTGATCGATTACGCCGCTGGATATTTCCTCGGACGATGGCGATATTTCTGTCAGCACCTTTTCAACATCGATGATCTCGACCAGGCGGTCGTCCGTGCGGGTGACGGCCGTCAGGTAATTGTTCTCACCACTGCCCTTGGGCGGCGGATGGATGTCTTCCCAGTTCAGATTGACGATGTGTTCGACCGCGTAGACGAGGAAACCCTGAACGCGATTGTTGTACTCCGTAAGTATTATAAAAGCGCTTTCCTGATCCTCGACTCCGGGCAGTCCCGTTGCCATGGCCAGGTCAAGAATAGGGATGCAGACACCCCGGATATTGGCCACGCCACAAATATTGTTATTAGACTTTGGTATCGATGATAACTTCGGGCAGCGGATAACTTCACGAACTTTGAATACGTTGATCCCGTACAGTTGGTGGTTGTTGAAGCGGAACAGCAACAGTTCGAGCCTGTTCTGCCCGACCAGTTGTGTGCGGCTGTTAACGGAGGCCAATACACCGGTCATACACACTCCTTAAACCTGGTTGAACAGCGCTGATGTCGTAATGACATTAGCATATGTAGGGGGATGTAAAATATATGTGAAAATAAAAGAATGCCAGGCTTGGTCGTTAAAGCGATATGAAGTCAGCTGAATGTCTTTTCGCACAGTTGTTTTAAATGCTTAGTTGGCTAACTTATTGTTTGTTATTGTTGAGAATGATTTAGATCGAAGGTTTTAGATGATCTGCAACATTCGATAGTTCATATAGCCCAAGTCGGAGTCGAGGCATGACCGCCGCTGATGATCCTTGCGGGTGCCGGGCACATCGATCTCGCGCATGCGTTGCAAAGGCACGTCGATGCATAAGTCGATGGGCCGCGTGTAAACAGAAGCGGGGTGGCTGAACCGTTCATATATCTGTTTCGGCCGAACCCTGGCGATGGTCGAGAAGCGTCTAGTCCGGGCCTGAGAACCTGCTCCATTTGTTTACCTGTACGGACAAACATCGTGGACGGGGTCGCTGATTTTGCTTAGGGTGTGGCCATTCGATATTACTGGCAAGGTGGTCTGCATGCAGCGCGAACAGTTCCTGGCGCAACCTGAAGTTGAGTCCTTCATCGCATGGCTTGCAGCGAACTTGCCGACGCTGACCTTCAAGCTGCGCTTCAAGTCGAGCAAATTCGTGCCTGGCGGTTTGACGGCTGATGTCCAGGGCATCGAGCAGGTGCTGGGGCACTATCGCTGGAAGGCAAGCTGGCAGGATGCTCACCAATGCTCGGTGGATTCACGCACCTGGGCTGAAACCCAACGCTCTCTCGGGCAACTTCGCGAATGGCTGACGAGTGCGGTCAATCAGGGGAATGACCAGCAAGCGCTTCAAGCCTGCCTGCAGATTCTTCGTTGGGGCGGTGTGCGGGGCGCCATTCCGTTTTTGCACCGGCTGGCCGCAAACGGCAAGCTGTCGAGCTATCTGCAAAAGATGGCCGGGCTGATGTCGCTCGATGGCAAAAATGACCTGGATGATCTCGATGCGATCAGCGTCGAGCGTTTCGATGCGGGCCTGACCAAGATTCATGCGTTGTTTGATTCGTCGGGCTCCCCCATCTATGACAGCCGCGTCGGCGCAGCGATAGGCATGCTGTATTCACTGTTTCGCCAGCAATGGACCGGGAGCGGCAAACCCTTGTTGGCTTTCCCGTCCGGAGCCGCTCGTGGCAGCCAGATCCGCAACCCCGGAGCATTTTTGAACGGCCTGGCCGCGCCTCAGTTCTCTTCGATCAGCTATGAGACATGGGCCCGCTGGCAAGTGCGGTTGGGCTGGATTATCCGCGCCGTGCTTGAGCGCACCGGCTGGTTCGCCGAGCAAGGCGCGCTGCCTGCGCGGTGCCATGCGTTCGAGGCGAGCCTGTTTGTGCTTGGCTATGACCTGCGGTGCTTTGGGTGGACGCCTAAGTCAGCCGTGCCGGTGGTTGACCTGCCGGAACCCGAAGAACGTGACAGCACGGGCTGGGTGCCGACGGGGAACCCTTTCAGTCAGGTCATCAACGACTATCTGCTGTTCCGTCGCCAGGGTGGAAAAAGCGATAAAGCCTCGTTCGTTGACTGGTTGTCGACTCATCCGCACCACGCACGTCCGATCTCGCGGGCTACCGCTCAGGACTACTGTTTTGCGTTTTCGATGCAGGAGTTCGACCTCTTCGACCGCTCCCTTGAAGCGCTGGAGCGGATTGTCGCCGGTGGCGAGGACGGCTTGCGTGCCGTCTTGGCGAGCGAGGCGCTGGAGCCTTTCACCTTGGGCGATGAGCGCGTCAGCGTGTGTCTGGTAGACGTCATGATCACGGGGCGGGCGTATCAGCGAGAGTCGACCGGTGACGCGCGCGTCGAGTCGATCTTGAGCGCCGGGTACGCCGGCACGAAAAACAGCGCAAACACACTGATGGCCCTGGGACGCAACGTGGGCAAGCACTTCGGTCTGTTGGACGACAAGCATTTGCCTACGCCGCTCTTCGAGCGTTTCTTCGGCGCATGTTCGCTCGAGGCGTGACGCTCACGACGTTGTGTGTGGGGCGGCCGATCACTCTGTTTGAGCGCATCGATGATCGCGCCGAGCTTGGCCTCAGCGACTGGCACCTCTGCGTGCTGTTCGATGAGGCGCCGCCTCTCGATCCGTCCGGCTTGAATCAGCGTGACCTGGCGGGTGACACGCCGCTGGACATGGCTTACCGGCTGAACCGCAGCGGCCTGATCGACACGCTGGAGTCACTCGGCGCCCAGGGCAACCCGCAGATTCGCGGCTGGGCCGGCCTGGGCAGCTTCATGCCCCACGACAAATACATCCACCTGCCTGCGCGATACGGCAATGTCAAAACCCTGCAAGCCCGCTACCGCCTGGGTGCCAGCCTCAATGACCGCGATGGGCTGGGGAACACGCCACTGCATTGGCTGCTGCTCAATGGCCACTTGAAGGCCGCGCGGTACTTCATCGACCGCGCCATGACGTTCGGTCTTGATCTGGGCGCGAAGAATCACCAGGGCAATACGCTGCGCAATATTGCTCTGCTCAACGGCCAGCATGAACTGGCACAGCGCTTACTCGCGGCCGAGATCGACAATTGCCTGCGTGCGCTGCGCCTCTGGCAGGACATGCGCCTCAATCATGCATCAACCACGGTCTCAACTCTTTGAGATTGGTGACCACGATCTGCTGGGCCTCGGGGTTGGTCGCCTGGTTGCGCGGGTCGACCTGATAGCGGCGCAAGACGTACTTCACCAGTGCCTTGCGACTGGACACCACCAGTTGCCCGTCGGTCATGCCGAAGTCGGTTTCGATGATGGCCTGCTGCGCCGCGTTCAAGCGGCCATCGGGGGCGAAGATGATTGGCACTTCGGTATTCCAGTCTTCGTCCAGTTCCCGTGTGTTCTGCGACGCGTCGAGCAGGTCCGGCTCACCGCGCAGGCGGCTCAGCACAAAGTCGCGGTACTGCCGATTCTTCTCGCAGTAAGCGCGCACATGCCAGCGCATCCCGGTGTACACCAGGGTGTGAGGGGCAATCAGGCGGATTTCCACGTTCGGGGTATTGAGCGATACGTACTCGGTCTCCAGGCGCAGACCGTCGCGGCATGCCGCGAGCAAGGGGCGCAGGATCTCTGGCCGGATCGGCCGGTCCGGCACTTCGAGCACCTTGGTATGGGCATATGCCAGGGCCAGGCCTTCGATGTGCGGCGCCCGTTCATTGTTCTGGTAAAGCAGGTGCAGGTAGGCACTGGCGCTGTCATCGATGAACAGCGGCTTGAAGTGTTTGCTCGGTACATAGCCCTTGCGTTGCTTGTCATATGTCAAGTTTCGGGGCGCATGTTCATTGATGTAGGTATTGATGTCCTTGGAGGCTTGCTGGCGGCTGATGCCGAAGCTCTGGATCAAGTGCCCCGTGGTCAGGCGGCCTTCCCACCAGGCGACGGTCTCGATCAAACGATAGCGAAGTGCCAGGTCCCAGCGCACTTGTTCGATGGATTGCTTGCGTTTCATACCTGCTCCATGTGCGTGAATACTTTACCTGTATAAGTCTACATTCTAGACCTGTCGTAAATCACTACATATCGTGTCGCTGTCTTCGGAATATCTCGAAGGGATGGAAGGATGTGAACATGAGTATGTCGGAAGTGGTTTCGACGGGGGCATTGGCGGTGATGGGGATCATCCTGCTGGTGCTGGTACAGCATTGTTTGAAGTTGAGCGAGCTTTGGAAAATGCTTGCCCATTATCAGAAGGATCTGCGTTTGGCGCAGATCTTGGACATGGAAAACCGCGAGCTGCGGTCGGCGTTGCGCGCCGAGCGAGAACACGTCGCGCAGTTGCAGCGCAAGCTGGAATTGCTGCAAGCGCTGCTCCCGGTCACAGAATAATCCGCAGTATCGCCATCCAGGAGAACCCATTCATGCCGATAAAACCCAGACCCTTCACCTTTGTGTGTGAAGACTGCAAGTGGAAGAAAACCATTGCGCCGCGCAGTGACGCGCTGATGCCCGGCGACTGGTTCGCGAGCTGTCCGAAATGCGGAAGCACAGCCCTGAAAATGCGCGCGGCCGGTTGGCTGGAGGCAGCGCTGGCGGAGTGTGTGGCGCGGCGCTAGGCGTCGACAGCTACAGGCTGAACGCGTGGATCTTGTCGACGATCTGGCGTGAAGCCGTCCTGATTGCCGTTGCGGTATTGCCCGCGATATGCGGCGTCAGTTGTGCGTTGGCAATGCCTGCCAGCGGTGAGTTGAAGCGGTCCTTTTCTTGGGCAAAGGTATCGATGGCGACTGCTTTGATATGCCCGGGAAAGCGGGTCATGAACGCTGCCAGTTGGTCCTCGTCGACGATGCCACCGCGGGCGGTATTGATTAGGATCGAGCCCGGGCGCATCTGGCTGAACGCTGTACTGCCGAACAGGCCCCGTGTGAGCGGCGTGAGTGGTGTATGGATCGAGACGACATCGGCTTCGCCGAGCAACTGCGAGAGGGTTGGTCTTCGATCAAGCCCAAGGTCCCGTGCGACCTGATCGGTAAAGCGCTCCGAACCGGTGGCGATGACCTTGATGCCGAGTGCCCGCGCCTTGCGAGCGACCTGTTGGGCAATGCCGCCAGTGCCCACCAGCCCCAGCGTCAGCTCGGAGAACTCCTGGCCGGGAGGTAGGCTGCCCTTGGACCAGTGGCCTTTATGGGTTTCGGTGTTGTAGTGGCTGAGGTCCCTGGATAAAAACACCGCTTGGGCCACCACGTATTCAGCGACGGCCGTGGCGTTGGAACCTGGTGTGTTCAGTATCGTCACGCCAGTGCGCTCGGCCTCTTGCCGGTCGATGTGGTTAAGCCCTACGCCTGCCTGGGCGATGGCGCGCAACGGTGTTGCCAAGGCAGGGGAGGCGGCGGCGCTGATCAGTTCGCCATCGAGGGGGATGTTCAGGCGCGTCTTGAACACGCTGTAGCCCCCAGCCTGGATTACCGCCGCGATGAAGGCGGACTTGTCGTGGCAATTGATCTGGGCGTATTGAATGCGCTCGCCGTAGTGGTTCCTGATGCTGTCCTGGTCGGTGAAATAATGAAGGTTCAGGGTGACGGCCAGCCCCAGTTCAAGGAATCGGTCGATTTCCTCAAATAGCAGCGGCGGGCCAGGGGCGTCCAGTATCAGGGTGGTGAATGCCATGCGCGTGATCCTCTTGAAAGAGTGCCTGAGTCCCCCGGCCGCCTCGATGACGTCCTTGTTCGCATTCCACCATAGAGCGTGAAGCCGCGTTATTCACGTTCCAGGCATAACGGGAGCGTTGTCTGCGCTTCTGAGAGTGAGGCTCCTTTTGGCCGTAGCCGAAGCACTGCACTTCACACGCGTAGCAAAGACACTGTATCAGGGCGGTGTGCCACCTGGACGGTTGCGTGCGCTCAGCCGATCACCGTCTATACACCAGCGTATTGATACACCGTCGCGCTCCAATATTGGCTGCCATTGTGCTGTTGGCGGGTCCAACCGTCTGCGAGCAGGTGTTTGGCGATCATTCGATTCATCACGCCATGACCGAGCAGCAGAACCGGCCCTTCACCGGCGAGGGACTGCAGTCGTTGAGCGGCCGTGTTGGCGCGCAACCTTGCGGCGCCAGCGGATTCGATATTGCGTGAGTAACCGCACAGCCATAAGACCCGGAAGATAAATGCCCAGGTAAACGGCGATAGCCGGGGCAATCGCCAACGGCCATAAGGCAGTTGCGCTTCGCAGAAAAGCGCGTCGACGACAGCAGGCTTCAGCCCGAGCACCTCGACCGAGGTCAGCGCACGAGGCGCGCTGCTTGAAACAACCAGGGTGGCGGCTGCGGCGAGTTGCTGGCTGGCGTCCGGAGCCGGATGGCGGATGATTTCGGATCGGTTGTATTGCTCGATCCAGTCTTTCATCTCGAACATTGAGATTCTTTCGCGCGCGGCCATCTTGGGCTGGCCGTGACGCATCAGGATGATGGTTTTGCTCATCGTGTGTTTTCGTCCTTGTTTGGCTTAACCACGCCATGTTTCCGATACCACGCCACAGTGTCAGAAACGGTCTGCTCCAGCACTCGAAAACTCAGGCCAAGCTCCTGTTCGCTCTTGTGGTGGTTAAAACAGGTACGGTGCTCCTCTCGTATCAATAGGCGCAACGTCGCCATGCTCAGCAAAATAGGCTTGCCGGTAATGCGCGCGTAAACCTCCTGCGCCGCCGCCAACAGGTACAGCGCGGGCACTGGCAGTTGCCGAACAGGGGTTTTGACGCCCGCGATACGCCCCAGCACAGGTACCAACTGGCGCATGGTCAAGTTGCGACC
Source organism: Pseudomonas sp. 7-41 (assembly GCF_021233075.1). Lineage (NCBI taxonomy): Bacteria > Pseudomonadati > Pseudomonadota > Gammaproteobacteria > Pseudomonadales > Pseudomonadaceae > Pseudomonas > Pseudomonas sp. 7-41. The sequence goes on along the minus strand of NZ_CP089551.1, from coordinate 5,962,671 downwards.
GGCCGCGAGGTAGCGCTCTCCTCGCCGCCCATGTTTGGCGGCGGCGATCTGGGCACATGCCACATCGCGGGCATCGACCACGGAGAAGGTGCCGGGGATCAGCCCGGGTAACTTGCCGTTGATCACGTCCTTGACCAATTGTCCTGAGGAGGTCGGGCCCATATCGCCCGGGCCCCACATCCAGCCGGGCAGCACCATGCAGGCATGCATTTGGGGATGGGTTTCAAGGAACGTCAAGACGACACGCTCGGCGAGGATCTTGCTGCGGTAGTAGTCATCCGCATCGGCTTCGGCCCGCAGGCATGTCTCGTCGATAGAGGTGCCGGGGGCTCCGTCGAGCACGGCAATCGACGAGGTATGCACGAAGCGGCGGACCCCCGCGCGGTAGGCCTGGTGAAGCAGGGCTTGCGTACCGGCGACATTGATCTTTTCGAGCGCTTCCCAGTGGCTGCCGCCCTTGTAGTTATCGCGAAAGAACGCCGCGGTATGAAACACCGTATCGCAGCCTTGCAACGATGTTGCGAACGCGTCGGTGTCGGCCATATCGCCAACGACCAGTTCCACGCTCGGCAGGTCGTTGAACTGCTGCTCACCCTTGGCCCGTGAGCGGACCAGGGCTTTGACGGCGTAGCCGTGTGCGACCAGTTCCCGCACCAGGTTGTTGCCCAGCAAGCCGGTTGCGCCAGTGACGAATGCGTTGCGCATGGGGTCCATAGTCATACATTTCATTCCAGTCGTTTCGAAGGCCGGTAGATATACCGTTGAGGCTGCGCCTGAAAAACAGCGACTACTGCATAATGGCTTTGCATATATGCAAACCCTGGAGGATGGGAGGTATGGCGTTGCAGGCAAATTGGGACGATCTTCGTCTGCTGTTGGCGGTCTCGCGGCGTGGCAGTTTTCTTCAAGCTGGCCAACTGCTGGGGATCGCGGCGTCTACCGTGTCCCGTCGCCTGACCCAGCTGGAAGCGGCCCTGGGTGAGCCGCTCGTTGAGCGCGGCGTTGAAGGCTGCTGGTTGACCTCGCGGGGCCAAGCCCTGGTGGACGTCGCGGTGGCAGCAGAGGCGGGCTTGAGGCGTCAGACGGCGGCGGAGTTGTCCGGGGAACACGCAGCGCTATGTGGCAGCGTGCTGGTCAGTGCCGGCGAGGGGTTTTCTTCTTGTGTGCTGGACGCCGCGAGCCGGTTTACGGCCCTGCATCCGCGCTGTTCCGTGGAGTTACTGGTCGCCACCGACTTTCACAAGATCGTCCGCGGGGTGGCGGATATCGCCATACGCACAGCGCACCTGGGCGAGCCGTCGTTGATTTATCGACCCATCGGCAAGCTCGCCTATGGCGTCTTCGCTGAGGCCGGGTACCTGAAGCGATCTCCCGGAGTGACCCTGGCTACGGCGGTCAACATCGCCTTGCTTCCTCCGCTGGATATGTTGCCTCAAATGCGTGCCGCAAAGGCTGCGGGCCTGGACCGTGCGCAAATCAGCGTGAACTCGTTCGCCGTCCAACTGGAGTCGGTGCGGCAAGGCATGGGCGTGGCTGTACTGCCGCGTATTCTGGCGAAGGGCCTGACGGAGTTGTTCCCGGAGCTGGAACTTCCAGAGATGGAGGTCTATCTGGTAACCCGGCCTCAGGCGTTGAAACAGGCGCACATCAGATGTTTCTTCGACATTCTGGAGCAGGTATTGCTCGAAGTCCTCTGCGTCGGCACGCATCAAAGGGCGAGCTGACAACGTCGCAGTGCGGATCGCGAAGAGGCACCGCTGATGGTTCTCGTCCGTTTCAGTCGATGAGTTGTCTTGACGGAACATTTCGCTCATCCAGGCGGTTACGTAACCTGATCCCAGGTAAATGCCGTGAAGGGATCGGTTATGAAGAGTGTTACTCGCGCCTCTTTGCGAGATGAGAATGATCATGTGCAGCGCCAACGCTCGCTGAGCGTTCTGGCGGTGCTCGTCGTGTTGTTTCTCGCGGCGATGGACAGTACTGCTGTCAGCACGGTACTGGCGCAGATCAATGCGCAAATGCAGGACGCGACGCTCTATCCCTGGGTGGTCTCAGGCTTCCTGCTACCCCTGGCACTCATTGCCCCGCTGGCCGGCGCACTGGCGGATCGGTTCGGGGTTTCGTCGATGATGAAGGTCAGCCTGCTGATCTTCATCGCCGCGTCGGCGCTGGTTGCCGCTAGCCAGAGCATGGTCATGCTGATTGCCGGCAGAGCGCTGCAAGGCGTCGGGGCGGGTGGCATCATCGTTCTTTCCTACTCGATGCTGGCGTCGCTCTTCGACGGGCCCAAGCGTGCCAGCATGCAGGGCATGCTCAGCAGTGTCTGGGGGCTGGCGGCTGTGTTGGGCCCGGTTGCCGGTACGGTGCTGGGCAACACCCTGAGTTGGCGCTGGGTATTCTGGCTCAATCTGCCGCTGGGCTGTTTGGCATTGGCGGTGTTGTGTTTCACACCAGCTATCGGTCGAGGTCAATCGACCAGGACGGTAGACCCGATAGCGCAGGGCCTTTTGGCCATTGCTGCTTGTGCGGGGCTGTTCATGTTGAGCAGTCAGCGTCTGGATATGATCCCATACCCGATAGCGACGCTGGCGTTTGTGGTGCTCATCAGTCTGGTCGCGCTGATAGCTCGCGTGCGTCAGGTACCTGCCGGTAGCCCAGTGCCGTTTGGTTTCTTTGAACGGCCTGCACTGGGAGCGGTCATGGCGTTGGTGGTGATCTCCAGTATCGGCTTGTACGCCACGGTCAGCGTGTTGCCAATTGCCCTGAGCCATTCGCCGGGCAGCGCATTGTCGACCGGCGGGCTGATCATGCTGGCCGCGTTGGGCTGGGTAGGCGGTGCCACCGTCTGTGGCAAGCGTCTGGCGAATGTCGGGTTCAAGTCCATGGCTATCGTTGGGATGGCCATGCTGATGCTCGGTTGTCTGGGGGTGGCTGCGGGGTTGCACTGCTCGCAGTGGCTGCTGATGGGCATCGGTCAGATTCTGGTCGGGCTGGGTATGGGCTTTACAGCCACAACGACCCTGGTACTCGCACAGAACAGCGCCCCGCCTGATCAGTTGGGAGCCTATACCTCCACGGTGCAGTTTCTGCGCAACCTTGGCGCGGCGTTTGGCGTCAATGCACTGGTGGCTGTTGCGTTGTACCTGCCGCCAGACCAGTCCTACCCGGACACGTTCCTGTTGCTTGGTCTTTTGATGGCACTCGGTTTACTCTTTGCCTTCAAGCTGCCTGCGCGCGGTGGACCGCAGAAAGGGTAAGCAGAGTCGCAATGAGTTTCGTCGACCTGGATCACACCGCACTGGTTGTTGAACGGCAGTTAACCAAGCTGCCCGAGGCGGAGCGTCATGCTCATCAACACCCCTTCGGGCAGTTTGTGTTAGTCAAAAACGGTGTGCTTCATGGCAACGCCATCGAGCAACGCTGGTTGCTCAAACCGGGAATGGCGGTCTGGATTCCGCCACAGACCTTGCACTCGGGCGAGGCGTATAACCCGGTAGACCTCACGGTCTTGTACCTTGACCCTGACCTGTGCAAACACATCTCCCCGAGCGTCAAGCTGATCGATGCATCCCCGCTGATCATCGCCCTGTGCGAGCGGTTGGCCGAGCAGGGCACTCGACCGCTTTGCGAACAACGGCGCGCCTGCATGTTGCAGTTGTTGTTCGAGGAGATCGAAGAGCGGGTGCCCAGCAACATGGTCCTGCCTTTGCCGAGCGACGCACGGCTCAAGCGTGTGGCCGAGCAACTGATCGCCAGGCCTGGGATGCGCAAGAGCCTGACCGAATGGGGGCACGAGGTAGGCGCTACGGAGCGGACGCTGGCGCGGCTGTTTCGCAAGGATACCGGATTGCGCTACACGGACTGGCACAACCGCCTGCTCCTCGTGGAGGCATACCGCGGCCTGGCAGGCGAACACTCCAACGAGACCCTGGCGCAGCACCTGGGATTTGCGTCGGGGGATTCCTTTGGTCATTGGTTTCGGCGCATCACCGGCAGCAGCCCAGGCAAGGTGCGTAGCTCTTTGCAGGTTGCCAGCGCGTAAGTGCGGCCGCTGGCCCCATGAGCCCGCGCCCCTGAAGGGCGCGCGCTCATTTCTCGCTTGACCGCTCAACGGGCAAAAAAACGAGGCGCGCAAGGCTCATCCGGCGATGTACAGCCCGCCGTTCACGTGCAGTACTTCGCCGGTCATGAAACTTGAGCCGTTGCTGCATAGAAAGGCGATCACCGAGGCGATTTCGCTCGGTTGACCCAGGCGTTTGAGCGGGGTCTGCTCCACCGAATCGCTGCCGCGGCTCGCGATCAGGTGCTGGGTCATCGGGGTTTCGATGATCCCGGGGGACACCGCGTTCACCCGGGTCTGCGGCCCCAACTCCCGCGCCAGGGCGCGGGTCAGGCTCAATAGGCCGCCCTTGGAGGCGCCATAGTGCGCGTTAGAGAACGCCCCCCGATGTGCGGCCACCGAGGTTAGGTTGACGATTGCGCTGTTGGCACGCAGTACCGGGATTGCCCGCTGGCACAGGTAGAACACGCCGTCGAGGTTGATGCCCAGCGTTTGGCGCCATTGCTCATCGGTCATTTGGCGAATCGGCTGCGACTGGTACAAACCGGCCGATGGCACCAGGAAGTCGATGCCGCCGAAGCGTTCGACGGCCAGTTGCACAGCCTTGGCCGAATCGGCAGGGTCGGCCGCATTCATCCGCAGGGTGGCGACGCGCTCGCCGCTGGCGTCCAGTTCCCGGGCGAAATCCGCCAGGCCGTCGCCGTCCAGGTCGGCGAGCACCATCGAGGCGCCGTACTGATAGAACAGCCTTGCCACTTCGCGGCCGATGCCACCGTTGGCACCCGTCAGCAGCAGGACGCGATTGTTGAAATCATACATGGTCGTTGTCTCCGAAAGAGTGCCTGGGTTCATGGGCCGAGAATGCGCGCCAGATGTTCGTGTTGCAGGTCAACGCCGAGAAAACGACAGATCTGCACGATCTGGCCATAGATCATGTGTTGTCCATGGTGAACGCGGCAGCCGCGCAGTCGAGCCGCGGCCAACAGGGGGGTGTCGCCGGCGCGCATCACGGCTTCGCAGACCAGGGCATCAGCCCGCAGGGTGCTGGGGTCCAGCGGCAGGGCATCGTCGTCCTTGAGGCCCAGGGAGGTGGCGTTGATGATCACGTCGAAGTCCTGCGCATTGCCGTCGCTGGTGCTTAGCTCGACCTTGGGGAACTGCGTTTTCAGGCGTTCCAACAGGGCTTCGGCGCGGGCAGGGGAGCGATTGTAGATCGCTAGCCGTGCCGGTTCCTGCCGGGCAATCGCTGCGGCGATCGACTTGCCGGCTCCACCGGCGCCCACCAGCAGCACGCGTTTGCCTTCCAGCCTATGACCTTGCTGATGCAGCCCGGCGAGCATGCCTTCGCCGTCGAAGTTGCCACCGATCAAGCGGCCGCTCTCGGGGTCGATCCGCACCGCGTTGACCGAGCCGACCTGGCGTGCGGTCTCGGTCAGTTCGTCGCAGTATTCAACGATGCTTTCCTTGTACGGGATGGTCACTACCAGGCCGTGCAGATTGGCGATGCCGGATACGCCGAGCAGCACCTTGTGCAGGTTCGACCCTTGCACGTGCAGCGGCACGCAGACCAGGTCGAGGCCCTGGTTGGCAGCACTGTGGTTGATCACTTGCGGAGTTTTTACATGGGCGATCGGATCGGCAACGATGCCGATCAGTTGCGTCTGGCCACTGATGTGCATGGGAAACCTCAACGGTAGGAGTGGGTACGGGCGGTCGTGCCGAGGCGCTTCTCATAAAGAGCCGGGCCGAAAAAGGGATCGAGTGGAAGCTGGAATACCGCAGGGTGGGCGGTCGTGCCGAGGGCAGGAGGGGTGTCGGAGGTGCGGATCAATGAAGCCAATGCTTGTAACAGTGCGCTGATAGAACTCATGAGCAGTAACCTGTCTGACATATTTTATTGTTGTCTGACAGGATGGTAGAAGGCTTCGCTTTTCGGTGTCAAGGGTGCTGCCGGGAATCAGGCCTGCAGGTACATGTTCATCCGCTTGGCGGCATTGCGCAGATGGCGCTCGGCGGCTTCGCCGGCCAACACCGGATCACGGGCCTGGATGGCCTGGAAGATGGCCTGGTGCTCGTCCTGCACGTCCTGGATCAGCTCGTTGTAGATTTCGGCGGTGTTGCTGCGAGCTTCGCGAATCAGGCGCCGGACGCTGTGGTCGAGGTACTCGTTGAGCGATTTGAAATGCGGGTTGTGCGTGGCCGCGACAATCGCTTGGTGGAAGGCATAGTCTTCTTCGTCCCCCAGTTGATCATTGACCATGGCGTATTCCATACCAACCAGTGCCTGGCGAATCTTCTTCAGGTCTTCGGGGGTGTGGCGCAAGGCTGCCAGGCGTGTGGCGCCCACTTCAATGGTGATCAGGAATTCGAGGATATGCAGCAATGCGTCCCCTTCACCCAGCGAGACTGCTTTCAAGCGAAACGCATGGCGCTCGCCACGCTTGGCGACGAAGGCACCCTTGCCTTGCTGAGTGGTGATCAGCTCTTCGAACTTGAGCTGCGACAAGGCTTCGCGCACCACCGCCCGGCTGACCGAAAACTGTTCGCACAGTTGCCGTTCGCTGGGCAGTTGATCGCCAGTGGCCAGCCGCCCGGATTGGATCTCGCCACTGAGCCAGTGAACGATTTCCATGGGCAGGGGCTGGTTGGGGTGCGCGTTGTCGCTTTTCATGGTTCGGTCCTCTGCCAGGGGGCAGCACGGGTACGGGCATTGATGTGATGAGCTGTTGATAGTGACGGATTGAGCTGTGGTCTTACAAGTGTTTGAAAAAATAATCCAGGGTGGAGTTGTCTGTTTTAAAGGCCCGCAGGTGCATTTATAAAAAATAAATGCATAAATCGTGGTAGGAGTGCTTTGACTTCGCGGCAGGCTTGACGTAATTTTCGCCAACTGGTCAGACATGTACTTGCTGATGTACTACCAGATTGCAAATAACAATAAAAATTCGAGGTTTCCATGCACACCAAGACCACGCTGCGTCTGCTCACCCTCGGCACGACCCTGTTCGCCGGTATCGCCTGCGCTGATCCTTTGAAAGTGGCGTTGGTCGAGACCCTGTCGGGGCCGTCGGCCGCCACCGGGCAAATGTTCCGCGCCGCCACGCGTTTTCAGATCGAACGGCTGAATGCCGAGGGTGGTTGGAACGGCGAACCGATCCAGCTCCTTGAGTTCGACAGCCAGGGGACCCCCGCGGGCGCCTCCGAGAAACTCAAGGCCGCCATTGGCAGCGGCGCGCAAATGATTGTCCAAGGGGCTTCGTCAGTGGCTGCCGGGCAGATCACCGAAGACGTGCGCAAGTACAACCTGCGCAATAAGGGCAAGGAGGTGGTGTTCCTCAACGTCGGTGGTGAAGCGCTTGAACTGACCGGCAGCAAATGCCACTTCTATCACTTCCGCTTCAACGGTAACGCACCGATCCGGGTCAAGACCCTGGTCGCGGCAATGAAAGAGGCGGGCACCCTGGGCAGCAAAGTCTATTCCATGAACCAGAACTACAGCTGGGGCCAGGACATGGAAAAATCCATCACTGAAAACGCCGCGGCTGGCGGTTATCAGTTGGTGGGTAAAAGCCTGCACGACACGCAGAAGGTGCAGGATTTTTCGCCCTATATCGCTCGCATCCAGGCCTCCGGCGCAGAAACCGTGCTGACCGGCAACTGGGGCAACGACCTGTTGCTGCTGATGAAAGCCAGCCGCGCCGCCGGCCTGAAGCTGCGCTTCGGCACGGCCTTTCTCGATCAGCCGGGCAACCTCGCCAACGCCGGCGATGTCGCGCTGGGGCACTACGTTTCCCACCCGTTCAACATTGAGGCGGCGGGCGAGCAGGGCGAAAAATTTGCCAGCGAGTATCAGGCCAAGACCGGGCACCTGCCAGCCTACATCGAGCCACAGACGGTATTTGCCTTGCAGATGGTCGGCAATGTGCTGAAGAAGCTGCCGGCCGAAGATGGCCGTCTCAATACCCGCAGTTTCGCCCTGGCCCTGGAACAGGCCAGCGACCGCAACCCATTGGGTGACGTGCGGATGCGTGCCGAGGATCACCAACTGCTGATGCCGTTCGTGGTGTCGGTGGTGTCGAAGGAGGCGCGCTACAAGGTTGACGGCACCGACATGGGCTTTGTGCCGATCAAGTCGTTCAGTGCCGATGAAGCCGCAGCGCCTGTCCAGGATGCCTGCCGGATGCAACGACCCGAGTGACGCCGCCTGGCGTGCCGAGCGGCACGCCTTCCTGCCCATCGCGAACGCTGGAGTCGCCTATGGAATTTCTCACAGTTTCACTGCTTAACGGCGTGATCTACGGCCTGCTGCTGTTTATGGTTTCCGCCGGCCTGACGCTGATTTTCGGCATGATGGGCGTGCTCAATTTCGCCCATGCCTCCTTCTATATGGTGGGCGCCTACCTGGCCTACACCCTGCAGAAGGTTGTCGGCTTCACGACTGCGGTAGTGCTCTCGACCGTGCTCGTGGGCCTGCTCGGCGTGATCGTCGAGCGCTTCTTCCTGCGCCGCGTACACAAACATGGCCATGCTCATGAACTGCTGCTCACCTTCGGCCTGACGTTCATCATTGCTGAACTGATCAAGTTGTTTTACGGCAACTTTTCCGTCGAATACCGAGTTCCAGAGTTCCTCAACTTTGCCGCCTTCCAGGTGTTCAGCACCGACTATCCGTTCTATCGCTTGTTGATGGGTGTGGTCTCGCTGCTGGTGTTCGGCCTGATCTACCTGCTGTTGACCCGCACTCGGGTCGGCATCGTGGTGCGGGCGGCGATTCATCGTCCACAAATGGCCGAGGCCCTGGGGCACAACGTCCCGCTGGTGTTCATGGCCGTGTTCGGCATCGGCGCGGCACTGGCCGGCCTGGCCGGGGCTCTGGCTGGGGCGTTCTACACCACCAACCCGAACATGGCCCTGGAGCTGGGGGTCATCGTGTTTGTCGTGGTGGTGGTTGGCGGCCTGGGTTCGATGGCCGGGGCCATGATCGCGTCGCTGCTGATCGGGCTGATTTCTTCGTTCGCGGTGGGTGTGGACCTCAGCCTGGCTTCACTCCTGGGTTTGCTGGGGGCAGGTGACTGGGCGCAGCAGATGGGCGGGTTGATGACCCTCAAGGTATCCAGTGTGGCGGCAACCATTCCGTTTGCGCTGATGCTGCTGATTTTGCTGATCCGGCCGTCCGGGTTGATGGGCGAGAAGGGGTAAACCATGAAACTGACGAATATCCTCCTGGCGGTGCTGTTGCTGGCCCTGCTGGTGCTGCCCGCCATCCTGCCGGCGGCGATGGTCAACGCGGCCATCCAGATGCTTATCGCGGCCTTGTTTGCCTGTGCCTTCAACTTGTTGTGCGGGCAGGGCGGCATGCTTTCGTTCGGTCATGCGGCGTACTTCGGCGTGGGGTCGTTCGCTACATTGCATGCGATGAGTGCGCTCAATGGCCAAGGCCTGCTGCCGACACCGTTGCTGCCGCTGATCGGTGCCATGGGCGGCTTTATCTGCGGCCTCTGCGCCGGTTGGTTCGCCACTAAACGGGCAGGCGTCTACTTCTCCATGATCACCCTGGCGCTGGCCGAGTTGCTGCATTCCCTGGCCCCGCACCTGAATACGCTGTTTGGCGGCGAGGCGGGTATTTCGTCCATGCGCGCCCCTGCCTGGGGCCTGGATTTCGGTGACGCGACCCAAGTGTATTACCTGACGCTGGGTTGGGTGGTGCTGTCGATTGCCTTGCTCTACGCCTTCACGCTGACGCCCATGGGGCGCCTGACGTTCGCCTTGCGCGAGAACGGCCACCGCCTGCAGTTCCTGGGCTACAACGTTCACCGCTTGCGAGTGCTGGTGTTTGCCTTGTCGGCGATGTTTGCCGGTATTGCCGGTGGCTTGCAAGCACTGAACCTGGAGTCGGCCAACTACGTGCTGTTCGACATGCGTTTTTCTGCCGAAGTGGTACTCAACACCTACATCGGCGGCGTCAACGTGTTCCTCGGGCCGGTGCTCGGCGCTGCCCTGATGACGTTCTTTGGCAACGCCGCCTCTGACCTCACGCAATCCTGGTTGCTGTATCAGGGCCTGTTGTTCGTACTGGTGATGATGTTCATGCCCAGCGGCCTGGCCGGGCTGGTGCTGTGCTGGAGCGCGCAGATCCGTCGGCGCGGTTGGCTGGCGATCATCCCGGCGGCGTTCTCGGCGCTGCTTGGCGCTGGGGTGTTGAGCCTGGCGGTGGTGTTTTTGATCGAGACGTTGCAACGCGTATTCAGCCAGGACTATCAGGCCCTGTTGATGACGGACCAAGCCTGGCCGGCGATCAGCCTGTTCGGCCGCGAATGGCTGCCGGGCGCGCTGCTGACCTGGGCCACGCCGTTGCTCTTGGGGGTGGCCGGGCTGTTGGTCCTGAAACTGGCCCGCCACCAATGGCTGCGCCTGCTGGATGACGAACCGGTGGTCAACGCCGCCGCACTCAGGCCTCGGGTCGAAGGAGAACAACCATGAGCGATGCGATCCTGCAGTTACGCGATGTGCATAAGTCGTTTGGCGAGGCTCACATCATTCGGGGTGCGCAGCTTGAATTGCGTGCCGGTGAACGTCATGCGGTGATCGGTCCCAACGGGGCCGGCAAATCGACCTTGTTCCATCTGATCTCCGGGCAGTTGCAGCCCAGTAGCGGGCAGATCCTCCTGGGCGCGGAAGCGATCCAGGGCTACTCGCCACAGCACATCAATCACCTGGGGTTGTCGCGCTCGTTCCAGATCACCAACATTTTTCCCGGGCTCTCGGTGTTCGAAAACCTGCGCATCGCGGTGATGCGCAAGCACCGGATGCAATACCACTTCTGGCGCTCCGTGCAGCGTTACCCCGAGGTGCGCGAGCAGACTGAGCAACTGCTCGAACAGGTGCGGCTACAGGACAAGCAAACGGTGTGCGCGGCCGAACTCTCTTACTCCGAACAGCGCGCCTTGGAGATCGGCATGACCCTGGCCTGTGACCCTCGGGTGATCTTGCTCGACGAGCCGATGGCGGGCATGTCCCATGAAGAAACCGATTACGCCCTGAACCTGATCCGCGAGGTGACCCAGGGGCGTTCGCTGCTGATCGTCGAACATGACATGGACGTGGTGTTCTCCCTGTGCGACCGCATCAGTGTGCTGGTCTACGGCGAAGTCATCGCCACCGGTACACCGGACCAGATCCGCGCAGATCGTCGGGTGCAGGAAGCCTACCTGGGTGAGGAGCAATGTGCATGAACCCTACTTCGCAAAACCTGCTGTCGATCAGCGACCTGCATGTGCATTACGGCAAGAGCCATGTATTGCATGGGGTCGATCTGCACATCGGTCACAACGAGGTGGTGAGCCTGCTCGGGCGCAACGGCGCCGGGCGCTCGACCACCATGAAAGCGGTCATGGGCCTGGTGCCGCCCAGTGCCGGCAGCGTGCAGTTGGCCGGGCGCGAGTTGACCGGGCTGCGCCCCTATCGCATCAGCCGTGCCGGCATCGGGTTCGTCCCGGAGGAACGTGAGGTCTTCGCCAACCTCAGCGTCGAGGAAAACCTGCGCATGGGCCAGCAAGCGCCCACCGACGGCGCCACTGCGTGGACCGTCGAGCAGATGTTCGAGTTTTTCCCGCGGCTGCGCGAGCGCCGTAACACTGGCGCGGGCAACCTTTCGGGGGGCGAACAGCAGATGCTCACCCTGTGCCGGTCGTTGCTGGGCTGCCCCAGAGTGCTGCTGATCGATGAACCCACCGAAGGCCTGGCGCCGAAGATTGTGGCCGTCGTCGCCGAGGCTATTCGCGAGATCCACCGACGTGGGGTTTCGATCCTGCTGGTGGAACAGAAGCTGACCATCGCGCTTAAGGTCTCGTCGCGAGTCTGCGTGATGGGGCATGGGCGGATTGTCTTCGAGGGCACGCCGCAGGCGCTGACCGACGATGCGAATTTGATGAAGGAATGGTTGGCGGTCTAGACCGACCGCCAGCATGTTCAACCCGGCAGGTTCGCCTGCCAATTTCCCCCCCGATTGTGTGGCAGCACGTGTGCTTGCCAGGGGGTTCTGCGTTTTAAATCCACCGGGAAAAACAATAAAAATGAGCCTGCCTAACTACATCACCGTACAACCCCTGCTGTTGCTCAGCGTCTTGCCGGGCCTGGTCCTGGCCCAGGAGCAGGGCTTTATCGAAGGTGCAACGGCCAACGTGCTGATGCGCAACTTCTACTTCAACCGTGACTTTCGCGACAGCGGTGCCGCCCAGGCCAAGAGCGAGGAGTGGGCGCAGGGCTTTCTGCTTAACGCACAGTCCGGCTACACCCAAGGCACCGTGGGTGTCGGCGTCGATCTGATCGGCCGTCTCGGGGTCAAACTCGACAGCGGCAGTGGGCGTGCTGGCAGCCTGTTGTTGCCGGCGGACGGCAAAGGCTCGGCGGATGATTTCTCCAGCCTGGGCGCTGCGCTCAAACTGAAACTGTCGAAGACCGAGCTGAAAGTCGGGGAGCTGCTGCCGAGCCTGCCCATCCTCCAGTACAACGATGCGCGGTTGCTGCCGCAAACCTTTCAGGGGGCGATGCTGACTTCGAAAGAAATCACCGGGCTGACCCTCAATGCCGGGCAGATGCGCTCATTCACTCAGCGCAACTCCAGTAACCGCGAAGACCTGTTTATTGATGGCCGCTCGTTCGCCACGTCCGACCGCTACAACTACCTGGGTGGCGAGTACCGCTTCAACCAGGAGCGGACCATGCTCGGCCTCTGGGGCGCAGAACTGGAGGATATCTATCGCCAACGCTTAGTCCAGTTCGCCCACAAGCAACCGGTCGGTGCCTGGACGCTTGGGACCACCGTCGGCCTGCTCGACTCCGAGGAACAAGGCCAGGCCAAGGCCGGCAAAATCGACAACCGCTCGTTCTACAGCACCCTCAGCGCGGCACATGGCGGGCACACGCTGATGGCCGCCTGGCAGCGCATGTACGGCGAAGACGGGACCATCTGGCTAAGCCCGACCACCACCGTGCTGCCCAGTGATATCCAGGTGCGCAATTTCGCCTCCGCCCAAGAGAAAGCCTGGCAGCTGCGATACGACTACAACTTTGCCGCCATGGGGGTGCCAGGGCTGACGACCTTCGTGCGTTACGTCAGTGGCGACAACGTACTGGTGGCGGGCAGCAACGACGGCAAGGAATGGGAGCGCGATTTTGACGTGTCCTATGTGATCCAGAGCGGCGCGCTGAAGAACCTGGGCCTGCGCTGGAGAAACGCCATGGTGCGTTCCAGTTTCGGTCCGTCAGTCGACGATAACCGACTTATCGTCAGCTACAGCCTGGCGCTGTTCTGATCGATATGCCGACTATTCCGGTAACAATTTCCTTTGACAGACCCCGCAGTGCGGGTTAGTTTTTCTGAGCTGGTCAGACAAGTTGTTTTAAATGTATGACCAGCTACAAAAATAAGTGAGAACCTCATGTCCTACTCAGATAGCTCAGCACCTGCGTCCGTACAACCACAGCCTGAAACGGCTGTTTTCCAGCACAGCGCCTATGCCGGCATCCATGACAAGGTGGTGGTGGTCACCGGTGGTGGCAGCGGTATCGGCTTGGCACTCGCCAAAGGTTTTGCTCGCAACGGCGCGCACTTGCTGCTGATCGATATCAACGCTCAAGCCATGGCCGACGCCAAGGGCGAGTTGCAGGAAGCCTTCCCCAATAGTCGAGTCGAATGCTTCCAGGCTTCGGTTGCTGACGAAGACGCGGTTGAAGCGGCCTTTGCCCACGCCAAGGCCTGTTTCGGGCGTATCGACGTGCTGCTTAACAACGCCGGCGTATCGATCAACAAACCGTCGCTCGATATCAGCCCGGCCGAATGGCGTCGGGCCGTCGAGATCAACTTCAACAGCGTGTTCTTCTGCGCCCAGGCGGCGGCCCGGCACATGATCGAGCAGCAGGCGGGCGTGATCATCAACACCTCGTCGATGTGGGGCGTGTCCCACTCCGCCGATCGCACGGCGTACTGCGCGACCAAGGCCGCCGTGGTCTCCATGACCAAGTGCCTGGCAGTGGAATGGGCCCGCCATGGCATCCGCATGAACGCCATCGGTCCTGGCTATACCCGCACACCGCTGGTGGAAGAACTGCAACGGGCCGGACGCCTGGACGTCGAGGCCCTGCGCAAGCGCACGCCGTTGCAACGCCTCGGTGAGCCGGGCGAGATGGCCGAGTTGGCGCTGTTCCTGGCGTCCAGCAGCGCGACGTTCATCACCGGGCAGATCTACGTGTCGGACGGCGGCTGGACCGCCAACGGTTTCTAGTTCGCCTTCGTTGTGGCGGCCCGCCGTGGCCCGTCGATTCGAGTTCTTTGTGGAGAAGTGAAATGCCGAAAAGTGTTGCCTTGTCGCCGGCCTCGCCGTGGGTCGAGCTCAGTTCCACCGATGCCGACTGGAAGCAGGCCGACCCTGCGTTGCTGGGCACGATGCTCAGCCAGTTGCACCTGATCCGCGCCTTCGAGGAGACCGTGCTGGAACTGGCCGGAGAAGGCCTGGTGCATGGTCCGGCGCATTCGAGCATCGGTCAGGAAGGGGGCGCGGTAGGTTCGATCGTTGCGCTGGGCGCGGCGGATGAAGTCAACGGCTCGCACCGTGGTCATCACCAGTTCCTGGCCAAGGCGTTGGTCTACCTGATGCCCGAGGGTATCGACCCGAAAGCGCCGGTCACTGCACCCATCCAGGATCTGCTGCAACGTACCCTGGCGGAAATTCTCGGCCTGGCCCAAGGGTTCTGCAAAGGCCGGGGCGGTTCGATGCACCTGCAGTGGGCCGAGGCCGGCGCCCTGGGGACCAACGCCATTGTGGGCGGTGGTGTGCCGCTGGCGGCCGGTGCCGCCTGGGCACACCGGCATGCCGGGACCGACACCGTGGCGGTCACCTATTTCGGTGACGGCGCGGTGAACATCGGTTCGGTGCTGGAGACCATGAACCTGGCGGCGGCCTGGAAACTGCCGCTGTGTTTCTTCATCGAGAACAACCTGTACGCGGTGTCCACCACGGTTGAGGAAGCCACTGCCGAGCCGCGCCTGTCGGCACGCGGGCTGGGTTTCAATATTCCGAGCTGGAAGGTCGACGGCATGGACCCGCTGGCGGTTTACCTGGCCATGCAGCAAGCCCTGGCGCACATGCGCGCCGGCAACGGACCGACCGTCATCGAGGCCGATGTGTACCGGTTCTTCCATCAGAACGGTCCGTTCCCCGGCAGCGCATTCGGTTACCGCAGCAAGGAAGAAGAGCAGAGCTGGCGCGCCCGTGATCCGCTGGAACGCCTGGCCCGCGAAATGAAAAAGCGCGACCTGATCGACGACGCCGGCCTGGCCGATCTGCGTGAAACCATCAAGCTGGCCATGGCCCAGGCGGCGGCTGAATTGCTTGAAGCCGACCCGGCGGGCAAACCGGGCAAGCGACGGATCCGTCCCCAGTTGTGGCCCTCGCCGGACTTTCGCGATGTCGGGATTCGTGGCGACCTCAGCGAACTGGCCACGGCCCGGACCTGTGAACTGGCGACCTATCGCGGCGGCCTGCAGCAACGCAAGTTCATCGATGCCATCGCCGACGTGATGAACCGGCGCATGGAAACCGATGACAGCATCGTGGTCATGGGTGAGGACGTACACCGTCTCAAGGGCGGTACCAACGGCGCCACGCGCGGCCTGAAAGAGCGTTTTCCGCAGCGCATTCTCGGTACCCCGATCAGCGAGAACGCCTTCTGCGGGCTGGGTGGCGGCATGGCGTTGGACGGGCGTTTCAAACCGGTGGTGGAGTTCATGTACCCCGACTTCATGTGGGTCGCCGCCGACCAGGTGTTCAACCAGATCGGCAAGGCGCGGCACATGTTCGGCGGGCAGAGTGACGTGCCGCTGGTGCTGCGCACCAAGATCGCCATGGGCACCGGCTACGGCTCGCAGCATTCCATGGACCCGGCCGGCATCTACGTCACCAACCCGGGCTGGCGCATCGTTGCCGCGTCCACGCCGTTCGACTACATCGGCCTGATGAACACCGCGTTGGCCTGCAAGGACCCGGTACTGGTGATCGAGCACGTCGACCTGTACAGCCACAGCGGCGAAGTGCCGGTGGACGACTTGGACTATCAGATTCCATTCGGGACCGCCGCCGTGCGCCGAGAAGGCCGTGACCTGACCATCCTCACGTACCTGAGCATGGTCGGACACTCCCTGGAAGCCGTGGAGCAGACCGGCATCGATGCCGAAGTCATTGACCTGCGTTTCCTCGACCGCGCCAGCTTCGACTGGGCCACGGTCGAGGCGAGTATTCGCAAGACCAATAATGTGCTGATCGTCGAGCAGGGCGCCCGAGGGACGTCCTATGGCGGTTGGCTGGCCGACGAACTGCAGCGCCGTTGCTTCGACTGGCTCGACCAGCCGATCCAGCGCGTGACCGGTGGCGAAGGCTCACCGAGTATTTCCAAAGTCCTGGAGCGCGCCGCCTGTGCCCGCACCGAGGAAGTGATCGAAGGCCTGCAACAGGTCATCCGTGAAAAAGGGGCACACCAATGAGCGTGAAGATGCTGGTTCCAATGGAAGTGGGGATTTGCTGCGTCGATCTCCCGGCCCTCAGCCGTTTCTATCAGGACGTGCTGGGTTTCACCTTTGTCGCACAGGTGCAAATGCCGGCCGCCGCCGCGCAGTTGGTGGGCCTGAGCGAAGGCGGCTACAGCGTGGTGCGTCTGCAGACGCCTTACGGTGAACGGATCAAGTTGCTGGCGCCTGAGCGGGCGCCGGTCCGGCCTGAACCGGGGCTGATTCTCGACCGGCAGAATGCGAGTTACCTGACGTTCATCGTCGAAGACATCGCCAGCCTGGTGGACGACCTGAAAAATGCCGGTGCGAGCTTCTGCGCCGAGGCTGCCCCGATCCAACTGCGCCCCGATGTGAAGGCGCTGTTCTGCCGCGACCCGGAGGGCAACGTGCTGGAACTGGTGGAGTACGCCGATATCGCCGCCTACCGTCCCGATCTGTTCAGCGACAGGAGCGCCTGATGGCCAAGCTCTTACATATGCCGGAAGTGTCGGCCAACGCCACCCACGCCGCGATCCAGAACTGGACCCTCAAGGAAGGCGACACCATCAGCGCCGGTGATTGCATTGCCGAGATCGAGACCGAAAAGGCCTTGGTCGAACTGGCCGCCGAGGAAGATGCGGTGCTGGGCAAGATCCTGGTCGAACCGGGGCGCGAAGTGGAAGTGGGCGCGCCGATCGGGGTGCTGTTTGCCAGAGGCGAAACCGATGTCGACATTGCCGCGCTGTTGGCCAAGGCCGGTGCGCTGGCGGCGGCCAATGAGCCGGTGGTGGATGACGCACCGGTGCTCCAGCCTCGGGCCGAGGTGACGCCTGCGATTGACGCGCACAGCGGGCGGATCTTCGCCAGCCCTCTGGCCCGCCGCCTGGCAGCGGCCAAGGGGCTTGACCTGGCGAGCCTCAAGGGCAGCGGGCCGAACGGGCGCATCGTCAAACGCGACGTCGAGGCGGTCGCCGTTGCCGCTGCGGTGGCCGCACCGACGCCCGTGTCGACCGTCGACTTTGATGAAATCCCCCACAGCAGCATGCGCAAGACCATTGCCCGGCGCCTGGTGGAGAGCAAGGCCACGGTCCCGCATTTCTATCTTGATGTGGAATGCCGGATGGAACCTCTGCTGGCCCTGCGCGAGCAGGTCAACCGGACCGCAGCGAGGAAGATTTCGATCAACGACTTCATCGTCAAGGCGGCGGCTGTCGCCCTCCAGCAAGTACCGGCGATGAATGTGACCTGGACCGAGACGGCGCTGCGCCGCTACCACCAGGCGGATGTCTGCGTGGCGGTGTCCACCGAGAGCGGCCTGATCACCCCCGTGGTGCGCAATGCCGACAGCAAGGCCCTTTCGCAGATCAGCGCGCAGGTGGCGGAGTTGGCCGGGCGCGCCCGCGACGGACGTCTGCGCCCCGAGGAATACCAGGGCGGCAGTTTCACCATCAGCAACCTGGGGATGTTCGGCGTCGAGCAGTTCAGCGCGATCATCAATCCACCCCACGCCGCGATTCTGGCGGTGGGTGCGACGCAGCAAAAACCGGTGGTTGAAAACGGTGAGCTGAAGGTCGGTGCGGTACTGCGTTGCACGTTGTCGGTGGATCATCGGGCCGTGGATGGCGCACTCGCTGCGCAATGGTTGGCGGTGTTCAAGGGCCTGATGGAAAACCCGCTGGGCATGCTGATTTGAGAGAGTACCCATGAGCGAAATGAAATTTGATCTGATCGTCGTCGGTGGCGGCCCCGGCGGTTACGTGGCGGCCATTCGCGCCAGCCAGTTAGGGCTGCGCACGGCGTTGGTGGAAAAGGCGCAACTGGGTGGGGTCTGCCTGAACTGGGGCTGCATTCCGACGAAGGCCCTGTTGCGCAGTGCCGACGTGTTGCGCCTGATCGGCAGCGCGGGCAGTTTTGGTATTGAGGTCGGGCCGGCCAGGCCGGACCTGAAGGCCATCGTCAAGCGCTCCCGCGATGTCGCCGCCCAGTTGCACCGTGGGGTCAGCGGGTTGATGAAAAAGCACCGCGTCCAGGTGTTCAATGGGCATGCGCGGCTGGATGGGCCGCAGCGCCTGAAAGTCAGTGGGGAGCAAGGCGAGCTGAGCCTGAATGCGCCGCATATTATTCTCGCCACCGGGGCCCGGGCCCGAGTGCTGCCGGGCATGGAGCCGGATGGCAAGCATTTCTGGAGCTACCGCCAGGCGTTGGTGCCGGACAGCGTACCCAAGCGGCTGGTGATCATCGGCGGCGGTGCGATCGGGATCGAGTTCGCCAGTTTCTATCACGCGCTGGGCGCCCAGGTCAGCGTGGTGGAAATGGCGGAGCGGATCCTCCCGGTAGAAGACCACGAGGTCAGCGCCCATGTGGCGCAGGCCCTGGTTCGCGACGGTATCCGCCTGTACACCGGCTGTGCGCTGCAAGGTAGCAAGGTGGAGCAGGGCGCCGTGCAGTTGCGCCTCGAAGGCAACAGCAACGAGACGCTGCAGGCTGACGTGGTGCTGGTGGCCGCGGGCATTGTCGGCAATGTCGAGGAGCTGGGGCTGGAGGGCACAGGGGTCAAGGTGCAGCACACCCATGTGTTAGTGGATGAGTTCTGCCGCACGGGCGAGCCGGGTGTCTACGCCATTGGTGATCTGGCCGGGGCGCCGTGGCTGGCGCACAAGGCCAGCCACGAAGCCGTGATCTGTGTCGAAAAGATCGCCGGTCAGAACCCCCACCCACTGGACCCCCGCAGCGTGCCGGCCTGTACCTACAGCCACCCGCAAGTCGCCAGTGTCGGCTACACCGAAGCCCAGGCGTGTAGTGCCGGCAAGACCCTCAAGGTCGGCAAGTTCCCCTTCGCCGCCAACGGCAAGGCGATTGCCATGGGCGCCACGGAGGGCTTCGTCAAAGTGGTGTTCGACGCAGACAGCGGCGAGTTGCTCGGCGCGCATATGGTCGGCGAGGAGGTCACCGAAATGATCCAGGGCTACACCATCGCGCGAGGCCTGGAGACCACCGAGGCCGAACTGATCGAAAGCATTCTGCCGCACCCGACGATGTCCGAAGCCATGCATGAGGCCGTGTTGGCCGCCTATGAACGCGCCCTCCATTGCTGAGCACTGATCCACGAGCGATTGCCGAACTGTACGAGGTTGAGTCGTGTCAGTTCGGCAGGCGCCGGGAGCGTTCGGGGCTGCCTAGAAGTACGAGGAAAGACCGCGTGATGCTCAACGGCCTCAACCGATCGGAAGACCCGTCTTCGGTCACGCGTCATTCCCGGTGTCGCGGGTTTGGGGCTCAGGGATGGTGATGTTTGTATTCCTGGCTCACGCCGCCATACCCATACGCACTGGCCCTGCAATCGATGAGGTGGATGTTGGAGTGTGGATGCAGGTTGCCGATTTCCTCGGCCAATAGCGCGAACGCCTCGCGCTGAAAGCGGGCCTTCTGCGCTTTGGTGTTTGTCTCATCGGTGATGGTGACCTCCAGCCGGAACGAGTTGTAACCCAGTTCGGCCAGCGAGCAACTGTTGATGAACCATTGCTCATGAGGCACGAAATGCACCATCACCAGCGTCTGCTCCGGGCGTTTCTCCAGCACGTCGCAGGTTAGCGCGGTGAGCTGGGAAACGATCCCCTGGACTCGCGCAAGGTCAGGTTGGCCAGAGATTTTGAGTGTGATGCCGGGCATGTTGGAGACCTCGTAGGACGTTAATGTCCGGCTCAGAGTAAGGAATGGGTTGAGTGCTGAAAAGCCGGAAGATATGATCGTATCCTTCGGAAAAACGGCAGGATGAGCATGCGCCCCTTTGACCTGGAACTTTTGCGAGCCTTCGCGGTTGCGATGGAGTCGGGCAGCCTCGCGCAGGCGGCGCCTAAGTTGTGTCGGTCGCAGTCGGCGTTAAGCGAGCAATTGCGCAAGCTCGAGGCCTTCACCGGGGTTACGTTGCTGGAGCGGGGTAAAAAAGGCGTCAGGCCGACACCGGCTGGCGAACGCTTATTGGTCCACGCACGCGACATGCTTGCCTTGAGTGAGCGTGCCCTTGAAAGCGTGCGTGGCGTGACCTTTGTCGGCGAGTTGCGGCTGGCCATCACCGACTACTTTCTGCCCAGCTCGATCGCCGACCTGTTGAAGAAACTGCGAGTGCGCTATCCGCACCTTCGCCTGCATGTGTCGGTACGCAAGAGCATGCAAATCGAGAGCGGGGCGGATTCGGATGAATTCGATATCGGCCTTTCCATGCGAATTCTCGACGGGCGCAGCCTGCCTGAGGGCTTGCCGGTGCGACGGGAGGCGTTGCGTTGGGTGTCGGTCGCGGGGTTCGAGGCTGAGCGGGAGGAAAACACCCCGTTGCCACTTTTGGTACTGCCGCAGGGGTGCAGCCTGCAGCGCCTCGCCAGAGAGACCTTGGAGGCTCACGAGGTGCCTTATGTGGTTGCGCATTCGGCGTCCGGCGTCGCGGGGCTGCAATCAGCGTTATTGGCAGGTTTGGGCGTCGCTTGTCTGAATGCCTCCGCAGTACCGATGGGCGCGCAGGTCTGCCAGTCGGCGCACCATTTACCGGGATTGCCGGATGTTGAGTTCAGCCTGTTGCCCCCTCGTCCTGGCGAATCGCCCTTGGTCGGGGCCGTCAGGGAAATGCTTGCGAGCCAGTTCAGTTAATCGTCCGAGAAGCCAGCAGCGCCGCTAGGGCGCTACGGGGCGTTGCGAAATGCATGCACTGCGTCAGGGATTGGCACTGAGATTCGGGCCTGTCAGCCGGGACTCTTTAAAGGAAAAAAAGGAGTGACTATGCATAAAGAAATCTGGATGAAACGTTACCGCGTAAAGTTGATTGCCGTCGTTTGTCTCATCGTGGCTATCGCGTTGCTTGTTCTCGCGCGGCTTGACACTTATGGTCTGGATCGCAGAGCCAGCGAACCGTTTGCATTCGACGCAAATGGACTGCGCCTGGCCGGCACGCTCTGGCTGCCCGACCACGCAGCAACAGCGGCAGTGGTTCTGGTTCACGGGGATGGCCCCCAGGATCGCACGTCGCAGCAGGGTTACGATCCACTCATCAACGCGCTTCTCGATGCCGGCATTGCGGTTGTTTCGTGGGATAAACCGGGCGTTGGGGATTCGCCGGGGAATTGGCTCAGCCAGTCGATGACGGACCGCTACGTGGACGTGCGCAGCGCGTTGTCTGCCCTGCGCAGTAAGTTGCCAGCAATTCCTGTCGGTGCGCTTGGGTTTTCACAAGCCGGCTGGGTACTGCCCCGCCTGGCGTCGGGGGATGCGGACTTTCTGGTGCTTGTCGGCGGCGCGGTATCCTGGCAACGGCAAGGTGACTATTACACGCGGACACGGTTGCAACGCACGGGGATGTCCGAGCCCGACATCGACGCAACGATGGCTCGGATCGCCGCCGCCGATGAGCGTTTGTTTGCCGCTGCGCAGGTGCCGCCGGTTGCCCTTCTGGACGGTATGAGCCCAGAGCGATGGGCGTTTGTGCGGCGCAATCTTCACGAAGATGCAACCGGTGCCTTGGAAAAACTCGACATTCCACTGCTTGCGCTGTGGGGCGCGGACGATCTGAATGTCGATCCCGAAGCCAGCGCAGCCCTCTACCGAAAGGCGCTCGGCGGCAACCATCCCGCCAACCGGATTGAAGTCATACCGGATGCAACCCATGGGCTGCTCAAGGCCGCGGCTTACAACACGCAACTCACCAGCGAGTGGTCCTGGTTCACCACGATGAGGTTCCTCATGGAAGGTCGTCTTGCCTACGCCCCAGGCGCCCTTGAAACGATAAACGCGTGGGTTCACGCCAGAGCCAGCCAGTGAATGCACTGGCGGCCAGCGTTGGCAATCAATGCGTGCGGGCAACCACTCGACAAGCGATGTTGGAGCATCAAGGTTCCTGAGTTTCGAGACGCCGTTTAAACGCGCCGAGCGCAGTATGGATCAACGGGCCCATCACCGGGTCGGCGGCAATGCCCTCGGCGCTCGACTGGCTGGACAGGAGGTTAACCGTGATTGACGCTTGCTCGATGATGCTCGCCGACATCGTTTCCAGGACCAGCCGCAATGCCGCTTGCGCGTGGCTGGCTCTGGGCGATGCGTTGAACAGCGCGACAGGCTTGCCCGGAAACTCTTCACTGCTCACCAGCCAATCGAGCATGTTCTTGAATGCGCCGGGAATACCTCGAGCGTACTCGGGGCACGAAACCAACAGCCCATCCGCCTGCCCGATAATTGCGCGCAACGCCAAGACTGACTCGGGGGGATCCTCGAGCAGGTCCGGGTTGAAGTGAGGCAATTCAGCGATGCCTTCGTAATGTGCGACCTGTACCCCTTCGGGGCATAGATGCTCAACTGCGCGTAGCAAAATTGAGTTGGAAGAGGCCTGACGCAGACTTCCCGAGACAGCAAGCAAACGCACCATTTCAACACCGTTCGTGATTCGTGAGTCGGTGAAGTTTCGCACGAGCTGAGCTTCGTTCACCATTGCGGCATAGCCATCCAGCGCTCAGCGGGGAGCTTGGCGGCACCCGATGTTGAGGTCTCGACCTCTCGGTGCCGAGACCTCAACCGCACTGAAGCCGGACGCAATATCCGGTTTTAGATCCAGCGTCGGAACAGCACGCTGGCGTTGACCCCGCCGAAACCGAAGCCATTGGACAGCGCATATTCCATGGGCAGGTGCTGGGCCTGGCCGCGAATCAGGTTCAGGCCTTCGGCAGCGGCATCCGGAGTTTGCAGATTGAGTGTTGCCGGAACTACCTGATCGCGCAGCGCAAGTACGGTGAAGATCGCCTCGATCCCCCCCGCAGCGCCCAGCAGGTGGCCAGTGGCGGACTTGGTCGAACTGATCGCAAGGCCGCTGTCTGTGCCGAACAGGGCTTTGATTGCCGCGAGTTCGCCTTTGTCGCCCACCGGGGTCGAGGTGGCGTGGGCATTCAGGTGCTGAACCTGGGATGCGTCCACGCCGGCTTGGCGCAATGCCTGCTGCATGGCCCGGCGGGCGCCGTCGCCATCTTCGGGCCCGGCGGTCATGTGGTACGCGTCGGCGCTGGTGCCATAGCCCACCAGCTCGGCGATGGGTGTGGCGCCGCGTGCCAAGGCATGTTGCAACTCTTCGATGACCAGCAGGCCGGCGCCTTCACCCATGACGAAACCATCGCGGGCCTGATCGAAGGGGCGCGAGGCGCGCTCCGGGGTGTCGTTGTAATCGCTCGAGAGGGCGCGTGCGGCAGCGAAGCCAGCCAGGCTGACCCGGTGAATGGCCGCCTCCGTCCCGCCGCAGAGCGCTACGTCGATTTCCCCCGCGCGAATCATCCGTGCAGCGTCGCCGATGGCCTGGACGCCCGCCGCACATGCGGTCACCGGAGCCCCCAGTGGCCCCTTGAGACCATGGCGGATGGAGACATGCCCGGCGGCCATATTGCTGAGAAATGACGGGATGGTGAAGGGTGACAGGCGCCGTGGCCCCTTGCTGTCAGTCGTCCGCACGGCTTCGGCAATCGCCGGAAACCCGCCCACGCCCGAAGCGATGATGGTGGCGGTGCGCTCCTGCGCCTCAGGGGTTTGCGGCGCCCAGCCGGCCTGTGTCAACGCTTCATGGGCCGCTGCCAGGGCGAACAGAATGAAGCGGTCCATCTTGCGCTGTTCTTTGGGGGCCAGCAGTAGATCCGGATCGAAGCCGGCCTCCGGGTCTTGGATGCGGTCGGGAACCTGGCCACCGATGCTGATCGACAGATCGCCGATCAGCTCCGGTGGCAACCGGCGGATCCCCGACTGCCCTGCCAGCAGGCGTTGCCATATTTGCTCGACTCCGCAGCCAAGTGGGGTCAGCGCGCCCATGCCTGTAACGACGATGCGTTTGTTCATGATGATCCAGTTCTTTGTGCTTAAGGGAGGGGTAACGACATATGGACGTCACTATCATTATGAAAGTAACATGCCTGGCCACCAAATGTTCGAACCCCGTAAGGAACTGTCATGCAGCGCAAGACCCTCATTCATGCCGAATGCCCGATCGCCCGTAGCCTGGAACGGGTTGGCGAGTGGTGGAGCATTTTGATCATGCGCGACGCCCTGCATGGCCTGCGACGCTTCGAGGAGTTTTCCCGCAGCCTGGATATCGCCCCGAACATGCTCACCAGACGCTTGAACTCGCTGGTGGAGGCGGGCCTGCTCGAGCGTCAGCCTTACAGTCAGCGCCCGTTGCGCTACCAGTACGTGCCGACGGCCAAGGGCGAAGATTTCCGTGTGGTGCTCATGGCCTTCGTGGCCTGGGGCAATCGCCATTACGCGCCAGAAGGGGAAAGCGTGCAGATTGTCGAGCGGGAGACGGGGCGGCCGGTGCTGCCGATGATGGCGGATATCGCCGATGGCCGTCTTGTGCCCCTGGACCAGTGCAGCGTGCAGGCCGGACCCGCGGCCAGCGCGGGCATGCGTCAGCGGTTCGGGTGCATGGCTGACCGGATTGAGTGAGGCGCCGTGCAGCGGAGGAGTGCGGCACTCAAGGGCTGCCAGCGGTTAGAGCTTACTGGCGCAGTTGTTTTGGCGAGGCGTTCAACAGGCGGCGCATGAGTCGCCGCAGGGCCGTGGCATCTTGGTATCCCACCTGCGCGGCGATAGATTCAACGGAGTGCCTGCTGGTTTCCAGCAGCACGCGGGCTCTGTTCAATTGCACGCGTTGGATCAGATTGCGAGTTGAAAGACCGGTTGCTTTTCGAAGGTGCCGCGACAGCGTTCGCTCAGACATGCCGACGTATGCCGCAAGGCTCGGCACACTGGGGGGATGGGGCAGGCGTGCTTCGATGTAGGCGGTGAGGTTGGCGACCAGCGTATTGCCCTGGGCCATGATTGCCGGGTTGATGAAGGGGGACTGCAATTGCCGGCCATCGAGCAGCAGGGCCTTGCCCACCGCGTCGGCGAGTTCCGGCGACAGACGTCTGCGCAGCAGGTGCAGCATCAAGTCGGTTTGTGCGAAGGCTGCACCGGCGGTCGTCAGCGGCGGATCGCGGAGCACCATGACGTTGGGGTCGACAATGCAGTCAGGCGCCATGCTCGACAGCCAAGGGGCGAGCCACCAGGAAGTCGTCACCCGTCGCCCCGTGAGCAACCCGGCGGCATGCAGGAGAAAGACCGCCGAGCATGAGGCGGCAATCTCCTTGCCTTGATTCACATGTGCCTTCAGCGCTGGCAGGGTCTGAAGGACCACGTCTTCCTCAAGCCGCTGCCGCAGCACGTCGAAGTCGCTGATGCCGAGGCCCGGAATGACCCAGCAGGAGTTGTCCTCGACATCTGTGGTCAGCGCGTCGACCTGCAGCAGCATGCCTTGGCCCAGCGTACTCAACCCTGGCTGCGGCCCACACACGCGCCAGCGCGGCACGGCAAGGCCGCGGCGCTGCGCAAGTATTGCGGCGGTGCCGAGGATGTCCAGGGTGGCTGCGACGCTCGAGGCGAACGCCCCTGGAAAGACGAGGACAGTGAAATCGTACATTGTCCGATTATGCCCGAAAGAAGACGAATCAGTCACTTATCGAGGGAAGGGATAACTGGCCCAATGGCGCTTCCAGTTAACCGCGAGGTTTCGCCATGCCAAACATCCTGATCAAGGTGCCTACCGGCGCTTTCAACCTGCCACAGCGCCACCAGTTGCTTCGAAGCGTGAGCGACGTGGCGATGATTAATGAACACATGGGCGATGCCCCTCAGCAACGTATGTTGTGCTGGGTGTTGATTGAGGAAGTGCAGGCCGATCAATGGCTGTGCGGAGGCGTTGCTCCTCATGCCCAGGTTGTCCCGTGCATGGTCATCGTCAAGGTGCCCGCCGGCGTCCTTGATGCACCGATGCGCCAGCGCTACGTGAGTGAACTGCATGGCACCCTACAATCGAACCTGGCGGCGGGGGATCAGCGCCGGTTGCTGAGCTCGATACAGATCGAGGAGGTTGTCGACGGAACGTGGGGGGCGAACGGTGAGATCTGGCATTTGGCCGACTTCACCCGTGCAGCCGGATACGGACATCTCGCTGACTAACGATAGGCGCCCGCCAGAAAGCGTACACCTGTACGCTTATTCGTCCCCCGGTCGAACCGTCGGTTGTTTCAGTCCCTGTCGAGAAAAACGGTTGGCGGTAGTGTTGCGATTCGCGGTGGGGCAGGGGGGGATGCTCGTCTGCCGCCAGCTCGATGCTGAACCTGCGTCACATCCCTGACCGCACCGCGAGCCGCGTTCGATGTCAGTGCCGCGTAGGCCTGAAGTGCCGCCGACACTTTTCGCGCCCGTGCGGCGGGCTGCCAGGCTTGCCCTTCCTTGGCATCCATCGAGTGGTAACGCTGGTTCAACGTTGCCTCGTCGACCCTCAGTTCAACGGAACGGTTGGGAATATCGATCTTGATCACGTCCCCTGTTTCCACCAGGCCTATCAGTCCACCTTCCGCCGCTTCCGGTGAGACATGGCCGATGGACAGGCCGGAGCTGCCGCCCGAAAATCGCCCGTCGGTCAAAAGCGCGCAGGACTTGGCCAGCGCTTTGGATTTGAGATAGCTGGTGGGGTAGAGCATTTCCTGCATGCCAGGGCCGCCCTTGGGGCCTTCGTAGCGGATGACCACCACATCGCCAGGCACCACCTGGTCGCCAAGGATGCCAGCCACCGCCGCCTCCTGACTTTCGAAAACCACCGCTTTGCCTTCGAACACCAACATGGAGGGGGCGACGCTGGCTGTTTTGACGATACAGCCCTCCGGCGCCAGGTTGCCAAACAGCACCGCGAGGCCGCCGTCCTTGCTGAAAGCCTGTTCAGCGCATCGGATCGCGCCCGTTGACCGGTCTGTGTCCAGGTCATCCCAGCGCGCTGACTGACTGAAGGCTCGCTGGGTGAGGGCATTGCCTGGCGCTGCGCGGAAAAATGTCTGCACTTGCTGGTCTGGGCTACGGGCGATGTCCCAGCGATCCAGCGCATCTTTCAAGGTGGGCGCGTGGATTGTCGGCAGGCTTGTGTCGATCAAGCCTGCGCGGTCCAACTCGCCAAGTATCGCCATGATGCCACCGGCGCGATGCACGTTCTCGATGTGTACATCGCTGCAGGCGGGCGCGACTTTGCACAGCCACGGGACTTGGCGAGACAGCCGGTCAATGTCGGCCATGTTGAACGCCACGCCGCCTTCGCGCGCAGCTGCCAACAGGTGAAGGACCGTGTTGGTCGAGCCGCCCATGGCGATGTCCAGGCTCATGGCGTTTGCAAACGCCGCGCGGTTGGCAATGTTGCGCGGCAACGCGCGTGCGTCGTCCTGTTCATACCAACGTTTGGCTAACTCGACAATCAGCCGCCCGCTCTGGCGAAACAAGCCCTCACGCTCAACATGAGTCGCCAGCACCGTACCATTGCCGGGCAATGCCAGGCCAAGCGCTTCTGTCAGGCAGTTCATTGAGTTGGCGGTGAACATGCCGGAGCATGAGCCGCAGGTGGGGCAGGCGGCGCGTTCGACCGCGGCGACTTCCTCGTCGCTATAGGCGTCGTCGGCGGCGATCACCATCGCGTCGATCAGGTCCAGAGACTGGCGCGTGCCTTTGATTACCGCTTTCCCAGCCTCCATCGCCCCGCCAGAAACGAACACGGTCGGAATGTTTAGGCGCATGGCAGCCATCAACATGCCGGGGGTGATTTTGTCGCAGTTGGAGATGCACACCAGCGCATCGGCGCAATGCGCGTTGACCATGTATTCAACGGCATCGGCGATCAGTTCCCGCGAGGGCAGTGAATAAAGCATGCCGTCATGGCCCATGGCGATACCGTCGTCGACGGCGATGGTGTTGAACTCCTTCGCCACGCCACCGGCCGCCATCACTTCGCCGGCAACCAGTTGGCCGAGGTCCTTGAGGTGTACGTGGCCTGGAACAAACTGCGTAAAGCTGTTGGCGATGGCAATGATGGGTTTGCCGAAGTCGTCATCGGTCATACCTGTGGCGCGCCACAGGCTGCGGGCACCGGCCATGTTGCGGCCATGGGTAGTGGTTCTCGAACGATAAGCGGGCATTGAGTCCTCCTGGGCTGACGGTATGGACTCAGGCTAAAGATCGGTTGGAAGGCTGTGAAATATATTATTTAATGCTTATTAAGTCTCTGGAGGTATAAGAAATGGATGTTCGCCAGCTCAGGCATTTTGTCGCTGTCGCCCAGACTTTGCATTTCAGCCTGGCAGCGCAACGCCTGTGCATGACCCAGCCGCCGTTGAGCCAGTCGATCATGGCGCTGGAGCGCGAAGTCGGTGCCTCGCTGTTTGTACGGACCAAACGCAGCGTGGCGCTGACCCCGTTCGCCGAGCAATGGCTACCTCAGGTGCGGGCCGCGCTGGGGGCTATCGATGCGCTGGGTCATACAGCGCAAGCCATCCTTCGCGGCGATGCCGGCGGGTTGGAACTGTCGTTTGTCAGTACCGCTGACTACAGCATTCTTCCCGTGCTGGTCCAACGGTTCCGCAGCCTGTACCCGGCGGTGGAGCTTTCGTTGATGGAGGCTACCAGTGATCTTCAGATCGCTGCGCTGCTCGAGGGCAAGGGGCACGCAGGCATTGTCATTGCCAACCCGTGGGCCACGATCCCCGATCAATTGGCCTACCGGTCTTTGGTCGTCGAGCCACTGATTGCCGCTGTGCCGCAAGCGTGGATGGCGGACGGGCGCCTGGTCGATGTGGAGGGCCGGTTATCTTCGGACGCGATGATATCTTGCCCGCTGGTGGTCTTTCCCAGGCGTGCGGCACCGGCGTTCTATGACCTGGTCACCGGCTACTACGCCGCGTGCGGCGGTAGCCTGCATATTGCCCAGCACGCTATTCAGATGCAGACGATCATTAGCTTGGTATCGGCAGGCATGGGCATCGCGCTGGTGCCGGCGTCATTGCGCCATCTCGCTCGCTCGGGGGTGTGCTATCTCGCGTTGGAGGAAAATGCGCCACATCTGGAAACCGGCCTGGTTTACCGCCGCGACGATACGACACCGACGCTTGCCAACTTCCTGAACATGGCCAGTCAATTGCTCGAACTGGACATGAGTTGATCCGATGCAGCGGGCGAGTGAGGTTGTTAACCTGTGGCCGCATGGTTGGGCAATCAACGCCTGGGATTAAAGGGAATTAACGATGGAAGTGGATCACATCTTTATTTGTGTGAATGATGACGGCCAAGGCGCTGATGCTTTGAAAGCCCTCGGGCTTGCTGAAGGGACGCCAAACGTCCACCCCGGCCAAGGCACGGCCAATAGAAGGTTCTTCTGGCGAAACTCATTCATTGAGCTTTTGCATCTCACCGATGAGTTGGAAGCTCAAAGTCCGTTAACCGCGCCAACCCAACTCTTTGACCGCCTCACGTGTACGGATGGGGTCGCTTCGCCCTTTGGCATTTGCTTCAGGCCCTCCAGCGTCGACGAGAAGCCACTGTTTCCGGTCTGGGAGTATCGACCTGTTTACTTACCCGCCGCGCTGAAAGTCGACGTAGGGCATGCGCCGATATCCGAACCGATGTGGTTTTTTCTTTCGTTTGCCAAGAGGCCAGATGAGGCGCCTGCTGAGCGAGCGCAGCCGTTTGAACATCCCAACGGCTTTCGCGAGATGACATCGTTGCGCGTTATCACGCCCGACCACCAAGCGTTTTCGACCGCTGCCACCTGCGCAAACCAGCTGAAAGAGTTTGAAATTGTTCAGGGTGATGAACACCTGCTCTTACTGGAAATCGATCATGGCGCCAGCGGCCGGACACACGATTTCCGTCCCGGGTTGCCGATGATTGTGAACTGGTGATGCATTGGCCTGGAGGGCCCGTTCTATCTTGATGATCTGGAGCCCACGGTGGTCGGCGCTGCCATAGACCGTGCGGTGGGTTACAACACGGGCAATGACGAATATCACCCGACGGCGGGGGATTTCCCTGGATGCAACATGACGCCGATGTACGTGCTAGTCCGTGCTCGATAGTTCGAAATTGGCGAATCCATAGAGTTTATTGGTGAGAGAGTCAATACCGGCGCTGGGCTGTTTGCATGTTTTTAGAGTGTGTTCAGCTGATGTTCAGAACTCGCATGCTAGTTGATTAGTTGAGTCAATAGGTCGCATGTGTTTAACAAGTTTTCACTGTTTTTGTCTGGATGGCGCAAAAAGCAAAATGCTAGCCTGCGAGTTTTTTGGGATAGCAGGTCCACATGAAAGTGCTAAAGGAAATGGCTGTAAAAAAGCCATGCTCATTTATTTTTATATTGACATTTCTCGTGTTTGCAGTACTGCAATACAAGCCTGCTGTGCTCAATTACACAACGCGCTTTGTCGATTTTGCTCAATATATGCTCGCGCATGGGGTGACGCTGTTTCCAATTGCGGATGATCTGCGGCCATATCCCGATTACACGGTGATCAATACGCTCCTTGTTTATCTGGTTTCTTTGCCGTTTGGTCGTGTATCGATTCTTTCAATGGGTCTTCCTTTCTGTGTTGCCGCGGCCTTGATGCTGGTGTTTGTTTACAAGCTCGGTGCATTGCATGAGAAAAAATGGGGCGCATATGGTGTTGTATTTGCCCTGTTCACCTGGTCATTTCTGGACGGCGTGAACTCCTTGGCACTGGATATATACCCCGCGCTTTTTACAGTGGTGTGTTTTTATCTGGCCTACACGGGAGAGGTATACAAACAACGTTTCCGCGTGCTGCTTGTGCTCGCAGGCCTTGCGCTGGGCTTTGCATTTCGTGGCCCCATTGGGCTGATCGGCCCCGCCAGTGTGGTCGCCGCTTATTATTTTTTGAGCAAGCAATGGCGCATGCTGGTTGTGTTTTGCTTGCTGGCAGGCTTGGTCCTGGCCACAGGCATTGCGGTGCTGACATGGGCTGCCTACGTACAAGGTGGAGACGCGTTTCTACAAGAGGTATTGATCATGCAAGGGCTGGGGCGGTTTGGCAGTGACCACGCGCCTCGTTATTACTTCTATTTCTCTGCCGGCTTGCTGACCTATGGCGTAACAGCTCTTATCGCTTTGAGCGTTATCGCCAAGAAGGGGAAGTGCTTTTTTGAACGCTCACCTGATCCAGCCACGAACATGCTCTTGTATCTCTCGGGCTGGCTCCTTGTGGTGATCGTACTGTTCACGATTCCAAGCTCCAAGAAGGCGCGTTACATACTTTCAATTACACCCGCTATTTCCTTGTTGGCTGCCTACATCTTCGTGGATCGCAGCGCTCTCTTTGCAAGTATCCGAGACAAACTGCTGAGGTTTTGCTTAAACCTGCCAGTGGTTGGCCTGGGAGTGTTACTGCTCGCGTTTATTCATGGTCTGTATGCGACGACTCCACTTCAGCCGAACTATCTCGGTGCGTCCATGGGGTTGATTGCCCTTGTTGCCGTTAGGCCCTGGATGGTGACACGTTTCAGCGTGCATCCACATCGTGAATTTGTGATTTTCTCTTTTGGTGCTGTCGCCTTCCTTATATTGGACATGTTTTTCTTTAACTCTGTTACTTACCACCTGGAGTTGGCCAATGAGCCGACACCCAAGTTTTTGCCGTATTGGTTTTGGTGAGGTCTGAATCGCCCCGGGTTTTCTAGATACTTTCCAACCATCGCCGGATGGCTGGCAGCTATCACAACCCTTTGAGCAAGAGCTTAGGGAGAAATTGCTCAGACATCGCGATACGCGTTCTTGCACGTCCAGAGGGGGCGATCAAGTCAAGACAGTCGCACGACTGCATCCAGCGTCGTGCGACT
Organism: Pseudomonas sp. 7-41; assembly: GCF_021233075.1. NCBI lineage: Bacteria > Pseudomonadati > Pseudomonadota > Gammaproteobacteria > Pseudomonadales > Pseudomonadaceae > Pseudomonas > Pseudomonas sp. 7-41. The sequence goes on along the minus strand of NZ_CP089551.1, from coordinate 5,930,353 downwards.
TGTTAATGTCTCTGATATGACCTCTTTAAGAATATTCCGGAACCAAATGGAGCGGCCATCCATTTGATCAGTGCGCCTATACAACATCGAGATTTGCTCCATAGGCAGTTCGAAGGGCGCGGCGGTGACCTCAAGGCCGTAAAGCGGCGCCATGCAATAAGCCGTGATCTCGGGAACAGTTGCAATCGCCGGTACCGACAGCAATAACGGCGCAATTGACGCGTGCCTCGACACGCCTGCGACGATGTTGCGCCTGACCCCGGCAGCGCTGAGCACGCTGTCCAAGTTTGTCGCGCCGTCGCCTTCCGACGACACGATGACATGTTGGGCCTTCGCGTAGCTTTTGATGCTCAGCGGCAATGTCAGTTTTAGCTGCCTGGGGTCATAAAGGCAGACAAGACGTTGTTGGAATAGCAACTCACACATGTGCCACGAAGGTGGGTTTTCGTGAGCGGAAACGCTGACGTCGTAAGCGCCCTGCTCTAAAAGTTGAACCGAATCGCGCTTCGTCGAGGCAACTGCCAATACGCGCGAGCGCGGTGCGAGTTCGCGGATTCGAGCCGCGAGGGCCCCAAGTAGTGCTACCTCGAAGTTGTCACACATGCCAATGCGGAATTCACCTTCCCATGTGGCGGGATCGAACACCCCTGGCGCCCGCACTGCGTGTTCGATGGTAGATAACGCCTTGGCGATCTCCGGTGCAATCGCGAGTGCCCTGGGCGTTGGCTGCAGACCTCGTCCAACACGTACAAACAACTCATCGTCCAACGTCTCTCGCAGGCGTCGCAGCGCGCCCGAAAGACCCGGTTGGCCAATAAATAGTCGTGCAGCGGCCTTACTGACACTTTTCTCCTCCATGAGCACGGAAAACACATGCAGGAGATTTAGATCGAGGGTCCGAAGGGTTGTCATTTACATCTCTCGCAGAGATAGATGCCATCACGAACAGCAATTTGTCAGATATGTATCGATCGGTCAATATCTCACGCATCGCACCCAGGCATTGGTATGGAGCCTTGGTTTAGACGTGCTTGCGGACCAAATCGGATATAGGAACGTGACGTGATGAAAGTAGCAATTCTTGACGATTACCAAGGCGTCGCGCTGTCCGCTACGAATTGGTCGGAAGTCGCAGCGAGGGCCGATCACAGTCTTCCAGGACCCATTGGCAGGCCGCGTTGCGGCAGGGCGTCCTGATCAGTGCGACGGGCGGCCGCGCGAGTGGCGCACCGGAACTGACCTGGGCCTTGATGATGTATCGATAAATCCTGCGGACAAACGAGTTTTGTTCGGCATGCCTCTCAGCCGCCGCTAAGGCTGTAAGCGCAACAAACCACATACCCCGAATTTTTGCTTGCCTGAGTTTTACCTCAGGTAACGGCACCCCGCTGCCTGGAGGATCATGTTATGAACGCCCCATCTATAGAGCTCAAGCAGGAAACTGAGGGCGCAGGCATGAGCCGGGGGCTTGTACTGTTACTTGCAGCAGCGACCGGCTTGTCAGTAGGCACCCAGTATTACAACCAGCCTTTGCTCGGGCTGATTGCGGACGGCTTCGGGATAGGTACCAAGGTCAGTCTCGTCGCGATTGCGACACAGATTGGTTACGCGTTGGGCTTGGTTCTGCTGGTGCCACTAGGCGACAAGATCGACCGTCGACGGCTGATCCTCATTCAATGCATAGGGCTCACGGTAGCGACGCTTTGCGCGAGCGCGGCCCCCGAGCTGTATAGCCTTGCAATGGCGTCCATCATGATTGGGGTGTTCGCGACGATTGCCCAGCACATCATCCCGCTCGCATCTGAATTATCCCCGCCAAGCAGTCGGGAACGAGTTCTCGCATCAATCACCAGCGCGCTGCTTGTTGGGGTGTTGCTGGCTCGGGTGATCAGCGGCTTCGTGGGCGCCTATTTCAGCTGGCGCGCGATGTTCCTCTTGGGCGCTGTGCTTTCTCTGATGATGCTTGCAGGGCTCGCGGCGAAACTTCCAACCAGCCAACCGCAATCCCGCGCTTCATACATTGAGTTGCTTGTTTCATTGTTTGGGGTCGTGCGCGATGGCGCTGAACTTCGCCAGGCCGCACTGGTGCAAAGCCTCGTTTTCTTCGGCTTCAGTGCGTTCTGGACAATTCTCACGCTCCTGCTGCAAGGCCCTGGGTTTGGGTTGAACAGTGGGACTGCGGGGCTCTTCGGCGTGGTGGCACTCGGCGGGGTGATGCTTGCCCCACTGGGGTTGCGCCTTGCTGGCCAGTACGCCGGTCACGTCGGTATCGGCCTTGTCGTGGCGAGCTTTGTCGTAATGATCGCGTTCGTGAATCTGGTGGGGCTTAGCGTCGGAGCCATTCTGATGACGACCGGTTTGCAGATGTCTCTTATCTACAACCAGTCGCGAATCCTCGCACTCGCCGGCACCGCCCGAGGCCGCTTCAACACCATTTTCATGGCTTCCCAATTCGCCTTCGGCGCCATCGGTTCCGCCGCAGGCAGCATCGGCTGGCAGTCCGGCGGCTGGACCGCGGTGATGGCCATGGCCTTGATCGCCTCCGCAGCTGCGTTGCTCGTGCAATTTACCCACCACTCGAAGGTTGGAGCGCGAGCGTAAAGACGCTTGCGGCGTACCTACCCTGGTCAATCTGGAGAATAAAGAAATGATTGAAGAGCACACTATCGGTGAATTCACACTAGTCACGTTACTGGACGGGATTTTTCTATGCAGTACGGACATGATTAAAGCTGCGGCCTCGGAAGAGGGGGCTGCATTATTCAAAAGTGCAGGTCTCCCCGCATCGGGGCCGGTCCCTGAGCCGATCAACGCATTCCTTTTGAAGAAAAACGACGAGCTTTGGTTGATCGATGCCGGTTGTGGTCGCGAGTTGGGACCTCGCTTCGGAAAAGCATCGGCGGCGTTGCTGTCTGCTGGCTACGCGCTTGACCAGATTCAAGGCGTTATTATTTCTCATATGCATGAGGACCATGTTGGCGGTCTTATCAAAGAGGACGGTAGTGCGTTGTATCCCAACGCGACGCTCTTTCTTTCGCACGAGGAGTTGGCGTTCTGGACCGACCCGACGGCTCCTGAAAAACATCCTCAGATGTCGCAGGCTGGCCTGTTCAAATTGGCAAACTCGGCATTGACGGCCTATGCGCCACGTATCAAGGCACTACCTGCCGATGCACACGTCATTCCTGGCGTCAGCTTGATCCCACTTCACGGGCATACGCCAGGTCACAGTGGCATCCAGATTGAGAACAGTGGCCAGCGTGTGCTGATCTGGGGAGATGTCATACATTCGACACTCTTGCAATTGCGCTATCCGCATTGGAGCATCGGTTTTGACATGGACCCAGTCCAGGCCCTCGACACGAGAGTTCGATTGCTGGAGCGGCTCGCGCAGGAGGACATGCTGGTGACGGGACCGCACGTAATGGGAATTGGACACGTCCACAGCTGTTGCGCAGGCGGTTATGAATTGAAGCTGGTCAGCAGAACCTAAGTGTTCAGTTGCAGGCGAAGTTGCCCATCACCACGTGGAAGGTTCCTGACGTTTGAGAGTCTGGCTCATTGACCGTCGGGAACAATACACAGGCTATCCCATATCCCCATCACTTGAGTCACTGCGGCATCCAGCGTGGCATGTGGAAGACCATCGCGCGCCAATGTAGACAAGCCCAGAAGGAAACTGTCGAACACCGCGGCGAGGGTGTCTGGGGTAATGGTCGCCGGTAGCACGCCCTCCGCGATAGCACGTTCGATACAGGCAACCATGCCTGCGCGGGTTAAGCGCCTGGCCTGTGCGAGAGGTTCTGAAATGGCCTTGCTTTCGTCCGAGCAAGCGCTCATCAGGCCCAACGACACCAGACAGCCCTTGGGATGATCGGGCTCACATTGCATTTTCGCTGACCGGCGAAGGGTGAGTTCAATCGCCTCCTTGGGTGGTAGGGTCGTATCAAACAGGCTGTCGGTGACCCGACCGTGCGTAGTGAGGTAGCGCTCCATTACCTCGTTGAACAAGGCTTGCTTGGAGCCAAACGCTGCGTAAAAGCTCGGCGCGGTGATGCCTCCACCAATATTAGCCTTAAGCTGACTCAGGGATGTCGCATCGTATCCATGCTCCCAAAATAAATGCAGTGCCTGAGTGATTGCCAGGTCACGGTCAAACGTGCGCGGGCGTCCCATCTGTGCCATGTCGGATCTCCTCCAGAGTTACTTAAATACTAATCGATACATAAGTTATTGACTACCCTGCGGCCTCTCCCTATATTTGTACCGATCAGTATATTAGTGGGAGTGATCGAATGACTACAGATGAGCCGCAGAGCGGGAAACTTCCGCTTGGAGCATTACTGGCACTGGCGATGACAGGTTTCATTTGCATTGTGACTGAGACATTGCCCGCGGGTTTGTTGCCCGAGATCAGCAGCGGGCTTGGTATTTCGGCATCTTTGGCTGGGCAGATGGTGACCGTTTATGCCTTGGGGTCATTGCTGGCAGCAATTCCGCTGACTATTGCCACGCAAAGCTGGCGCCGCAGGACGGTGTTGCTGCTAACAGTTGTCGGCTTCCTGGTATTCAATACCCTCACGGCGCTGTCTTCCCACTATTGGCTTACTTTGATTGCGCGGTTTTTTGCCGGCGCTTCTGCGGGGCTGGCCTGGAGCCTCATTGCGGGCTATGCGCGACGGATGGTTGCTCCACAATTGCAGGGACGCGCATTGGCAGTAGCGATGGTGGGAACGCCCATCGCATTGTCGCTGGGCGTGCCTTTGGGAACCTGGCTGGGGGGATTCATGGGCTGGCGCATGGCGTTCGGATTGATGTCCGGGATGACCTTGCTGTTGATTGTCTGGGTGCTGATCAAGGTGCCGGACTACCCTGGCCAATCCTCCTCACAGCGCATGGCGTTGCGTCAGGTCTTTTTCACACCTGGCGTACGTTCGGTGCTGGGGGTCGTCTTCACCTGGATGCTGGCTCACAACATTCTTTATACCTACGTCGCGCCGTTTGTTTCCAGGGCTGGGTTGGCCGATGAGGTTGGTTTGGTTCTGCTGGTATTTGGTGTTGCCGCTTTGGCGGGCATCTGGATAACGGGGCGGCTGGTTGATCGGCATCTGCGCAAGACAGTGTTGGCCAGTCTCGCAACCTTCGCAGCCGTTTCGGTTTTCTTCGGCTTGTTTTCAGGCTCTGCCGTGGCGATTTATCTAGGTGTTTTTATCTGGGGCCTGACCTTTGGTGGCGCCGCGACGCTTCTACAAACCGCGCTTGCCGACGCCGCAGGCAAGGGCGCCGATGTTGCTCTCTCCATGAACGTCGTCGTCTGGAACAGCGCTGTCGCTGGCGGGGGACTCTTGGGTGGCGTGTTACTCGGCCAGTGGGGAGTGGGTTCCTTTCCCTGGGTGTTATTGATACTGCTACTCCTCAGTCTGGTCATTGCATCTAGAGCGCGGGTCCACGGCTTTGCGCAAGGTGACAGGCAGTCCAGCCAAGTGGTCGCTGGTCATTGATGTGTGGGCAGCATTGCGCTGCATGCTCAAGCTTCCAACGCATTACAACGAGTGAACAGCATGAATACGTGATTTAAGCTGCAGCGGCGACTTGCTATAGATTTACCGGGCTTGGGCGAGTCTGGATCGCCCAAGACGAGGGGCTGGTTTTTTGCTTTAGTTTAGATACCGTTCCACTAGGCGCGCCCAGTAGGCAGCACCGATTGGCAAGTTTTTGTCATTGAAATCGTAGGCCGGGTTATGAACCATACAACCATCTTCGCCAACGCCATTGCCCAGGCGTAAAAAACAACCTGGCCGCTGCTCAAGCATGTAAGCGAAGTCCTCGCTGGACATGAGCTGATCGGCATGGGCAATCACATGCTCATCACCCACCAGTTCCCGTGCTACTTGCAGAGCAAATTCGGTTTGCGCTCGGTCGTTGTCGATCACCGGGTAACCTTCCATATAGTCGATCGTGGCCGTGGCTCCATAGCTGTTTGCTTGGGCGTGGACCAGTGCTTCGATGCGCTCTTTCAACTGGCTACGGACCCGCTTGCTGAACGAGCGGATACTCAGCTCAAGGTAGGCGCTGCTGGAAATCACATTGTTAGCAACCCCCGCCTGAAGCAAGCCGACCGTGACTACAGCGGGTTCAACAGGGTTGATATTGCGCGCGACAATGGTCTGCAGCGACATGACGATGCTGGACGCCACCACAACCGGATCTACCGTAAGGTGTGGGCGAGCCGCATGGCCTCCGAGACCATGAATGGTAATCGCGACCTTGTCGCTCGCCGACATGAACGGTCCGCTTCTAAACAGGAAGGTGCCCGGAGCCTCGCCGGGGTGGTTGTGCATTCCGAACACGGCATCACAGGGAAAGCGTTCGAACAAGCCATCATTTACCATGCGTTGCGCACCGCTATCGAAGCCCTTCTCCTCTGCGGGTTGAAAATAGAGGTGCACCGTTCCGCGGAAGTTTCGTGTGCGCGCCAGATATTCAGCGGCCCCAAGCAGCATGGTGGTATGGCCGTCGTGGCCGCAGGCATGCATTTTTCCCTGATGGACACTGGCGTAAGGCAAGCCGGTCTGCTCGGTCAACGGCAGAGCATCCATGTCTGCTCGTATGCCAATGTTCTTGCCGGCGCCTACCGTCAGACTGCCTACCACACCGGTCTCACCAACGCCTTCGGTTACGCTGAACCCCCAGGCCCGTAAGCGCTCTGCAACGAGTTTGGCGGTTTGAAACTCCTCGTAGGCCATTTCCGGATGCTGGTGAATATGGCGGCGAATACGTGTCAGCTCCTCAGCTTGAGGGCGTAAATCATCGACTTTGCAGTAGTGAGGTTCAGTCTTCATCACAGTGAGTTCCTAGCGGTGAATAATGGAGTGCAGGAGTGCCGTCAGTTGGGACGCATCCCCGGCTCCTACGGTTGAGCCTGGGCCGGTAAACGCAGTGCCAACGTGCAAAGACCGCCGATCACTAAAAGGACGGCCATTACGGCCATCCCCGCAGCGAACGAGCCGGTGAAGGTCTTCAGAGCACCGATGATGGAAGGACTGACAAAGCCACCGAAGGCACCGATGCTGTTGATCAGGGCTATGCCTCCAGCGGCGGCAGTACCTTTGAGGTAGCTGGAGGGCACAGCCCAGAACACGGCATAGGCCGAGTATGTGGATAGCGTTGCGAGGGTAATACTGCACAGCGCCAACGTCAGGTTGCCGGAACTGAAACCGGTCAGCACTAAGCCTATTGCGCCCAGAAAGGCGGGTACTGCGCCGTGCCAGCGGCGCTCGCCCAGGCGGTCGGAACTCCGAGCATTGATCAGCATCGCGAAAATGGCGGCGCTGTAAGGGATCATTGAATAGAGCCCGATCTCGAAAATATTCTTTACGCCAGCGTCCCGCAGTATGCTCGGCAGCCAGAAACTGACGGTATACAGACCGCAGATCAGACAGAAGTAAATGAGGGCCATCAGGTAAATTCGCCAGTCTTTCAAGGCTGCAGCGAAAGTATGTTGTTTTGACGCCTGCACCTGCTCCAGATCATTCGCCAGCAGCCGTTTTTCTTCTTGGCTCAGCCATTTGGCCTGTTCCGGCGAGTCACTCAAAAAGAAGAACGCCGCGATACCCAAAAGAATGCAAGGCGCCCCTTCGAGGATGAACATCCACTGCCATCCCGCCAAACCATGAATGTCGGCGAAAGTCCCCATAATCCAGGTCGACAATGGTCCACCGATGACGTTCGAGACTGGCCCTGCCAACAGGACGCACGCCATTACTTGAGCGCGACGCTTACCTGAAAACCAGAAGGTCAGATAGAGGATCATGCCCGGAGCAAATCCAGCCTCAAATACCCCTAGAAAAAACCGCAGGACATAAAAGGTAGTGCTGTCATGGACAAACAGCATCGAGGTTGAAGCCACCCCCCACAACAACATGATGCGACTGAGCGTCTTACGTATTCCTACCCGCGCCAGCCAGAGATTGCTCGGCACTTCGAACATTACATAACCGATAAAGAAAATCCCTGCCGCCAATCCATAAGCTGCATCGGTCAGACCGAATTCCTGCTGCATCGCAATCTTGGCGTAACTGATATTGACCCGATCTAAATAGGCGAGGACGTAGCACAACAACAGAAAGGGCAATAGGCGCCAACTGATTTTGCGATACATCTTGCGTAGGGCGAGGTCATCGGGGGAGGTCGGTGTAATCAGTATTGCGGCCTGAGCCATAGTGAAGTCCTCACAAGTTCCGCATTTTTTTTATTGTGTCGATTAAATGAGCTTGGCATCGCCCAATTGACAGAAAGTATGGGGAGCGCAGAAACTTCAAACAATAGCGATCTTCGCTTGCGAGTGTTGACTTTAAGTCAACAGACAGGAGAGCCCTAATTGCAAAAAATCGGCCTTAATGAACGGCGACTTCACTATTTTTCAGAGGTCGCAGAAGCCGGCTCGATCCGAGGCGCAGCGGATCGTCTGAATATCGAGCCCTCAGTTGTCAGCCGGCAAATCCACCAGTTGGAAAGCGAGTTGGGGGTGCAACTCCTACAGCGCCACGGCAGGGGTATCGTCCCTACGGAAGCTGCCAAACTGGTGATCAACCATTGTCGTGAGCGGCGATCAAGCGAAGCATTGCTGCTGACTCAGATTTCCGAACTCAAGGGTCTGGAGAGAGGTGAGATTCACATTGTTGCGGGCGAGGGTTTCCGCGAGGAATTAGTCCGCTGGGTGCTTCAGGACTTCAGCCAGCAGCACCCCAAGCTGGTGGTTACGCTGGAGTTCGCCAATGCCGTCGACACAGTGCGGATGCTGGCAAGTGATCAGGCTCACATCGGCTTGGCCTACCGTCCGCCTATCGATCCCGCCGTGCGTACGGTGATGTTGCGCAAACAGCCAATGTGCGTCATCACCTGGCCCGGCCATCCCCTCACCGAGAAGCAGCAGCCGCTGGCATTGAGTGATGTTTGCCCCTATCCGGTGGGCTTGATGTCCAACGGCTTTGGCTTAAGCAATCTGGTTAAGCTGGCGCAATTCCACGATCGCATTCAATTCGAATCCAATCTGGTCACCAACTCAATCGCCACCCTCAAGAGCTATGTAAAAGCCCATCTCGGGGTGACCTTCCTGTCCTCGCACGCAGTAGCCAATGAAATCGCGGAAGGTACGCTTGTAGCGCTCAGGACCCGCAGCGAAGTATTCGAAAGTGCCGAGGCACACCTGATGGTCCGAGCGGGTCGGCAACTGTCAGTTGCCGCTGAAAGGTTGTTGGCCATGTTGAAACAGAAGGCCGTTTTTGAAGTCTCTGAATAATCTTGACCCAACTGCCCCGAAAACCGGTGCATGAGTTTAAACATGGAAGATTCTGGCCCTGGGCTAATGGTCGCCAAATCACCCGCGCGCTGCGTCTTGGCGCAGAGATAGTCCGTGTCTTTCGGTTTCACCGCTTTGAGCTGGCGGTCAGAGAGGCGGGGGCTTGGGCGCACATGAGGTGTTCCATGGCGTTAATTGGTGTTCCAAAAATGACCACTGGTACTATTTGGAGTACCCGGTAATGTGGGGTGGGTCGGATGTCTAGGGGTACTGATGGCCTATAGGGATTTGATTTTGTTGGGTTTTAAGGTGCAAAAAAGACGTCTGTGGACGTCTTTAGTTGATCAAAAGGTGGGCCGGGGTAAGTTGAATTGGCTTAGCAAATTATTGATTTGTGGCGTTAATCGCGATTTTTATATTTTGCTGGAATACCAATTGGAATACTTCACTTGACCACCGGTACCTCCAATACAATTCGGCCAGCCACGCTTTGCACATCGTTGCCGGTGGCGATGGGGCAGAAGTCGACTGTGGGTTACCCGACCGTGCGTGATGTTGATACCCGCATTTTGCGGCTGTGAAATTATCTAGCGACTTGCTCGCTGATAGAGCACAGCTGAGCTGTGAACAATTCACCAGCCCGATAATCTCGAAATGGATAGGTTCACTGCTCAGCCGCAGGTAACATTCCCTCCTCATTTCATACGATCGTCGAGCCTCTGTATTGCGCCAACGCCTTGGGCATTTCCCCGGGCAGCAACGAGTGCTGCATGTCCACGTATTCTTCACCTCAGCTAGGATTGCCGATGGCCATCAAGAAATCCGATCTTTACTCCTCCCTCTGGGCCTCGTGTGACGAGTTGCGCGGTGGGATGGATGCCAGCCAGTACAAGGACTACGTCCTGTTCATGCTGTTCATCAAGTACATCTCCGACAAATACTGCAACTCCGATGACTTCGCATCACCGGTGACCATCCCGGCTGGTGCCAGTTTCAAGGACATGGTTGCTCTCAAGGGCAACGCCGATATCGGCAACAAGATCAACACACAGATCATTCAACCGCTGATTGACGCCAACGCCCGGCTTGCCCGCAGTGACTTTCCCGACTTCAACGACCCGAATAAGCTCGGCGAGGGGAAGGACATGGTGGAAAAACTCACTAATCTAGTGTCCATTTTCCAGAAGCCCGAGCTGGACTTTTCGCAGAATCGTGCCGACAACGACGACATTCTCGGCGATGCCTATGAATACCTGATGCGTCACTTCGCCACCGAAAGCGGCAAGAGTAAGGGACAGTTTTATACGCCGTCTGAGGTCAGCCGCATCATCGCGAAGGTCATCGGGATAAGCCCGACCAATGCCGTAGCCAAGACTACTGTATATGACCCTACCTGCGGTTCAGGCTCGCTGTTGCTGAAAGTGGCCGACCAAGCGGGTACGCACATCACCCTGGAAGGGCAGGAGATGGACGTGACCACCGCCGGTCTCGCCCGTATGAACATGATTCTGCATGACTTTCCGACCGCCAACATTCTGCAGGGCAACACGCTGTCCACGCCGAAGTTCAAGGATGGCGAGCAGCTGCGTACCTATGACTATGTAGTGGCCAATCCGCCGTTCTCGGTCAAGTCCTGGAGCGTAGGCCTGACACCCGCTAAAGATCCGTACCAGCGTTTTGCCTGGGGCGAGCCGCCGGCCAAACAGGGCGACTATGCCTTCTTGCTGCACATCATCCGTTCGATGAAACGTACCGGTAAAGGCGCCTGCATTCTGCCCCACGGCGTACTGTTTCGCGGTAATGCCGAGGCGGTGATCCGTGAGCAACTGGTGCGATCCGGCTACCTCAAAGCCATTATCGGCCTGCCGGCCAACCTGTTTTTCGGCACAGGCATCCCCGCCTGCATTCTGGTATTGGACAAGGAAAACGCCAGCGCCCGCAAAGGCATTTTCATGATCGATGCCGCCAAAGGCTTTATCAAAGACGGGCCGAAGAACCGTCTGCGCGATCAGGATGTGCACAAGATTGTCGATACCTTCCTCCGACTGGATGAAAGCGACTCGCGCTACGCGCGCATGGTGACCTTCGACGAAATCAGCGATCCGAAGAACGACTTCAACCTGAACCTGCCGCGCTACATCGACAGTACCGAGCCTGAGGACATTCAGGACATCGACGGTCACTTGCGCGGTGGCATTCCCGAGCGTGATATCGATGCCTTTGACCGCTACTGGCAGGTGATGCCAGCGCTACGCGCGGCGTTGTTCAAACCGGCCCGCCATCCCGGTTACTTTGAGCTGGTCAGCCCTGAGGTGAAATCGGTCATTTTCGGCCATCCGCAGTTCAATGCCTTCAAAGCGGGTATCGATAAGCTGTTCAACCAATGGCTGGTGGACAGCACCCCTCAGTTGAAAAGCTTTGCAGTCAACAGCCACCCTAAAGAGCTGATTGCCACACTGTCCGAAGACCTGCTCAGTGTCTTCGCCAAAGCGCCGTTGCTTGACCATTACGACATCTATCAGCACCTGATGGACTACTGGGCCGAGACCCTGCAGGACGACTGCTACCTGATCAGCGCCGACGGCTGGAAAGCCGCCGCTAAAGCGCGCGAAATCTTCAAGGTAAAGGATAAGAACAACAAGTTGGGTTGGGCTGAGAAGCATGACTACTGCCTGGGCAAGCGCCGCTTCAAGTCCGACCTGATTCCGGTCGAGATTCTGATTGGCCGCTATTTCATGGCCGAGCGCAACGCCATTGAAGACCTTGAAACCCGGCTTGCCAGCGTCGAGCAGGGCTTGAGTGAAATGCTTGAAGAGCACTGCGGGGAGGATGGCTCGCTTAGTGAAGTGGTCGAAGGCGAGGGCGACAAGCAGAAGGTCACCGCCAAAGCGATCAAGACACGTCAACGCGAGATTGGCCTGGATCCGGATTATGAGGATGAACTCAAGGTATTGGCCGAATACGATGCATTGATCGATCAGCAAAGTAGCCTCAAGGCCAAGCTCAAAAAGGCAGAGGAAGACCTCGAGAACAAGATCCACGCGAAATACCCGCTGCTTGGCGAGGACGAGATCAAAAGCCTGGTGGTGGATGATAAATGGTTGGCTACCTTGGCCGCTGCTGTGCAGGGCGAACTCGACCGAGTCTCTCAGACTCTGACCGGACGCATCCGCGAGTTGAGTGAGCGCTACGCCACCCCGTTGCCACAACTCACCGATGAAGTAACAACCCTTGCCAGTCGTGTGGCAGAGCATTTGAAAAAAATGGGGGCGGTATGGCAGTGAAGCCGGGGTTCAAACAGACAGAGGTTGGGGTTATTCCGGAGGATTGGGAGGTTAAGTCGTTAGGCGAGCTTGGAAGCGTCGTCCGCGGGGGCTCGCCACGTCCTGCTGGAGATTCACGATATTTCGGCGGAAATTTTATTCCATGGCTCACCGTTGCCTCCATGACTAACATCGCCGAGCATCAACTCAACGTTACTGAAACGGCGGGGTTTCTGACAGAAGAAGGCTCGAAGCGCAGTCGTACTTTAGCTCACGGAACGCTGATTATTGCAAACAGTGGGGCGACCCTTGGTGTTGCCAAAATCCTTGGTATGGATTGCTGCGCTAATGACGGTATTGCCGCGCTTGTAAACCAGCGAACTGGGGACAAGGAATATATTTCTCACTACATAAATACATGTACAAAGAATCTGAGGGAGGTCGTCGCTACGGGCAACGGCCAGCCAAATCTCAATACAGCTTTGATTCGTGAAATATCGATACCTTTTCCGCCGATGCCCGAACAGCGTGCCATTGCAACGGCGTTGAGTGATGTGGATGCGCTGTTGGGGGCGCTGGAGCGGCTGATCGCCAAGAAGCGCGACCTCAAACAGGCCACAATGCAACAACTCCTAACCGGAAAAGTCAGGCTACCTGGCTTTCACGGTAAGTGGGATTTTAAGGCTCTTGGTGAGCTTGGCTTCATATTCGGAGGGTTGACGGGCAAGACCAAGGCGGACTTCGGTGAAGGTTCAGGTCAGTACATCACCTTTATGAATGTGATGAGCAATGTGGTCATTAACTGCGATGCATTCGAGCGTGTGAAAGTCTCGCCAACTGAATCGCAAAACCGCGTTATGAAAGGTGATTTGTTGTTCAACGGTTCATCAGAGACGCCAGAAGAGGTCGCCTTGTGTTCCATATTAGCCGAGGACGTTTCCAACCTTTTCTTGAACAGTTTTTGTTTTGGCTTCCGTTTTCGCGAAGCAGTGGAAGCGGATGGTTTGTTCTTAGCCTATTACTTCAGAAGTAAATCGGGCCGCGAAATGATGAAGTCACTGGCTCAAGGCTCGACTCGCTACAACCTGTCAAAGGTGGCGATGCTAAAGTTACTGCTTCTTTTGCCCCGCATGCCTGAACAGAAGGCTATCGCCGCCGTGTTGGCCGACATGGACGCCGAGCTGGCTGCGCTGGAACAACGCCTAGACAAAACCCGCACCCTCAAGCAAGGCATGATGCAAGAGCTGCTAACCGGAAAAACCCGACTGCTATGACAAACCTGAGCATGGACGCGACTCAAATACAACAGGCTACTGAACTATCCAGCAAGATCATCAGCGTTTACGAACTGCTCATGGATTCTGCGCTGGATATCCCCCAGTACCAACGCCCTTACAAGTGGACCGGCAAGAACATCAATCAACTGTTCTCCGATATCGCCATCCATAAGGACAAGTCCGCCTACCGCTTGGGCACCATCGTGTTTCACCAGGAAGGTTGGATCAGGAACATCGTCGATGGCCAGCAGCGCACTATCAGCCTGCTGCTGGCGGTCCGAGCGTTGATCCAGCGGAACAAAGAAGAAAAACTCAAACGCAAAGACTTGCAGGATCGCTTGCTTAATCTTGAACAAGCGATGGTGAACCCAACCTTTACCAGCGAGATATCGCAGAAGAACATCCATAGCAATTACCTTGAGGTGGCTCGCATCGTTTCCCGTGCGGACTTCACCGAGGCGCATATCGACTTCTTCCTGACCAAGTGTCAGGTCGTGGCGGTGGCCTTGAACGATGTGTCGGAAGCTTTTCAGTTCTTCGATTCGCAGAATGCGCGTGGCCGGGATCTGGAGCCTCATGACTTGCTCAAGGCGTACCATCTGCGTGAGTTTAGCCCGCGTGACGAGCCATTGAAGGCGGCCGCAGTGGCGCATTGGGAAAACAGTGACACTGAGGCGTTGGCCACACTGTTCTCGCAATACCTGTACCGCATCCGTAATTGGTCGAAAGGGGGGTCGGCGCGTTACTTCAGCAAGGATGACAGTGACTTATTCAAGGGCGTGAATATCGATACGGTGGCCAGCTACCCCTATATGGAGCAGCTGCGTATCGCCCACCATTTTGTCGATAACTACAACGGGCAATACGAGCGCAGGATCGATTCGCGCGAGCGTGGTTTTCCCTTCCATCTGGATCAGATCATCATCAATGGCCGGCGCTTTTTTGAGCTGATTAGCCACTATCAGGTCAAAGTGACGCGGATCAGCGCCGAGTCCTGGAGTGGGCATGAACTGGTTGGCCCTGAAGGACTCGATGGCTATGCGCAAACCATCTTGAAAACCCTCAATAGCTACTCGGCAAGAACTCGCACCGGCGATTGTTATGTGCGGGCGATGTTCGATTGCCTGTTGATCTATTACATCGACAAGTTCGGTCACGCGGATATTTCCCGCGCCATCGAGAAGATTTTCATATGGGCCTACAGCCTGCGCCTGAAGATGCAGGTGGTACAGCTGGCCAGCATGGATAACCACGTGTTGGAGAACAATCTGTTCCGGTTGATCAAGGACGCTACACGTCCTGCTGACTTTATTAACTGCACCCTGCTGGTATTGAGCGGCCAGAAGTCAACCAAAACCGTTGAGATCGAAGCTCTGTTCAAGGCGATGAAATATTATGAGTAGCGAAATCAGTCAGCTCTCCATCAAGGCGCTGCTCAGCGGTCGGGACGAGTACGTGATCCCGATGTATCAGCGCAATTACGCCTGGGAGGAGGGCGAAATCACGCAGCTGATTCAGGACGTGATCGATTACCTGCCGAAGAAGGACGATAAAGCGCGCAATTACTACATTGGCACCTTGGTGGTGTATGAGCGCCCGGACAGTAAAACTCCGGTATTTGAAACCATTGACGGTCAGCAACGCCTGACGACCCTGTCGTTGCTGACGTCGTATCTGAAAAACACAAAGGCTGTCGAGCTTGCCTGGTATTCAAACCTGAGTATCCACTTCGATAGCCGCGAGCATTCGCGCGCAACCTTTGCCGCCATCTTCGAGAAGAAGTTCAACGACGACCCCGCAGAGGTTTTGACTAAGACGCAGATCAATACCGGCATCCTCAATGGCTACCGCCTTATCCAGAAAGTCTTGCCCCTGAAGCTGAAAGAAAACGGAGTTTCACCTCAGCAATTTGCCGATTACTTGTTTGGCTACGTGCAAATCATGCGGGTGAAGGTACCGACGGATACGGACCTGAACCATTACTTCGAGATCATGAATAACCGCGGCGAGCAGCTGGAAAAACACGAGGTGCTCAAGGCGCGGATGATGAAGGAGTTGCAGGGCTGCGAGCAGAGTCAAAACTGCCTGCATGCAGTATGGGAAGCCTGCGCGAACATGGAGCGTTATGTGCAAATGGGCTTCACGCCTGGCCAACGTGGCAGCATTTTTGGCGAAGGGGACTGGGGACAGTTTCAAATCGCTGACTTCGATTCGCTTCGGGCTGCACTGCACAAAACTCAGGAGGTGACTGCTCGGCAGGACACTCGCATGACTCTTGATCAGATCATTGCCAAGGTCCCGGTCGCTGCGAAGCAGGGTGAGTCAGGTGAGGAGGCGCCAGATCGCTTCAACACGGTGATTAATTTTCCCAACTTTCTGTTGCATGTACTGCATGTCGATACGCGAGCGGACATCCCATTGGATGACAAACGCTTGCTCGATACCTTTGAGGCTCATGTGCTCAAGCAGCCAGACCCTGTTGCGGCAGTGAAGCGTTTTACTTTTAGCCTGCTGCGCTGCAAGTATCTGTTTGACCAATATGTAATCAAGCGCGAGTTCATCAAGGGCTCGGATGGTTGGAGTCTTAAACGCCTCAAGTGGAACAAAGGCGGCGATCATAGCAGCGCTGGTCGCGGGAGTTATGTGAACACCTTCGGCGAAGAGGACGGCAATGAAGGCATCAACCGCCGCGTCCTGATGTTGCTGTCAGCGTTTCATGTTTCTACGCCAACGCTGGTTTACAAGCACTGGCTGAACGCGGCGCTGTTTCACCTGTTTTATGTTGAACAGATTGAGGCTCAGGTTTATCTGCAGCATATGGAGTCGATCGCCAAGGCGTTTGTCTTTGATCGCTTTCTGGCTCCAGACGCAGGTCTGGATTACTTTGCAATGATCTATACCAACCGGGGCGTCTTTCAGACACGCCGCGAAAGCATTGCGGCAGACAAAGTTGAGTCCAAATTGACGTTCGGCAACATTGAAAACAATCTGGTGTTCAACTTTCTGGACTACCTGCTTTGGCTTGAACATAGGGCAGAAGAGTCGGTTAAATCCTACAAATTCACCTTCCGTAGTTCGGTTGAACATTACTATCCTCAGCATCCGCTAGACGGACAAGTTCAGCTCGATACTGACACGCTTAATTCGTTCGGCAATCTATGCCTGATCAGCCACGGCAAGAATTCTCGCTTGAGCAATTTCATGCCTGCGGCGAAGAAAGAGTTTTATAAGAACAACACCATCGATAGCGTTAAACAGTATCTGATGATGGAAACAGAATCTTGGGGTGCCGACGCCATACGCGCCCATTCCGAACAAATGAATAACGTGTTGCTCAACAGTCTCGTCAGCAAACACATAACCGAATAAACCCTGCAGGATGCACCTGATGATTCAACAACCTCGCTCCGAACGTCGCACCCAGAATCGCACTGTGGCCTTGTTTACGGACACGTCGCGGCCTGATTGTCTTGGCTACAACTACCTGGGTGAGTGGAGCAAGCGTGGGCAAAATCGCAACGTCGAAGTCGAGCTGTTGCGGGCAAACCTGAAGCAGCGGGGCTACTCCGATGCGCAAATATCAGCAGCGTTGCAAAAGCTGATGGCTGCGGCTGATTCCACCGGTATCACGCTGTATCAGGCTAATTTGCGTACCTACCAACTGCTGCGTTACGGCGTGCAAGTACAGGTAGCCGTTGGGCAGGCCCACGAAACGGTGCATCTGGTCGATTGGGAGCACCCTGAACGCAATGACTTCTCCATTGCCGAAGAAGTGACCTTGCGCGGTGGTCATGAGCGTCGCCCTGATTTGGTGATTTATCTGAACGGTATCGCCATCGGTGTGATTGAGCTCAAGCGTAGTTCGGTAGAGGTGGGCGATGGTATTAACCAACTGATCACCAACCAGGAGGAAATCTTCAACAAAGGTTTCTTCAGCACAGTGCAGATGGTCTTTGCTGGCAGTGACTCTCAGGGCTTGCGCTACGGGACGGCGACTACCCGCGCCGAGTTTTTTGTCGAGTGGAAGGCGTCTTCCCTGAACGCTGGGCCTGAGGAGTTGAATACCCTGGCGGAGATGCCTGCTCGCTACCAAGTGCTACCGGGCGCAGAGGTGCTACAGTCTGGTTACTTGCTGGACGACCCGCTGGCGCAGATGTGTGAGAAGTCTCGTTTACTCGATCTGATTCGCAACTTCATCATCTTCGATGCAGGTATCAAGAAGGTGCCGCGCCCTCATCAATACGCTGCAGTGAAGGCCGCACAGGAGCGGGTTCGGCGTAAAGAGGGCGGGGTTATCTGGCATACCCAGGGCAGTGGCAAGAGCATTCTGATGGTGCTGATCGCCAAATGGTTGCTGGAGCATGATCCTGAGGCGCGCATTCTGGTCATCACGGATCGCGATGAGCTGGACAAGCAAATATCCGGGGTGATGCGTAATGCCGGGGTCATCGGCAACGACTCGCCCTCACCACGCATTACCTCTCGCGCCGATCTTGTGCAGAAACTCTCGGCTGCCGCACCACGCCTGCTATGTGCCTTGCTACACAAGTTCGAGCCTGATTTGAGCGTACCGGCACCGTCCATGCATGGGCGTTTCTATGTATTCGTGGATGAATGTCACCGCACCCAAGGCGGTGACATGAACAAGCAAATGAAGCAGTGGCTGGCCACTGCCCTGTTTATTGGCTTTACCGGTACACCGTTGCTGCGTAAGGACAAGCAGACTACGCGCGATGTGTTCGGCACTTACATCCATACCTACAAATTCCATGAAGCCGTGGCGGATAAGGTCGTGTTGGACCTTAAGTATGAAGCGCGCGATGTGCCGCAGCGTTTGACTTCGCGGGACGGAATCGATGCATGGTTTGAACGAGCAACCAAAGCTCTGAATAATTACCAGAAATCGATCCTGCGCAAACGATGGGCCACCATGGAGTCGCTCATGAGTGCTGGTGAGCGTAAGCAGCGCATTGTCGCAAGCATCATTGAGGATTTTGGCTTAAAGCCACGACTGAACAATGACCGAGGGACGGCCATTCTGGTGGCCGCCAGCATCTACGATGCCTGTCACTACTTCCGGTTGTTTAAGAACACCTATTTCGGCACATATTGCGGCATCGTTACGTCCTATGAGCCGAACCACAACGCAATCTCCCGCGAGCCGGCGCAAAGCGATGAGCGTTACAAGTTCGATACTTACACGCAGTACGTGTTGAAGCCTGGCCAGACCACCACCGCTTATGAAGAAGAGACCAAGCGTCGCTTCATTGAAGAACCGGCCAACCTGAAGCTACTCATCGTGGTCAGCAAGCTGCTGACTGGCTTCGATGCACCTAGTTGCTCCTATATCTATCTGGATAACGAGCTGCGGGACCATAACTTGTTCCAGGCAATTTGCCGTACCAATCGGCTCGACGGTGATGACAAGGACTTTGGCTATATTGTCGACTTCAAAGAGCTGTTCGGCGACGTACAAGACGCCATTTCGGTGTACACCTCTGACGAGCTGGATGTCGACGCAGGCAGCGGGGGCAATAACAACGTTGAGCTGAAGAACTGGCTGGTCGAAGGGAAGAAGCAACTGGACGCTGCCCGCGAGGCATTGAGCTACTTGTGCGACCCCGTGGCACCACCGCGCGCGATTGAGCAGTTTATCTATTACTTCTGTGGTGCTGCCGCTAACGCCAATGGGCTGGATGAGACCGAAGCACTGCGGGTGTCCTTCTACAAGGCGGTGGCTTCATTTGTGCGGGCGTTTGCCGACTTGGCGCAGAACCTCACCGAAGCCGGTTACTCGGCTGCTGAAGCCGGCAGGCTTCAGACAGAAGTGCAGTTCTACGCTGACGTTCGTGAGGCGATAAAGAAACATTCCGGCGAAGAGCTGGATATCAAGCCTTTCGAAGCGGACATGCGGCATTTACTCAACACCTATATTCAGGCAGACCCTGCCGACCCGATGAGCACGGTCGATAATTTCTCGCTGGTTGAGTTGATTGTTCAGACTGGCGTTCATGATGCTATCGCCAAAAAGCTCAACGCAAAAGGCAACCTCTCCAAGGGGGCGATTGCCGAAGGTATTATCAACAACGTACGGAAGACCATCATTCGAGAGCAACTGACAGAC
Organism: Pseudomonas sp. 7-41; assembly: GCF_021233075.1. NCBI lineage: Bacteria > Pseudomonadati > Pseudomonadota > Gammaproteobacteria > Pseudomonadales > Pseudomonadaceae > Pseudomonas > Pseudomonas sp. 7-41. The sequence continues at coordinate 5,910,388 of NZ_CP089551.1, read as the reverse complement.
CCGAAGTTCTACGAGGGTATGTCGCGGTTGCTTGAGGATCTGATCAAACAGAGTCGTGACGATGCAGCCGCTTATGAGGAGTTTTTGCGTAAGGCCGAGGCGCTGGTCAGACAGTTGGGGCAGAAAGGACCAGGTAACTCCCCGGCTGCACTTAACGGCCATCGGGAAGCGACTGTGCTTTTTAATAATCTGGACAGCATTGCAACGACCACCTTCCAGTGCCCGACAGATGAAGGGGCAAAGGTGAAGCTGGCTTTGGATATTGACCTGGCCATGCGCGGATCGGCCCCTTCATCCTGGCGAGGAGACTCTGCGCGGGAAGCGCAGGTTCTTAATGCGCTGTTTCCGCTGATGGGGCGTGACCGTGTAGCGACTTCGGCAATATTCGAGATCATCAAGAACCAACAGGGATATTGATGAACGAGATTATTGAACTGGGTGACATTTCAATTTCGGTAACCAGGAAAGACATCAAGAATGTCCACCTGAGCGTGCACCCGCCCGAGGGGCGGGTAACGTTAGCTGCCCCAACGAACACGCGGCTTGAAGTTGCTCGGGCTTATGCTATTTCCAGGCTGGGCTGGATTCGCGAGCAACAGAGCAAACTGGAAGCGCAGGCGCGTGAAGCGCCGCGTCAGTTTGTGGAAAGAGAAAGCCACTATGTCTGGGGTCGACGCTACCTGATGGTGGTTAACAACCGGGACGCCAAACCATCAGTGGTGCTCGACCACAAACGCATCACCTTAACTGTTCGCCCAGGCAGCGATGCACAAAAACGCGCAGAAGTGATGCATGAATGGCAGAAGCTGCAAATGCACGCCGTTGTGCCTGTATTGATCAGGAAGTGGGAGTGCAAGCTGAAGGTGAAGGTGGCGGGTTATTACCTGCAGCGGATGAAAACCAAGTGGGGCAGCTGTAACCATCAAGCAGGTAACATTCGACTGAACACCGAGCTGGTGAAGAAGCCAAAAGACCTGCTTGAGTACGTGGTCGTCCACGAGATGGTTCACCTGCTCGAACCCACCCACAACGATCGCTTTATCTCTATCCTAGGGGAGCATTTTCCAACGTGGCGTGAGGCCCGTGCCGAGCTAAATGAGCTGCCGTTGGCTGCTGAGGTTTGGAAAGAGTGAGGTTGCACTAGCCGGTTGTAAGTGCGACTGGTGGGCTAGGCTAGGACTCGTCGAATATCACATCAGCAGCTCTCGAACTCTCCCTAATCGCTTCCAGAGCAATAGAGCTGTGAGTCGATAGTAATACCGGGTGGCGTCGGTATGGTCTTTCAGGTGATGAGTGAGAAACCAGCGCAAATGCTTGAGCTGCCAGGTCCAAGGATTATCTCGCTGCCATCGCTGTTGAATGGCAGCTTGCATGATTCGGGCTTGTCGTAGATGTCGTTGCTGGGTGGCCTTGGAGCCAGTCAGTACGCCGCTCAGGAACAGCGCCATATCGAAGGGCTTGGTCACGCTCGACCTCCAATGTAGGCCGAAACCACATCGATCCGGTTATGTCCAATCTCAAGGCTGATCTGTTGGCGCGCCAGTTGATCAAGGTCGCGGTCAATGCGATAGCAGTGGCCACGATTTACCGGGGCGGCATGGCCCGTGAGCTGCTCGTAACGCTCGCAAGCGTAGGCCGCTCGCAGTTCATGAAAACCCTTCAGTCCTTGCTCATGCAGCGTTTCACGTGCGATGCGCACGGTCTTTTGCAGGAACGCGGCGTAGCTTTCGCCTTGGGCCAGCAAATTGCGGCAGTGGGGTGGCGAAGCGTGACGAGCCATCTGCAAGGCTGCCTTAACCTCGTTATTTGCGATGATCCAGCGCGGTGCTGAAGCGCCAGCCCGGCCGCCTTTGGTCCCATCCTGAATATTGATGCGGCCTAAGTGTTTAGCCTCACGTTGCAAACGTGGCAGGTCAGCCAAGATCGTTTCGCGCAAGCGCATGCCGATTGCCCGGGCCAAGCAGACAATCGCAGCGACGCGGTAGTGTTGCTGTTCGCGAAGAGCTCCAATCACTCGACTCAGTTGCTGGTGGTCTTGGCCATCCGGTGCTCGGGTGCGTACGCTTGATCGCTGCATACCGAGTGCCTTGCTGGGGCTGGCGATTTTCACGTACTGATCACCGCGTAGCGCTGCGAGGGTGCGGTTGACGCTACTTAGGCGGTTCTGCGCGGTGGCGATGCAGATTTCACCTTGTTGGATTTGTTGACGTAGGTGTGTGGCGTAGCAGTGCAAGGTACTGCGATCTATTTGGCGGGCATCGTTGTAACCGGGACCATCTGTTGACCGACACCACTTCACAAACGCTTGCCAGCGATCACTGTGTGCTTTGACCGTAGCGAAGTGGCCGCCGGCAAACATATCGTTCAACGCTTGTGGGCCGGCATAGCTGAGCTGACGGCCGTAGCCAAAGTTGCGCCCGTCACGCCGGCCGACCAATGCCATCGGCTTCACCGTTTTCCATGTCTTGCAAAAAGCGCAGCACCGCTTTCCAGTGGGCGCTGATCTTGTCCGTCTGATGCCAATGTGTGGGACGAATAATCAGGGCATTTTGCTGATGCCGCAGCATTGCTCCCTCTTCGCGCAGTTGGTGGATCAGTTGGCCGATGTCTACAGGCCCTAAGGCGGGTGTGGCGACAAGGGCGACAGTGGCGACAACCCTTGTAGTTGCTGGTCTGAAGCATGGCGACAAGGCGGCGACGGAAGTGGCGACACTCCGCAACGCAGGTCGGGTCTGATGCTGCGCCTGGTAACGGCGCACCGCGTCATTGAGGCGGAACATGGCGCACCTCGAAGGTCTTTCCGTCAGGAGAGTCCAGCCAGCTATGTGAGATCAATTCGACCAGCAGCGTAATTGCGTGATGACTGCTCTTGCGGGCAAAGCGGGGGCCATTGCGATTGAGGTCGCGGACGGTAAATTGGGTCCAGCCTTTTTGCGTCAGCCAGCGCAGCAGTCGATCCGCCTCCTCGCGTAATGTGTTGATGGGCTCTTGCTCCGTCAGGCGCTGGATTTCGGCCAGGTAGTAATCCATTAGCGTCGAGGCGCGCTGGATATGGGGTTCGTCCACTACATGCGCGTCTTCAATCACCGCCAATACCCCGGCGATACGCAGTAAGTTGGCGGCTGCTTTCCCCGCGACGGATTGAACGCCGGACAGCTCGCCAAACTCACCAGATTGGCATTCAATGGTGTCGTGAATATCGATCCAGGCAGTGCGCGCGCTGGGTGTCAGTTCCAGCCTGTCAGGGTTAAGTGAGCCGTCGTTGTGTAGCGACATCGGCTTATCCAACAGAGCGGTGATGCGCGCTTGATAGCGCTGGATCTTGGCATCTCGCGTCAGGTCGACGGCCTTGTACAAGCGCCGCCCCACCAGGCGTTCCGGCCAACTGATCAGGCAGCGCCCAAGAATGCCTTGGCCGTTGATCATTCGATCTGTGAGTAGCTGGTTGGCCAGGTAAGGTTGCAGCATCAGATGCAGACTGAGACGGCGATCATACGCTCGTAGACTTTCGCCAGGCATGGAGCGCACCCGGTCGATGGGGCTGCCATCCCAGAGCGCTGACAGGGTGGTGATGGCCTTGAGTTGGTTCTCTTTGCTCATCGTGCTGCTGCCCAAAAACTGGCCGCCCTCATCGTTGAATAACCCCATGCTGGGCAAGCCCTGGCATAGGTTTTTGATCAGCGCCTCAATGGTGGGCTCGGCGATGATCAACCTAGGCGGCACGGGGTCGGATAACTCACGAGCGTCGTGCTTTCCTCGAATGGCGGCGCGATTGGCTTTCAGTTGCTCCAAGTACAGCATCCACTGCCGTCGCTCCCACTCACGCGCAGCCGCCAGCGCAAGATGATCCACTGCGCTTTTCCGATCACCCGACGATGCCACCGTAAGCATGTATAGGGACAACGGATAAACACGGCCATCGAGATGCACATTGGCGTGCGACTGGGCCACTAGGGCGGCAGTGGCCAACACCGATTGCGCAGCCATGGCGCAGGGCACGCCGATCACCTCGGCCATGCGTTCGACGGCTGGCCCTAAGATCTGTCCCAACTCTTCGACTGGATACGCAAGCGGCTCGGGCCGGTATTCCAGCAGCGGCTGTGGCAGGTCGAACACTTCGCACAATTGCATCGTCATTCTCCTGGTGCTTCGAATTTCCCCCTCACTCTCCCCGCCACGGTTGTTGAGTGTTATCAGGGATCAAGGCCCCTGCAGCCTGTGAGGGTTGTCCACTTACGCGGGACGGGCGGCTCTTTACAACCGGGAGCTTGGGCATCTCATGATCTGGCCTCCTGAACACCGATAGCGGTGGGCGGGTGGAGGCTGCGTTGGCTGACGAGACCAGCGCCGCGAGATCCTGAGTCTGTTGCAGGCAGTGATGCGATGACCGGGGCGTGCCTGACTGTCAGTCAGGTGCAGTCCATTCCGTGGACTGCGGCACCATCATCTGCATTGCTGCTGCGGGTGACATCGGGGTTTGTCACGCCGATTGTCACAGGCACAAATGCTGCAATGTGTTGCCCGGCAAGGGCTGCGGCAGTGATTTCGGCGCCCGTCTCTTTCCTGGAGAAAGAGACGGGCGTGGGCTGCCGCATTTGCACTGTGGATAAGTTGGCTTCGATCACGTTGGGCGTGACTGCGCACCTAATTGGAAGCGAGCGCGCATGGGCTGGGACCACCACTCTAGGGCGTAGCCTTAAAGGTCCCTGGCTACCTGGGCAATGCTGTCGATGACAGCGCTATACGGCTTTGGTGTAACGCGTGCTCGGAGGGTGGTCAACTGGGGGGGCGGTGGGCTTTTTAGGCGTTGGACGTGAGTGGAAGAAGGTGGCCTTGAATGGGCGATTGGCCGTTCGTCGGTTTTTAAAGTGAGCCCCTGAGGGCAGGAAGGCGAAGCCTTCCTGCCCTCAGGGGCTGGGCCTTAAAAGCTTATGGGCGATGCAGATGGTGGCGACTGTCGCCACGTTGTCGCCATACGAAGGACCGCTAAATACGTGGGATGTCGCCAGTGTCGCCGCTATCGCCATCAAGAACTAATTAACGAAACGGGATGACGTTCCCGTTTTTGTTTTCATGAATGGCCGTCACCGACAAATTGCCGGTGGCAGCTTTTTGAATGTACTCGCTCCACCAAGTCATCATCGGGCGTCTTCGCTCAATGTAGTCAGCTCGGTTGTACGCGCTTCGGACTTCGTCTTTATCAACGTGGGCGAGTGCGACTTCAATCAACTCAGGGTCCCATCCATGTTCGTTGAGGATGGTGCTGGCCATTGATCGCAGGCCGTGGCTGACCAACCGATCTTGGAAGCCCATACGCTTTAATGCCATGTTTGCGGTCTGGCTGTTTGCGTGGGTACGCGGATTTCGGTCGGCCGGAAATACGTGTTCCCGGTGGCCGCTGTAGGGCTTGAGTGTCTCCAGCAGCGCGAGCGTCTGGTCGCTTAGGGGGATGGGGTGCACACGGCGTTTTTTCATGCGCTCCTTTGGGATGGTCCAGATGCGTTTCTCGAAATCAATTTCTGCCCAGGCCGTTCCAGCAGCCTCGGCAGGGCGGGTCATGGTGTGCAGTTGCCATTCGATGAGGCAGCGGGTGATGCGTTTAATGCTGGCGTTGGCAATTGCCACCATGAGGTCGGGTAGTTCTTCGGGGGGAAGTGCCGGCATGTTTTCTTTTTGCGGCTTTTTGAAGGCTGCGCGAATGCCGCTGAGCGGGTTCGCGAAGATCAGTCCGCAGTTGACGCCGTAGGCCATGATTTCGTTGAGACGTTGGGAAAGTCGCTTGACCGTCTCCAGGCTGCCTTTGGCCTCGATCGGGCGTAGGAGCTTGATGATCATGGGAGCGGTGATGTTTGCAAGGGGTGTGGCTTTGAGGCTAGGGAAAACATGCAGCGTGAGTGAGCGCCAGATGTCTTCGGCGTAGGCCGTTGTGACGGAGTGTTTTTTCAGTTCGAACCAGGCGGTGGCCACCTTCTCGAATGTGTGTTCGGTCTTCGCCAGCTTGGCTTGTCTGAGCTCATCGCGGTGAGCCTTGGGATCAATGCCTAGCGCCAGTAGTTCACGTGCTTCTTGAGCTTTCTTTCTGGCGTTCGCCAACGAGAGAGCCGGGTAAGGGCCCAGCGCCATATTGAGGCGGTTTTTGGTTACCGGCTCGCGGTAGTTGAAATTCCATATCATCGAGCCACTGGCTCTGACTCTGAGTTGAAGGCCGTCGCCGTCAGTGAGAACGAAGTCTTTTCCTGTTGCCTTGACTGCCTTGAGTTGGCGGTCTGAGAGGCGGGTTGCATTAGTAGGCATGAGAGCTACCTCCGACACCGTTTTGGTATCCCCAAAATAACACCGGTGGGTCCGGGATACCAAATGGGATACCAAAACGCCTGGAACTCTAAATGCATCTGCGGAAGCCAATGGCCCTGAAGCCCGTGATTTCACTGGATTTCAGGCACAAAAAAAGACGTCCGTGGACGTCTTTAGATGATGAAGTGGTGGAGCCGGGGGGATTTGAACCCCCGTCCGCCAGTACTCCGCTGTCGGTACTACATGCGTAGCCGTGTCTATTAAGTTAACCCTCAGCGACCCGACGGGCAGGGTGCTTTGGGCGAGTTGTGTAAGTTTTAGCCGCTTCGTCCACAACGTACTGCACGGCGATTCTGTTCTATATGACAATCATTTTGGGTTTACAGACATCCCCTGATGATTGCTGGACCCGAAGGTACCAGGAGGGAAGGGCTAAGGCTGCTTACGCAGCGAGAGCGTATTCCCCGTAGGTTTCGTCATTGGCAACTATAGAAAGTTGCAACAGTGGATTTACGAGTTCTGTTACCAACTCGGCATGCACCTAAAGTTTCGCGACCGGCGTCGAATCCTAAACGGCCCCGTGCTTGTAACTCGTTGTTTCTTAGTGAGTGACAAGCCTGTGCAGTGTACGCCAAACGGTCACAGAAGGCCAACCCGAAGGTTGGCCATGAGCGTCGGGTGTTACTGATTGGCGCCTTTGTCGCTGTTCTGTAGGTCTTGCAGGGCTTTGGACGTGATCTCTATGCACCTCTTGTCATCACCTGCTGCTTGGGCGGCTTTGGCTTGAGACACGGCGGTGTCGATTTCGCCGCTTTTGCCAGTGGTGTCGGTGGCGAGCAGGGCTTTGCCGTTGTTGATTTTGTCGAGATTAATCTGACAAAGCTGGTCGGTTTTTCCGGCGGCAAACGCCGGTGAGGCCAGCATCGCAGCGGCAATGAACACGCCAGCAAGAGCGGAATGCTTCATAAGGGTATCTCCTTGCGAAAAAGGGCTCGACGTTGCTGGCGTTCAAGGGCTGCCAGCGACATCACTGATGAGCCTCGATCGCCGAGGCCTATGCAGATGACTACGTCGCCGCGCAGGGGTTCTGTTTTTGTGCCGGATTAGTGCGCCCTCGGTCGGGTTACGCGGTCCACGAGGTAGACCAGCCCGTGGTAATCGATGCCGCCATGCTGGCTCAGGCCGATCTCGCAGGTGCGGCTGGTGGAGATGCCTTCGCTGCAATATTGCACGGCGTCTTTCAGCGAGCGCAGGGAGTGGGCGTTGAGTTCCGGGGTGGTGAAGCCTTTGTCGCCGGCAAAACCACAGCAGTGGATGCCTTCCGGGATCACCACGGTTTTCGCGCAGCGGCGGGCCAGGTCGATCAGGGCCTGGCTTTCCCCGAGGTGCTGGGTGCTGCAAGTGACGTGTACGGCGATCGGTGCTTCCTGCGGTATGAAGTCGAGGCGGTCCATCAGGTGCGTTCGGATAAATCGTACCGGGTCGTACAGGTCCAGGCGTGTTTCGCCCAGGTCTTGCACCAGGCGCAGGGTGCAGGGGCTGGTGTCGCAGTAGATCGGGTCGAGGCCGCCGCGGCTGGCGTGGAGCAACGCGCCGATCAGTTCCTGGCGTTTGTGTTCGGCCTGTTCGGCATAGCCCTTGGAGGCGAAAGGCTGGCCGCAGCACAGGTTGTCCTGGTTGTCGGGGAAGACGACTTGGTAGCCGGCTTTTTCCAGCAGGCCGCGGGTTTTGTCGTACAGCGACGTTTGCTCTTTATCGCCAGCCGCCGGGCCCATGGCGCGTGAGACGCATGCCGCGAGGTAGACCACGCGTGGCCGCTCATCGGTCACCGCCGGACTGAAGCGAATGGCTTTTTCCGGTTGCGGCATGGCGTTGGTCCATTGTGGGATTTGTCCCTTGGACAACTTGCTCACTGTGGCCGACAACTTGGCCAGGCGCGGCGCGCCCAACAGCATGCGTGCGCCGTTGGCGACGTGCAGGGTAAAGCGCGCGCCTTGCAGCGCGGTGGCGAAGTGGGTGGCCAACCATTCGGCAGTTTTCGTATGGTCGGCGTCGCGGGCCCGGAGTTTTTTCACCAAGTCGCCGGTGTTGATTCCCACAGGGCAGCGCTGGGCGCATAACCCGGTGGCGGCGCAGGTGTCGATGCCCTGGTAGTGGTAGGCCGTTTCCAGTTCAGTGGTGTCGATGCCGGCGCGTTTCTTCGCCTGGATATCGCGCCAGATCACGATGCGCTGGCGCGGGCTCAAGGTCAGGCCTTTCGACGGGCATACCGGCTCGCAGAAACCGCACTCGATACACTTATCCACAAGCTCGTCGGCGGCAGGCAGCGGCTTGAGGTGTTTAAGGTGGATCTGCGGATCTTCGCTGAGCACCACGTCCGGGTTGAGAATACCGTTGGGGTCGAGCAGGCGCTTGAGTTGCCACATCAGTTGATAGGCGTCGCTGCCCCATTCCAGCTCGACGAACGGCGCCATGTTGCGGCCGGTGCCATGCTCGGCTTTCAGTGAGCCGCCAAACTCTACGGCCACCAGTTGGGCGACGTCGTCCATGAACGCTTGGTAGCGTGCGACTTCTTCGCTGCTGTTGAAGCCTTGGGTGAACACAAAGTGCAGATTGCCTTCCAGAGCGTGTCCGAAAAGGATGGCTTCGTCGTAGTGGTGTTTGTCGAACAGCTCGATCAAACGGTTAACGCCGATGGCCAACTGCTCGACCGGGAACGTCACGTCTTCGATGATCACCGTAGTGCCGGTTTTGCGCACGGCGCCGACGGCGGGGAAGGTGTCTTTGCGGATCGCCCACAGGCGGGCGTTTTCCACCGGGTCTTCGGTGAAGTCGACCTGTTTTTCCACCGGGAACGCCGCCAGGGACGCCATGATCAGCGCCAGTTGCTCCTGGAGCAAAGAGGGCGATGCCGCACGGGATTCGATCAACAGTGCGCAGGCATTTTCCGATAGATGTTGTACGAAGGCGGGCATGCCGGGTTTGTCCTGCACCGAACGCATGCTGCGTCGGTCGAGCAGCTCAACCGCTGAGACCGGTTGGGTTTTCAGGACGGTCACCGCATTGCAGCAGGTCTCGACATCGGGGAATACGATCAGCGCCGAGGCTTTGTTCGGGTGGTCGATGACGGTGTCGTAAGTCACTGCGCTGATAAAGCCCAGGGTGCCTTCGGAGCCCACCAGCAGGTGGCTGAGGATATCCAGCGGCTCATCGAAATCCACCAGGGCGTTGAGTGACAGGCCGGTGGTATTTTTCAGACGGTATTTGTGGCGGATTTTGGCGGCCAGTTCAGCGTTTGCCCGCGTCTCCCGCCCGAGTGTGGCCAGGCGTTCAAGCAGCGCGCCGTGCTGCTGACGAAATGCTGCGACGCTGGCGGCATCTTCGGTGTCCAGGCGGCTGCCGTCGGCCAGCACCAGGCGAATCCCGGCCAGGGTGTGGTAGGTGTTTTGCGCCGTACCGCAGCACATGCCGCTGGCATTGTTGGCGACGATGCCGCCGATTTTGCAGGCGTTGATCGACGCCGGATCCGGCCCGATCTTGCGCCCGAATGGCGCCAGCCAGGCGTTGGCCTGGGCGCCGATCACGCCGGGTTGCAGGCGGATCTGCGTGCCTTGCCCACGAATTTCGCGGCCGTTCCAGTTGTCCCCCAGTACGATCAGCACCGAATCGCTGATGGCCTGCCCGGACAAGCTGGTGCCCGCTGCGCGGAAGGTCACCGGAACATGATCGCGCTGGGCCAGTTTCAGCAGCGCCACGACTTCGTCTTCCGACTCGACGCGAATCACCAGCTGTGGGATCAGTCGGTAAAAGCTGGCGTCTGTGCCAAATGCCAAGGTGGAAAGTGGGTCGTCGAAGCGACGAATTTTCGGGATCAGCTGTGCGACGTCAGCAAGGAAAGCGGCAGGCAGACTCATTGGTCCTCCAGGATCAGCACCACCAGGTCCTTCGGACCGTGGGCGCCATAAGCCAGAACTTGTTCGATGTCAGCGGTCTTCGACGGGCCGGACACCAGCAGGGCATTGGTGGGCATGCCTTGGGCCCAGGCGAATTGCTGCTGGACCTGATAAAAGTTGTCGTAAATCTCGCTGGCCTTGAGCAGTGCAAAGTGTACCGGCGGCACCAGGCTCATCAGTCGCGGTTCTTCCCGCGTGGGCCACAGAATCAGGCTACCGGTGGCGGCGATGGCGCCGAGGGTCGTGGTCAGGCTGGCCGGTGTGTCATTAAACAGCTCGGCTTTCCATTCTTCCACAGGGCGGTCGTAGGCTTTGAGCTGCGGCAATTGCGGATGGTTCGACCAGTGCTCGGTGATGCGCCGCCCATGCTCGGTTGTCGGCGCGATGAGCAGGCTGGGCAGCTCGCGTTTTTGCAGCAGCTGCGCGAGTAAAGCTGGCCATTCGGCGCCGCGGGTCAGGTGGATCTCGGTATGCACCGCCTCCATCAGCTTGCGCAATTGTGCGATGCGCTGCTCTGGCGGGTAGGTGTAGATCTGTGTGACCAGGGCCTCATCGAAGTTGTCGGGCACTGGTGTTGTGCCCGTCAGGCTGTGGCGCAATTTGCCGAGGATATTTTGCTTGGCGCTCATCAACGCGCTCCCTGTTTGGCCAAATGCTCGCGTGCCAGGTCATGCAGCGAACGGGCGGCGGGTTTAGGCGCGCTATGGTTTTGCGTCCATGGCCCGACGTTGTTCGGTACGAGGGCGCGCAGGCGCGTGGCGGCGAATGTGAACAGGCGGTACAGCGTCGGTGAGCTGTGGAGCTTGGCCCAGGCGTTCCAGATGAACCGCTCCTGGCGCGAATACTTGCTGCCTTGGCCGCGCATCACGGGGTGTGGGCTATCCGGCGCTTTTACGTTCTCTTCCCGCAGACGGCGTAGCAAGGCCGGGATCGGAATTTTTACCGGACACACTTCTCCACAAGCACCGCACAACGAAGACGCACTGGGATGGTCCGGTACTTTTGCCAGGCCGACCATATGCGGTGTGATGATTTTTCCGATAGGGCCGGGGTAGACCTCGCCGTAGGTGTGGCCACCGATTCGGGTATACACCGGGCAATGATTCATACAGGCGCCGCAGCGAATGCAGTTGAGCGTCTGACGCAATTCGCTGTCGGCAAACGCCTGGCTGCGTCCGTTGTCCAGCAGCACCAGGTGGACTTCTTCGGGGCCGTCGAGCTCATCGGCCTTGCGCGGGCCGGAGATCATATTGACGTAGGTGGTGATCGGCTGGCCGAGCGCGGAGCGGGTCAGCAGCGACAGTAACGGCACCACGTCGCGCAGGTTTTCCACGACCTTCTCGATGCCGGTCACGGCGATATGCACGGGTGGCACCGTGGTCGACATACGCCCGTTGCCTTCGTTTTCCACCAGCAGCAGCGTGCCGGTTTCGGCCACGGCGAAGTTGACGCCGGAGACGCCGATATCCGCTTCGAAGAACTTTTCCCGCAGCACGCGGCGACCAATCTGAATCAACTGGTCGACATCCTTGGTGTACTCCACGCCGAGTTTTTCGTGGAACAGCGACGCGACCTGGCTGGCGTTCTTGTGGATCGCCGGCATGATGATGTGGGACGGCTTCTCATGGTCGAGTTGAACAATAAACTCACCCATATCCGACTCAAGGCATTCGATGCCTTGGGCGGCGAGTACGTGGTTCATCTCCATCTCTTCGCTGACCATGGATTTGCCTTTGATCACCTGCGTGGCTTCGCGCCGGCGGATGATCGACAGCACGATCGCATTGGCCTCTTCAACCGTTTCTGCCCAATGCACGGTCACGCCGTTTCGGGTCAGGTTGGCTTCCAGTTGTTCGAGCAGGTCGGGCAGCTTCGACAGGGCGCGGGCGCGCACCGCGTTACCGAGGGCGCGCAGGTGTTCGCGTTCGTGGGCGTCGCTGAAAGACGCCGCCCGTTTGCTCATCAGGGAATCCATGGCATTGCGAAAGTTGTTTCGCAGTTGCGCGTCGCCCAGTGCCTGGTGGGCGCGGGTGCGGAAGTCTTCCGACACCTCGACGGTGGGAATCAGCGCGGCGTTCATCGTTCACCCCCGGTGCGTTGCCAGAGAAAGCTGGCCAGGTGTTGCCCGCGTAAGGCCGCCTGTTGTTTCTCCAGAGCGCCATTGATGTTCATCAGGCAACCGCAATCAGCACTCAGTACTTGATGGGCGCCGGAGTCCTGCAAGGCTCGGGTCTTGTCGGCCACCATTGCGCCGGAAATGTCTGGCATACGCACGCTGAACGTCCCACCAAAGCCACAGCATTCGCTTTCGTGGCTGTGGTCGACGCGTTCGACATTGCGCAATTGGGCAAGCAGTTCGCGGCCGTGAAGGTGGGTGTTCATTTCCCGACGCGCGGAGCACGACGTGTGCAGGGCGACCTTGACCGGCGCCCCGCTGTCGTTGAGTTGCACCTTGCACACGAACAACAGGAACTCCGCCAACTCATAAGTCCGGGCCGCGAGGGCCTGCACTTGTTTGAGGGTGTCGGGTTCGTCCTTGAAGAGGTCGGCGTAGTGCTCACGTAACATGCCGGCACAGGAGCCGGATGGCACCACCACCGGGTAGTCGCCGGCGAACAGCGCCAGTTGCGCGCGTGCCACTTGTCGGGCCTGGTCGGTATAGCCCGAGGTGTAGGCCGGTTGCCCGCAGCAGCTTTGCCCTTGGGGATAATCCACGCAGATCCCTTCGCGTTCCAGCAGGTGGATCGCGTCCATGCCGGCTTCGGGATAAAACAGATCGACCACGCAGGTGCCGAACAGGTAGACCTTCTGCGGTTTTTCGTGGGGGTATTCGCGTGGCTCGGCCAGAGGCGGCGCGACACGGGTGGCATTCGGCACGGCGTTGTAAAAAAGCTCGCTCATCAGGCGCGTTCTCCGGGTGGTCCCGGTTGTCCGTCCGTCAGGGCCGCAGCGTGTTCAGCGGCCCGGCAGAAGGGTTGTGGAGAGCTGACGCCGAAATCGCGGTTCGGCGTCGGTTATTGCGTGATTACCTGTGGTCTCAATGCACCAGCATGCCGGTGAACCAGTAGGCCTGGGCCAGTGTGATCAGCCCGACGATGGTGGCGAAAAACAGGCTGTGCTTGAGGGTGAAGCGGAACAGGTCGGATTCCTTGCCGACCAGGCCGGTAGCGGCGCAGGCCACAGCGATCGATTGCGGCGAAATCATCTTGCCGGTCACGCCGCCGCTGGTGTTTGCCGCGACCAGCAGGACGTCGTTGACACCGATCTGGTGGGCGGTGGTGGCTTGCAACGAGCTGAACAGGGCGTTGGACGAGGTGTCGGAGCCTGTCAGGAAAACCCCCAGCCAGCCGAGGAACGGCGAGAAGAACGGGAAGGCTGCGCCGGTGCCGGCCAGGACCAATGCCATGGTCGAGGACATGCCCGAGTAGTTGGTGACGAACGCGAATGCCAGCACCATGCCGATGGACAGGATCGGCCAGCGCAGTTCGTAGAAGGTCTCTTTTAAAGTGGTAAGACCAGTTTTGATGTCGATCTTCAATACCAGCATCGAGATCAGCGCGGAAAAGAAAATCGCAGTGCCGGTCGCTGAAATCGGGTCCAGTTTGAATACCGCGGGGATGGCCGTCGGGTTGGTCACGATAGGCGCAACCTTGACCACCAGTTGGTCCAGGTGCGGGATCGCAAAGTTGAACACCCAGCTGTACATCGAGCCGCCTGCGGCGAACATCGCCTTGAAGGGCTTGAGGGTCCAGATGGTCACCAGCACAGTCAGGATCAGGAACGGCGACCAGGCTTTGAAGATTCGCCCCAGGCTGTAGGGCGAAGCGACAGTGCTGCGTGGCAGGCCGAAGCCGCCGGCGCTGGCGGTGATCGTTGCGCTGGAGGTCGCACCGGCAATCTGCGCGCCGGCGGTGCGCTTGGGTTGCCAGATTTTCAGGAACAGAGTCAAGGAAACCAGGCTGGCCAGGGCCGAGGTGATGTCCGGCAGTTCCGGGCCGATGAAGTTGGAGGTGAAGTATTGGGTGATGGCAAAGCTCAAGCCTGCCACCAAGGCGGCCGGCCAGGTTTCGCGCACGCCGCGCAGGCCGTCCATCATGAACACCAGCCAGAACGGAACGAACAGCGACAGCAGTGGCAATTGGCGACCAGTCATGGCGCCGATCTTGAACGCGTCGATGCCGGTCACTTGCCCGGCGACGATGATCGGAATCCCGAGGGCACCGAAGGCGACGGGCGCGGTGTTGGCGATCAGGCACAGGCCGGCGGCGTACAGCGGGTTGAAGCCCAGGCCGACCAGCAGCGCGGCGGTAATCGCCACAGGAGCACCGAAGCCGGCGGCACCTTCCAGGAAGGCGCCGAAGCAGAAGCCGATCAGCAGGACCTGCAGGCGTTGGTCGTCGGTGATCGACAGTACCGAGCTGCGGATGATCTCGAACTGGCCGCTCTTGACTGTCAGTTTGTAGAGGAATACCGCAGCGACGATGATCCAGGCGATGGGCCACAGGCCGTAGGCAAAGCCATAGCCGGCAGCGGCCAGTGCCATGTCTACCGGCATCTGGAAGGCAAAGATCGCCACCAGGATCGACAGCGCCAGCGTGATGCTGCCGGCGACGTGGCCTTTAAGGCGAAACACGGCCAGAGCCAGGAAGAAAAATACGATTGGAATAACGGCGGCCAGTGCGGACAGGCCGAGGCTGCCGAGCGGGCTGTAGAGCTGTTGCCAGGTTTGCATATGGGGTGGCCCCTAATTGTTGTTGGTCAGGCACATTTTAGTCGGCTTGGATAATTGGTAATACCAATTTACAGCCGCTGTTGGCTAGAGTAAAAGCCTAGGCAGGGATGTGTCAATTTGCCGCCTGCGAAACTTTGGTCTTAAGCGGGAGGGCGGGCGCTCTGATCGCATCAATCGAAGATGTTCTGATGGGTGCTGCAAGCGTTGCGATAGGCCAGAATAGAGGCCCCGGCGAGTGGTCGGGATCGTGGAGAGAGAGTTATGGGGTTTGATCAGGTGCGTCAGCGCCGTTTGTCTGACGATATTGTCGAGCAGCTTGAGGGCATGATCCTTGAGGGCACGCTGAAATCGGGCGAGCGCTTGCCGGCCGAGCGCGCGTTGGCTGAAAAGTTCGGCGTTTCGCGCCCCTCGCTGCGTGAGGCGATCCAGAAACTGGCGGCCAAGGGGTTGCTGGTCAGTCGCCAGGGCGGTGGCAATTATGTGTCTGATTCGTTGGGCTCGACGTTCAGCGATCCGTTGTTGCACCTGCTGGAAAACAATCCCGAGGCGCAGCGTGATTTGCTGGAGTTTCGCCAAACCCTCGAAGCGTCCTGTGCCTATTACGCGGCATTGCGCGCTACCGAAGTCGACCGTGAGCGGCTGACGGCGGCCTTTGAAGCGCTACAGGATTGTTACGCGCGCGACGATAAGGTCAGCCGCGCAGAGGAGGGGGCCGCGGATGCGCGGTTTCACTTGGCCATTGCCGAGGCCAGCCACAATGCTGTGCTGTTGCACACCATCCGCGGGTTGTTCGACCTGCTCAAGCGGAACGTGGTGACCAACATTGGCGGCATGTACCAGCAGCGCACGGAAACCCGCGATATGCTGATCAGTCAGCACCGGGACTTGTACCTGGCGATCATCGAGGGGCGGGCCGAGCAAGCGCGGGAAGTCTCAACACGTCACCTGTTGTATGTGCAGGAGGTGTTGGAGGAGGTACGTCAGGAAGTTCAGCGCGTGGCCCGGGCGGCGCGGCGCAAGGGCATGTAGCCAGGGGCGAAGCGCCCTAGGCTAGGCTACAGCGGCGCAAGGATTATTCTTCCTTGCCCTTGTTGCGCACGGCGCGATGCAGTTCACGGTCGGAATCGCGCTCGCGCTCGGTGTCACGCTTGTCGTATTCCTTCTTGCCTTTGCCCAGTGCGATCTCGCACTTGACCAGATGCTTGCTCCAATACCAGGACAGGCAGACGCAGGCATAGCCTTTCTGCTGTACGGCAGCGGCGAGCTTGTCCAGTTCGCGGGCATTGAGCAGCAGCTTGCGCGTGCGTACCGGGTCGGCAATCACGTGCGTGCTCGCGGTGGTCAGCGGGGTGATATGACTGCCGAGCAGCCATGCCTCGCCATCCTTGAGCAGCACATAGCTGTCGACCAGTTGCAGCTTGCTGGCACGCAGACTTTTTACTTCCCAGCCGGCCAGGACCAGACCAGCCTCGAACCGATGTTCGATGAAGTAATCGTGTCGCGCTTTTTTATTCTGCGCGATGGTCCCTGTGGGGTGTTTCTTTTGTTTAGCCATAGGGGCGGCATTATAGGGCGTTGCGAGCGTGTCGGCTACGGTCAACCTGCGTGCTTGAGCGTGTTGGACGAATCCCGGACAATACCGGCAGTTCTTTGGTTTTTTTCTCTCGCGGATCGGGTTGTTCTTTCGCGATGTTTGCCGCTCAGCTGTGGAAATAACGCTCACATGACGACGCATATTCAACGTTCGGCCCTGCTGCCCTATCCGGCCCAGGTGCTTTATGACCTGGTCAACGACGTGGCGCGTTACCCGGAATTCCTGCCTTGGTGCTCGACCGCCGAGGTGCTGGAAGGCAGTGATGAGCACATGGTTGCCAGTGTCGGGGTGGCCAAGGGGGGGCTCAGCCAGCACTTTGTGACACGCAATGTCCTGGTGCCGGGCAAGTCCATTGAAATGAATCTGCAGGAAGGGCCGTTTACCCAATTGCATGGTGTCTGGGTGTTCAAGGCGTTGACCGAGAAAGCCTGCAAGATCAGCCTGGATCTGTCCTTCGATTATGCGGGGCCCATTGTGCGGGCGACGTTGGGGCCTTTGTTCAATCAGGCGGCCAATACCCTGGTCGACGCATTCTGTCAGCGAGCCAAGCAACTGCATGGTTGAGATTGAAGTGGTGTATGCCGGCGTGGATCGCCAGGTGTTGGTGGCGGTCGCGGTGCCAGCGGGTACGAGCCTGCGGGCTGCGGTGCAGGCGTCGGGGATTGCTACGCACTTTCCTGAGGTGAACCTTGCTGATTGCCCGTTGGGGGTATTCGGTAAGGCAGTGGTCGACCCCGATACCTGCACCGTGCAGTCAGGTGATCGTATCGAGATTTACCGCCCGCTGCTGGCCGACCCCAAAGAAGTGCGGCGGCTGCGTGCGGCCAAGGCGGCGTTGGTCAAGCAACAGCGTTCATAGGCCGGCGAATCTGCAGGCAACAAAAAGCCCGGCATGCCGGGCTTTTATCGAGCGCCGCAAACTTACTGCGGGCTGGTGTCCAGAGGCTGTGGCGTCGGGACTGGAACTGTTTGTACGCGGTCGACGTCTTTCTGGATCTTGTCGAGCAATGAGCCAGGCTTGGCCGGTACTTCGGATTTCGGCTTCTCGGCTTCCTGCGCAGGCGCAGTCACGTTGGTGCCGTTATCCTTGCCCAGCAAGGCTTCATCGCGGCTTACGCCGGGCATGAAATCGCCGGACAGGCTGACCAGTTGATCATTGCCATTGAAGATGACGCTGACGCGCTCCTGTTGGCGTTCACCGCCCCCAGGCTGGATGCTGTAGAGATAATCCCAGCGATCGGCGTGGAAAGTGTCAGTCAGCAGGGGGTTGCCCATAATAAACCGTACTTGCCGTCGGGTCATTCCCGGGCGTAACTGGTCTATCATGTCCTGCGTGACGACATTGCCCTGCTGGATGTCGATTTTGTAAACCCCGGGGAATGAACAACCGGCGAGTGCGAGCAGTCCCACAAAGGTGAAACTGGTTAGCAAGAGCTTGGTGTTTTGCATCGGTGGGCGACTTCCACTATCTTGGCTGGGACAACGTAAACGCCGATCATACCCGTATTAAGAGAAGCTGCGAAGCAGCATCCGCGAGAAAGCTAACCATGGTTGAAAATAGCGAACTACGCAAAGCCGGTCTTAAAGTGACTCTGCCACGCGTCAAGATTCTACAAATGCTCGATTCTGCTGAGCAGCGCCACATGAGTGCCGAGGATGTTTACAAGGCGCTGATGGAGTCCAATGAGGACGTTGGCCTGGCCACGGTTTACCGCGTGCTGACCCAGTTTGAAGCCGCGGGGCTGGTGGTTCGTCATAATTTCGACGGCGGTCACGCAGTGTTCGAATTGGCTGATGGTGGTCATCACGACCACATGGTCGACGTGGACACTGGTGAGGTTATCGAATTCACCAACCCGGAAATCGAGCGGTTGCAGAAGGCAATTGCCGAGGAGCATGGCTACGAGTTGTCGGACCACAATTTGGTTCTTTACGTACGTAAGAAAAAGTAAAAATCGACGCAGATTCGCTCTGCGGAACGATTGAAGGCGACCCCCGGGTCGCCTTCGTGCTTTCTACAGAGAGAAAATTGCCGGTTCGGTCAGGCCTTCGCCGCCACCACCATTTTCTTCGCGTGGGCCAGGGACTCCTTGGTCAGGTCGATGCCGCCGAGCATGCGCGCGACTTCCTCCACGCGTTCCGACTTGTTCAGCTTGGACACCGCCGTGTGCGTCGCATCGCTGCCCCGTACTTTGTGTACAAACAAATGCTGATGCCCTTGGGCGGCTACTTGCGGTAAGTGGGTAACCGTCAGCACCTGGCCGCGATCCCCCAGGCGACGCAGCAGTTGGCCGACAATTTCTGCGGTCGGGCCACCAATGCCAACGTCTACCTCGTCAAAGACCAGCGTCGGAACCCGTGAGGTTTGGGCGGTGATCACCTGAATCGCCAGGCTGATCCGCGATAGTTCGCCCCCGGAGGCGACTTTTGCCAGCGCTTTGAGCGGCTGCCCTGGGTTGGCGCTGACCAGCAGTTCTACCTGTTCCAGGCCGTGGGGCTGCAGTTCGGCGCTGGTATTGCTGTGCAGTTCGATGGTGAAGCGGCCGCCGGGCATGCCGAGGCGCTGGATTTCCTGCTCGACCGCGCTGGCCAGGCTCGTGGCGGCTTGATGGCGCAGATCGCTCAGTTCGCGGGCCTTCTCTTGGTAATGGCGGGCGAAAGAAGCCAGCTCGTCGCCCAGGCGCTCAATGGACTCGTCATTCGCGTTCAGGGTTTCGATTTCATCCAGCAGCTTCTGCTGCATCGTTGCCACTTCAGTCGGCTGGATCCGATGTTTGCGCGCCAGGGTGTAGATGGTGTCCAGGCGTTCTTCTATTTCCTGCAGGCGTGCCGGGTCGGCGTCGAAGTGATCGAGGAAACGGTTCAGTTCGCCTACGGCTTCTTCTACCTGGATTTGCGCACTGGTCAGCAAGGTCGTGGCTTCATTCAGCGAGCCGGACGCATTGTTCACGCTGGACAGCCGATTGAGGCTGACGGTCAGTGCATTGAGCACATTGCCCGAGTCGCTCTCGCTGCATTGCTCCACCACCTGGCGGCAAATACCCAGCAGGGTTTCGGCGTTGGTGAGGTTCTTGTGTTCCTGCTCAAGCTGTTCCAGCTCACTTTCGCCGAGGCCAAGGCTTTCCAGCTCTTCGAGTTGATAGCTGAGCAATTGGTGGCGTGCGCGTTGCTCGTCGCCGGAATTGGAGAGGCGCTCCAGTTCCAGGCGGGTCTGGCGCCAACGTTGGGCGGCGAGCTGGACCTGGCGGGCGAGGTCGGTGGCGCCGGCGTATTCATCGAGCAGGCGGCGATGGGTGTCGGTTTTGAGCAGGGATTGGTGTTCGTGCTGGCTGTGGATATCGATCAGCAGCTCGCCCAGGGCCTTCAAGTCACCCAGCGGGCAGGGCGTGCCGTTGATGTAGCCACGGGAGCGGCCTTCGGCGGTGATGACCCGGCGCAGGATGCACGGCCCTTCATTATTAAGGTCGCGCTCGGCAAGCCAGGCTTCGGCTTCGGGGATGTCCGCCAGGTCGAAGGTCGCCAGGATGTCGGCCTTGTCTGCGCCGGGGCGTACCACGCCACTGTCGGCGCGGTCGCCCAGGGTCAGGCCGAGGGCGTCGAGCATGATCGACTTGCCGGCGCCGGTTTCGCCTGTGATTACGCTCATCCCGCGATCCAGTTCGAGATCCAGATGTTCAACGATGGCGTAGTTATGTACGGACAGGTGCACGAGCATGACGGCCGCTCCCAGGCTTTAGGTCTGGTTATTTATACAGTGTTTTGTTCCGGGCTGACAATCCTGGCGCTTAGCTCGATTTGCTTGCTTCGATGTTTTTTTTAGTGCGAAGAGGAATGAATGGGTCGGAATTGATCTGGATCAGATGAAAGACTTTTGGTGACGCCCGCACCCTTGAACCTGGAAATTGTGGCCCCATATACCGGAACAGAAGCGCGAGTTGAATTCGCGCATGATTTTGAAAGGAGAAATCTATGGCTGACGAACAGACGCAGGATACGCAAACTCCAGACGCCAATTCGGCTGCCGGTGATGAGCTGGCGACTCGTGTGCAAGTGCTCGAAGAGCAATTGGCCGCTGCGCAGGATCAATCTTTGCGTGTTGCCGCCGATCTGCAGAACGTCCGCCGCCGTGCCGAGCAGGATGTAGAAAAGGCCCACAAGTTCGCGCTGGAAAAATTCGCCGGTGATCTGTTGCCGATCATCGACAGCCTGGAGCGCGGCCTTGAGTTGTCCAACCCGGATGACGAAAACATCCGCCCGATGCGTGAAGGTATCGAGCTGACCCTGAAAATGTTCCAGGACACCCTGAAGCGTTATCAGTTGGAGGCTGTCGATCCGCAAGGCGGCGAGCCGTTCAACGCCGAGCATCACCAGGCCATGGCGATGCAGGAAAGTCATGACCTTGAGCCAAACAGCGTGTTGAAAGTATTCCAGAAGGGATACCAGCTCAACGGTCGCCTGCTGCGTCCGGCAATGGTCGTGGTCAGCAAGGCGCCTGCACCGGTTTCACCTTCGATTGATGAGCAGGCTTGAAATACGCCGCAAGGCCCCCATTTATAAGTCAAGCGTTTAAGTGCTACCGCAGTTAGCCACCACTGCTGCGGCATCCAAATTCAAGTTTCGGGAGAGTAAATCATGGGCAAAATTATCGGTATCGACCTGGGGACCACCAACTCCTGCGTCTCCGTGCTGGAAAACGGCGTTGCAAAAGTCATCGAAAACGCCGAAGGCGCGCGTACTACGCCGTCGATCATTGCTTACGCCAACGACGGCGAAATCCTCGTCGGTCAGTCGGCCAAGCGTCAGGCGGTGACCAACCCGCACAACACCCTGTACGCGGTGAAGCGTCTGATCGGGCGTAAGTTCGAGGAAGAAGTCGTACAGAAAGACATCAAGATGGTCCCTTACAAAATCGCCAAGGCTGACAACGGTGACGCCTGGGTTGAAGTGAACGGCCAGAAAATGTCGCCGCCACAGATCTCGGCTGAAATCTTGAAAAAGATGAAGAAAACCGCCGAAGACTACCTCGGTGAAGCGGTGACTGAAGCGGTGATCACCGTTCCGGCCTACTTCAACGACAGCCAGCGCCAGGCGACCAAAGACGCCGGCCGCATCGCGGGCCTGGACGTAAAACGTATCATCAACGAACCAACCGCAGCCGCTCTGGCCTACGGCATGGACAAAGCCAAGGGCGACCACACTGTCATCGTTTATGACCTGGGTGGCGGTACCTTCGACGTGTCCGTGATCGAAATCGCGGAAGTTGACGGCGAGCACCAGTTCGAAGTGTTGGCCACCAACGGCGACACCTTCCTGGGTGGTGAAGACTTCGACATCCGTCTGATCGACTACCTCGTTGACGAGTTCAAGAAAGAAAGCGGCATGAACCTCAAGGGTGACCCGCTGGCCATGCAGCGTCTGAAAGAAGCTGCCGAGAAAGCCAAGATCGAGCTGTCTTCGGCTCAGTCGACCGACGTTAACCTGCCGTACATCACTGCAGACGCTACCGGTCCTAAGCACTTGAACGTGAAGATCTCGCGCGCCAAGCTGGAAGCGCTGGTTGAAGACCTGGTTCAGCGCACCATCGAACCTTGCCGCATCGCGCTGAAAGACTCCGGCATCGAAGTGAGTGCGATCAACGACGTGATCCTGGTCGGCGGTCAGACCCGCATGCCACTGGTTCAGAAGTTGGTGACCGAGTTCTTCGGCAAAGAAGCACGTAAAGACGTGAACCCGGACGAAGCTGTTGCCATGGGTGCTGCCATCCAGGGTGCGGTACTGGCCGGCGACGTGAAAGACGTATTGCTGCTGGACGTCAGCCCGCTGACCCTGGGTATCGAAACCATGGGTGGCGTGATGACTGCGCTGATCGAGAAAAACACCACGATTCCTACCAAGAAATCGCAAGTGTTCTCGACGGCCGATGACAACCAGGGCGCCGTGACCATTCACGTGCTGCAAGGTGAGCGTAAGCAAGCGGCGCAGAACAAGTCCCTGGGCAAGTTCGACCTGGCCGAGATTCCACCAGCACCACGTGGCGTGCCACAAATCGAAGTGACCTTCGACATCGACGCCAACGGCATCTTGCACGTAGGCGCCAAAGACAAGGCTACTGGCAAAGAGCAGAAGATCACCATCAAGGCCAACTCTGGTCTGTCTGATGAAGAAATTCAGCAGATGATTCGTGATGCGGAAACCAATGCCGAGGCTGACAAGAAGTTCGAAGAGTTGGCGGCTGCCCGTAACCAGGGCGATGCACTGGTTCACTCGACGCGCAAAATGATCGCTGAAGCTGGCGACAAAGTGACTGCCGAAGAGAAGACCGCAATCGAAGCGGCCTTGGTTGCCCTGGAAGCCGCAGTTAAAGGCGACGACAAGGCGGCCATCGAAGCCAAGGTTGAGGAACTGTCGAAGGTCTCCGCGCCGGTTGCTCAGAAAATGTACGCCGAGCAAGGTCAGCCAGCTGACGGTGCTGCGCATCAGGCAGAGCCTGAAGCCAAGCACGATGATGTTGTCGATGCCGAGTTCGAAGAAGTCAAAGAGCAGAAGTAATCTGCTTGGCCGGTTGACCGCTATCAAGCGGTGACTGGTAGGATGTCGCCGCGCGGGAGCTTGCTCCCGCGTTGGCGTGTCTGGGGTATGCGAATTTTTACAGCATGCGACAAGGCTCGGATGCTGGCGGTGTGATCGGGAATGCTCCTGCTTTCCGGCGACAGTCACCGCGTTTTTGGCCGGGTCCCTGGCTGAAAGCTGTTATGACCAGGATCGTTGAATTGACGTGAGTTGGGTCCGGGCCTGTATTGGGGCTCAACGAGTTCGGCAAGGCTCAGGAGGGTCTGGCTGAACGTCCTTAAGAGTGCAAAGACTTATGGCAAAGCGTGACTATTACGAAGTATTGGGTGTGGAGCGCGGTTCCAGCGAGGCGGACCTGAAGAAGGCTTACCGTCGCCTGGCGATGAAGCACCACCCGGACCGTAATCCGGATAACAAAGAATCCGAAGAAATGTTCAAAGAGGCCAACGAGGCCTACGAATGCCTGTGTGATCCCAACAAGCGTGCGGCCTACGACCAGTACGGTCACGCCGGCGTCGACCCGAGCATGGGTGGCGGCGGTGCCGGCTTCGGCGGCCAGAACTTCTCCGATATTTTCGGCGATGTGTTCAGCGACTTCTTCGGCGGTGGCCGCGGTGGTCAGCGTGGCGGTGCCCAGCGCGGCAGCGACCTGCGCTACACCCTGGAACTGAACCTGGAAGAAGCCGTGCGCGGCACCAGCGTCAATATCCGCGTGCCGACGCTGGTCAACTGCAAGCCGTGCGATGGTTCGGGGGCCAAGAAAGGCTCCTCGCCGATCACTTGCCCGACCTGCGGTGGTATCGGTCAGGTCCGCATGCAGCAGGGCTTCTTCTCGGTGCAGCAAACCTGCCCGCGGTGCCAAGGCCAAGGCAAGATCATTTCTGACCCGTGCGATTCCTGCCACGGTGAAGGGCGTGTCGAAGAGTACAAAACCCTGTCGGTCAAAGTGCCGGCGGGCGTGGATACCGGTGACCGCATTCGCCTGTCGGGCGAAGGCGAGGCGGGGACTCAGGGTGGCCCGACGGGTGACCTGTATGTGGTGATCAATGTGCGCGAGCACTCGATCTTCCAGCGCGACGGCAAACACCTGTTCTGCGAAGTGCCGATCAGCTTCGTCGACGCGGCCCTGGGCGGCGAGCTGGAGATTCCGACTCTGGATGGTCGGGTCAAGCTCAAGATCCCTGAGGGGACGCAGACCGGCAAGCAGTTCCGTATCCGTGGCAAAGGCGTGGCGCCGGTGCGTGGTGGCGGTGCGGGCGACCTGATGTGCCGTGTCACGGTGGAAACGCCGGTCAACCTGGGCCGTCGCCAACGCGAGTTGCTCGAAGAGTTCCGGAGTTCGCTGGAAGGTGACGACTCCCACTCGCCGAAAACCACGGGCTTCTTCGATGGCGTGAAGCGCTTCTTCGGCGACTTGTAAGGAATTGAGTATGCGACGTATAGCCGTAATGGGCGCTGCCGGGCGCATGGGTAAAACCCTGATCGAAGCGGTACAGCAGCGCTCGCCGGCCTCCGGCCTGACCGCGGCGATCGTTCGCCCAGGCAGTACGCTGATCGGCGCCGATGCCGGTGAGCTGGCTTCGCTGGGGCGTATCGGGGTGTCGTTGTCCGGCAACCTGGAGCAGGTGGCGGACGAGTTCGACGTGCTGATCGACTTTACGCTGCCGGACGTGATGCTGAAAAACCTGGCGTTCTGCCGCAAGGCGGGCAAGGCCATGGTGATCGGCACCACCGGCTTGAGCGCTGAGCAGAAGCAGTTGCTGGTCGAGGCGGGCAAGGATATTCCCATCGTGTTTGCCGCCAACTTCAGCGTGGGCGTGAACCTGTCGCTCAAGCTGCTGGATCTGGCGGCGCGCGTGCTGGGCGATGAGGCGGATATCGAAATCATCGAGACCCATCATCGCCACAAGATCGATGCGCCGTCGGGAACCGCGTTGCGCATGGGTGAGGCTATCGCCGATGCCCTGGGTCGCGACTTGTCGAAGGTGGCGGTGTACGGGCGTGAAGGTCATACCGGCGCGCGTGCGCGTGACACCATTGGTTTTGCCACCGTTCGTGGTGGCGACGTCGTCGGTGATCACACCGTGCTGTTCGCCACTGAAGGCGAGCGCCTGGAAATCACGCACAAAGCCTCCAGCCGCATGACATTCGCCAAGGGTGCGGTGCGTGCCGCGCTGTGGCTGGATGGGCGTGCGCCGGGTCTGTATGACATGCGCGATGTGCTGGATCTGCACTAATCAGTAGCTAAAATGGGGCCTCGGGATTATCCTAAGGCCCCGTTTTTACCCGCTAAGCGACGTCCTGTCGCATTCTCCTGCCTTTAAGGCTCATTAGCGGTGGACCAAAACAGCCTTTTTCTGTAAGCTACAGCTTTAGTGTGTCCACTAAAAGCGCGCAGAATAATTCAGTGAAGAAGCGGGGTGACGTGTCCATACGTCACTCCGCTTTTTTACAACCTGCGATCGCCCTTTCAGGCTTTATTTACGGGAGGTCTTCTTGACTAAGCCAGCCATACTCGCCCTTGCTGATGGCAGCATTTTTCGCGGCGAAGCCATTGGAGCCGACGGTCAAACCGTTGGAGAGGTGGTGTTTAACACTGCCATGACCGGCTATCAGGAAATCCTTACCGATCCTTCCTACGCCCAACAGATCGTTACCCTGACTTATCCGCACATCGGCAACACCGGTACTACGCCGCAAGACGTCGAGTCCAATCGCGTCTGGTCCGCGGGCCTGGTGATTCGTGACCTGCCACTGGTTGCGAGCAACTGGCGTAGCACGATGTCGCTGTCCGATTACCTGAAAGCCAACAACGTTGTGGCGATCGCCGGTATCGATACGCGCCGCCTGACACGCATCCTGCGTGAAAAAGGCTCGCAGAACGGCTGCATCATGGTCGGTGAGAATATCTCCGAGGCTGCGGCAATTGCTGCGGCGCAAGGCTTCCCTGGCCTGAAGGGCATGGACCTGGCGAAAGTCGTCAGCACCCAGCAACAGTACGATTGGCGCTCCACTGTCTGGGACTTGAAGACCGACAGCCACGAGACCATCGACGCTGCTGATCTGCCCTACCACGTAGTGGCTTACGACTACGGCATCAAGTACAACATCCTGCGCATGCTGGTCGAGCGCGGTTGCCGCGTGACCGTGGTGCCGGCGCAAACCCCTGCCAGCGACGTCCTGGCGTTGCAGCCGGACGGCGTGTTCCTGTCCAACGGCCCGGGTGACCCTGAGCCATGCGACTACGCCATCAAGGCGATCAAGGACGTGCTGGAGACCGAGATCCCGGTGTTCGGTATCTGCCTGGGCCACCAACTGCTCGCTCTGGCCTCCGGCGCCAAGACCCTGAAAATGGGGCACGGCCACCACGGCGCGAACCACCCTGTACAGGACCTGGACACCGGCGTAGTGATGATCACCAGCCAGAACCACGGTTTTGCGGTGGATGAAACGACCTTGCCGGCCAACGTCCGTGCGACCCACAAGTCGCTGTTCGACGGTTCCCTGCAAGGCATCGAGCGCACCGACAAGAGCGCGTTCAGCTTCCAGGGCCACCCTGAAGCCAGCCCGGGCCCGAACGACGTAGCGCCGCTGTTCGACCGTTTCATCAATGAGATGGCCAAGCGACGCTGACTGAGCGGCCTGCGGGCGGCCCCGACTGTCGGTGGCCCCCGCAGGCTCTTCAAAGATTGTTCAAGACGGCTTGCCGACTGACCTGCGGATTTGAGTGACAAACCCATGCCAAAACGTACAGACATAAAAAGCATCCTGATTCTCGGCGCTGGCCCGATCGTGATCGGCCAGGCCTGCGAATTCGACTACTCCGGCGCCCAGGCCTGTAAAGCCCTGCGCGAGGAGGGTTACCGCGTCATCCTGGTGAACTCCAACCCGGCCACCATCATGACCGACCCGGCCATGGCCGACGCCACCTACATCGAGCCGATCAAGTGGCAGACCGTTGCCAAGATCATCGAGAAAGAGCGTCCGGACGCGCTGCTGCCGACCATGGGCGGCCAGACCGCCCTGAACTGCGCCCTCGACCTGGAGCGCGAAGGCATCCTGGAAAAATTCGGCGTTGAGATGATCGGTGCCAACGCCGACACCATCGACAAGGCCGAAGACCGTTCGCGCTTCGACAAGGCGATGAAATCCATCGGCCTGGCGTGCCCGCGTTCCGGTATCGCCCACAGCATGGAAGAAGCCAATGCGGTCCTCGAGACCCTGGGCTTCCCGTGCATCATCCGTCCGTCCTTCACCATGGGCGGTACCGGTGGCGGTATTGCGTACAACCGTGAAGAGTTCGAAGAAATCTGCGCCCGCGGCCTGGACCTGTCGCCGACCAAAGAGCTGCTGATCGACGAATCCCTGATCGGCTGGAAAGAATATGAGATGGAGGTTGTCCGCGATAAGAAGGACAACTGCATCATCGTCTGCTCCATCGAGAACTTCGACCCGATGGGCGTGCACACCGGTGACTCGATCACCGTTGCTCCGGCACAGACCCTGACCGACAAGGAATACCAGATCCTGCGTGACGCCTCCCTGGCGGTACTGCGCGAGATCGGCGTGGAGACTGGCGGTTCCAACGTGCAGTTCGGTATCTGCCCGAACACCGGCCGCATGGTCGTGATCGAGATGAACCCGCGTGTGTCCCGTTCGTCGGCCCTGGCCTCGAAAGCCACCGGTTTCCCGATCGCCAAGGTCGCGGCCAAGCTGGCTGTGGGTTACACCCTGGACGAACTGTCGAACGACATCACTGGCGGCAAGACCCCGGCGTCCTTCGAGCCGTCCATCGACTACGTCGTGACCAAGCTGCCACGTTTCGCCTTCGAGAAGTTCCCCAAGGCTGACGCGCGCCTGACCACCCAGATGAAGTCGGTCGGCGAAGTCATGGCCATTGGCCGGACCTTCCAGGAATCCCTGCAGAAAGCCCTGCGCGGCCTCGAAGTCGGCGTTTGCGGCCTGGACGAGAAGCTCGACCTGAGCAATCCGGAAAGCATGAGCGTGCTCAAGCGCGAGCTGACCGTGCCGGGCGCCGAGCGTATCTGGTACGTCGCTGACGCGTTCCGCGCCGGCATGACCGTCGAAGACATCTTCGGCATGAACATGATCGATCCGTGGTTCCTGGTGCAGATCGAAGATCTGATCAAGGAAGAAGAGAAGGTCAAGACCCTGGGTCTGGCCAGCATCGACCGCGACACCATGTTCCGCCTCAAGCGCAAAGGTTTCTCCGACCAGCGCCTGGCCAAGTTGCTGGGTGTGACTGAGAAAAACCTGCGCACTCATCGCCACAAGTTGGACATCTTCCCGGTCTACAAGCGCGTTGACACCTGCGCCGCCGAGTTTTCCACCGACACCGCCTACCTGTACTCCACCTACGAGGAAGAGTGCGAAGCTGCGCCGTCGGGTCGCGACAAGATCATGATCCTGGGTGGCGGTCCGAACCGTATCGGCCAAGGCATCGAGTTCGACTACTGCTGCGTACACGCCGCCCTCGCCCTGCGCGAAGACGGGTACGAGACCATCATGGTCAACTGCAACCCGGAAACCGTTTCCACCGACTACGACACTTCCGACCGCCTGTACTTCGAGCCGGTCACCCTGGAAGACGTGCTGGAAATCGTGCGCGTCGAGAAGCCTAAAGGCGTGATCGTCCAGTACGGCGGCCAAACCCCGCTGAAACTGGCCCGTGCCCTGGAAGCCGCCGGCGTGCCGATCATCGGCACCAGCCCGGACGCCATCGACCGTGCCGAAGACCGTGAGCGCTTCCAGCAAATGGTCGAGCGCCTGAACCTGCGTCAGCCGCCGAACGCTACCGTGCGCAGCGAAGACGAAGCCCTGCGTGCGGCCAGCAAGATCGGCTACCCGCTGGTGGTGCGTCCGTCCTACGTACTGGGCGGCCGGGCGATGGAAATCGTCTACGAAGAAGAAGAACTCAAGCGTTACCTGCGTGATGCGGTGAAAGTGTCCAACGACAGCCCGGTGCTGCTGGACCACTTCCTCAACTGCGCCATCGAGATGGACGTGGATGCGGTTTGCGACGGTACTGACGTGGTCATCGGCGCAATCATGCAGCACATCGAACAGGCGGGCGTTCACTCCGGTGACTCCGCGTGCTCGCTGCCGCCTTACTCGCTGCCGCTGCACATCCAGGACGAGATGCGCGAACAGGTCAAGAAAATGGCCCTGGAACTGGGAGTGGTCGGCCTGATGAACGTACAGTTGGCGCTGCAAGGCGAAGACATCTACGTCATCGAAGTCAACCCGCGCGCCTCGCGTACCGTGCCGTTCGTGTCCAAGTGCATCGGTGTGTCCCTGGCCATGATCGCTGCCCGCGTGATGGCCGGTAAGACCCTGAAGGAAATCGGCTTTACCAAAGAAATCATTCCGAACTTCTACAGCGTGAAAGAGGCGGTGTTCCCATTCGCCAAATTCCCTGGCGTGGACCCGATCCTGGGCCCAGAGATGAAGTCCACCGGTGAAGTGATGGGCGTGGGCGATACCTTCGGTGAAGCGTTCGCCAAGGCCCAGATGGGCGCCAGCGAAGTGCTGCCGACCGGCGGTACTGCTTTCATCAGCGTGCGCGACGATGACAAGCCGCTGGTTGCAGGCGTGGCCCGTGATCTGATCAACTTGGGCTTCGAGATCGTGGCCACCGCCGGGACCGCCAGGCTGATTGAAGCGGCGGGTCTGAAAGTGCGTCGCGTGAACAAGGTGACGGAAGGCCGTCCGCATGTGGTCGATATGATCAAGAATGACGAAGTCACTCTGATCATCAACACCACTGAGGGTCGTCAGTCGATTGCGGATTCTTACTCCATTCGTCGTAATGCCTTGCAGCACAAGATCTACTGCACCACGACCATTGCTGCTGGCGAAGCTATCTGCGAAGCGCTCAAGTTCGGTCCGGAAAAGACCGTGCGTCGCTTGCAGGATCTACACGCAGGATTGAAGGCATGATCAAATACCCAATGACCGTTCGGGGCGCCAAGGCCCTGGAAGAGGAGCACGCCCATCTGACCAAGGTCGTACGTCCAAAGCTGAGCCAGGACATCGGTACGGCCCGCGAGCTGGGTGACTTGAAGGAAAACGCCGAATACCACGCTGCCCGCGAGCAGCAGGGTATGGTCGAGGCGCGGATCCGTGACATCGAAGGCCGTATGCAGAATGCGGTCATCATCGACGTCACGACCATCCCGCACACCGGCAAAGTGATTTTCGGCACCACGGTGGAAATCGCCAATGTCGAAACCGACGAAAGCGTGGTGTACCACATCGTCGGTGAGGACGAAGCTGACTTCAAACTCGGCAAGATCTCCGTCGGTTCGCCACTCGCCCGTGCCTTGATTGCCAAGGAAGAGGGTGATGTGGTGGTTGTGAAAACGCCCGGTGGCGTGATCGAGTACGAGATTGTTGAAGTTCGCCATGTCTGAAAGGCGGCGCCCGCTTCGTGCGGGCGCCATGCTTTGGCAGTTTGCCCAGATGCTGTGGGTGGGCGGCCTGTGGTTGTTGCATATTGGCGTGTTACCGGCGTTGGGCCTGATTGGCCTGGCGCCGTTGTTGATCGATGAGATCGATGGATTACTGAGTGCGCTGCTGGTGGGTTTTGCGGCGGCGTGCGTGACGCTTCAGGCGCTGGTGCTGATCAAGGCCGAAGGCTTGGGGAGTTTGTGGCGGGATATTCGCGGCCAACTGCTGTTGATGGCGCTGTATGCGTGTGCAATGTATTGCATCGTGCATGTGTGGCTGCCGGAAGCGTTGCGCTGGCAGCTATTCAGCTATCTTGTGCTAGGGTTTTCCGGCCTGGTGCTGGTGATGCAACCGGCGCCTGGGTGGAGTGGCGGGGCGCGCGAAGCACGCCCGTGACCCTTGTTGTCATTTGAAGCGATGAACGTTCGACAGTTGCTTGTTGACGCTGAAGTTCTTGCGATACAGCAGTGCCATCTTGCCGATGACCTGAACCAGGTCTGCCTTGCCAACCTTGCACAGTTCTGCAATGGCGGCCAGGCGCGCTTCGCGGTCAAGGATGTTGACCTTGATCTTGATCAGTTCGTGATCGCCCAATGCGCGTTCAAGTTCGGCTAACACACCTTCAGTCAAACCGTTGTCGGCCACGATCAAAACTGGTTTCAGATGGTGGCCAATGGATTTGTACTGTTTCTTCTGCTCTTGAGTGAGCGGCATAATCTGACCCCTGCGTCTGATCTTGTAAAAAGCGGCGGCCAGTTTACCCGAGCGAGTCCGGGACCGCCCAGTTAATCACGACCCGTTTTATTTTCGAGGTGGCCCGTGGCCCGTTCCAAAACTAGCCTTAAGTGGCTGCAAGAGCATTTCAACGACCCTTACGTCAAAAAGGCGCAAAAGGACGGCTACCGTTCCCGGGCCAGCTACAAGCTGCTGGAGCTTCAGGACAAGGACAAACTGTTCCGTCCCGGCATGAGCGTGATCGACCTGGGCGCCGCCCCGGGTGGCTGGTCCCAGGTGGCCAGTCGTCTGATTGGCGGGCAAGGCCGGTTGATCGCTTCCGACATCCTGGAGATGGACAGCATCCCGGATGTGACCTTCGTCCATGGTGACTTTACCCAGGATGCGGTGTTAGCTGAGATCCTGCAGGCTGTGGGAAATTCGCAGGTGGACCTTGTGATTTCCGACATGGCCCCCAATATGAGTGGATTACCGGCTGTTGATATGCCGCGAGCCATGTTCCTGTGCGAGTTGGCGCTGGATCTGGCGGGGCGGGTATTGCGTCCGGGTGGTGATTTCCTGGTCAAGGTCTTCCAGGGCGAAGGTTTCGACGAGTACCACAAGAACATCCGCAAGCTGTTCGATAAGGTGCAGATGCGTAAACCGGACTCCTCACGGGACCGGTCTCGCGAGCAATATCTGCTGGCGCGGGGGTTCCGCGGTATCGAAGGTGCAGCGAGTGATGAGCGCCTTTGAAGGTTTGAGGGGAGTCGATAGGTTTTTTTATATCGCTTTCGTCACGAAGCTTTACGAATATTGTGTAGTCAAAGTTTCACAAAGGGTTACAGACGGCGCCTGCCAGAGTTGTAGGTAATGTAGTAAGTTAGGCCGGTGAATATCATGCGAAGCGCGCGCCAGTAGCGGAGCTTGCTTCAGAGGGTAGTTAATTGAACGATATGGCAAAGAATCTGATCCTGTGGTTGATCATCGCGGCTGTCCTGGTGACGGTGATGAACAACTTCTCCAGCCCTAACGAGCCGCAGACCCTCAACTATTCCGACTTCATCCAGCAAGTTAAGGATGGCAAGGTCGAGCGCGTAGCGGTTGATGGCTACGTGATTACCGGCAAGCGCAACGATGGCGACGGCTTCAAGACCATTCGTCCGGCAATCCAGGACAACGGTCTGATCGGCGACTTGGTGGATAACCACGTGATCGTCGAAGGCAAGCTGCCTGAGCAGCAGAGCATCTGGACTCAACTCCTGGTGGCAAGCTTCCCGATCCTGGTGATCATCGCCGTGTTCATGTTCTTCATGCGCCAGATGCAAGGCGGTGCAGGAGGCAAGGGCGGGCCGATGAGTTTCGGCAAGAGCAAGGCGCGCCTGCTCTCCGAAGACCAGGTGAAGACCACCCTGGCTGACGTCGCCGGTTGCGACGAAGCCAAGGAAGAAGTGGGTGAGCTGGTCGAGTTCCTGCGTGATCCGGGCAAGTTCCAGCGCCTGGGTGGCCGCATTCCACGCGGTGTGCTGATGGTCGGCCCGCCGGGTACCGGTAAAACCTTGCTGGCCAAGGCGATTGCCGGTGAAGCCAAGGTGCCGTTCTTCACCATTTCCGGTTCGGACTTCGTCGAAATGTTCGTCGGCGTCGGTGCCAGCCGTGTTCGCGACATGTTCGAGCAGGCCAAGAAGCACGCGCCATGCATCATCTTCATCGATGAAATCGACGCCGTTGGTCGCCATCGTGGTGCTGGCATGGGCGGTGGTCACGATGAACGTGAGCAGACCCTCAACCAGTTGCTGGTGGAGATGGACGGCTTTGAAATGAATGACGGCATCATCGTCATTGCCGCAACCAACCGTCCGGATGTGTTGGACCCTGCATTGCTGCGTCCAGGCCGTTTCGACCGTCAGGTTGTGGTGGGCTTGCCGGATATCCGTGGTCGTGAGCAGATTCTGAAAGTCCACATGCGTAAAGTACCCATGGGCGACGACGTGGCTCCGGCCGTGATTGCCCGCGGTACGCCTGGCTTCTCCGGTGCCGACCTGGCCAACCTGGTGAACGAGGCTTCGCTGTTTGCGGCCCGTACCGGCAAGCGCATCGTGGAAATGAAAGAGTTCGAACTGGCCAAAGACAAGATCATGATGGGCGCCGAGCGCAAATCCATGGTCATGTCCGAGAAAGAGAAGCAGAACACCGCTTATCACGAAGCCGGTCACGCTATCGTAGGGCGCGTCGTGCCTGAGCATGACCCGGTCTACAAAGTGTCGATCATTCCTCGTGGTCGGGCGCTGGGCGTGACCATGTTCCTGCCGGAAGAAGATCGCTACAGCCTCTCCAAGCGTGCGTTGATCAGTCAGATCTGCTCGCTGTACGGCGGCCGGATCGCTGAAGAGATGACCCTGGGCTTTGACGGTGTCACCACCGGTGCTTCCAACGACATCATGCGTGCCAGCCAGATTGCGCGGAACATGGTGACCAAATGGGGTCTGTCGGAAAAACTCGGTCCTTTGATGTACGCCGAGGAAGAAGGCGAAGTGTTCCTGGGGCGTGGCGGTGGCGGTCAAAGTGCCAGCTTCTCCGGTGAGACAGCCAAGCTGATCGACTCCGAAGTGCGCAGCATCATTGACCAGTGCTACGGCACGGCCAAGCAGATCCTCACCGACAACCGCGACAAGCTGGATGCCATGGCGGATGCGCTGATGAAGTACGAAACCATTGATGCCGATCAGATCGACGACATCATGGCGGGCCGTACACCGCGTGAACCTCGCGATTGGGAAGGTGGTTCGGGCACCTCTGGCACGCCGCCAGTGGTTCAGAACGAACGCCCTGAAAACCCGATCGGCGGTCCTGCAGCTGACCACTAAGGTTTGAAATGACTTTTGCGTCGTCCTCCACCCGGTTGCCTTGCGGCAGCCGGGTTCTTGATTTGGCCCATACGCATGTCATGGGCATTCTTAATGTAACCCCCGATTCCTTTTCCGATGGTGGTCGCTTCAATCAGCTCGATGCTGCGTTGCGTCACGCCGAGGCGATGGTGGCGGCGGGTGCGACCTTGATCGATGTTGGCGGCGAGTCGACCCGGCCCGGTGCTCGCGTGGTTTCTCCCGTGGAGGAACTGGAGCGGGTGGCGCCGATCGTCGAGCGCATCGCTCGCGAGCTGGATGTGATCATTTCCGTGGATACATCGACCCCGGCGGTGATGCGCGAAACGGCGCGCCTGGGTGCGGGGCTGATCAACGATGTGCGTTCGTTGCAGCGTGATGGTGCGCTGGACGCCGCCGCGGCGACCGGCCTGCCGGTGTGCCTGATGCATATGCTGGGCGAGCCCGGCACCATGCAGGACAATCCGCACTACGATGATCTGGTTGGCGAAGTGAGCGGGTTCCTGGCTGATCGCATTGCTCAATGCGCCGCCGTAGGGATCGCTGCCGACAAGATCATCCTCGATCCGGGGTTTGGTTTCGCCAAGACCCTGCAGCACAATCTAAGTCTGTTCAAGCATATGGAAGCCTTGCATGCCCTGGGTCGACCTTTGTTGGTCGGCGTTTCGCGCAAGAGCATGATAGGTCTGGCGCTGAATCGCCCGGTGGGCGAGCGGCTTTATGGTGGGTTGGCGCTGGCGGCACTTGCTGTGACCAAGGGTGCGCGTATCTTGCGTGTGCATGATGTCGCTGAGACCGTGGATGTTGTCCGCATGATTGCCGCAGTAGAATCGGCCGAATAAGAATGATGGAGCACTTATGACAAAGAAATACTTTGGCACCGACGGTATCCGTGGTCGGGTCGGCGAGTTTCCGATTACCCCCGATTTCATGCTCAAGCTGGGTTGGGCGGCAGGCATGGCGTTCCGCAGCATGGGCGCGTGCCGCATCCTGGTGGGCAAGGACACGCGTATCTCAGGCTATATGTTTGAGTCTGCGCTGGAGGCCGGTTTGTCCGCCGCCGGTGCCGATGTAATGCTGCTGGGCCCGATGCCGACCCCGGCGATCGCTTACCTGACGCGTACCTTCCATGCCGAAGCCGGCATTGTGATCAGTGCTTCGCACAATCCTCATGATGACAACGGCATCAAGTTCTTCTCGGGGCAGGGCACCAAGCTGCCGGATGAGATCGAGCTGATGATCGAAGAGCTGCTGGATGCGCCGATGACGGTGGTCGAGTCCAGCAAGCTGGGCAAGGTGTCGCGGATCAACGACGCCTCTGGCCGTTATATCGAATTCTGTAAGAGCAGTGTGCCAAGCAGCACCAATTTCGCCGGGCTGAAGATCGTCGTCGACTGTGCCCATGGTGCGACCTATAAAGTGGCGCCGAGCGTGTTCAAGGAGCTGGGTGCGGAAGTGACGGTGCTGTCGGCCCAGCCAAACGGGTTGAACATCAACGAAAACTGCGGCTCCACGCATATGGAGCAATTGCAGGCTGCCGTCCTGGCCGAGCATGCCGACCTGGGTATTGCCTTTGATGGCGACGGTGACCGCGTGCTGATGGTGGATCACACCGGCGCCGTGGTTGATGGCGATGACTTGATGTTCATCATTGCCCGCGACCTGCATGAGCGTAACCGCTTGCAGGGCGGTGTTGTCGGTACGCTGATGAGCAATCTCGGGCTGGAGTTGGCACTGGGCGAGCTGGGCATTCCTTTTGTGCGTGCCAATGTCGGGGATCGTTATGTGATTGCCGAACTGCTGGAGCGCAATTGGCAGATCGGTGGCGAGAACTCCGGGCATGTCGTGTGCTTCCAGCACACCACCACGGGCGACGCGATCATTGCCGCGCTGCAGGTGCTGTTGGCGTTGCGCCGTCGCCAGGAAAGCCTGGCCCAGGCGCGTCAAGCCCTGCGTAAGTGCCCGCAAGTGCTGCTCAATGTGCGCTTTGCCGGTGGCGACAACCCGATCGAACACCCGGCTGTCAAAGCGGCCTGCGAGCGCGTGACCCTGGCAATGGCGGGGCGTGGGCGCGTGTTGCTGCGCAAGTCCGGCACAGAGCCGCTGGTGCGCGTCATGGTCGAAGGTGAGGACGAAACCCTGGTTCGCGGGCATGCCGAAGACCTGGCAAAACTAGTAACTGAAGTTTGCTCCTGAATTCGGCTTGCCAGTGATGGTGTGGTTGGGTAACATCTGCGCCCACTTTGACCGACGAGGTACAGCATGCGTCGCACTATGGTAGCTGGTAACTGGAAGATGCACGGTACCCGCGCCAGTGTCGCTGAGCTGATCAATGGCCTTCGTCACTTGGCCTTGCCGAGCGGTGTTGATGTCGCGGTTTTTCCATCTTGCTTGCATATCAACCAAGTGGTTGATGGCTTGAAAGGTAAGTCGATTCAGGTCGGCGCGCAGAATTGCGCAATGGAACCCATGCAAGGTGCGCTGACAGGTGAGATTTCGCCAAGTCAGTTGGTTGATGCGGGTTGTTCCTACGTGCTTGTCGGGCACTCCGAGCGCCGTCAGTTGATGGGCGAGCGGGATGGGACACTCAATCGCAAGTTCGCAGCGGCACAGGCTTGTGGCTTGATTCCGGTGTTGTGCATAGGGGAGACCCTTGAACAGCGCGAATCGGGCAAGACTCTTGAAGTTGTCTCGCGTCAGCTGGGCAGCATCATCGAGGAGCTGGGTGTTGGTGCGTTTGCGAAGGCAGTCATCGCTTACGAGCCGGTCTGGGCCATTGGCACCGGGCTGACTGCAACACCGCAACAGGCGCAGGATGTGCATGCAGCTATCCGCGCGCAGTTGGCGGCAGAGAATTCTGAGGTCGCACAAGGTGTGCGGCTTCTATACGGCGGCAGCGTGAAGGCGGCCAATGCGGTCGAACTGTTCGGCATGCCGGATATCGATGGGGGGCTCATTGGTGGAGCTTCCCTGAATGCAGATGAGTTCGGTGCGATTTGTCGCGCCGCGGGAAACTGAAAAAATGCTGGAAACAGTCGTAGTCGTTTTTCATCTGTTGGCTGCCCTGGGCGTAGTTGCCCTGGTTTTGTTGCAACAGGGTAAAGGTGCGGATGCTGGTGCGTCTTTCGGTGCAGGTGCTTCAAATACTGTGTTCGGAAGCCAAGGTTCCTCTACCTTTCTTAGTAAGTTTACTGCTATACTTGCCGCAGGTTTCTTCATAACCAGCTTAGGGTTAGGTTACTTTGCTAAAGAGAAAGCTCATGTGCTGACTCAAGTAGGTTTGCCAAACCCAGCAGTGTTGGAAGTACCAAAAGCAAAACCGGCTTCTGATGATGTCCCGGTGCTTCAAGAGCAAAAGTCGGCTACTCCAGCGACTGACGTGCCTCCAGCTCAAGAGCAGAAGTAAGAAGGGTTGTAAACGCTGTATTGCCGAGGTGGTGGAATTGGTAGACACGCAACCTTGAGGTGGTTGTGCCCATAGGGTGTAGGGGTTCGAGTCCCCTTCTCGGTACCAATTATCAGGAGAGCCCGCTGTTGCGGGCTTTCTTGTAGGTGGAAGGTTACATTGACCCTGTAAGGGATCGGTCGTATACTTCCGCCCCAGCTTTGTCGCGGGGTGGAGCAGTCTGGTAGCTCGTCGGGCTCATAACCCGAAGGTCGTCGGTTCAAATCCGGCCCCCGCAACCAGTTTTAGCGGAGCCCCTTATTAAGGGGCTTTTTGTTAGCTGGACACTTTCAACGCCGCTATTCGACGGCGTTTCAAGGATGGGCGTTTCGCCCATTTTTTTATTTTGCACAGCATGCACATACATGCACGAGGGGGTTCAGGTGTCGAGCAAGCTAGAAGAGTTGCAGGCCTTGCTGGCCCCGGTGGTCGTGGCCCTGGGCTATGAATGCTGGGGTATTGAGTTTTCGGCTCAAGGTCGCCACTCAATGTTGCGCGTTTATATTGATAAAGAGGGCGGCGTGCTGGTGGACGATTGTGCCATTGTCAGCCGTCAGATCAGTGGTGTCCTGGATGTTGAAGATCCAATCGCCGTTGAGTACACCCTCGAAGTTTCCTCGCCTGGCATGGAACGCCCACTGTTCACTCTCGAGCAGTTTGCAAAATTTGCCGGTGGACAAGTGAAAATCAAGCTGCGATCTCCCTTTGAAGGGCGACGCAATTTTCAGGGCCTTCTGCGCGGTGTAGAAGAGCAGGATGTCGTGGTGCAAGTAGAAGACCATGAGTTCCTGTTGCCGATCGATATGATCGACAAGGCCAACATTATTCCCAGTTTTGACTGAGACGCGGATCCCGCGGATCCAATGGCTTGCGAAAGGCGAGGCGTACGATGAGCAAAGAAGTACTGCTGGTTGTTGAGTCGGTATCCAATGAAAAGGGCGTACCGGCAAACGTGATTTTTGAAGCGCTGGAGCTGGCCCTGGCCACTGCGACCAAAAAGCGTTTTGAAGACGAAGTTGATCTGCGTGTGGAAATCAACCGCCACACCGGTGCCTATGAAACTTTCCGTCGCTGGACGGTCGTTGAAGAAGCCGATCTTGATGATCCGGCCATCGAAACCTGGCCGAGCAAGGTCGCTGAAACGCACCCTGGCGCCAAGGTCGGTGATGTTGTCGAAGAAAAGATCGAGTCGATCGAGTTCGGCCGTATTGCTGCACAAACTGCCAAGCAGGTCATTGTGCAGAAGGTTCGCGAGGCCGAGCGCGCTCAAGTCGTTGACGCCTATCGCGAGCGCCTGGGTGAAATCATCTCCGGCACCGTGAAAAAAGTTACCCGCGACAACGTGATCGTCGACCTGGGCAACAACGCCGAAGCGTTGCTGGCCCGCGAAGACATCATTTCTCGCGAAACCTTCCGTGTCGGCGTGCGTCTGCGTGCGCTGCTCAAGGAAATCCGCACCGAGAACCGCGGTCCTCAGTTGATCCTGTCGCGTACCGCGCCGGAAATGCTGATCGAACTGTTCCGCATCGAAGTGCCGGAAATCGCCGAAGGCCTGATCGAAGTCATGGCTGCGTCCCGCGACCCGGGTTCGCGCGCCAAGATCGCGGTCCGTTCCAAGGACAAACGCATCGACCCGCAGGGCGCTTGCATTGGTATGCGCGGTTCGCGCGTCCAGGCAGTGTCGGGCGAGTTGGGCGGTGAGCGTGTGGATATCGTCCTGTGGGACGATAACCCGGCGCAGTTCGTGATCAACGCCATGTCGCCGGCTGAAGTGGCGGCAATTATCGTTGACGAAGATGCCCATGCCATGGACATCGCCGTTGGCGCAGACAATCTGGCTCAGGCCATTGGTCGTGGTGGTCAGAACGTGCGTCTGGCCAGCCAACTGACCGGCTGGACCCTGAACGTGATGACCGAATCGGACATCCAGGCTAAGCAGCAAGCTGAAACCGGTGACATCCTGCGCAACTTCATCGACGAGCTGGAAGTCGACGAAGACCTGGCGCAGGTGCTGGTAGATGAAGGCTTCACCAGCCTGGAAGAGATTGCCTACGTACCGTTGGAAGAAATGCTCAACATCGATGGCTTTGACGAAGACACCGTCAACGAGCTTCGCGCTCGGGCCAAGGATCGTTTGTTGACTAAAGCCATCGCTACTGAGGAAAAGCTGGCAGACGCCCATCCGGCCGAAGACCTGCTCTCGCTTGAGGGTATGGACAAGGATTTGGCGATGGAACTGGCGGTGCGCGGCGTAATTACCCGCGAAGACCTGGCCGAGCAGTCTATTGACGATCTGCTCGACATCGACGGCATTGACGATGATCGTGCCGGCAAGTTGATCATGGCCGCCCGAGCCCATTGGTTCGAGTAATTAGGCGCGGCCTGAGGAGAGAAGTGCATGACGCAAGTCACGGTGAAACAACTGGCCGATGAGGTCAAAACACCGGTAGAGCGCCTGTTGCAGCAGATGCGTGAGGCAGGTCTGCCGCACACCGCCGCCGATGAAGGTGTGAGCGATAGTGAGAAGCAGTCTTTGCTGACTCACTTGAAGAGCAGCCACAAGGCGAAAGTGGAAGAACCGCGCAAGATTACATTGCAGCGCAAAACCACCAGCACCCTGCGTGTTGCTGGTAGCAAGAGCATCAGCGTTGAAGTACGCAAGAAGAAAGTCTTCGTACAGCGCAGCCCGGAAGAAATCGAAGCCGAGCGCAAACGCGAACTGGAAGAACGTCGCGCAGTAGAAAATGCTGCTCGTCAGAAGGCTGAAGAAGAAGCCAAGCGTCGCGCCGAAGAAGAAGCGCGTCGCCAGCCTGCTGCTGCGCAACCTGCTGCCACTGATGCGGTCGCTGCTCCTGCTGCCGCGCCTGTAGAAGCTGTGCGTGAGGCCGCTCCGGTGGCCGCCGCACCAGCACCTGCTGCTGATGCGCGTAAACGCGACGAACCTCGTCGTCCGGACAAACCACGTGCCGACGATAACAGTCGTCGCGGTGGCGGCGGTGATGGTGAGCGCAAAAACGCTCCGCATCGTGCTTCGGTCAAAGAGAAAGCGCCTGCGCCACGCGTTGCCCCACGTACCACCGACGAAGAAAGCGACAGCTTCCGTCGTGGTGGTCGCGGCAAGGCCAAGCTGAAAAAACGCAACGCCCACGGTTTCCAGAGCCCAACCGGCCCTGTCGTGCGTGAAGTGAAGATCGGCGAGACCATCACTGTGGGCGATCTCGCCCAGCAGATGTCGGTCAAGGCAGCTGAAATCATCAAGTTCATGTTCAAGCTGGGCACTCCGGCCACCATCAACCAGGTACTGGATCAGGAAACTGCCCAACTGGTTGCTGAAGAGCTGGGCCACAAAGTGACCCTGGTCAGCGACACTGCCCTGGAAGATTCCCTGGCCGAGTCCCTGAAGTTCGAAGGTGAAGCCGTTTCCCGTGCGCCGGTCGTGACCGTAATGGGCCACGTTGACCACGGTAAGACTTCCCTGCTCGACTACATCCGTCGTGCCAAGGTTGCGGCAGGCGAGGCTGGCGGTATTACCCAGCACATCGGCGCCTACCACGTTGAAACCGATCGCGGCATGGTGACGTTCCTCGACACCCCTGGTCACGCCGCGTTTACCGCGATGCGTGCCCGTGGTGCCAAGGCGACCGACATCGTGATCCTGGTCGTTGCAGCAGACGACGGCGTGATGCCACAAACCATCGAAGCCGTTCAGCATGCCAAGGCAGCTGGCGTACCGTTGGTGGTTGCGGTGAACAAAATCGACAAGCCGGGCGCCGATCTCGATCGCATCCGTAGCGAACTGTCGGTTCACGGCGTGACTTCCGAAGAATGGGGTGGCGACACTCCATTCGTACCGGTCTCGGCGAAAGTCGGTACTGGCGTTGACGAACTGCTCGAAGCTGTTCTGTTGCAAGCCGAAGTCCTGGAACTGACCGCTACGCCATCGGCTCCTGGCCGTGGTGTTGTGGTTGAGTCCCGCCTCGACAAGGGCCGTGGCCCGGTGGCGACCGTTCTGGTTCAAGACGGTACCCTGCGCCAAGGCGACATGGTGCTGGTCGGTTCGAACTATGGCCGTGTACGTGCCATGCTCGACGAGAACGGCAAGTCCATCAAGGAAGCCGGTCCGTCCATCCCTGTCGAGATTCTCGGCCTGGACGGTACCCCGGACGCTGGCGACGAGATGAGCGTGGTTGCCGACGAGAAGAAAGCCCGTGAAGTGGCTCTGTTCCGTCAAGGCAAGTTCCGCGAAGTCAAGTTGGCCCGTGCTCACGCCGGCAAGCTGGAAAACATCTTCGAGAACATGGGCCAGGAAGAGAAGAAGACGCTTAACATCGTCCTCAAATCTGACGTCCGTGGTTCCCTCGAAGCGTTGAACGGCGCCTTGAACGGCCTGGGTAACGACGAAGTGCAAGTGCGTGTCGTCGGTGGCGGTGTCGGTGGTATCACCGAGTCCGACGCCAACCTGGCACTGGCTTCCAACGCTGTACTGTTCGGCTTCAACGTGCGTGCCGATGCTGGCGCTCGCAAGATCGTCGAGCAGGAAGGCCTGGACATGCGTTACTACAACGTCATCTACGACATCATCGAAGACGTCAAGAAAGCCCTCACCGGCATGCTTGGCAGCGACGTCCGGGAGAACATCCTGGGTATCGCCGAGGTGCGTGACGTGTTCCGCTCGCCGAAATTCGGCGCGATCGCCGGCTGCATGGTTATCGAAGGCACCGTTCACCGTAACCGTCCTATCCGTGTACTGCGTGAAGACATCGTTATCTTCGAAGGCGAGCTGGAATCCCTGCGCCGCTTCAAGGATGACGCTTCCGAAGTACGTGCCGGCATGGAATGCGGTATCGGCGTCAAGAGCTACAACGACGTCAAGGTTGGCGACAAGATCGAAGTCTTCGAGAAGGTTCAGGTTGCTCGCAGCCTCTAACTCGCGCACTTCAGGAGCCACGCCGCGTGTGGGCATGCAAATGCCCCGCGCAACGTCCGGACT
Source organism: Pseudomonas sp. 7-41 (assembly GCF_021233075.1). Lineage (NCBI taxonomy): Bacteria > Pseudomonadati > Pseudomonadota > Gammaproteobacteria > Pseudomonadales > Pseudomonadaceae > Pseudomonas > Pseudomonas sp. 7-41. Next base: position 5,867,741 of record NZ_CP089551.1, on the reverse strand, counting down.
CTAAACGCAACGCCCGGTCTGGCTTTTGTCAGGCCGGGCGTTTGCCGCTTTCAGACCCCACGGGTTTCACCGTGTGGCAGTAACAGGTAACAAGACATGGCAAAAGAATACAGCCGTACCCAACGTATCGGCGATCAGATGCAGCGCGAGCTGGCCCAACTGATCCGTCGCGAAGTCAAAGATCCTCGTGTTGGCCTGGTCACCATCACCGCCGTTGAAGTGAGCCGTGACGTAGGTCACGCAAAAATCTTCATCACCGTGATGGGTGAGGACAGCAGCGAAGAAATCGCGCAAAGCATCAAGGTGCTCAACTCGGCCGCAGGTTTCCTGCGCATGCAGTTGGCCCGCGAAATGAAGCTGCGCAGCGTGCCTCAGTTGCACTTCCACTACGACGAAAGCGTCGTGCGTGGCGCGCACCTGTCGGCATTGATCGAGCGCGCCGTGGCTGAGGATAATCAGCATCCGTCCACACCTGAAGACGCCAAGGAGTAAGCGGTGGCTCAGGTCAAACGTATCCGTCGCAACGTCAGCGGCATCATTCTGCTCGACAAGCCCATTGGCTTTACCTCCAATGCCGCCTTGCAGAAGGTCCGCTGGCTGCTCAATGCCGAGAAAGCCGGGCACACCGGCAGCCTCGACCCCCTGGCCACCGGTGTGTTGCCGTTGTGCTTTGGCGAGGCCACCAAGTTCTCGCAATACCTGCTCGATTCCGACAAGGGTTACGAAACCCTGATGCAACTGGGCAAGACCACCACCACGGCCGATGCCGAGGGTGATGTTTTGCAGGTTCGCGACGTGACCGTTGGTCGTACTGATATCGAGGCTGCTTTACCCGCTTTTCGTGGGCAAATCAGTCAGATACCGCCGATGTACTCGGCGCTCAAACGCGATGGGCAACCACTTTACAAGCTGGCTCGTGCGGGTGAAGTAGTGGAGCGCGAACCGCGTTCTGTTACTATTGCGCGCTTGGAATTGCTCGCCTGTGAAGGCGACACCGCACGCCTGGCCGTGGACTGCAGCAAAGGCACCTATATCCGTACCCTGGTGGAAGATATCGGTGAAAAGCTCGGTTGCGGCGCGTATGTCGCAGAACTGCGACGCACCCAGGCCGGCCCTTTCAGCCTGGCCCAGACGGTGACGCTGGAAGAGTTGGAAGCGGTACACGCCGAAGGCGGCAATGAAGCGGTCGATCGCTTCTTGATGCCATCGGACAGCGGTTTGCTCGATTGGCCATTGCTGCACTTCTCGGAGCACAGCGCGTTCTACTGGCTCAACGGCCAGCCGGTACGTGCCCCGGACGCGCCGAAATTCGGCATGGTGCGGGTACAGGATCATAACGGTCGCTTTATCGGTATCGGTGAAGTGAGCGAAGACGGGCGCATCGCGCCGCGTCGACTGATTCGGTCAGAATGACCGAAACCAGTTTGTGGTAAAAGCGTATCAGCCTTTACGCAAACTGGAACGAGGGTGGCTGTTAACAGGCACGGTCACTACTCATTTTTAGATACAGGGATTTGTCCCTGGCCTGTTGAAACTGCCCTTTGGGTGGTTTCCTGAAAAAAGGATTGCCTCATGGCTCTCGACGTTCAAGAAAAAGCACAAATCGTAGCTGACTATCAGCAAGCTGTTGGTGACACTGGTTCGCCAGAAGTGCAAGTTGCACTGCTGACCCACAACATCAACAAACTGCAAGGTCACTTCAAGGCCAACGGTAAAGATCACCACTCCCGTCGTGGTCTGATCCGCATGGTAAACCAGCGCCGTAAGCTGCTGGACTACCTGAAAGGCAAGGATCTGGGTCGTTATCAGGCTCTGATCGGTCGCCTGGGTCTGCGTCGCTAATAAGCGATTGCGCTAGAGGTTGGTTGTTTGCCGTGTGTCAGTGGGATTCCCGCTGGCCCATGGCAGGCTTCCAGCCTCAAGTTTTATCTGGATACACGTTTTACCCCTGGACAAGGGTTGGGCCGATTCCCGACATTGCCCAAGAATTTCGCAAGAAGACAAGTTCCCCAAGAGCCACAAAGAAGGTAGGACACCGTGAACCCGGTTATCAAAAAATTTCAGTTCGGTCAGTCGACCGTTACCCTCGAGACAGGCCGTATCGCCCGTCAAGCCTCCGGCGCAGTGCTGGTTACCGTTGACGACGACGTTACCGTACTGGTGACCGTTGTAGGCGCCAAGACTGCAGACCCAAGCAAGGGCTTCTTCCCTCTGTCTGTTCACTACCAGGAAAAGACTTACGCTGCCGGTAAGATCCCTGGCGGTTTCTTCAAGCGCGAAGGCCGTCCTTCCGAGAAAGAAACCCTGACTTCCCGACTGATCGACCGTCCGATCCGTCCGCTGTTCCCAGAAGGCTTCATGAACGAAGTGCAGGTTGTCTGCACCGTCGTCTCCACCAGCAAAAAGACCGATCCGGACATCGCTGCGATGATCGGTACCTCGGCTGCCCTGGCTATCTCCGGCATTCCTTTCGATGGCCCGATCGGCGCCGCGCGCGTGGCTTTCCACGAAAGCACCGGCTACCTGCTGAACCCGACTTACGAGCAACTGAAAGCCTCGAGCCTGGACATGGTCGTTGCCGGTACCTCGGAAGCCGTACTGATGGTTGAATCGGAAGCCAAAGAGCTGACCGAAGACCAGATGCTGGGCGCGGTACTGTTCGCTCACGACGAGTTCCAGGTTGTGATCAACGCCGTCAAAGAACTCGCTGCCGAAGCCGCCAAGCCAACTTGGGCCTGGGCTCCGCAAGCCGAAGCCACCGAACTGCTGGGCGCGATCCGTGCCGAGTTCGGCGAAGCGATCTCCCAGGCCTACACCATCACCGTCAAGGCCGACCGTTACGCTCGCCTGGGCGAGCTGAAGGATCAGGTCGTTGCCAAGCTGTCCGGTGAAGAAGGCCAGCCTTCTGCCAGCGACGTCAAAGCAGCATTCGGCGAAATCGAATACCGCACCGTTCGCGAAAACATCGTTAACGGCAAGCCACGTATCGACGGTCGCGACACCCGCACCGTGCGTCCGCTGAACATCGAAGTCGGTGTTCTGCCGAAGACTCACGGTTCCGCGCTGTTCACCCGTGGCGAAACCCAGGCCCTGGTCGTTGCGACCCTGGGTACTGCCCGCGACGCACAGCTGCTGGACACCCTGGAAGGCGAGAAAAAAGACCCGTTCATGCTGCACTACAACTTCCCGCCGTTCTCGGTGGGCGAATGTGGTCGCATGGGTGGCGCCGGTCGCCGCGAAATCGGTCACGGCCGTCTGGCCCGTCGTTCGGTTCAGGCCATGCTGCCAGCCGCCGACGTGTTCCCGTACACCATCCGTGTAGTGTCGGAAATCACCGAGTCCAACGGTTCCAGCTCCATGGCTTCGGTCTGCGGTGCTTCCCTGGCACTGATGGACGCTGGTGTGCCGATGAAGGCGCCGGTTGCCGGTATCGCCATGGGCCTGGTCAAAGAAGGCGAGAAGTTCGCCGTCCTGACCGACATCCTGGGTGACGAAGACCACCTGGGCGACATGGACTTCAAAGTAGCCGGTACCGCTAAAGGTGTTACCGCGCTGCAGATGGACATCAAGATCAAAGGCATCACCGAAGAGATCATGGAAATCGCTCTGGGCCAAGCCCTGGAAGCGCGCCTGAACATCCTCGGTCAGATGAACCAGATCATTGGTCAGTCCCGCACCGAACTGTCGGAAAATGCTCCGACCATGATCGCGATGAAAATCGACACCGACAAAATCCGTGATGTCATCGGTAAAGGCGGCGCGACCATTCGTGCGATCTGTGAAGAGACCAAGGCTTCGATCGATATCGAAGACGACGGCTCGATCAAGATCTTCGGCGAAACCAAGGAAGCTGCAGAAGCGGCGCGTCAGCGCGTTCTGGGCATCACTGCCGAAGCCGAGATCGGCAAGATCTACGTCGGTAAAGTTGAGCGCATCGTCGACTTCGGCGCATTCGTCAACATCCTGCCGGGCAAAGACGGTCTGGTTCACATCTCCATGCTGAGCGACGCTCGTGTTGAGAAAGTGACCGACATTCTGAAAGAAGGCCAGGAAGTGGAAGTGCTGGTACTGGACGTGGACAACCGCGGCCGTATCAAGCTGTCCATCAAAGACGTGGCAGCAGCCAAGGCTTCGGGCGCTTAAATACCCGCAGGCTTCACGCTGAAAAAAGGACTCTTCGGAGTCCTTTTTTTATGCGTGCAGGAAAATGCCGAAAAATCAGACGCTTAATCACAGCCAAAAGCCGCAACTTGCATGCAGGCACGCTCTGCTTCATGCAAATTGCACGAATCCGAAAATTCGCTCAATCTATAACTCATTGTTTTTAAGGGGTTTATTTGAAGAGTTCGACTTGGCACAGTGCCTGCAATAGTCCTGTTAATGCTGCAGCATCAAGGTTCACACACTGCAGACTTTTAATAAAACAGGAGTTACTCGTATGAAGAAGTTCGCTCTCGCTACCGCAACTGCTACCGCCCTGACCCTGGCCATGGCCAACGTTGCCTTCGCTCAAACCGCGCAGGCGCCGATGACGCTGGCAGCTGGCGAAATGACCAAAGCCAAAGAGTCCACCTCGGACACTTGGATCACCACCAAAGTCAAAGCTGACCTGCTGACCGAAAAGGGCATTCCAGGTTCGGACATCAAGGTTGAGACCAACAAAGGTGTGGTTTCCCTGTCTTCGACCGTTGCCATCTCTGACTCGCAGAAAGCTACCGCTGTCGCCATCACCAAGCGTATCAAAGGTGTGACCGCTGTATCCGCTGACGGCCTGCTGGCTGGCGGTGCGGTAAAAGCCGACAACATCGACAAATCCAAAGAGGCCACTTCGGACACTTGGATCACTACCAAGGTGAAGGCTGACCTGGTTACCGAGAAAGGCATTCCGGGTACCGACATCAAAGTCGAAACCAACAAGGGTGTAGTTTCCCTGTCTTCTTCCGTCGCAGTGACCGAAGCGCAGAAAACTACCGCGGTGAACATCACCAAGAAAATCAAAGGCGTGAAAGCTGTATCGGCCGATGGCCTGAAAGCAGAGTAACGCCCAACCAATCGCTGAACTAGGCGGCGGCGGCAACGAGTGAGTTAGATATCCACTCAATGCACCTCACGGGTTCATGCGACCGACCATAGGGATGTGGTCATTACAGGCCCCGGCACATGTGTCGGGGCCTGTTCTATTCCGGCCAGGAATGCTTTCGAAGTGGGCGCCAGCTTGCGATGGCGCGTGGGGTCATTCGGCGTCCAGATGCATCTGCGTTACCACCCGGCCATCCTTCTCGGCCTGGCCCAGTTTGGCGTCGACGAAGTACACCCGGTCATCTTCCAGCTGCCCTTTGTCGACCAGGTAGTCCTTGATGGTGCTTGCGCGGTCCTGACCGAGCTGGCGCAACAGCACGTCGCTGCTGCTCCAGAACGTGATCACGCCGCCCTTGAGTTTGGCCGTGCGTTCATCGTCGCTCAGGTTTTTCCACTCCGCCGGTGGTTGTTGTTTCAGGCGGGTGCGGTAGATACCTTCGAGCAAGGGGGCTTTTTCCTTTTCCGGTACTTGCAGCAAGGACGCCTGGGCCGGAACCTTGTCGCCACGGCGCTGCAGGATCTTGTAGTAGTTATATTGGTATTCGCGCTCCAGGCGCTGCTCGGCGAGGAACTTGCCGTCACTGTCGGCCGCCGCCGTGCCTTCGATTTCCAGGCGCAGGGTAGGGCGTTCTTTGAGGGCCTTGGCCAAGGTGTTCAGGGCGCCCTCGGCGTCTTTGTTCAGTTCGCTGGAGCCTGCGGCGAACGAGACATTGCCGAGGTCTTCCGAACCGCCGCCGCTCACCAGCCCACCGATAAACTTGAACGGCGCCGTTGCCGCGCGCACCACCAGGTTGCGCAGAGTCTGCCAGACGATCGGCATCACGCTGAATTGCGGGTTGTTCAAGTCGCCGCTGATGGGCAGTTCAATCGAGATCTTGCCGTCAGAGTCCTTGAGCAGGGCGATCGCCAGGCGAATCGGCAGGTCTACCGCATCGGCACTGTCGACTTTCTCACCCAGTTGCAGTTGCTCGACCACCACTTTGTTCTCGGCCTTCAGCTGGCCTTTGGTGATCACGTAATGCAGGTCGAGGTTGAGGCGGCCCTTGCGAATCCGGAAACCGGCGAACTTACCCGAGTAGGGCGTCAGGGTCGTCAGCTCGACACGTTTGAAGCTGGTGGCGATATCCAGTGCCGCCATCGGATCAAACGGGTTCACGCTGCCTTTGATGGTCACCGGTGCATAGCGATCCACCTTGCCCTTGATGTCGACAGCTGCCGGTTTGGCCTGGCGGCTGTCAATGGTGCCGATCTGCCCGTTGAGCTGTTGGATCGCGGTGGCGAAGTTGGGCGTGAGGCTGAAGTCGGCGAAGTTGGCCGAACCGTCGTTGATCGCGATCTGCCCGATATGAATGCCCAGCGGTTTTTCTTTGCTTGTGGCCGGCTTGGCCGCTGGCTTGGCGCCGCTGTCGGCCGGCTGGGGAATCAGCAGGTCGTCGACGTTGGTGGTGCGATCATCGTTGATCATGAAGCGCACATAGGGCTGTTGCAGGTTGACCTTGTCGATCGACAGGCTGTCGCCATGCTGGTAGTTCAGCCCTTCCAGCACCAGGCGCTGCCATTTGAGGAAGTCGCGGGTCTTGAGGGTGTCGAGGGTGTGCAACTGATCGACCTGCGCCCGGCCGGTGATCTGTAGGGCCAGCGGCTCGGTGCTTTTGAGGTTCACATCGAGGTTGCTGCCGAGCATGCCGCTACGCAGTTCCAGGCGGATGAACGGGCTGATATAGGACTGCGCGACCCGCAGGTCGATGTCCTGGGTGTTCACTTTCAGTTTGGCGCTGACCGGGTTGAGGTTGACCTCGCCGGTTGCCTGGATCTTGCCTTGCTTGCCCAGGCCGGTGTCGACCTTGAGGGTGAAGGGGCTGCCGTTGAGGCTGTCGAAGTTCTGCACATCGACGTTCAGCGGGCCGAGTTCCAGCGCGACCGCAGGTTTGGCCTGGCGGTCGGCCAGGTGCACCTGATAGTTGCGCAGTTGCACATCCTTGAGCAGCACTTGCCAAGGCTTGCTCGGCGCTGCAGGCGCGGCTTTGGGCGAGTCGGCAGCTGCTGGCGCGCTGGCTGCTTCCGGCGCCTTGGCCGGCTTGCTCGGCTGGCTGGCGAACAGTTTCTGCCAGTCCAGTTGGCCATCGGCTTCGCGGGCGGCCCAGGTTTCCAGCTTGTTGCTGCGGATCTTGCCGACCACCACCTGCTGCTTGGCCAGGTCGATCGTGGTTTCGCTGACGTCCAGGCGCTCCAGGCGCACCAATGGCCGGCCATCCGGCGCCTTGATGGCGAACGGCGCGATGCTGGCGGCGGTGTTGGTCAGGTTCAGTTCGGTTTCTTTGGCCAGGCTGAACGTGTAGTCCGTGCTGAAGTTGAGCACGCCGTTTTCGAGGACCAGGGGCAGGGCGTCGCGCACATAGGGCCACCAGGCTTTCATCTTGCCATCGGTGATTTTCAGGGTGCCTTTGGACGTGATCGGCACCAGGCTGACGTTACCCTTCCAGTCGATCTGCCCGCCTTCCGGGCCGGCGGCGACCAGGGTCATGTCGGCATTGTCTTCCGGCAGGGTGCTGAGGTTTTTCAGCTCGAAGTCGAGTTTGTCGTAGAGGAACTCGATCGGCTCGCTGGGGCGCAGGTCTTCAAAGTGCAGATAACCGCCCGCCAGCTTGATCCGCTCGATCCGCAACGGGAACGGCTTGGCGTTGGGGTCTGCCGGTGTCGGTTCGCTGGGTGGCAGTTTGAACAACTGCGCCAGGTTCAACTGGCCGGACTTGTCGAACAGCAACTCGGTCTTGGGTTTGTCGAGTTGCACATCGGCCAGGTGCAGGGCGCGGGTCCACAGGCTGTCGAGCTGCAGGTTGGCGTAGAGCCGCTCGAAACCCACTTGTTCCTTGCCGGGATCGCCGATCTTGAGGTCCCACAGCGTCACTTCCAGGCTGAACGGGTTGAGCTCGATACGCTCGATGCGGGCCGGCACCGTGGCGTAGTTGGCCAACTGTTGGTTGGCTATGCGAAGGGCAATGCCGGGCAAAATCAAAAAGCCCAGCAAGCTGTACAGGGCAACGGCAGTCAACAAGGCGCCAGTGGCGCGAATCAATCCTTTGGGCATGGGGCGGCGCCATCTATGTCGAACAGGAGTGCCTTGGAGTATGGCACGGGTTTTCGGTTCCGAAGAGCCACCCTCTTTCAGAAAATTCCTATAACTGCAGGATCAGAGTCTTCAACGGAGGTTGCTGGTCTTGCGACGGAAAGTCGGCGCCAGGAGGCATGATTTGCCAGTCGCGCACCGGACGCCCGGCTTTCTCGGCGCAACGTAGCACCTGCTCACGCCAATCGTCCATGCTCACTTTTGCCAGGTTGTTGCAGCAGATCAGCACGCCGTCATCGGCGGTTGCCAACAGCGCCGGCTTGAGCAGGCTTTGATAGTCGCGCAACAGGTCGACGGTGCCGAAGGCGCTCTTGGCCCAGGCCGGCGGGTCAAGCAACACCAGGTCATATTGACGCGGTTCCAGGCGCGGATAGCTCGGCAGTTTCTGCCCGCGCCGCTGAGTGATCGGCAGGCCGGCCAGCTGGCGAATCGCCGGGAAATAATCGGATTGCACGAACGTCATGGGTGCCAGTTGCGGGTTGAGCAGGCCGTTTTCGCGGCCGACCGCCAGGTTGCCTTCGGCAAAATCCAGGTTGCACACGTCACGGGCACCGCCGGCCGCGGCGCTCAGGCCCACGCCACAGGTGTAGGCGAACAGGTTCAGTACGCTTTTGCCGGCACTGTGTGTCTTGACCCAGCCGCGGGTGTTGCGCAGGTCGAGGAACAGCAACGGGTCTTGCCCGGCATGGCGCCCGCGCACGCGGTAATTGAGGCCCCATTCGTGGCCGACCAGGTCCTGCAGCGCTTGCGGTGTGGCGCGGTAGACCGTGTCTTCGCGGTCGATCCGCGAGTTGCCACGGGAACGGTCGTTGTACACCAGCAGCAATTCCAGGCCCATGTACTGGCTGATCAGTTGATGCAGGTCCAGCAAGTCTGCGCTTTCCAGCGGTTGGTGGAAGCTCTGCACCAGCAGTTGCGGGCCATAGCGGTCGATGGTCAGGCCACCGGCGCCTTCCTGGCTGCCGTGGAACAGCCGGTAACAGTCGGTGCCTTGGGCGTGCAACTCGCTGATCAGGCCTTGACGATGATCGAGGGCGGCGCGCAGCGCCTGGTTCAGGGGAGACATGGAGCGCGCCTTGCTGGGTAAATGTGGGCGCGGAGTTTAGCAGTTATGGAGCGTCGCCTACATCAACCCCATCCGCCGATGCGCGCGCTGCACCGAGCCATTGCGCATCGCCCAACGCAGCACCGGCGCGCTGCGCTTGACCCCGGCACGCACCAGCTGGCGTTGCAGCGGGCTCGGGTGTTGCCCCAGCATGTCGGCGGCCCAGGCCGGCAGCAGGTCGATCCCGGCCTGCATCATCAGGGCGCCAAAGGGTTTGGCCAGGGTGCTGGGCGCCGGGGCTTCGAGCAGCAGGCGCAGCACTTCGCGGCTGCGCGCGTCGCACAATAATTGTGGACGGATGCGCGCCAGATAATCCGCAATTTCCTCGCGTGAGCGCGGCACATTCCGCGCGCCCAGGCGTTCGGCGACCAGGGCGATTTCGTTGTAGTAACGATCCTGATCGCGCCCCGACAGCTGCGGGTTGCGATAACGCACGTGCGCGGCGAGGAAGCTGCTGACCTCCGCCACATGCACCCAGGTCAGCAACTGCGGGTCGCTGGCCGCGTAGGCGCGGCCGTCGGGCGCATGGCCGACAACCTGCAGGTGAATGGTGCGTACTTTCTCGATCAGCCAGTCGGCGTCTTTGCGCGAGCCGAAGGTGGTGCCGGAAATGAACTGCGACGTGCGGCGCAGGCGCCCGAGCATGTCCTGGCGAAAGTTCGAATGGTCCCACACGCCAGCCAGCGCCAATGGGTGCAAGGCTTGCAGCATCAAGGCGCTGATGCCGCCGATGAGCATGCTGCTGAAATCGCCATGCACTTGCCAACTGACCGAGTCCGGGCCGAACAGGCCGGGGTCGCCCTTGGGGTTTTCCAGGTCCAACTGGCCCAGCGACAAGCCGGTGAGGCTCATCAACTGGGTTTCGATACGGCTGCGGATAAATTCCATGGCGACGCGCGGGTTCCTATCGGTTCAGGCGTTTGTCGATCAGGCCGGCGACCACGCTGGGGTCGGCCAGGGTGGAGGTATCTCCGAGGCTGTCCAGCTCGTTGCAGGCTATTTTGCGCAAAATGCGTCGCATGATCTTACCCGAGCGGGTTTTCGGCAAGGCCGGGGCCCATTGGATCAGTTCCGGTTTGGCAAAGCTGCCGATTTCCTTGCTGACCAGTTCGAGCAGATGTTTTTTCAGTGTATCGCTGGGCTCCACGCCATTCATCGGCGTGACGAACGCATAGATGCCCTGGCCTTTGACGTCATGGGGATAGCCCACCACCGCAGCCTCGGCGACCCAGTCATGCAACACCAGGGCACTTTCCACCTCGGCGGTGCCGATACGGTGGCCGGAGACGTTGATCACATCGTCGATGCGCCCGGTGATCCAGTAGTCGCCGTCTTCGTCACGCCGCGCGCCATCGCCGGTGAAGTAATAACCGGGGTAGGGTTTAAAGTAGGTGTCGATCATGCGCTGCGGGTCGCCATAGACACTGCGGATCTGCCCCGGCCAGCTGGATTTGATCGCCAGCACGCCGCTGCCCGGGCCGTTGATTTCCTTGCCGTGCTCATCGAGCAGCACCGGCAGCACGCCGAACATCGGTTGGGTCGCGCAGCCGGGCTTGATGCGCTGGGCGCTGACCAGCGGGCTGAGCATGATGCCGCCGGTTTCGGTCTGCCACCAGGTATCGACAATCGGGCAGCGTTGTTCGCCGACGGCGTTGAAGTACCAGTCCCAGGCTTCCGGATTGATCGGCTCGCCGACGCTGCCGAGCAGGCGCAGGCTGGCGCGGGAGGTGTTCTCCAACGGAGCGTGGCCCTCGCGCATCAATGCGCGCAGGGCCGTCGGCGCGGTGTAGAAGATATTGACCTGATGCTTGTCGATGACCTGCCAGAAGCGCGAGCTGCTCGGGTAGCTGGGCACGCCTTCGAACATCAGCGAGGTGGCGCCGTTGGCCAGCGGGCCGTACACGATGTAGCTGTGGCCGGTGACCCAACCCACATCGGCGGTACACCAGAACACTTCGCCGTCGCGGTAGTCGAGCACGTACTTGAAGGTCATCGCGGCTTGCAGCAGGTAGCCGCCGGTGGTGTGCAGCACGCCCTTGGGTTTGCCGGTGCTGCCGGAGGTGTAGAGGATAAACAGCGGGTCTTCGGCGTCCATCGGCTCGGGTGGGCAGTCATCGCTGGCGGCATCCACGGCCTGTTGATAGTTGAGGTCGCGGCCTTCGCTCCAGTTCACGGCGGCCCCGGTGCGCGCTACCACCAGCACGGTGCTGACGTTCGGGCAACTGGCCAGGGCCTTGTCGACATTTTGTTTCAACGCCACCGGCTTGCCGCCGCGCACGCCTTCATCGGCGGTGATCACCGTGCGGCAGTCGGCGTCGAGAATGCGGTCGCGCAGGGCGTCGGGTGAAAAACCGCCAAACACCACCGAATGCACCGCCCCAATCCGCGTACAGGCGAGCATGGCGTAGGCCGCTTGCGGAATCATCGGCATGTAGATGCACACCCGGTCGCCTTTTTTCACGCCACGGCTTTTCAGCACATTGGCCAGGCGGCTGACGTTTTGATGCAGTTGGCGGTAGGTGATGGTGGAAGACGCTGTCGGATCATCGCCCTCCCAGATGAAGGCCGGTTGCTCGGCGCGTTGCGCCAGGTGGCGGTCGATGCAGTTGTAGCTGACGTTCAATTGGCCGCCGGCAAACCATTGGGTGGCGCCGGTCTGGATGTCCGAGGTATTGACGGTGTGCCAGGGCGTGGTCCAGTCGAGAAAGCGCCTGGCCTGTTCGGCCCAGAACGTGTCCGGCTGTTCGATGGATTGGCGATAGAGGCGCTGATAGTCCTCTTGACTCAGTTGCGCAGCCCGGCGGACGGCATCGGCGATGGGAAACATGCTGATATCGAACATGAGCGATCCTTATTCTTGTTTTTGCGACAAGTCATAAAGATGCACCCAGTCGGGGGCGGGTTCAAGGCCGACGTCCGAATGGACGCCGGCCCTGTGTGACCGACGTCAGCCGCGGTGACGACCGCGGAAGTAGTTGATCAGGCCCTGGGTCGACGCATCGTCGGCCAGGCTTTCTTCGGCGCCGGTCAGGCGGTTGTAGACGCCCTTGCCCAGTTCCTTGCCCAGCTCCACGCCCCATTGGTCGAAGGCGTTGATGCCCCAGATCACGCTTTGCACGAACACTTTGTGTTCATACATCGCGACCAGTGCGCCCAGGCGCCGCGGGCTGATGCGCTCGACCACCAGGGTGTTGCTCGGACGGTTGCCCGGGATCACCTTGTGCGGGGCCAGCTTCTGCACGTCGGCTTCCGGCAGGCCCTTGTCGCGCAGCTCGGCTTCGGCTTCGCTGCGGGTCTTGCCGAGCATCAGCGCCTGGCTCTGGGACAGGCAGTTGGCGTACAGCCACTGATGGTGGTCGGAGACCGGGTTGAAGCTGACGATCGGCACGATAAAGTCGGCCGGGATCAGTTGGGTGCCCTGGTGCAGCAACTGGTGGTACGCGTGCTGACCGTTGCAGCCCACGCCGCCCCAGATCACCGGGCCGGTATCGGTGGACACCGGCGTACCGTCCTGGCGCACGCTCTTGCCGTTGGATTCCATGTCCAGCTGTTGCAAGTGTTTGGTGATGTTACGCAGGTAGTGGTCGTAGGGCAGGATCGCATGGCTCTGCGCGCCCCAGAAGTTGCCATACCACACACCCAGCAGGCCGAGCAGCACCGGCATGTTCTGTTCGAACGGCGCGTTCTGGAAATGCTGGTCCATGGTGTAGGCACCGGACAGCAGCTCCTTGAAGTTCGACATGCCGATGGCCAGGGCGATGGGCAGGCCGATGGCCGACCACAGCGAGTAACGGCCGCCGACCCAGTCCCACATCGGGAAGATGTTTTCTTCGCGGATACCGAAGGCCACGGCGGCCGCGTTGTTGCTCGATACGGCGATGAAGTGGCGATACAGCTCGGCTTCCGAGCCGCCCTGGGCCAGGTACCAGGCGCGGGCGGCCTGGGCGTTTTTCAGGGTTTCGAGGGTGTTGAAGGATTTCGACGAGACGATGAACAGCGTGGTCTCGGCGCGCAGCTTCATGGTCAGTTCGTGGAACTCGCTGCCGTCGATGTTCGCCAGGTAGTGGCAGCGCACGCCTTTGTGGGCGTAGGACAGCAACGCTTCGGAGACCAGCTCCGGGCCGAGGAACGAGCCACCGATGCCGATGTTCACCACGTCGGTGATCGGCTTCTCGGTGTAGCCGCGCCACAGGCCGTCGTGGATGCGGCCCACGAGGTCGGTGATCTGGTTCAACACCTTGTGTACGTCCGGCATGATGTTCACGCCGTTGACCGACAACTTGTCGCCCACTGGGCGGCGCAGGGCGGTGTGCAGGGCAGGGCGACCCTCGGACGAGTTCACCGGCTCGCCGGCATACAGCGCGTCGATCGCGGCTTTAAGGTCGACTTCCTTGGCCAGGTCCACGAGCAGGTTGCGGGTTTCGCTGGTGATCAGGTTTTTCGAGTAATCGAGGAAAAGCCCGCAGCTGCTCAAGGTGAATTGGGAAAAACGCTGAGGATCGGCATTGAACGCGTCGCGCATGCTGAAATCCTGCATGGCTTGGCGATGTTGATTGAGCGCTCGCCAGGCGGGCAGAGCGGTAACGTCATGAGGGGTGCGGTAGTACGCCATCGCTGCGGGTTTCCTTTTATTACGGGGACTGCCTTTAGGACACTTCAAAGCCCGAAACATCCAGTCTTTCATCAAGCAATGGGTTCCGGACAGCGCTAACCATAGCGCAGGGCGAATACATTAAACCTAGCGTGTCGATATGTCTTGGCTTTGTCTGCGCTGTGGCCGGTACTTTTTTATACCGGCGCATCAGGCTGGGCAACGGGCAGGGGGTCAGTCGAGGGTCAGATGCAGGTTGTCGATCAGACGCGTCGCGCCCAGGTAGGCCGCGACCAGGATCACTACATCGCGATCCTCGGCCATAGCCGGGCGCAGGTGGACGCCTTGGCGCACTTCGAGGTAATCCACGCGCATGCCGGCGGCTTCGATCTGCTGGACCTGTTCGGCACGCAGTTTGGCGAAGTCGCGGTCGCCGCCTTTGATGGCGGCGGCAATCTGACTCAGGCTGCGGTACAACGTCGGCGCAACGGCCCGCTGCTCGGCGGTGAGGTAACCGTTGCGCGATGACAGCGCGAGGCCATCCTCGGCGCGCACGGTCGGTTCACCGATGATCTGGATCGGCATGTTCAGGTCATGGACCATGGCGCGAATCACGGCCAGTTGCTGGTAGTCCTTCTGACCAAACACGGCCATATCCGGCTGGACCATGTTGAACAGCTTGTTGACCACCGTGGCCACACCTTCAAAGTGCCCGGGACGGCTGGCGCCGCACAGGCCTTCGGACAATTGCGGCACGCTGACGCGGGTCTGGCCGGTCATGCCGCTGGGGTACATTTCCTCGACGCTTGGCGCGAACAACAGGTTGCAGCCGGCTTGCAGGAGTTTTTCCTGGTCGGCGGCGAGGGTACGCGGGTACTTGTCCAGGTCTTCGCCGGCGCCAAATTGCAGCGGGTTGACGAAGATGCTCGCGACCACGAAATCCGCCTGTTGGGCCGCCTTGGCCACGAGGGCCGCGTGGCCGCTGTGCAGGTTGCCCATGGTGGGCACAAAGCCGATACGTTTGCCGGCGCTGCGGGCATGGGTAACGGCGGCCCGCAGTTCACGTAGGGTTTTTACGGTGTTCATGCAGAGAATCCGTGTTCGGCGCCTGGGAAGGTCACGCCTTTGACTTCGGCGACGTATGCGCTCAACGCGGCGTGGATGCTGTCCTGGCCGGTCATGAAGTTTTTCACGAACTTCGGTACCCGGCCGGTCATCGACAGGCCGAGCATGTCGTGCAGCACCAGGACCTGGCCGTCGGTGGCCGACCCGGCACCAATGCCGATCACCGGCACTTTGACCGCATGGGTGATCTCCGCGGCCAGTTCGCTGGGCACGCATTCGAGCACGATCATCGCGGCGCCCGCTTGTTCCAGGGCGATGGCATCGGCACGCATCTGGCGCGCCTGGGCTTCGTTGCGGCCCTGGACTTTATAGCCGCCGAGGATGTTCACGGACTGCGGTGTCAGGCCCATGTGCGCGCACACCGGCACGCCGCGTTCAGCCAGCATGCGGATCGAGTCGGCGAGCCAGGCGGCCCCTTCGAGCTTGACCATGTGCGCGCCGGCTTGCATCAATTTGCCGGCGTTGTGGAAGGTCTGTTCGACGGTGGCGTAACCCATGAACGGCAGGTCGGCGATGATAAAGGCGCCGTCGTTACCGCGCTTGACGCTGGCGGTGTGGTACGCAAGTTCATCCGTGGTGACGGGCAGGGTGCTGTCATGCCCTTGAAGCACCATGCCGAGGGAGTCGCCCACCAGTAACACCTCGACACCGGCTTGGCAGCAGGCGTGGGCGAAGGTGGCGTCATAGCAGGTCAGCATCGTGATTTTTTCACCTTTGAGCTTGAGGCTCTGCAAGGTGGTCAGGGTAACGTCTGGCATGAAAAGGGTCCTCGTTCAGGCGCATGGAAACAGCGAGTAACGCGCGTGAGTCTTCGTTTATACAGGCGCACTTTCTTGAGAGCAGTGCTTATAAGGCCTGGATTGCGCCCTTTAGCGCCGGTTGGCGGCAGCGGGACGCCTATAGTCGTGAGGAGGACACGGGAAGTCAATTGCATGTGTTACCGCATTGTTACGACGGTGGTGTTACCGCTGTTACTGATGCGATTCAGCAGTGGCTGATCAACGCTGGGTGCTGAGCGCAGGCATGCGTTCCAGGCCGACAAACGGGCAGGCTGCGAGCAGGTCGCTGAGGCGCCGGCCATCGGGCAATTGCAGGGTGGCTGGGGCCAGTTCGGCCAGCGGGTACAGCACGAAGGCGCGCAGGTGCATCTGATAGTGCGGCACTTGCAGGCGTGGTTCGTCGATCAGGCGGTCGCCGAACAGCAGGATATCCAGGTCGAGCGTGCGTGGGCCCCAACGCTCAAGGCGCTCGCGGCCTTGGTCGTTCTCGATGGCTTGCAGCGCATCGAGCAGTTCCAGTGGCGCCAGGCAGCTGTCCAGGGCCGCGACCGCATTGGTGTAGCGCGGTTGGCCGGGGAGCAGGGAGTCGCTTTGATAGAAGGCCGACACCCCGGCGACGGTAGTGCCCGGCAATTGCGCCAACGCCTCGATAGCATTGCGCAATTGTTGCTCCGGGGCCGCCAGGTTGCTGCCCATGCCGATGTAGATGCGTTCCACGTTTATTCGCCTGCGGCGCCCGAGGCATCGGCGGCGCTGCGCTTGCGTTTGCTCCCGCTGCGACGGCGCTTCTTGGGCCCTTCGCCGACGCCATCGCCTTTGCTGCCGAGTTCACGAATCATCTCGCGGCGCTCGCTGTCATTGGCGTCCTGGTAGTCGGTCCACCATTCGCCCAGGTCGTCGGTCTGCTCGCCGGCGCTTTCACGCAGCAGCAGGAAGTCGTAGCCGGCACGGAAGCGCGGGTTCTCCAGCAACAGGTCGGCGCGCTTGCCACTGCGACGCGGCAGGCGTTCCTGCATGTCCCAGATCTCGCGGATCGGCAGGGTGAAGCGTTTCGGGATGGCGATGCGCTGGCACTGCTCGGCGATCAACTCGTGAGCGGCTTCCTGCATGGCCGGGATCGGCGGCATGCCACGGTCCTGCAGGCGCAGTACGCGTTTGGGCAAGGCCGGCCACAACAGGGCGGCAAACAGGAACGCCGGGGTGACCGGTTTGTTCTGTTTGATGCGCAGGTCGGTGTTGATCAACGCTTCGCTGATCAGGGTGTGGGTATACGTCGGGTTGTATTCCAGTGCTTCGGCGCTCGCCGGGAACAAGGGATCGAACAACTGCAGGTCGACGAGCATTTCGAAGGTATCGGCGGCGTAGCCCGAGAGGAACAGCTTGAGCACTTCTTCGAACAGGCGCGCCGAGGGGATTTCCCGCAGCATCGGCGCCAGTTCGCGAATCGGTGCAGCCGTGTGGCGCTCGATACCGAAGTTCAGCTTCGCGGCGAAACGCACCGCCCGCAGCATGCGTACCGGGTCTTCCTGGTAGCGCTGCGTCGGGTCGCCGATCAGGCGGATCAGGTTGTTGCGAATATCGTGTACGCCGTTGGCGTAATCGAGGATGCGCTCGCTGACCGGGTCGTAATACAGGGCGTTGATGGTGAAGTCGCGGCGCTGCGCGTCTTCTTCCAGGGTGCCGTAGACGTTGTCGCGCAGGATGCGTCCGCTTTCGTTGCGGGAAGACTGATTGGTGTCTTCTTCCTCATCGTTTTGCGGATGACCGGCACGGAAGGTCGCGACCTCGATGATTTCGCGGCCAAAGTGAATATGCACCAGCTTGAAGCGGCGGCCGATGATGCGCGCATTGCGAAACTCGGCGCGCACTTGCTCGGGCGTGGCGCTGGTGGCGACGTCGAAGTCCTTGGGTGTGATATTGAGCAACATGTCGCGTACACAGCCGCCCACCAGATAAGCCTGGTAACCGGCGTTCTGCAAACGTTCGACGATGTTCACTGCATAACGGCTGAACTGAGCGCGTTGCAGCGAATGTTGGCTGCTGTTGAGCACTTCAGGCGTGCTGCGTTTGTGTTGCGTTCGACGCAAGGGAGAACGGAATGACTGGAACAACTTCTTCAGCATGGGATGCACTGTTTGAAGGAATGTTCGGCCATAACGAAGAATGACCGCATGATGGGCCGGGATTCTAGCATTTAGTCGGGGGATGGTGTAGGAACAAGCTACAGGCCTTGCGCCATAAGCCTAAAAACGTCAAATACCGGAAACTACAAGGGGAGCCGAAGCTCCCCCAGAAGTAGTTGCGTGCTCTATTTTTATTATTGGTTTCGGGCTTTTTGTTTTTGTTGATCGCCCTCGCCATGAAGTGTGACCTTCATGACACTCCCAATCGGGAGTCAAGAGCAAACGGATTGCTTTGGTCGCTGTGTTGCTGATCTACGATCCAACCAGTTCAGGCTCTGCCTTAGGGCAGTTTTTGTTGTTCTCGGCCTGGTTGCGGGGCAAGCCCCAAATGCAACGCCTCTCCAAAAGAATCAGTTAGCTGCGCCTCCGCCGTGTTGTTTTTATTGTGCGTGAGTCGATTCGTCTTATTTTTATTGTCTTGTACAAAGCTTGTTATTGTTTTTGTACTAAGCATATAGCAGGGTGCGTGCCAACTTTTGCGCCGACCAGCAAAACCAGGGGGTTGAGGGGTTTTTGGCTGTTTGGCGGCGAAAAAAAAGCCGGGGCTTCGTTACCGTAAGCCCCGGCTTTTGTTACGCGAAATATCCGCGGTAACAGTTTTTTCACATTGGTGGGTGTTACCTGCGGGCGCGCGCCCTCAGCTTTCGCTGGCCACTCCGGTCTTGCGCCGTGGAATGCCCAGGCGCTGGCGCCGTTCCCACAGGCACTTACGGCTTACGCCCAGCTTGCGCGCCAGTTCGGTCTCGGTCATGTGGTCCTGGTGCTCGAGGACGAAATGCTGGAAGTAGTCTTCCAGTGACAAATCTTCCGTCGGTTCATGGCTGGTATTGCCGGCGGCGCCCTGTTGCGGGGCCAGGCCGATGAAGTCGTCGTCTTCCAGGTCACTGAGCTCTATATCGATACCCAGCAGTTCGGCGGAAATTTCCGGGCTCTCCGACAGAATCACCGCACGCTCGACCGCATTCTCCAACTCCCGCACGTTACCCGGCCATGAGTAGTGCCGAATCGCCTGCTCGGCGTCTGCGGCGAACCGCAGGTCGGTACGGTTGATGCGCGCGCTCTGGCGCAACAGGAACGCATTGGCGATCTCGTTGACGTCGGCACCCCGTTCCCGCAGGGCCGGCAGCTTGAGTGCGATCACATGCAGGCGGTAATACAAGTCTTCACGGAACTGGCCGATCTTGGCCAGGCTCTTGAGGTCGCGGTGAGTGGCCGCGATCAGGCGCACATCGACCTTCTGCGATTGCACCGAACCCACCCGGCGGATTTCGCCTTCTTGCAGTACACGCAGCAGGCGCGCCTGGGCTTCCAGGGGCAGTTCGCCGATTTCGTCGAGGAACAGCGTGCCGCCGTCCGCCGCTTCCACCAGGCCCGCGCGTCCGGCGCTGGCGCCGGTAAACGCGCCTTTCTCGTGGCCGAACAGTTCGGACTCGATCAGGGATTCGGGGATTGCCGCGCAGTTCACCGAGATCATCGGTGCCTTGGCGCGCTTGGACAGGTTGTGCAGGGCGCGGGCCACCAGTTCCTTACCGGTCCCCGACTCGCCCTGGATCAGCACATTCGAGTCCGTCGGCGCCACTTTGCGGATCTTGCTGTACAGGTCCTGCATCGGTGGGCAGGAGCCGATGATGCCGATCTCGCCATTGCTGTTGTCGACGCCCGGCTTGTCGGCGCCGTTGGCCGCCTTGCCAGCGGGACGCTGTTCGGCCGTAGCGCTGCTGGCCGACTGGCGGTCACGCAGGATACGGGCCACGGCCTGGAGCATCTCATCGTGGTCGAACGGCTTGGCGATGTAGTCCACCGCGCCCATCTTCATGGAATCCACCGCCGAGCGCAGGCTGGCGTAGCTGGTCATGATCAGCACCGGGGTGCCCTGGCCGAGCTTGATCAACTCGGTGCCCGGCGCGCCGGGCAGGCGCAGGTCGCTGACAATCAGGTCGAACGTGGGAATACTGAACCGCTCTTGGGCTTCCTGCACCGAGCCGGCTTCGCTGACCTGGTACTGATTACGTTCAAGCAGGCGACGCAAGGCAGAGCGGATAATGGTTTCGTCTTCGACGATCAAAATGTGCGGCATTGATTCAATTCTCTCGACGGTCTCAGTTCACAGCGGACGTCGCTTCGACATGACGCGGCAAGGTCACCCGAATACGGGTGCCGCGTTGGCTTTCTGTGTCAGCCGGGCTGTCGATGGTGATTTGTCCATAATGCTCTTCAACGATGGAATAGACCAGTGCAAGGCCCAGACCGGTGCCTTCACCGGGGTCCTTGGTGGTGAAGAAGGGTTCGAACAAGCGGTCCTTGATGTTCTGTGGAATGCCGCTGCCTTCGTCCTCCACGATCAGGTCGACCGTGTGCTCGAAAGCCTCGCTCTTGACGCGTACCGCACTGCCGGCCGGGGACGCGTCGCGGGCGTTCGACAACAGGTTGATCAACACCTGCGCCAAGCGCTGGGAGTCACCGTCGACCCAGTGGTCCGGATCGCATAGGTTGAAGAACTGTACTTCGAAATTGCGCCGATTCAAGGCCAGCAGCCCAATGGCATCCTGTGCCACTTCGGCCAGGCACACCGCTTCGTCGTGGTTCTGATGGGCGCCGGCGTGGGCGAAGCTCATCAGCGACTGCACGATGCGCGACACGCGCTTGGTCTGTTCGAGGATCTGCCCGCTGATCTCGGTGATTTCGCCGTCTTCCTCGCGCTCTTCGCGCAGGTTCTGCGCCAGGCAGGCGATACCGGTGATCGGGTTGCCGATTTCATGGGCCACGCCGGCCGCCAGGCGACCGATACTGGCCAGGCGCTCGGAATGCACCAGCTTGTCTTCGAGCATCTGGGTTTCGGTCAGGTCTTCGACGAGCAACACCAGGCCGCTGTTACCGGGGGCCAGGGGCTCGTCGATCGCCGCCTTGTGCAGGTTGAGCCAGCGGGTCTGGCCGTCGAGGGCCAGGTGCTGCTTGTGCAAGTGTTCGTCGGGCAGGTTGATAAAGCCTTGCAGCAGTTCCTTCCACGGGTCGCCCAGGGTATTGAGGCGCGAGCCCACGACCCGTTGCGCGGCAATGCCGGTGAGTTCTTCCATGGCCTTGTTCCACATCAGAATCTCCTGGTCCTTGGCCAGGGAGCAGACCCCCATCGGCAGTTCCTGCAAGGTCTGGCGGTGGTAGCGGCGCAGGGCATCGAGTTCGGCGGCCAGGCCAGTGAGGCGTGAGTGATAATCCTCGAGCCGGCTTTCGATGAAGTGGATGTCTTCAGTGACGTAGTTTTCGCCGCTCGCCTTGTAGGGCAGGAACGTTTCCACCATGTCCTGCGACACGCTGGGGCCCATCAGCCCGGACAGGTTGGCTTCGATTCGGTCGCGCAGGCGGCGCAGGGCGTAGGGGCGGCGCTCGTCGAACGGCAGATAGAGGTCGCGCAGCGCTTGTTCGACTTCCTTTTGCGCGGCCTTGGCGCCCAGGGGCTTGGCCAGTTGCGTGGCGAACTCCTGGGGCGAGGCGGCATGCAGTTCGCGGCGTTGCGGGCGGCGCACGTTGTCCACCGCGCAGGCTTCGGCGGCGCTGGTTTCTTCCGGGCTGGCGTTGGTGAACAGCGAGATCAGGGTGAACATCAGCACGTTGGCGGCCAGCGAGGCGATCGCCGCCATGTGCCAGCTGGTGTCGTCGAGCACGTAGATCATGTTCAGCAGCGGGATGTAGAAACCCTGCAGGTTGCCGACCAACGGCAGCAACATGGTCACCAGCCACACCAGAATCCCAGCGAGCAACCCGGCGATAAAGCCGCGCCGATTGGCCGTCGGCCAGTACAGCACCGACAACACCCCCGGTAGGAACTGCAAGGTGGCGACAAACGCGACGATCCCCAGGTTGGCCAGGTCTTGCCCGGCGCCCAGCAGCAGGTAGAAACCGTAGCCGGCCATGATGATCGCGACGATCAGCGCGCGGCGGGTCCATTTCAGCCAGCGGTAGATATTGCCTTCGGCCGGCGGCTGGTACAGCGGCAGCACCAGGTGATTGAGCGCCATGCCCGAGAGCGCCAGCGTGGTGACGATGATCAGGCCACTGGCCGCCGACAACCCGCCGACATAGGCCAGCAGCGCCAGGGCCGGGCTGTTGGCGGCGATGCCGACGCCGAGGGTGAAATATTCGGGGTTGGTGGTGGCGCCCAACTTCAGGCCGGCCCACAGGATCAGCGGCACCGCCAGGCTCATCAACAGCAGGAACAGCGGCAAGCCCCAACTGGCGCTGACCAGCGAGCGCGGGTTGAGGTTCTCGGTGAACGTCATGTGGTACATGTGCGGCATCACGATGGCCGAGGCGAAGAACACCAGCAGCAACGTGCGCCACGGGCCTTCCTGCAGCGGGGTGTGCAGCGCGGCGAGGGCGGTCTGGTTTTGCAGCAGCCACAACTCCAGCTGTTGCGGGCCGTCGAATACGCCGTAGAGCGCATACAGGCCGACGCCACCGATGGCGATCAGCTTGATCACCGACTCGAAAGCAATCGCGAAGACCAGGCCTTCGTGTTTCTCACGGGTGGCGATGTGGCGTGAGCCGAAGAAAATCGTGAACAGGCTGATCAGCGCGCAGAAGGCCAGGGCGACGCGATACTGCACCGGCTCACGGGTCAGGATGCTGATGGAGTCGGCCACTGCCTGGATCTGCAGGGCCAGCAAGGGCAACACGCCGATCAGCATGAAAATCGTGGTCAGCGCGCCCGCCCAGGTGCTGCGAAAGCGGAAGGCGAACAAGTCGGCCAGGGACGACAACTGATAGGTGCGGGTGATCTTCAGGATCGGGTACAGCAGCACCGGCGCCAGCAAGAAGGCCCCGGACACCCCGAGGTAACTGGACAGAAAGCCATACCCATACTGATAGGCCAGGCCCACCGTGCCATAGAACGCCCAGGCGCTGGCGTAGACGCCCAAGGACAAGGTGTAGGTCAACGGATGGCGAATGATCGCCCGCGGAATCATTCCGCGCTCACTGATCCAGGCGACACCGAACAGCGCGGCCAGGTAGGCGGCGCTGATCAGCAGCATCTGGGTGAGGCTAAAGCTCATCGGCATCTTTTTGGCTCTGCAGGATGAAAGTCACGACGATCAGGATCAGCCACAGCAGATAGGGGCGATACCAGGCGCCCGTGGCGTCGATCCACCAATCCATGATGGCGGGGGAAAACAGGTAGATCCCGACGACCAGCAGCAGGACCAAGCGATAGATGTACATGTTGGCCTCTGATTGAATAACTGCGGCGATGGTAACGGATGCCTGGCCGGCTGCAAGCGCCTTCAGCGTAACTGCGCTTCGGCCAGCGTGAGTGTGCGCGGGATCAGCTGCGCATCCCAGTGGGCAATGCCCCAATCCAGCAGTTCCCGTGGGCTGGCGTGCAGCAGTTCGTCGCCGGGTTGCTGGCCGAGGGCGCGCAGGGCTCTCAACAGCAAAGGCGTGGCCTGGTCCGTGGTCAAGGGCGGGGAACGATAGGATTTGCCCAACTTGTTACCGTCCGGCTGGACGATCAGCGGCACGTGCAGGTAACGCGGTTGGCGCAGCCCCAATAATTCTTGCAGGTACAGCTGGCGCGGCGTGGAGTCGAGCAGGTCGGCGCCGCGCACGATGTCGGTAACACCTTGCCAGGCGTCATCGAGCACCACGGCCAGTTGGTAGGCGTAGAGACCGTCACGGCGACGGATGATGAAGTCACCCACTTCGCGGCCCAGGTGTTGTCGGAATTCGCCTTGTACGCGGTCGGTAAAGTGGTACTCCAGCTCCGGGACGCGCAGGCGGATGGCCGCATCGTGCTGCTCATGACCGGCATTACGGCACAAGCCAGGGTAGATCCCGTGGTAGGGCTCCAGCTGTTTGCGCGAGCAGGTACAGGCGTAGGCCAGGCCGTGGTTGAACAGGTCGTTCAGCACCTTGGCGTAGGCATCGTGCCGGTCGCTTTGTCGGACCAGTTCACCGTCCCACTCGAAGCCATAGCTTTCCAGGGCATGCAGGATTGCCGCCTGGGCGCCGGGTTCTTCGCGGGGAGGGTCGAGGTCTTCCATACGCATCAGCCAGCGGCCATGGTTGGCGCGGGCGTCAAGGTAAGAGGCGAGGGCGGCGACCAGCGAGCCGAAGTGCAGGTGGCCGCTGGGCGTGGGGGCGAAACGCCCGATATAGGGAGAGGCTGTCATGGGCCGGATACTACTGGAAAATCGCTAAACGCCAGAAACAAAAATGGGGCGTTTGTACGCCCCATTCGTTCAGCTCGGCAGGGGTTACTTGCCGACCTGTTTTTCCTTGATTTCTGCCAGGTTCTTGCAGTCCACGCACATGTCGGCGGTAGGACGTGCTTCCAGGCGGCGAATACCGATTTCGATGCCGCAGCATTCGCACCAGCCGTATTCTTCGTCCTTGATCAACTGCAGTGTCTTGTCGATCTTCTTGATCAGCTTGCGTTCGCGATCACGGGCACGCAGTTCAAGGGCGAACTCTTCTTCCTGGCTCGCACGGTCGGCCGGATCAGGGAAGTTGGCTGCTTCGTCCTTCATATGGTCAACGGTGCGGTCGACCTCCTGCATCAAGTCTTGTTTCCACTTGTTAAGGATCTTGGTGAAGTGCTCGCGCATGGGCTCGCCCATGTACTCCTCACCTTCCTTCGTGACGTAAGGTTCGAAGCCGCTGAGGCCTGGGGATTGCTGTTGCTTTGCTTGGGTGGACATGAATAGACCGCCTCTCACTCTTCTAATCCATTGCGCAGGATTGCAACGTCACCGACACCTGCCGGCCCTGCGGCTGCAAGCGGGCGAACTTACCAGATAGATTCAGGGTGCGCCACTCCCGGTTGTCGAGGCCCATCACGCAGGGGTTGCAAACAGCAGCAACCCGCTGTGGCTGGGTATGAATCGTCTCGAAGGTTGATTTTAGTCGTTTTGCAAGCGCTTGCCGGGTTCATCGTGGACGGCCTGGCAGGCAATAGAGCATGTTTTACCGCGAGGGTTCGGTAGAATCGCTGTTTTTGTCCTCACCGTTAAGGAAGGCTAATGGCTCAGCCCTACAGTGCGCGCAGTCGCGCCATCGAACCTTTTCATGTCATGGCGTTGCTGGCGCGAGCCAATGAGCTGCAAGCGGCAGGCCATGATGTCATCCATCTGGAAATCGGCGAACCGGATTTCACCACCGCCGAGCCGATCATCCAGGCCGGCCAGGCCGCGCTGGCCAATGGCAAGACCCGCTATACCGCAGCCCGCGGCCTGCCGGAACTGCGCCATGCCATCAGCGGTTTCTACCAGCAACGCTACGGCCTGAGCGTGGACCCCGAGCGCATCCTGATCACTCCGGGCGGCTCCGGCGCGTTGCTGTTGGCCAGCAGCCTGCTGGTGGACCCAGGTAAACACTGGCTGTTGGCCGACCCGGGTTACCCGTGTAACCGCCACTTCCTGCGCCTGGTGGAAGGCGCGGCGCAGTTGGTGCCCGTGGGTCCGGACGTGCGTTATCAATTGACCGCCGACCTGGTGGCCAAGCACTGGAACCAGGACAGCGTGGGCGCGCTGGTCGCATCGCCGGCCAACCCCACCGGCACTATCCTGACGCGGGACGAACTGGCCGGGTTGTCGAGTGCCATCAAGGCGCGTAACGGCCATTTGGTGGTGGACGAGATCTACCACGGCCTCACTTACGGCACCGAGGCGGCCAGCGTGCTGGAAGTCGACGATGATGCGTTTGTCCTGAATAGTTTTTCGAAGTATTTCGGCATGACCGGCTGGCGCCTGGGTTGGCTGGTGGCACCGCCCGATGCCGTCGGTGAGCTGGAGAAGCTCGCGCAAAACCTCTACATCAGCGCTCCGAGCATGGCGCAGTACGCGGCGTTGGCTTGCTTCACCCCGCAAACCCTGAGCATTCTGGAAGCGCGTCGTGCCGAGTTCGGGCGCCGTCGCGACTTCCTGCTGCCGGCCCTGCGCGAGTTGGGCTTCGGTATTGCCGTCGAACCGGAAGGGGCGTTCTATTTGTACGCCGATATCAGCGCGTTCGGCGGTGATGCCTTCGCGTTTTGCCGTCATTTCCTTGAGACCGAACATGTGGCGTTCACCCCTGGGCTGGATTTCGGTCGTTATCAAGCCGGCCACCATGTGCGCTTTGCCTACACGCAAAACCTTGATCGGCTGCAAGAGGCGGTAGAGCGCATCGCCCGTGGGCTGCGGAGCTGGCAGGGCTGATGCGCTTTCATCCTCCCCTCGAAGAGGCGCGGCTGATTCGCCGCTACAAGCGTTTTCTCACCGATATCGAAACCGTTACCGGCGAGTTGTTGACCATTCACTGCCCCAATACCGGTTCGATGCTCAATTGCATGGTCGAGGGCGGGCAGGTCTGGTTCAGTCGCTCCACTGACCCCAAGCGCAAGTTGCCCGGCACCTGGGAAATTGCCGAGACGCCTCAAGGCCGCCTCGCGTGCGTCAATACGGCGCGTGCCAATCAACTGGTTGAGGAGGCGTTGCATGCCGGGGTCATCACCGAACTCAACGGCTTTAGCGCGTTGAAGCGTGAAGTGCCTTACGGTCAGGAGAACAGCCGCATTGATTTTCGCCTGGATTACCCCGAGGGGGCGGCCTATGTCGAAGTCAAAAGTGTGACGCTGGGGTTCGATGGCACCTCGATTGCGGCGTTTCCGGACGCCGTGACCCAGCGCGGTGCCAAGCATCTACGCGAGCTGGCGCACCTGGCCCGGGATGGTGTGCGGGCGGTGCAGCTGTATTGCGTCAACCTGTCCGGGATCGAGGCCGTGCGCCCGGCCGTGGAAATCGACGCGGCCTACGCTGCCGCCCTGCGCGAGGCCAAGGCCGCGGGGGTGGAAGTGCTGGCGTATGGTGTGCGCGTCACGGCCGAGGAAATTTACGTCGAACGCCGCTTGGACGTGCTGCTCGGCGACTAGAGTTCTACCCACAGGCCCTGTTCGTCTTCGCGGCCGGGCAGGGCAGTGAGGCTTTGACCCGCGCAGGGGCCGGCGATGCATTCGCCGCTCTCGATCAGGAACAACGCGCCGTGGGTGGCGCATTGGATCAGGCTGGCGCTGGCGTCGAGGAAGTGATCGGGCTGCCATTCCAGGGGGACGCCGCGATGGGGGCAGCGATTGCGATAGAAGTAGGCGATGCCATCCCGGCGCACGGCCAACAGTTTGTGCCCGTCGATATCAAAACCACGGCTGCTGTTGGGGGCGAGGGTGTCGGAGGGGCAGAGAAACTTCATTCCAATCCTTAAGTGCCTTGACGTTCAAATGCAAACAATTATCAAATGCAGGCTTCGCCCGTTAGCTGACTGGGCGCTCAGTACGATGCCCGGCAAGAGGTATCTGTCACATCCATGAGTGTTTCAGCAGCCCCGCCCCTGGAAGGAAACCCTGTTATGCGCTTGAGTGCCAGCGCTATCGCGCTTGTTGTCGGACTGATGCTCAACCCTGGGGCGCACGCCTCGGAACTGCCGCAACGCTGGGTGAGTGCTGGCGGCGCGTTATCGGAGTGGGTGACGGCCCTGGGCGGTGAGTCGAAGTTGGTGGGCGTCGACACCACCAGCCAGCATCCGGCTTCGCTCAAGGCATTGCCGAGCGTCGGTTATCAGCGGCAGTTGTCGGCCGAGGGCATTCTCAGTCTGCGCCCGCAGGTCCTGGTGGGCACCGAGGAAATGGGGCCGCCGCCAGTGCTGGCGCAGATTCGCAACGCCGGGGTGCAGGTGGAAATGTTCTCGGCGCAGCCGGATTTGCCGACGTTGAAAGGCAACCTCGAACACCTGGGGAGGTTGTTGGGCAGTGAGGCCAAGGCCCATGCATTGTTTACCGCGTATGAACAGGCGCTTGACCGGCAGAAACGTTGGGTTGCCACGGCCCAGGCCGCACACAAGGCCCCGGGGGTGTTGATGCTGCTCGGCAATGCCGGCGGCAAACCGCTGATCGCTGGCAAAGACACGGCGGCTGACTGGATGTTGCGGCAGGCGGGCGGGCGCAACCTGGCGACCCACAGCGGTTATAAGCCGTTTTCCATGGAGTCGTTGGCCGGGTTGAGCCCCGAGGTGCTGGTGTTTGCCGACCGTGCGCTGACCGGCGAGGCGGCGCGTGCGGCCTTGTTCAAGGAGAACCCGATCCTGGCGTCCACGCCGGCGGCTAAACAGGCACGGGTGTTTGAGGTGGACCCGACGCTGCTGGTCGGCGGGCTCGGGCCGCGTCTGCCGCAAAGCCTGGTGCAGTTGTCGGCCGACTTCTATCCGTCCCAGGCCACGTCTGCCCCATGAGTACGCTGGTGAAACCCCGAACGCTGTTTATCAGCCTGACGCTGTTGTGTGTGCTGGCGATCTGGCTTTCATTGGCGCTGGGGCCGGTCAGCCTGCCGTTGCTGGATACGCTCAGGGCGGCCTTGCGCCTGATGGGCGTGCCGATCGAGGCCAGCGGCCTGGAGCAGGCGGAGCTGATTCTCGGGCAGATCCGTTTGCCGCGGACCTTGCTGGGGCTGGCGGTGGGCGGTGTATTGGCCTTGTCGGGCGTAGCGATGCAGGGGTTGTTTCGCAACCCGTTGGCCGATCCGGGGTTGGTCGGGGTATCCAGCGGCGCGGCACTCGGTGCGGCCTTCGCCATTGTCGGTGGCTCGTTTCTGGGTGGGTTGCCGGAGGTGTTCGGCCCGTATCTGTTGTCGTTGTGCGCGTTTCTCGGTGGGTTGGGGGTGACGGCGCTGGTCTACCGGCTGGGGCGGCGCAACGGCCAGACCCATGTCGCGACCATGCTGCTCGCCGGCATCGCCCTCACGGCGCTCGCCAGCTCGGCGGTGGGCTTGTTTACCTACCTGGCCGATGACACCACCCTGCGCACACTGACGTTCTGGAACCTGGGCAGCCTCAATGGCGCCAGCTATTCGCGCCTGTGGCCGTTGCTGCTGGTGAGCGCTGGCGTGGCGCTGTGGCTGCCGCGGCGGGCGAAGGCATTGAATGCACTGTTGCTCGGCGAATCCGAGGCCGCTCATCTCGGGGTCGATGTCGAGCGGCTCAAGCGCGAATTGGTGTTCTGCACCGCATTGGGCGTGGGCGCGGCGGTGGCGGCAGCGGGGATGATCGGCTTCGTCGGCCTGGTGGTGCCGCACCTGGTGCGATTGTTGGCCGGGCCGGATCATCGTGTGCTGTTACCCGCCTCGGTGCTGGCGGGGGCGAGCTTGCTGCTGTTGGCGGATCTGGTCGCGCGCCTGGCCTTGGCGCCGGCGGAGTTGCCGATCGGTATCGTCACCGCGTTGATTGGTGCGCCATTTTTTCTTTACCTGTTGTTGCGAGGGCGCGCCTGATGCTGCGAGTGGAAGGGCTGAGGATTCGTCGCGGTCGCAAAACCGTATTGGCGGATGTCACGTTGGACCTGTTGCCCGGCCAGGTGCTTGGCGTGCTGGGCCCGAATGGCGCGGGCAAGAGCACGTTGCTGGGCGCGTTGTGCGGGGAACTGCACCCGGATCAAGGCCAGGTGTGGCTGGATCAGCACGAACTGAAAGACTGGAGCGGGTCGCAACGCGCGCAACGCCTGGCCGTGTTGCCGCAGGCTTCAACCCTGGATTTCGCCTTTCGTGTCGAAGAGGTGGTCGGCATGGGCCGCTTGCCCCATCAGACCGGGCGCGTGCGGGATGACGAGATTATCGATGCCGCGTTGCAGGCCGCGGATGTCGGGCACTTGAGCGGTCGCAGTTACCTGGCCTTGTCGGGCGGCGAGCGGCAGCGCGTTCACCTGGCGCGGGTGCTGGCGCAGTTATGGCCCGGGCAGGCGGGGCAGACGTTGCTGCTGGATGAGCCGACCTCGATGCTTGACCCTTTGCATCAACACACGACCTTGCAGGCGATACGCCGCTTTGCTGACCGTGGCGCAGCAGTACTGGTGATTCTGCATGACCTGAACCTGGCGGCGCGTTACTGCGACCGGATTCTGTTGCTCGACGCGGGCCGCCCCCATGCGCTGGATACCCCGGCACAGGTTCTGCGGCCTGAGCCGCTCAAAGCGGTCTTCGGGCTGGATGTGCTGGTGCAGCCGCATCCGGAGCGCGGGCATCCGTTGATCATTGCGCGCTGAGGCTTTTTACCGGCAAAAAAAGACCCGGCAAGAGCCGGGTCAAATAACCGTGATTAGCCTGATGAGGAGATAATCTGAGAGTCCGAACCAATGGTCTTTCAGTTATCGGCTGATCTCGCGACCAGTTGTGATAATCATAACGATTCTCATTTGAGAGTCAAGATTTGTTTTCACAGGCCCTTGTCCGGAATCTTTGTCAGCGGCGGGTGGGGTCGTCGATCTAATTCTTCTGGCGCGCCGAGATAGCATCCAATTGGCGGTTCAGCGCCTCCTTGCGTTCGGCAGGAATGTCGTTCCAATGCACATCCATCAATGCCCCTTCGATTGCATACAGCAAGACTTTCGAGGCACGGAAGCCACGCGTGCGAACGGCTCGATAAGCATCGACCGCGCCCAGGCGCCGCAGGTCTGACGCACTGTGGATGCCCGCCGCATGCAGCCATTGCGCCGAGGTCTTGCCAAGGTTTCTCAGGTGTTGCAGCTCATCGTTCATCGAGCCTCCTTGCGACGGCCGAATGGTGCGGTGGGTGTCGTGACCAGGCAAGCCTGAAAAGGAGTGTAGCGCTCAGTAGGAAAAGCGTAGTTCTTTGGTCAGGAATGGCGCAAAAGCTTATAAGGATGGCGTCGACGTTTTATTGCGGGCAGGCGCGAAGTCCCCGGTCCGTCTTGCACGAGACCGGGGGCTTGGGAGGGCGTGTTACTTGGTGCGGTAGCGCAGGCGCGTGCCGAAATTGACCGACATGAGGATCTCGTCGGCCGTCAGTTCCGGCGGGAAGTAGGTGCCCGAAATCTGCGCATGGGCCAGGCTCGCGCCTTCCAATGAACAGTCGCGCAAGTCCAGCCCGCGCAAATCGGCGGAACGGAAGTACGCATCGGTGAAATCCACGCCGCTGGCGTTCAGATCGCGCAGATCCAGCCCGCGGAAGTCGCCACCGCGCATGTCGATGACGCCGTCTTTGGGGCGTTCCTGGTTGAAACCGCGGATATCGTCTTTATGCAGAAGCGAATAGAGCGGGGTATCAAGAAGCTTGGGCTGACTCATGATAGCGACACCTGTTGGATTTATGGCGCCATTATAGTGCCGCTATTGCTTGGCCGCTCGCCTAAGGTGACGACGCGACCAAGAAGTTTTTCTTACAGACCAGGCATGCGCTGGCGAATTTGCTCGACCAGTGCATCGAGGGTTCCGCTTTGATTGGTCTCGACGCGCTTGCTCAGCAACAGCTCTTCGGCTGTCAGCGGTTCGCGTTGGGCTTGCTGCTCTTCAATGATCGTCAATGTAGCGTCAGACGGATCGTTCTTGTCTGCCTGACGTTGTGCCAGCCAACTGGCGATAACGGCCTGCGGCGCATTGCAGTCCAGGATCAGGAACGGCGCGCCCGTCGCTTCGGCGACTTTGGCGGCGGCATCGCGTTGTGCGCGTTTCAGGAAGGTCGCATCCAGTACCACCGGGAACCCGGCGCGCAGCACGGTCTCGGCGATCTCGTTCAGGCGGGCGTAGGTTTTCGCGCTGGCGTCGGCAGCATAGATGCCGGCCTGGGGCGTGTTTTCCACCTGTTGTTCACCAAACAGGCGCTTGCGCTCCACGTCCGAACGCAGGCGAACGGCGCCCAAGGCTTCCACCAGACGCATGGCCACGTGGCTTTTGCCTACAGCGGAAACGCCGTGGGTAATCGCCAGGAAGCGCGACGGAATAATGCTGTAGCTCTCCGCCAGGTTGGCGTAGTTGCGGTACTGGCGCAGGGTGGTGGCGCGCTGCACCGGGCTCGCTTCGCTGGGCATGCTGAACAGCGCGACTTTGGCCCTGACCAGTGCGCGGTAGGCTTTATAGAAGTTCAGCACTTCCAGGCCCTGGTAGTCGCCGGTCAGTTCGAGGTACTGGCTGATGAACCGGCGTGCCAGGGATTTGAGGCCGCGGTCTTCCAGGTCCATGGCCAGGAAGCCGGTGTCGGCGTACACGTCGGTGAAGCGAAATGGTTCGTTGAACTCGATGCAGTCGAAGATCACCACGTGACCATCGATCAAGGTGGCATTGCCCAGGTGGATATCGCCGTGGCACTCGCGGGTGAAACCATCGTGCTTGCGCTGTGCCAGCAGCGGCTTGAGGCGTTCGAAGCTGCTTTCGGCCCAGGCTTGCAGGGCTTCGAGTTGCAGCAGGTCGGCTTTGTCGCTGAGGAACGGGCGGATCTGATCGAAGTTCTGGCGTACCGGTGCCATCACCTCGTCCGGGGTGCCGGCCGGGTGCTCTTGCGGCACTTTCGGTGCGGTGAGGTGGAAGTGCGCGATCTGTTTGGCCATCTCGTCGATGTGCGCGCTGGTCAGCTCACCGTTGGCTTGCAAGGTGCTGAGCAACTGGCTTTGCGGGAATTGACGCATTTTCAGCGCGTATTCGATGACCGGGCCGTCACCGCCCAATTGCGGCGCTTCGGCCGTGCCGGTGATCGGCAACACTTCAAGATACAAATCTTTGGTCAGGCGCTGGTTCAGGCGCAGCTCTTCGTTGCAGAAATGCCCGCGATCTTCCAGTTTGGTGAAGTCCAGGAAGCCGAAGTTCACCGGTTTCTTCAGTTTATAAGCGTAAGGGCCGGTCAGTATGACCCAGGAAATATGGGTCTCGATGACTTGGAACGCTTCAACCGGATGGGGGTATAAAGCCGGGTTCTGCAGGGCGGCAATCAGGGGCTGGCTCACGGGCGATCCTTCAAAGTCAGGGGAAATCATGGCGGGCATTATGGCTGCTGACGCCTGCTGTGCAAACCGCTGTCCGGCTCATGTTGATCCTCGATAAAGTGCGTATAATCCGCCGCCATGACTCGAACCCGATCTCCCCGTTCCCGTAAAAAACCTCCTTCCCGCGGCCTGCGCCCGTGGCTGGGCTGGGCGCTCAAGCTCAGCCTGGTGGGTCTTGTGGTGCTCGCTGGCTTTGCGGTGTACCTCGATGCCGTGGTCCAGGAAAAATTCTCCGGCAAGCGCTGGACCATTCCGGCCAAGGTGTACGCCCGTCCGCTGGAGCTGTTCACCGGCCAGAAGCTGAGCAAGGATGACTTCCTCACCGAACTCGACGCCTTGGGCTACCGCCGCGAACCTGTGAGCAATGGTCCCGGCGCTGCGGCTGTCAGCGGCAATACCGTGGACTTGAACACCCGCGGCTTCCAGTTCTATGAAGGCCTGGAAAAACCCCAGCCGGTGCGCGTGCGCTTCTCCGGCGACTACGTGGCCGAGCTGTCGTCGCTGAATGGCTCGAAGCTGCCCGTGGTGCGCCTGGAACCGTTGATGATCGGCGGGATTTACCCGAAGAACCTGGAAGATCGCATCCTGATCAAGCTCGATCAGGTGCCGCCGTATCTGCTTGAAACCCTGGTTGCCGTGGAAGACCGCGATTTCTACAGCCACTGGGGCGTGTCGCCGAAGTCCATTGCCCGTGCGATCTGGGTCAACACCTCCGGCGGCAAAATGACCCAGGGCGGCAGTACGCTGACCCAGCAATTGGTGAAGAACTTCTACCTCACCAACGAGCGCAGCCTGACCCGTAAACTCACCGAAGCCATGATGGCGATGCTGCTGGAGCTGCATTACAGCAAGCAGGAAATCCTTGAGGCCTACCTCAACGAGGTGTTCGTCGGCCAGGACGGCCAGCGCGCGGTCCACGGTTTCGGGCTGGCGAGCCAGTTCTTCTTCGGCCAGCCGCTGTCCGAGCTGAAGTTGCATCAGGTCGCGTTGCTGGTGGGCATGGTCAAGGGGCCGTCCTACTACAACCCGCGGCGCAATCCTGAACGCGCGCTTGAGCGGCGTAACCTGGTGCTCGACGTGCTGGAGCAGCAGGGCGTGGCCACGGCGGAACAGGTTGCTGCGGCGAAGAAAATGCCACTGGGCGTGACCACCCGCGGCAAGCTGGCGGACAGCTCCTTCCCGGGCTTTATCGACCTGGTCAAACGCCAGTTGCGTGAAGACTACCGCGACGAAGACTTGACCGAGGAAGGCCTGCGCATCTTCACCAGTTTCGACCCGATCCTGCAGATGAAAGCCGAAGCGTCGGTCAACGACACCTTCAAGCGTCTGGCGGGGCGTAAAGGCTCCGACGAAGTCGAAGCAGCCATGGTGGTGACCAACCCGGAAACCGGTGAAGTCCAGGCCATGATCGGCAGCCGCCAGGCCAGTTTCGCCGGTTTCAACCGTGCGCTGGACGCGGTGCGGCCGATCGGCTCGCTGGTCAAGCCGGCGGTGTACCTGACGGCGTTGGAAAAACCGAGCAAATACACCCTGACCAGTTGGCTGTCGGACGACCCGCTGTCGGTCAAAGGTGCTGACGGCCAGGTCTGGACCCCGCAGAACTTCGATCGTCGTTCTCACGGTACGGTGTTCCTGTACCAGGGGCTGGCGCATTCCTACAACATCTCGACCTCGCGCCTGGGGCTCGAAGTGGGCGTGCCGAACGTCCTCAAGACCCTCGCGCGCCTGGGCATCACCCGCGAATTCCCGGCCTTCCCATCGATGCTTCTGGGCGCCGGTGCCATGACGCCGATGGAAGTGGCGACCATGTACCAGACCCTCGCCAACGGCGGTTTCAACACGCCGATGCGCGGCATTCGCAGCGTGCTGACGGCCGAAGGCGAGCCGCTCAAGCGCTATCCGTTCCAGATTCAGCAGCGTTTCGACGCGGGCTCCATCTACCTGATCCAGAACGCCATGCAGCGTGTGATGCGTGAAGGTACCGGTAGCTCGGTGTACAAGGTCCTGCCTTCCAACCTGACACTGGCGGGCAAGACCGGTACCAGTAACGATTCGCGTGACAGTTGGTTCGCCGGCTTCGGTCAGGATGTGCTGGCCGTGGTCTGGCTGGGGCGTGATGACAACGGCAAGACGCCGTTCACCGGCGCGACCGGTGCGTTGCAGGTCTGGACCAGTTTCATGCGCAAGGCCGATCCGTTGCCGCTGAGCATGCCGCAGCCGGACAACATCGTGCAGGCCTGGATTGATCCGCACACCGGCCAGGGCTCCGATGCCAACTGTCCGGGCGCGGTGCAGATGCCGTATATTCGCGGCAGCGAACCACCTCCCGGTGCCGCGTGCGGTGGCAGTGCCCCTGCAAGCGCGGAATCGGTGATGGATTGGGTCAAGGGCTGGATGAATTAAGCAAAGAGGGTTTCAAGTGAACAAGTGGTGGATTCCAGCTATTACAGCTCTGGCTTTGCTCGGCGGTTGCTCCAGCGTTCAGCGCGGCTCCATTCCCGTGGTGGACTCGAGCACAACCGTCTCCAATAACGATCGGATCTCGGCCAATGGCGGTTTCCGTCAGACCGTGACCAAGCGTCCTGCCCAGGCCGCGACCCGCGCCGTGCCGCAGGATTCGGGTGTGGTGGTGATGGTGCCGGGCGCCGGTGCCGCGACATCGGCGCCGATCAGCGCCGAGCCGTGGACGCCAGGGCCTAGCACGTCGGGGCCGATTGACTCCACGCCGGTCCAGGCCGCGCCGATCAACCAGAACACCTACACCATGCCGTCGACGCCAAGCGGCATTCCGTCGTCCTCCAGCGCGGGCGGCCTGTCGGCTGACGAGCAACTGGACGGCCCGGTACTGGCCTTGCTCACCACTGCCCAGCAACAGCAGGCCGGTGGCGACTTGAACGGTGCATCGTCGAGCCTCGAGCGCGCCCAGCGCGTTGCGCCGCGTGAACCGCAGGTGCTGTATCGCCTGGCCCAGGTGCGGATGGCCCAGGGCGATGCGCCGCAAGCCGAACAGTTCGCCCGTCGCGGCCTGACCCTGGCCAACGGCCGTCCTGACCTGCAGGCCAGCCTGTGGGCCTTGATCGGTGATGCGCGTGCCGCACAAGGCGACGCTGCCGGTGCCGCCCAGGCTCGGCAGAAAGCCAAGGTCAGCCTCTGATGGATGCGCGTTTTCCAGCGATTGCCGAACAGCTGTTGCTGATTGAGCGCGAATTGCGCCTGCAGGGCTGGTGGGACGAGGTGTCCCCCAGCGCCGAGGCGCTCAGCAGCGTCGAGCCCTTTTCGGTCGACACCCTGGACTTCCACCAGTGGCTGCAGTGGATCTTCCTGGTGCGAATGAAGCAGATCCTCGAACAGAACCTGCCGTTGCCAAATGCTTCCGGGATCATGGAGATGGCCGAGATGGTCTACACCGACCGGCCGCTGGAAAGCCAGGGTTTGCGCAATGCGCTGAAAAAGTTCGACCAATTGATCGTCGACGCTCGTTAATTGCCTGGCTGCCGGTTTTTCCGGCAGTCTTGCGCACATTTCTACCGCTTGACGACATTCAGGCGAGTTTTATCCCTCCTCAAAGCCCTTTCTTCTACGTTCTCATGCGCTTAGTTGGAAAAAAGCGCAATTATTGCTTGACTTGAAGGGCCTGAAACAGAAGAATCCAAAGTCCGCTGTATCGGGACTGCCAGAAGCAGGCCCGCTCAGCAGATCATGAGGCGCACATCCGCGCCGACCTGTTACACCCGCAACGCGTTACCTCGCGCTGGGTGGGAAGAGCCCGCAACACTTGGGACGATCCCAATACTTGCTCAGTCAGTGCTGACGTAGTCGGCGACCACCGTCGCTCATGCTCTGTTGAGAAGTAAACCTATTAAGACCCGTCGGTTTTTAACGGACGGTATTCTGGCGTTTTAGAGGTGAACAACGTGGAGCTTTTATCTGGCGGTGAGATGCTCGTCCGCTTTTTGCGTGACGAAGGCGTTGACTATATCTACGGGTACCCTGGTGGTGCTCTGCTGCACGTCTATGACGCACTGTTCAAGGAACCGGCTGTTACCCACATCCTGGTTCGCCACGAACAGGCTGCAACCCATATGGCTGACGGTTATGCCCGTGCCACCGGTAAAGCCGGCGTGGTACTGGTAACGTCCGGTCCAGGCGCAACCAATGCCATTACCGGCATCGCGACTGCTTATATGGACTCCATCCCGATGGTGATCATTTCCGGCCAGGTCGCTAGCACCATGGTCGGTACCGATGCATTCCAGGAAACCGACATGATCGGTATCTCCCGGCCGATCGTGAAACACAGTTTCATGATCAAGCATGCCTCGGAAATCCCGGAAGTCATGAAAAAGGCGTTCTACCTCGCACAGTCCGGTCGCCCGGGCCCTGTAGTGGTCGATATCCCGAAAGACATGACCAACCCGGCCGAGAAATTCGAATACGTCTTCCCGAAGAAAGCCAAGCTGCGTTCCTACAGCCCGGCCGTTCGTGGGCACTCGGGGCAGATCCGCAAGGCGGCAGAAATGCTCCTGGCGGCCAAGCGTCCGGTGCTGTACTCGGGCGGCGGCGTGATTCTGGGCGGCGGTTCCGCACCGTTGACCGAACTGGCCAAGCTGCTCAACCTGCCGGTGACCAACACCCTGATGGGCCTCGGCGCATTCCCGGGTACGGACCGTCAGTTCGTCGGCATGCTCGGCATGCACGGCAGCTACACCGCCAACCTGACCATGCACCACGCCGACGTGATCCTGGCCGTGGGCGCGCGGTTCGATGACCGGGTGATCAACGGCGCGAGCAAGTTCTGCCCGAATGCCAAGATCATCCATATCGACATCGACCCGGCGTCCATCTCCAAGACCATCAAGGCCGACGTGCCGATCGTAGGTCCGGTGGAAAGCGTGTTGACCGAAATGGTCGCTGCGCTGAAGGAAATCGGCGAGACGCCGAACAAAGAAGCTGTCGCCAGCTGGTGGAAGCAGATCGACGAATGGCGCGGTGACCGCGGTCTGTTCCCTTATGACAAGGGCGACGGCAGCATCATCAAGCCACAAACCGTGATCGAGACCCTGTGCGAAGTGACCAAGGGCGATGCCTTTGTGACCTCCGACGTGGGCCAGCACCAGATGTTCGCCGCGCAGTACTACAAGTTCGACAAGCCTAACCGCTGGATCAACTCCGGTGGCCTGGGCACGATGGGCTTTGGTTTCCCTGCGGCCATGGGCGTCAAACTGAGCTTCCCGGACAGCGACGTTGCATGCGTCACCGGCGAAGGCAGCATCCAGATGAACATCCAGGAGCTGTCGACGTGCCTGCAGTACGGCCTTCCGGTGAAGATCGTGTGCCTGAACAACGGCGTGTTGGGCATGGTTCGTCAATGGCAGGACATGAGCTACGGTAGTCGTCACTCCCATTCCTACATGGAATCGCTGCCCGACTTCGTCAAATTGGTCGAGGCTTACGGCCACGTCGGTATTCGCATCAACGATCTGAAAGATCTGAAGCCGAAGATGGAAGAAGCGTTCGCCATGAAGGATCGCCTGGTGTTCATCGATATTCAGGTGGATACCAGCGAGCACGTCTACCCGATGCAGATCAAAGACGGCTCTATGCGTGACATGTGGCTGAACAAGACGGAGCGTACCTAATCATGCGGCACATAATCTCCCTGCTTCTGGAGAACGAACCCGGCGCTCTGTCTCGTGTTGTCGGCTTGTTTTCGCAACGCAACTACAACATCGAAAGCCTGACCGTGGCACCGACCGAAGACCCGACCCTGTCGCGCCTGACGTTGACCACCGTGGGCCACGATGAGGTGATCGAGCAGATCACCAAAAACCTCAACAAGCTGATCGAAGTGGTCAAGCTGGTCGACCTGTCGGAAAGTGCCCACATCGAGCGCGAGCTGATGCTGGTTAAAGTCAAGGCCACGGGCGCCCAACGTGCCGAGATCAAGCGTACTACCGACATTTATCGCGGGCAGATCGTCGATGTGAGCGCCAGCGTTTATACCGTGCAATTGACCGGTACAAGCGACAAGCTGGACAGCTTCATCCAGTCGATCGGGACGGCCTCGATTCTGGAAACCGTACGCAGTGGTGTCACCGGGATTGCCCGTGGCGACAAAGTACTCAGCATCTAACCCAAATTAGTGAATGGCCTTAAGGCCTGGATATATAGAGGAACCTCATGAAAGTTTATTACGATAAAGATTGTGACCTGTCGATCATCCAGGGCAAGAAAGTCGCCATCATCGGCTACGGTTCCCAGGGCCACGCGCAAGCTTGCAACCTGAAAGATTCCGGCGTTGACGTGACTGTTGGCCTGCGCAAAGGCTCGGCCACTGTTGCCAAGGCTGAAGCCCACGGCCTGAAAGTGACTGACGTTGCTTCTGCCGTTGCCGCTGCCGACCTGGTCATGATCCTGACCCCGGATGAGTTCCAGTCCGCGCTGTACAAGAACGAAATCGAGCCGAACATCAAGAAGGGCGCCACCCTGGCCTTCTCCCACGGCTTCGCGATCCACTACAACCAAGTCGTGCCACGCGCTGACCTCGACGTGATCATGATCGCGCCGAAAGCCCCGGGCCACACCGTGCGTTCCGAGTTCGTCAAAGGCGGCGGTATCCCTGACCTGATCGCGATCTACCAGGACGCGTCGGGCAACGCCAAGAACGTTGCGCTGTCCTACGCTGCCGGCGTTGGTGGCGGTCGTACCGGCATCATCGAAACCACTTTCAAGGACGAGACTGAAACCGACCTGTTCGGCGAACAAGCCGTTCTGTGCGGCGGTACCGTTGAACTGGTCAAAGCCGGTTTCGAAACCCTGGTCGAAGCCGGCTACGCGCCGGAAATGGCCTACTTCGAATGCCTGCACGAACTGAAGCTGATCGTGGACCTCATGTACGAAGGCGGTATCGCCAACATGAACTACTCGATCTCCAACAACGCCGAATACGGCGAGTACGTGACTGGCCCGGAAGTGATCAACGCCGAGTCCCGTCAGGCCATGCGCAACGCCCTGAAACGCATTCAGGACGGCGAATACGCCAAAATGTTCATCAGCGAAGGCGCTACCGGCTACCCTTCGATGACCGCCAAGCGTCGTAACAACGCCGCTCACGGTATCGAAATCATCGGCGAGCAACTGCGCTCCATGATGCCGTGGATCGGTGCCAACAAGATCGTCGACAAAGCCAAAAACTAAGTCGGATGCATCTAGAAAAAACGCGGCTTAGGCCGCGTTTTTTCGTTTGGGTGGCTGGTTCTGGTATAAAGCTGCATCGTTTGCGGGCGAACACTCGCCGCAAGTATCTGTCGAATTTTTTCACACCGTTGCAAGGTAAAGTCCATGAGCGAACGTCCCGAAGAGCCAAACCAGGCTTCTGACGCCGATAGCCTGCTACCGATCGATGAACATGTTGAAGAAGGGCATGACGCGGAAGGCCGCAAGGTCCGGCATCGCGGCATCTATCTCCTGCCCAATCTGTTCACTACGGCGAACCTGTTTGCCGGGTTCTACTCCATCATCAACTCCATGAGCGCCCAGAGCGCGCTGGCGGCGGGTGATGCGGTGAGTGCCAGCAAGTACTTCGGTTTTGCGGCGATCGCCATCTTCGTCGCCATGGTGCTCGACGGTCTCGATGGGCGCGTGGCGCGCATGACCAATACCCAAAGCGCCTTCGGTGCCGAGTATGACTCGCTGTCGGACATGGTTGCCTTTGGTGTCGCGCCTGCGTTGCTGGCGTTTGCCTGGGCCCTGGGTGACATGGGCAAGGTCGGCTGGATGGTGGCCTTCATCTATGTCGCGGGCGCCGCGTTGCGCCTGGCGCGCTTCAACACCCAGGTGGGGACCGCCGACAAGCGTTACTTCATCGGCCTGGCCAGCCCGGCTGCTGCGGGCGTGGTGGCGGGGATCGTCTGGGCGTTCAGTGACTACGGCATCCAGGGATCGAAGATGTCGTTCCTGGTGGCCTTGATGGTTGCGGCCGCCGGCATGCTGATGGTCAGTAACATCAAGTACAACAGCTTCAAGGAGCTCGACCTCAAGGGGCGCGTGCCTTTCGTGGCCATCCTTGCGGTGGTGCTGGTGTTCGCCGTGGTCTTCAGCGATCCGCCGCGTATTCTGCTGCTGGTGTTCCTGGTGTATGCCGCTTCCGGGCCAGTTCAGTATCTGCTGCAACTGCGTCGGGACAAAACATTGCCTTAATGTAATTTCCCCCATACTCCGCAGTCTATTGGTGCATCAGTTCTCCAATGCTGCGGAGTTGCCATGTTAATCAAATTGCCCAAAGCGTCCGATTGTCATGAATCGGACGTCACTCCTGAATCCTTCTACCTGTCTCGCCGTAGCTTGCTCGGTGGTGCGCTGGCCGGTGTTGCCGCCAGCAGCTTGCCGCGCTGGGCCAGCGCTGACGATGCCGCGCGCTATGCGGATGTCGAGCCAGGCAAGGCGCCAGGCTGGTTTGCCGAAAAACTGCCGGGTACGAAATGGCAGGCGGTAACCGTCAAGGACGAAGCCATCACCCCGTTCAAGGACGCGACCCACTACAACAACTTCTATGAGTTCGGCACGGACAAGGGCGATCCTGCGGCGAATGCAGGTTCGCTCAAGACCGAGCCCTGGAGTGTGGTGATCGATGGCGAGGTCGCAAAGCCGGGGCGTTACGCCCTGGAAGACTTCATGAAGCCGTATCAATTGGAAGAGCGAATCTACCGTCTGCGCTGTGTAGAGGCGTGGTCGATGGTCATTCCATGGATGGGCTTTCCCATTTCGGCGTTGCTCAAGCAGGTTGAGCCGACTTCCAAAGCCAAGTACATCCGCTTCGAAACCCTCCAGGACCCAAAAAGCATGCCGGGCCAGCGCTCGAGTTTTGGCTTGATCGATTGGCCCTATGTAGAAGGGCTGCGTCTGGATGAGGCGATGAATCCCCTGGCGATTCTGGCGGTGGGGA
Organism: Pseudomonas sp. 7-41; assembly: GCF_021233075.1. Classification (NCBI taxonomy): domain Bacteria; kingdom Pseudomonadati; phylum Pseudomonadota; class Gammaproteobacteria; order Pseudomonadales; family Pseudomonadaceae; genus Pseudomonas; species Pseudomonas sp. 7-41. The sequence goes on along the minus strand of NZ_CP089551.1, from coordinate 5,826,029 downwards.
TGTATGGGCGCGAGTTGCCTAACCAGAATGGCGCGCCGTTGCGTTTGGTGGTGCCATGGAAGTATGGCTTCAAGAGCGTGAAGTCCATCGTGCGTATCAGCTTGGTGAGCGAGCAGCCGAAAACCACCTGGCAAAGTATTGCGGCGAATGAGTACGGGTTTTATGCGAACGTGAACCCGACGGTCGACCACCCTCGTTGGACCCAGGCGCGTGAACGGCGCTTGCCGAGTGGTCTGTTCAGCCCGAATGTGCGCGAGACGCAGATGTTCAACGGTTACTCGGATGAGGTGGCGGCGCTCTATACCGGCCTCGACCTGCGGAAGAACTACTGATGCGTTTCCCGATCTGGCGCATCGGCGTGTTTATCGCCACCGCGGTATGGCCGTTGCTCTGGCTGTACGAAGCGTGGCGTTCTGCCTTGGGGCCGGACCCAGGCAAGGTGCTGGTTGACCGGCTGGGCTTGGGCACGTTGATCCTGCTGCTGATTACCCTGGCGATGACACCGTTGCAGAAGTTGAGCGGTTGGGCAGGGTGGATCGCGGTGCGGCGCCAGTTGGGGTTGTGGTGCTTTGCTTATGTGGTGCTGCACCTGGCGGCATATTGTGTGTTTGTCCTGGGGTTGGATTGGTCGCAGCTGGGGGTGGAATTGAGTAAGCGCCCCTACATTATTGTGGGGGCCCTGGGTTTCCTGTCTTTGTTGGTGCTGGCGCTGACGTCGAATCGCTACAGTCAGCGTCGGTTGGGCAGCCGTTGGAAGAAGTTGCATCGCCTGGTGTATGGCGTGCTTGGGCTTGGCTTGCTGCATATGTTGTGGATCGTGCGGGCGGATCTGAAGGAGTGGGCTATCTATGCTTCTATAGGTGCGCTGCTTCTTGTCCTGCGGATACCGCCGGTGATGCGGCGAATTCCGCGCCTTATTGCGAAAAAAGCACCTTCTGCAACAAAAGCGTAATTAACCCTTGACGGCAAATCCTGGACGTCTATAATTCGCCCCACTTCCGGCGCAGTCGAAACGGAAAACTCCTTGGTAAACAAAGAGTTACACGAGATTCGACAGCGGCCTGCTTCAGTTCATCGAAGCCTGGAAGGAGTTGGTAGAGCAGGGTTGTTTGGCTCTATTAACGTTTCGATCTTCTCGGTCGAAAGCGGAGAAAAAGAGGTGTTGACAGCAGCGTGTAACGCTGTAGAATTCGCCTCCCGCTAACGAGAGATCGGAAGCGCAAGTGGTTGAAGTTACAAAGGAAACTTTGAAAACTTCTTAAAATAATCACTTGACAGCAAATGAGGCTGCTGTAGAATGCGCGCCTCGGTTGAGACGAAAGATCTTAACCAACCGCTCTTTAACAACTGAATCAAGCAATTCGTGTGGGTGCTTGTGGAGTCAGACTGATAGTCAACAAGATTATCAGCATCACAAGTTACTCCGCGAGAAATCAAAGATGTAACCAACGATTGCTGAGCCAAGTTTAGGGTTTCTTAAAAACCCAAAGATGTTTGAACTGAAGAGTTTGATCATGGCTCAGATTGAACGCTGGCGGCAGGCCTAACACATGCAAGTCGAGCGGTAGAGAGAAGCTTGCTTCTCTTGAGAGCGGCGGACGGGTGAGTAATGCCTAGGAATCTGCCTGGTAGTGGGGGATAACGTTCGGAAACGGACGCTAATACCGCATACGTCCTACGGGAGAAAGCAGGGGACCTTCGGGCCTTGCGCTATCAGATGAGCCTAGGTCGGATTAGCTAGTTGGTGAGGTAATGGCTCACCAAGGCGACGATCCGTAACTGGTCTGAGAGGATGATCAGTCACACTGGAACTGAGACACGGTCCAGACTCCTACGGGAGGCAGCAGTGGGGAATATTGGACAATGGGCGAAAGCCTGATCCAGCCATGCCGCGTGTGTGAAGAAGGTCTTCGGATTGTAAAGCACTTTAAGTTGGGAGGAAGGGCAGTTACCTAATACGTGATTGTTTTGACGTTACCGACAGAATAAGCACCGGCTAACTCTGTGCCAGCAGCCGCGGTAATACAGAGGGTGCAAGCGTTAATCGGAATTACTGGGCGTAAAGCGCGCGTAGGTGGTTAGTTAAGTTGGATGTGAAATCCCCGGGCTCAACCTGGGAACTGCATTCAAAACTGACTGACTAGAGTATGGTAGAGGGTGGTGGAATTTCCTGTGTAGCGGTGAAATGCGTAGATATAGGAAGGAACACCAGTGGCGAAGGCGACCACCTGGACTGATACTGACACTGAGGTGCGAAAGCGTGGGGAGCAAACAGGATTAGATACCCTGGTAGTCCACGCCGTAAACGATGTCAACTAGCCGTTGGGAGCCTTGAGCTCTTAGTGGCGCAGCTAACGCATTAAGTTGACCGCCTGGGGAGTACGGCCGCAAGGTTAAAACTCAAATGAATTGACGGGGGCCCGCACAAGCGGTGGAGCATGTGGTTTAATTCGAAGCAACGCGAAGAACCTTACCAGGCCTTGACATCCAATGAACTTTCTAGAGATAGATTGGTGCCTTCGGGAACATTGAGACAGGTGCTGCATGGCTGTCGTCAGCTCGTGTCGTGAGATGTTGGGTTAAGTCCCGTAACGAGCGCAACCCTTGTCCTTAGTTACCAGCACGTAATGGTGGGCACTCTAAGGAGACTGCCGGTGACAAACCGGAGGAAGGTGGGGATGACGTCAAGTCATCATGGCCCTTACGGCCTGGGCTACACACGTGCTACAATGGTCGGTACAGAGGGTTGCCAAGCCGCGAGGTGGAGCTAATCCCAGAAAACCGATCGTAGTCCGGATCGCAGTCTGCAACTCGACTGCGTGAAGTCGGAATCGCTAGTAATCGCGAATCAGAATGTCGCGGTGAATACGTTCCCGGGCCTTGTACACACCGCCCGTCACACCATGGGAGTGGGTTGCACCAGAAGTAGCTAGTCTAACCTTCGGGGGGACGGTTACCACGGTGTGATTCATGACTGGGGTGAAGTCGTAACAAGGTAGCCGTAGGGGAACCTGCGGCTGGATCACCTCCTTAATCGACGACATCAGCTGCTCCATAAGTTCCCACACGAATTGCTTGATTCATTGAAGAAGACGATAAGAAGCAGCCCGAAATTGGGTCTGTAGCTCAGTTGGTTAGAGCGCACCCCTGATAAGGGTGAGGTCGGCAGTTCGAATCTGCCCAGACCCACCAATTTTGTGTGGGAACCTGTAGAAATACGGGGCCATAGCTCAGCTGGGAGAGCGCCTGCCTTGCACGCAGGAGGTCAACGGTTCGATCCCGTTTGGCTCCACCACTACTGCTTCTGAAGTTTGAAAGCTTAGAAATGAGCATTCCATCGTGATGATGGTGAATGTTGATTTCTAGTCTTTGATTAGATCGTTCTTTAAAAATTTGGGTATGTGATAGAAAGATAGACTGAACGTTACTTTCACTGGTAACGGATCAGGCTAAGGTAAAATTTGTGAGTTCTCTTAATTGAGAAATTCGAATTTTCGGCGAATGTCGTCTTCACAGTATAACCAGATTGCTTGGGGTTATATGGTCAAGTGAAGAAGCGCATACGGTGGATGCCTTGGCAGTCAGAGGCGATGAAAGACGTGGTAGCCTGCGAAAAGCTTCGGGGAGTCGGCAAACAGACTTTGATCCGGAGATGTCTGAATGGGGGAACCCAGCCATCATAAGATGGTTACCTTACACTGAATACATAGGTGTAAGGGGCGAACCAGGGGAACTGAAACATCTAAGTACCCTGAGGAAAAGAAATCAACCGAGATTCCCTTAGTAGTGGCGAGCGAACGGGGACTAGCCCTTAAGTGGCTTTGAGATTAGCGGAACGCTCTGGAAAGTGCGGCCATAGTGGGTGATAGCCCTGTACGCGAAAATCTCTTAGTCATGAAATCGAGTAGGACGGAGCACGAGAAACTTTGTCTGAATATGGGGGGACCATCCTCCAAGGCTAAATACTACTGACTGACCGATAGTGAACTAGTACCGTGAGGGAAAGGCGAAAAGAACCCCGGAGAGGGGAGTGAAATAGATCCTGAAACCGTATGCGTACAAGCAGTGGGAGCCTACTTTGTTAGGTGACTGCGTACCTTTTGTATAATGGGTCAGCGACTTATTTTCAGTGGCGAGCTTAACCGAATAGGGGAGGCGTAGCGAAAGCGAGTCTTAATAGGGCGTCTAGTCGCTGGGAATAGACCCGAAACCGGGCGATCTATCCATGGGCAGGTTGAAGGTTGGGTAACACTAACTGGAGGACCGAACCGACTACCGTTGAAAAGTTAGCGGATGACCTGTGGATCGGAGTGAAAGGCTAATCAAGCTCGGAGATAGCTGGTTCTCCTCGAAAGCTATTTAGGTAGCGCCTCATGTATCACTGTAGGGGGTAGAGCACTGTTTCGGCTAGGGGGTCATCCCGACTTACCAAACCGATGCAAACTCCGAATACCTACAAGTGCCGAGCATGGGAGACACACGGCGGGTGCTAACGTCCGTCGTGAAAAGGGAAACAACCCAGACCGTCAGCTAAGGTCCCAAAGTTATGGTTAAGTGGGAAACGATGTGGGAAGGCTTAGACAGCTAGGAGGTTGGCTTAGAAGCAGCCACCCTTTAAAGAAAGCGTAATAGCTCACTAGTCGAGTCGGCCTGCGCGGAAGATGTAACGGGGCTCAAACCATACACCGAAGCTACGGGTATCACGTAAGTGATGCGGTAGAGGAGCGTTCTGTAAGCCTGTGAAGGTGAGTTGAGAAGCTTGCTGGAGGTATCAGAAGTGCGAATGCTGACATGAGTAACGATAATGGGTGTGAAAAACACCCACGCCGAAAGACCAAGGTTTCCTGCGCAACGTTAATCGACGCAGGGTTAGTCGGTCCCTAAGGCGAGGCTGAAAAGCGTAGTCGATGGAAAACAGGTTAATATTCCTGTACTTCTGGTTATTGCGATGGAGGGACGGAGAAGGCTAGGCCAGCTTGGCGTTGGTTGTCCAAGTTTAAGGTGGTAGGCTGGAATCTTAGGTAAATCCGGGATTCTAAGGCCGAGAGCTGATGACGAGTCATCTTTTAGATGACGAAGTGGTTGATGCCATGCTTCCAAGAAAAGCTTCTAAGCTTCAGGTAACCAGGAACCGTACCCCAAACCGACACAGGTGGTTGGGTAGAGAATACCAAGGCGCTTGAGAGAACTCGGGTGAAGGAACTAGGCAAAATGGCACCGTAACTTCGGGAGAAGGTGCGCCGGTGAGGGTGAAGGACTTGCTCCGTAAGCTCATGCCGGTCGAAGATACCAGGCCGCTGCGACTGTTTATTAAAAACACAGCACTCTGCAAACACGAAAGTGGACGTATAGGGTGTGACGCCTGCCCGGTGCCGGAAGGTTAATTGATGGGGTTAGCTAACGCGAAGCTCTTGATCGAAGCCCCGGTAAACGGCGGCCGTAACTATAACGGTCCTAAGGTAGCGAAATTCCTTGTCGGGTAAGTTCCGACCTGCACGAATGGCGTAACGATGGCGGCGCTGTCTCCACCCGAGACTCAGTGAAATTGAAATCGCTGTGAAGATGCAGTGTATCCGCGGCTAGACGGAAAGACCCCGTGAACCTTTACTATAGCTTTGCACTGGACTTTGAATTTGCTTGTGTAGGATAGGTGGGAGGCTTTGAAGCGTGGACGCCAGTTCGCGTGGAGCCAACCTTGAAATACCACCCTGGCAACTTTGAGGTTCTAACTCAGGTCCGTTATCCGGATCGAGGACAGTGTATGGTGGGTAGTTTGACTGGGGCGGTCTCCTCCTAAAGAGTAACGGAGGAGTACGAAGGTGCGCTCAGACCGGTCGGAAATCGGTCGTAGAGTATAAAGGCAAAAGCGCGCTTGACTGCGAGACAGACACGTCGAGCAGGTACGAAAGTAGGTCTTAGTGATCCGGTGGTTCTGTATGGAAGGGCCATCGCTCAACGGATAAAAGGTACTCCGGGGATAACAGGCTGATACCGCCCAAGAGTTCATATCGACGGCGGTGTTTGGCACCTCGATGTCGGCTCATCACATCCTGGGGCTGAAGCCGGTCCCAAGGGTATGGCTGTTCGCCATTTAAAGTGGTACGCGAGCTGGGTTTAGAACGTCGTGAGACAGTTCGGTCCCTATCTGCCGTGGACGTTTGAGATTTGAGAGGGGCTGCTCCTAGTACGAGAGGACCGGAGTGGACGAACCTCTGGTGTTCCGGTTGTCACGCCAGTGGCATTGCCGGGTAGCTATGTTCGGAATAGATAACCGCTGAAAGCATCTAAGCGGGAAACTAGCCTCAAGATGAGATCTCACTGGGACCTTGAGTCCCCTGAAGGGCCGTCGAAGACTACGACGTTGATAGGTTGGGTGTGTAAGCGCTGTGAGGCGTTGAGCTAACCAATACTAATTGCCCGTGAGGCTTGACCATATAACACCCAAGCAATTTGCGAACTCGAAAGAGACCAGATTGCGGTGTGTGAAGACGAAATGAACCGAAAGTTCGACTCTTACAAAACACCGAAAGCTATCACATACCCAATTTGCTGAAGCGAGGCCAGCTGGCCACGACTCAGTACCCGAATTTCTTGACGACCATAGAGCATTGGAACCACCTGATCCCATCCCGAACTCAGCAGTGAAACGATGCATCGCCGATGGTAGTGTGGGGTTTCCCCATGTGAGAGTAGGTCATCGTCAAGATTAAATTCCAGAACCCCTGTTTGCTTACGCAGACAGGGGTTTTGTTTTGGGCGGTCGGAAAGGGTCAAGTGGCTCATCGGACGGCCTTCAGTGCTAAAGTCCATGCCTCGATTTTGCTTTTGCCAAGGAAGCCGTTATGCCGGATGCGATGCCTCTCAGCGCAGGATTCATGGTGGTTCACGGTAACCGCCTGGACGAACTGCGCAGCCTGGTGGTCAGTTGGATGCGCCGTTATCCCCTGGCCCCTCTGGAAAATGAAATCGCCCTGGTCCAGAGCAACGGCATCGCCCAATGGCTCAAGCTGGCCCTGGCCGAAGATCCGGAAGATGACGACATGGGTGGCTGCGGCATTGCTGCGGCGATCGACGTGCAACTGCCCGGCAGCTTCATGTGGCAGCTCTATCGCATGGTCCTGGGGCGCGACGAGATCCCGCCCAAATCCCTGCTCGATAAAGCCCCGCTGACCTGGCGTCTGATGCGCCTGCTCCCCGAGCTGATCAATCAACCGCACTTCGAGCCGCTGCAGCGCTTCCTCACGGACGACTCCGACCTGCGCAAACGCTACCAACTCGCCGAGCGATTGGCCGACCTGTTCGACCAATACCAGGTCTACCGCGCCGACTGGCTGGAAGATTGGGCCGCCGGCCGCCATCAGTTGCGTAACGGCCGCGGCGAATCCAAACCCCTCGACCCCGCCAACTGCTGGCAAGCCGAGTTATGGCGCGCCCTACTGCTGGATGTGGGCGAAGCCGGCATGGCGCAAAGCCGTGCCGGTGTGCATCAGCGCTTTATCGAACGGATCAATAGCCTTGAGCAAGCACCGCCAGGGCTGCCTTCCCGAGTGATTGTTTTCGGCATTTCCTCATTGCCCGCCCAAGCACTCGAAGCGCTCGCCGGCCTGGCGCGCTTCAGTCAGGTCCTGCTCTGCGTCCACAACCCCTGTCGCCACCATTGGTCCGACATCGTGGCCGACAAGGACTTGCTGCGTAACGAATACAAACGCCAGGCACGCAAAGCCGGCATGCCGGTCACCATCGACCCGCAAACCCTGCACCAGCATGCTCACCCGTTGCTCGCCGCCTGGGGCAAGCAAGGTCGCGACTACATCAGCCTGCTCGACAGCTACGACGATCCCAACAGCTACCGCGCAGCCTTCCGCGACGGCCGCATCGACCTGTTCAGCGACGGCGAACCGACCACACTGCTCAACCAGCTCCAGGACGATATCCTCGAACTGCGCCCGCTCAACGAAACCCGCGACCTCTGGCCCGCCGTCGATCTGCAGCGCGATACCTCGATCCGCTTTCACATCGCCCACAGCGCCCAACGCGAAGTGGAAATCCTCCACGACCAATTGCTCCAACGCTTCAGCGCCGATCCGGCGTTGCGTCCCCGCGACATCATCGTCATGGTCCCCGACGTCGACAGTTACGCGCCGCACATTCGCGCGGTGTTCGGCCAGTTGGACCGCAATGATCCGCGCTTCATCCCCTTCACCCTCACCGACCAGGGCCAACGCGGCCGCGACCCGCTGTTGATCGCCGTCGAACACCTGCTCAAGCTCCCCGACAGCCGCTTCCCGGTCAGTGAAATCCTCGACCTGCTCGACGTCCCGGCCCTGCGCGAACGCTTCGCCATCAAGGAGCGCGACCTGCCGACGCTGCATCGCTGGATCGAAGGCGCCGGCATCCGCTGGGGCCTCAATGCCGAACAGCGCGCCGGTCTCGGTCTACCCCACGAGTTGGAGCAAAACAGCTGGCGATTTGGTTTGCGCCGTATGCTGCTCGGTTATGCCGTGGGCACGGGTGTCGCCTGTGACGGCATCGAGCCCTACGACGAAATCGGCGGCCTCGACGCCGCCTTGATCGGCCCGCTGGTCGCGTTGCTCGACGCACTCAGCGACGCCCACCAAGCCTTGTCGCAACCTGCGGCTCCGCAAGAATGGGGCGAGCGCCTGCAACGCTTGATGCAGCTGTTTTTCCTGCCCAGCAGCGAACACGACGACTACCTGTTGGGCCAGCTCGAACAGCTCCGCGAAACCTGGCTGGAAACCTGCGAATCCGTCGGCCTGCAGGACGAGTTACCGCTCACTGTAGTCCGCGAGGCGTGGCTAGCCGGTCTGGACCAAGGGCGCCTGTCCCAGCGCTTCCTCGCCGGAGCTGTCAATTTCTGCACCCTGATGCCGATGCGCGCGATCCCGTTCAAGCTGGTCTGCCTGCTCGGCATGAATGACGGCGACTACCCACGCGCCCAACCACCGCTGGATTTCGACCTGATGGGCAGCGACTACCGCCCCGGCGACCGCTCACGCCGCGAAGACGACCGCTACCTGCTGCTCGAAGCCCTGTTGTCAGCCCGCGACCAGCTCTACATCAGCTGGGTCGGCCGCAGCATTCGCGACAACAGCGAGCGCCCGGCATCGGTATTGATCGGTCAACTGCGCGATCATCTCGCCAGCGGCTGGCAGTCAAGCCAAAGCGACGCACCGCTGCTTGACGCGATGACCCAGGAACACCCGCTCCAACCCTTCAGTGCGCGCTATTTCCACGCCGGTGACCCGCTGTTCAGCTACGCCCGCGAATGGCAGTTGCTGCACGAAGTCACGGATGCGCCGCCAGACAACACCGAACTGGCGGCCCATCGACAGGAAGAACCCCTGAGCCTCGGTCAGTTGCAGGACTTCCTGCGCAACCCGGTCAAACACTTCTTCAGCCAGCGTCTGAAAGTATTCTTCGAGGCTGCCGAAGTGCCGCTGGCCGATGAGGAACCCTTTGTCCTCGACGCCCTGCAACGCTACAGCCTGAGCGACAGCCTGCTGAACGCCGCGCTGAGCCAGCCCGATCATGTCGACCAGGCGCTCAGCGCCCAGGCCCGTCGCCTGCAAGGCAGCGGCCTGCTGCCGATGGTTGGTTTCGGCGAGTGCCTGCGCAACGAACTGATCGAGCCCTTGCCCGGGCTGCTGCAACGCTATCAACAACTGCTGGCCCTCTGGCCCACTCCGCACACCGGCGCGGAACCGATCAGTTTCGAGCATCAAGGCATTCAGCTCGAAGGCTGGATCAGCGGCCTGCATCGGCGCAGTGATGGCGGATTGTTGAGCGTCACCACCATCCCCAACAGCATCGGCTCGATCAAGACCCGCAAGTGGCATCGGCTGATTCGCCCGTGGGTCAACCACTTGGTGGCCTGCGCCTGCGGCCTGCCGTTGAGTACCGCGCTGGTGGCCAGCGACGACACCTTGTTGCTGGCCCCGTTGGAACCCTCCAGCGCCCAGGACATCCTCGGCGACCTGCTGCTGGCCTGGCACGTCGGCATGGCCAAACCGCTGCCCGTCGCGGTTAAAACTGCGTTCGCCTGGCTCGGTCAGACCGACCCGGCCAAAGCCGCGGCGGCCGCGAGCAAAGCCTACGAAGGTGATGGCATCAACACCGATGGCGAACGCCGCGAAAGCCCCGCGCTGACCCGGCAATTCCCCGACTATGCGGCCCTGGTGGCCAGCGAAGCATTCGAAGGTTGGTGCGAAACCTTGTACCGGCCCCTGATCAACGCCGCCTGGCGATCACTCACTGGCGAGGAGGCCGGCGCATGAGCAGCAAACCCTTGGCCCTGGCCTTCCCGCTCAAAGGCAGCCAGCTGATTGAAGCCAGCGCCGGCACCGGCAAGACCTTCACCATTTCCGCCCTGTACCTGCGCCTGGTGCTCGGCCACGGTGGCGATGACGCCGGCTTCGGCCGCGAACTGCTGCCGCCGCAGATCCTCGTGGTGACCTTCACCGACGCCGCCACCAAGGAACTGCGCGAACGCATCCGCATCCGCCTGGCCGAAGCCGCGCGGTTCTTTCGCGATGAGATCCAACAGCCCGACGCCCTGATCGCCGAACTGCGCGATCAATACCCGCCTGCGCAATGGCCGGCCTGCGCCAACCGTCTGGACATCGCCGCGCAATGGATGGACGAAGCCGCCGTTTCGACCATCCACAGTTGGTGCCAGCGCATGCTGCGCGAACACGCCTTCGACAGCGGCAGCCTGTTCACCCAGACCCTGGAAACCGACCACAGCGACCTGCTCGGCGAAGTGCTGCGCGACTACTGGCGGCTGTTTTGCTACCCGATGCACGACGATGCGCTCAACTGGGTGCGCAACAACTGGGGTGGCCCGGCCGCGCTGATGCCACGGGTGCGCGCGCTGTTCGGCAGCGAACGGCCCAGCGGCGAAAGCCGCGAACCGGCCGAGTTGATCACTGCGTGCCTGCAAGAACGCCGCGCCGCCCTGGTCGCCCTCAAGGCGCCGTGGCAGCAATGGGCCGACGAGTTGCGCGAGATCTGCCTGCAAGCCGTCGCCGCCAAAGCCGTCGATGGGCGCAAGATGCAAGCGCGTTACTTCGAACCCTGGTTCGAAAAGATCAGTGCTTGGGCCGCAGACGAATCCCTCGAACAACTGGACATCGGCACCGGCTTCACCCGCCTGACCCCGGACGGCATGGCCGAAGCCTGGAAGGGCGAGCCGCCGCACCACCCGGGCATCGACGCCATGGCCAGCCTCAAGGCCAGCCTGGATGCGCTGCCCACCCCCGACGCCGCCGTGTTGCAACACGCCGCCGCGTGGGTCGGCAAACGCTTCGAAGATGAAAAACGCCGGCGCGCCGAAATGGGCTTCGACGACATGCTGATCCGCCTCAACGCCGCCCTGCAAAGCGACGGCGGCGAGCGTCTGGCGAGCGTGATCCGCGAACAGTTCCCGGTCGCCCTGATCGACGAGTTCCAGGACACCGACCCGGTGCAATACAGCATCTTCGACAGCATCTACCGCATCGAAGAAAACCACCTCGACAGCGGCCTGTTCCTGATCGGCGACCCCAAGCAGGCGATCTACGCCTTCCGTGGCGCCGACATCTACACCTACCTGCGCGCGCGCCAATCCACCACCGGCCGGCATCACACCCTGGGCACCAACTTCCGCTCCAGCCACGCGATGGTCGAGGCGGTCAACCATGTGTTCCAGCGTGCGGAAACCGGGCGTGGCGCGTTTCTGTTCCGTAAGCCGAGTGGCGAAAACCCGGTGCCGTTCCAGCCGGTGCTGTCCCAAGGCCGCAAGGAGCAACTGCAGGTCGATGGTCAGACGCTGCCCGCGCTGAACCTCTGGCACCTGCCCACCGATCAGCCGATTTCCAACGCGGTTTATCGCCAGCAACTGGCGGCTGCCTGCGCCACACAGATTGTCGAATTGCTCAACGGCGGGCAGCAAGGCCGCGCTGGTTTCCTACACGCCGACGGCAGCTTCGATGGCGTGTTGCCGTCGGACATCGCCATCCTCGTGCGCGACGGTAAGGAAGCCCAAGCCGTGCGCGGTGAGTTGGCCGCCCGTGGCGTGCGCAGCGTGTACCTGTCGGACAAGGACTCGGTGTTCGCCGCCCAAGAGGCGCACGACCTGCTGGCCTGGCTCAAGGCCTGTGCCGAACCGGACGTCGAACGCCCGCTGCGCGCCGCGCTGGCTTGCGTCACCTTGAACCTGTCACTGCCGGAACTTGAGCGTCTGAACCAGGACGAACTGGCGTGGGAAAGCCGCGTGATGCAGTTCCGTGGCTACCGTGCGATCTGGCGCAGCCAAGGCGTGCTGCCGATGCTGCGTCGCCTGCTTCACGACTTCAAACTGCCGCAAACCCTGATCGCCCGCAGCGATGGCGAGCGCGTGCTGACCAACCTGTTGCACCTCAGCGAACTGCTGCAACAGGCGGCCTCCGAATTGGACGGCGAACAGGCCTTGATCCGCCACCTGGCCGAACACCTCGCGCTGTCGGGGCAGGCCGGTGAAGAACAGATCCTGCGCCTGGAAAGCGACGAGCAACTGGTCAAGGTGGTGACCATCCACAAATCCAAGGGCCTGGAATACGACCTGGTGTTCCTGCCCTTCATCTGCTCGGCCAAACCGGTGGATGGCAGCCGCTTGCCGCTGCATTACCACGATGCCAACGGCAAGTCGCAGGTGAGCCTGCGCCCGACCACCGAGTTGATCGCCCAGGCCGATGACGAGCGCCTGGCGGAAGACCTGCGTCTGTTCTACGTCGCCCTGACCCGCGCCAAACATGCGTGCTGGCTGGGCATTGCCGACCTCAAGCGCGGCAACAACAGCAGCTCGGTGCTGCACCTGTCGGCGCTGGGCTATTTGCTCGGTGCCGGCGCCGCGTTGGCGGAGTCCGCCGGCCTGGCGCGCTGGTTGCTGGACCTGCAGGCAGGCTGTGCCGCCGTGCATTACGCGCCGATGCCCGAAGCCCACGCCAGCGTCTTCCACCCGCCGCGTAACGAAGCCACGCTGCTCGCGCCCTTGCTGCCCAAACGCAAGGCCGCGGAAAACTGGTGGATCGCGTCCTACAGCGCCTTGCGCATCGGCGACAGCATGAGCGCCGCCAACCTTGAAGCGCCGGAAAGCCCGCAAGCCCAGAAGCTGTTCGACGACGAACGCCTCGACCCTGACGCACCGCGTGAAGCGGCTGCGTCCGGCAGCGATATTCACCGTTTCCCACGCGGCCCTAACCCCGGCACCTTCCTCCATGGCCTGCTGGAGTGGGCGGGCGAAGACGGCTTCGACGTGACCCCGCAGGCTATCGAAAAGGCCGTGGGCGCGCGCTGCAACCGCCGCAACTGGGAAGGCTGGATCATCGCCCTCAGCGGTTGGCTCGGCCATCTGCTGCAAACACCGCTGCCGCTGGATAACGATCAGGTCACGCTCAGCGGCCTGCAGCACTACCAGATCGAAATGGAGTTCTGGTTCGCCAGCCATAAAGTCGACGTGCTCGCCCTCGACAAGCTGGTGTGCCAGTACACCCACAACGGCGTCTCCCGCGTCGCAGCGGAACCGGTGTTGCTCAACGGCATGTTCAAGGGCTTCATCGACCTGACCTTCGAGCACGACGGCCGTTATTACGTGGCCGACTACAAATCCAACTGGCTCGGCCCCGATGATTCGGCCTACACCCAGGACGCCATGGAACAGTCGATCCTTGAGCATCGGTACGACCTGCAATACGTGCTTTACCTGCTGGCCCTGCATCGCCAACTCAAGGCGCGCCTGCCGGATTACGACTACGACCGCCATGTCGGCGGCGCGCTCTATCTGTTCCTGCGCGGCACTCGGGCCGCCAGCCAGGGGGCGTACTTCACGCGGCCGCCACGGGCGCTGATCGAGAGCCTGGACCTGATGTTCCAAGGCCAATCGTTACCGCCCAAGGCTGAGCCCGCCTGGGAACAAGGAGTGTTGCTATGAGCCTGTCGCCGTTACCGCTGGAGGCACTGATGCCCCTCAGCCGCGCCGCCGATCTGGTGCAACTGTTCGAACGTTGGGTCGAGCGTGGCTGGCTGCGCGCGCTGGATAAGGCGTTCGTCGGCTTTCTGCACGAACTCGACCCGCAGGCCGACCCCTTGGTGTTGCTGGCCGCGGCCCTGACCAGCCATCAACTGGGCCACGGCCATGTGTGCCTGGACCTGTTCGAGACCCTCAAGGCACCGGATTTCGCCCTGTCCCTGCCGCCGGAAGGCGACCTGCAAACCGGCGCCATGCTGCTGCCGTCGCAACTGCTCGCGGGCCTGGACGGCGCGCATTGGTGCCACGCCCTGGCCGCCAGCCCCTTGGTCGCGTTGGCCGTCGACGGCAGCGAGGCCGCGCAAAGTCGCCCGTTGGTGCTGTCCGGCAAACGCTTGTACTTGCGCCGCTATTGGACCTACGAACGACGCATCGACACGGCCTTGCGCCTGCGCCTGGCCACAGCAGAAAGCCTCGCCGCCGATCTGCCCCAGCGCCTGAACGGCCTGTTCGACCAAGCGCCGCCCGATGGCGTGATCGACTGGCAGAAACTCGCCTGCGCCCTGGCCACTCGCGGGGCGTTCAGTATCGTCACCGGCGGCCCCGGCACCGGCAAGACCACCACCGTGGTGCGCTTGCTCGCGCTGTTGCAGGCGCCGGCCGTGGAGGCCGGCAGCCCGTTGCGCATTCGTCTGGCGGCGCCCACCGGTAAAGCCGCCGCACGGCTTACCGAGTCCATCAGCCAGCAAGTGCTGTCGTTGAATGTGCCTGACAACGTGCGGGAAAAAATCCCGACCCAGGTCACCACCGTCCACCGCCTGCTCGGCAGCCGCCCGGGCACCCGCCACTTCCGTCATCACCTGGGCAATCCATTGCCGCTGGATGTGCTGGTGGTGGATGAAGCCTCGATGATCGACCTGGAAATGATGGCCAACCTGCTTGATGCCTTGCCGCCCCACGCACGCTTGGTGCTGCTGGGCGACAAGGACCAACTCGCCTCGGTCGAGGCCGGCGCCGTACTCGGCGACCTGTGCCGCGACGCCGAGGCCGGCTGGTACAGCGCCGACACCCGCCGATGGCTGCAAGCGGTCAGCGGTGAAGACCTGGGCAACAGCGGCCTGCAGGAGGACCTCGATGGCAGCCACCCGCTGGCCCAGCAAGTGGTGATGCTGCGCTACTCGCGGCGCTTCGGCGAAGGCAGCGGCATCGGCCAACTGGCGCGTTGGGTCAACCAGCAGAACGCCGAAGAAGCCCGACGGTTACTGGCCGCGGGCAGCCACCGCGACTTGTTCTGCGTCAGCCTCAAGGGCGAACACGACCACGCATTGGAACGCCTGGTGCTGGACGGGCCGGGCGATGGCGCCGAGGGCTACCGTGCCTACCTGAACCTGCTGCACGCCGCGCGCCCGTCTCTCGACACCCCGCGTGACGACCCCGCCTGGACCCATTGGGCGCAACAACTGCTGCACGCCTTCGACGCCTTCCAACTGCTCTGCGCCGTGCGCAAGGGCCCTTGGGGCGTGGAAGGGCTGAACCTGCGCATCACCGCCGCCTTGCGCAAAGCGCGGCTGATCGACGGTGACGAGCAGTGGTACGAAGGCCGCCCGGTGCTGATGACCCGCAACGATTACGGCCTGGGCCTGATGAACGGCGACATCGGCATCGCCCTGAAATTGCCCGAAAGCGCCGGCGGCCCCCACGTGTTGCGCGTGGCCTTCCCGCGTAACGACGGCCAGGGCGGCGTGCGCTTTGTGCTGCCCAGCCGGCTCAACGATGTGGAAACCGTGTACGCCATGACCGTGCACAAATCCCAGGGCTCCGAGTTCACCCACACCGCGTTGATCCTGCCGGACGCGCTGAACCCGGTGCTCACCAAAGAACTGATCTACACCGGCATCACCCGCGCCAAGCGCTGGTTCAGCCTGATCGAGCCACGCGGCGGGGTGTTCGAAGAAGCCGTGCGGCGCAAGGTCAAGCGCTTGAGCGGGTTGATGCTGGAGTTGGGGCATGAGCCCGGGAAACCTGACTGATCGGTCATTTGGTATTTCGGATTTGAGTGTCATATTTTTCTGAAAAAATAGCGGGACCCTTCGAGGCGTAGCCTCGCGGGGCTTTCCGCCGCTGTGCTATCGTTGCGGCATCACCCCTCGTTGACACCTGAGAGAATCGCTGCATGAACGTGGCTGTCTCGTCCACAGAGCATCGCTTGAGCTGGAGACGCATGTTACTGGTGGCCGTGCTGTGCCTGCTCGCGCCGCGTGCTTTTGCCCAGACGGCCAGCCCCGTGGGCATGGCCGACTCCCGTGCCCAGGCGGTGACCCAGGTGGTGCTGGGTATCCTCAGTTATGCGCGCTGGCCGGTGGAACCGGCGCAACTGCGCCTGTGCGTCGTCGGGCCGACCCAATACACCGACGACCTGGTCAAAGGCACCACCCAAGCCACCGGTCGCCCGGTGGTGGTGCAGCGCCTGCTGGCCGACAACCCCGATATCGTCAATGCCTGCGACGCTGTGTACATCGGCGAACTCAATACCGATGAGCGCAGCCGCTTGTTTGCGTCATTGATGGGCCACCCGGTACTGAGCATCAGCGAAGGCGGCGACCAATGCACCGTCGGCAGTCTGTTCTGCCTGCGGGTGGGCGATGAGCAGGTGTCGTTCGAGGTCAACCTCGACTCCGTGGCCCGCAGCGGCGTGCGTATTCACCCCAGCGTGTTGCAGCTGTCGCGCCGTCGAGCGCCTGCGTCATGAGATGGACGAAAGCGCAACCGACCCTGCGCTCGGTCATCGGCCGCGGGCACTTGATCCTGGCGTTGGTGGCGGTGACGCTGGCCAGTGTGTCCCTGACCTTGCTCGGGGTGCTGGCGCTGCGCGTGTATGCCGAACACAACCTGCACCTGATCGCACGCTCCATCAATTACACCGTGGAAGCGGCGGTGGTGTTCAACGACCGTGCGGCGGCCACCGAAGCCCTCAGCCTGATCGCCTCCACCGAAGAAGTGGCCCAGGCCCAAGTCTTCGACGCCAACGGCCGGCTGCTGGCGCAGTGGCTGCGGCCGGACACCGGGATGTTGTCCCGGGTCGAGCTGCAACTGGCCCATTCGCTGCTCGAACAGCCGATCAGCCAGCCGATCATTCACCAGGGGCGCACCATCGGCAGCATTCACCTGACCGGTCACGGCGCCAGCCTGTTGCGCTTTTTGCTCAGCGGCCTGGCCGGGATTCTGATCTGCACCGTCCTCAGCGCCTGGGTCGCCGTGCATTTGGCGCGGCGCCTGTTGCAGGGGATTACCGGGCCGTTGCACAGCCTCGCGGCGGTGGCCCACGCCGCGCGCATCGAGCGCGACTTCGACCGCCGCGTGCCACGGGCACAAATCGCCGAACTCGACAGCCTGGGCAACGACTTCAATGCCCTGCTGGAAGAAATGCAAGCCTGGCAAAACCACCTGCAAAGCGAAAACGAAAGCCTTGCCCACCAGGCCAATCACGACAGCCTGACCGGCCTGCCCAACCGCGCGTTCTTCGAAGGCCGCCTGATCCGTGCCCTGCGCAGCGCCGCCAAGGCCAACGAGCGGGTGGCGGTGCTGTTTCTCGACAGTGACCGCTTCAAAGACATCAACGACAACTTCGGTCACGCCGCCGGCGATGCGGTGCTGGTGGCGGTTGCCACGCGCGTGCGCGCGCAATTGCGCGAAGACGACCTGGTGGCACGCCTGGGCGGCGACGAGTTCGCCATCCTGCTCTCGCCGCTGCACAAGGTGGAAGATGCCCAGCGCATCGCCGACAAGATCATTGCCAGCATGGACATACCGATCCCGGTGCCGGGCGACACCCACGTGTTGACCTCCCTGAGTATCGGCATCGCCATCTACCCCGATCATGGCGTCACCCCCGGCGCCCTGCTCAACGCCGCCGATGCGGCGATGTACCAGGCCAAACGGTTGTCACTGGGCGGCCAGCAAACGGCGGAGGCGGAGCTCCCCGTCGTCAACGTTCACCACAGGAGTTGATCCCTTGTTCTCGACTGCACGCGTTGTGTTTATCACCTTATTCGTGGCCCTGCTGGCCCTGAGCGGCTGCCAGACACCCCCTCCCAAAGGCCTGAGCCCGGCGCAAGTCGCCGTCCTCAAGCAACAAGGCTTCGAACTGACCGACGACGGCTGGGCGTTCGGGCTGTCGGGCAAAGTGCTGTTCGGCAGCGACGTCGAAAGCCTCAACGCCCCCAGCACGGTCATTGTCGAGCGCATCGGCAAGGCGTTGCTGGGCGTGGGCATCGACCGCGTGCGGGTAGACGGCCACACCGACGCCTCGGGCAAAGAGAGCTATAACCAGCAACTGTCTCTGCGCCGCGCCAAAAGCGTGGCCACGGTGCTGACCCGCGTGGGGATGAAGGAGGAAAATATCCAACTGCGCGGCCTGGGCAGCAGCCAGCCGGTCGCCGCCAACGACACCGCCGCAGGGCGCACCGAGAATCGTCGGGTGTCGATTGTGGTAAGTACCGACTAAGCGACTTCGCCCATTCCAATGCGTGAAATGCAATCAAATGTGGGAGGGGGCTTGCCCCCGATAGCGGTCGGTCAGACAGATGCATGCTGACTGACACACCGCCATCGGGGGCAAGCCCCCTCCCACATTTGTAAAGTGTTCGCTTAACTGCTCGGCGTCAGCGCCTGCGTCAAGTCATCCACCACCGCCTTGCCCATCTCACACAGATAATGCGCCGCCCAGGCGTATTGCTCGCCGCGCACATCCATGGCGGCTTCCATCGCGAGTTTCTTGGCGTAGTAAAGCAGGGTAGAGGCGTGTTCCAGCGCTTCGCCGAGCGGCATGCCCGCGTTGACGCGGAACAGTGGTTTTTCGTTTTCGCCGTAGTCGCCGAAGGTGACGACGCCGAGGGTGGTGAAGGCAGAAAGCGGTGGATCGGGGACGATTTTGGTCATGGTGTTTCTCTTAGGTTAAGAAGTAGAAACCGCCACGGCATGTCGCTAAACATGGAGAGGTGGCAGCTGTACGCAGGTTAGCGAACCGGTAACCTAGGAACCCGGTAGACCCCGAAGGTCTCCCGCGCACAGCCGCCATAACACGATAAAGCTGGCAAAAAATGCCAGCCAAAGTAGTGGAGGAGGTCATACCTACGTTTCTCGGGTCGCTAAACCCAACCGCTGTTTTGCAGCGACCCGAGGAGGCTAGACACTCAAATTCTATGGCGCAATAGGGTGGAGATTCTCTAGGAATCGTCCTGCAATTTAAAGCGAATCGTCGTTGCTGGCCCTTTAATCCGCAAACCGCATCTCCCGCGTCTCCCCCATCAACAACCCCCGATTCTGCTCCGTCACCTCGCGTATGTAATCCCACAACAACGTAATCCGTTTCAACTTCCTCAAGTCCTCCCGGCAATACATCCAAAACTGCCGCGTAACCGCAATCTGCTCCCCGAGCACCGGCAATAGCCGTGGATCCTGCGCCGCCAAAAAGCACGGCAGAATCGCCATCGACCGTCCTTGCTGCGCCGCCACGTACTGCGCGATCACGCTGGTGCTGCGCAGGCTGGCGCTGGCGCCGGGGACTACGTTGGCCAGGTACAACAGCTCCGAGCTGAAGGCCAGGTCGTCGACGTAGCTGATGAACGGATGCTCGGCCAGATCCGTCGGGCGGTGGATGGGTGGGTGTTGGTCGAGGTAGTCCTGGGTCGCGTACAGCTGCAACTTGTAGTCGCACAGTTTGCAGCACACATACGGCCCGTGTTCCGGGCGTTCCAGGGCGATGACGATGTCGGCTTCGCGCTTGGACAGGCTGATGAAGTGGGGCAGGGGCAGGATGTCGACCGAGATCGCCGGGTAGGTGTCGACGAAGTGGCTCAACTGCGGGGTGACGAAGAAGCTGCCGAAGCCTTCGGTGCAGCCCATGCGGACATGCCCGGACAGCGCCACGCCGGAGCCGGAGACTTGTTCGCAGGCCATGTGCAAGGTGCTTTCGATGGATTCGGCGTAGCCGAGCAAGCGCTGGCCTTCGTTGGTGAGGACGAAACCGCTGGTCCGGGATTTTTCGAACAGCAGGGTGCCGAGTGATACTTCCAGTGAACTGATGCGCCGCGACACGGTGGTGTAGTCCACCGCCAGGCGCTTGGCAGCGACGCTGGCCTTGCGGGTGCGGGCCACTTCGAGGAAAAACTTCAGGTCGTCCCAGTTCAGGGAACCCAGTGATGTGATGTTTTTTTGCATATTGGACCGGCTTTTATGTGCGTTCTTATTAGAAGTTTGCACATCTATACTCCAAAAACAGTCCGAACGCCTCATCCTCAAGGCGATTCAACGCCTTGGTTCTCTGCCTATAAATACAAATTGGAGACCACATGAACGCATCTGCCGATATTTCCGTGCAACAGGTCAAGTTGTTGATCAACGGTGAATGGGTCGAGTCCAAGACCACCCACTGGCAAGACATCGTCAACCCGGCGACCCAGCAAGTGCTGGCCAAAGTCCCGTTTGCCACCGCTGAAGAAGTCAACGCTGCCATCGACGCCGCCCATCGTGCCTTCCAGACCTGGAAGCTGACCCCGATCGGCGCACGCATGCGTATCATGCTCAAGCTGCAAGCCTTGATCCGCGAGCACTCCAAACGCATCGCCGTGGTCCTCAGCGCCGAGCAGGGCAAGACCATTGCCGATGCCGAGGGCGATATTTTCCGTGGCCTGGAAGTGGTGGAGCACGCCTGCTCCATCGGCACCCTGCAAATGGGCGAGTTTGCTGAAAACGTCGCCGGTGGTGTCGATACCTACACCCTGCGCCAACCCATCGGCGTGTGCGCCGGGATTACTCCGTTCAACTTCCCGGCGATGATTCCGCTGTGGATGTTCCCGATGGCGATTGCCTGCGGTAACACCTTCGTCCTCAAGCCTTCCGAGCAAGACCCGCTGTCCACGATGCTGCTGGTGGAGCTGGCGCTGGAAGCCGGTGTGCCGGCCGGCGTGCTCAACGTGGTACACGGCGGCAAGGACGTGGTGGATGCGCTCTGCACGCATAAAGACATCAAGGCAGTGTCGTTCGTCGGTTCGACCGCCGTGGGCACCCATGTGTACGACCTGGCCGGCAAACACGGCAAGCGCGTGCAATCGATGATGGGCGCCAAGAACCATGCGGTGGTGCTGCCGGATGCCAACCGTGAACACACCCTCAACGCCTTGGTCGGTGCCGGTTTCGGCGCGGCGGGCCAGCGTTGCATGGCCACTTCGGTGGTGGTGTTGGTGGGCGCTTCCAAGCAATGGCTGCCCGATCTGAAGGCGCTGGCGCAGAAGCTCAAGGTCAATGCCGGCAGCGAAGCGGGTACGGATGTCGGCCCGGTGATTTCCAAGCGTGCCAAGGCGCGCATTCTGGAACTGATCGAAAGCGGCGTGAAAGAAGGCGCCAAGCTGGAGCTGGACGGGCGTGACATCCAGGTGCCGGGCTTCGAGCAAGGCAACTTCGTCGGCCCGACGCTGTTCTCGGGCGTGACCACCGACATGCAGATCTACACCCAGGAAATCTTCGGACCGGTGCTGGTGGTGCTGGAAGTCGACACCCTCGATGAGGCCATCGCGCTGGTCAACGCCAACCCATTCGGCAACGGCACCGGCCTGTTCACCCAGAGCGGGGCGGCGGCGCGTAAGTTCCAGAGCGAAATCGACGTCGGCCAGGTCGGCATCAACATCCCGATCCCGGTGCCGGTGCCGTTCTTCAGCTTCACCGGTTCGCGCGGTTCCAAGCTCGGCGACCTCGGCCCGTATGGCAAGCAAGTGGTGCAGTTCTACACTCAGACCAAAACCGTCACCAGCCGCTGGTTCGATGACGACACGGTCAACGATGGCGTCAACACCACCATCAACCTGCGCTGATTCCGGGAGACGAGCATGAAGATTGCATTTATCGGCTTGGGCAACATGGGCGCGCCCATGGCCCGCAACCTGATCAAGGCCGGCCACGCGCTGAACCTGTTCGACCTGAACCAGGCGGTACTCAAGGAACTGGCCGAACTGGGCGGCAGCATCAGCGGTTCACCGCGCGATGCGGCCACCGGTGCCGAGCTGGTGATTACCATGCTGCCGGCCGCTGCCCATGTGCGCAGTGTCTGGCTGGGTGAAGACGGCGTTTTGGCCGGCATCGGCCAAGGCGTGCCGGCGGTGGATTGCAGCACCATCGACCCGCAGACCATCCGCGATGTCGCGGCGGCGGCAGCCAAGCAAGGGGTGGCCGTCGCCGATGCACCGGTCTCCGGCGGCACTGGCGGCGCGCAAGCCGGGACGCTGACCTTCATGGTCGGCGCCAGCGCGGACTTGTTCGCCACCCTGCAACCGGTGCTGGCGCAGATGGGCCGCAACATTGTGCGTTGCGGCGACGTCGGCACCGGCCAGATCGCCAAGATCTGCAACAACCTGCTCCTGGGCATCAGCATGGTCGGCGTCAGCGAAGCGATGGCCCTGGGCGATGCGCTGGGCATCGACACTCAGGTGCTGGCTGGGATCATCAACAGTTCCACCGGGCGCTGCTGGAGTTCCGACACGTACAACCCGTGGCCGGGCGTGATCGAAACCGCGCCGTCATCGCGGGGTTATACCGGTGGTTTCGGTGCCGACCTGATGCTCAAGGACCTGGGGCTGGCCACCGAAGCTGCGCGCCAGGCGCACCAGCCGGTGATCCTCGGCGCTGTGGCCCAGCAGTTGTATCAATCGATGAGCCAGCGCGGGGAAGGGGGCAAGGACTTCTCGGCGATCATCAACAGCTACCGCAAGCCCAAATAGATACCGCCTGTGGCGAGGGCGCTTGCTCCCTCGCCACTATTTATTGCGGTTCAGGCAAACACAAAATACTTACGCACCGTCTCGACCACTTCCCACGTCCCCTTCATCCCCGGCTCCACCACAAAAATATCCCCCGCGCGCAAATGGATCGGCTCCAGGCCTTCTGGGGTGATCACGCAGTAGCCTTCCTGGAAATGGCAGTATTCCCACTTCACGTATTCCACGTACCACTTGCCCGGTGTGCAGATCCAGGTGCCCATGATCTTGCTGCCGTCTTCGCTGGTGTAGGCGTTGAGGTTGACGGTGTGCGGGTCGCCTTCGAGCTTTTCCCATTTGCAGGCATCCAGGACCGGCAAGGGGTGGGTGTCGCGCAGTACGGTGATGGGTTTGGACATGATGACTCCGAGGCAGGTGAACGAGAGTCGAACCCTATAGCGTCGCAGGCAGGGTCAATGGTCTGAACTCGACATCGAGATGCCCAGAAGCGCAGGCGAATACCACTGCTCAGGCCAAGTGCAGTTCATGTGGGAGGGGGCTTGCCCCCGATGGCTGCGGATCAGCTAGCACATGTGTCAACTGACACACTGCCATCGGGGGCAAGCCCCCTCCCACATTAACCCTCGGTGGCAGCGTCACTGTGGCTCGGCGACACTTTCGAGCGTAGATAAGCCATTTCCTCGCATTAAGTGCGAAAGATTTCCCGCTTGTCGCAGGAATTCGCAAGAAAATTCACGGCTGGCCCTCGTATCATTCACTTCAGTCACGACCGAGAGCCTTGATATGAACCCAATAAAAACGTGGTGGGACATCAGCCCGCCCTTGAGTACGGCGACCCCGACCTGGCCGGGGGATACGCCGTTCCAGGAAGAGCGCGTGTGGCAGTTCGGCCCGGAGTGCCCGGTGAATGTCGGGCGCGTTACCTTGTCGCCGCACACCGGCGCCCATGTCGATGCGCCGCTGCATTACAGCGCGGACGGCGCGCCGATCGGCGAGGTGTCGCTGGACGTGTACATGGGCCCGTGCCGTGTGTTGCATTGCCTGGACAGCGGCGCGCTGGTGCAGCCGCAGCAGTTGCAAGGGCGTGTGGATAACTTGCCGGAACGTGTGTTGCTGCGCACTTATCCACAGGCGCCGCTGACCGAATGGGATGCGAACTTCACCGCCATCGCCCCGCAGACCATCGAGCTGCTCGCCAGCCTGGGCGTGCGCCTGATTGGTATCGACACGCCGTCCCTGGACCCGCAACAGTCCAAGACCATGGATGCCCACAACGCCGTGGCCCGTCATGGCATGGCGATTCTCGAAGGCATCGTGCTCGATGACGTGCCGGAGGGCGACTATGAACTGATCGCCCTGCCGCTGCGGTTTGCCCACCTCGACGCCAGCCCTGTCCGCGCAATCCTGCGCCCGCTTGTGGAGCCCGCACGATGAGCCAATGTCCCTTCTCAGAGGATTACCAGCCGCCGGAAGAATGGCATAACGCCGAGTTGAATTTTTCCGAGTCCATGAGCTACGGCGACTACCTGGACCTGGGCAAAGTCCTCAGCGCCCAGCACCCGCTGTCGCCGGACCACAACGAGATGCTCTTTATCATCCAGCACCAGACCTCCGAGCTGTGGATGAAACTGATGCTCCACGAGCTCAAGGCCGCCCGCGAACACCTGCGCCTGGGCGAGTTGCCGCCGGCGTTCAAGATGCTGGCGCGGGTCTCGCGGATCTTCGATCAACTGGTACACGCCTGGGCGGTGCTGGCGACCATGACCCCGTCGGAGTACAAGGCGATTCGCCCGTTCCTCGGCCAATCGTCCGGGTTCCAGTCGTTCCAGTACCGTGAGATTGAATTCATCCTCGGCAACAAAAGCCCGGCGCTGTTGCGGCCCCACGCCCATCGCCCGCAATTGTTGCAAGAACTGCAAGTGGCGATCGCCACGCCGTCGCTGTACGACGAGGCGATCAACCTGATGGTCAAGGCCGGCCTGACGATCGACCCGCAACGCGCCGAACGCGACCCGACGGCGGCGACGGTTCACGATGCCTCCGTGGAAGCGGCGTGGCGCGAGGTCTACCGCGACCCGAGCCGTTATTGGGACCTGTACCAGTTGGCCGAAAAGTTTATCGACCTGGAAGACTCCTTCCGCCAATGGCGCTTTCGCCATGTGACCACGGTGGAACGGATCATCGGCTTCCAGCCCGGCACCGGCGGCACCGAGGGCGTGGGTTACCTGCGCAAGATGCTCGACACGGTCCTGTTCCCCGAGCTGTGGCGAGTACGTTCCACGCTCTAAACAAAAAGCCCCGGATCACCGGGGCTTTTCATTTGGAATGCAACCAAATGTGGGAGGGGGCTTGCTCCCTCCCACAGGAGTATTACTGCGCGGCGGCTACCGCTTTCGCGTTTTTGACGCGCAAGCGGTAGGCAATGTAGATCACCCCCACCCAAACCGGCATCGCATACACCGAATCGCGAACGCCCGGAATCGCCAGCATCACGCTGATGATCATCAGCATGAACGCCAGGCACAGGTAGTTGCTGAACGGGAACCAGAAGGTCTTGAACGACGGCACCACGCCTTGCTCGGCCATGGCCTTGCGGAACTTGATGTGGGTCAGGCTGATCAGCGCCCAGTTGATCATCAGCGAGGCGACCACCAGCGCGAACAGCAACTCCAGCGCGCTGTGCGGCGCGACGTAGTTGACCACCACGCACAGCAGCGTCACCAGCGCCGAAATCGCCAGGGCCCGCAGCGGCACGCCTTGTTTGTTGAGTTTCATCAGCGCTTTCGGCGCGTCGCCTTGCTCGGCCAGGCCGAACAGCATGCGGCTGTTGCAGTACACGCCGCTGTTGTACACCGACAGCGCCGCGGTCAGCACCACAAAGTTGAGGATGTGCGCGGCGGTGTCGTTACCGATCAGCGAGAAGATCTGCACAAACGGGCTGCCGCTGTAGGCATCGCCCGACGCGCCGAGGGTCTGCAGCAGTTGATCCCACGGGTACAGCGAGAGCAGCACGGTCAGCGCGCCGACGTAGAAAATCAGGATGCGGTACACCACCTGGTTGATCGCTTTCGGGATCACTTTACGCGGCTCGTTGGCCTCGGCGGCGGTGATGCCCACCAGCTCCAGGCCACCGAACGAGAACATGATGAACGCCATGGACATCAACAACCCCATGCCGCCATTGGGGAAGAAACCGCCGTGGCTCCACAGGTTGCTGATCGACGCTTGCGGGCCGCCGGTGCCGCTGAACAACAGGTAGCAGCCGAGCACGATCATGCCGACAATCGCCACCACCTTGATGATCGCGAACCAGAACTCGGTCTCACCGAAGAACTTCACGTTCAGGGTGTTGATCAGGTTCACCGCGACAAAGAACACCAGCGCGCTGACCCAGGTCGGAATCTCCGGCCACCAGAACTGGATGTACTTGCCCACGGCCGTCAGTTCGGCCATGCCCACCAGCACGTAGAGTACCCAGTAGTTCCAGCCCGCCAGGAAGCCCGCGTAACCGCCCCAGTACTTGTGGGCAAAGTGGCTGAACGAACCGGCCACTGGCTCCTCGACGATCATCTCGCCGAGCTGGCGCATGATCAGGAACGCGATAAAACCGGCAATCGCGTAGCCGAGGATCATCGACGGCCCCGCCGACTTGAGCACGCCGGCCGAGCCGAGGAACAGCCCCGTACCGATCGCGCCGCCCAAGGCAATCAGCTGAATATGCCGGTTCTTCAGGCCACGCTTGAGGCCTACCGGGTTAATCATGTCATCCGCCATTAACATTCCCTTCTACTTGTTTTTCTCGGGGTTGATTGCACGCCGCGCCCAACCCCTCAGAAGTGCTGAGGGGTCAGATATTACTCTGCGTGAACTTTTCGTAATACAACTGAACGCCATCAAGTGCCTGATCCGCCAGCCATTGTTGGATGGATTCGACCATCGGAGGGGGCCCGCACACGTACATATCGGCCGAACTGTCCCGCCATTCGGCCAGGTCGAAATGCTCGGTGAGGTAGCCACGCTTGCCGGACCATGCGGGCGGCGGGTCGCTCAGTACTTCGGTGTAGCGAAAATCCGCGAGCGTGGACGCGTAACCCTCGATGCGCGCCGCTTCGCACAGGTCCTCGGCGCCGCGCACGCCGTAGTACAGGTGGACCGGCCGTTCGCAGGCGTTGGCCGCCAGTTCATCGAGCATGCCCAGCAACGCCGACAACCCGGTGCCGCCGGCGACCAGCACCAGCGGTCGGCTGACATGGCGCAGGTAGAACGCACCCAGCGGCGCCTCCATCAGCAGCGGATCGCCGACCTGGCAACGTTCGCGCAGGTAGTTGCTCATCACCCCGTCGGGCAGCAGGCGGATCAGAAACCGCAGCTGATTGCCCGGCCGGTTGGCGAAGGAATATGCGCGCCAACTGTCGGTGCCCGGAACCGCCAGGCGGGCGTATTGGCCCGGCAGAAAGTCCAGCGCCTGGTCCAGCTGCACTTGCAGGATCGCCGTGCCGGTCGAGACCTGCCGCACCTCGCTCACCGTGCCGCGCACCTGCACCGGCCCCGGCGCGTTGCACAGGCTGGAATCGAAGTCGAAGTAGAACGTCGCATCCGACTTCACCCGGGTCTGGCAACTGAGCATCTTGCGCTGTTGCAGGTCGCGGCTGGAGAGGGCGTCCTCGTCCACATAGTCCTGGCTGTATTCGCCGCTCTCGCAGCGGCCCTGGCAGGTGCCGCACACGCCTTCGCGGCAATCCAGCGGAATCTTGATGCCATTGCGCAGGGCCGCATCCAGCAGGATTTCATGCGCGCCCACCGGGAAAAACAGCGTCTTGCCGTCGGCAAAACTGAAGGCCACTTTGTGATTCATCCCCAGTACTCCGTGGGTTCATGTGTGAACCCCTGTAGGAGCGAGCTTGCTCGCGAAAAACTCAAGGACGCCGCGTGCATTCAGGATGCCCGCGTCATCGTTGACGTCCTTCGCGAGCAAGCTCGCTCCTACAAGGGGCGTTCGCCAGCGTTACAGGTGATAGAAATCCAGCACCGAGTTGATGGTGTCGTTGAGCAACAACGCGTGCTTGCTGGTGATCAGCCAACTGTCGCCATGGGGCTTGAGGCGATAGGTCGCGTGGCCGTAGAACTGCTCCGACGTGGCCAGGCGATAGAACAGCGTGTGCCAGTTCAAGCGCACCTCCAGTGTGCCGTCCGCCTGCTCGGCGATACGCACGTTGTGGATCAGGTGCAAGGTGCGCGGCATGGGCGTGGCCGACGCCGCCTTGCCGGTGCGCAGGCGGAACACGCGGTCTTCCAGGCCCGAGCGGTTGGCGTAATAGATCAGCGACATTTCGCGCTTGGGGTCGCGGGTGTAGACGTGTTCGGAGTCCCATTGCGGCAGGTGGAATTCGCTCTGCGGGTCGAACAGCTGCACGTAGGCGTCCCAGTCCTGGGCGTCGCACAGCTCGGATTTGCGATAGAAAAATTGCTCGATCCGGTACTGCAATGGCGCATTCATCATTCCACCTCCCGCAGCTTCAGCGCGCGTTGGTCGAGGCCGTTGAGCAGGAACTGCTGCCAGTTGCGGTGCTGGTTGACGTACAAGCCTTCGTGGGTAAATTCGGTGCCGGTCATGGCGGGCTGGATGCCGAGGGCTTCGCTGTTCGGCGTTGGCCCGGTGGCCCAGCGGTGGCTGCCGCGTGAGATATCGCTCCAGCGCTCCAGGCGGCCCTGGAAACCGCGCTGGGCCTCGCGAAACTCCACCAGATCGTCCGGCGTGCCCATGCCCGAGACGTTGAAGAAGTCCTCGAACTGGCGGATGCGGTTTTCCCGGTCGGCGTCGGACTCGTGCTTCACCCCCAGGCACTGGCTGATGATCTCGGTCTTGTTCCACGCCAACGGGCGGATGATGCGCAACTGCGAGCTGATCTGGTCGAGGAAGAACAGGCTCGGGTAGATGTTCAGGTTGCGCAGGCGATGCATCATCCACTCGGCTTTTGGCTGGCCGTGTTCTGCCACCAGGCGCGGCATGATGGTGGCGTAGCCGGAGCGTACCGTGGGGTTGGGCATGTCGCTGAACAACAGGCTGTGGCCATTGTTGAAGGCGAACCAGCCGTCGTCGGTATTCGCGTCGCCGGCGCCGAGTTTGCTGTAGTCCAGCGTCGTGCCGGCCGCGGTGCCGTTCGCGGTATTGACCTGCTGGCGGTGCTGCACCGTGGCCACATAGTTGTAGTGGACGGTGCTGACGTGATAACCGTCCAGGCCGTTTTCGTTCTGCAGCTTCCAGTTGCCGTCGTAGGTGTAGGCGGACTTACCCGGCAGCACCTCCAGCTCACCGGTGGCGGACTGGGCGACCATCATGTCGAAAAACACTTTGGCGTCGCCGAGGAAGTCTTCCAGGCTGTCGGTGCCGTTCACGTCCAGGCTGATGAACACAAAGCCTTTGTAGCTGTCGATGCGCGCCTTTTTCAGGCCGCGCGTGGCCTTGTCGAAACCTTCCGGGTATTCCCCCGGCGCCTTGACCTTCACCAGCCGGCCGTCGCTCTTGTAGCACCAGGCGTGGAACGGGCAGGTGAAGGTCGACTGGTTGCCCTTGCCGACGCGGGTGAGGGTGGTGCCGCGATGTTGGCAGGCGTTGACCAGCGCGTTGAGCTGGCCGTCGCCGTCGCGGGTGATGATCATCGGCTGGCGCCCGGCGCGCATCGTCACGAAATCGTGGTTATTCGCCAGTTCGCTTTCGTGGCAGGCGTAGATCCAGTTCTTCTCGAAGATCAGTTCCATCTCCAGGTCGAACAATTGCGGCTCGGTGAACATGTCGCGGGCGATGCGGAACACTTCATCGGCGGGGCGGAAATCCAGGCAGCTGTCGATGAAGCTTTTCCATTGCTCGACGCTTCTTGCACCACTCATGGGACGCACCTTTTGATAATGGCTGAACGGGTCAGCCATTAAGCGACTGCGCCGAGGCGGCGGGCTATCCGCTTAATGGGCGAAGGCGGGCCGGATAGTTGGGCATGAAATACCCACGCCGGTGCAGGGCGGTGACGCGATGCGCTACTGTCATGCAGGGCGGTGCGCGCAGAAGTCGGTGGTTTATCCACATAGTCGAGCGTTGTTATCCACCCAGCAGTGAGACTGCCGCCGTGGCGCAGAACTTGCTGTCGATCTGTCACGACGCGCCGCCAGAGCGCGCAACCGCCTAACCGCCGTGGGTGCAGCCTGATGAGTAGCCATACACGCGATATCCGTATCGAACGCTTCGACCTGGAGGGCGCCCGCAGCTGGATGTCCGGCATCTGCGGGCCGCACCGCCTGGCGACGGCCACGCCCGAGCGCCTGCGTTTCCATCACAGCGCCAACGTGTTCAAGTCCCGCGCCACCACCTTGGGCGTGATCGAATACGGCACCGACGTGACCATCGACATCGAGGACGCCGAACACTTCAGCAGCTACAGCCTGAGCCTGCCTCTGGTAGGCGAGCAGGAGTTGAGCAAGAACGGCGAGCGCTTGAGTTCCAACCGCGATCAAGGCGTGATCATCTCGCCCAACGAGCACCAGGTGCTGGCGATTTCCGGCGATTGCCGCAAGTTGCAGGTGGTGATTACGCGGGCGGCGATGAGCGAGTCGCTGGAAGGGTTGCTGCAACGGCCGATCGAGGCGCCGCTGCGTTTCGAGCCGGTGATGGATGCGGTGGACGGCGCCCCGGCCTCGTGGTGGCGCATGGCGCGTTATTTCATCGCAGAGCTTGCGCGCAGCAGCGAGTTGTACGAGCAGGCGGCGTTTACCCGCGACCTGGAAAGCTCGTTGATCAAGGGCCTGATCCTTGCCCAGCCGAATAATTATTCAGAGGAACTGCGCGACGTGCTTGGCGTGAAGCTGCCGCACTACTTGATCCGCGCCCGCCAGCACATTCACGACAACGCCCGCGAAGCGGTGCATCTGGAAGACCTGGAAGCCGCCGCCGGGGTCTCGCGGTTCAAGCTGTTCGATGCGTTTCGCAAATACTTCGCGCTGTCGCCGATGGCTTACCTGAAAAAGTATCGGCTGGGGGCGGTGCGCCAGGAGATCCTCGAACACGGCTCCACCCGCACCATCTCCGAGATTGCCCTGGGCTGGGGCTTCACCCACCTGGGGCGGTTCTCGGCGGAGTATCGCAAGCTGTTCGATGAGTCGCCGAGCCAAACTTTGCAGCGCAAGCGCCTGCGCACTGTCTAAAAAACACCGCAGATTAAATGTAGGAGGGGGCTTGCCCCCGATGGCGGTGTGTCAGTCAGTAGATGTGTGGGCTGTCACACCGCTATCGGGGGCAAGCCCCCTCCCACATTAGATTTGCAGTGCCTGGGAGATTTCAGATCAGTTCTTCAACCAACTGCAAACAATGATTCAGCCCCGGCGACTGATCATTCACCCGCCGGCTGAGAATAATCGGCGAGGTCTCGGTGGCTTCCACCACCGGCGTGTAGCCGATGTCCGCGCGATGCAGCACCTGCACCGACGCCGGCACCAGCGTCACGCCCATGCCCGCGCCGACCAGGCCGATGGCGGTCTGCAACTCGTTGGTCCACTGCGCCACCTTGAGGCTCAAACCATGGGCGTCGAACAGCGCGATCACATGGTCGGCATAACTGGGCCGCGGGTTGCCGGGGTACAGCACAAACGGCTCGGCGGCCAATTGGGCGAGGGTGGCGGGCGCGCCCAGCAAGGCGTGGCCGGTGGGCAACACCGCAACCAGGCGGTCCTCGACCAGCACCCGCTGGACGATGGCCGGGTCATCGATGCGAATCCGCCCGAAGCCCACGTCGATCCGCCCGGCCTTGAGCGCTTCGACCTGCTGCAAGGTGGTCATTTCCGACAGCCCCAGTTCCAGCTCCAGCGCTTCATTGTTGCGCAGCCGCCGAATCAGCTCGGGCAGCACGCCATACAAGGTCGACGGCGCAAAGCCGATGCCCAGCCAGGTCTTCTCGCCCTGGCCGATACGCCGGGTGGTGTCGCAGACCTTGCCCAACTGCTCCAGCAGCACAGTGGCGTGTTCATAGAAAAACCGCCCGGCCTCGGTCAGCCGCAGCGGTCGGCCGCGCTCGAGCAGTATCACGCCCAATTCATCCTCCAATTGCTGGATCTGCCGGCTCAACGGCGGCTGGGCGATGTGCAGGCGTTCGGCGGCGCGGGTGAAGTTGAGGGTTTCGCCCAGCACCTGGAAATAGCGCAGATGTCGCAGTTCCATGACAGCTCCTTTGATACCTTGAAGGTATTGTGCGAGACCAATTCTATATTGGAAGCCACGAAAAATGCGGCACAGAATCGGCTCAAATCTATAAAGAACCCAACGGGTATAGCCATGCCGATTTGTGCCATCGAGTCGATCGAAACCATCATCGTCGACCTCCCCACTATCCGCCCGCACAAGCTGGCGATGCACACGATGCAGAACCAGACCCTGGTGATCGTCCGCCTGCGTTGCGCCGACGGCATCGAAGGCCTCGGCGAAGCCACCACCATCGGCGGCCTGAGCTACGGCAACGAAAGCCCTGACAGCATCAAGATCAACATCGACCGCCACTTCGCCCCGCTGCTGATCGGCCAGGACGCGAACAACATCAATGCCGCCATGTTGCGCCTGGCGCGCAGCATTCGCGGCAACACCTTCGCCAAGTCCGCCATCGAAAGCGCGTTGCTCGATGCGCTGGGCAAACGCCTGCACCTGCCGGTCAGCGAGCTGCTCGGCGGCCGCGTGCGCGATGCGTTGCCGGTGGCCTGGACCCTGGCCAGCGGCAACACCGAGCAGGACATTGCCGAAGCCGAGAAGATGCTCGACCTGCGCCGTCACCGCGTCTTCAAATTGAAGATCGGCGCCGGTGAGGTCAGTGCCGACCTGGCCCATGTGATCGCGATCAAAAAAGCCCTGGGCGAGCGCGCCAGCGTGCGCGTCGATGTCAACCAGGCCTGGGATGAAGCCGTCGCCCTGCGCGCCTGCAAGGTGCTCGGCGACAACGCTATCGACCTGATCGAACAGCCGATCTCGCGCAACAACCGCGCTGGCATGGCCCGGCTTCAGCTGTCGAGCCCGGTGCCGATCATGGCCGACGAATCCATCGAATGTGTCGAGGACGCTTTCAACCTGGCCCGCGAAGGCGCGGCTTCGGTGTTCGCCCTCAAGATCGCCAAGAACGGTGGCCCGCGCGCGGTGTTGCGCACGGCCGCGATTGCCGAAGCGGCCGGGATCGGCCTATACGGCGGCACCATGCTCGAAGGCGGCCTCGGCACCCTGGCCTCGGCCCATGCGTTTCTCACCCTGGACACACTGGCGTGGGGCACCGAGCTGTTCGGCCCGCTGCTGCTCACCGAAGACATCCTCACCGAGCCGCTGGTGTACCGCGATTTCCAGCTGCATGTCAGCACCGCACCGGGCCTGGGCCTGGCCATCGATGAAGAGCGCCTGGCGTTCTTCCGTCGTGACAACCACTAAGAGGCGCCTGCCATGTTGTTCCACGTAAAAATGAGCGTACACCTGCCCATCGACATGAACCCCGAACGTGCCGCCAGCCTCAAGGCCGACGAAAAAGCCCTGGCGCAGCGCCTGCAGCAAGAGGGCAAATGGCGCCATCTGTGGCGCATCGCCGGGCTCTACGCCAACTACAGCGTGTTCGATGTCGACAGCGTGCAGGAACTGCACGACCTGCTGATGCAACTGCCGCTTTATCCCTACATGGCCATCGAAGTGAATGCGCTGTGCCGGCACCCGTCGTCGATCCACGCGGACGACCGCTGAGCCTGTTTTATCCCCAATAATTACAAGATGAGGATTGCACCATGTCCATCCGACTGTCCCAGACTGCCCATGCCCAACAGTTTCTCGAAGAAGCCAGCGGCCACCGCAGCGAAAGCGGCAACCCGCGCACCAAGACGCTGATTTACCGGATCCTGCGGGACACGGTGAACATCATCGAAGACCTGGAAGTCACCCCCGAAGAGTTCTGGGCGGCGGTCAACTACCTCAACGAATTGGGTCAACACCAGGAAGCCGGTTTGCTCGCCGCCGGGCTTGGCCTGGAGCATTACCTGGACCTGTTGATGGACGCCGCCGACGAAGAAACCGGCAAAACCGGCGGCACCCCGCGCACCATCGAAGGCCCGCTGTATGTGGCGGGGGCGCCGCTGTCGAAATACGAAGCGCGCCTGGACGACGGCCAGGACCCGGGCGTGCCGCTGTTCATGCGCGGCCAGGTACGGGACACGCAGGGCAAGCCGTTGGCCGGGGCGATTGTCGATGTGTGGCAGGCCAATACCGGCGGCACTTACTCCTGGTTCGACACCGCGCAGTCGGAATTCAACCTGCGCCGCCGCATCGAGACCGATGCCCAGGGCAACTTCCGTTTTCGCAGCATCGTGCCGTCGGGTTATGGCTGCCCGCCGACCGGGCCGACCCAGCAGTTGCTCAATCAGTTGGGACGCCACGGGCAGCGGCCGGCGCATATTCACTTCTTCATCTCGGCGCCGGGGCATCGGCACCTGACCACGCAGATCAACCTGTCGGACGACCCGTACCTGCACGATGATTTTGCCTACGCGACACGGGATGAGTTGATTGCCGAAATTCGCTTCAGCGACGATCAGCACCTGGCGCGGGAACTGGGTGTGGAAGGGCGTTTTGCGCAGATCGATTTTGACTTCGAGGTGCAGCTTGCCGATGCGCCGCTGGAGCAAAAGCGCATGCAGCGCGTGCGTGCATTGGAAGATTGATCAACGCGGTCAAAAAATGTGGGAGGGAGCTTGCTCCCGATAGCGGCGGATCAGTAAACATTTAACTGACTGACACACGGCTATCGGGGGCAAGCCACCCTCCCACATTGTTTTGTGGTGTGGCTGACTATTTGCGCAGCACCAGGTCCAACACTTCATCGCGATCCTTGATCTTCTGCAACACGATCTCCGAGCGGATATCCATCACCCCCGCCGTGCGGTTCAGGTGGTTCACGATAAAGTCCGAAAAGTGCTTGAGGTTGCGCGCCTGCACCCGCAGCACGTAGTTGCTGGCGCCGGTGATCACGTAGGCGCTGGCCACTTCCGGCCAGCCTTGCACCTTCTGGATAAACGTCTCGTGCCAGTCCTCCACGTCCTGGCGCACCGACAGGTGGACGATGGCCTCGAGTTCGATCCCCAACCGCTCGGCATTCAACACCGCCCGATAGCCGCTGATGATGCCTTCGCTTTCCAGCAGGCGCAGACGGCGCAGGCAGGCGGAGGGCGACAGCGCGACTTTTTCTGCGAGTTCCTGGTTGCTGATACGGCCGTCCTGTTGCAGGAAATGCAGGAGGCGCAGGTCGGTGGCGTCGAGAATCATGCTTAGAATAAATCCGCGTGTTTTCGGTTGAACTTCGAATTTCCTACAGCTTAATTAGCCTGTTGCCCACAACTTTGCACGAAAATTCTCTAAAACTTCGCTCATTATTTACGGCATCTTCACTTATAAAAACCAGGACAGCCCATGATCACTCGAAGCCATTGCCAAGCCCTTGACGACCAGGACCGGTTGGCGCCGCTGCGTCACCAGTTCGCCTTGCCGCAGGGGGTGATCTACCTCGACGGCAACTCCCTCGGCGCACGTCCGGTGGCCGCGCTTGCGCGGGCGCAGCAGGTGATCGCCGAGGAGTGGGGCAATGGCTTGATTCGCAGCTGGAACAGCGCGGGTTGGGCGGACTTGTCCCAGCGCCTGGGCAATCGCCTGGCGCCGTTGATCGGCGCGGGGGAGGGCGAAGTGGTGATCACCGATACCACTTCCATCAACCTGTTCAAGGTGCTCAGCGCCGCCTTGAGCGTGCAGCGCCAACGCGCGCCGCAGCGCAAGGTGATCGTCAGCGAAGCGAGCAACTTCCCCACCGACCTGTACATCGCCGAAGGCCTCGCCGAACTGCTGCAACAGGGCTATTCGCTGCGCCTCGTCAACAGCCCGGACGAACTGCCCCAGGCCATCGACCCGGACGTGGCGGTGGTGATGCTCACCCACGTCAACTACAAGACCGGCTACATGTACGACATGCACGCGCTCACCACGTTGAGCCACGAGTGCGGCGCGCTGAGCCTCTGGGACCTGGCGCATTCGGCAGGTGCGGTGCCCATCGACCTGCATCGGGCTGGCGCCGATTATGCGATCGGTTGCACCTACAAATACCTCAATGGCGGCCCTGGCTCCCAGGCGTTCGTGTGGGTCAACCCGGCGCTGGTGGACGTGGTGCGCCAGCCGTTGTCGGGCTGGTTCGGGCATACCCGGCAGTTCGCCATGGAGACGCGTTATGCACCGAGTGCCGGCATCGCCCGTTACCTGTGCGGCACCCAGCCGATCACCTCGCTGGCCATGGTGGAGTGCGGCCTGGAGATTTTCGAACAGACCGACATGGCCAGCCTGCGCGGTAAATCCCTGGCCTTGACCGACCTGTTTATCGCATTGGTCGAAGCCCGCTGCGCCGCCCATGGCCTGGTGTTGATCACCCCGCGCGAGCACGCCAGACGCGGCAGCCATGTGAGTTTCGAACACCCTGAAGGTTATGCGGTGATCCAGGCACTGATTGCCCGTGGAGTGATTGGCGACTACCGCGAGCCGCGCATCATGCGTTTTGGTTTTACGCCGCTGTACACCTGCTTTACCGAAGTGTGGGACGCCGTGGAAATCCTCGGTGAGATCCTCGACAACCGCACCTGGGACCAGGCGCAATTCAAGGTCCGTAACAGCGTCACTTGAATAAACACAGACAACAATGGGGGGAGGGAGCTTGCTCCCGATAGCGCTGTATCAGCGTGTGAATCCGGCGACCGACACACCGCCATCGGGGGCAAGCCCCCGATGGCGGCGGATCAGTCACCGAGGTATCGACTGAAAGACTGCTATATGGGGTCTGCGGTGTTCATCCACTGAGTGTCTGACGCAGGCTCAATGTGAGAGGGGGCTTGCCCCCGATGGCGGCGGGTCAGTCACCTAGGTATCAACTGAAAGACTGCTATATGGGGCTGCGGTGTTCATCCACTGAGTGCCTGACGCAGGCTCAATGTGGGAGGGGGCTTGCCCCCGATGGCGGCGGGTCAGTCACCTAGGTATCAACTGAAAGACTGCTATATGGGGCTGCGGTGTTCATCCACTGAGTGCCTGACGCAGGCTCAATGTGGGAGGGGGCTTGCCCCCGATGGCGGCGGATCAGTCACCTAGGTATCAACTGAAAGACTGCTATCACCAGCAAGCCCCCTCCCACAGGGGATCTGTGGCAACAGACAAATCGTGCAATCACAACAATAAGGGGCACACCACGTGACCACGCCAAACGACGGCTTTGCAGAAATCACCCACCGCGAACTGGGCCTGAGGCGCCAGCTCTCTTCCGGCCAGATGAGCATGATCGCCATCGGTGGCGCCATCGGCACCGGGCTGTTCATGGGCAGCGCCTATGCCATCGGCTATGCCGGGCCCAGCGTGCTGCTGAGTTACGCCATCGGAGCGTTGATCACCTTGCTGCTGATGGGCTGCCTGGCGGAGATGACGGTGGCCCATTCCACCTCCGGCTCCTTCGGGGCCTACGCCGAGTTCTACATCAGCCCGCTGGCCGGGTTCCTGGTGCGCTACGCCTATTGGGCGGCGATTGTGCTGGCGGTGGGCGCCGAGGTCACGGCGGTGGCGATGTACATGAAGTACTGGTTCGCCAACGTGCCGGAGTGGGTGTGGATCGTGTCGTTCTCCAGCGTGCTGATCCTGCTCAATGCCATCAGCGTGAAAACCTTCGGCAACTTCGAATACTGGTTTTCGACGATCAAGATCAGCGCCATCGTCGGTTTCATCCTCCTCGCGGTGTACGTGGTGTTCGGCTCCGGCAACCCGCAGTACGGGGTGCAGAACTACACGGCCCACGACGGCTTTTTCCCGCATGGCTTGAGCGGTATGTGGATCGCAGTGATCGTCTCGATCTTCAGCTACTTGAGCGTAGAGATGATCGCCGTCGCCGCCGGTGAAGCGGCCGACCCGGAGCAGGCGGTGAAGAAAGCCTTTCGCGCGACCATCGTGCGCCTGGTGGTGTTTTACCTGCTGACCCTGGCGCTGATGCTGGCCATCGTGCCGTGGAACCAGGCCGGGCAGACGCAGAGCCCGTTCGTCACAGTGATGCAGACCCTCGGCATTCCCGGCGCCACCGGGGTGATGAATTTCGTGATCCTGATCGCGGCGCTGTCGGCGATGAACAGCCAGCTCTACATCACCACGCGCATGATGTTCAGCCTGTCCCGCGCCGGCTTTGCGCCCAAGTCCATGGGCGCGTTGAGCAAGAGCGGCATCCCGCTGAACGCCTTGTTGCTGTCCAGCTCGGGCATCGGCCTGGCGACCTTGCTTAACGTGGTCTACCCGGAAAGCTCGTTCACGCTGATGATGGCGATCTCGATGTTCGGCGCGATCTTCACCTGGTTCATGATCTTCCTGACGCACCTGTTCTTCCGCCGTTATCGCAAGCGTCATGGCGGGGCGAAGTTGTCGTTCCAACTGCGCCTGTTTCCCTACAGCACGCTGCTGGGCCTGGTGCTGATGGGCGCGGTGATGATCACCACGTATTTCACCGACGCGTTCAAAATGACCTTGGTGTTCGGCGTGCCGTTCCTGCTGATTCTGTCGGCGGTGTATTACGGGTTTTTCCGCAAGGGCAGGGCCAAGGCGTCGAGCAAGGCCCTGGCATAACCCGGCAGGTGTTCGAACGAGCGCGCGCATAACAGCAGCGTTCGACAGGCCCAAGCTTCTCGCAACGGCTGGGCCTTGACGCGCTGCGCCCACGGCCAGCGCGCCAGCGCCGCCTGGGGCACGATCCCCAGGCCCGCGCCGCGTGCGACCATGCGCAGCACGCCGTCAAAACCTTCGGCGCGGATCCGCGTGTGCAAGCGAAACCCCGCGTGCAACGCCTGTTCTTCCAGGTACACCGCCAGCGCGCTGTGGGCGGCCAGGCCCACATAGTCGTAATGCAGGCTGTCGATAAAACTCACCGTACTTGCCGCCAACGGATGTTCCAGCGGCATGACCAGCACCAGCGGATCGTCGCGAAACGCCAGGGTCTGCAAGCCGTGGGTGTCCACCGCGTCGGAGATGATCCCGAGGTCTGCGGTGCCCTGGCGCAAGGCCTGGGTGATGCGCAGGCTGGGCAGTTCCTGCAGGTCGATGTCCAGGTTGGGGTGGTCGCGCAGGAAATCCGCCAGCAGTTCCGGCAGGTATTCGCTGAGGGCGGTGGTGTTGCACAGCAGGCGCACCTGGCCTTTGACGCCGTTGGCGTATTCCGCCAGGTCCTGTTGCAGGTGCTCGGCCTGTTGCAGCAACAGCCGGGCATGACGCGCCAAGGCCTGGCCCGCGGCCGTCGGCGTGACGCCACGGCGGCCGCGTTCAAGGCATTCAACCCCGAGCGCAGCTTCCATCGCGCGGATGCGCGCGCTGGCGGCGGCCAGGGACAAGTGGCTGCGGCTGGCGCCGGCGGTGATGTTGCCGGCATCTAGGACGTGCAGGTAGAGGCGCAGGTCGATCAGGTCAAAGTGCATGGCTGGAAGATTTCCTTTCGCTGGACTGGCGCTATCGCGAGCAAGCCCGCTCCCACACTTGGAATGCATTTCAACAGTGGGAGGGGGCTTGCCCGCGATGGCGGCATCAGCCTCATGCAAAACAAGAGGCTGCCTCAGTATATGGTGAATTTTCGCGCCCAGCGAAAAGCCCCACACTCGGCCGATGACAACCTTCCTCGCGTTCTACCAAAACCTCGGCCCCGCCCTGACCCTGCTGGTGATCGGCACCTTCCTGCTGGCCGGCACCGTCAAAGGTGTGATCGGCCTGGGCCTGCCCACCGTCGCCATGGGCTTGCTCGGCCTGGCTATGTTGCCGGCGCAGGCTGCGGCGTTGCTGATCATCCCTTCGACGGTGACCAACCTTTGGCAACTGGCCTTCGGCGGCCACTTGAGCGTGTTGCTCAAGCGCTTGTGGCCGCTGTTGCTGTTGATTGTCCTCGGCACCGGGTTGGGCACGCTGTGGCTGGGAATGGGCAGTGGCGCCGGGGTGGTGCGCGCGTTGGGCGCGGCCTTGCTGGTGTATGCGTTGAGTGGGCTGTTCCTGCCCGCATTCAAGGTGACGCCCGCGACCGAGCGTTGGTTGGCGCCGGTGTGTGGGCTGGTCACCGGCCTGATCACCGCGGCCACCGGCGTCTTCGTGATTCCGGCGGTGCCGTATCTGCAAGCGCTGGGGTTGAATCGCGATCAGTTGGTGCAGGCGTTGGGGCTGTCGTTCAGCGTGTCGACACTGGCGCTGGCGGCCGGGTTGGCCTGGCGCGGCAGCCTCGGCGGCGGCGAGATCAATGCCTCGTTGTTGGCGCTGGCGCCGGCCTTGTTGGGCATGTGGCTGGGGCAGGCGTTGCGCCAACGGATCGGTGCCGTGTTGTTCAAGCGGGTGTTTTTTATCGGCATGGCGCTGTTGGGCGCGCATCTGTTGATCAGTGGATAAAGGCAACAATAGAGTTAGATTCGTGACTTTTAGTCAAATGTATTTTGCCGCGCCAAGGCTTATTCCGCGCAAGGCACATCGATACCCTGCCTTCAGACATTTTTAATCTCAAGGCGCTCCCTCCATGAAAAAAGTCCTGCTGCTCAACGGCGGTAAAAAATTCGCCCACTCCGACGGTCGCTACAACACCACCCTGCATGACGCTGCCGTGGCTGTGCTCGACCGTGGCGGTATTGACGTCAAGGTCACGCATATCGATGAAGGCTACGATGTGGCCGAAGAAGTCGCCAAATTCCTCTGGGCCGACGTGATCATCTACCAGATGCCCGGCTGGTGGATGGGCGCGCCATGGATCGTGAAGAAGTACATCGACGAAGTCTTCACCGAAGGCCACGGCAGCCTCTACGCCAGCGATGGCCGTACCCGTTCCGACGCCTCGCAGAAATACGGCAGCGGCGGCCTGATCCACGGCAAGCAATACATGTTGTCGCTGACCTGGAACGCCCCGCAGCAAGCCTTCGACGACCCGAGCGATTTCTTTGAGGGTAAAGGCGTGGACGCGGTGTACTTCGCGTTTCACAAGGCCAATGAGTTCCTCGGCATGACGGCTTTGCCGACGTTCCTCTGCGTGGACGTCATGAAGCGCCCGGCCATCGACGCCGATGTGGCGCGCTACGAGCAGCATCTGGCGCAGGTGTTCGACCTCTCGGTGTAAGCTGCGCTGAACCGAGAAAGAGGACAGCCTGTGAAAGCCCGATCCGATGAGCTACAGATCTTCGTCAACGTGATTGAGTGCGGCTCGATTTCGGCGGCGGCGGAGCAGGTCGGGCAGACGCCGTCGGCGGTCAGCCGCACCTTGTCGCGCCTGGAAGCGAAGCTCGACACCACGCTGATCAACCGCACCACGCGGCGCATGGACCTGACCGAGGAGGGCAAGTACTTCTTCGAACAGGCCAAGGTGATCCTGGCGCAGATGGATGATCTGGAGGAGCGCTTGTCGTCGCGCCAGAAGAAACCGGCGGGGCGCTTGCGCATCAACGCCGCCGTGCCGTTCATGCTGCATGGGATCGTGCCGTACATCGCCGAGTTTCGCGGGCTGTACCCAGAGATCCAGCTGGAGTTG
Organism: Pseudomonas sp. 7-41; assembly: GCF_021233075.1. NCBI lineage: Bacteria > Pseudomonadati > Pseudomonadota > Gammaproteobacteria > Pseudomonadales > Pseudomonadaceae > Pseudomonas > Pseudomonas sp. 7-41. The sequence goes on along the minus strand of NZ_CP089551.1, from coordinate 5,784,663 downwards.
AACAGTGATGACTTGATCATCGACCTGTTGGAGCAGAGTACCGACATTGCGATTCGCATCGGCGCGCTGGCCGATTCCACCCTGCATGCGCGATCCCTGGGCTGCACCCCGCTGCATATCCTCGCCAGCCCCGCTTACCTCAAGCAGTACGGCACGCCGACCACGGTCGCCGAGTTGGCCGAGCACACCTTGCTCGGCTTCACCCAGACCGAGACGCTCAACCACTGGCCGTTGCGCCACGTGGCGGGTGACCGCTGGCTGATCGAGCCCGGCATTGCCGCGTCCAGCGGTGAAACCGTGCGCCAACTGGCGCTCGAAGGGCAGGGCATTGGCTGCCTGTCGAACTTCATGACCAGCGACGACATCGACGCCGGGCGCCTGGTGCCGCTGCTGGAAGCCTTCAACAGCGGTTATCGCCAGCCGATCCACGCGGTGTTTTACCGCAACTCGCAACTGGCCTTGCGCATCCAATGCTTCCTGGACTTTATCCAGGCCAAGCTGGCGCGGTACGCCTGCTGATTCGTGACCTGCGCGCAAGATTGAATTGGGCAACACGGTCTTATTCGCCAGGGATGGGGGCTTGATACTGGGCCCATCACTTACTCAGTCAGGAGAGACCTCCATGAACGTATTCGTTACCGGCGCCGCCGGATTTATCGGCGGCTCCATCGCCACCGGCCTGGTCAAGGCCGGCCACCATGTGACGGGCCTGGTGCGCAGCGCCGAGCAAGCCGCCGAGATGACGGCCCTGGGCATCACCCCGGTCATCGGCACCCTGGATGACCGTGCGGTGTTGACCGAACAGGCCAGGCAGGCCGACGCGGTGATCAACGCCGCCAGCAGCGACCATCGCGCGGCGGTGGAAACGCTGTTGGCCGCCTTGAAAGGTTCGAACAAACCGTTCCTGCACACCAGCGGTTCGAGCATCGTCGGCGATGCATCGGGCGGCAAGGCCAGCGATGTCATCTACGTCGAAGACCACCTGCCGGAACCGACCGTCGACAAGGCCGCACGTGTCGCCATCGACAACCTGATCCTGGCGGCCGCCCAAGACGGGGTGAACTCGGCGGTGATCTGCAACACCCTGATCTACGGCCACAGCCTGGGCGTGAAGCGCGACAGCGTGCAACTGCCGCGCTTGCTCAAGCAGGCGCGCAAGAGCGGGGTGGTGCGCCATGTCGGCACGGGGCAGAACATCTGGTCCAATGTGCATATCGAGGACGTGGTCGCGCTCTATCTGCTGGCGCTGGAGAAGAATGTGCCGGGCACGTTCTACTTCGTGGAAAGCGGTGAAGCGGCGTTCATCGACATGACCACCGCCATCGCCGAAGCCCTGAACCTGGGCAAGCCGCAGGACTGGCCGTTGGCCGACGCAGAAGCCGAATGGGGCTATGAAATGGCCAACTACGGCCTGGGCTCCAACAGCCGGGTGCGCGGCAAGCATGCCCGTGAATTGTTGGGGTGGGTGCCCAAGCGCACATCGGTGGTGGAGTGGATTCGCCGCGAAATGGTCTGATGTCGGCGTGAGACCGTGGTGCACCCTTCGCGGGCAAGCCCACTCCCACATTTGACGGTGTTCACACCTCGATAACGGGTGCACCGATCAAACCATGGGAGTGGGCTTGCCCGCGAACGGGGCATCCCGGTCAATCTGCCCTGACGCTTCACTGGCCCCACCGCCCGCATTTCCGTACCATTCCCTGCCTTATTCCCCGCAATGCCCGGTACCTCATGAACCTCACCCGTCTTCGCGCCGACGCCCTGGCCGGCCTCACCACGTCTTTTGCCTTGCTGCCCGAGTGCATCGCCTTTGCCCTGGTGGCGCATCTCAACCCGCTGATGGGGCTCTACGGCGCGTTCATCATCTGCACCCTCACGGCATTGTTCGGCGGGCGGCCGGGGATGGTCTCTGGCGCCGCAGGGTCGATGGCGGTGGTGATCGTCGCGCTGGTGGTGCAACACGGCGTGGAGTATTTGCTCGCGACGGTGCTGCTGGGCGGGCTGATCATGCTGGTCTTCGGCCTGCTGCGCCTGGGCAAGCTGGTGCGGATGGTGCCGCACCCGGTGATGCTGGGGTTCGTCAACGGCCTGGCGATCATCATTGCCTTGGCGCAGTTGGAGCATTTCAAGAGCGGTGATACCTGGCTCAGCGGCACGCCGCTGTATGTGATGAGCGGCCTGGTGCTGGTGACCATGGCCATTGTCTACCTGTTGCCGCGCCTGACCCGTGCCGTGCCGCCCGCCCTGGTGGCGATCCTCGGCGTGGGCCTGGCGGTGTACCTGCTGGGCTTGCCGACGCGCACGCTGGGCGACATGGCCCACATCGCCGGTGGCCTGCCGAGCTTCGCACTGCCGCAGATCCCCTGGAGCCTGGATACCCTCGGCATCATCGCGCCCTACGCGTTTCTGATGGCAATGGTCGGCCTGCTGGAAACCCTGTTGACCCTCAACCTCACCGACGAAATCACCGAGAGCCGCGGCTACCCCGACCGCGAAAGCATGGCCCTGGGCGCGGCGAATATGCTCTCGGGCCTGTTCGGCGGCATGGGCGGTTGCGCAATGATCGGGCAAACCGTGATCAACCTCAGCTCCGGCGGGCGCGGGCGTTTGTCCGGGGTCTTGGCTGGGGTGATGATCCTGTTGTTCATTCTGTTTCTGTCACCGCTGATCGAGCGCATTCCGCTGGCGGCGCTGGTCGGGGTGATGTTCGTGGTGTCGCAGCAGACCTTCGCCTGGGCGTCGCTGCGGGTGATCAACAAGGTGCCGCTCAATGACGTGCTGGTGATCATCGCGGTGACCGTGATCACCGTGTTCACCGACCTGGCCACGGCGGTGCTCTGCGGGATCGTGATCGCGGCGCTGAACTTCGCCTGGCAACAGGCGCGTGAACTGTACGCCGATGAATATCTGGAAGCGGACGGCAGCAAACTCTACCGCGTGCATGGCACGTTGTTCTTTGCCTCGACCACGCCGTTTTTGAATCAATTCGACCCGGCCAACGACCCGGCCGCGGTGACGCTGGATTGCCGCCACCTGAGCGTTGTCGACTACTCCGCGATTGCCGCGCTGATGACCTTGCGCGAGCGTTACAGCAAGGCCGGCAAGCATCTGCGCGTGCTGCATTTGTCCGAGCGCTGCAAGAAGCTGCTCAAGCGCGCCAAGGTCCATCACGACTGACCGCAACCTCTGTAGGAGCGAGCTTGCTCGCGAAAAAACCGAGAGCGCCACGTCTATCCAGGCAACACGCGTCATCGTTGACGATTTTCGCGAGCAAGTTCGCTCCTACGGGAGGGCGAGGGTTTTCATTCATTACGGCCCGACCAGGTCTTCCAGTTCCTGGGCGCGGGTCTGGGTCATGTCCAGCACACAGGCGGAGCCGTTGACCTGATCGATGCTGCCGCCGGTGGCACTGCCGGCAAAGGCGCAATTGGCATCGCGGTATTTGATCCACAGGCGCTGCACGTCCTGCAATTGCTGCTTGCGCGCGCCTTCCTGGGCGGCGAGGGCGGTCTGGTAGGCGGTGTTCAGGCGTTTGTCCTGCACCTTGGCCTGCTGGGTGTTGCACTTGACCATGTCGACGGTCGTGTTGGCGCTGTCCATGCATTTCTTCAGTGCGGCGTTGTCGGCGGCCGACGCGCTGCCGCACAGGGCGAGCAGCAGGGCGCAGGCGGTGAGAGAGGTGCGGGTCATGATCGAGTGTCCTGGATGTTCGTGGGGGCGCATTTTAAGACTCAAGCGTGCGCGTTGAGTTTCCGGTCTTTTCTGAATTTGATGTAAGAACACCCCCCGAATTTTCATGCACGGCCGTTGGGCATGTCCCAACGCGACAGCGCTTATCTGTGGGCGAAAATTACTTTCATAAAAATTGAAAATGCTCCTCGGTAATGATTTATGAGTTTCACAACCAATTCGACGTGACCCTTTCCGAGGAGTACCGCATGGCCGCATCACCGGGCTTCGGGCTATTGGCATACGCCGCCATCGCCATCATTGCTTTGATCGTGCTGATTGCACGTTACCGACTCAACCCGTTTATCGTCATCACCCTGGTGTCCATCGGCCTGGCGCTGATGGCCGGGATGCCGGCGGACACCATCATGGGCTCCTACGAAGCGGGCGTCGGCAAAACCCTGGGGCATATCGCTCTGGTGGTTGCGCTGGGCACCATGCTCGGCAAGATGATGGCTGAATCCGGCGGCGCCGAGCAGGTGGCACGCACGTTGATCAACCGGTTCGGCGAGCGCAACGCCCATTGGGCGATGGTGTGCATTGCCTTTCTGGTGGGGCTGCCGCTGTTTTTCGAGGTCGGTTTTGTGTTGCTGGTGCCGATCGCCTTTACCGTGGCGCGGCGTGTGGGGGTGTCGATCCTGATGGTCGGCTTGCCGATGGTTGCCGGCCTGTCGGTGGTGCATGCGCTGGTGCCGCCGCACCCGGCGGCGATGATGGCGGTGCTGGCGTATAACGCCTCGGTCGGGCAGACCGTGCTCTATGCGATTTTGATCGGCATTCCCACGGCGATCATCGCCGGCCCGCTGTACGCCAAGTTCATCGTGCCGCGCATTCACCTGCCGGCGGAAAACCCGCTGGAGCGCCAGTTCATCGAACGCGAGCCACGCAGCCGTTTGCCGAGTTTCGCCCTGACCATGGGCACCATTCTGTTGCCGGTGGTGCTGATGATGATCGGCGGCTGGGCCAATCTGATTTCCACGCCCGGCAGCGGTTTCAACCAGTTCCTGTTGTTTATCGGCAACTCGGTGATCGCGCTGCTGGTGGCGACCCTGGTGAGTTTCTGGACCCTCGGCCTGGCGCAGGGTTTCAACCGCGAGTCGATCCTCAAGTTCACCAACGAATGCCTGGCGCCGACCGCGAGTATCACCTTGCTGGTGGGCGCGGGCGGCGGGTTGAACCGGATTCTGGTGGACGCCGGCGTGACCAACGAAATCCTCGGCCTGGCCCATGCGTTCAACCTGTCGCCGCTGGTGATGGGCTGGTTGTTCGCCGCGTTGATGCGTATCGCCACCGGCTCGGCCACCGTGGCCATGACCACCGCTTCCGGGGTGGTTGCGCCGGTTGCGCTGGGCCTGGGTTATCCACACCCTGAATTGCTGGTGCTGGCGACCGGGGCGGGTTCGGTGATCTTTTCCCACGTCAACGACGGCGGCTTCTGGCTGATCAAGGAATACTTCAATATGACTGTGATCCAGACCTTCAAGACCTGGACCGTATTGGAGACCCTGATTTCGCTGGTCGCCTTCGGTCTGACGTATGGTCTGTCCTGCGTCCTGTAACCCGGAGCCTCCATGGACATCCTCTACCAGATCCGCGCCCGCCAGGCGTCTTTCAGTGCCGGCGAAGGGCGTATCGCCAAGCTGATGCTCGATGACGTGGGCTTTGCCGCGTCGGCTAGCCTGGAGGCGTTGTCCCAACGCGCCGAGGTCAGCACCGCCACGTTGTCGCGGTTTGCGCGCAGCGTCGGGTGCCGGGATTTGCGCGACTTGCGCCTGCAACTGGCCCAGGCCAGTGGCGTGGGCAGCCGCTTCCTCGACCCGGCGGGCAAGCCTGAGCAGTCGGGGTTTCATCGGCAGATTCTCGGCGATATCGAAGCGACGTTGCGCCAGCACCTGTCGGGGTTCGATCAGGCCGGCTTCGTCGATGCGGTCAGCCTGCTGGGCAAGGCGCGGATGATCCACGCGTTCGGCATGGGCGGCCCGTCGAGCCTGTGCAGCGAGGAGTTGCAAGTGCGTCTGGTGCGCCTGGGCTATCCGATTGCCGCCTGCCATGACCCGGTGATGATGCGCGTCACGGCGGCGACGCTGGGGCCCGAGCAGGCGCTGATCGTCTGTTCGCTCAGCGGCCTCACCCCCGAGTTGCTGGACGTGGTGGCCCTGGCGCGCAACTACGACACGCCCATCGTCGCCATCACCCTGGCCGCTTCACCCCTGGCCGGGCTGGCGGATGTGGTGCTGGCGCTGCAACCGGCCGAAACCAGCTTCATCTACAAACCCACGGCGGCGCGCTACGGCATGCTGCTGGCCATCGACCTGCTCGCCACCGAGCTGGCGCTGGCCATGCCGGACGACAACCAGGAACGCCTGCGCCGCATCAAGCTGGCCCTCGACGACTATCGCGGCGGGCCCGACAGCCTGCCGCTGGGAGACTGATATGCAGTACGACACGCTGATCCGCCAGGCGCTGGTCATGGATGGCCGCAACACGCCTGGGTATGTCGCCGATGTGGGGCTGCGCGACGGGCGTATCGAGGCGATCGGCGACTTGTCGGCCGCGCTGGCCACGCACGTGATCGACGCCCGCGGCCGGGTGTTGGCGCCGGGGTTTATCGATGTACACACCCACGATGACACGGTGGTGATCCGTCAGCCGCAGATGCTGCCCAAGCTCAGCCAGGGGGTGACCACGGTGATTGTCGGCAACTGCGGCATCAGCGCCTCGCCGGTGAGTTTGCGCGGTGAGCCGCCGGACCCGATGAACCTGCTGGGCCCGCGTGAAGCGTTCACCTATCCGCGTTTTGCCGATTACCGCGCCGCCGTGGAACGCGCCCAGCCGGCGGTCAACGTCGCGGCGCTGATCGGCCACACGGCGCTGCGCAGCAACCATATGGACGACCTGCATCGCAGCGCCACTTTCGATGAAATCGCCGCGATGCGCGCGCAGTTGCGCGAAAGCCTGGAGGATGGCGCCCTTGGCTTATCCACCGGCCTGGCCTACGCCAGCGCGTTCAATGCCGAGACCGATGAAGTGCTGCAACTGAGCGAAGAACTGACGGCGTTCGGCGCGGTGTACACCACCCATCTGCGCAGTGAGTTCGAGCCGGTGCTGGCGGCCATGGACGAGGCGTTTCTGATCGGTCGGCATGCTCAGGTGCCGGTGATCATTTCCCACCTCAAATGTGCCGGTGCGGGTAACTGGGGGCGTAGTCCGCAGCTGTTGGCGGCGCTGGAGCAGGCGGCGAAAACCCATCTGGTGGGGTGTGATTGTTACCCCTATGCGGCGAGTTCTTCGACCCTGGATCTCAAGCAAGTCACCGATGCATTTCGCATCACCATCACCTGGTCGACCGCGCACCCGGAAATGGGCGGGCGCGACTTGCAGGCGATCGCCGCCGAGTGGGATGTTTCGCTGATGGACGCGGCCCGTCGCCTGCAACCGGCGGGGGCGGTGTATTACGGCATGGACGAAGCGGATGTGCGCCGTATCCTCGCGCATCCGCTGTCGATGGTCGGGTCGGATGGGTTGCCCGAAGATCCGTTCCCGCATCCGCGCTTGTGGGGCGCGTTTCCACGGGTGTTGGGTCACTTCAGTCGGGACGTCGGGCTGTTCCCGCTGCACACGGCGGTGCATAAGATGACCGGCTTGTCGGCGGCGCGGTTCGGCTTGTCGGAGCGGGGCGAAATCCGTGTAGGGCACTGGGCCGACTTGGTGCTGTTCGATCCGCTGCGCGTGCGCGATGTGGCGGATTTCAAGGCGCCGCAGCAGGCGGCAGAAGGGATTGATGGCGTGTGGGTCAACGGCGTGTTGAGCTACAGCGACGGGCAGCCGAATGGTCAGCGGCCGGGGCGGTTCCTGGCGCGCAGTGGGGATTTGCGGGCTGGGTTTTCGACTCTATAGTGGGTGCTCTTACACACGGAGCGGTTGCCATGCACTTAGGAAAAGTCACCCCCATCCTGCGGATTTTCGACGAGGCCAAGGCGTTGGAGTTTTATGTCGACTTCCTTGGGTTCAAGGTCGATTGGCAGCATCGCTTCGAGGCGAATTTTCCGTTGTACCTGCAGGTGTCGTTGGGTGAGTGCGTGCTGCATTTGTCCGAGCACCATGGCGATGCATCGCCGGGTGCGGCGGTGCGGATTCAGGCGCAGGGTGTAGACGCCTATCAGCAGCAATTGCAGGGCAAGGACTATCGTTTTGCCAAGCCAGGCGTTGAAGAAATGCCCTGGGGTTCGCGGGAGATGAGCATCCACGATCCGTTTGGCAATCGGCTGGTGTTTGTCGAGGAAGGCGAGGGCTGAGGGGTAAAGCGCAGGCAATAAAAAACCGCCTTAGTAGGGCGGTTTTTTTGTGCAAACCCGGTTTGCGGCTGGGGTTGCGATCTCACAGGAAGCACTGACGTGTTGGCGATACTACTGCCGCTTCGGGGCTTTATGCAAGGCCTGACGATAGGTGGTCTTTCACTTGAGCCCCGCAAAAAACAGCAACAACTTTTAAGGGGAATTGGCCGTTGCTTGTCACACCTTGGCGTAGGGGACTGAGCTTGTATCGCCCTCGTTCTGCGTTCATCGTGAGGTAGGTTGGCTGGGTTCGCGCGCAAATTTTGGACCGACTGCCACGGGCTAGTAATCCGTGCCGGATTCATGCAAGAGGACCATAAACCCAGCCGCCTCACAGGAGCACTGACGTGCGTCCAAAGGCTCACATGTTCCGGTAAGTGCGCTGGAGGTAAGGCCCAACTCATGGAGGGCCGAGTATGTCTAAGTTTGCACGACGTGCGTGGAACCTCGTCATGAATGCCTTGCGTGTTTATCACGTATGGACATTCCTGCGAGACAGCTTCGATGACCGCTAAGGTCTGAGAAGTGGAGCCGCCCCGGTGCAGACCGAGGCGGCTTTTTGGTTTTTACACCCGGAAGTGGCTGACCATCTGCTGCAACTGGCTGCCCAAGCGCGCCAGTTCCACACTCGATTTGGCTGTCTCGTCACTCGCGGTGGCGGTCTGTTCCGACACATTGCGCACGTTGACGATGCTGCGGCTGATCTCTTCGGCCACGGCGCTTTGCTCTTCGGCCGCCGCGGCGATCTGCTGGTTCATCGACTGGATGTTCGACACCGTGCGGGTGATGTTTTCCAGGGATACGCCGGCCTTGCGCGTCAGTTCGACGCTGCTGTCGGTGAGGTTGCGGCTGTTGTTCATCACCACGGCCACCTGCTGGGTGCCGTTCTGCAAGCCGGCCACCAGGCCTTCGATTTCTTCGGTGGATTTCTGCGTGCGCTGGGCCAGGCCACGCACTTCGTCGGCGACGACGGCAAAGCCGCGACCGGCTTCACCGGCACGCGCTGCTTCAATCGCGGCGTTGAGCGCGAGCAGGTTGGTCTGCTCGGCCACGGCCTTGATCACGTCCATCACGCTGCCGATTTTGTTGCTCTCTTGTTGCAGATGGCTCATGGCGTCGGTGGAGCGCGCCACTTCGGCGGCCAGGCGTTCGATCTGGGCGATGGCTTCGGCCACCACTTTGTCGCCTGCGCGGGCTTGGCCATCGGCATCGGCAGCGGCCCGGGAGGCTTGCTCGGCGTTGCGTGCGACTTCCTGCACGGTGGCGGTCATTTCGTGCATGGCGGTGGCGACTTGATCGGTCTCGATCTTCTGGCTGTTCACCCCGGCACTGGTCTGTTCGGTCACGGCCGACAACTCTTCGGCGGCGCTGGCGATCTGGGTTACGCCGTCGCGAATACCGCTGATCAACTCGCGCAGGGTCGTGCCCATGCGCTGGATGCCTTGTTGCAGTACGCCCAGTTCATCGCGGCGGGTGACCTGGATATTGTGGCTCAGGTCGCCGGAGGCAATGCGCTCGACCACGGCCAGGGTTTCCTGGATCGGGCGTGTGATCTGGCGGGTGATCACCAGTGCCGCGACGATGCCGACCAGTAACGCGAGCAGCGTGCTGATCAATTGCAGGCTGCGGGCTTGGGCGCTTTCGGCGTCGCGGCGGGCGAGCTGGATGTCGTAGAGCTTATCGCTGATGGTGACGATATCCGCCCCTTGGGTGGTCATTTCGGCGCGCGCGGCGACGATATTGGCGTTAGCCGCCTTGTAGTTCTGCACCGCACTGCGATAGGCGCCGAGCGCGCTTTCCAGGGCGCTGAGCGCGACCTGTTGGCTGCCGCCGAACGCCGCGCCGAGGCCTTTCAAGCCGTTGATGGCTTTTTCGATCTGGGCGGCGGCGCGGGCTTCGGTGTCGGCGTTGACGTTGCCGGTGTAGCCGCGCACTTCGTAGCGGGCCAACTGGAACTCTTGTTTGGCATGAGTCACGGCCTGGTACTGGGTGAAGCGCTCGGGGTTGTCGGGCGTCTGCTGCACACTGCTGTCCAGTGCGTCGATCTGGGCGTTGGCGATGTCGGCCTTATCGCCCATGACCTGGCGCGCAGCATTGCCGGTACGGTAGGCCTCACGCATTTTGTTCAGCGATTGCTGATACGCCGTGATGACGGCTTTCTGCTCGTTGAGCAGTTTGACGTTGTCCGGGCTCTTGAAGCTGTCCAGGAGTGTTTGCTGCTGGGCGGCGAAGGCATCCAGGCTGGTTTGTACGTTCTGCGCCACGCTTTCATCGCCGTTGGCCAGCATGTATTGCAGGCGCACGATGCGCAGCTTGGTCAGGGAGGCGTTGAGCTGGGTGATGTCGCTCATCCAGTTGCTACGGTCGATCAGGCCGCCGAGGCTGGTCCAGCCGGTCAGCGCCAGGATCGAGGTGAGGACAAGCACCAGGCCGAAGCCCAGGCCCAGTTTGAGGTTGACGCTGATGTTACCGAACCAGCTGTTCATCGAGTGCTCCGCAAAAATGATGTTTGTCTGCTGGACGGTGTTGTTGTTTGAGCCAGCCAAGGTGTTTAGGCCATATCGGCGGGCGCAGGGGAAACTGAAACGATTAATTAGTCCGCGCGATGTACGGGACCCTGCATCACCGAGCATCGGCGCCAGGCAGGCATGACGTGGGCGGGGCTCATTCCGCACGCGCATTCTGTGCTAGTCTGCTGGCCCTTTTAGTTCTGGGCGGTGCGGGAAAACCGTGTTTTCAGCGCTGCCCTACAGCGGAGCCTCTTCATGTCCGAAGTTAATCTGTCCACCGACGAAACCCGCGTCAGCTACGGTATCGGCCGTCAGTTGGGCGACCAACTGCGCGACAACCCGCCACCGGGCGTGAGCCTGGACGCAATCCTGGCCGGCCTGACCGACGCGTTCGCCGGCAAGCCAAGCCGTGTTGATCAAGAGCAAATGGCCGCGAGCTTCAAGGTCATCCGCGAAATCATGCAAGCCGAAGCGGCTGCCAAGGCGGAAGCGGCTGCAGGCGAGGGCCTGGCGTTCCTGGCGGAAAACGCCAAGCGTGACGGCATCACCACTCTGGCTTCCGGCCTGCAATTCGAAGTGCTGACTGCCGGTGAAGGCGCCAAGCCGACCCGTGAAGACCAAGTGCGTACTCACTACCACGGCACCCTGATCGACGGCACGGTGTTCGACAGTTCCTACGAGCGCGGCCAGCCTGCAGAATTCCCGGTTGGCGGCGTGATCGCCGGCTGGACCGAAGCCCTGCAACTGATGAATGCCGGCAGCAAATGGCGCCTGTTCGTGCCGAGCGAACTGGCTTACGGCGCTCAAGGCGTTGGCAGCATTCCGCCGCACAGCGTTCTGGTATTCGACGTCGAGCTGCTCGACGTTCTGTAAGACCTGCTTTTGATTACCTGTAGGAACGAGCTTGCTTGCGACAAACGTCAACGATGACGCGAGCATCCTGGATGAACGCGTTGCTTGTGCGTTCTTCGCGAGCAAGCTCGCTCCTACAGGGTTTTGCGCGGTCGCTCATGGGTGAAACTTGCCATTGAGTTCCGTCGCCGGGCGCAATGCTCGGGCATAGCAGAACAGAAACAGGTTGCGCACCACTTCCTTCAGTACACCGGGTTCACTGGAACTCAGGCCATTCACGTCCAGGTCGCCCTGGTCCTGCAGTTCGTTCAGCGCTTCTTCCTCCAGCACCGCACAGACTTCCCCGGTTTCCCGATGGAGGATGCGCAGGTAAGGGTGTGGGCGGTCCAGCCAGGCATCTATCAAATAAGTCATGTCGTTCTCCTTGATGGGTTTCAATGAGAATAATTCTTATTCGTAGAATAGCAAGTGCCTATTGGCGGTTTGCGGATTTTTCTGCGTGGGTCGTGCGAGGGATCAACAGCCAGGGCGAAACGCCATCCCGCGGCGGGCGCGGGATGGAAGCAGCAGGATCAGACCTTGCGGACGAACTCGGACTTGAGTTTCATCGGGCCGATACCGTCGATCTTGCAGTCGATATCGTGGTCGCCGTCGCACAGGCGGATGTTCTTGACCTTGGTGCCGACCTTGACCACCAGGGAGGTGCCCTTGACCTTGAGGTCTTTGATCACGGTGATGGTGTCGCCGTCCTGCAGGACGTTGCCTACAGAGTCTTTCTTCACGGTTTCATCGCTGGCCACTTCGGCCTCGCCAGTGGCGGACCACTCATGGGCGCATTCCGGGCAGATCAGTTGGGCGCCGTCTTCGTAGGTGAATTCGGAATTGCATTTCGGGCAGGGTGGCAACGTGCTCACTAAAGCTCCTTAAAGGTCAGGATGGCTAAAGTCGCACATTATATAGGGAATTGTAGGAAGACAGGGCGCGGTCTTGGATTGGTAATACAAACTAAATGTGGGAGGGGGCTTGCCCCCGATGGCGGTATTTCAGTCTAAGCATAAGTTGACTGATCCACCGCTATCGGGGGCAAGCCCCCTCCCACATTTGGTATTTCTAGTGCGTGCGCGCGACCGCGAACTCGCTCAGCTCGACCAGGGCGTCCCGGTATTCGCTGGCGGGGAGGGCGTCCAGGCACTTGATCGCACGGGCCACGTAGTCACGCGCCAGGTGGGCGGTGTAGTCCAGGGCGCCGGAGGCTTCCACGGCGGCGCGGATGCTTTCCAGGTCTTCGATCCCGCCTTTCTGGATCGCCTTGCGTACCAGGGCCGCCTGTTCCGGCGTGCCTTCGCGCATGGTGTAGATCAGCGGCAAGGTCGGCTTGCCCTCGGCCAGGTCGTCGCCGACGTTCTTGCCCAGGGTCTCGGCGTCGCCACGGTAGTCGAGCAGGTCGTCCACCAGTTGGAACGCCACGCCCAGGTGGTCGCCGAAGGTGCGCAGGGCTTCGGCCTGCTCGGCCGTGGCTTGGCACAGGGCGGCGGCGCTGTGGGTCGAGGCTTCGAAGAGCATCGCGGTTTTGCCGCGAATCACTTCCATGTAGGTTTCTTCGGTGGTGCTGGCGTCACGCACCTTCGACAACTGCAACACTTCGCCTTCGGCGATGATGCGCGTGGCCTGTGAAAGAATCTTCATCACCGGCATCGAGCCCAGTTCGACCATCATTTCGAACGAGCGCGAGTACAGGAAGTCGCCGACCAGCACGCTCGGGGCGTTGCCCCACATCGCGTTGGCGGTCTCGCGACCACGGCGCATGCCGGACATGTCGACCACGTCGTCGTGCAGCAGGGTCGCGGTGTGCAGGAACTCGATGGTGGCGGCCAGCAGGCGCAGGTCATCGCCTTCGCGGCCCAGGGCCTTGCCGCACAGCAACACTAATAAAGGACGCAGGCGTTTACCGCCCGCCGACGTAATGTAGTCGCCAATTTTGGAGACCAGCGGCACTTTAGACGTCAGCTGCTGCTTGATGATGCCGTCGACGGCGCTAAAATCGTCCGCGACCGCGCGGTAGAAAGCTTGGGGTTGCATCAGCGACAGTCGCTCCAGAAGGGTTGCGCGGCATGCTAGGACCCTGACCCCGCAGTGTCAAGGCGCGATAGACGGCCTCTTGCAACGTATCCGCGCCTTGCGTACAATCGCGCACCCTGAACTTCCTGGGCAGCACCTGCCTTACGCAATTGCATTCGGGACGTCCATCCCATGCAGCCATGCCAGCCAATACCTCTTCTTATAAAGCGCTGGGTGAGCAGGATTATCGGAGAAATACCATGTCGTACGCAGTAATTGTTACTGGTGGCAAGCAATACAAGGTCGCCCCAGGTGAATACCTGAAGATCGAAAAACTGGAACTCGCTACCGGCGACTCCGTGACTTTTGATCGCGTTCTGTTGGTCGCCAATGGCGATGACGTGAACATTGGCGCTCCAGTTGTTGCTGGCGCTACCGTTGTGGCTGAAGTGATCTCCCAAGGTCGTCACGATAAAGTCCGCATCATCAAGTTCCGTCGTCGTAAGCACCACATGAAGCGTATGGGCCACCGCCAGTGGTACACCGAGATCAAAATCACCGGTATTCAGGCTTAATTTCAGCCTAATTCCTCACTAGGAGAATTGACTCATGGCACACAAAAAAGCTGGTGGTAGTACCCGTAACGGTCGCGACTCAGAAGCCAAACGCCTTGGCGTGAAGATGTATGGCGGCCAGGTTATCATTCCGGGCAACATCATCGTGCGTCAGCGCGGCACCCAATTCCACGCCGGTTACGGTGTTGGCATGGGTAAAGATCACACTCTGTTCGCTAAAATCGACGGCGTGATCAAGTTCGAAGTAAAAGGCGCCTTCGGTCGCCGTTACGTGAGCATCGTCCCGAAGACTGACGTCGTCGCGGCATAATTACGTAGTTGCTGGAAAAGCCCTGTCTCGCGACGGGGCTTTTTCGTTTGTGGAGTGAGTCTCTTGCAAAGCTGTTTGTAATGAGCTCAAGCGCTGGATTCGCGGTCGTTGATTGAGGTCGCTGCGCTCATTTTTGCAAGAGTCTTATGTCTTGGTTTCTTAAGCTCGTCCGTGCGGCGAGAGGCGTTTTGTTATGAAGTTCGTTGATGAAGTTTCCATCCGAGTAAAAGCAGGCGACGGCGGTAACGGTTGCATGAGTTTCCGTCGCGAAAAATTCATCGAAAACGGTGGCCCCAACGGCGGTGACGGCGGTGACGGCGGTTCCATCTACATGATGGCCGACGAAAACCTCAACACCCTGGTGGACTACCGTTACACCCGGCACTTCGATGCCGAGCGTGGTTCCAACGGCGGCAGCACCGATTGCACCGGTAAAAAAGGTGAAGACATGGTGCTGCGCGTACCGGTCGGCACCACGATCATCGACTCCGCGACCCAGGAAGTGATCGGCGACCTGACCAAGGCCGGCCAGAAGCTGATGGTTGTGCAGGGCGGCTGGCACGGTCTGGGTAACACCCGTTTCAAGTCCAGTACCAACCGTGCGCCACGCCAGACCACGCCAGGCAAGCCGGGCGAGCAGCGTGACCTCAAACTGGAAATGAAAGTACTGGCCGACGTGGGCCTGTTGGGCCTGCCGAACGCCGGCAAAAGTACCTTCATCCGCTCGGTCTCGGCCGCCAAGCCGAAAGTCGCCGACTACCCGTTCACCACCCTGGTGCCAAACCTGGGCGTGGTCAGCGTCGACCGTTGGAAAAGCTTCGTGATCGCCGACATTCCCGGCCTGATCGAAGGGGCTTCCGAAGGTGCGGGCCTGGGTATCCGTTTCCTCAAGCACTTGTCGCGTACCCGTTTGCTGCTGCACCTCGTCGACATGGCGCCGCTGGATGACACCAGCGCACCGGACGCCGCCGAAGTGATCGTCAACGAACTGACCAAGTTCAGCCCGTCCCTGGCTGAGCGTGATCGCTGGCTGGTGCTGAACAAGTGCGACCAGATCCTCGAGGAAGAGCACGAGGAGCGCGTCAAGGAAATCGTCGATCGCCTGGAGTGGACCGGTCCGGTCTACGTGATCTCGGCCATCGCCAAAGAAGGCACCGAACGCCTGACCCGCGACATCATGCGTTACCTGGAAGACCGCGCCGACCGCCTGGCGGCCGACCCGGTGTTCAAGGCCGAACTCGCCGAGCTCGACCAGCGCATCGAAGACGAAGCCCGCGCCCAGCTGCAAGCCCTGGACGACCAGCGTGCCTTGCGCCGCAGCGGCGTGAAGTCGGTCCATGACATCGGCGACGATGATTGGGACGAAGAAGACGTGGATGATGAAGACGGTCCGGAAATCATTTACGTGCGCGACTGATTCGTTGCAGTAAACTTAAGCGCCGCTCACTCGAGCGGCGTTTTGGTATCTGGGGATACCTGCAGTCACGAATGTAGTCACGAATAACGTTATGGGCGGCGCTGGGTCGCGTCCCGCCCTCTAACTAAGGTTGAAGATGATGCGGAGCAAAGTGACAGGTGCGCAGCGCTGGGTCGTAAAGATCGGAAGTGCGTTGCTGACGGCGGATGGCAAAGGGCTGGATCGCGCAGCCATGAGCGTGTGGGTCGAGCAGATGGTGGCCTTGCATGAGGCCGGCGTCGAGTTGGTGCTGGTCTCGTCCGGAGCGGTTGCCGCCGGGATGAGCCGCCTCGGCTGGACCGCGCGACCCAGCGCGATGCACGAACTGCAAGCCGCTGCCGCCATTGGTCAGATGGGCCTGGTGCAAGCCTGGGAATCCAGCTTCGCCGAGCACGGCCTTCACACCGCGCAGATCCTGCTGACCCACGACGACCTGTCCGACCGCAAGCGCTACCTCAACGCCCGCAGTACGTTGCGCGCGCTGGTGGAGCTCAAGGCGATCCCGGTGATCAACGAAAACGACACGGTGGTCACCGACGAAATCCGTTTCGGCGACAACGACACCCTGGCCGCCCTGGTGGCCAACCTGGTGGAAGCCGATCTGTTGGTGATCCTCACCGACCGTGACGGCATGTTCGACGCCGACCCGCGCACCAACCCCGACGCCAAATTGATCTACGAAGCCCGCGCCGATGACCCGGCGCTGGACGCCGTGGCCGGCAGCGTCGGCGGCGCGCTGGGCCGTGGCGGCATGCAGACCAAGCTGCGTGCGGCGCGCCTGGCGGCGCGTTCGGGAGCCCACACGATCATCGTCGGCGGGCGCCTGGAGCGCGTGCTCGACCGCCTCAAGGCCGGTGAGCGCATCGGTACGCTGCTGTCGCCGGAACGCGGCATGCTGGCCGCGCGCAAGCAGTGGCTGGCCGGGCATTTACAGACCCGCGGCACCCTGGTACTCGACGATGGTGCCGTGGCGGCGTTGTCCCTGGGTCACAAGAGCCTGCTGCCGGTGGGCGTCAAGTTGGTGCAGGGCAGCTTCCGCCGTGGCGAGATGGTGGTGTGCGTGGCGCCGGACGGTCGTGAGATCGCCCGCGGCCTGGCCAACTATAGCGCGCTGGAAGCGCAGAAAATCATCGGGCAGTCGTCTGAGGCGATTGTCGGTCTGTTGGGTTACATGGCGGAACCGGAACTGGTCCACCGCGACAACCTGATTCTGGTTTAAACGAAAGGAATACACGATGCGTGTGATGAAGGGATTGCTCGGCCTGCTGTTGGCCATGCCGTTGCTGGCGTCGGCCGAAGAGATCGGCCAGGTGTCGACGGTGTTCAAGTTTGTCGGCCCCAACGACCGGATCGTGGTCGAAGCCTTCGACGACCCCAAGGTCGATGGCGTGACCTGCTACCTGTCCCGCGCCAAGACCGGCGGCGTCAAAGGCGGCCTGGGCCTGGCCGAAGACCGCTCCGAGGCGTCGATTGCCTGTCGCCAGGTCGGGCCGATCCGCTTCAAGGGAGAACTCAAGGATGGCGACGAAGTGTTCAAGGAACGCACGTCGCTGGTGTTCAAGACCATGCAGGTGGTGCGCTTCCTCGACAAGAAGCGCAATACCCTGGTGTACCTGGTCTACAGCGACCGCCTGATCGAAGGCAGCCCGCAGAACGCCGTTACCGCGATTCCGATTTTGCCGTGGCCGACCGCGCAGTGATCCGCAGGCGAGTTTTGTAATCGGCGTCTATGATTGCAGGCTTGCGGGTTGTAATCTCGAAGAGCCGCAATGCAAAGAACATGGGATATCTGGAGTTCGTCATGAGTGCTTTCCACGACCTGAAACTCAAAGCGTTGGACGGACAAGAGCTGCCACTGGCGCCCTTCAAGGGCAAAGTTGTGCTGGTGGTCAACGTGGCCTCCAAATGTGGCTTGACCCCGCAATACGCGGCGTTGGAAAACCTCTATCAGCAGTACAAGGACCAGGGGTTTACCGTACTCGGCCTGCCCTGCAACCAGTTTGCGGGCCAGGAACCGGGGACCGAGAAAGACATCCAGGAATTCTGCAGCCTCAATTACGGGGTGAGCTTTCCGCTGGGCAGCAAACTCGATGTGAACGGCCCTGAGCGTCACCAGTTGTACCGCTTATTGGCGGGCGAGGGCGCCGAGTTTCCTGGGGACATCACCTGGAACTTCGAGAAATTCCTGCTGGGCAAAGACGGGCGGGTGCTTGCGCGTTTCTCGCCGCGAACGGCACCGGATGATCCGGCCGTCGTCCAGGCCATCGAAAAAGCCCTGAGCTGATCCCCTGAACTGTAGGCGTGAGCGTGCTCGCGAAAAATCCAGGCGCACCGCGTTGATCCAGTATGAACGCGTTATCGTTGACGATTTTCGCGAGCCAGCTCGCTCCTACAGGTGTCCGGCATTTCTAAGCCTTAATCACCCTGATCAATAGTGCTACTCAGCACGCTGCACGCGCCATATTATCGGCATCATAAAAACCGTCTTTCGTGGAGTGTTGCCATGCCTGTCCAAGCCTTGTTCAAACCGTTCCACCTCGGAACGCTGCAACTGTCGAGTCGTGTGGTAATGGCGCCGATGACCCGTTCGTTTTCCCCGGGCGGTGTCCCCAATTCCAAAGTCATCGAGTACTACCGCCGCCGCGCCGCGGCGGGTGTGGGCCTGATCATCACCGAAGGCACCGTGGTCGATCACCCGGCGTCCAACGGCTATCCCAATGTCCCGCACTTCTATGGTGAAGCGGCGCTGGCGGGCTGGAAGAAAGTGGTCGATGCCGTGCATGCCGAAGGCGGCAAGATCGTCCCGCAGTTGTGGCATGTGGGCAGCGTGCGACGCATCGGTACCGAGCCGGATGCCAGCGTACCGGCCTACGGACCGATGGAAAAACTCAAGGATGGCAACGTGGTTGTCCACGGCATGACCCATCAGGACATCAAGGACGTGATTGCCGCCTTCGCCCAGGCGGCCAGGGACGCCCAGCGCATCGGCATGGACGGCGTGGAGATCCACGGCGCCCATGGTTACCTGGTGGACCAGTTCTTCTGGGAAGGCAGCAACCAGCGCAGCGACGAATACGGCGGCAGCCTGGCCAACCGTTCGCGCTTTGCCATCGAACTGATCCAGGCCATCCGTGCCGCCGTCGGCCCGGATTTTCCGATCATCCTGCGTTTTTCCCAGTGGAAGCAGCAGGACTACACCGCGCGCCTGGTGCAAACCCCCGAGGCTTTGGGCGAGTTTCTCAAGCCGCTGTCCGACGCCGGCGTGGATATTTTCCACTGCTCCACCCGGCGCTTCTGGGAGCCGGAGTTCGAAGGTTCCAACCTCAACCTGGCCGGCTGGACCCGCCAGCTCACCGGCAAGCCGACCATCACTGTCGGCAGCGTCGGCCTGGATGGCGAGTTCCTGCAGTTTATGGTCAACACTGACAAGGTTGCGCAACCGGCCAGCCTGGAGAAGCTGCTGGAGCGTTTGAACAACGATGAGTTTGATCTGGTCGCCGTCGGCCGCGCCCTGCTGGTGGACCCGGATTGGGCGGTGAAGGTCCGCGAACACCGCGAGGGCGACATCTTGCCGTTCAGTCGTGAGGCGTTGACGACCCTGGTGTAACGGGCCGGGCTCCCGGTGGTTGCCACCGGGAGCTGTTCAGTTGGAGCGGTCAATACTCTACTGACTTGCGCAGCTCCTGGCGGTGATCGGTCTTGTGCCCGTCTTGGCGCGCAGCCTGGTCATAAGTGGGCGGTGCTGCTCGAGACTGATCCAGCCATTGTTGCTGACGCGTCCACTCTGCGGTTGGCATGTTGATGCCATTGCGCACTCCCATTCCGTAAATTGCCATATCTCAGGGTCTCCATTGATCTAAGGGACCTGCGTTAGCAGCAGGTATCTATGATTGGTCATCCACCGTTCGCCGTTCCAGGGGGAAATATCGAGTAAACCTTGCGCAACCTATGGCAATCGGTGTGCAACACGGTCCGCTAGCTCGGGCGGGAGGCCGGGTAGACAGCGCCCGGCCTCCCGCCGGTTTTCAGCGCGTTGGGTTTTTCAAGGCCTATTGTCTTGTTGTTGGCCTATCCGGATTAACCGTAGTAGGCATCTTCCGCCCGTTCGGAATGGACCGCTGCATATTGCGTGGTGGCGTAGGATGCTTGACCGTCATGCGTTGACGGGCGGTCAGTGAACTGTGGGCGATAGCCGCTGCCGTTGTGCGGACGTTCCCATTGATTCTGCGGCGGCTGCCAGTTGTTTCCAGGGTGTGTGGGTTGCGGGCGATAGCCGCCGTTCTGTGGCGGGCGTTGCCAGTCGTTCTGCGGCGGCTGCCAGTTGTTTCCAGGGCGCGTGGGTTGCGGGCGATAGCCGCCGTTCTGTGGCGGGCGCTGCCAGTCGTTCTGCGGCGGCTGCCAATCGTTTCCAGGGCGCGACGGTTGCGGGCGTTGCCACTGGTTGCCCGGACGTGCCGGCTGCGGGCGGTTCCAGCCGTGGTTCGCGTTATAGGGCTGTGGGTGTGACGGTCGTCCGTGATCGTACTGGGCGCTGTTGGATGGGCAGGTGTCTGTCGCCCCTTGAGTGGGCGTGTTGAACGGTTGGAATCGCAGCGCCATTGATCCATTTATCAGTGTCGACATAGTGCTCTCTAATTAATGTTTCATCATGAATGACCTGCCTTTTTTGAGTGCGTCCAGAGACAGACACCTCTTCCTTGGCAGGTGTCATGTAGGTGGCGATAAATCGCGCGACGTTCCGGAAATATCCTGTTGTGGCGCGCCGACTCCGATGGCTTCAGGTAAAAAATCCTAATGTTGAAGCCGTTATTCAGGGGGAAGTCTGGAGGGAAGGCGAACTAACTGACGTTATTCGCAGATCGTTCAACGAACATAAGGCTGCGTTGGAGCGGCCAACGGTTCTGCGCACACATCGCGTAACTGGTTCTCGAACTGCTCGATGATCGCCGGCCAGCCCTGGTGACTGGCATGATGGCGCGCATTGAGGCGGGCCCTGCGCAAATGCTCGCGATCTTCCAGCAGCCAATTGGCCGCGTCGCAGAACGCTTCCTCATCGCCGGGCATCGCCAGCACGCCGTTGTAACCGTGGCGGATATGCTGGGTCGCGGCCGCCTGGTCATATGCCACCACCGCGAGTCCGGAGGCCATGGCTTCCAACACCACGTTGCCGAAGGTTTCGGTCAGGCTGGGAAACAGGAACAGGTCTCCCGAGGCGTAGTGTCGCGCCAGTTCTTCGCCGCGCTGGGTGCCGCAGAATATGGCGTGCGGCAGGTCGTGCTCGAGCAGCGCGCGTTGCGGTCCGTCGCCGACCACGATCAGTTGCAGGCGACGCTGTGGATAAGTACTGCGCAAGGCATCGAAGCAGCGCTTGAGCATGCCCAGGTTCTTTTCCTGCGCCAGGCGCCCGACGTGCAGCACTGCAATATCGTCATTGCCCAGGCCCCAGCTTTCGCGCAAGGCGTTATCGCGCTTGGCCGGGTGGAACAACTGGCTGTCGACCCCGCGCGACAACATCCCCAGGCGTTCGAAGTGGCGGCGCTCCAGCTCCAGGCGTTGGCTGGCGCTGGGTACCAGGGTCAAGGTCGAGCGGTTATGAAACCAGCGCAGGTAGTGCGTGACCACGCGGCTCAACATGCTCAGGCCGTACTGGTTCGAGTACTGCTGGAAATTGGTGTGAAAACCGCTGACCACGCTGATCCCCAAGCGACGCGCTGCACGTAGTGCCGACAACCCGAGCGGTCCTTCTGTGGCGATGTACAGCACATCCGGGCGTTGGCGTGTCCAGCGGCGCAGCAGCTTGTGCATCGACGACTGGCCCCATTGCAGGCCTGGATAGCCGGGCAACGGCCAACCGCGGCACAGCAGCAATTCGTTGTCGCTGGGGCGGCTTTGGTCAATGCCTTGGCGCGGGCGCACCAGTTCGACCTGATGGCCGCGCGCGCGCAAACCCTCGCACAGGCGACCCAATGTATTGGCCACCCCGTTGATCTCTGGCGGGAAGGTTTCGGTAATCAGAGTGATGTGAAGCGAAGCTGTCGTCATGACCCACAGTGTCGCTGTGGGCTGTGTCGCCGATGTGTCATACAGATGATGGATTTATGACGGGCATTGGCGGCAGGCGGCAATGCGCCAATCCTTTAAGCACAGAGCCCTTCGGCTCTGTGCAGATCGCTGGCCTGGGGGGCTCAGAAGGTGATTTTAGACGGCGTGACATAGCTCGTATCTTGCACACCGAGCACTTTATTTTGCGGGCCGAATTCACGGTCGCCAGGGTTCAGAGTCCCGTTCGCGTTTGGGGGCACGCTGATCGAGCTACTGTCTGTTGGTTTTGTATTCTGGTCCCTGGATGGATAGTCGGGAAGCAGTGGCCCGGACCAGGGTCCTGGTTTTGATGGCGGGACGCTGGGTGGGGTGCGGGGTGGCCCGCTGGGAGGCGCGTCGGGCCTGGGTGCTGGGTTTCTTGACGGGGGGCGGGATGGCTGCCATTTGTGACGCTGGCCGGGCCTGGGTGCTGGGTTTGTTGGCGGGGTGGGGGATGGCCCGATGGGAGGCGGGTCGATCCTGAGTCCTATGTTTGTTGGCAGGTTGGAAAGCGTGCTGATCATTGTGAGGCTCCTGTTGTCACGGGTTTGGTTGCCGACCTCGGTTGCCCCAAGGTCGGCTCAGGTTGTGTGGCCTCAAAAAACAATCAGTTCCGGCACCGGTCGACCGGCCAGCGTACCGTTATCGCGGTGTGTTCAACGCCGTCTCGGCACCTTGCTCGCGCACCCAGAACAACGTCGCCCCGGCCACCGCCGCCGGCATCATCAACAGGTTGACCACCGGCACCAGCAGCACCAGGTAGACGCTGCCGCCGAAGCTCATGCTCTGCCAGCGTTTCTGGCGCAGCCAGGCGAGCATTTCGTTCCAACCCAGCTTGTGGTTGTCGGCCGGGTAGTCGATGTATTGGATCGCCATCATCCACACGCCGAACAGCAGCCACAACGGCGCGGCGATCAGGTTGACCACCGGAATGAACGACAGGATAAACAGGCCGATGGCCCGCGGCAGGAAGTAGCCCAGCTTGCGCATCTCCCGCGCCAGGGTGCGCGGGACCATCGCCACCAGCTCGGCCCAACTGAACGGCGGGAAATCGTCGGTGCCACGCACCACCACTTCAACTTTCTCCGCGAGAAAACCGTTGAACGGCGCAGCGATGACATTGGCGAGCATGGTGAAGGTGAAAAACACCATCAACACCACCAGCACCACGAACAGCGGCCACAGGATATAGCTGAGGAAACTCAGCCAGCCGGGCAGCGTCGGCATCAACGCGTCGACCCACAGGCTGAACTGATGGCCGGCGAAATAGATCAGGCCGACGAACAGCACCAGGTTGATCGCCAGCGGCAGCAGCACAAACAGGCGCAGGCCGGGGCTCAACACCAGTTTGAGGCCTTCACGCAGGTATTGCGGACCGGAAAGAACAGGGGCGGGCATGGAGAACTCCGAGCAAAATGACGAACGCGCCGACCTTACCGGCTTTGCCTTCAGGACGAAAGCATGCGCAATGCCAGGACATCAGCAGAAACAAACGCGTCGATCAACTGGGCCTGCTGCATAGATACTGCCTATGAGCTGGATTGTTATTCCGTATTTCCTTAATCTTGCCCCCCTCTATACGCTGCACCCATTATTTTCAGGATCTGCGAGTTCAAGCCTTCCCCAAGTGCTTCGCGGTCCTTTTTTATTCCAGCCGCCTTGTTGTCCGGGCGGTCGACAGGAGCGAGTCATGTCTGATACCCGTCATTCGCGAGTGATTATTCTCGGTTCCGGCCCTGCCGGTTACAGCGCTGCCGTCTACGCTGCCCGAGCCAACCTCAAGCCACTGCTGATCACCGGCATGCAGGCGGGCGGTCAGTTGACCACCACCACTGAAGTCGACAACTGGCCGGGCGACGTCCACGGTCTGACCGGCCCGGTGCTGATGGAGCGTATGAAAGAGCACGCCGAGCGCTTCGAAACCGAGATCGTGTTTGACCACATCAACCAGGTCGACTTCTCGAAAAAGCCTTACAGCCTGACCGGCGACAGCGGCGTCTACACCTGTGACGCGCTGATCATCGCGACCGGCGCCAGCGCCCGTTACCTGGGCCTGCCGTCGGAAGAAGCGTTCATGGGCAAGGGCGTGTCCGCCTGCGCGACGTGCGACGGTTTCTTCTACCGCAACAAGCCGGTCGCCGTGGTCGGCGGTGGCAACACGGCCGTGGAAGAGGCGCTGTACCTGGCCAACATCGCCAGCACCGTGACCCTGATTCACCGTCGCGAAACCTTCCGCGCCGAGAAGATCCTGATCGACAAGCTGCACGCGCGTGTGGCTGAAGGCAAGATCATCCTCAAGCTCAACGCCACCCTGGATGAAGTCCTCGGCGACAACATGGGCGTGACCGGTGCGCGCCTGAAAAACAACGACGGCAGCTTCGACGAGCTGACAGTCGACGGCGTGTTCATCGCCATCGGCCACACCCCGAACACTTCGCTGTTCGAAGGCGTGCTGGACGCCAAAGACGGTTACCTGGTGGTGCAGGGCGGTCGCGAAGGCAATGCCACGGCGACCAACATCGAAGGCATCTTCGCCGCCGGTGACGTGGCTGACCACGTGTACCGCCAGGCCATCACCTCGGCCGGCGCCGGTTGCATGGCGGCCCTGGATGCCGAGCGTTACCTCGACGGTTTGCAGAACGCTTAGGTCTGAACCCGCTGAAATGAAAAAACCGGCGAAAGCCGGTTTTTTTTGCGCGGGATTTGATGATCCATCGCTATCTCAATTTGGTAATCCAATCACTGTGGGAGCTGGCTTGCCTGCGATAGCGGTGTGTCAGCCAACGTCTATGCAGGATTTACCGTCGCCATCGCAGGCAAGCCAGCTCCCACATTAAATCGGGTTTGCACGTTGGATCAGCGGCGAGTCAGTGGTTGCTGGTCAAACTTCACACCCGCCAACCCATGCGCGATCAACGCCCGAATATTGCCATGGTCACTGCCCTCAGGCGTGGCGACCACCGAACGGTAATGCTCGCCAAACGCCAACAAGGCGTGCTGGTCGCTCAACCCTTCCAGCAAGGCCAGGCCCAGGGTCTTGCACGAACCTTCGTTCTGCCCGGCGGCGTTTTCCACGGTGCCGTTGGTGAAGGCTTGCGGCTGGTAGTCGTAACCGGCGGCAACGAAGGCCAAGGTGTCGGCGAAGAGATGTTCGCCGCTGTCGAGGCTGGCGCGCAGGGTATTCAGGTCAGTCATGGGGTTTTCCTTTGGCGAACGCCGCCTGTTGTTCGGCGCTGGCTTCTTGCTGGTATTGGGCTTTCCACTCGGCATACGGCATGCCGTACACCACTTCACGGGCGTCATCGAGGCTCAGCGCGATCTGGCGCTCGTCGGCCTCGGCCTTGTACCACTTGGACAGGCAGTTGCGGCAGAAGCCGGCGAGGTTCATCAGGTCGATATTCTGCACATCCTTGCGGCTGTCCAGGTGTGCGACCAGCCGCCGAAAGGCGGCGGCTTCGAGTTCGAGGCGTTGTTGATCGGTCATAGGGCTCACGTAAATCCAGGGGTTAGCGGCTGGCCGCCAGGGTAATCGAAACCGATTCGGCAAAGCGCAGCGCGTGGGGCTTGTCCACTTCGACTTCGGCGTACAGCACCGACTCGTTGCTCATCACCAGGTCCAGCAGTTCCTGGGTCAGGCGCTCCAGCAGGGCGAAGCGGTTGCCTTCGACGTGGGCAATGATCGCCTTGGTGATGGTGCGGTAATTCAACGCGTGGTCGATATCGTTGTCGCGCACGGCGTCCTGGGCGGCATACAGGATGGTCAGGTTGATCAGCACATCCTGCTTGTTGAGGATTTCATCCTCGTTGATGCCGATATAGGTGCGCAGGCACAGGTCCTTGACCCGGATGCGCGCCATGCCTGGTTGAAGTTGTGGCATTGCTACTTGCTCCGTCCAATCAGTTGCAGGAACTCCATGCGCGTGGTGTTCGACTCGCGGAACGCGCCGAGCATCACCGAGGTGTTCATGGTTGAATTCTGTTTTTCCACGCCGCGCATCATCATGCACATGTGCTTGGCTTCGATCACCACCGCCACGCCGGAGGCCTGGGTCACGTCCTGGATGGCGTCGGCGATTTGCCGCGTGAGGTTTTCCTGGATCTGCAGGCGCCGCGCGAACATGTCGACGATGCGCGCCAGCTTCGACAGGCCCAGCACTCTGCCGGTCGGAATATAGGCCACATGGGCCTTGCCGATAAAGGGCAGCAGGTGGTGCTCGCACAGCGAGTACAGTTCGATGTCCTTGAGGATCACCATCTCGTCATTGTCGGAGGCGAACAGCGCGCCGTTGACGATCTCTTCGAGGTTTTGCTCGTAGCCATGACACAGGTATTGCATGGCTTTGGCGGCACGCTTGGGGGTGTCGAGCAGGCCTTCGCGTTCCGGGTCTTCACCCAGGCCTTTAAGGATCTCGCGATAGTGGTGGGGCAGGGATAAGGTCATACAACATCCTCACAAACGGCTTACTTGATATGCCGCCCACCGTTGACGGTCAGGGTGGTACCGGTGACGTAGGGGTTGTCCAGCAGGTAACGCACGCTCTGGTAAATCACCTCGGGCCCGGGCTCGATGCCCAGTGCCGACTTGGCCAGTACTTGGGTACGGTAGGCCGCGTCGTCGCCTTCGTTGAACATCACCATCGCCGGGGCGATGCCGTTGACTTTGATCAGCGGCGCAAACTGCGCGGCAAACGACAGCGTGAGGCTGTCGAGCCCGGCCTTGGTGGCGCAGTAGGCGATGTGCTGGCGGCTGCCCTTGCGCACCACATCATCGCTGATATGCACGATGTCGGCGGGTGAAGAGCGATGCAGCAAGGGTGAACAATGCAGGTTGATCAGGTACGGCGCAAGCATGTGTACGCTGAACATGTCGGTAAAGGCACGGCTTTCGTCGCCTGGGGTTTCCGCGATCCAGGCCGAAGCGTTGTGGATGATCGCGCGCAGGCTTTGGGTATGACGCTTCAACTCGGCGATAAACGCAAGAATCCCGGCTTCGCTGGAGAAGTCGGCAAACACGCCGATCGCGCCACGCTCGCGTAGCGCCTGCACGCCGGGGCGTTCGCTGCGGTAGCTGAAAAGCACCGAGTGGCCCTCGTCGAGCAGGCGTTCGGCACAATGCAGGCCGACGCGCTGGCCGGCGCCGGTGATCAGGATCGGGGCGTTCGTTGCAGTCATGGGAGGCTCAAGTCGCTGGCAGGGTCAAATCATACCAGTGACGAGCCCCCCTGTACTCACGCCGCGGCTTCGCTGGCCTTGGCGCGTGGCGGCGAAGGGTGCAACCAGTTGGCCAGCAGGTGGGTCGAGAGTGGAATGAACAAGTAGACCATCAGCGGAGTGAGCGCCAAGGTGCTGACCAGCACGCGGCTGAACAGGTCCAGCCCGCCGAGCAATGGCCCCAGGCCGAAGTTGAACAGCAACGACACCGGGAAAAACGCCAGCCAGATCGCCACCGCCTGTTTCCAGCGCGGCGGCCGTGTACCCGCAGCCCCGAACCAGCCATCGATGCCACGCACGCGATGCTCGGACGGGTCGGCAAACAGCTCGCTGCCCCGGCTCAGCCACGCGCTGCGTGAGGCGGAAAATTCCCAGGCATGCAGGGTTTTTTCGTCGGCGAAGCGGAAAATAATCTGAAATTCATCATCAAGGGGCGGTGGTGCGAGGACGCCGGAGCCCAGGTAGCCGGGGAAGTCAGTGGCCAGTCGCTCGCCTTCGCGCAGCCAGGCCATCAACTCTTCGTAGCGGCCCTTGGCCACGCGGCGCGCAACCATCAGGGTGACGGGTGAGGTAGACATTGTGTATCTCCAAATAGAACGGGTGCGCTGAACCGGGTAGGTGGCACACAGACGACGCTGCGGGGGTGTTGCAGCGACGCTTTATCGGTAAGCAAGGATTATTCCTGTTTTGCAGAAATACACCAGCAGCATTGGTCCGATAGGTACACACCTTGATATACATCGCGGTAAAGGCGTTAAATGGGACTCACTTTCAAACGGACGTTCATGACCTCTGATGCCCGAAATCATTGCTCCTATTCGCGAATCCATCGCCCCCAGCCCTGCCGATTCCGATGAGTTGTTTCCGATTCGTGACGTGTCGAGATTGACGGGCATCAACCCGGTCACCCTGCGTGCCTGGGAGCGGCGTTACGGCCTGATTCAACCCACGCGCACCGAAAGCGGGCATCGTCTGTACTCCAAGGCCGATATTCAAACGGTTCATCGCATTGTCGATTGGATCGAGCGTGGCGTGGCCGTGAGCAAAGTGGGCAAGATCCTTGCGCGTGACGATCAGCAGGCCGCCGCCGTGCGTGTCGAGCACGACACGGTCGAGCTAGGCGAATGGCCGCAATGGCAGGCGCGCCTGGTGCTGGCCGTGGGCGCGTTCGATGATCGTCAACTGGAGCAACTGTACAACCAGGTGATCGCCACCTACCCGCTCAACGTCGCGTTCCAGGACATCCTGATGCCTCTTTGGAACGACCTGTTGCGTCATCAGGGGCGCTTCGGCCAAGCCAGTGAATGGCTGTTCTTCGACAACTTCCTGCGGGTGCGGGTGTTGCAGCGTTTGCAACTGGCGTGTGCGTCAGCGGCGCCACGGGTGTTGCTCGCGGCCATTCCCGGCGAGTGCCGTAAATTGGAATTGCTGGTGGCGGGGCTGTTGATCGGTCGAGACGATCTGGCCGTGAAGGTGCTGGGGATGGGGCAGCCTTTCGATGAATTGACGCTGGTGTGTGAAAAGACGCAACCCGAGGCGCTGGTCCTCTTCTCCAATTACTCACACACCCAAGCGTTGGCCGGGCGTTTGAACCGCCTGGCGTTGACCCTCGATTGCCCGCTGTTTCTTGCCGGTGCCGCGTCAGACCTGGCCCAGGCCGATCTGACGGGCTCCGCCGTTGGCTGCCTGGGCAATGAAGGACGCTTGATGCAACGGCGCTTGCAGCAATTTCTCAGCGGTAACCTGGATACCTGAAGATCAGGCGTGCATCTGCGGATGTACCAGGCGGTGCTGGTGCAGGATGAATTGGCGCAGGCGCTCGGTCTCATCCGGGTTGTTCTGGCCCAGGCGATAGGCAAACAGTCCCCGTGCGGTTTCCCGCTCCAGCGTGCCGCGCAGTGCAATGCGTTCATAGCCGGAAGGGCTGAACCACAGGGCAAAGGTCTTCGGCGTCTTGATCCGGCCGCGGATCTCCACCAGCACGCCCTTGAACGAAACCTCATGCACCCACAGCGCACTCGGGTTGCCCCTGACATTTTCCAGCGCCACCGGCGTTTCAAGAGCCAGGCGCCACGGACGAATCATCGGCCCGTCTTCAAAAATGCTCGGCACGCCCAGGCGTAAATGCACAGCATGAAACTCGTCTTCCACCAACTGCAGCGGGAAGGTGAGTTGCTGGTTGTCGAATTGCGCCTGGAGGGTGACGTGATCGTGGGCGGCCAGCCGAGTGAGCAAATCGCGAAGCTGCGCAGCGCCGTTGACGGTCAGGCTCGACGATGCATCCCGCAGGTTGAGTTGGGGGTTGTGCTGCATGTCCTGAATGAAATCCAACTCGTCCTGAGTCAGAAGCGCGTCGCGTTGCATTGATCTTGCTCAAGGGGGAGAGTGTTAAAACGCCATTATCCGCTCTAAAGACATCATTTTCTAAGTTTTGTTAGATCCGCTCGTCGCCTTGATCGCTGCCAGCTCGGCCTTGACCTGCGCCAACTCCGCCTCCAATTGCGCGACGCGCTGCTGGGCCTTGACCTGCAAGGTCACGTCCTTTTGCACGCCGACGAAATAGGTCTGCTTGTCGGCATGGTTGTACACCGTTGAAAGCGACAGCTCGTTCCAGAAGTGGCTGCCGTCCTTGCGATAGTTGCGCAGGATTTCCCGGCAGGCGCCGCCGCTGTCCAGTGCTTCGCGAATGGCCATCAGCGCCGGTTGGTCACGGTCGCCGGACTGCAGGAAGCGGCAGTCCTGATACAGGACGTCGTCCAGGGTGTAACCGGTCAGGCGCTCGAATGCCGGGTTGACGTAGATCAGCGGTTTGTCCCGGCCTTCCCGCTCGGCCACGACAATCCCGTCGTTGGAAGCGTTGACGACCATTTGCAGCAGCTTGGCGTTAATCATTGCGCGGTCCCTGGCGTGTGCTTGAACTGCCAGTTTATGGCAAGTCTTGAATGTTGCACGGCACGCGCCGAAATATTTGCCCCAGCTGGTAATATCCCAGGCTTTCGCTCAATGACAGGATCAGTATTGATGAGAGTCGCCATTCTTTCCGGCTCGGTGTACGGCACGGCTGAAGAAGTCGCCCGCCACGCTGCCGGCATCCTTACATCGGCCGGCTTCGAGGCCTGGCACAACCCGCGCGCGACCCTGGCGGACGTGTTGGCCTTTGCCCCGCAGGCGTTGCTGGCGGTGACGTCCACCACCGGCATGGGCGAACTGCCGGACAACCTGCAACCGCTGTATTCGAGCATTCGCGACCAGTTGCCCGCAGCCTGGCGCGGTTTGCCGGGCGCGGTCATCGGCCTGGGCGACGCCAGCTATGGCGATACCTTCTGCGCCGGCGGCGAGCACATGCGTGAGCTGTTCAGTGAGTTGGGCGTGCGCGAAGTGCAGCCGATGCTGCGCCTGGACGCCAGCGAAAGCGTCACCCCGGAAACCGACGCCGAGCCCTGGCTGGCCGAGTTGATCACTGCCCTGCGCGGCTGACCGGGAACTCCCGCAACAACGCCAGCCAGGCCTGGGCGGCTTTCGACAGATAGGCGCCCTCACGCCAGACAAACGCGATGTCCCAGCGCAGGAAGTCGGGCGCCTTCAGCGTGAGGCGCACCACCCCGGGCCGCACCAGCCCGCGAGCGACCACGCTGGGCAACAGCACCACGCCTTGACCGGCCGCGACCAGGGCGGCGAGAAAATCCGCCTGGCCGCTGCGGCCTCCTTCCTTCGGCGTAAAGCCCACTCGCTGACACGCCTGCGTCAAGCGGTCGTTCAAGACAAAGCTGCGCTGATACATCAGGAACGGTGTGTCTGCCAATTCTTCCAGGCGCACCTGGGCGTTCTGTGCCAAGGGGTGGTTCATCGGCAGCAAGGCATCCAGCGGCTCATCGCAGAAGTCTTGCCAGGCGAATGCTGGGTCGCTGGGTTTCAAGCTGCCGCCCACTTCCAGCTCGCCGCTCAAAATCGCCTGCTCGATACTGCGGCTGCCGCCCTCCAGCAACTGGATGGTGACGTTCGGATAGCGCCGGCGGTACTCGGCGAACAAGTCGGCAAACAGCGTATCGCCGCCCAACTGCGGCAAGCCCAGGCGCAACTCGCCACGGGTCAGGTGCTGCATGTCGTCCAGCTCGCTGAGCAACTCATTCTGCAGGCGCAGCATGGCTTCGGCGCGTTGCAGCACAACCTGGCCGGCGGCAGTCAGGCGGATCTGCGAGCCGATGCGGTCGAGCAACGGCGTGCCCAGGCTGTGTTCCAGCTGTGCGACCTGTTTGCTCACGGCGGACTGGCTGATGTGCAGGGTTTTCCCGGCCTGGGTAAAACCGCCGCGGTGGATGACTTCGACAAAACTGCGCAGCTGTTTGAATTCCATGGGTACGATTCCAGTTTGGAATAGTTGGCAGTCTAACAATTCGCTGTGGGGATGGAAGCGGTCTCTCTAAAATGGAGGCCTACGAGGACCCAAAGCCCATGAAACGTTTAAGCTTCAAACACGTCGGCCGTCTGCTGACTGAATTGGTCGTGCTGCTGGCCATCTACCTGCTCGGTACGCAACTGGTGGCCTGGTTGGCGTGGCCCATCCCCGGTGGGGTGATGGGCCTGGGCCTGTTGCTGGCGGCTTTCGCCACCGGTCTGGTCAAGCCGGCGGCCCTGCAACTGGGGGCGGGCGTGTTGATGGCGGAAATGTTGTTGTTCTTTATTCCGGCCTTGATGAGCCTGCTGGACTACGGCGGCCTGGTGCGCAATGACGGTTGGCGGATTCTGCTGGTGATCGGCTTCAGCACCCTGGCGGTCATGCTGGTGACGGCCTTCACCGTGGAACTGGTGTGTCGCTGGAAGCTGCGCCATGAAGCTTGAACTGATGCCAGTGTTCTGGCTTGCCCTGACCCTGGGCGCGTATTTCTTCAGTCGCTGGATCTACCGTCGGACCGGGCGCTACCTGTTGTCGCCGCTGATCCTGGTGCCCGCGCTGCTGCTCGCGGTGGCCGTGCCGATGCACACCGCCTATGCCGAATACGCCAGCGACACCCATTGGCTGATGCTGGTGCTGGGCCCGGTGACGGTGGCGTTCGCGGTGCCGATCTGGCAGCAGCGACGTTTGCTGGCGCGGTATTGGTCGGCCTTGCTGCTGGGGATGCTGGCCGGCAGCGCGGCGTCCATCGGCACCTCGTTCGGCCTGGCCAAGGCGCTGGCGCTGGACAGTGCGGTGACGATGTCGCTGGTGCCGCGTTCGATCACCACACCGTTTGCCATGCCGATGTCTTCTGACCTCGGCGGCGTGCCGGAACTGACGGCGGTGTTCGTGATGTTCACCGGCGTGTTCGGCGCCATGCTCGGGGGTGTGCTGCTCAAGTGGCTGCCGCTGCGCACGCCTTTGGCACGCGGGGCATTGTTTGGGGTGGGCGCGCACGGCGCGGGCGTGAGCCGGGCCCATGAAGTGGGGGGCGAAGAGGGCTCTGTCGCAGGCCTGATGATGGTGTTGACGGGGCTGCTCAACCTGTTTGCCGCGCCTTTGTTGGCGGCACTTCTCTGACGCGACTTGGACAGATTTAAACTATTCTCATGGCTGACTCGTGCGGCCATCAAGCTGGCTGCGAAGGCAACTACCTGCGCCACGACGTCTGACTACACTGACCCTTCACTTAAAAAATAATAAGAAAGTGCGTCAAGGAGGTCGTTGCCGTGAGCCTAGCCCCCGTTGTATCGCCACAGAGTGTCAAAGATCAGGTCAGCGCCGCCGAATGGCAGACGCGCGTCGATCTGGCTGCGTGCTATCGCCTGGTCGCCCTGCACGGCTGGGATGATCTGATTTTCACGCATATCTCGGCCAAGGTGCCGGGCACCGATGATTTCCTGATCAACCCCTATGGGATGATGTTTCACGAGATCACGGCGTCGAGCCTGATCAAGGTCGACCAGGCCGGCAACAAACGGATGGACAGCCCCTACGACATCAACCCGGCCGGCTACACCATCCACAGCGCGATCCACGAAGTGCGCCACGACGTGGAGTGCGTGCTGCATACCCATACGGCGGCGGGGGTTGCGGTGTCTGCGCAGAAGCAGGGCGTACTGCCGATCAGCCAGCAGTCCTTGTTTGTGTTGTCCAGCCTGGCCTATCACGCATACGAAGGCGTGGCGCTGAACCACGAGGAAAAAGCCCGTTTGCAGGCCGACCTCGGCGACAACAATTTCCTGATGCTGCACAACCATGGCCTGCTGACCTGCGGCGCGACCATCGCCGACACCTTCTTGATGATGTTCACCTTTCAGCGCGCCTGTGATATCCAAGTGCTTGCGCGCAACGGCGGGGCTGAATTGATCGCCATCGACCCGCAGATTCTCGCCGGGGCCAGGGCGATGGTGGCGGCTGTCACAAAGAGCGCCCAAGGTATGGGGGGCGCGCTGGCCTGGCCGGCGCTGCTGCGTAAATTGGACCTGCAAGATCCAGGGTATAAAAGTTGATGCCTCTCGCCGAAATTCCGCTCAGAGCCTGGCGCAAGTGCGGCCAGAGTTTTGTTTTTCGTGGCCACACCATTCGCTATTGGGTGGCCGGGCAGGGTGAGCCGCTGCTGCTGATCCATGGCTTCCCGACCGCCAGTTGGGACTGGCATTACCTGTGGCAGCCCCTGGCCCAGCGCAACCTGGTGATCGCCTGCGACATGCTCGGGTTTGGCGATTCGGCCAAGCCGCTGGATCACGACTATTGCCTGTTGGAACAGGCGGATCTGCAACAGGCGCTGCTCGACCACCTGCATGTGCGACAACCGGTGCATGTGCTGGCCCATGATTACGGGGACAGCGTCGCCCAGGAGTTATTGGCGCGGCATCACGAAGGCCGCTTCCAGATGGCCAGTTGCGTGTTCCTCAATGGCGGGTTGTTCCCCGAAACCCATCGCCTGGCCCTGGTGCAGAAACTGCTGCTCAGCCCCTTGGGCTGGATGATCGGTCGCACGTTTGGGCGCAATGCCCTGTCCGACAGCTTCAGCCAGATCTTCGGCGCACAGACCCGCCCCAGTGAGAGCGCCCTCGATGATTTCTGGAGCTTGATCGACTGTAATGACGGGCCGCGCATCCTGCATAAACTGATCAACTACATTCCCCAGCGCCGTCGCCTGCGTGAGCGTTGGGTGGGCGCCCTGCAACGTGGCGACGTGCCGCTGCGGGTGATCGACGGCGAGTTCGACCCGATTTCCGGCGCGCACATGGTCGAGCGTTACCGCCAGTTGGTGCCCCACGCCGACACGGTATTGCTGGCCAATATCGGCCACTACCCGCAGATCGAAGCGCCGGTGCAGGTGCTCAAGCATTACCTGGAGTTTCGACAGCAGATCGCGCACGCGCCGCCGCGCATGGCCTATTCCTGAAACAGGCGATCATCCTGCTGCCTTATCGCGCACCATTCAGCCGTGGCCGTATTTATTGTGACCGCAGGCGCCGTGCCTGACACTCGAGCCATTCCCATCGTCGCCATTGGAGTTCGGTATGAGTGAGTCAGTGCAGTTCCAGGATAAGGTCGTGATCGTCACCGGTGCCGGCGGCGGGTTGGGCCGGGCCCATGCGCTGCTGTTCGCCAGGCACGGGGCCAAAGTGCTGGTCAACGATCTCGGCGGTTCCACCCAGGGCGAGGGCGCCAATGCGTCGGCGGCCGACCGTGTGGTCGCACAAATCCGCGAAGCCGGCGGTATCGCCGAAGCCAACCATGATTCCGTCACCGACGGCGAGAAAATCGTACAGAACGCCCTGGATGCCTTCGGCCGTATCGACGTGGTGGTGAACAACGCCGGCATCCTGCGCGACAAGACCTTCCACAAAATGGACGACAGCGACTGGGACTTGGTTTACCGGGTGCATGTCGAAGGTGCCTACAAAGTCACCCGCGCCGCCTGGCCTCATCTGCGTGAACAAAGCTATGGGCGGGTGATTTTTACTGCGTCCACGTCGGGCATCTACGGCAATTTCGGGCAGTCCAACTACGGCATGGCCAAGCTCGGCCTGTATGGCTTGACCCGCACCCTGGCGCTGGAAGGGCGCAAGAACAACATCCTGGTCAACGCCATCGCCCCCACCGGCGGCACGCGCATGACCGAAGGCCTGATCCCGCCGCAGGTGTTCGAGCGCCTCAAGCCGGAACTGGTCAGCCCGCTGGTGGTGTACCTGGGTAGCGAGGCGTGCCAGGAAACCTCAGGCTTGTTCGAAGTGGGCGGCGGCTGGATCGGCAAGACCCGCTGGGAACGCAGCCTGGGTGTGGGCTTCGACCCGGAAGCCGGGTTCTCGCCGGACGACGTGGCCGCGCACTGGCAACAGATCTGTGACTTCGAAGGCGCGGTGCATCCCAAGGACACAATCGAGGCTTTGAAGGAGATGATGGCCAATTTGCAGAAGTTCAGCCTCTGATCATTGCCGGATACACCATCAATACTGCGGGGCGCTGACGGCGCCCCGCTTTTTTTCAGGCATAAAAAAGGCCGCTGCAAAGCAGCGGCCGAAGTAAGACGTTGGATCAAGGAGCGACAGACTCAACGTCAGTGAACACCGGTAACAGATTGAATACAGTAGCCAATCCGTCGAATTTCAGCTGTTCTCCCGAAGGTGGGAGCGGGCCGTTTGCCCTGAAAGCCAGGCAAGAATAGAGGGTTGTAACAAAATGAGTAATAGCGCTTCAGGACAAGGACTGTTACGGATATGACAACAGTCACCCCCTGGCGCCATCCACCGGCCTGATAACCCGCCATCCATGGGGCGCATGCCCCCGCGCAGAGCCGCGCCAGAGCGGCGTTAATCCTTTCGGGCGACAACACGAATACCTCCTTGGTGCGCTTATCGCTCCCGAAGGGCGGCAGTAGGGTGGGGCCTTCTGTCACTCACCGGGGAAGACGCATGACAAAAACAACAATGCGCGCCATCTTCACGCCGCAGGCGCTGGCCGCCGCGGTTGCGTTGGGATGCTGTGCCCAGGCACAGGCTGTTTCGTTCAACATCGGCGAGATCGAAGGGCAATTCGATTCCTCGCTGTCGGTCGGCGCCAGCTGGGGCATGCGCGATGCCGACAAGAAACTGGTGGGCGTGTCCAATGGCGGCACGGGGCAGGCTTCCACCGGGGATGACGGGCGACTGAACTTCAAGAAGGGCGAGACCTTCTCCAAGATCTTCAAAGGCATCCACGACCTGGAACTCAAATACGGCGACAGCGGCGTGTTCGTGCGCGGCAAATACTGGTACGACTTCGAACTGCAGGACGAAGACCGCGAGTTCAAGCAGATCAGCAATCACCATCGCGACGAAGGTGCGCGCTCCTCCGGTTACGAGCTGCTGGATGCGTTCGTCTATCACAACTATTCCATCGCCGACCTGCCGGGCAACGTGCGCGTCGGCAAGCAGGTGGTGAGTTGGGGCGAGAGTACGTTTATCGGTAACTCCATCAACAGCATCAACCCCATCGACGTATCGGCCTTCCGCCGCCCCGGCGCCGAGATCAAGGAAGGGCTGATACCGGTCAATATGCTGTTCGCCTCCCAGAGCCTGACCAACCAACTGACGGTAGAAGGCTTCTACCAGTTGAACTGGGAAAACACCGTGCTGGATAACTGCGGCACGTTCTTTGGTGGCGATGTGGCGGCCCACGGTTGCAACGGTAACTACACGGTCGGCAGCCCGGCGATTGCGCCGTTGCAACCGGTGGCCGCAGCGTTCGGCCAGGGCTTTGAGGTCACGCGTGAAGGCGTCGTGGTGCAGCGCGCCAAGGACCGTGATGCCCGCGATGGCGGCCAATTCGGCGCGGCCTTGCGCTGGCTGGGCGACGACACCGAGTACGGCCTGTACTTCATGAACTACCACAGCCGCACGCCGACCGTCGGCACCCTCACCGCCAACACCAACCTGGCCACCATCGGGCGCATCGTCAACACCGCCAACGCCATTGCGCCAGGCACCGGCTCGGCCCTGGCCCAGAGCACCATGCTCGGCCGTGGCCAGTACTATCTCGATTACCCGGAAGACATTCGCCTGTACGGCGCCAGCTTCTCCACCACCCTGCCCACCGGCACGGCCTGGACCGGGGAAATCAGCTACCGCCCGAATGCGCCGGTGCAACTCAACACCACCGACCTGACCCTGGCCCTGATCAACCCGATTGCCGGCAACACCGCCTCGCCGATCCACAGCTCGTTCGGCGCTGACAACGCCGGTTACCGGCGCAAGGAAATCACCCAGATCCAGAGCACCATGACTCAGTTCTTCGACCAGGTACTCGGGGCCGAACGCCTGACCCTGGTGGGAGAGGCCGCCTTCGTCCACGTCGGCGGGCTGGAAGCGAAAAGCAAACTGCGCTACGGCCGCGACTCGGTATACGGCGCCTATGGTTACGGTGGCGACACCGACGGTTTCGTCACGGCCAATTCCTGGGGTTATCGTGCCCGCGCCATCCTCGACTACAACAACGTGTTTGCCGGGGTGAACCTCAAGCCCAACCTGTCCTGGTCCCACGACGTCAACGGCTACGGCCCCAACGGCCTGTTCAACCAGGGCGCCAAGGCGATCAGCGTCGGCGTCGATGCGGACTACCGCAACACCTACACCGCCAGCCTGAGTTACACCGACTTTTTTGGTGGCGACTACAACACCCTGACCGACCGCGACTTCCTCGCCCTCAGCTTCGGCGTGAACTTCTGATTTGGCTTAAAGAAGGACAAGACTCTATGCGTAAGTTAATTGCTGTGATGGCCCTGAGTGTGTTGGCCGCCAACGTCATGGCGGCCGTGTCGCCCGAAGAAGCCGCCAAGCTCGGCACCAGCCTGACCCCGGTCGGCGCCGAAAAGGCCGGCAACGCCGATGGCTCGATCCCGGCCTGGACCGGCGGCATTCCAAAAAATGCCGGTGCGGTGGACAGCAAGGGCTTCCTCGCCGACCCGTTCGCCAATGAAAAACCGCTGTTCGTGATCACCGCCGCGACCGTCGACAAATACAAGGACAAACTCTCCGACGGCCAGGTGGCGATGTTCAAGCGTTACCCCGAGACCTACAAGATCCCGGTGTACCCGAGCCACCGCACGGTCAACCTGCCGCCGGATATCTACGAGTCGATCAAGCGCAGCGCGCTGAACGTGCATGCGATCAACGACGGCAACGGCCTGGAGAACTTCACCGGCAACCGCTACTACGCGTTCCCGATCCCCAAGAATGGCGTGGAGGTGCTGTGGAACCACATCACCCGTTACCACGGCGGCAACCTGCGGCGCATCATCACCCAGGCCACCCCGCAGACGAACGGCAGCTACACGCCGATCCGCTTTGAAGAAGAAGTCGCGGTGCCGCAGGCGATCCCGGATATCGACGCCGCCAAGGCCGCCAACGTGCTGAGTTTCTTCAAGCAATCGGTAACGGCCCCGGCGCGGCTGGCGGGCAACGTGCTGCTGGTCCACGAGACCCTCGACCAGGTCAAGGAACCGCGCCTGGCCTGGATCTACAACGCTGGCCAGCGCCGTGTGCGCCGGGCGCCGCAAGTGTCCTACGACGGCCCGGGCACCGCGTCCGAC
The DNA here is from genome assembly GCF_021233075.1 of Pseudomonas sp. 7-41. Lineage (NCBI taxonomy): Bacteria > Pseudomonadati > Pseudomonadota > Gammaproteobacteria > Pseudomonadales > Pseudomonadaceae > Pseudomonas > Pseudomonas sp. 7-41. The sequence continues at coordinate 5,746,031 of NZ_CP089551.1, read as the reverse complement.
GGCCTGCGTACCACGGATAACTTCGACATGTTCTCCGGCGCCCCCGATCGCTATGACTGGAAGCTGGTGGGCAAGAAAGAGATGTACATCCCCTACAACAGCTACAAGCTCGATTCGCCGAACCTCAAGTACGACGACATCATCAAGGCCGGGCATATCAACCAGGACCTGACCCGCTATGAGCTGCACCGCGTGTGGGAAGTGGTCGGCACCGTCAAGCCGAGCGAACGGCACATCTATGCCAAGCGCCACATGTACATCGACGAAGACAGCTGGCAGGTCGCGCTGGTGGATCACTATGACGGCCGCGGCCAACTGTGGCGTGTCGCCGAAGGTCATGCACAGTTCTACTACGACCATCAGGTGCCGGCCTACACCGTGGAAACCCTGTACGACCTCATCGCCGGACGCTACATCGCCCTGGGCATGAAGAATGAGGAGAAGAGCAGTTTTGTGTTCGGGTTTGCGGCCAAGGCGGCGGACTACACGCCGGCGGCGCTGAGGGCTTCGGGCGTGCGTTGATGCCTGTTTGAAATGCAATCTTAATGTGGGAGGGGGCTTGCCCCCGATAGCGGTGGATCAGCTACAGAGAGCTGACTGATCCACCGCCATCGGGGGCAAGCCCCCTCCCACATTGGGTTTTGTGCATGGTCATTAATCACCCTGCTGAATACTTCTTCAAGAATCGCCGAGCACGGGGCTAGGGTAGGTGTCAGGTTGCATAACAATAAAAACGCAGGATGCAGCAATGACCGCCATGACACGCTGCCTGGACCGTCCTGGATTCATGCCACGGCTGTCCGCCCATCATCTGTTGCGCCCGCGCCTGGCCGAGCCGTTGTTGGCGGCGCAGGCGCGGGTCAAGTTGCTCTGTGCCCCGGGCGGCAGTGGCAAGAGCGCGTTGCTCGCCGAGTGCGCCTTGCAGGCGCCGGCGGGTTGTCAGGTGTACTGGCTACCGCTCAATGGCGTGCCGCTAAGCCCGCTGGATTTGTGCCGGCGCCTGGCGCACAACCTGGGCCTGGCGTTTACCGATGAAGCCACGCTGCTGCAGGATCTCAGCCGCTGGCAGACGTCGGCGTGGCTGTTTCTCGATGATTTCAGCCGGCTGCCCGCGCCCGAGCTGGATGCCTTGCTCGACCGCCTGCTCAGCGCCAGCCACCCGGCGCTGACCTGGTGGCTGGGTGCGCGGCGGCGCCCTGGGTGCAACTGGCCGCGGCTGCTGCTCGACGATGAGCTGCTGGAATGCAGCGCGGCCGAGTTGATCTTCAGCGCCGAGGAAGTCCAGGCCCTGCTCGGCGAGGCGCCGGGTCACAGCGTCGAGCGCGTGATGCGGTTCAGCGCCGGTTGGTGCGCCGGGGTTCGCATTGCCTTGCTCGGCGACGGCCATCCCGACAAGACCTTGCTCGACTACCTGCAACACGAGCTGTTCAGCACCTTGCCGGCGGAACTGGAGGAAGCCTGGCGGGTGCTGGCGCATTTGCCGCGTTTCAATGCGGGCTTGTGCGAGCACCTGTTCGGCTTTGGCGATGGCGCTCAGTACCTGCGGGACTTGCAGGCGCTCGGCGCATTTATCCAGCCCTGGGACGATGCCGCCGACTGGCTGCAAGTCTTCGCGCCGCTTGCGCAGTTGATACGGGAGGAGCCCTGGCCGGCCAAACGCTCCTGGCACCGACGGGCCTGCCAATGGTTCAGCGCCGAGGGCGACTGGCAAGCCGCGTTCGAGCAGGCGCTGCTGGCCGAAGAATACGAAGTGGCCGTCAGCCTGTTGCAGCACTTCAGCTTCGAAGACCTGTTCCGCCAGCAGAATGCCGTGCTGTTGTTGCGCCTGCATGAACAACACGGTGACGAGCTGATGCTGTATTCCGCGCAGTTGGTGGGGCTGGTCACGGCCGCGTTGCTGTTCGCCGGGCGCTTCGAGCAGGCCGCGTTGTGCATCGGCCAACTGGCGCGTTTCGCCCCGCAACCGTCGGCGCCGCAGCAACGCCTGTTGTTGGCGCGCTGGCAGGCGCAGTGGGGGTGGTTGCTGCATCTGGCGGGTGATGCGCAACGTTCTCGCGAGCATTTCCTCGAGGCCTTGCAGGCGTTGCCCGACAGTGCGTGGACATCACGTCTGATGTGCTTGTCGGGGCTGACCCAGCAAGCCTTGCTGCGCGGTGAGCTGGAGGCGGCCCAGACCCTGAACCGCGAAGCGCTGTGCCTGGCGCGGGCCCATGGTTCGCTGTTGCTCGAAGCCCTGCTGGAGCTGGATCATGCGCAATTGCTCGAACAGCGCGGCGCGCCGTACCGCGCGCAAAACCTATTGGAGCAGGTGCAGGCGATGTTGCTCAAGCAGCGGCTGAAGGCTGGGCCGCTGGTCGGACGTATCGCCTTGCGGCGTGGGCATCTGGCCCTGCGCCAGGGGCAGGACGCGTTGGCTGCCGAGTGCTTCGAGACGGGCTTGAGCATGTGCCTGCACAGCCAGGACAAGCGCGTGTTGTATGGCTATCTAGGCCTTGCGTTGTTGGCGGCCAATCACGGTGATTACGCCCAGGCCTTTATCCAGTTGCGCGAGGCCGAGCGCCTGATGCAGCAGCGCCAGGTGCCGGACACGGTGTACCGCGCGGTGTTGCTGCTGGTCAGCGGGCACTTCTGGTTGCAACAGGGTCGCGCCGAATTGACGGTGGCAGCGCTGCGCCGGGTGCTCCGCCATTTCCGAGGGCCCGACGCCAAGCAGGCGCCGCCGGCCACGCTGGAATTGATCCCGCGTCTTGAATACCTGCTGGTGTTGGCCGAGGTCAAACTGGGCGTCGCCGATCAACCGCTGGCGCGGCTCAACGCGTTGCTGGACGCTTCCCGCCAACGCGGCATGCTGTGCCTGGAGGCCGAATTGCACCTGGTGCTGGGTGAAGTGGCCTGGCAACTGGGCGAACCGGCGATGGCGCGTCGTTCACTGCAACACGGCCTGGAACTGGCAGGGCGTTGCCAGGTGCAGCAAGCGATCCGCGAGCTGCGTTTACGCTCGCCCGGGCTGTTGAGTGAGCTGGGCCTGGAACCGCAGGCCTCGCCGACCGGCACGGCGGACAACCCGCTGAGCCAACGCGAGCTGGAGGTGCTGCAACTGATCGCCCTGGGCAACTCCAACCTGGAAATCGCCGGCCGCTTGTTTATCTCGCTGCACACCGTCAAGACCCACGCGCGGCGCATCCACAGCAAGCTCGGCGTGGAGCGACGCACCCAGGCGGTGGCCAAGGCCAAGACGTTGGGCTTGATGGTTTAAGCGCAGAACGCCTGACGGTATTCGCCGGGCGTCGCGCCCATGGCCTGGCGAAAGCGATGGGTGAAGTGGCTGGCGCTGGAGAAGCCGCACATCAACGCGATGTCACCCACGGGCAGGCTGCCGCTGCGCAGCAGGTTCTGCGCGCGGGCCAGGCGCCGGGCCAGCAGGTATTGATGGGGCGGCAGGCCGAAGCTTTGGCGGAACATCCGCGCAAAATGGTATTCCGACAGCGCACACATCCCGGCCAATTGCCCGAGGCTGATGGGGTCGTCCAGGTGCTGGTCGATGTAGTCCACCAACAACCGCCGCTGATGCGCCGCCAGCCCGCCTTTCAAACGCAGCCCGTCGCGCGCGCCGACTTGGCAGAGCAAGGTGTGGCTGAGCATTTCATGGGCCAGGCTGCTGGTCAGCAGGCGTTCGGCGGGCTCGTGCCAGTTGAGGGCGATCAACTGGTGAAAGCGTCGCGCCTGGCTGGGGTCTTCGAGGAAGGTGCTTTCCTGCAATTGCAGCGCGCGCGGTTCGCGGTCGAGCAGGGTGATGCAGCCCAGGGCGAATTGCGCCTGGCTGAAATACACATGGGCCAGGCGGATGTCGCCGTTGATCACCCAGGCCGACTGATGCTCGGCCGGCAGGATGCACAACTTGTCGGGCCCGCCCTTGGTGCCCGGCTGGTCGCGACGAAACGTGCCGGTGCCGCCGCCGATGTAGCAGGACAAGGTGTGATGGCCGGGCGCCTGGTAGTCCTGGGAGTCGTGGTGGTTGCTCCACAACGCCGCAGACAAGCCGTCACCGAGCTCGGCGCAGGCTTCGAGGCGAGCGTGGGGCGAGCGGTTGAGGGCTTGAAAGACTTGCAGGGATTCCAGCGTTGACATGGTGTGTACTCTCCGACGCCTTGCATCCTACTCCGAGCCGCTGGCGCTGTGAGCCCGCCGTGCGACAAAAGCGCAAGAATCTGCAAGCGCCGGCCAGGGCTTGAAGGCGACACTGTGGCTCAACCAGTGGAGCCTGTTATGAACCTTTTCCTGTATTTACTCACCGTGCTGATCTGGGGCACCACCTGGATCGCCCTCAAGTGGCAACTGGGCGTGGTGGCGATTCCCGTGTCGATTGTCTATCGCTTCGCCCTGGCGGCGTTGGTGTTGTTTGTGCTGTTGCTGCTCAGCCGCAAGTTGCAGGTGATGAACCGGCGCGGGCATCTGATCTGCCTGGCCCAGGGGTTGTGTCTGTTCTGTGTGAACTTCATGTGTTTTCTCACGGCCAGCCAGTGGATTCCCAGCGGGCTGGTGGCGGTGGTGTTTTCTACGGCGACGCTGTGGAATGCCCTGAATGCGCGGGTGTTTTTTGGCCAGCGGGTCGCGCGCAATGTGTTGATGGGCGGCGGCCTTGGCTTGCTGGGCTTGGGCCTGTTGTTCTGGCCGGAGCTGGCGGGGCACACCGCGAGCCCGCAGACCTTGCTCGGGCTGGGTTTGGCGCTGTTGGGGACGATGTGTTTTTCGGCTGGCAATATGCTTTCGAGCCTGCAGCAGAAGGCGGGGTTGCGGCCATTGACTACCAATGCCTGGGGCATGGCATATGGTGCGGTGATGTTGGCGACCTATTGCGTGGTGCGCGGTATTCCGTTCGAGATGGACTGGAGTGCGCGGTATGTCGGGGCGTTGGGGTATTTGGTGATTCCGGGGTCGGTGATTGGGTTTACGGCGTATCTGACGCTGGTCGGGCGTATGGGGCCTGAGCGGGCGGCGTATTGCACGGTGTTGTTTCCGGTGGTGGCGCTGAATGTGTCGGCGTTTGCCGAGGGGTATCAGTGGACTGCGCCGGCGTTGGTGGGGTTGGTGTTGGTGATGGTGGGGAATGTGTTGGTGTTTCGTAGGGTTAGGGTGGTTCAGGCGGGGGAGGCGGTGTTCAGGGCGAAGCAAGTCTGAGGTGGGAAGGGGGGTTAAGGTGGGAGGGGATTGCTTTAGGTGGGAGGGTGTTGCTTTAGGTGGGAGGGGGCTTGCCCCCGATAGCAGTGGGTCAGCTACAAATAAGTGACTGACCCACCGCTATCGGGGGCAAGCCCCCTCCCACATTTTCAGTATTTCAGTATTTCAGTATTTCAGTATTTCAGTATTTATTGGGTTTGATTGGGGGATCTGGGTTATTTGAGGCCTAGGCGTTTGGCCATGCGGCCTAGGTTGGCGCGGTCCAGGCCTAGTTCGCGGGCGGTGCTGGCCCAGTTGTGTTGGTGGCGTTCCAGGCAGGCGTTGATGACTTGGCGCTGGTAGTGTTCGGTGGCCTGGCGCAGGTCGCCGCCGGCGATGGCGGTGACTTCGGGTGGTGGGGCGATCGGCGCTGCGCTGACGTCGGGCAGGTCCAGGTCTTGGGCGCTCAGGCTGAGAATCTTCGGACGTTCGCGACAGTTTCCCAGGGCTTTCAGTGCGCTGCGTCCGATCAAATGTTCCAGCTCGCGCACATTGCCCGGCCAGTTGTAGGCCAGCAACGCGGCTTGGGCGTCGCTGGTCAGGCGCAGGCTGCCCAGGCCCATGCGCGAACGGTTCTGTTCGAGAAAGAACCCGGCCAGCAGCAACACATCGCGCCCGCGTTCGCGCAGTGCCGGCACTTGCAGCGGGTAGACGCTGAGGCGGTGGTAGAAGTCGGCACGGTAGCGGCCGTTGCGCACTTCTTCGGCCAGGTCGCGGTTGGTGGCGGCGATCAGGCGCACGTCCACTTGATGTTCCTTGTCCGAGCCCAGGCGCTGCAACTGGCCGCTTTGCAGGACGCGCAGCAGCTTGGCCTGCACCGTCAACGACAGCTCGCCGACTTCGTCCAGAAACAACGTGCCGCCGTTGGCCAGTTCGAATTTGCCCCGGCGCTCGTTCAGCGCGCCGGTGAAGGCACCGCGCACGTGGCCGAACAGCTCGCTTTCCACCAGGGTTTCCGGCAGGGCGGCGCAGTTGAGGCTGATCAGCGGCTTGTCCGCGCGGGACGACGCGGCGTGGATCGCCTGGGCCACCAGTTCCTTGCCGACCCCGGTTTCGCCGGTGATCAACACGGTGAGGTCGCTGCCGCCCACCAGGTTGATCTCTTCGACCAGGCGCTTGTGGGGCTTGCTCTGGCCGATCATCTCTTTGTGCTGCTGGCCGCTGGCCTGGCGGTAGATCTCGGCACGCTGGCGTTCGTCTTCGGCGCGCAATGCCAGGTGTTCAATGCGTTCGGCGACATTGACCGTGGCGGCGGCGAGGCTGGCGAAGGCTTGCAGGGCATCCAGCTCGACCCGTTCGAAGCGCTCGGTGTCGAGGGCGTCCAGGGTCAGCAGGCCCCACGGTTTGTCATCGACATACAGCGGGCAGCCCATGCAGTCGTGAATTTCGAGGTGCCCGTGCAGGCCGTCCACCAGGCCGTCGTAGGGGTCGGGCAATTCACTGTCGCTGTCGAAACGCGTCGGGCCGGGGCTGCCAAGCAGCACGGCGAAACGCGGGTGTTCGCTGACCTTGAAGCGTCGGCCCAGGGTATCGGCGCTCAAGCCGTCCACTGCCAGCGGCACCAGCGACTCACCGTCCAGGCGCAACAGCGCGGCGGCGTCGCACGGCAGCAGGGCGCGCATGGCTTGCAACAGGCGGCGGTAACGCTCGCCTTCGGGCAGTTCGCGGGACAGGTCGGCGACCAGGGGGAGCAGGGTGGTGAGCAGCGATTGCGCAGTCATAATGACTCCTTGTAGTCCTTATGACTATAAGGCGTAGGAGGTCATACTGACTACTGGTAATTTAACTTATTGAAATTAAACGATTTATTAGTTGGCATGAATACTGAGTACTCCAAGGCAATCAGTAAAGAAGCCCAGGAGGCTCCATGCTTAGTGCCCAAGACCGTGCCATCATCAAATCCACCGTGCCCCTGCTGGAAAGCGGCGGCGAAGCGCTGATCACCCATTTCTACCGCATGATGCTCTCCGAGTACCCGGAGGTGCGCCCGCTGTTCAACCAGGCGCACCAGGTCAGCGGCGACCAGCCCCGTGCCCTGGCCAATGGTGTGTTGATGTATGCACGACATATCGACCAGTTGGATCAACTGGGTGATCTGGTGGCGAAGATCATCAACAAACACGTGGCCTTGCAGATCCTGCCGGAACATTACCCGATCGTGGGAGCCTGCCTGCTGCGTGCGATTTCCGAAGTGTTGGGCAGCGAGATTGCCACTCCCGAGGTGATGAGCGCCTGGGGCGCGGCCTACGGTCAGTTGGCGGACATCCTGATCGGCGCCGAAGCTGCGATCTATGATGAGAAAGCCCAGGCGCCGGGCGGCTGGCGGGGTGCGCGGCCGTTCAAGCTGGTCAAGCGCGTGGAGGAAAGTGCCGAAATCACGTCCTTCTATTTCGCCCCGCTGGACAACGGCCCGATCCTCGCCGCCGAGCCCGGTCAGTACATTGGTATGACGCTGCTGCTCGATGGCGAAGAAGTGCGCCGCAACTATTCCTTGTCGGCCCTCAGCGATGCCGGCCAATACCGCATCAGCGTCAAGCGTGAAGCCGGTGGGCGGGTGTCCAACTACCTGCATGATCAATTGCAGGTCGGCGCGACGATCGACCTGTTCCCGCCAGCGGGCGAGTTCACCCTGGCCGCCAGCGATAAACCGCTGGTGCTGATCAGCGGCGGGGTGGGCATCACGCCAACACTGCCGATGCTCGAAGCGGCCCTGGCCACCCAGCGTCCGGTGCATTTTATCCACTGCGCGCGTAACGGCGGGGTGCATGCGTTTCGGGAATGGGTCGACGCCCTGGCGGCCAAGCATCCGCAGCTCAAGCGCTTCTACTGCTATGACGAGGACGATGGCGTGAGCCCGGCAGGCGACACCGTGGGCCTGCTGAGCCAGGAACAACTGGCGGCGTGGTTGCCTGAGCAGCGCGACCTGGATGCGTACTTCCTCGGCCCTAAAGGCTTCATGGCCGCAGTCAAGCGCCACCTCAAGGCCTTGGGCGTACCCGAAAAACAAAGCCGCTACGAATTCTTCGGCCCGGCCGCCGCCCTCGAATAACCCCCCACACACCCACACACCCACACACCTGTAGGAGCGAGCTTGCTCGCGAAGAACGTCAACGATAACGCGTGCATCCTGGATGACCGCAGCGTCTTTGAGTTTTTCGCGAGCAAGCTCGCTCCTACAAGTGGCATATTAAACGCCACCTCAAAGCCTTGGGCGTACCCGAAAAACAAAGCCGCTACGAATTCTTCGGCCCCCCCACACACCCACACACCTGTAGGAGCGAGCTTGCTCGCGAAGAACGTCAACGATAACGCCTGCATCCTGGATGACCGCAGCGTCTTTAAGTTCTTCGCGAGCAAGCTCGCTCCTACAAGTGGCGTATTAAGCGCCACCTCAAGGCCTTGGGCGTACCCGAAAAACAAAGCCGCTACGAATTCTTCGGCCCGGCCGCCGCCCTCGAATAACCCCCCCACACCCCCACACCCACACACCTGTAGGAGCGAGCTTGCTCGCGAAGAACGTCAACGATAACGCCTACATCCTGGATGACCGCAGCGTCTTTGAGTTCTTCGCGAGCAAGCTCGCTCCTACAAGTGGCATATTAAACGCCACCTCAAGGCCTTGGGCGTACCCGAAAAACAAAGCCGCTACGACTTCTTCGGCCCCCCGCCGCCCTCGAATAACCCCCCCACACACCCACACCCATACACCTGTAGGAGCGAGCAAGCTCGCTCCTACAAGTGGCGTATTAATCCGCCGTTAACCCCCTTCTGTTTAAACCACTCTCTGTGTGTAAACTTGCCGCCACAGGCACAACCAAACAAAGGGATACGGAGATGAGTGACGAATTGCGTTTAGGCAGGGAGCGGCGCTTTCTGGTGTTGCTGGGCATCATCTGCCTGGCGCTGATCGGCGGTGCGCTGTACATGCAGGTGGTGTTGGGCGAAGCGCCGTGCCCGCTGTGTATCCTGCAGCGCTATGCCTTGCTGTTGATTGCCGTTTTTGCGTTTATTGGTGCGGCTATGCGCAACAAAGGGGCGATCACGCTGTTTGAAGGGTTGGTGGTGCTCAGTGCCTTGGGCGGTGTGGCGGCTGCCGGTCACCATGTGTACACCCAGTTCTTCCCCGAGGTCAGTTGCGGCGTGGATGTGCTGCAACCGATCGTTGACGGCCTGCCCCTGGCCAAGGTGTTTCCGCTGGTCTTCCAGGTCGACGGCTTCTGCAGCACGCCGTACCCGCCGGTGCTCGGTCTGTCGCTGGCGCAGTGGGCGCTGGTGGCGTTCGTGCTGACGGTGATCCTGGTGCCCCTGGGTATCTATCGCAATCGCCAACGCAAAGCCTGAGCCGTTCACTGAAACGCCCCGGTCTTTCTCAAGGGAAAGCCGGGGCGTTTTTGTTTGTAGGGATTTTTGAAGGGACAGTGACGCGGGACAATTTTGACGGCGCGCGGTGTGCGACATGTTGTCACACAGGCGCTGTCGCAGGGCGTTTCCGAGCCGTCACAACGCCGCGTGAATTTGCCCATGGCCGTTAATGTGTGCTGTCAGTTCATCGTTTGAGCAACACCGCGAATAGCGCGCCGTTCGCGGCTTTCGGTGGTCAGCGAGTGCCCTGTTTTATGGGGGCTTGGAGCGCTTTTTCAGGCCCTTACGGCGGGTAAGGGGTGTGGCAGTTTGCCCTATAACACGGCATTTTTTGTGGTTTTTGTTGAGAATCCAACGCGATAAGATCGCGAACCTTTGCAAAATAGGTGAAGGATTATTGCTGGAATCGATAAAAATTATTTCTTTATAAGACATGGTTTATACATCGCTAGCTAACTACAATCGCCCGCACTGAATGTCCGGTGCTGTTCAATATTTGAGCATTGGAGCGGTCGAGGGGCAGATGGATGGCTCTGTGCGACCCCAGGTTCCGGCAGCCTTTCAACTATCCGCACCAAATGGAATTGGTCTGTAACAAGGCCTTTAACCACGAAATCGAATAAGAACTCACCGCAGGTCCGCGAACCGTCCAATTAGGGCGCACGGGCAGGCTCTTATTCAATCGAAGAGAAATGCCAACCCTTGGCAGGGTGAAGTGTTGGCGATCAAAACCCAACTGCATTGCGCAAGCTGCTTTAGAGGTCGTGAGATGAGTAAAAACAGGTACCCCCGATTACTAGGCTTTTTGCCGCTGCTTGGCATGATGTTAATGCTGGGAGGCTGCAAGTGGTCCTTGCTCGACCCAAAAGGACAGGTCGGTCTGGATGAACGCAACCTGATCATCACTGCCACCCTGCTGATGTTGCTGGTCGTGGTCCCTGTGATCATCATGACCTTCGCCTTCGCCTGGAAATACCGCGCGTCGAACACCAAGGCGACTTACGCGCCGAAGTGGTCGCACTCCACCAAGATTGAAATCGCGGTGTGGCTGGTTCCGATCCTCATCATCATTGCCCTGGGTTATGTGACCTACAAGTCCACCCACGCGCTGGACCCATACCGTCCGCTGGACTCCGAGGTCAAGCCGATCAACATCGAAGTGGTCGCGCTGGACTGGAAGTGGCTGTTCATCTACCCGGACCTGGGTATCGCCACCGTCAACAAGATCGTGTTCCCGGAACATACCCCGGTTAACTTCAAGATCACCTCCGACACTGTGATGAACTCGTTCTTCATCCCAGGCCTGGGTGGCCAGATCTACGCGATGGCCGGCATGCAGACCAAGCTGCACCTGATCGCCAACCAGAAAGCTGAAATGGACGGCATCTCCGCCAACTATAGCGGCGCAGGTTTCACCGGCATGAAATTCAAAGCGATCTCGACGAGCCAGGAAGAATTCGACGCCTGGGTAGCCGAAGTCAAGGCCGCACCTAAACAGCTTGATCAAGCTGAATACGAAGCCCTTGCCAAACCAAGCCAGAACAACCCAGTCGCGCTGTACTCCACTTACACGCCTGACCTGTTTCAGAAAGTCGTCGACAAGTACGAAGGCATGAAACCAGGCAAGCCGGTCAAGCACGAGAAGAAAGAAGTGGCTGCGGTTGAAGGTTCTGACACGGGCTCGCATTCAACTGCTGGGGCAGAGGAGTAAACGATGTTTGGTAAATTAAGTTGGGATGCGGTCCCGTTCCACGAGCCGATTGTGATGATTACCATCGCCATGATCGCGCTGGGTGGTCTGGCACTGGTTGGGGGTATCACTTACTTCAAGAAGTGGACCTACTTGTGGACTGAGTGGCTGACTTCGGTCGACCACAAGAAAATCGGTGTGATGTACATCGTCGTTGCCATGGTCATGCTGCTGCGTGGTTTTGCCGACGCCATCATGATGCGTACCCAGTTGGCCATGGCCACTGAGGGCGCGCCAGGCTACCTGCCGCCTGAACACTATGACCAGATCTTCACCGCTCACGGTGTGATCATGATCATCTTTATGGCGATGCCTTTCTTCACCGGCCTGATGAACCTTGCAGTGCCGCTGCAGATCGGTGCCCGCGACGTTGCCTACCCGTTCCTGAACTCCCTGAGCTTCTGGCTGCTGGTGTCTGGCGTGGTGCTGATCAACGTGTCCCTGGGCGTCGGCGAATTCGCCAAGACCGGTTGGGTTGCGTATCCGCCATTGTCGGGCCTGAAATACAGTCCGGGCGTGGGTGTGGACTACTACATCTGGGCGCTACAGTTATCAGGGCTCGGGACGACGCTGACGGGGGTCAACTTCCTGGCCACCGTGCTGAAAATGCGCGCCCCTGGCATGAAGATGATGGACATGCCGATCTTCACCTGGACCTGCACCTGGGCCAACGTGCTGATCGTGGCTTCGTTCCCGATCCTCACCGCTACGCTGGTACTGCTGTCGCTTGACCGTTACCTGGATTTCCACATTTTCACCAACGAACTTGGTGGCAATCCAATGATGTACGTGAACCTGTTCTGGGCATGGGGTCACCCTGAGGTGTACATCCTGATCCTGCCAGCGTTCGGTATCTTCTCCGAAGTGATCTCGACCTTTACCGGCAAGCGCCTGTTCGGTCACCACTCGATGGTCTACGCCTCCGGTGCGATCTCGGTACTGGGCTTCATGGTGTGGCTGCACCACTTCTTCACCATGGGTTCGGGGGCCAGCGTCAACGCCTTCTTCGGCCTGGCGACGATGCTGATTTCGATCCCGACGGGGGTGAAGCTATTCAACTGGCTGTTCACCATCTACCACGGCCGTCTGCGTATGACCAGCCAGGTCGTGTGGACACTGGGCTTCATGGTGACCTTCGCCATCGGCGGTATGACCGGCGTACTGCTGGCCATCCCGGGTGCTGACTTCGTGCTGCACAACAGCTTGTTCGTGATCGCTCACTTCCACAACGTGATCATCGGCGGTGCGGTATTCGGTTACATCGCTGGTTTCAGCTTCTTCTTCCCGAAAGCGTTCGGCTTCAAGCTGCACGAGGGTTGGGGCAAGGCTGCATTCTGGTTCTGGATCTCGGGCTTCTTCGTCGCGTTCATGCCGCTCTATGCACTGGGCTTCATGGGCATGACCCGTCGTCTGAACGCCACCACCAACCCTGAGTGGGTGCCGTACCTGTACGTCGCCATGATCGGTGCGGTGCTGATCGCGGTGGGTATCGCCTGCCAGCTGATCCAGCTGTATGTCAGCGTGCGTGATCGCAAGCAGAACATGTGCGAGTCGGGCGACCCATGGAACGGCCACACCCTGGAATGGTCGACTTCGTCGCCACCTCCGTTCTACAACTTCGCCGTGATTCCTACCGCGAACACCATCGATGCGTTCACCGAAGCCAAGGAAGACGGTACTGCGTACCAGCGGCCTAAGCACTACGAACCGATCCACATGCCAAACAACACCGCCACTGGCGTGGTGATGGGTGCGCTGTTGACCGTGTTCGGTTTCTCGATGATCTGGCACATCTGGTGGCTGGCAATCGTGAGCCTGGTGGGCACCATCGGCTACTTCATTGTCCACGCTGCACGTGATGATCAAGGCTACATGGTGCCGGTCGAAACGATCGAGCGCATCGAAGCCGAGCAGCACGCTCGCCTGGTGGCCGAGAAGAAGATCCCGGCCAACCGTGTAGAAACCTCGTTGGAACAGGCTTAAACCATGTCGAACTTAGTGACCAATGCTGGACACGCCCATGTCGATGACCATGGGCACGATGACCATCACCACGACTCGGGCCCGGTAACCGTCTACGGTTTCTGGCTCTACCTGATGACCGACTGCATCTTGTTTGCGTCGATCTTCGCGGTGTACGCGGTACTGGTAAACAACGTAGCGGGTGGCCCGGCGGGCCACGACATCTTCGAACTGCCTTACGTGCTCGGCGAAACCGCCTTGCTGTTGTTCAGTTCGATCACCTACGGCTTCGCCATGTTGTCCTTCTACAAGGGCAACAAGCAGGGCGTACTGACCTGGTTGGGCCTGACCTTCCTGTTCGGCCTGGGCTTCATCGGCATGGAGATCAACGAGTTCCACCTGCTGATCTCCGAAGGCTACGGCCCTAGCCGCAGCGGCTTCCTGTCGGCGTTCTTCACGCTGGTGGGGACCCACGGTCTGCACGTGACATCTGGCCTGATCTGGATGGCGATGATGATGTATCAGGTCAATAAACACGGCCTGACCAACACCAACAAGACTCGCCTGAACTGCCTGAGCCTGTTCTGGCACTTCCTGGATGTGGTCTGGATCTGCGTATTCACCGTCGTCTACTTGATGGGGACCCTGTAATGGCTAATGCACACTCCCATGACAGCCATGATGCGAGTCACGGCAGCGTAAAGACTTACGCTATCGGCTTCATCCTGTCGGTCATCCTGACCCTGATCCCGTTCGGCCTGGTGATGTACCCAACCTTGCCGAAGTCGATCACCTTGATGATCGTCCTGGCGTTCGCGGTGATTCAGGTCCTGGTTCACCTGGTGTACTTCCTGCACCTGGACCGCTCCGAGGCCCAGCGCGAGAACGTGATTGCGTTCGTGTTCGCAGGCCTGGTGATCGTTCTGCTGGTTGGTCTGTCGCTGTGGATCATGTTCAGCATCCACACCTACATGATGGCGAAGTGAGGTAAGACCCGATGTCGCTTAAGCACTTTATCCAAATCACCAAACCGGGGATCATTTTCGGTAACGTGCTTTCTGTGGCAGGCGGCTTCTTCCTGGCCTCCAAGGGACATGTCGATCTGGCCATCTTCCTGGCCGCCATGATCGGCACGTCCCTGGTGGTAGCTTCCGGTTGTGTGTTCAACAACTGCATCGACCGCGACATCGATATCAAGATGGAACGCACCAAGAATCGCGTGCTGGTCCAGGGCCTTATCTCCCTGAAACTGGCACTGCTGTTCGCGACCGTCCTGGGTGTTGCCGGCGTGGTGTTGTTGTACAAGGTGGCCAACCCGTTGGCGGCGCTGTTTGCCGTGATCGGCTTTGTCATCTACGTCGGCCTCTACAGCCTGTACCTCAAGCGCAAGTCGGTTCACGGCACGCTGGTGGGCAGTCTGTCGGGGGCGATGCCGCCGGTGATTGGTTATGTGGCTGTGACCAATAGCTTCGACATGGCCGCGCTGGTGCTGCTGGTGATGTTCAGCCTGTGGCAGATGCCGCATTCCTATGCCATCGCGATCTTCCGTTTCAACGACTACCTGGCTGCGTCGATTCCGGTTCTGCCGGTCAAGCGCGGCATCCAGGTGGCCAAGAAACACATCCTGCTGTACATCCTGGCCTTCCTCGTGGCGACCTTGATGTTGACCTTCAGTGGCTACGCCGGCATGAGCTACCTTGCCGTCGCCGCCGCCATGGGCATGTACTGGTTGTACATGGCCTGGACCGGTTACAAGGCGGTGGACGACACCGTCTGGGCACGCAAGCTGTTCGTGTTCTCGATCTTCACCATCACCGCGCTCAGCGTGATGATGTCCCTGGATTTCCAGGTGCCGAGAGAGCTGTTGCTGACCTACGCGCCCTGAGTGGTTCCAAGCAGTGAACAAGCCCCGCCTTCGTGAGAAGTGCGGGGCTTTTTCTTGGGCGCGGGATTAAATCGGCCGGCGCCTTTCTCGTCATACCTCACTGTACGAGCTGTGCGAATCCATTACCCGCGTACAAGGAGTTGTCACCATGGTCAGCGTTAGTCGTCGGTCCCTTCTCGCCTTGGGCGCGGCCTTGCCCTTGCTGGGGCGCCTGGACTGGGCAGTCGCCAGCCCACCACCGGCAGAGGCTGAGAAGGTACGGCTCAACTATAACGAAAGCCCCTACGGCCCCTCGGGCGCCGCCCGCGAGGCGATGCAGGACGCGATTGCCACGGCCGGGCGTTATCCCTACGGCCACATGTACGCCCTGGCCGCGTTGTTTGCCCGGCAGCAGGGGATTGCCGAAGCACAGGTGGCAGTGTTTTCCGGCTCCATGGCGGCGCTGCGCTACGCGGTGTTGGCGTTTACCGGCGAAAGCCGCGGCCTGGTGATGGCCACGCCGTCCTACGAGGTGCCGCGCCAGGCGGCCGAGGCGAGCGGGGCGCCGGTGCAGGAAGTGAGCCTCACGGCCGAGCACGCCCACGACATTCCCTCGATGCTCGCCGCCGATCCCCAGGCGGGCATGCTCTACCTGTGCAACCCGAATAACCCCACCGGTACCCTGACGTCCACCGAGGCCATCCGGCACGCGCTGGCGAACAAACCCCAAGGCAGCGTGCTGGTGGTGGACGAGGCGTACATCGACTTCGCCGACGCTCCCAGCTGTGTCAGTTGGGTCAAGGAACACGACGACCTGCTGGTGTTGCGCACCTTCTCGAAAATCTACGGCATGGCCGGCGCGCGCGTGGGCCTGGCGATCGGCGCCCCGGCGTTGCTGGCACGCCTCGCGGTGTTCGGGGGCGATAACGTCCCTGCCGGCAGCGGCTTGCTCGGCGCGCAGGCCAGCCTCGAAGACGTCAAGCTGTTGCCGCAACGCAAGGCCCTGAACGCGCAACTGCGCGAGGAGACCGTCGCCTGGCTCAAGGCCCGCGGGTTCACCTGCACGCTGTCGCAGAGCAACTGCTTCATGATCGACGTGAAGCAACCGGCGGAGCAGGTGATCGAGAAACTGGCCGCGCAAGGTGTGATGATCGGCCGCGTATGGAAGAGTTGGCCGCAGTGGGTGCGGGTGACGGTGGGGAACAAGCACGAGATGGAGCGGTTTCGCGAGGTGTTTGCGGCGCAGGTCCAGCGCAGCGTTTAACCCAATACAAAACCAATGTGGGAGGGAGCAATCCCCCTCCCACATTGGGTTCTGCGGTACTACTGCTGCGCGATGCTGTACCCATCGAACGCGGTCTGCTGCTGCAACGCCGTGATCACGCTCTTGCGGCTCAACGGCTGTTCGGCGCCGGCGTTATCCACAAAGCTTTCGACTTCCAGCTCGGCGTCATCGCCTTCACCCACGAAGCTGAAACCCAGGAACTCGAACGCTTCACGGTCGACATTGAGCTTCGAGCGCGGCGTGCGCAGCGGCAGGGTGACGCTGATGCCATCCTTGCTGATCACAAACACTTCGGCTTCTTTCTTCGGCCGCGCGGCCTTGCCCTTGCCGGCGCTCGGGTTGCTGATGGCCTGGTGGGACTGGTTCAACACCTTGAGGGCCAGGCCGTAGACCAGCTCCTGAAACGCCGGGTCGTCCTTGAAGCTGGACAGGATGCGGCTGATCGAGAACTTGCTGCTCAGGTCTTCCAGGGCGATGTTGTCGGCGGCTTCGGCGTCCTTGAGCTGCTTGAGCTGGCCCATCAGATCGTAGGCCTTGTCGTCGTCGAAGGCATCGTGGGCCTGGCGGATGGCCACGCGCAACTCGCGGATCTGGTCGCTTTCCTTGGAGGTGTGGAACGCGTCCAGCACCATCTCGCTGATGATCTTGGCCGCTGGCACATGCTGTGAAAGATTGATGGCGTTTTCGTATTCAGCTTTGGATTGCAAGGCGACTACGGATTCTTCGGCGGATTCAGCGGTGTAGGAATCGGGCATTGAAATTTCACTACTTCAGTAAACAGGGACAAAAAAGCGTCGGGCATTTTCGGCGGGGAGGGGGGGCAGGTCAAGGCAGCACAATGCCCTTATTGCGATGCAAGGCGGCCAGCGCCCGCAAAACAGACCTACGGTCAACCCGCATGCCCAGCAGGCTGCCGATCACCATGCCGCCCGCCCAGGCACCGCTCGACAGTATCGACGGTGCCAGCGCCAGTGTGCTTCCCTGCAGAAAAGCGTCGGATGTTTTCAGGCGCGGACCAGGGCAGTCGGCTTCAACAGGTAATCCCCGTTAATAGTGATAACGACACATCAAGACCTGAGTCTCATCATCCTCTATGCCATAGACCAAGCGATGTTCGGCGGTGATTCGCCGAGACCAGAAGCCACTGAGGTTGTATTTGAGTGGTTCGGGGCCGTCTCTTCAAGGGCATTGAATTCCGATAGCGAGATCATCACCACGGGCTCACCTTTTTGCCGGGTGAGCAGCAACGGGATGTGATCGTCATTGACCCGATCCATTGTCTCGGAGAGATGGGCACGGGCATTGGTGTAGTTGATTGTTTCCATGGGTATGTCCTCGCTTGATGGTACGAAACGTCCAGAAATACGTACATGTGTTCAAGGGTTTCCTTATCAACGGTCAATGGGTGGCACCCTTACGGTTTGAGCCTGACCCACATCAAAACCCCGCAGCGCTAAACCCGTTACAACACAAAGGTCTGATGAACCCATAAAAACGACAACGGACCTGCGCCGAGGGGGCTTCCCCACGCGAGGTCATTAAAGGACTAATGCAATGGCGCTTTCTCTGTCACGCCTGGCCTTGCTGGGAGCGACGTTTGGTCTGACGCTACCCCTGCACGCCAATTCCGCCGATACCGCACTGATCGAACACGGCAAATATGTCGCGCAATTGGGCGACTGCATTGCCTGCCACACCGCCAAGCCAGGCAACGCGATGGCCGGCGGGCTGGAGCTGAGCACGCCGATGGGCACGATCTATTCGAGCAACATCACGCCGGACCGCGAGACCGGCATTGGCGCCTACAGCTTCGAACAGTTCGACCGGGTCATGCGTGAAGGTGTCACACCTGCGGGTATGAACCTGTACCCGGCGATGCCGTATCCGTCCTACGCCAAGATGAACGAGGAGGACATGCGCGCCTTGTACGCCTACCTGATGCAAGGCGTGGAACCCGTGCGGCAGGCCAACCTCGAGGCGGACATGGGCTTCCCGTTCAACCAGCGCTGGGGCCTGGCCTTGTGGAACTTCGCCTTTCTCGACAAGCAAGCGTTCCAGCCCGACCCCGGCCGTGACGCGCAGCTCAACCGTGGCGCGTATCTGGTCCAGGGCCTGGGCCACTGCGGCTCCTGTCATACCCCGCGGGGCATCGCCTTCCAGGAAAAGGCCATGAGCGATGACGGGCGCGGTGGCCAGCATTACCTGGCCGGCGAAACCGTCGAGCATTGGCGCGCCCTGAGCCTGCGCAACCTGTGGACCGTGGAAGACACCGTGCAACTGCTCAAGACCGGGCAGAACCGTTTTGCCACCGTCGCCGGCAACATGGCCGATGTGATTCACCACAGCACTCAGCATTTCAGCGACGACGACCTGACCGCGATTGCCCGCTATCTGAAATCCTTGCCGCCCGGCCCGGACGATCTGCCGATGCCGTCGGTGGCCCGCGCACCGGCCGCGCCACCCGCCGACCTGTTCACCAGCCGTGGCGGCCTGGGTTATATGCAGTTCTGCAGCGACTGCCACCGCAGTGATGGCGCGGGGGTGAAAGGCTTGTTCCCGCCGTTGGCCGGCAACCCGAGCATCGTCTCGAACGACCCGACATCCCTGCTGCACATCACCCTCACCGGTTGGGAGACCGCACAAACGGCCACTCACCCACGGGTCTACACCATGCCCGGGTTTGCCCGGCTGGCGGACCAGGAGGTCGCTGAAATCCTCAGTTTCGTTCGCACGCGCTGGGGCAACCAGGGCACGTCGATCAGCGCCGCGCAGGTCAAGACATTGCGCGATCAGCTCAACCCGGCCACGACCGACTCCTCCACTTTCGAAACCCCGCGCCTGGCCGACCTGCTCGCGGCGCCGAACGCCGACCAGGTGGTGCGCGGCATGCGCCTGCACCTGCAAACCAAGGCATTGCTGCCCGACAACGTCGGCAACGCGCTCAATTGCACCAGTTGCCACCTCAACGCCGGCACCGTGGCGGACGGTTCGCCCTTCGTCGGCGTGTCGGCCTTCTTCCCCAGCTATGCACCGCGCGCGGGCAAGGTGGTGAGCCTGGAAGAACGCATCAACGGCTGCTTCCGGCGCTCGATGAACGGCAAACCGTTGCCGCCGCAATCGGCGGATATGCAGGCGATGGTCGCGTACTTCGACTGGATGAAGAACAACACCCGCCCCGAAGACAAGGTGGCCGGGCGCGGTGTAGGCAAGGTCGACCCGGCGATCAAACCGGACCTGGCCAATGGCAAGGCGGTCTACGCCAAGCAATGCGCGGTGTGCCATGGCGACAACGGTGAGGGCCTGGCGCGTGCCGACGGCGAGCGGGTGTACCCGCCGCTGTGGGGCGATCAGTCGTTCAATATCGGCGCCGGCATGGCACGCACCTACACGGCGGCGGCGTTCGTCAAACGCAACATGCCGATCGGCTTCCACGAGCAGTTCCCGTTGGGCCAGGGCGGTTTGTCCGACCAGGAAGCGGTGGACGTCGCAGCGTATTTCTCGGGGCAACCTCGCCCGGACTTCCCGGACAAGGTCAAAGACTGGCCCAACGGCGGCAAGCCGGTGGATGCGCGTTACTAGTCCAGTTGCTTGAGGCACGCCTGGAGGATGTCCAGGCCTTCCTCCAACACCGCCGGCTCAATGGTCAGCGGTGCCAGTAAGCGGACGATGTGCCGCGACTTGCCGCTGGGCATCAGCAGCAAGCCGGCGTCCCGCGCCAGGCTCAGCAACTGGCTCAGTTGCTGGGGCGCGGGCGTGCCGTCGGCGTGGGCCAACTCGATGCCACGCATGGCGCCGACGCCGGTCAGTCGGCCCAGGTAAGGCGACAGGCGTTGCGCGCGCCAGGTTTCGTAGCGGCGCAGGATGGCCTCTTCCTGTCGCGTGCCCCAGGCCTGCAACTGTGCATCCGTCATCACCTCCAGGGTGGCCAACGCCGCCGCGCAGGCGATGGGATTGCCCGAATATGTGCCGCCCAGCCCGCCTTTGGGCAGGTTGTCGAGTAACGCCTTGCGCCCCACCACAGCACCCAACGGCACACCGCCGGCGATGCTTTTGCCGAGCAGGATCAAGTCCGGCGTTATGCCCAGGCGCGAGAAGGCAAAACGTTGCCCGGTGCGGCCGAAACCGGACTGGATTTCATCGACGATCAGCAGGATGTTTTTCTCATCGCAGAAGCGGCGGAGGGCCTGGGCGAACGCGATATCCAGCGCGAGGAAGCCGCCTTCACCCTGCACCGGCTCAATGATGAAGCAGGCTACATCGTTGACGTCGATTTCCACGCTGAACAAGCGGTCCATAGCCTTCAGCGCTTCGGCGCAGGTCACGCCGTTGTCGGCGCTGGGGTAGGGCAGGTGATACACCGGGCCCGGCAGGACACCAACTTTTTGCTTGTAGGGCGCGACCTTGCCATTCAGGTTGAGGGTGGCGAGGGTGCGGCCGTGGAAGGCGCCGTCGAAGGCGATCACCGCGGTGCGGCCGGTGGCGCCGCGCACGATCTTCAGGGCGTTTTCAGCGGCTTCCGCACCGCTGTTGGTGAGCATCCCGCTGACCGGGTAGTCCACCGGGATAAATGCACTCAGACGATCCATCAGCTCGATGTAAGGCCTGTGCGGAGCGGCGTTGAAGGCGTAGTGGGTCAGTTGGGTCGCCTGCTGGCGAATCGCCTCGACCACCGCCGGGTGGCAGTGCCCGAGGTTGAGCACGCCGATGCCGCCGACAAAGTCGATGTAGCGCTTGCCCGCGGTGTCCCAGACTTCGGCGTTCTTGCCGTGGCTGAGGCTGATGGGGTGGACGATGGAAATCGACTGGCTGATGGTTTCGCGGCTCATGAATCTCGGACTCGGCAGTGGCGGGCGTCTTTTTATCTAAGCCGTGAGCCGGGCCGGGCCGCAAACGAAATAAAGTCGCCGGGTCATTCCAAATCGGAAGGAGCGCTTGCCAAGCAGCCGTTCGGGGCCACAAACCCGCGCATTCATTCCGAGACGATGTCCTTCCCCGCCGCCTTGGAGCGATACAACGCCTGATCGGCCCGCGCCATCAGGGCGTCGGGGCCTTCACCCGCATGACGCTCCACCACCCCCAGGCTCAGGGTGATTTTGAAGTCGCCCACGGTGGGGACTTCGCTCATGCTTTGGCGAATGCGCTCGGCCAGGTTTTTTGCGCTCTCCAGGGTGCTTTTGGGCAGCACCACCACGAACTCATCGCCACCCCAGCGCGCGAGCAAGTCACCGGGGCGCACGCAGGCCTCCAGGCTCTCCACGACGCTCATCAGGGTCTGGTCGCCGACGCCGTGGCCGTGTCGATCATTGATCGGCTTGAAGTCATCGATATCCATGGCGACCAGGGCCAACGGCAGGCGAAAGCGTTGGGCGCGCTCACATTCTTCCAGCAGCACTTTCTCCAGGCGATAACGGTTGGCCACGCGGGTCAGGGCGTCACGCTCGGCCAGGGAGCGGTTCTCGTCCAGTTGCAACTGCAGTTGCTGGTTGACCCGCGACAACTCGCGTGTGCGTTCGGCAACCAAGGCTTCAAGGGATTGGTTGCGCCGTTCGAGCTGTTCGATCGCGCACTTGCGCGTATTGATGTCGCGATGGGCGCCGACCATGCGCGCTACCGAGCCGTCGAGATTACGCGCAACCACATAGCCGCGGTCTTCGATCCACAGGTAGCTGCCGTCTTTTTTGCGGCAACGGTATTCGATTTGGTAATAGGGCGAGCGACGGTTGATGTAGTCATCGAACACCGTCATCACGCGGGAGTAGTCGTCGGGGTGGATGATGTTCTCCCAGGTGAACACGCTGTTCTCCAGGGAGTGGCGGGGGTAACCGAGCATTTCGTACCAGCCCGGGTTGCGATAAACGAACCCCGTATTCGCGTTCCAGTCCCAGACCCCGTCGCTGACCAGTTCCATGACGGCATGCAACATGTCCGCATTGAGGTCAGTTGACGGTTTGTTGCCGGCTGTATCGTCCATGTGCGCGCTCCCTGCGTGGGCCTCAAGGCCGGTCAAATTGACGCCGATACTCCGTGGCTGGCGCTACTGTACAACGGGGCTTGCACGCTTTGAATAGAGCGACTGTGCGGTTGTCGATGTGTGGCGATGGGCCATTATTTCGGCGCCCGCATCCTCGTCGGTGCCTTCCCGTTGGCGTTGTGCTGGTAAATGGCCTCGGGCTGGCCTTGCTCGTTGAAAAATACCTGGCCGATCCCCGCCGAGTTCCACAAGCGTTCACCGGCTTCGGCGTGTTCCGGGATATGCGGCACCACCTGCATGGTGCGGCGGCGGGTGAACCAGTTGAGTGGGGAGCGCGGCGAGTAGAGCCAGCGGTTGAGGCGGTCGAACCATTCCAGCAGGCGCGGCGGGAATTCGTTCTTGATGCCGCTGCTGGTGATCTGCCAGAGCTTGGGGCCAGCGTTGCGATGGCGGATTAGCACTTCGTAGACGAACGAGTAATGCACGTCGCCCGAGAGGATGACGTAGTTACCCGGTGTGCGGGAGTGGCGGAAGATATTCAGGATCACCTGGGCGGCGCCGCGATGCGCCATCCAGTTTTCGGCGTCGACCAGCAGCGGGTAGCCGCACCAACTGAACACTTTTTGCACGGTCTCGATCAGCTTGACGCCAAAGATCGGCGCGGGGGAGACGATGATTGCCGATGGGTGGTCCAGCAGCGCTTGTTGCAGTTCGCTCAAGGCTTCCCAGTCCAGCAGGCCGGACGGTTGCTTGAGGTTGAATTCGCTGCGCCAGCGGCGGGTGCGGGTGTCGAGCACCACCAGCGCGGGGGTGGTCGGCAGCACGTAATGCCACTGTTGGAAGGCCAGCAGCGTGTCGATCAGTTGATCCTGCGCACCCGCGTTCAGGTGGTTGTGCGGTGCCTGGGCGACAAGCGCCTGGGTCTGGTTGATCAGCGGGCCAAATACCTGCGGCTGGTTGCCCCAGCCTTGGCACAGCAGGTAAGCCAGCAGCGCGTTACCGATGATGCGTTTGGAGAACGGATGGCCGTAGGCGGTTTCTTCCCACTGCGCGCTGAGGTTCCAGTCGTCGGTGATGTCGTGATCGTCGAAGATCATCAGCGTGGACAGATGGGC
Source organism: Pseudomonas sp. 7-41 (assembly GCF_021233075.1). Taxonomy (NCBI): domain Bacteria; kingdom Pseudomonadati; phylum Pseudomonadota; class Gammaproteobacteria; order Pseudomonadales; family Pseudomonadaceae; genus Pseudomonas; species Pseudomonas sp. 7-41. Next base: position 5,722,505 of record NZ_CP089551.1, on the reverse strand, counting down.
AAACACCCGCGCGGCGCCGGGCAGGCCGTTGCGGAAGCGATCGATCTGCACCTGTTCGCGGGCATAACGCTGTTGCGCGTCGGCGCTCAGTTGCGGCGGCTGTGGCGCGATCAGCGTCCAGGGGGTGGGGGACCAGACCAACAAATACATGGCCATCGCTTCGGCGAAGGTCACCAGGTGATTGTCGGCGGTGCTGCTGGTGAAAATCGGCTTCTTCACGCCGCCGAAAAAACGCTCGCGCAAGGTCTCGTTGCTGTCCAGCGCGGGGAGCAGTTCGGCCCGTTGGTAATAACTGGCGTGATGCCCGTAGAGGCTGGCGCTGTCGTCCACCACGGCGCCTTCCAGGTATTCGTCGAACAGCCCCAGGCGCGCGATCAGCCCATGAATCGCCCGCAGCATCGGCCCGGCGACATCGTCGGCGTACACCTGGTCGCCGCTCATCATCAACAATGCCGGGCGTTGGGCCGGGGTCTGGGCGTCGGCCAGCAGGCGATCGACGCACAGCAAGCCTTCGTCCGCCGGGTGATGAGGCTTGCGGCAGGAGCCGTGGACCAGTTGATGAATACGGCTATGCAGCACGAAACTCGGCGATTGCGCGTCGCAATAGAGCAGGTGCGCTGCCCAGTGGGCGATGCCGCGCCCGTCGATCAGCAGGTCATAGCCGATCAGCGCGTCCTGGGGCAGGGCCTCGTCCAACGGGATGTCGATCAAGTGGATAAAGGCCTGGCGCCCCACCGGCACGATTTGGCACTGGCCTTGGTCCAGCACGATGTCGCGGCTCTGTCCGGCGACGTGCAGCCTGAGGGTCAAAGGCAGTTGCCGCGTCCCCACCAGCCACATTACCAGGCGCTGGGGTTCAAGGCGCCGCAGCAGCGGGCCGGCGAGGACGTCGGGCAGGGTGCCGGCGTGAGGCATAGGGTTGAAAGCTCCGCGCAGGATGATCACGAAGGTTAACCCGGCGGATGTCAGTATTGTGTTAAGGCCGGGCGGATCGAAAGGAGGAAGAGGCTGCAGGTCGGCAGCCTCTGGTTGGGCGCCTCAGATGATGTTTCCCCGACCCAGGCTGTCCAGCCCGCTCACGGCGCGGTCTTTTTTAGGCGACTGCTCGCCATTGACGTCAATGGCCGCTCCCTGAGGAGGCGTTTTTGAGGGGGAGTGGTGGTCTACCTGTGTGTTCAAGTAGGTCGGCAGAAACGAATTTTCGAAGTTCAGATGGCTGTAGAAAATATTCATCACGGTTTCCTCTGTAAGTTCGGTTTGCGGCGAACACTGTCGACGCGAACCGAACTTACAGCGGGTAAGAAGGCAGTCGCTATAAACCTATTGAGTCAAAACGAGACTACTCAGGAGTGGGAATCTTCATTCACCGTGGGCACCGTAAATCGGAGCCCACTGCCAGCCCGTCGTGACGTTGAGCAAAGCGATATCGCGAAGCTATCAATGCATCGACGCGCCCTGCCGGGTCAGTGCGGTTTGTACGCATTCGAGCAGATGTTCGGTGCTCCACGGCTTGGGCAGGAAGCGTACCGATCCCCCCAGCTGCGCCGCCAGCCCGGTGTTGCCGGACGTCAGCAGCACCGGCACCGACGGCCAGCGATGGGCCACCACGCGACTCAGGTCATAGCCGTTGAGTAAACCAGGCATCTGGATATCACTCACAATCAGGTCCACCGGGTCATCGGCCCGCTCCAGGTAGATCATGCCTTCATCCGCCGAAGGAAACGAGGTGACATGTGCGCCGAAATCCTCCAGCACGTCCACCATTAACGTGCGAATGATTTCGTCGTCTTCCAGCACTAAAATCGATGGCTGAGCCATGATCCTTACTCCACCATCAGGGTTCAGTAGGGTGGAGTGGGGCGGAGCGGATTAGGTTCGATCCGATATGCACTGAGCGATGGATGGTCGTTTTGCGCGTCTAGGTTGCGCATTTGCCGGGTGCTGCTGCACGATACCGGCGCTTTTCCACCCACTCCCGGTCCGCTTGCTTGAGGCCGAATTGCGACGACGGGGTTACCGCCGCTGCCGCAGTTACTGGCTATGCGGTCTCGGCGGCCTGGTACTGGGGCTGATCACCGGCCTGTGCGGCCGCAAAGCGATTGTTGCCACCACGGTTGCGGTCGAGAGTGTGGTCCTCTGGCACCTGGCCCATCAACTCCACACATTGCGTGATATCGACCCGCTGGCCGTGGCCGCGATTGCCACGATCGTCGAGGAGGAACAGCACCACCATGATCACTCGGCCGCGCAGATCGAGCGGGACGACCCGTGGTTCAGGGCGCTGGCGCCGGTGGTGACGGCGTGGACCGAAGCGGTGATCTGGATGGGCATGCGTTCCTGACAAACCGGCATAATTACCCGTATCACCCGATGTGGAGCCCTTATGAAGTACCGCGCGTTACTGACCTTCGTCCTGATCCTCAACACCGGCGCAGCCTTCGCCGCCGGCGATGCCGAAGCGGGTGGCAAGCTCTTCGCCAAAACCTGCGGCGGCTGCCATAGCATCGGCGAGGGCGCGCGCGGCGGCTTTGGCCCCGAACTCAACGGCATCATCGGCAGGCCAGCCGGCACCACTCCCGACTATCAGTATTCAGATGCGATGAAAAACTCCGGGGTGGTCTGGACCCGGGAAAAACTCGCGGCCTATATCGAGGCGCCGAAGAAGGTAGTGAGCGGCACGCGCATGATCTTCTGGGGTATCAGCGATCAGGAAAAGATCGACAACATCCTGGCCTACCTGGCGACGTTTCAACCTGAGTGATCGCCTGACCCCATGTGGGAGTTGTCGAGCCCCGGCGAGGCTGCGATGGGATCACCGCGTGACACCTGCCAGACCGCAGCGCCTGCATCGCAGCCTCGCTGGGGCTCGACAACTCCCACATAAAACCTGCGTCGTTCTGAAGCCCTTACACCGATAAGGACATCCCCTCAAATGTGGGCGCGGTGCATCAGCCCCGCCCCAAATACCTGCAATACCAAACCACCCCACCCACAACCGCCCCCACAACAGTGACCCCGTTCCCCACCAACCAAATCCCAAAGTTCCGAGTCTGCTCCGCATCCCCCTCATAAAACGGCCCAAAGTACGCCGCCACCGCCATCACCACACCGTTAAACACCCCAACAGCGACGGCAACCACCAAAAACACGAACACGACCGCCTTACATACCTTCATATAACCCTCCAAAACCATATTTCCCTGGAGTCGTGATAATCCGAGAACGTCCCTTCGATCGAGAACCCCAACTGAATTCGCGGGTAGCTCAGCCAATCCGTCAATCGCCGTCCATTCCATAAATCAATGTGGTCACCACTGCGATTGCCAAACGTCTCATTCCTCCTGCGCCAAGGTCTTTTTCTGCCCGCTGATCACGCCAGCAGGTGCTTGGAAATGATCCGCGAGATTTCAACAATCGAAGTCTTCCCCGTGAACTCGAATTTCACTTTCCCCAGCGACGAAAAGTAAATCTCCAACTCTGAATCCAGATCGAACGTCCCAGAGGTTTCCACCGAATACGCCACGATGTTTTTGTACGGCAGCGAGGTGAAGTCCTTCTTGCTGCCGGTAATCCCCTGCACGTTCACCGCGATGATGCGCTTGGTGGTGAAGACCACGCCGTCGCGCATGGCTTTGTAGGCATCGATCACTTCTTCGCCGTCCAGCAGCAGGGCGGCAACGCGTTCGGCGTATTCGTTGTTTTGCTTGAGTTTGAAGAAGCCTTTGTTGTTGAAGTCGATCATGTGCCTGTCCTGGGTGAGTGAGCCGGTAATCGCCAGCCGGTGTATGACGTTTTGCTCGTGGATCTGTATCTAACGCCCTGCTTTTCAACGCCCTACCATGGCGCCTGACACTGCAACGTCGGCGAAGGATTTCACGCCGGCAGAATAAAAATCCAGGAGCTAAACAATGCCCGATATGTCCAGCTTGCTTGCCTACGCGCTGATCTCACTCGGCATGGTGCTGACGCCCGGGCCGAACATGATTTACCTCATTTCCCGCTCGATTTGCCAGGGACGCATGGCCGGGATGATCTCCCTGGGCGGGGTGGCGTTGGGGTTTATCGTTTACATGCTGTGCGCGGCATTGGGTATCACCGCATTGGTGATGGCGGTTCCCTTGGCGTATGACGCGCTGCGGCTCGGCGGTGCGTTGTACCTGGTCTACCTGGCCTGGCAGGCGGTCAAGCCGGGTGGTCGTTCGCCTTTTCAGGTGCGGGACCTGCCCCTGGATAGCCCGCGCAAGCTGTTCATGATGGGCTTTGTGACCAACCTGCTGAATCCTAAAGTCGCGGTGATGTACCTGTCGTTGCTGCCTCAGTTCATCGACCCGAACGGCCACGGCAGTGTGCTGACGCAATCCCTGGTGCTGGGCTTTACGCAGATTTTCATCAGCGTGAGCGTCAACGCAATGATTGCCATGATGGCGGGTTCCATCGCGGTGTTTTTCGTCACCCGGCCCGGTTGGCAGGTGGTGCAGCGCTGGCTGATGGGCTCGGTGCTGATGGGCTTGGCCGTGCGGATGGCGGTTGAAGGGCGGCGCTAACCGGGCATGCGCTTTTGGCCGCGGCCGGCACGCTGATCACCGATTCACAGGATGTCTTTCAAATAGTCCTTGAGGGTGGTTAGCGGCGTGGGCAGTGCGTCGAGTTGATGGACGTTTTGCACGTCAGTCGCCAACCGCCGCAACTCCCGCCCCAGCACCGTGTGGGCGCCGCCCAATGCCTCCAGCGCCTGCACCACGCATTCCTCGATCTTGCGTTGAATCGCAGCCAAATCCCGCTGCCGTACCAGTAACCCAAACACTTCCCGCTCGTACCCGTCCATCACCAGATCGTCGCGCAAGACCGGGCTGCCGCCGTCGGTCTCGTACACCAGTTTCAGTGCGAAGAGCGCAACCGCTTCCAGCGTCAATTCCATGGTCTCGCTTCCTCGGGGTTTGGTGGGGAGGGCGATGATCACTGTTCTGCGCCGGAAAAAAAAGACCCACGCGTCAGCGCTCCAGGATCAGCTCCACGCGGCGGTTGCGGGCGCGGCCTTCGGCGACGGCGTTGTCGGCCAGGGGCCGGGTGTCGGCGTAGCCGATGGCGGCGAGACGGTTGGGCTGGATGCCGTTGCTTTGCAAGTAGCGGACTACGCTGCCGGCGCGGGCGCCGGAGAGTTCCCAGTTGGAGGGGAAGCGCGAGTTGCGGATGTCTTGAGTATCGGTATGGCCGGCGACGATGATTTTGTGCGGCACGCTGTCGAGTACAGGGATCAGATGGCGCAGCACGGCGAGGCCGCCCAGGCTGAGGTCGGACTGGCCGGAAGGGAACAGGATTTCGCTGCTGATCCGAAAGCTCACGCTGCTGTCGTTGGTGACCACTTCGATGTCATTGCCCAGCTTGTCCAGTGGCAGTTCGTTGAGCAGGTCTTGCGTCGTGGGCTTGGGCGGCTCGGGCTCAACGACAGCGACGGGGTCTGGCTCGGGTTCGGGCTCAGGTTCCACAATGGGGGCCGGCGCCTGAGGCACCAGCAACAACGCACCCGGCGGGTCCAGCGTGGTCAGGCGTTTTACGCTGAAAACGGCGGGGCCATTGGACTTGGCACTGTGCCGTGCAAGCTCATGGCTCTTGCCGGCCAACGCCAGCATGGCCATGGTCACCACCAGCAGCAGGGTCATCATGTCCAGGTAGGTCATCATCCACGTTTCGCCACCGGGGTCTTCGACGGCCGGCGTGCCGCTGGCGATCGCGGCCGCCTGGTTGCGGGTGATGGTCGTCATGCCCGGGTTTTCCACTTCAATGCAATCAGGGCGCGCGCCGGGCGCAACGGTTCGTCGCGCAAGTCGTTCTGGTAATGGGCCACGAACGACTTCAAGGTTTCACGCATCAGCCCTGGGCTGCGTTTGTTGGCCATCATCGCCACGCCCTGCAACACCATGTTCATCACCACCACGCGCTGTTCGGTGCGGCGTTCCAGTTTCACCGCCACCGGTTTGCACAGCAGGTTGGCCAGCAACACGCCGTAGAGCGTGGTCATCAGGCCCACGGCCATTTGTCGGCCGATGGTCACCATGTCGCCGTCGCCCAGCACGAACATCAGGTTCACCAGCCCTACCAGGGTACCGAGCATACCGAAGGCCGGCGCATAGCTGGCCATGACCCGGAACAGCTGGGCCTCGGCATGTTCCTTGGCACGCAGCCGCGCGATACGCCATTGCAGCAGGTCGAGGATGTCGTCCAGCGGTGTCTTGTCGATCACCAGTTGCACGCCGGAGCGCAGGAAAGGGTTTTTCACCCGGTCGAGGACGTCCTCCACCGCGCGCAGGTCGCCGTCGATCCACAGGCGCGACAGGCTCACCAGTTCGTCGATGTCTTCCTGGGTGTATTCGCGCTCGTGACGCACCACGGTCTTGATCAGGCTAAAGACGTGCAGTACTTCGCGCAGCGGGTAGCTGATGAAGGTCGCGGCAAACGTGCCGACCACCACAATGCCGAGGGCCGGCAGGTCAATGAACAAGCCGGGTTGTTGCGCGCTGAACATGAGCAGCACCGTCAGCAGTAGCAGGCTGGCGAGCATGCCGATCAGGGTTGAGGGGTTCATGCAGCACTCCTGTTGTGGGCCAAGGCAGGCTTTATAACGCGGTGGGTGCTGATTCAAATCGGCTAATACAGGCACTTTGCGTGGCGAAATCGGACGGCTGCGCAATTTTTTTTGGGGGCTGCCTAAAGACGCCTGATCGGATCGCCGATGTTCGCTTTGTCTGTACGGCAACGGCGGTGATGGCATCAACGCCGGGCCTCTCATCTGTTCAAGCGGCTCACCCACGAAAAGGAACTGCACCATGTCAGTTATCAATACCAACATCACGTCCATGATCGCTCAACAAAACCTGAACTCCTCGGAGAACAGCCTGAGCACCTCGATCGAACGCCTGTCGTCGGGCCTGAAAATCAACAGCGCATCCGATGACGCCGCGGGCCAGGCAATTGCCAACCGCATGACTTCGCAGATCACCGGCCTGTCGCAGGCGAGCAGTAACGCCAGCGACGGCATCTCTCTGGCGCAGACCACCGAAGGCGCGCTGGACCAGGTGAACGACAACCTGCAGCGCATCCGTGAGCTGTCGGTGCAAGCGTCCAACGGCACCAACTCCCAGTCCGACCTGCAATCGATCCAGGACGAGATCACCCAGCGTCTGGACGAGATCGACCGTATCTCCTCGCAAACCGCGTTCAACGGCGTGGACGTGCTGTCCAAAGACCAGACCATCACCATCCAGGTCGGCGCCAACGATGGTGAAACCATCGACATCAAGCTCAGCGAAATCAATGCCAAGACCCTGGGCCTGAGCAGCTTCAACGTGAACGGCTACGACACCACCCTGACGGCCAGCACCCTGTCGGATTCCTCGGGCACTGCGATCACGTCGACCAACACCAGCTATGTCGACAAGTCCGGTACCACGGTCACCGGTGGCACGCTGTCCACCGACGCCGACGGCGACTACTTCCTGACCGTGGGCGGCAAGACCTACGCGGCCGAAGTGACCCTGACCACCAGCGGCACCACCACCACGGCCAGCGTCAGCATCGACACCGAAAACGAGGTGACCAAGAAGTCCACCAGCACCCTGACCACCCTCGACAACGCCTTGAACACGGTGGACTCGATGCGTTCGGACCTGGGTGCGGTGCAAAACCGTTTCGACTCGGCGATCACCAATATTTCGACCACTACCACCAACCTGACTTCCGCCCGTTCGGGTATCCAAGACGTGGACTACGCCACGGAAGTGTCGGCCATGACCAGCGCCCAGATCCTGCAACAGGCAGGTACCTCGGTATTGGCCCAAGCCAACTCCATGCCGCAGCAAATGCTGTCGCTGCTGCAATAATCGCGACGGTGCGGTACGAAGGGGCCAGCGCACGCTGAGCCCCTTTTTTTGTGCGCGTTCGCTGCGCCATCTTTGGTAATCGTGGCATTGAGGTGGGTTTATCCGGGCTTTGGTGGGGAGGGTGGCGCGATAGCATTTCGCCTAGTATCTCTCTGCACAAGGCTGCTCCTGAATGCCAAGATCCCCGCGCCACGGCGCGCCCAGCCATATTGCTGCCCATACGCTTGCCCAGGCGCGACGACGCACCGAGCAACGCCCCCGTGACCCACAGGCATGGAAAGACCTGGGCAATCAGCAACTGCACAGCGACCCCGAGCAAGCGCTGGCCAGTTTCGAGCGTGCATTGCAGTTGCTGCCCGATGAGCCTCAGGCATTGGAGTGGGTGGCCAAGGCCGCGCAAAAGCTCGGCCAGGCGGATCGTGCCCTTGAACTCGTCCACAAGGCGCTGGGCATCGACCCGGATTTCGCCGTCGGACATCACCGCCTAGCCACGCTGTATTTTGAAAAAGGCCAGTTCGCCAACGCCCTGTCGCATATCGATCAGGCACTGGCGTTGGCGCCCCATGACTGTCATATGCTCTCGCGCAAAGGCTTGATCCTCAATCGCCTGGAACGCCATGGCGAAGCCATTAAGGTGTTCGACAAGCTGATCGAACGCGAACCCGGGGATTACAGCCACTGGAACAACGCGGCCAACCTGTACAAGGACATCGGCCAACTGGCCACCGCCGACACCTATTATCAAAAGGCTGTGGCGCTGGCCAAGCGCAAGGACGTGCTGCCGTATTCCAACCGGCTGACCTCGCTGCACTACGACCCCGAGCGCAGCCGCGAGTTTATCTTCGAGGTGTGCAAGGAATGGCAATCGCGCTTTGGCCCCAAAGCCGTGCCGCCGCGCCCCGAAGTGCTCGATCGCGCGCCCGACCGTTGCTTGCGCATCGGCCTGGTATCCGACGGCCTGCGCCAGCACCCGGTGGGCAACATGATCGTGGGCGTGCTGGAAAAACTGCCGCGTCATCAGTTCCAGTTGTTCGCCTACAGCACCAGTCAGGTGTGCGATCACCTGACCCGGCGCATCCAGGCGTCGGTGCAGCAATGGCTGGCGATCAAGCATATGGACGACGTCACGTTGGCCCAGCGCGTCCGCGACGATCGCATCGATATCCTGATTGACCTCTGTGGCCATAATGCCGGCAACCGCATGGGCACCATGGCGTTGCAGCCGGCGCCCTTGCTGGTGAAATGGGTCGGCGGCCTGATCAACACCACCGGGTTGGATGCCATCGATTACCTGCTCACCGACCGCATCGAGTCACCGGAGGGGGAAGACGCGTTCTACACCGAAAAGCTCATCCGCCTGCCCGACGACTACATTTGCTACGACCCGCCGCCCTACACGCCGGACATCAAGCCCTTGCCCGCGCTGGCAAACGGCTTTGTCACCTTTGGCTGCTTCAACAACCCGAGCAAGGTCAACGATGTGCTGCTCGGGCGCTGGGCCGAATTGCTGCGGGCCGCACCTGATTCGCGCCTGTTGCTCAAGGGCGGAGCCTTTGGCAATGACGAGTTGCGCGCCCATGTACACGGCATCATGGCTGCCCACGGTATCGCCCGGGAGCGGGTGCTGATCGAAGGGCCGGTGGGGCACAAGACCCTGCTGGAAACCTACAACCGCATCGACATCGCGCTGGACCCTTGGCCTTATTCCGGCGGCCTGACCACCTGCGAAGCCTTGTTGATGGGCGTGCCGGTGGTCACCTTCCCCGGGCCGACCTTTGCCGGGCGTCACTCGGCCACCCACTTGGTCAACGCCGGTCTGCCGGAGTTGGTGGCGCACAGTTGGGCGCACTACCAGCAACGTGTCATTGAATTGGCCAATGACCTGGACAGCCTGGCGCGCATCCGCAGCCACCTGCGCGAGGTACTGATGGGCTCGCCGGTGTGCAACAGCCAGCGTTTCGCCAACCACTTCGGCACCGCCATGCGTGCTATCTGGCAGCGCTACTGCGCGGGCCAGCCGGCTGCCGCCCTGACATTGAACCCGCAAGGGCTGGCCAGGTTCGAGGGGGAGGCCACCGCTGTCGTGCTTCAGCACCCGGCGGCACCGGCCAGGGACGAGGGTTTTGGTTTCAAGTTCCAGGGCAAAGTAGTGACCCTGGACCACGGCGGCACGCTGATCGCATCGGCGCAGTTTGTTGCGCTGCAAAAAATGGCGGCGTTTTCCACGGTGGCCTTTGATCCCGCCAGCCGTATCGACAATGCCCGACAACTGGCGCAACTGGGTGAGTTGCATTACTACCCCCATGCGGCGCTGGGCAATGGCCAGCCCGCCACGCTCTACGCCTGCCTCGATCCGGCCATGAGCGCCACATTGGCACCGCTGGCGGCATCCGCGGTACTGGCCAAACTGGCGGTGCCCACCCTCAAGCTGGATGCGATCAACGGCTTGCCGTCGGTGGACTGGCTGTTGCTCGACAACCTCAACGACAGCCTGGCCGTGATCGAACATGGCCAACGTACCCTCGCCGATACGCTGTTGGTGCAAGCGCGGGTCAACTTCGCGCCGACGCATGATCAGCAGGCCGATGTGGGCTTGATCAGCCGCTGCCTGGCGCGGCGCGGGTTCAGTTTTTACCGGCTCAATAACCTGCAGCACATCAGCCATCCGGCCGAAGGGCAAAGCCTGGATCAATTGCGCGCTTCTCACCTGGTGTGTGCCGATGCGCTGTTTTTGCCGGACGCAACACGTATGGCAGCACTGTCCGATAACCAGCGCCTGAAGCTGGCCTTTTTACTGCACACGGTCTACGCCGCCTTTGACGTGGCGACGCAACTGCTCAACACAATCGATAGCGACCTGGCCGCGCAGTACCTCAAGCACTGCCGGAACCCGAGCGCCATGCCGCAACCGCTCGAACTGCCGCGGGCGCCGATGCAGGCCCCCCAGGTGACCTTTCCGGCAGAAGTGGCCGCCTATGTGAAAAAACTCTACACCCAGGCCTCGGTGATTCTGGAATATGGCAGCGGCGGTTCCACCCTACTGGCCGCCAACATGCCGGACAAAACCGTGATCTCGGTGGAAAACGACGCCCGTTGGGCGCAGGACATGCAAGCCTGGATCGCCAACGCGGTGCTGCCTTCACGGCCGATGATTTACCCGGTGGATGTGGGCGAGACCGGTAAATGGGCACGGCCGAAGAACGCCCGGCACTGGAAGAAATTCCACACCTACCCGCTGAGGGTCTGGGATGAGCCGTTCTTCGAGCAGCCCGATGTAATCCTGATCGATGGGCGATTTCGCATTGCCTGCTTTGTCACCGCGTACCTGCGGGCGACCAAGCCGGTCATCGTGTTGTTCGACGATTATCTGGACCGCCGACACTACCATGTGGTCGAACGGTTGTTGGCCCCGACCGCGTTTGTCGGGCGCATGGCGCGGTTCGATCTGCAGCCGCTGACGCACCTGCCGCGTGAGGAACTGACCTGGCTGATCGCCAGTTTCAATGAAGTGGCTTACGCCGAGGGGGAAGACCTGCCCTGATGCAAGGCAGGCTCGGGAACGCCGTCGATTAAAGGCGGGCGCTGGCGTGCCTGCCCCCACCTTGGATCGTCGGCGCTATTCCTTCATTCTGACCTGCAGTCGCGCGATCGCCTGGGCATGCAATTGACACACGCGTGATTCGCTCACCTCCAGCACCACGCCAATCTCGCGCAGGTTGAGCTTTTCGTGGTGACAGAGCGCAAGCAGCAGGCGTTCGCGCGCCGGCAGGGCGTCGATGGCGCGGGTGAGGTTGGCGCGGTTGCGGTCGTTGATCAGTTCGGCAAACGGCGTGCGCAGCCGCGAACTGGAGCCCTCGCTGTGCTCTTCGTCCACATCGTCAAAGGGCAGCATCTGGCTGCCGTTGGTGTCATCGAGCACCTTCTGGTACTGCTCCAGCGTCAGGCCCATGGCCGAAGCGACTTCCCGCTCCCGCGCCGGCCGCCCGAGATTCTGCTCCACGCGGTGCATGGCATCCTCCACCGCCCGCGCGTTACGGCGCACGCTGCGGGGCACCCAATCGCGGGTGCGCAGCTCGTCGATCATCGCCCCGCGAATGCGTTGCGAAGCAAAGGTGGCGAAGGTTGCGCCCACACTCACGTCGTAGCGCGTCATGGCATCGAGCAGGCCGATGCTGCCGGCTTGAATCAAGTCGTCCAGTTCAATATTGGAAGGCAGCCGGGTCTTCAATCCCAGTGCCTGGCGCCGGACCATGGGGAGGTACTGCTGGAGGACTTCCTGCTGGTTAATCTTGCCCTGTGCCGTATACATCGTGCGCGCCTGCGAAAGACAGAAAATCCACGGGATTATTACCGCTCGCCCTGGCCGCTTAAGCGCGGAACAGCTGTACGCCAGGTGACGTGTTCGCCCTTTAAGCCGGGCCGACACCGATGCTATGTGGGGGGCGGCTTGATTGGCGGTGCGCGCAGGTCTCGTCGATCAACAACAATCGTGTCCCCAGATACCGCTGCGCCGCTTCACGCAAATTGTTGAGCAGGCCGTGTTGGGAAAACCCGCTGTGCAGCGCCAATACCTGCCGGGGGCCATTCTGTTCGCGGAGCTGGCTCAAGGTGTCGAACGTGCGGCGGAAGGCGCCGAGGTCGCTGTCGACCCACACGCCCCAGCGTTCGGGCAGGTCGCGGTGATAGTTATCCACAGCCTGAACGCGCCAGCGCGCGGGGTCGCCCACCCAGCGATGACCTTGGCGGTGCCAGCGCTCCAGGGTGTTGTGTGCCTGGACAGCCGCCTGCGCCGCGCCGAACAGCATCAAGGTGCGATCCATCACGGGGAGCGGGCGCTGACTGGCCCAATGGCGCAGGCCGGCGGCTTGATCGTGCATGGTCAGAGGCTTTCCGTGATGGCGCAAAAGTGCAGCACGCCTTCGAGGATTTCAGCGGCATGGCCCCTGGGTTTTTTCGGCAACAGCCCCAATAGTTGGGCACGGGCCTGGAAGGCCCAGTCATCACTGGCATTGCTCAGGAGCACGGCACTGGCGGCGATGCCGGCGGCCAGGTACCGCTGCAGTTCGGCGTGCAGGTGCGGGTGCATGTCGAGCAACAGCGTCTTGCCGCGCGCAGCCAGGCTGGCCAGTTCATCATGTTTCAACTGCTGCACGAGGTCGCTGACCTGTTCATGCAACCCATGGGGTTCCCGGGCCAGCCAATAGCGTTGCCCCAGGCGTTGGCCGCTGTGGCTGTCCTGCAGGGTGCCGAACCAGGCGCGAACCGCCCCGTCTTTGAGCTCCACCGGCAGATGACTCAAGGTCAACCGCGCAGTGCGGTTGCGGTAGCGCAACTCGCGGAGGCCGAAGGCTTCAGCGTGCCCGGCCAGGTTGCCCAGGCGTTGGCGTTCACCTCGATACACCACGTGCTGGTTGCCCTGGGTCGCGGCGGCTTTCGCCGCTGTAACGGGCGCGCACGGTGCTTGCGCGCTGACAAAGGCGTCCCAGCGCGCAGGTTGCTGCGCCGTCGGTAACGCCATCAACGGCCAGGCGTCGAGCAATGGGCCGAAGCCGTCGACGTGTGCGACCAGGCTGTCGCGCAATGCCAGCATCGCCTTGCGCTGCCCCACCAACCCGCGCACCAGCGCATTCAGGCGTTGGCTCGTCGGCTTGCCGGGGGCCGAGGCGAACCGCGAAGGCCGGGACGTATCCAGCGCTTGCTGCAAAAAGTTCGAAGCGCCGGGCAGTTGCAAGTCTTCCGGCACTTGCTGGCCCGCCGACAGGTAGTTCAATCGCAAGCCGTGTCGAATCAACGTATCGAGCACCGGGCCCAGCCTGGCAGCCTCGTCGCATTTACTGATGATGCAATCGTCCAGGCAGCAACCGGCGGCATGCGCGGCGTCCCGGTAGGTGTGGACCACTTCATCGAGCGTGTCGCCATGGCTGGCGGCGTTGAGCACCAGCATCAGGCGCAGCGCCCGGCCGCTGGCGCCCAACTGGTTGATTTGGGTGAGCAGGCGTTGGTCGCGCTGGCTCATGCCCACGGTGTCGATGATCACCAGGCGCTTGTCGGCCAGCCTGTCCAGCAGCGGCCCGAGCGCGGCATCCGGCCCCAGGGCGTGCAGCTCAACCCCGAGCAATTGCGCGTAAATGTTCAGTTGTTCGTGGGCGCCGATGCGAAAACTGTCGGTGCTGACCAGCGCCACCGGGCCGGGACCGTGGCGCATGACATAACGCGCCGCCAGCTTGGCGGTGCTGGTGGTCTTGCCCACGCCGGTGGGGCCGACCAGGGCAATGATCGTGGGGGCGCTGAACAGCTCGGCTTCATCGGCCAGTTGGATCAGTTGGCTGTCCAGCCGTTGCGTCAGCCAGGCCTTGAGCCGCGCCGGTGTGGCATCGGGCAGCGGGGGCGGGCTGTGGTCGAGCAGCTCCTGGCTGAGGCTGGCGCTGAAACCGGCGTCGAGCAGCCATTTGAGCAAGGGCGAGGGTTTCCCCCGGCCATCGATCAACTGGCGCATAGCCTGGATTTCACTCAGCAGGCGTTCACTCAACGCGGCGAAATCCGCCGTGGCGGGCGTGGGCGGCGCTTCGGCCAGCGCCAGGATTTCCACCCCGACATCGGTCATGCGGCTCGACAGGATCAGCGCGTCTTCACCCAGGGCCAGGCGCACCTGGTTCATGGCTTCGCGGCTGTTGGCGCCGATAAATCGTTGAGCGCTCACTTGGGTTTGCCTCCGATCACGTTAGTCATGCGCAGGGTGCGGTCGTCGGGTATTTCGCTCAGGGCAATCACCGTGAGCTGGCGCAGACGCCGCCGCAGGAAACGCGACAACACCGGGCGCAGCTTGTTGGGCACCACCAGCACCGGCGGCTCGGTGCTGTTTTCCTGGCGCTTGAGGGTCAAGGTGGTTTGCTGCATCAGGTTGTCCGCCAGGCTCGGCTCCAGCGCGCCGCCGTTGCCCACCGCCTGCATCAAGACCTGCTCCAGGTTGAAGTCCAGGCCGATGACTTTCAGTTCGGTTTTGTTGCCAAACAGCTGATTGACGATGGAGCGTCCCAAGGCCACGCGCACGACAGCCGTCAGTTCTTGCACATCCGGCGGTTGTTGCACGCCACCGTGTTCGGCCAGGGCGTCGAGGATGGTCCGCATGTCGCGGATCGAGACGTTTTCTTCGAGCAGGTTCTGCAGCACGCGCTGCAACACCGTCAGCGACACCAGCTTGGGCACCACTTCGTCGACCAGGCCCTTGCTGTCGGGGCCGAGCTTGTCCAGCAGCTTCTGCACTTCGCCACGGCCCAGCATGTCCTTGGCGTGCTGATGCAGCAGGTGGTTGAGGTGCGTGGCGGTCACGGTGCTGGCGTCGACCACGGTGTAGCCATAGATCTGCCCGTGCTCGCGCAGGTTCGGTTCGATCCAGATCGCCGGCAACCCGAACGCCGGGTCCACCGCCGCCGTGCCTTCCAGCTCATGGGTGACCTTGCCGGGGTTGATCGCCAGCCACTTGCCGGGGAACACTTCGCCGCGGCCGATTTCCACGCCCTTGAGGCTGATGATGTAGGTGTTGGCGGCCAGTTCCAACTTGTCGCGCACATGCACCACCGGCGGCAGAAAGCCCACGTCCTGGGCGAATTTTTTGCGCAGGCTTTTGATCCGGGTGATCAGCTCGCCTTGTTGGCGCGCATCCACCAGTTGGATCAGGCGATGGCCGACGCGCAGGCTCAGGGTGTCGACCAACTGCACATCGTCCCAGGAGGCTTCGCTGCTTTGCGAGGCGGATTTGGGCAGCAGGGTCTGCACCGGTGAGCCCTCCGGGGCCAGTTCCTCCTGTTTGGAGAACCACCAGCCCAGCCCGGCCAGCAGCCCGGTAAGGATCAGGAACACCAGGTTGGGCATGCCCGGCACCAGCCCGAGCAGGCCCATCACGCCTGCGGTCATCATCAGCACTTTCGGGCGGCTGAACAGCTGGCCCATCATCTGTTGGCCGACGTCCTGTTCGGTGTTCACGCGCGACACCGTGACACCGGCGGCAATCGAAATCACCAGGCCGGGAATCTGCGCCACCAGACCGTCGCCGATGGTCAGCATGGTGTAAGTGTGGGCTGCGTCGGAGAAGGCCATGCCGTGTTGCAGGATGCCGATGGCCAGGCCGCCGATGATGCACACGCCCATGATCACCAGCCCGGCCACGGCGTCACCGCGCACGAACTTGCTGGCGCCGTCCATGGAGCCGAAGAAGTCCGCTTCCTGGGCGACTTCCTTGCGCCGCTGGCGGGCTTGCGGTTCGCCGATCAGACCGGCGTTGAGGTCGGCGTCGATCGCCATCTGCTTGCCGGGCATCGAGTCGAGGGTGAAGCGTGCGCCGACTTCGGCGATACGCCCGGCACCCTTGGTGATCACCATGAAGTTGATGGTCACCAGGATCAGGAACAGCGCCAGGCCCACGGCAAAGTTGCCGCCCACCAGGAACTCACCGAAGGCTTCGATCACCTTGCCGGCCGCGTCGGGGCCGGTGTGGCCTTCCATCAGGATCACCCGCGTGGACGCCACGTTCAGCGACAGGCGCAGCAAGGTGGTGAACAGCAGCACCGAGGGAAACGCCGAGAAGTCCAGCGGCTTTTCCGTGAGCATGCTGACCATCAACACCATGATCGCCAGGGCGATATTGAAGGTGAACAGCAGGTCGAGGATGAACGTGGGCAGCGGCAGGATCATCATCGACAGGATGAGCACGATCAGCACCGGGCCGGTCATGATCTTGAGGTCGGTGGTGGCCAGCCAGGAGTCGGGGCCGAATAAATCGGTCATGCCTTTCATGCGTTCGGGTCATCCTCAGGTGTCGGGGTACGCGGGCCACGCTGGTCCATGCCTGGCGGTACAGTCAGGTTCACCGGGGTCGGCGGCAGATCGCCGCCGTGTTCACTGACACGCTTGAGGCGGATGGCCCAGGCCACCACCTCAGCGACCACGGTGTACAGCTCGATGGGAATTTCTCGGTCCAGGTCGACGTGGAAATACAGGGCCCGTGCCAGCGGCGGTGCTTCCAGCATCGGCAGGTGATGTTGCGCGGCGATCTCGCGAATGCGCAGCGCCACGTCATCCGCGCCCTTGGCCACCACACGGGGCGCGCCGTTCTTTTCTTTCTGGTACGACAAGGCCACCGCAAAGTGGCTGGGGTTGGTGACGATTACGTCGGCCTTGGGCACTTTGCTCATCATGCGGCGCCGCGCGCGGGTCTGTTGCATCTGGCGAATCTTCGCCTTGATATGCGGGTCGCCGTCGGCGTTCTTGTGTTCCTGGCGCTGCTCTTCCTTGGACATGCGCAGGTTCTTGGCGTAAGTCCACAGTTGGTAAGGCACGTCCATGCCCACCACGATGATCAGTGCCGCGACGCACATCGTGCAGGCGCTGGCGGTCAGGCTCAGCATGGCGGCCAGGGCTTTGGGCGCGGGCATGTGCGGCAAGTTGAGCAACTGCTCGATATGGCTGCGCAGAAAGAAGTAGATCACCGTACCGATCAGGCTGGCCTTGGCGATGGCCTTTGCCAACTCCACCAGCACCTGCACTGAGAACAAGCGCGCCAGCCCGCTCATGGGGTTGACCCGGGAAAACTGCGGGCGCACGGCCTTCAGGGTGATCACCAACCCACCCAGCAGGGCCGGCGCGGCGAGGGCGGCGAAGGTCGTCAGGGCAAAGAACGGCGCCAAGGTCAGCAGCGCGGTCTGGCTCAATGTCCACAGCGTACTGAGCATGCGCGCGGTGTCGAACAGCTGTGCGCGGTCGAACAACAGCGCCTGTTCCATCACCTGGCCAAGGTTGTCATAGAGGGTGCCGCCCATCAGCCACAGCCCGCCAATGCCGGCCAGCAGCATGACGAAGGTGTTCATTTCACGGGAACGTGCAACCTGGCCTTCTTCGCGGGCCTTTTCGATCCGTCGCGGCGTTGCCGCTTCGGTCTTGTCTTCTCTGCTGGTCTCGGCCATGGCTCTCCGGGCGCCTGCGGCAACCCGCGCGACCTGTCAAAGCCGCTATTGTGCGCAGGCGCCCGGGCCGCCGATCGCACGAACACCCGGCACAATCGCGCGTTAATGAGCGGATGGTTCCTCTGGCGCGTATTCATCCTGGGACAGGATGCGTTCGGCCACGCGGTTGTCGAGCACGATGATTTCGATGCGGCGATTGGCGGCATCGTAGGGGCCGGCGCCGTGGAAGCGGATGCGGTCGGCCATGCCGGAAACGCGCAGCAGCTTGTTGGAGTCCAGGCCGCCGGCCACCAGCTCCTGGCGCGAGGCCTTGGCGCGGTCGGCGGACAGGTCCCAATTGTTGTAGCCGGCATCGCCGCCGGGGTAGGGGTGGCTGTCGGTATGCCCGCTGATTTGAATGCGGTTGGGCAATTCGTTGAGCACCGGGGCGAACGTCTTGAGCAGCTTGCTCAGGTACGGCGCGACGTTGGCACTGCCCAGCTCGAACATCGGGCGCTTGTCGGTATCGATCAACTGCACGCGCAGGCCTTCGGGGCTCAGTTCTATCGCGATCTGCTGCTTGAGTTCGCGCAATTGCGGGTCGCGATCCACGGCGTTGTTCAGCCGCTGCTTGAGGGATTCCAGGTGACGCCGCTCATCACCGGAAAGCGGCGAAGGGCGCGTCGTCTGGCGCGCGCGCTCGCCTTCGGAGAAGCGTTGGTCAGGCCCGCCGCCGGGGATCGCGCTGGTGCTGGACGTGCTGCGATCGCCTTTGCTCATGGCCACCAACAACGGCGTGCTGAAGTACTCGGCAATCGCGTCCTTGTCGTTTTTGCTGGCATTGGACAGCACCCACAGCACCAGGAACAGTGCCATCAGCGCGGTCATGAAGTCGGCGAAGGCGATCTTCCAGGCGCCGCCATGGTGGGCGTGCCGGGCGGCTTTTTTACGCCGGATGATGATCGGTTGATCGCTCATGCTCAGTCGATTCCCGGCTGGCCGCTGCCGCTGCGCACATAAGTTTCCAGCTCAAGGGCACCAGGGCGTTCGCTGGTGTGCAGCGCCTTGCGGCCGAACTCCACGGCCAACTGCGGCGGCATGCCCTGCACGCTGGCCAGCAGCGTGACGCGGATGCATTGCAGCATCTTGGCGGATTCGGCGGCTTGCCGGTCGATGCGGCTGGCCAGGGGGGCGACCAACCCATAGGCCAGGTAAATGCCCAGGAACGTACCGACCAAGGCATGAGCGATCATCTGGCCCATCAAGTCCGGGCCGACGTTTACCGCGCTCAAGGCTTTGACCACACCCATCACCGCCGCGACGATGCCGAAGGCCGGCAGGGCGTCGCTGACTTTGTAGAGGGCATCGGCAGGCAAGTGGGCTTCGTGTTCGAAGCCTTCGATCTCGTGCAGCATCAGCTCGTCAAGTTCATGGGCCTGCATGGCGCTGCTGACCAACAGACGCAGGTAATCGGTGATGAACAGGATGATCAGCGGGTCAGCGATCAGTCGTGGGTATTGGGAGAAAATCGGGCTTTGCGCGGGTTCTTCGATATCCCGTTCCAGGGCGAGCATGCCTTCGCGGCGGGCCTTGCTCAGCAAGGCATAGAGCATGGCCATCAATTCCAGGTACAAGGTTTTGTCGTATTTGGCGCTGCGCTTGAAACGTGACACGGCGGTGAGCGTGGCCCTGATGGCCTTGCCGTTGTTGGCGGCAATGAACGCACCGACACCGGCCCCGGCAATCATCAGTAACTCGGTGGGTTGATACAGCGGGCCAAGGGCGCCGCCGGACAGGACAAAGCCACCGAACACCGATAACAGTACAACGATAAGCCCGGATACGATGAGCACGTGGTCGTTCCTTAGATTCAAGCAATGGATGACTTGCTGAATATCGGCAACGGCGAGGGACGAATTGAGGGGGTTTTTGCAGACGGTGAAATTGAAAACGCCACAGATCCAATGTGGAAGGGGGCTTGCCCCGATGGGGGTGGATCAGCCAAACAATGACTGACTGACACTCCCTCATCGGGGGCAAGCCCCCTCCCACATTGGATTGGGTTTACAGCTCAAGGGCTGGGCAGGTTGTCGACCCGGTAATGCATGAAGGGTATTGAAGATGTCCCTGTTCAAATACCTCTAAAGAACAACCGGATCAAATGTGGGAGGGGGCTTGCCCCCTGGACTTGCCCCTATCAAGCCGGACACCAACTCCCCGTTAAATTGATGCTGCTGCCAAGCGCCTAAACTCTCTTGGTGACCGATATTTCAGCGCGCTGTGCGGATGCTGCTCGTTGTAATGCTCGAAGGCAATCGTCAGATTGCGCAGCGCCGTTTCTCGATCCGGTTTGGGCATATGCGCAACGTAATCACGCTTGATCGTCTTCACGAAGCTCTCTGCCATACCGTTGCTCTGGGGGCTTCGCACCGGTGTAGTTACCGGCTGTAAGCCGATCTGGCGAGCAAACAGACGCGTCTGCTCGGCGATATAAGCCGAGCCGTTATCGCTCAGCCACTGCACCGGTGTGCTTGGCAGTTGATCGCCAAAACGCTTCTCCACGCTTTCCAACATCAAGTCTCGGATGTCATCACCGCTGTAGCCTGTTGGGCTGGCGACCCAGCCGATGGCTTCTCGGTCACAGCAGTCCAGAGCAAAAGTTACACTCAACTTCGCACCATCGTCACAGCGGAACTCGAAGCCGTCCGAGCACCAACGAGTGTCGCTGGTTTGAACGGCGATGCGGCCTTCATGCCGGCGTTGCACGCCAGGTTGCTTGATGCGTCGTTCCAGCAACAGATTGTGGTCGCGCATGACGCGATAGACCCGCTTTACGTTGATCGGTGGCCGCGACCGGGTTTCACGTTCGCGGCGTAACAAGCCCCAAACGCGGCGGTAGCCATAGCTTGGTAGCTCGCTGACTTGCTGCTTGATCTCAGCGACCAATTCCGTATCGTTCACGAGCCGAAGTCGCCGTACTTTGGGCGATACCGATTGCTTGATTCGAACCGTTAGTTGCGAGCGCGACACACCGAGACATTTGCTGACCAGTTTCACTGGTCGTCCCCCGGCAACAAGGGTGAGTGCGCAATCCATTTTCGCGACCGGGCAATCTCCACGGCCTCTTTTAGGACTTCGGCTTCCATCGTCTTCTTGCCCAGCATCCGCTGCAATTCGCGGATCTGCTTGAGCGCATCGGTCAGTTCCGACGCCGGTACAACGGCTTCGCCAGCACTGACCGCCGACAGACTTCCGTCCTGGTACAGCTTGCGCCACAGGAACAGCTGATTGGCGTTGATGCCGTTGCGTCGGGCCACCACGGACACGCTTTGTCCCGGCTCAAGACTCTCGCGAACCATGGCCAGCTTCTGGTCGGTGCTCCAGCGGCGTCGGCGTTCCTGGCCGAGCAGCTCACCACCCTTATCGTTGCTGTTAGTCATAAACATACCCGTTTGCCTATCCCTTATCGTAAGGGGGAAACGGTGTCCTGTCTTTCATGGGGCTCGTTCAGGCAGGTTGTCGACCCGGTAATGCATGAAGGGTATTGAAGATGTCCCTGTTCAAATACCTCTAAAGAACAACCGGATCAAATGTGGGAGGGGGCTTGCCCCCGATGGGGGTGGATCAGCCAAACAATGACTGACTGACACTCCCTCATCGGGAGCAAGCCCCCTCCCACATTTGATCCGGTTCGACTTAAGCCTTGCGTATCAGCAGTTGTGCGTCGATATCCCGGCGCTTCAGCGTCTTGCCCGCCCGTGACGGCGGCTGGCAAATCCCGCACACATACTGCTGCGCCGGCGCATGGGAGTGGGCAACGAATTCGCCGGAGCAGCACGAGCAGCGGATCAGTTCAAGCATGTCGCTTTCAAAAAAACGCACCAGGGTCCAGGCGCGGGTAAGTCCCAGCACCAGTTCTCCTTCCTGGTCACCCACCTGTTCCAGGTACAGGCGATAGGCTTTGACGAAGGCGTCGATACGGTGCCCACTGATTTCCATCAAGCTGCGATAGATACCGTAGAACAGCGACGAGTGAATGTTCGGCAGCCATGTCACGAACCAGTCGGTGGAGAAGGGCAGCATGCCTTTGGGGGGTGAGGCGCCGCGAACTTCCTTGTAGAGCCGGATCAATCGACCTCGGCTCAGCGACGTTTCCGTTTCCAGCACCTGCAGCCGTGCGCCCAGTTCAATCAGTTCGATTGCCAGTTGCACTTGCTGCATTTCGGTGACCAGGCTTTTGTCTGACATGGATCAGCCTTCCCCGATGCGCAAATCGCCCGTGCGGTCGGCGGCGGCCATCAGCAGTGCGGAATGAATTTCCACCATGCCCAGTTCGCGCGCGTTACCCAGCACCCGGGATAGCCGATCGGTCTCTTCGAACACCGGACGACAAATCAACTGGTTGACTCGCGCCAGTTGGGTCATTTGCTTGCTGCTGAGTTTGGTCAACAGGTCAGCCATTTGCTCGCTGAGTTTCAGGCGAAAAATCGCGATCTCACGGTCTTTGCGCAATAGGTTTTGGGCCAGTAATAAATACGAAAGATTCAGGTCCTGGATGTCTTCAAGCTCAGTGTTGGTATTTGGCAACTTTCTACCCCTCCCGTTGGGTACTACAGTTCGGCACACCTAGTGGTGCGACCTCTGGCAGACAGTGCTGCAAATCGACAAGTACTAAAGTCAGGCTTTTATAGTTGTACAGCGAGTGCCTGGTTGTAGCGTTACTCGGTTATCCATGCTCCCGGCCATCTGCTCAAAGGCCGTGAATACCGAATTTTTTAATTTTTTCTAAAGTATCAAGTAATTTGTACGATAACAGACTGAGGAATGTTATTTCTTGTCTGTTTTCAGTACTTTACTGTACATAGTCGATAGTTTCATAATTATGTGTCTCGCGTAGATACAGCGTGTAAGTATTTGTTATTTTTTTCGATACAAATAATGGCTTATTGGTATCACTTGGTTGGATGAGGCTCGGTAGGCCGTGTTTAAATTGCTCTTTTTGCGGTTGATCTGCATCAACTCGCCCAAATCATTTTGTCGCGCATGCAAAAACCAACTTACTTGTTCTTCCAGCGCCAGGATCTGGCTGAGTAGTTCAAGCTTGTATTGCTGACCGCTTGCATCAAGATCAACTTGGTCCTGCGCGCGGCGTAAGTAAGCGGCGTCGATCAGCCCCTGGGACTTCAACGCGAAGATGCCGTCCCAATCGGCTTTTTTGGCGTATTCGAGCAGGCGTTGGGATTGTTCGAGCAGTTGTTCATAAGCGGCGATCAGTTGTGCTTGCATCATGTCTACCGCTCTTCCTCGATATGCGAACCGATGGCCAGCCAGGCGGCGGCGACGTTTTCCAGTAACGTCGCGGCCGTGGTCAGTGCGGTCTCATCATTGTTCAGGTTTGCGCGAAGCAGCACACGAACCACGTAGTCGTAGAGTTGGTCCAGTTGCACGGCGATGTCACCTCCTTGTTCAAGGTCCAGCGAAGCGCGTAAACCCTGGCTGACGATATTGATTGCCTTGGTGATGGCCTTGCCTTTTTCGGCGGTATGGCCGGCCTGCATATGCAGGCGTGCGATACGGATCGAAGCCTGGTAACTGTCGAAGAGCATCACGATTCTTTGGTGAGGGGAGGCCGCCAAAATGCCGCTTTCTACGCCAACCTTGGCGTAGGCATTCGCGTCTCGAAGGGAACTCATCTGATTTGCTCCAGGTGTGGTCGTCAATCGCTGCTGTTAAGTGCATCGAACTGGGTCGTCAGGTAATCGGACGTGGAGTTGAGCGACGAGATCAAGGTGTCGAGCTGGGTGAACTCGTCGGTCCAGCGCGCCATCTCGGAGTCGATCAGCGCCTGCTTTTCGACATAGCGCTCTTCAAGTTGCACCAGTTTGGATTCCAGGCTGTCGGTCCTGGCGACGATCAGGCCGCTGTCTTCGTCCAGGTAGTTGTCGAGGTCGTCCGTCATTTGGCCAATGAAGCCGGAGGTGCCGTCGGTACCGATAAAGAACTCCGACACGGCGTCGATGTTGTCGGTGATGGCGCTGGTCAGGGTGTCTTCGTCAACCAGCAGAGTGCCATCGACCTCCAGGGAAATACCCAATTGCGACAGATAGCTGAAGGTGCCGCTGCCAATGGCGGTGTACAGGTCGCTGCTCAATTCTGTGCTGATGCGGCGGGTGGTCGAGTCGCCCAGCAACTCGCCTGCGGTGTCGGAATCGGCATTGTAGGCAGTGAGGGTATCCACGCTGGAAACGTAGCTGTTGTAGGCGGTGACGAATGTGGAGATGGCGTCGTAGATCGCGTCGGTGTCCTGGGAAATCGTCAGGGTCTGCGAGCTGCTGGTGGCGGACAGGTTCAGCGTGACGCCCTGCAGTGCGCCCTCCACGGTGTTGCTTTGGCTGGTGATCGAGATGCCGTTGAGGGTCAGCTCGGCGTCCAGCGCTTTCACGGTCTGGGTCATGTTGCCGCTGCTGCCGTCGTAGCCGAGTAGGCTGGACGCCTGGTCGGTGCTGTCGGTGCCGGTGTAGGTCACGGTCATTGCCGATTCGGTGCCGGTGCTGTTAGAGGTCAGCACCAGGCGGTACGGCGTGTCGCTGCCATCGTTGACGATCGAGGCGGTCACGCCGGCCCCCGAGGCATTGATGGCGGTACGAATGCCTTCAAGGGTGTTGTTGCTGCTGTCCAGGGTAATCGACACCGCGTCCGCCGTGCCCACTTGCAGGGTCAGGGTGCCGGTGCCCAGGGCGGTGGTCTTGCTCGCGACACCGTTGGTGCTCAGGCTTTGGGCCTGGGCCAGTTGGGTGACTTCCAGTTTATAGGTGCCGGCTTCGGCTTTGCTGGTGGTGGCGGCGGTGACACCGGTGCCGGACAGGCTGGTGGTCAACGATTCATACAAGCTCGAGTCGGCCAGTGCTTCTGCCGCCGTTTGCAGTTTGGTCAGGGCGCTGGTCAGGGTGCCGTAGGCGGATATTTCCGCATTGACCGAGGTTTCCTGGTTGGTGATGGGCGTCAGCAGACTGGTTTCCTTGGATTCCTCCAGGCTGGTCAGGATGCTGTCCAGGTCGAGCCCGGAGCCGACCCCGAGGGAGGTGATGGATGCAGTCGAGGTGGTGGAAGTCGTGGTTGCCATGTGAATGCCTGTCCTGGTTTGTGTTCACACTCGATGGGGTGCGGTTGAACCCAACATCGGCAAACGGCTGACCCGTCTTTAGGCGTGCCTCGGAGTTTTTTACACCTGCATGGCCATCACGTCTTTGTAGGCGCTGAGCAGACGGTTGCGTACCTGCACGCCCATCTGGAAGGCCACGCTGGCCTTTTGCGAATCGGCCATCACATCGCTCAGCGACACCGCCTCACTGCCGGCCTGGAAGGCGTTGGACTGGCGGGTGGCGGTCTGTTGCAACTGGTTGATGCGCTGCAAGGACGACTGCAACTCGCCGGCAAACCCCGTGGCCGGGGCGAAACGTTGCGTGCCGCTGCCTTCGGCCTGTTCGGCCAGCAGCGACAGTTGTTGCAGGGCGTTGGTCAGTGCGGACGAATTCATGCTGCAGGTTCCATTGGAAGCGATCAGGCCAGCAGATTACCAAGGCTGCCTGCCTGCACATTCGCCCAATTGAGCACAAAAGCGGTGGCTTTTCCGGCGTTTAGCTTTTGGCATTTTCGCCAGAATGAAGCCCTGCCAGCTGTTCCTCTCTGCGAGGGGAGGCTGATCGACTAATAATACTGTTACCGGACTCTGCAATGTCTTTCGTACAGGCCCTACCCTCGCCATCGAGGTGTTCGTGAGTACCGCAGTCCTGGCCAAAGGCGCGCAAAAGAACCTGGCGACCCGTGTTCCAACCCAGCCGTTGGAGGCGTTGACCACGCTGTTTCGCAACCAGCCCCTGGTGCCTCTGCTGCTGGCGGCAGCCGCCGCGGTTGCCGTCGTGGTGGCGTTGCTGCTGTGGGCGCGCGAGCCGGAATATCGCGTGTTGTTTTCCGGGCTCGGCGAAGCGGACGGCGGACAAATCATCAGTGAGCTGGACAAGCGTGCGATTCCCTATCGCCTGAGCGAAGGCGGCAACACCATCCTGGTGCCCGGCGACAAGATGAACGCCCTGCGCCTGCAGCTGGCCGAGCAAGGTTTGCCCAAGGGCGGCAGCATCGGCTTCGAGTTGCTCGACAAGCAGGCCTTTGGCGTCAGCCAGTTCGCCGAACACCTCAACTACCAGCGCGGCCTTGAAGGCGAGCTGGCGCGCACCATCGAATCCCTGGGGCCGGTGGCCAAGGCGCGGGTGCATCTGGTGATGGCCAAGCAATCGGTATTCGTTCGCGACCGCGAGGCCGCGCGCGCCTCGGTGGTTCTGACCCTGCAACCCGGCCGTGAATTGGGGCAAAGCCAGGCCAGCGCGATTGTGCATCTGGTCACCTCCAGCGTGCCGGAACTGAGTGTCGATGCGGTAACCGTGGTCGACCAGAACGGGCGCCTGCTGTCCCAGGTCCACGGCGATACAACCGGCCCCGACGGCACGCAACTGGACTATGTGCATGAGATCGAGCGCTCCTACCAGCGGCGTATCGAAGACATCCTCACGCCGCTGCTCGGCAGCCAGAACGTGCATGCCCAGGTCGTTGCCCAAGTGGATTTCTCCACCCGCGAAAGCACCGCCGAACGCTATGCGCCCAACCAGGACAGCCATGAAGCGGCGGTGCGCAGCAAGCAAACCTCCGAACATGTGGTGGAAGGCGATGATGCCGGTCGCGGCGTGCCTGGCGCGCTGACCAACTCGCCGCCCAATACCCCGGCGCCGACCAAAGCCACCGCACCGACGCCGGCGGGCGGCACGGCAACCGCCGCCGATGCCAAGGCCAGCAAGCCGGCGAATGCCACTCAAAGCGAGCGGATGATCAACTACGAGGTCGACCGTAACGTCGAGCACGTCAAATCGAGCCTGGGCACGATCCAGCGCCTGACCACCGCCGTGGTCGTCAACTACCGCACGGTGCTCAAGGACGGCGCGCCGACCGCGGAGCCGCTGAGCAAGGAAGAGCTGGAGAACATCAATAACCTGGTGCGCCAGGCCATGGGCTTTACCGAAAGTCGTGGCGATGCGTTGCAAGTGATCAACAGCCCGTTCGTGACCGAAGACACCTCGGTCGCTGAGCCGCCATGGTGGAAAACCCCCGAGGCCTACAACCTGCTGATCAGTGGTTTGCGTTACCTGCTGGTGGCCTTTGCCGCGCTGCTGCTGTGGTGGCTGGTGCTGCGACCGATGCAACGGCGCAACGCCAGCCGAAACGCCCAGATGCTCGCGGCCAGTGCCGAGCCGGGCACCGCGCTGATGCCGACCAGCACCGGTACCAGCGTGGTGGTCGCCGGCCAGGACAACACGCCGCACACCCTGCCGCGCAAGTCGGCGGTGTACGAGCAGAACATGCAGAGCCTGCAACAGATTGCCGCCGAAGACCCGCGGCTGGTCGCCATGATCGTGCGCGGATGGATGAAGAAAAATGACTAGCAAAATGAACGGCTCGCGCCGCAGTGCGATTTTGCTGCTGTCCCTGGATGCCGACAGCGCGGCGGAAGTGTTCAAGTTCCTGCCCAGTGGCGATGTGGAAGCCATCAGCATGGAAATGGCGCGCCTGAGCCAGGTCTCCCATGAAGAAATGCGTCAGGTACTCGAAGAGTTCATGGACGAGACCGACCAATACGCGGCCATCAATATCCAGACCAGCGACCATATCCGCGCCGTGCTGACCAAGGCCCTGGGCAGCGAGCGTGCCGCCAGCCTGATCGACGACATCCTCGAAAGCACCAACACCGGCTCCGGCATCGACAAGCTAAACCTGATGGAGGCCTCGATGGTGGCCGAAATGATCCGCGACGAACACCCGCAGATCATCGCGACCATCCTGGTCCACCTGGAGCGTCACCAGGCCTCCGACATCCTGCAATTGCTGCCCGACCGCCTGCGCAACGACATCATCCTGCGTATCGCCACCTTCAGCGGCGTGCAGCCGGTGGCGCTGCAGGAACTGACCGAAGTGCTCGGCGTGATGCTCGACGGTCAAAGCCTCAAGCGCAGCAAAATGGGCGGCGTGAGGACGGCGGCGGAGATCCTCAACCTGATGAGTTCCACCCACGAGGAACTGGCCATTGGCACGGTGCGCGAGCACAGCGAAGACCTGGCGCAGAAGATCCTCGACGAGATGTTCCTGTTCGAAAACCTGATCGACGTCGACGACCGCGGCATCCAGACCCTGCTGCAACAGGTGGAGCACAACTCCCTGGCGATCGCGCTCAAGGGCTCGCCGCCGGCGTTGCTCGAACGCTTCCTGCACAACATGTCCCAGCGTGCCGGGCAGTTGTTCCGCGAAGACATGGAAGCGCGCGGCCCTATCCGTATGTCGCAGATCGAAACCGAACAGAAGGCCATCCTTGCGGTGGTGCGGCGCTTGTCCGACAGCGGTGAAATCGTGACCGCGCGCGGTAATGACACTTATGTCTGATTGGCAGCCCTGGCAGATGGACCCGTTGGGCAGCCCTGCCTCGCTCGGCGATGATCCGCAGAGCAGCCACCGCGAGCGCGTGCGCAAGCAAGCCTTCCAGCGCAAGCTGGAGATGCAGGTGCTGCGGGAAAAGACCCTCGCCGAAGCCCAGCAGGTCGGCCATGCCCAAGGCGTGGAGCAGGGCTATGCACAAGGTTTGAGCGAAGGGCGCCAGGCCGCCGCCGTGGAGTTGCACCAGCAGGTGCGGCAGACGTTGCAACCGCTGCTGGAACTGTGCCGTAACTTCGACGAGGCCCTCAAGGCGATGGATACGCACATTGCCCGCCAGTTGGTGGGCATTGCGCTGGAGGCCGCCCGACAATTGGCCGGTGATGCGCTGGCCGCCCAGCCGGAGCAGGTGCTGGTATTGGTCAAAAGCCTGCTCGACAGTGACCTTGAACTCACCGGCAAACCCAAGCTGTGGCTCCACCCGGAGGATCTGCAACGCGTCCAACACAGCCTCGGCGAGCAGATCGAAGCGGCAGGCTGGGCCTTGCATGCGGACTCGGCGATGTTGCCCGGCGGGTGCCGTGTGGTCAGTGCCGGCGGAGAGCTGGATGCCACGCGGCCTTCGCGGTTGGGCCTGCTCAATCGCAGCGTCGAGCGCGCCCTGGATGAACAGCCATGAACGCGCACCTCGAGCGCTGGAGCCAGGTCCTGGCGTCGGTGCAGGGCAAGCCCTTGCAGGTCGCGCCGCACCTGCGCAGCGGGCGCATCACCCGCGCCACCGGCATGGTGCTGGAAGCGGTGGGCCTGCGTCTGCCGCTGGGAGGCGCCTGCCGTATTGAGCTGACGTCCCATGAAGGCGTATACGCCGAGGCTGAAGTGGTCGGCTTTGCCGGGGACACGTTGTACCTGATGCCCCTGGCGGAAATCCACGGCCTGCAACCGGGGGCGCGGGTGTTTGCCGCGCAGGACGGCCAGACCGGCGTCGGCGGCAATCGCAGTTTTCCCCTCGGCATGGCCTTGCTCGGCCGCGTGCTCGACAGCGGCGGCCAGCCCCTGGATGGTCGCGGCCCGCTGCTGGGCGCCCACCACGCTAGTCTGCACACCCAACCGCTCAACCCGCTCAAGCGTGCGCCGATCGACCGTCAGATCGACGTGGGCATCCGCGCCATCAATGCCTTGTTGTGTGTCGGGCGTGGCCAGCGCCTGGGCCTGTTTGCCGGTTCTGGCGTGGGCAAGTCGGTGCTGCTGGGCATGATGGCCCGCTACACCCAGGCCGATGTGATCGTGGTCGGGCTGATCGGCGAGCGGGGCCGCGAGGTACAGGACTTTATCGACAACATTCTCGGCGAAGACGGCCTGCGTCGCTCCGTGGTGGTCGCCGCGCCGGCCGATACCTCGCCGCTGCAACGCTTGCAGGGCGCGTTGTACGCCACGCGGGTGGCCGAGGACTTTCGCGACCAGGGCAAAGACGTGCTGCTGATCATGGATTCGCTGACCCGCTACGCCATGGCCCAGCGCGAAATCGCCCTGGCCGTGGGCGAGCCGCCGGCCACCAAGGGCTACCCGCCGTCGGTGTTCGCCAAGCTGCCCAAGCTGGTGGAACGCACCGGCAACGGGCCGCCCGGCGGCGGCTCGATCACTGCGTTTTACACGGTGCTCAGCGAAGGCGACGACCAGCAGGACCCGATTGCCGACTCGGCGCGGGCGATCCTCGACGGGCACATTGTGCTGTCCCGGCACCTGGCCGAAAGCGGGCACTACCCGGCCATCGATATCGAAGCGTCGATCAGCCGGGCGATGACGGCCATTGCCAGCGACGCCCAGCAGCGCAAGGCGAATCAGCTCAAGCAGGCGCTGTCGCGCTACCAGCGCAATCGCGACCTGATCAGCGTGGGCGCCTACACCCAGGGCCACGACGCGCAACTCGACCGCGCGGTGGGTTTGTACCCGCATATCGAACGGTTCCTGCAGCAGCGCATCGACGACCGTGCCAGCGTTGACGAGACCCTGCACGGCCTGACCCTGTTGTTCCCCGGCAACTGACCTTTTCGAGTAACCATCGATGGCTGACCAATCGCTGCACCTGCTGATCGAACTGACCGCCAAGGCACGCGACATCGCGGCCCGCGCCCTGGCGCAAAGCCGCACTGCCGAGCAACTGGTGATCAACCAGTTGCGCACCCTGGACCAGTACCAGCAGGAGTACCGCCAGAACCTGCAATTGGAACTGGCCAAGGACGGCATGAGCCCTTCGGCGCTGACCAACTACCGGGGCTTTTTGCAGTCGCTGGAAGAGGCCGTGGAGCGTGCGCAAAAAAGCCTGGAGCGCCACCGCAAACAGGTGGCGCACCACCAGATCACCTGGATGGCGCAGTGGCGCAAGGTCAACGCGATTGAAGCGTTGTTGAGCCGCCGCGCCCAACAGGCGCAAGTGCGCGCCGGGCGTGTCGAGCAACGCCAGATGGACGAACTGGCCAGCCAATTGCGGCGCCGGGCGGCAGCGTTTCCAACTTCCATCGATAGCAGCCTCTAAGGGACACCATGGACATTCTCGCGTCGTTAGCGCCATCGACCGCAGCGCCTGCGCCGGCCAGTCTTCCCGCTGAGGCGACGGTTGCGCCGAGTGAGTCGTTTGCCGCGGTATTAAGCCAGGTCGATGCGCCAGTGGCTGACCCGCTGCCGGTGGTTCAGTTGGCACCGGCCCCGACATTGGCACCGGCATTGGCGGCTGCGGACACCGCCCCGGTCATGCCGGAACCGGCTGCGGCTGCACTGCCCACGCCGGTGGTCGCAGCGCCAGTGCCGCTGGCTGAGCCAGAGCCCGTAGCGGTGGACGAGGTGCCGAATGCCTGGCCCGATCAACCCGTGACAGCGGTTGAAGAACCTGAGCCGACGACCAAGGGCGACAGCTCGCTGGACGACATTCGCCAGCGCATGGCCCTGATCGAAAGCGCCGGCCAGCTGGATACCGCCGCAATGATCATGGCACCGCCGACGCCTGTCAGCGTGCCGCTGCCTGTGGTGGTCAGCGCTGAGTCAGCCGAGCCCGCCCCGCTGATCAGCAGTCGTGTATCGGCCCAGGCGACCAGCCTGCCTGCGGCGGATGACGAGGCGGATACGCCGCAACCGATCGACCTGCCCGACGCCATGCCGACGCTGGTCGCCAGCGTCGCCGACAGCGTGCCCAGCGTGCGCGCGCAAACGCACGACAACCAGGCGCAGAGCCAGCCCGATCCGCAGAGTGTCTTCAGCCTTTCAGCGGCATCCTTCAGCCCGACGAATCTGGCCGTCGCCGACACGGTTGCGAGCAATGGCCTAGTGCTCACGGCCGCCATCGGCAGCGCCGATTGGCAGACTGACCTGGGCCAGCAGATGGTCGACATGGTCACGCGTGGCGAGCAGCAAGTGGACTTGCGCCTGCACCCGGCCGAACTCGGCCCGTTGTCCATCAGCCTCAACCTGAATGACGGCACCACCCAGGCGCAGTTCCAGGCCGCCCATGCGTCGGTGCGGGCGGCGGTGGAGCAGGCGTTGCCGCAGTTGCGCGAGGCGCTGGCCACCCAAGGCATCGCGTTGGGGCAAGCCTCGGTCAGCGACCAGTCTTCACGCCAGGCCGCGGGCGGCCAGACACCGCGTGATCCGCAGGCCCAGCCGTCCAGCGCAGCGGTCAGCCGCGACGAAGCACTCCCGACGCACGTCCAGCAGGTGGTGCTGCGCAGTTCGGGCGTGGACCTGTACGTCTGATTCTCAAATCAAAACAGCGAGATACCGCCGTTACCCTGGTCTTATCGCGCCATGGGCGGAGCAGGGCGATGGTCATACTTGAGCCCTGCCTAACCGTTTTCCTTCATTCCATGGTTCCAGCCAATGACCACCACCCGCAAAACCCCCTGGCTCTTGATTCTGCTGCTGGCGCTGGTCGTCGTCGCCGCCAGTTCCGGCGGCACCTACCTCTATTTCAGTCAACATGGCATGGCGGCTGAGGCAGTGACGGTCGAGCCCGTGGCGCAAAAGCCCCAGGCGCCGCGGTTGGTCACCATCGCCCCGATGACGGTCAACCTGGTGAACGAGCGCGATGAGCAAAGCCTGCTGTACGTGGGGTTTGCCCTGGAAGTGGCGGATGACGCGACCCAGGCCCTGCTGCAGCAATACATGCCGCAAATACGCAGCCAGTTGTTGACCCTGTTGAGCGGGCAGAACACCACGCAGGTGATCACGCCCCAGGGCAAGGCGGCGCTTGCCGGCAAGGTCCTGGAAACTCTCAAGCAGCCCCTGGCGCCGCAGCAACCCGCACCTGCGGTGCTGCGCGTGCTGTACACCGACTTTATCGTGCAATAACCCATGGCCATTGACGATTTGCTCTCCCAGGACGAGATCGACATGTTGCTTCGCGGGGGCGACGACGGCGACGCTGCGGCGGATGACGCCGACACCCTGGACGCCGCGCGGGTGCGCCCTTACGACCCGGCGACCCAGCACCGGGTGATCCATGAGCGTTTGCACGCCCTGGACATCATCAACGAACGCTTCGCCCGTTACTTTCGCATGAGCCTGTTCAACCTGATCCGGCGCAGCATCGATATCACCGTCAAAAGCGTGCGTTACCAGAGCTACAGCGAATTCTCGATGCACATGCCGATGCCCACCAACATCAATCTGTTGGCCATGAAACCGCTGCGCGGCACGGCCCTGGTGGTGTTCCCGCCCAGCGTGGTGTTCATGGTGGTGGACAACCTGTTCGGCGGCGACGGGCGTTTCGTGACCAAGTCCGAAGGTCGCGAGTTCACCCACACCGAACAGCGCATCATCCGGCGTTTGCTGGGGTTGTCGGTGGATGCCTACAAGGACGCCTGGAAGTCGGTCTACCCCCTGGAAATCGAATACCTGCGTTCCGAGATGCAGGCCAAGTTCGCCAACATCACCAGTTCACCGAATGAAATCGTGGTGAATGCCACCTTCCACCTGGAGGTCGGCAACCTGTCCAGCGATTTCAACATCGTGATCCCGTACCTGATGATCGAGCCGATGCGCCAACTGCTCAACGGCCCGCTGACGGATACCAATCCCGAGGAAGAGCGCCACTGGAACAAGCGCATGGCCGGCGAGATCACCCATTCCGAGATTGAGCTGATCGCCGACTTTGTCGAGCTGGATGCGCGGATGGGCCAGGTCATGGCGCTCAAGGTCGGCGATGTGCTGCCTATCGACCTGCCCGAGATCGTCAGTGCGCGGGTCGACGGCGTGCCGGTCATGACCTGCGAATACGGCAGCCAGAACGGCGTGCGCGCGTTACTTGTGAAGGACCTGGTCGATCACTCGCTGAGTCTTTCCTCCTCTTCTACCAGCCGATTCGTGAAGGGCCACGTGTCCACTGCCAAGGAATCCGATCATGACTGATTCAAACACCCTCGAGCCCCAAGAGCCCGATGAATGGGCTGACGCCCTGGCCGAACAGGCCGCCGAGGCCGGTGACGACGACCCGTGGGCGGCGGCCTTGGCCGAACAGGAGCAAGCCGACGCGGCGGTTGCCGGCCCGGCGCCAAGCGTAGGCTCGAGCCTGTTCAAGCCGTTGCCGGTGCCAGCACCTGCGGCGGCTGCGCGTGAGCTGGAAATGATCATGGATATTCCGGTCAAGCTCAGCGTGGAACTGGGCCGCACCCGAATCACCATCAAGCAATTGCTGGAACTGGCCCAGGGCTCGGTGCTGGCGCTGGACGGCCTGGCGGGGGAACCGATGGACATCCTGATCAACAGCTACCTGATCGCCCAGGGCGAAGTGGTGGTGGTGGATGACAAATACGGCATTCGGATCACGGAAATCATTACTCCGTCCGAACGCGTGCAAAAGCTCAACCGATGAGCCTGGTCAGCGCAACACCCGCGCCCCTTGGCGTGCCCTCGGACAACGTGATGAACCTGGCATTGCTGGGCAAGACCGGCCTGGCGCTGGTGGTGGTGCTCGCCTGCGTGCTGGTGTGCGGCTGGCTCGCGCGGCGCATGGGTTCACGGCCGTTGGCACCGGGGAAGATGCTGCGGGTGGTCAGCAGCACCGGGCTGGGCCAGCGTGAAAAGGTGGTGATTGTGGAGGTGCGCGGCCAATGGCTGGTGCTGGGGGTGACGGCCCAGCAAGTCACCGCCCTGGCGCAAATGGACGCGCCGGCAGCCGAGCCTGAGCCGGCGGCGGTCGCACCGGGCGACAGTTTTGCCGAACGCCTCACGCATGCGCTGAAGCACAACCTGCGCAAGGGGCGCGCCTCATGACGGCCCTGGAACCGGCGATGCAGGGCCTGAACGCCTTCACCGGCCAGGCCGGCGGCCAGCAATGGTCGCTGAGCCTGCAGACCCTGCTGCTGCTCAGCGCCATGGCGTTCCTGCCGGCGGTGCTGCTGATGATGACCGGGTTCACCCGCATCATCATTGTGCTCGGCCTGCTGCGCACGGCCATCGGCACCACCTCGGCGCCGCCGAACCAGGTGCTGCTGGGGCTGGCGCTGTTCCTGACGTTTTTCGTCATGTCGCCAACCCTCGACCAGGCATACGAAACCGCCTGGCAGCCGTTCTCCCGGGACGAGATCACGGTGGAGCAATTTCTCGACAAGGGCAGCCAGCCGTTTCGCGCCTTCATGCTGACCCAGACCCGCCAGGGCGACCTCGCATTATTCGCACGGGTGGCGCGCATCGGCGACCTGCAAGGGCCGGAGGATGTGCCCATGCGTGTGTTGCTGCCGGCCTTTGTCACCAGTGAATTGAAGACCGCGTTCCAGGCCGGTTTCACCATTTTTATCCCGTTCCTGATCATCGACCTGGTGGTGGCGAGCGTGTTGATGGCGCTGGGCATGATGATGGTGCCGCCGTCGACCATCTCGCTGCCGTTCAAGTTGATGCTGTTTGTGCTGGTAGACGGCTGGCAGTTGCTGCTCGGTTCCCTGGCGCAGAGTTTTTATACCTGATGAGGACGTAGACGATGACGCCGGAAATGGTCATGGATCTGGCTTACAAAGGCATGCGGATGAGCATGATCGTGGCCGCGCCCGTGTTGTTCGTGACGCTGTTTGTCGGCTTGCTGGTGAGCCTGTTCCAGGCGGCCACGCAGATCAACGAATCGACCCTCTCGTTTATCCCCAAGATCATCGGTGTGTGCGTGGTGCTGGTGATCGCCGGGCCCTTGATCATGGAAATGCTGGTGGACTACACCCGCGCGCTGTTCACCAGCCTGCCCACGTTGATTGGCTGACGCACCTTGATCGAGGTCAGTTCGGCGCAACTGCAACTGTGGCTCACCAGCTTTTTCTGGCCGTTCTGCCGCGTGCTGGCGTACCTGATGAGCGACCCGATCCTCGGCCACAAAAACGTGTCGAGCCAGGTGAAGGTCGGCCTGGCGATGCTGCTGGCTTTCTTGCTGGCGCCCAATTTGCCGGCGCTGCCGGAGGTGTCGCTGTTTTCCTGGGCCGGCCTTGGGGTGACGGTGGAGCAGGTGCTGATCGGCATGTCGCTGGGCATGGTGATGCGCGTGACGCTGGCGGTGGTGGAGATGACCGGCGATATCTGCGGCATGCAGATGGGGCTGGCGTTTGCCACATTCTTTTCCGCCGATACCAGCACCAACAGCCTGGTGCTGTCGCGCTACCTGGGCATGATCACGATCCTGATGTTCCTCGCGCTGGACGGCCACCTCATGGTGCTCGAACTGCTGGCGACCACGTTCAAGACGCTGCCCATCGGCCACCTGCGTTTTGACCCCAACGCCTGGAACCTGATTGCGCGCTATGGCAGCACGATCTTTCTCACTGGCCTGTTGCTGGCTTTGCCGATGGTCGCCACGCTGCTGATCATCAGCCTGGCCATGGGCATTCTCAACCGGGTGTCGCCACAGTTGACGGTGTTCTCGGTAGGCTTCCCGCTGACCTTGTCCGTGGGCCTGATCCTGCTGATGGTGGTGATGGGCGACCTGGGACCGTTTCTGGCCAGCCTGCTCACCAACACCCTGCACTTCATGCAGTACCTGGTCGACAACATGACCCTTGCTTGACTCATGCACCCTGGTCCAACTGTGGGAGGGAGCTTGCTTCCGATGGTGGTGTTTCAGCCCATGCATCTGGTGACTGATCCAGCGCTATCGGGAGCAAGCTCCCTCCCACAGTTTTTGATGTGTTTGAACAGTGACATGGGGGCGTCGCAGTTGATGGGCTTCTGTGGGCTGGGTTTAGGACTATTTTTGGCCAGTCAGCTGCCACGGTCCAACTGTGGGAGGGGGCTTGCCCCCGATGGTGGTGTTTCAGCCCATGCATCTGGTGACTGATCCAGCGCTATCGGGAGCAAGCTCCCTCCCACAGTTTTTGATGTGTTTGAACAGTGACATGGGGGCTTCGCAGTTGATGGGCTTCTGTGGGCTGGGTTTAGGACTATTTTTGGCCAATCAGCTGCCACGGTCCAACTGTGGGAGGGGGCTTGCTCCCGATAGCGGTGTTTCAGCCCATGCATCTGGTGACTGATCTATCGCTATCGGGAGCAAGCTCCCTCTCACAGTTTTTGATGTGTTTGAACAGTGACATGGGGGCGTCGCAGTTGATGGGCTTCTGTGGGCTGGGTTTAGGACTATTTTTGGCCAATCAGCTGCCACGGTCCAACTGTGGGAGGGGGCTTGCCCCCGATGGCGGTGTTTCAGCCCATGCATCTGGTGACTGATCCAGCGCTATCGGGAGCAAGCTCCCTCCCACAGTTTTTGATGTGTTCGAACAGTGACATGGGGGCGTCGCAGTTGATGGGCTTTTGTGGGCTGGGTTTAGGACTATTTTTGGCCAATCAGCTGCCACGGTCCAACTGTGGGAGGGGGCTTGCCCCCGATAGCGGTGTTTCAGCCCATGCATCTGGTGACTGATCTACCGCTATCGGGAGCAAGCTCCCTCTCACAGTTTTTGATGTGTTTGAACAGTGACATGGGGGCGTCGCAGTTGATGGGCTTCTGTGGGCTGGGTTTAGGACTATTTTTGGCCAATCAGCTGCCACGGTCCAACTGTGGGAGGGGGCTTGCCCCCGATGGCGGTGTTTCAGCCCATGCATCTGGTGACTGATCCAGCGCTATCGGGAGCAAGCTCCCTCTCGCAGTTTTAGATGTATTCGAACAGCGACATCTTTTGGATGCTGACGAAGGTCTGCTGCGCCGCCTGCAAGGCCACTTGCAGTGCGGTGTACTCGGTGACCGACTCGGTGTAGTCGGCATCCACCAACCCCGACAGGCGTTCGGTGTAGCTCAGCGCCAGGTCGTCGCCGATGGTGTCGAGCACGTCCAGCTGGTTAAGCCGCGAGCCGACAGAGGTCTGCACTGTGAGTACGTTGTCCTGGGCATTGCTCAGTTGGCGACTGGCGGTGGACAGGGTGTTGTCCAGGTTGGCCTGGTCGGCGTCGGTTTCCACCGGGGTCTGCAGCACCGAGATCAGGTTTTTCAGGGTCGCGAACAGGTCCGGGTCGGCGTCGGCGGCCTTGCTCACGGTAACCGTGTCGCCGTCCACCGGGGTGCCGCTCAAGGTCAGGGACAGGCCGTTGACTTCCAGCGTGTCGCCCGAGGTGTACGTCACCGGGGTGGCGCCGTCGAGGCTGTATTGCGCGGTGCCGTCGGCGGCGGTGCTGAAGGTCAGGCTGAAGCCGCTGCCGTAATTGGCGTCCTGGGTATCGGTAATGGTCGGGCCGCTGTAGGTCACGCTGCCGCTATTGTCGCCGGCCTCGGCGATAAACCCCGCCGAACTGCTCACCGAAAGGAAAATCGTCGCCCCGGTATCGCCGCTGGCCATGCTCTGAGTGGAGCTGACCTGTTGTGTGACCGCGTTGTTGTCGCCCTGATACACCAGATCGCCATTGGCATCGGTGGCAAACGCCGGGCTTTGGCTCTGGTAGCCGGAAAACAGATAGTTGCCGTTGCTGTCGGTGGCGTTGGCCAGTGTCACCAGCGTGTCGTACACCCCTTGCAGCGAGGTGGCGATGGACTCGCGGTCAGCGTCGCTCAAGGTGCCGTTGTTGGCTTGCACGATCAGCGCCTTGGCGCTGGTGATGGCATCGTTGATGCTGTCCAGGGTGCTTTCTTCCTGGGACAAGGACGTGCTGATGGTGCTGCGCGAGTCGGCATATTGCGTATTCGCGGCGATGGCCTGGCGCACGTTGACGGCCTGGGCGGCGGCCAGCGAATCATCCGAAGGGTTGACCACCCGGGTGCCGCTGGACACTTCCTGGGCGGCGTCCTGATAGGCGCTTTCCTGGGCGAGCATCGAGTTCAGGCTTTGGTTGTAAATCGTCGCACTGCTGAGGCGCATGGCGTCGCTCCGCTCAGAAAGTTATCAGTTGATATCGAGGAGGGTGTCGAGCAGGGACGTGCCCACTTCGACCACCTTCGCGCAGGCCTGGTAATACTGCTGGTAGACGATCAGGTCGGCCGCCTCTTCATCCAGGTTCACCCCCGATTCCGACTGTTGCAGCGTGGTCAGTTGCTCGGTGAGGCCCGACTGGGTTTCCAGTTGCCCGGCGACCTTGCTGGCGGTGCTGCCCACGTCGCTGACCAGCGCCGAGTAGGTCTGGCTGAGGGTCTTGCTGCCGCCGACGATGCTGTCGGTCTGCAGGTTGAGCATCGCCAGGGCATTGCTGTTGTCGCTGCTGCCGGTGGAGGTGCCTGCCGCGATCAGGCTGCCGTCGCTGGTCAAGGTGCTGAAACTGCTGGCGGCGTTGCGTGTGGGCAGTACCAGGAAACTGTCGCCGTCATCGGCGGTGCCGCTGATGGCCACGCTCATGCCGGCGAAGGTCAGGGTGTCGTTATTGGCGTCGTAGGTCGAGGTGACGCTGGCGCCGCTGTCGTTGCGGGTCACCATGTAGCCGTCGGTGGCGGAATACTTGACGGTGTAGTCGGTAGCGCTCAGGGCGCTGACATCGTCGGTAAAGGTCGCGCTCAGCGTCGCGTCGCCGGTGTTCTGGGTGTTGCCGTAGATGCTCGGGTCATCCACCGAGAAGAACGCGCTGCCGCTGTCGCCATTCAGGTCGATGCCTGCTGCCTGCAAGGTGTTGAAGGCTTGGGTCAGGCTCACTGCCAGGATGCCCAGCTGGTTTTGCGCGTCGCTCAGGCTGGTGTCGCGAAAGTCCATCAGGCCGCCCAGGGAGCCGCCTTCGAAGGTGGAGTCGTC
This sequence comes from Pseudomonas sp. 7-41, assembly GCF_021233075.1. Lineage (NCBI taxonomy): Bacteria > Pseudomonadati > Pseudomonadota > Gammaproteobacteria > Pseudomonadales > Pseudomonadaceae > Pseudomonas > Pseudomonas sp. 7-41. The sequence continues at coordinate 5,683,058 of NZ_CP089551.1, read as the reverse complement.
GAGCACGGTGGTGTGGCCGGCGGCGTCGACGTAGGTGACCACGGTTTGCGTCGGGTCGCTGGCCGAGACGGCGGTCTGCAGATCGAAGCTGTCATTGCCCGACACCAGCGCCAGGCCGTTGCTCAGTGCCACGGTGTAGCTGCCGTTGCTTTGGGTGGTGACATCCACGTCCACCAGTTCACTGAGCTGGCTGACCAGCAGGTCGCGCTGGTCGAGCAGGGCGTTGGACGTCGAACCCAGGGCGTCGGACAGGCTGATCTTTTTGTTGAGGCCGGCGATCTGTTCGGTGAGGTCGTTGACCTGGGTGACCTGGTCGCTGATCTGGCTGTTCACGTCGCTGGCCATGTCGTCCAGGTAGCTGCCCAACTGGGTGAACTGCGAGGTCAGGGTTTGCGCGGCGCCGACCACTTCTTCGCGCGCGGCGGTGTCGCTGGCGTCGGAGGTCAGGGTCTGGATCGACGAGAAGAAGCTTTGCATCAGGGTGTCGAGGCTGGCATCGCCATCGGCCAGCAGGCTATCGATCTGGTCGACTTCGGTCTGGTAGGTCGACAGCGCGCTTTCGGCGCTGATGGAGCTGTTGAGCTGGCTGGTGACGAATTGGTTGTACTGGCGGTCGACGCTGGCGATCTGCACGCCGCTGCCCGAGGTGGATTCGGAGAAGTTCGCCACCTGCAAGGTGTAGCCCGCCGTGTAGGCGTTGGTGGTGTTGCTGCTGCTGGTGCTGAGGGCGATCTGCGCGGCGGTCAGGCCGCTGACGCCAATGGAAATAATGCTCATCGAGAAGCTCCTGGGCTACATGGTTGGCACTATCGGCCCGGCAAAAGGGCAACTTGACCCCTGTTCTATAAATCGTTTTGCAGTTGCGCCACGGCCGGCACGTTGCGCAGCGGACCGATGGTGGCCATCACCGAAATCAGCTTCTGTGCATAGCGCGGGTCGGTGGCGTAACCGCCCTGTTGCAACGCGATGGCGGCCTGGGGCGCATCGACGGCATTGCGCACGGCGGCATAACCGGGGCGGTTGCGCATCAGGCGTGCATAGTCGTTGAAGGCAGCGTCGTCGCAGGTATAGACACGAAACGCTTCCAGCTGTTTTTGCGCTTGGGCGTCGGTGTATTCGGTGGTCATCACCTGGGTCGTCGCGCCTTGCCACTGGCCGCCGGCCTTGATGCCGAACAGGTTGTGGCTGTCGGCGCCCTGGGCGGTGGTGATGGTGCGCCGGCCCCAGTCGGTTTCCAGGGCGGCCTGGGCCAGGATCAACTCGGCGGGTACGCCACTGGCGCGGGCGGCCTTTTGCGCCGGTTCGCTCAAGCGCGCGATAAACGCCTGTACATGCTCGGGCTGGTCCTTGTCGGCGCCGCTGACTTCACGGCGTTTCCAGGCATCGAACGCCGGGCTGGCAAACGGCGAGGGGCGCGAGGGCGGCAGGTCGAGGAAGGCTGTGGTGGCGCTGTCCAGTTCAGGCGCCTGCCGGGTGGTGTAGCCGCTCAGTTGTCGGGTCAGTTGCTCGGCCAGGCCGATACCTTTGCCCGCTAGGCTCTGGGCCCACTGCTGGTCGAGCATCTCGGTGTACATCTCGGTCTGCGAGTTGTTCGACATCTCCGACTTGGGCACCGCCGCCCGCATGCTCTTGAGCATCATCTGCAGGAACAGCGCCTCGAACTGCTTGCTGGCTTGCTTGAGCCCCGATTGCGGGTCCAGGTGCGCGCTGTTGCGCAGCCGGTCCAGGCCTTGCACATCCAGGGCAAAGCCATCGGTACTGCCGCCTTTGTTCATCAGATGATCTCCAACTCGGCCCGCAAGGAACCGGCCGCCTTGAGCGCCTGCAAGATCACCATCAGGTCCTGTGGCGTGGCGCCGAGCGCATTCAGGCCCTTGATCACGTCCATCAGGTTCGCCGTGCCTTCGAGCAAATGCAGCGAACCGCCTTGGGACTCGATGGAAATATTGCTCTGGGAGCTGGTCGTCGTCTGGCCGCCACTGAAGGCGCCGGGCTGGCTGACCGTGTTGGTGGTGTCGATGATCACCGACAAATTGCCGTGTGCCACGGCGGCGCGGTACAGCTTCACCGAGCTGTTGAGCACAATGGAGCCGGTGCGCGAATCGAGGATCACCTTGGGGCGCGCCTGGATCGGCAACACTTCGATGCTCTCGATGCGCGCCATGAAGTTGGTGCGCTCATTGGGCGACACCGGGCCCTGAATCTCGATCATCCCGCCGTCCACCGCCGAGGCCACGGTTCGACGCATTTCCAGGTTGATCGCATACACCACGCGTTGTGCCGTGGCCGAGTCCGGTTCGTGCAGGGACAAACCAAGCAGGCCGTGGTCGTTGTTCAAATTCAGCGCCACCGTGCGCTCGATAATCGCGCCTCGGCTGATGCGCCCGCCGGCCAACTGGTTGACCGTCACGCTGCTGCCGTTGGCCGACGCGCCGGCGCCGCCCACCAGCAGGTTGCCCTGTGCCATGGCGTACACCTCGCCGTCGGCGCCCTTCATCGGGGTCATCAGCAAGGTGCCGCCGCGCAGGCTTTTGGCGTTGCCGATGGACGACACCACCACATCGATCTGCTGCCCCGGGCGCGAGAGGGCCGGCAGGTTGGCGGTGACGATCACCGCCGCGATATTGCGCATCTGCATGTTCGCGCCGGCCGGCAGGGTCACGCCCAATTGCGACAGCATGTTGGTCAGGCCCTGTTCGGTGAACGGGCTCTGGGTGGTCTGGTCGCCGCTGCCATCCAGGCCGACCACCAGGCCGTAGCCCACCAGGTTGTTGGGGCGGATGCCGGCGAAGTCGGCGATGTCGCGAATCTGCTCGGCGTGAACCGTTGCCCCCAGCCACAACGGGCAGCTCAGCAGCAGGGTGCGCAACGTTCGGGCGGCTCTAGTGAACATGGCGTGGGTACTCAGAAAGGGGAAACGTTGAGGAGGATGCGATGGAGCCAGCCCATCCGCTGCGCTTCGTTGATGTAGCCATCGCCCACGTATTCGATGCGCGCCTGGGACACCTGGGTCGATGACACGGTGTTCTCGCCGGTGATGCTGCGCGGGTTGACCAGCCCGGAAAAGCGGATGAACTCGGTGCCCTGGTTGATCGCGATCTGTTTGTCGCCGCGCACACGCAAGTGCCCGTTGGGCATCACCTGCATCACCGTCACGGAAATCGTGCCGGTGAACGAGTTGTTCGCCTGGGAACCGCCGGCGCCCAGGAAGTCATGAGTCGTCGAAGCATCCAGCCCAAAGGAGCCGACCTGGCTGGCGCGGCTGGAGGTGGTCGCCAGGCTCAATCCCATGGAGCCGGCGCGGCTGGCATTGGAGGAGGAGTTCTTGCTGGCGCTGACCTGTTCTTCCAGCTGGATGGTCAGGGTGTCGCCGACCATGCGCGGGCGGCGGTCTTCGAACAGCGGTTGCGAGCGGCTGCTCTGGTAGATCGAGCCGTTGGCCAGGCGCGCGGGGTAGCCCTGCGCCTGGACTTCTTCGTCGGGCACCACCGGTTTGTGGGGCAGTTGATCGCAGCCGGCGAGGGCCAGCACGCCGGCCAGAAGATACTTGTGAGCCATAAAGGGAGTCTCGAACCGGGCGCTCAGAGCTGGGTCAGACGCTGGAGCATCTCGTCCGAGCTTTCGACGGCCTTACTGTTGATTTCATAGGCGCGCTGGGTCTGGATCATGCCGACCATTTCTTCCACCACGTTGACGTTGGAGGTTTCCACGTAGCCCTGGGACAGCGTGCCGCCGCCGTTCAGGCCCGGCGTGGTTTCGGTGGGCGAGCCCGAGGCATCGGTTTCCAGGTACAGGTTCTGGCCGATGCTTTCCAGGCCGGCCGGGTTGATGAACAACGCCAGGTTCAATTGGCCGACCTGGGTCGAGGTAGACGCGGCGGGCGTGGTCACCGAGACGATGCCGTCGCTGCTGATCGTGATGGCTGTGGCGTTGGCCGGGATGGTCACGCCGGCCGACAGCTTGTAGCCGTTGGAGGTAACCATCTCGCCATTGGCATCGAGCTGGAAGCTGCCGTCACGGGTGTAGCCGGTGCTGCCGTCGGGCATGTCCACCTGGAAAAAGCCCTGGCCGTTGATGGCCAGGTCCTTGGAGTTGCTGGTCTGCTCCAGGTTGCCCTGGGTGTGCAGGCGCTCGGTGGCGACTTCGCGCACGCCGGTGCCCACTTGCAAGCCGGAGGGCAGGCGCGTGTCCGTGCTGCTCTGGGCGCCGGGCTGGCGCACGTTCTGGTACACCAGGTCTTCGAACACTGCCCGCGAGCGCTTGAAGCCGTTGGTGCTGACGTTCGCCAGGTTGTTGGCGATCACGTCCATTTGCCCCTGCTGGGCTTCCAGTCCGGTTTTCGCCGTCCACAGTGATCGGATCATCGTTCGGTTCCTTGTCTATTCAACCGGGAGGTCAGCCCTGCAGGGAAAGCAGGCTGTTGGCGCGTTTGGCGTTTTCGTCGGCGGTGCTGATGGCTTTCATCTGCATGTCGTAGCGCCGCGAGTTGTCGATCATCGCGACCATGGCGTTGGTCGGGCTGACGTTGCTGCCTTCCAACGCACCGGGCGCCACGCGCAGGCTGTCGTCGGCCGGCAGCGGCTGCGCGTTCGCGCTGCGGAACAAGCCGTCGGTGCCGGCCTGCAAGGTGCCGGGCGGCGCCGACACCAGCTTCAACTTGCCCACCGGGCTCAAACCGCGGGGTTCCATGCCCAGCTCGCGCACGCTGATGGTGCCGTCGCTGCCCAGGGTGACCTCGCTGCCCAGCGGCACGCTGATCGGCCCGCCGTCACCGATCACCGGGCGCCCACCCACGGTCATGGCGCCGGTGCCGTCGACCTGCAGGTCACCGCGCCGGGTGTAGGCTTCCTGGCCGTTGCCGGCCTGCACGGCGAGCATCACGTTTGCGCCAAGGGCCACGTCCAGCGCGCGGTCGGTATGCACGATCGGCCCTTCGCTCCAGTCCACGCCCACGCCGTTGGCGGCCACCGACACGCGGGTCGGCAAGCCTTCGCCCGCCACCGGCGAAGACTGCATCTCCACCAGTTGCGCGCGAAACCCCGGGGTGACGATATTGGCCAGGTTGTTGGCCACGACGGCCTGCTGTTCGAGCGCCTGATTGGCCCCGCTCATGGCCGTGAAGAGCATGCGATCCATAGGGTCAGGAACCGATATTCACGGCTTGCTGCAACACTTCGCTTTGCGCCGTCACCGACTTGGCGTTCGCCTGGAAGTTGCGCTGGGCAATGATCAGGTTGACCAGTTCGGCGGTCAGGTCGACGTTGGAGTCTTCGGTGGTGCCGCTCAGGATCGAGCCCAGCGAGCCGCTGCTGGCCACGCCGAGCAGCGCCTGGCCGGAGGAGGTGGTGGCCAGCCAGGTGTTGTCGCCGTTGGCTTTGAGGCCGTTTTCATTGCTGAAGGTGGCCAGCTGGATCTGGTCGATGTTTTTGGTCTGGTCGTTGGAGTAGGTGGCGACCACCGTGCCGGTCTCGTCGATGGTGAAGCTCACCAGGCTGCCGGAGGTGTAGCCGTTCTGGGTGATGTCGGACACCGAGGAGTCGTTGCCGAACTGGGTCGTGCCGGTCAGGTCCAGGGTCAGCGACAGGCTGGCCGCGCCGTTGGCCGGGTCGTAGGTGTAGGTGCCGGTTTCGCCGCTGGTGATCAGGCCGCTGGAACTGAAGCTGACGGTCTGGGAGTCGGTCAGCAGGTTGCCGTCGATGGCGGTGTGTACGTCCCAGGTGTTGTCGGCGGTCTTGCTGAAATACAGGGTGCTGGTGTGGCTGATGCCCAGGGAGTCGTAGAGTGTCGCGCTGGTGGAATAGGAGTAGGTCGACGAGTCGGTCTGGTCGAAGGTGGTGGTGATGATGTCCTCGCTGGCGTCCAGGTTCAGCTCTGCGTCCAGCTCGGTGCTGGCGCTGGCTTGCATGCCGGTGGTGGGGATCTGGATCACGCCGTTGACCCCGAGCAGTTGATCGCCGGCGGCGTTTTCCAGGTAACCATCGGCGGTCAGGGTCAGTTGGCCGTTGCGCGAGTACACGGTTTGCGTGCCGTCGGAGAAGGTGAAGAAACCGTCACCGTTGATCGCCAGGTCCAGGGCGTTATCGGTGGTGGTCAGGCTGCCGGATTCGAAGTTCTGCACCACGCCCGAGACCTGGGTACCCAGGCCGACGTCGGCGCCGGAGTACACATCGGCGAACTGCGTGGTCGAGCTTTTGAAGCCCACGGTCTGGGAGTTGGAAATGTTGTTGCTGACCACGTTGAGGTCGGTGGACGCTGCCGACAGACCACTGAGCGCTTGGGAAAAAGCCATGGTGTTTCTCCTTCGTTAGGTAGAGGGTCAGAGGACAAGACTGATGTCGCTGAGGGCGACGTTGTCGTTGACGCCCCCCAGGTCCAGCGCGACTTCGTTGCTGCTGTCGGTGGTGACGCCGGTGACCAGCGCGTATTTCAGGGCGGTGCTGGCCACGGCGACGTCGTCGGTGGTAGCGCTGATAGAGAAGGTGTAGGCGCCGTCGGCGGCCGTGGTGCCGTCGTCTTGCAGGCCGTCCCACGACAACGCCTGGGTGCCGGCGCTCATGCTGCCCTCGTCCAGGGTCCGCACGACGGTGCCGCTGCTGTCTTTGATGGTGACGCTGACGCTGTCGGCATCGCTGTCCAGAGTGACGCCAAACGTGGTCGCCACGCCGCTGTCGACCTGGATCACATTGCCGTCGATCAACACGCCGTTGCCCACCAAGGCCGAGGCTTGCAGGGTTTCGGAGGCGCTGATCTGGCTGGAGATGCCTTCCAGGGTGCTGGTGACGTCTTCGATGCTGCTGATGGTGCTGATCTGCGCCAGCTGGGTGACCATCTCACTGTTGTCCATCGGGTCGGTGGGGTCCTGGTTCTGCAGCTCGGTGGTCAGCAGCGTGAGGAACTGGTCCTGCAAATCGTCCGCCGCCGAAGTGGTGCTTTCGGCAGTGGTGCTGGTGCTGTTCATCGTCGACAGCACCGAGCTGGCAATCGTACTGGTCATGGTTTACGCCTCACCTAGGGTCAAAGTTTTCAGCATCATTTCCTTGCTGGTGGACATGACCTCGACGTTGGCCTGGTAAGAGCGCGACGCGGAGATCATGTTGACCATTTCGCCCACCGGCTCGACGTTGGGCATGGTCACGAAGCCCGATTCGTCGGCCAATGGGTCGCCGGGGCGGTATTCCTGGCGCATCGGCGAGCCGTCTTCGACCACCTGGCTGACGCGCACGCCACCGATGCTGCTGCCGGCCTGGTATTGCGACTCGAACACCACCTGCCGCGCCCGGTAGGCTTCGTTGTCCGGGCCGCTGGTGGTGTCGGCGTTGGCCAGGTTGCTGGCGGTTACGTTCATGCGCTGGGACTGGGCGCTCAGCGCGGAGCCGGCGATATCGAAAATACTGAACATCGACATGGTGGTTTCCCTGGGTTATTCGGACTGCATGGCGGTCTTGAGCGACTGCAGGCGGCTGCTCAGAAAGGTCAGGCTGGCCTGGTACCGCACGGCGTTATCGGTGAACTGCGCGCGTTCGCGGTCCATGTCCACGGTGTTGCCGTCCAGGCTCGGTTGGTCCGGCACGCGGTAGAGCAGGTCGCGGCTGGCGAAGCGGCTGGAGTCGGCGTGCAGGTGGCGGTCGGACGTGGTGGCCAGGGTCATGCCGCGGCCCTGGGTGTGGGACTTTTGCAGGGAGCTGGCCAGTTCGGCGCTGAAGTCGAAATCCCGCGCGCGGAAGTTGGGTGTGTCGGCGTTGGCGATGTTATTGGCCAATACCTGCTGGCGCTCAGCCCGCAAACTCATTGCGTCCTGCTGAAAGCGCAGCTCGTTGTCGAGCTTGTCGATCATGGTTGCGGACCTGTGCATCAAATAAATGAACGGCTCGCAGGTTAGTCCCAAGGCTGCCCCGGCAAAGGCCGAAACAGGCCGCTATTTGACGACCAATTCAGGCCTTGCCTCGCTGGCGGGGCGACTAGAATTCTGCGCTGGGTAGCGCGGAGGGCGGGATCGATGACAAGACGGATGTGGGGCTTGATGGGCCTGTTGTGCTGCACCCTGGCCCAGGCGGACGGCCTGCAGGAGCAGGTGCGCGAGGTGATTGCGCCACGCTTGCCCGCGCGCGCCCAATTGGTTGCCGTGGACATCGGCCAGCCAGCGGCGCGCATCGCGGCCTGCGCCCACCCGCGGCCGTACCTGGTGCGCCCGGAGCAAAGCGTGATCGGTCGTGTGGCCGTGGGCGTGCGTTGCCTGGACGAGGTCGCGGGTTACCTGCAAGTCAGCGTGCGCGTGGTCGGCGACTACGTGGTCAGCCGTCAGCGGATTGCCGCGGGTGAGGTGATCAAGGCGCCGATGCTGGAACTCAAGCGCGGCCCGCTGGAGCGCCTGCCCAAAGGCAGCGTGTTCGAGCCTTCGCAGATCATCGGCCGCCAGGCCAGCCGCAACCTAAGCCGGGGCATGGTGATCACCGTGAATCACGTGCGCGAGCGTTGGCTGGTCGAGCGGAACGCCCGCGTGGTCCTGCAGGCCCGGGGCGCTGGCTTCACCATCCGCCGCGAAGGCAAGGCACTGGACAACGGCAGCCTGGGCGGCAACGTGCGCGTCATGGGCAACGACGGCAAAATGCTCAACGCCCAGGTGGTGGGCCAGAACGAATTGCAACTGCGCTACTGATTTTTTCAGCAAAACCCGATTACCGGTCAAAGTTTGCCGTCGCGATTGCCGATAGTTGACCCAACCACAGCCAATTGAAGCCTCTAACGTGAAAATCATAAGTGCAAACCTGACCAACACCCTGGCGCCCGCTGACAGCAAAGCAGGCGGTAATCAACGCGTGGAACTGCAACCTCTCGAAGCCACTCTCGACGACGGCGTGCAAGTCTCCAGCAGCACCGCCAGCTCGCAGGTCGCAACGTCGGCGGACGTGGACATGGAGAAAGTCGCGGCGCTGCGCCAGGCCATCGACAGTGGCACCTATCAGGTCAGCGCGGATTCGATCTTCGACGGCCTGGCCTCCAGCGTGCGCGAAACCCTTCCATGAGCGTTGGTCGATGAGCAGCAGGTACCTATGAGTCTGGCGAAACACTTGGAGTTGCAGCAGCAGGCGATCGTCGAACTGATCGACTGGCTGGAACTGGAACGGCGTGCATTGGCCCAGGCCAAGGTCGACGGTGAAAAGCTGCAGGAACTGACGGCGTGCAAGCAGGCGGCGTTGCAGAAGCTGGAGCAGTTGGAAGCGATTCGGTCTGGGGCGCAGTTGAAGCTCGGCTATGGGGCAGGGCGGCAGGGGGCGCTGAAGGCGGCGCAGGATGCCGATTGCGTCGCGGCCTGGCGGGAAGTGCAGGCACTGGCGCGGCGGGCGCGGCAGCTTAATATCGCCAATGGCGAGGCGTTGGGGCTGCGGATGGCGAGTAATCAGCGGGTTGTCGGGTTTTTGAATTCGGTTATTGGTAACAAGTTGTATGGGCCGGATGGGCGCAGGCTGCGCGGCGTTGATTGAGTAGTGATGTTGTCTGTGTGATCGAAACAAACTTAGGCAGCAAACCGACGAGAAGGTTAAACGCGAACAAGAGGCCGCTAAGTCGGGCCCCTATGAAGGTGATTGGTCATCCGGTAAGACCCTTCGGGGTAAAACCTAGATCACTGTGCCGGCCGGCAAGCCTCCAGTGATTTATGTCCGCGTGGCTCATGACACTAACTGCATGGTCATTGCGCTATATACCTTCAGCCCCTGCAGATCGCTGGCCCTTGCCTGAGTGCAGCCCAGTTTGGCCAGCCAACGGTGTGCAGGGTTCTTGTCCAACGCAACCGCGTGCAGCGCTACAGGTGTAAGGCCTAATCCAATCAGTACTTGAGGGCCTTGTTCACTGACCAACAGGAATTCGTCCGCGCCCACGCCAACTGCCCGGTCCAGCCCGGCATAGAGGTTGCGCTTCCAATCAGTGATGTGCGACTGCCAACGGGCAAAATTGCCTCCCCCTTTTTGGCGGTACTCGTCGCTCTGCAATACGGCAAGCGTGTCGACTGAATGCAGGGCCAGGTAGGCCGGGCAATCGCCGCTCAAGGCTTTGAACCGCTGCGAGGAGCTGAATCCGCTCACCGAGATCAGCGCTGGCAGTTTTTCCAGGCTGTAAAACGCATTCCACTCAGCTTCGCTGGCGGAGTCAGCGTAGTTGCATTCGACTGTATAAATCATCATGTCACTTCGTTGGTTGATGTTTAATCATGCTAGTGACACGGTAATGATCCATAAAACGACTTTTCGGCACTCTTCAGTGATTAAACATCAAGGTGGAGGCCTTGACTTGAACCAGGAATGCCCATGCGTCGAAAGCTCCCGAGTAACGCTGCCCTGATGGCCTTTGAAGCCGCAGCCCGGCATGGCAGTTTCGCCCGTGCCGCAGACGAGTTGGCCCTGACTGAAGGCGCCATCAGCCGGCAGATAGGCCGTCTGGAGGCGTTTCTGGGGGTCACGTTATTCGAGCGTGTTGGCAACCGTGTGCGGCTCTTGCCCAACGGTGAGCGCTACGCGGCCCAAGTGCGCGAACTACTCGACCGGCTCGACAGGGACAGCCAGTATTTGATGGGCCAGCCCAGCGACGGCGCCAGCCTGGATATCGCCGTCAGCCCAACCTTTGCCCTGCGCTGGCTAATTCCGCGGTTGGCCGGCTTTGGCCAGCAACACCCGAATATCTGCGTGCACCTCTCGGAACGTATGGAACCGTTCGTGCTAGCCGGCAGCGGTTTTGATGCCGCCATCCATTTTGAGCACCCGGCGTGGACGGGCATGCAGACGCACCGCCTGTTGAACGAAGTGTTAATTCCGGTTTGTCACCCTGGCCTGCTGAAGCCGGGCAAGCAGGCAACGGCTCTGGATTCATTGCCGCGATTACACCGACGACAGAACCCGGATGCCTGGCAGCGTTACGCCCAGCAAACCGGGATTGTCCTGAGCAACGCCGCGATGGGCGCGCGTTACGATTTGCATGCGATGCTGATCGAAGCCGCGCTGGCGGGGCTCGGCGTGGCACTCGTACCGCGCCTGTACGTGGAAGCCGAACTGGCGCAAGGCCGGCTGGTCGCGCCATGGCCACAAGAGAAGAATGTCGCCAAGGCCTTTTGCCTCGTGCTACCCGAACCGCTTGAACTGAGCCGCGCGCCCATCCAGGTATTTGCGCGTTGGCTGTTGGAGGAAGCGCAGGTGACGTAGGGGACGCGGTGGGGCCTGTACCGGATTGGTTCAGACGCTGAGCGACTCAGAACTTCACATTGAAACCGGCATGCATCAGCGCAGTCGATGGCCACGCAGGGCACCAGGTCGAAATTCACGGTATCGCGGAACGCTTCATTGATCCGCACACCATTGAGATAAACCGCCAGCCCCTTTGGAGTTCCTTATTCCTGGCGGGATAAATGCGTCAACGTCTGTTTGCAAAACCACGACCTATTAGTAGGGAGTTAAGACTTTTGGATGAGTTGAAGGGGCGTGCAATGTGTTTTTTTGATTTTGTGTAATAAGGAAGAGGGGGTTAGTTGGTTTAATACAGTAGTCGAGGTTTTATTTTTATGGAGGTGTAAATGCCGTTGCGGTCTACATTGATAGACGCCCGTCATCAGGCACAGAGTTTTGGACAGATTTGTGGGGCTCCCGTCGGACCTTAACGTGCCATGACGTTGACGATTACATGCAGGATGAAGGCGGGTCCATAACAAGGCTGGCCCTGTTCATCTTCGATACGCCAGATCGACGTGAGTGTGCAGGTCTCCCTTGGGGCGCCGAACTCCACGCTGATACGTACCGGCTGGCCGGGCAGGGTGTCGGCGATGGGGATTTCGTTGTTCAGGCTGCGCAGGTGGGTGTCCATCACCACTTCCAAGGGAACGCCGGACGCGCTGCGGCGAGCGATTACGTATTCGCCGTCGACCCGTACCAATTTCCGACCGCGCCACGGGCGGGCGCCAAGGTTCTGGATCTCCCAGGTTTTCTGAAACGTCTCACCGGGCAGCACCACGGTCTGGTCTGGGGTGGTGACATCCGCGTTGAAGACAGCTATGTCGCTGGGGTCACGCAGGCCGGTGGCGCGATTAGTGGTTGCCATTGAACAGGCATCGCCCGGTGCGCCAGCCAGGTCGGCGAAGTAGCGGAATAACAGCAGCGGCGAAACCTGCAACGCCTTGGCCAGTTTGATCAGGGTGCGTACTGAGGGATCTTGTGAGGCTCCGCCGGTCAATCCGTAGAGGTAGGTTCGGGAAATGCCGGCTTCTTTGGCCAGGGCTGTCAGGGGCTTTCCCAGTTCTCGGCTGCGTCGCATAACCAAGGCTCGAAGCGTATCGCGTGTTCTGATGTTCATATTCGAGTGTTGATCTCCGGTCCTTGGTGATAGTCGTCACGTTGTTCGCCAAAAAGGACAACCTGCTCGCCGCTACGTATATCGAGCGATGCACACTTGCGACCTGCTAGCGACGTGGTGAAGGACATGGATAGGTCCCTTTTGGGTTGGCTACATCCAGTGTCGTGGTTTCTCGCATGCTTGCGAACCTTGTGTGTGTTGCATTCCTTTACAATCATCTTTGGATATAGCGATGACTCAAATAAAAACGTGCTGTGAATCCATTGTTCGATCAGGCTTCGGCATCCTGCAAATGTCTGATGCCATGCTGCAGGACTACAAAAAAATTGTTGATGGATATTCAGCAATCTCTCAGGCCACTAAAGATTCATTTTCCTTTGTTCAAACGCTGCTAAATTTTTCCCGCTCGCAACCATCAATTTAAATAGTGCCATAAACGTCCGCACACCAAGTTCGGTAATCAACCGATTCAACTTCTCTAATATTCTAGCGGGTTCGAACATCCCATGCTTCTAAACTTCAACGCTCTTTACCTCGAAGGCTTGCTTTTGGGCATGGGGCTGTTCGCCGCGCCTGGTCCGAAAGACACCTTGGTCATCCGCCAAGGTGTGGGCCGGGGTCCGATCTGGGCCGTGGTTGCTATCTGCGTACTCGCCGATGTCCTACTGATCGCTGTTGGCGTCGCAGGGTTGGGTTCATTGCTGGGAAGTCGGCCGGGTGTGGTGGCGCTGTTGCTGCTGTCCGGTGCGGCGTATTTGCTTTGGTTTGGCGGTCAACGCTTGCTGGCCTGCCTACGTAACCAGTCCATGCCCAACACGCAAGGCGGTCACTCGCAACGAGGCTTGCTGCGCACCGCACTGGTGCTCGGGTTTGCCAATCCTTACGCCTGGCTTGATACCGTCGTGCTGATCGGCTCGATCGGCGCAGCCAAACCCACCGGCCAACAAGCACTGTTCGCGAGTGGCGCGATGACGGCATCGTTGGTGTGGTTTGTGATACTGGCGCTGGGATGTCAGCGTTTGACGCGGCTGTTCCAGGCGCCAGTGGTGTGGCGCTGGTTGGATGCGGGTGTGGCGGTGTTGATGGTGTACCTGGCCGGGATGTTGATCACTGATTCAGTGGGTGTCTTTCAGCAGGTAATCGGGGTCAGACTCTGAAGAGTCCAAAGGGCTGCGAACGCCTCAATGTCGTCTTTCACCAAGTCGGCTTGGACGTATCGCGCTGGAGAAAGAGTAATCTGCCGGTTGCGATAGGCCGAAGTCGGCCAGAAGCGGACGCTTAGTGCAGAAAATAAATCTGTCCCCCCCTTTTATTGCAAGCAGACACTGGAACAGTCCATGACAGCAGGACGGCTCATTAGGCTGCATCGCGCCCGTAGCGAATGGTCAGGTGCTTTCTGCTTCTGACAGGGCCTTGGCCACTACGGCAGGTAAGCTTCCGGGCGCCCTTATACGCATTTGCTTGTTCAAATTAAAACGACCGAACACAACCGTGATGTCAGAAACCGAGACGTCAAACTCTCGGGCGAGAAACTTAACCATATGGTCAGTCGCCCTGCCTGCTACGGGTGCGGCGGTGACGCTGATCTTGAGTTGACTTCCTTTCGCCTTGCCGATGGCATCCTTTTTGGCGCTCGGAGTTCCAAGTATGTTCAGAACTAAAGTCTCTCCATCCCACCCACAAAACGAGGACATCTCAAAGCCACGGCCGGATGATTTCTTTTTGGTAATCGCTTTTGCTTTCTTCACATGGATCCTGCGTAGGTCGGATAAAAATGCCTAACTATAAATAGACATCAATGGGTGCATAACATTTTTGGGCGGACGTGCGCTGCCGCTCTGGAGTGCAGTATTTACGAGGAGGGCGGAAGTAAAAACGGTTAGACACCATTGCAGCAATTCCTTTTGCGAACGGTGTTTAACAGTGTCGAGGGTAGCGCGGGGCTTGGAGGAAAGACAAGAGGGCAGCAGCCGTAGCACCGGCGCTTGGGGAAAAGACGAACGACTGCTTCTTGCCCGTCCCGGCCTATTGCGACCGGCAGAAGTCGACCCAAGCGGGCTTCTACACTCTCTGATTGAATAAGCTATCGTCCACCGCACGATACTGATCAACACTCGGACTTGAACGAATGACAGACAATCCTTTTCGTATTCCAACAGATGCTGAAATTGCTGACGCAGAGAGCAGGCTCAATTTTCGCTTTCCCGATGAATATATCCGCTTCCTGAAAGGTGGCAGCGATGTCGCAAACGCCGCATTTGAACCCGCGGTGATTTTGGGAGGATGCAGCCATCTGGATATTTTTGAAATTACCGAAGCCGCCTGGGCCCAGGGAGTGCCTCGGGATTGGTTGCCTTTCATTGAGGACAACAGCGACTACTTCTGCATATCGCAGGCTGGTGTTGTTCGATACTGGTCCCACAACGGAAGTACAGACGAAAGTTGGCCAACCTTTGCCGCCTGGTTCGAACAGGTCTGTATAGCTCTTGAGTAGTGTATGTACGATATCCGCGATCCATACCAAGTGTCCGCTGCTGGCCCAGAGTGTGTAAAAACGCTTCGCCAAAATTGAAGTGGGCGCATCTACGTTAAATCTGAAATTTTGAACGGCAGTCAGCGAAGGCGAACCTTTTATTCTGCTTATGATCAAGGATGAATAAACGTCGTTTCAATTAGGAGGTCCTGATGGCCACTGCACATGTTTTCATCGCCGTCAGCCTGGACGGCTTCATCGCCCGGCCAGATGGCGACATTGATTGGCTTTTGCAGCGTGATGATCCGACTGAAGATCATGGCTACTGCGCCTTCATTGCCGACAAGGATGTGATCGTGATGGGGCGAGGCAGCTATGAGAAGGTGCTGACCTTCGACACATGGTTCTACGACCGGCCCGTCGTGGTGCTGTCTGAACAACTGGCCGCTACGCCGGTGCCCGAGGCGTTGAAGGGCAAGCTGCGCTTCTCAAACCTCGCACCAGGGGACCTGATGGCCGAACTGGATGGGCAAGGCGTGCATCGTGTCTATGTCGATGGCGGGCAGTTGGTGCAATCCTTCCTGCGCGATGGATTAGTCGCCGATATGGTGATTACCACTGTTCCCGTACTGATCGGATCGGGAAGGCGATTGTTTGGGGCCCTTCAGCAGGACATTGACTTGGAACTGGTATCCAGCTGCAGCTTTGCTTCGGGGTTGGTGCAGTCTACCTATCGGTTGACGGTATGACCGGTTCGCGAGGATGTTCGATCTAGAGCAATGAGGGGAGAGGGGGGATTTATTTGCCGAGGCCGATTCTCGTGAACGTTGCCTTTTCTTCTGGCTGGCAGTCAGTTAGTGGTCGACTTCTGCCGGATATGACAGGCAGAAATCGGCCAGAAGCGGGCATTGGGTGGCACATGGCGATATATTCCGGGCATAGCAATCCACCTTCATTCACGATACTCGCTAAAGACAATGGTCAGGAAAGACATGAACTTCACCGACGAATTAGTAGCCGCCTTCCCGGCAAGCAATCCGGTACCTCCAGTATTACGACAGACCATGGAATTCCTGGAAGCACTAGGCTGCGTCCGTCACTATCGGACCGGGGGCCGCTACATGACTTTGCATCCCGAACCTGAATACAACAACAGCGCTATCACCGCCTTTCACGTTCCGGACTCCGCCGATACTGCTCGATGGACGGCCTGCGAAGATCCCAGAGTAAACGAGCGGCTATCAATATTCCTCAGGACTGGTGGCGATGGATCGTGGGCAGGGTTATGGCTGGACGACCACGATCAGCAGCGAATCGTCCATCTTGGCTCGGGCTCGGGATCAGACATGCTCTGCGTCTTGACCAATAGTACGCAAGACCTGATTCGCTTACTGGCCATCGGTTACAACGAGCACTGCTGGCCAGAGGAGTTTACGAGAACACCGGCCGAACTGCGGGAGCAGCAATACGCAGATGATGACTACCCCGCACCACCTAGGGCATTGCGGGCTTACGTGGAACGCACGCTTGGCCTCAGCGTCCCGGCGCGCGCATCAGATCTCATCTCAAGCACAACAAGCATGGACGCGCATGAATCCAGTGATCCTTTCTGGAACTGGCTCAAACAGGTAAGAAATGATTGAAAGGTCCCGTCACTATCTCGACCACCAGAAGGTCAGAGAATCGCAGGATTTTTCATCAAGCCTTGGATTAATTGGCCGCTCGCAACGGGCGTAGACCAGCAAAAAATCGACGTTAGACACGTAATCGCGAGCTGCCTAATCCAAGCTTCGAAGCCACGATAGGGGAAAGATATGGCAGGAGGGAACATCATCTGCGGCACCTTCCAAAGTGCTGACAAATCCGGATCAGCCTTGGAGGTTGTGTTAGAGGCACTCCCGTTGCAGGCTCACGAACTGGTCGAAAATGTTAAACAGCAACTCGATACAGCAGAATTTGTCCTCATAGAGGTTGAACAAGCGAAAAGCTTGCTTCCATTCTTACAGGTCTACCAGGCTCAATTGATCGCTGAGATCGGGCACGATGATTGGGCTCGCGCAACGCAGGAGGAAGAGTCTTCGCTTGAACCTGTCGCGGCAAAGTGGGGATCAGGTAAGGGATGGAGACTTTACTGTGTGCGAGATCTCGTAGGGGCCTGTGAAAATTCGTTGGTAGAGATGGAACCAGTCTGCATCACGTTTAGTTAACTGCTTCCAGCTCGTTTTCACACAACCTGGGTCGATAGCAGCCCTTTGCCAAAGGCAGCCATCGACCAACAGCACCCCCTGGGCTCCTTCCGCGTTGCGGGTTCAACAAAGGCGAAACCGCTCCGCGAAGACACCCAGGGGTAAAGCATGGCCCTTCGGCCGATGCTTACAGACCGACCGCTATCGGCCAAAAGCCGCCTGTCGATTGCCTTGACGCTGAAACCATGGACTCTCAATCTGTTATCGAACCCAACGCACTGTAAAGCTCTTGTCGAGCGAGAGGAAAATCCTCAAGCCTTGTCCTGGCTTCCAGCGTTGCGCGTGCTTTGGCAACAGACGCGGGCCCCAGGATACCAATGGCGCGTATGGCAGCCCAACGAGTGAAATGGTTCTCGGGATCTGAAACCAGCAAAAGTATTTTTTCAAAGTCTGCATCATCGGACGCATGCTCTGCCAGCAATCTGGCAATACCAAAGATATCAATTGGGTATGCAACCTGGTGCACGCCCAGATACATCGCCCTATCGATCAATTCGTCAAATGAAGAGTCCATGGTGTCTCGTAAGGTAGTCGGGGTTTCCACGTAGCTGAGCCAAGACAAGACTTTGTCAGAACTCATTAAACGTGCAGGGTGCAGCCGTCAGGTTACACGACCGTTTAGCCGAGGGCTGATAAACAGTTGTGGATTTTTGTCGGTGTCGGAAGCCGCTTTTGAGTCGATTCTGCCTGTCGTCTATGACAGAAAACAGCTATGATGCGGACGACGGTAGTAGGCTACATCAAAGTGCTGCCAGAGTTACTTACAGGCTGATTAAGCACTGAGGTCTATGGAAGCGACTCCACTATAATTTATTTATAAATGAACTGATACCCAACAATATAAGAGCCTATCTTATTGGAGTGTGCAGTCACCAAAACGACATCCATGCCTTTTTTCCTTCGTTCGTTGAACTCCAACTCAGTGGTGCACAGCTCAATCCAGCGCTCAGTATTTAAATCCTTAAACCGCAAGCCCGCCTCACACCGGCCAGACCTTCCAAAGGAAGGTCCCGGAATATGTAGCTCATAAGCTGATTCATAATGAACAATCTCGCCAGGCAACAGATAAGTAAAAACCTTATAACTATTTAAAGATAATACAAGACCCAGACAAACGCCCCCCACAAAAGAGTCGGCAACTCGCTTCAAATCTCTTCCGTCAGGGCGATAGTAAATTGCTCGTCCGGCAAAAACGAGTCCAACCAAACAGCCAACGACTATATAGGTGGTCCACTCAGGAATCGACGCCATTAAAACGATTCGAGTCCCAATGCGACTAGCCCAAAGCATATAAATAATCCAGCCCACCACCAAAATCAGGCACGTCGCCGCCCAGAAAGCTTTTTTCTTTGGCTCGTTTTCAAATGAAGGATATTCCATTCCCTGAATGCTCTATTTTTTATTTCCAACATGAGTCGAAGGCAGCGCAGCTCAACAGCCACAGGCTTGTCACGACGCCCCTCAAGATATTCACGGCTTTCGCCGAGGTGTGCAATAGCACCGAGACCAGAGTGCCGGCGTGCGCGCCCGGAACGACGCCAGGGTGATTGAGAGCGTGCCGACCATCAGGCACTCATCTGAATAGCCCCCACTCTAGTGGACACTTTAGATTTCTGCTTTTGGACAACCTCTGCCTGTCGCCGCGGACGACAGTCGCCCGATCGGATTAGACTACACCGGGGTCCTGTCAGAGATTATTTCCATGCTGATTAAATGCCAAAGGTGCGGTCAAGGTGACGTTCGAGCAATGCGGGTCTGCTCTACACAACTTTTACTGTGGGTGTGCGACGAGTGTGAAGCAACGTGGGCGAGCCAGATTGAGGTGAATGTCTGCAATTTTGAAGACTTCGGGACATTAATGGCCGGCATGGGACGCAAAGGTTTATGGTCAGAATTAGAGCCACAGTGATAATTTCGTCATCAACTACTGTCTATCAAAGGCCCCTTTTGGCCGTTTTTTGCCCGTCGCGCAGAACGGCAACCGACCCTAAGCTGTCCTTCGCGACCGGCAAAAAACGACCCGTTGCGGACGTTCAGAAACCTTTCGACTAAGTACTTACGATCACAACGGCACAACCAGTTATCGTTCTAGCGCCTGCTTCAAGCCGAACGCTTAGACCAGATCAACAGCCCTGACCTCTATAGCTCGTTGAGGGACAAAGCTGGCACCCTGTACTGTGCAGGATCTGAATCAACGTACAAGGAGGTGCTTCTAACTCTCATGACCCCTCGGTTGCCCGCTCGGGCAGCCGTTCTACAAGCCCCTCGCGGTAGCCCTGCGCTACGGTAACGATACTTAGTCGTCAGTCGATTAGACGCTAGACTCCCCGAGCAAGTTGAAAACGTTTGCGAATACAAAATTAAGAATAGAGTTTTGATTCGAAAACAATGGGCAGCAGTTATAGATCATGCTACTTGGCGAATGCACGGCTGCCCAAATAAGTATCAAACTCAGTCATTCGGCATGCGCAAACTTTTTCTATGAACGGACGCAGGGGAAGTAATGCTATGACTGACAACGACATCCGCTATTTTGGTCGCGACCTTATAGAACTCATTGACGTTAAATCCGCCAGAGACGTTTTATTATCCAGCGACATGTTCAAACACTCTCCGCGCATGAGTCGCCTGCTCAACTATCTTGTTGAACAGGCCATCGTCGAGTCGGTGCGCGACACCAGCGAATACGCCATCGGCATCAGCGTATTTGACCGCGACCCATGTTCGTACAGCACGGGCGAAGACCCGGTCGTTCGGGTACAGGTGGGGCGCTTGCGGGCAAAGCTGAGGAATTACTACGCAACATTCGGGCGTAACGCCAAGGTCAGGATCGTGATTCCCCTGGGTTGCTACATGCCCACCTTCCAGCGCCAGTCAGCAAACGCCACCGGGGTTGCGCCCAGCCATGCGTTTTGTATCTGCCCGTTCAAATGCCTGTCTTCACAAACGAGGTGGGAATGCTTTACCGAAGGGCTGCATGAGGAATTGACCCACCACCTGTACAAAAAGCTCGACAGGAAAATCATCGTCGAGTCCGCAGCTACTTGTGCAGGCATTCACCCTGCGCAATCACTCGACAGTGTGCCCTGCAACGGCATCGGTCACCGTCTGGAGGGCAGTGTCCACGTGGACGCGGAACGGATCAGAACGTCAGTACGCCTGATTGATGTAACAACAGGCTATGTGGCCTGGTCGGAACAGTTCAATCGCGCGGCGTATACGGCCATTGCACATCAACAAGAACTGGCGTCGTCTATTTGTTATGCACTACAAGGCTTCCTGGCAATGCATGCGAGTATTCTTTCGGAGCACTCAGCCCATAACAGCGGCACGGCGTTACTGTAACGATACTTATAAAAACATCGCGTTATTCATACGCTCCCCCTCGAACCACTGGAATGCGCTAACCACTGATTAGCCTCCCGGCGATTCAAATAGCCAGTCGCGCGGAATGAACGACTGACAAACTTTAATGTGTTAGGGATTAACAGGTGAAAAAATGACTACGTACACTATTGAGTTCAACTTTGAAAATTCCGAACAACAGGCCGTGCTCGCGGCTTTACAGGCGCAGGGTTATAATCTGCTGGCTTATAAAGGCGCCGTTGGCCCCAACCAGCTAACCACTGGCGTACCGACCTGGTTTTCGGTCCCTTACGGCGACCAGTTCGGCATCGTCGACATTTATTACAAACCTAAATACAAGTTGTACGTCAGCACCCAGGCCGATATCGCTGCCAATACAACGATTCTCATGAAATCCCTGTCCCGGCCCCTCGAACTTGGCATTGCGCAAACATTCAACTCTGACGGCACCTTCGTTTCAGGCGGGGTCAGCAATGTTCCCGCTGATAGCCTGGGGCTGTTCAATAATCGGCCTGCGGGTACGCCACCGCTGACAGTGGGCCTTGCCGGCCTTGTCACTACCCCTTCAGGAGGCGAACAGTACTTGCCGTTCTGCGCATTTACCTTGAACCCACAGGGTTCAATCATGATGAAGCCGCTGGAAACCATTTTGCTGGTTGCAGCGCAACAGAGCCTGGAGTCAGGTAATGTCCAAGCCAGCGTTTCGGCGCCTGGGTGCACCTTCTCGTTCTCCGCGAGCGTGGGCAAATATGACATGCAAGTGCTGCCCAGCACCTTTGCCATTACCAACCTGAAAGGTAAACCTTCGGTTTCCCCCGTAAGTTCCGGCTCGACCATTGGCACCATCGTCAACTCGGCCAAGTGACCGGATTTTAAATAGGTGCACTACACCCGTGTCCGTCCTGGCGGAAACGGGTGTTTTTCTATCTGGCGGGAGATGCCTGTGTGTGAATACAGACCGTACGTACTGTTGTGTGCCTGCTTGATAACAGGCCTGTTGACTCAGGTTTGCCACGCGGCGCCGTTGCGGCTGACGCTTTATCTGAACATTGAAGCCCGGCAATTTTTGAATGCCACTAACCAGTCCATTGTCATCGTTGTACCCGACCCCTCGTCTGAAGGAGACAACAGCGTAGTGGCTATTAATTTACCGCCGCCTATCACGGACTCGATGGTGGTGGTCATTGAACCGAAGACCAGCATTTATGTTGCCCACGGTGTCGTCAGCTCCGCACAGGCTTTTAAAATCGGGGTGTCCAGCCCTGTCTTGTATGGCAACGCGTACAGCTTCAACGGTTATAAAATTAACGGAAACGGCAAAGGCAAGGACGGCAGCGTGGGTATCTACTACGACGCACCCCCTAACGCGAAACCGCTGATCACGGGGCAGGCGTTATTTATCTATGACAGTGACACAGGAAAGCCTGCTTCACCGTCGCCGATCAATGGCTTCACCCTCAACCCCTTTCAATCTCGCTATATCTCGCAGCCGGCCGCCGTTATATGGGCGCTGATCGGCAGCAATATCAGCAGCGGCAGCGTATTGCCTAACAGCGTGCTCAAGTCTGTATCGCCGTATCTGTCCTATGCCAACGCATCGACACAAGGGCGTTCGTCCTTTCAAATCAGTCGTTACCTCGAAGTACCCTTCAATGAACAGAACCAGGCCAGTATTCATTTTGACTTATCCCTTAACGCCTTCGAATGTGGGCCCTACCCGAAGTAGCGCTACGGTAACGATACTTACCCAGGTTGTGCCACTAACGTGCTACTGCGTCAGAAAAATGGGTCGATTCTGGAACAAATGCAGTGACAAGTAATTCTTGCAGTGTGGGACGAATTTGCGGTGACGTCCATTTCTGCTGGTTTTGGAGAGAGCCAGACTGAAGCCTATGAAAAAACGTTTATCAACGACTTAGCTCAAGCTGACAAACGCTCCAATTGAACGAGCCCCATGAAAGACAGGACACCGTTTCCCCCTTACGATAAGGGATAGGCAAACGGTTATGTTTATGACTAATAGCAACGATAAGAGTGGGGAGCTTTTGGGCCAGGAGCGGCGACGCCGCTGGAGCCCGGAGCAAAAACTGGCCATGGTTCGCGAGAGCCTTGAGCCAGGGCAAAGTGTGTCGGTCGTCGCTCGGCGCAACGGCATCAATGCCAACCAGTTATTCCTGTGGCGCAAGCTGTATCAGGACGGCAGCCTGTCGGCGGTCAGTGCTGGCGAAGCCGTGGTGCCGGCCTCCGAGCTGAGCGATGCGCTCAAGCAGATCCGTGAACTGCAACGGATGCTGGGCAAGAAAACGATGGAAGCCGAAATCCTCAAAGAGGCCGTGGAGATCGCCCGGTCGCGAAAATGGATTGCGCACTCACCCTTGTTGCCGGGGGACGACCAGTGAAGCTGGTCAGCGAATGTCTCGGTGTGGCGCGCTCGCAATTAACGGTTCGAATCAAGCAATCGGTATCGCCCAAGACACGGCGAAGCAGACCTGTGGACGACGCTGAGTTGGTGGTTGAAATCCAACAGCAGGTCAGCGAGTTGCCCAGCTATGGCTACCGTCGTGTCTGGGGATTACTGCGTCGGGAACGTGAAACCCATTCGCTGCCGGCGATCAATGTGAAGCGGGTTTACCGGGTCATGCGTGATCACGACTTGCTGCTGGAGCGTCGACTCAAACAGCCCGGCGTGCCGCGTCGGCACGAAGGCCGTATTGCCGTGAAAACCAGCGATACGCGTTGGTGCTCGGACGGCTTTGAGTTCCGCTGCGAGGATGGCGCCAAACTGAGCGTGACCTTCGCCCTCGATTGCTGTGATCGCGAAGCCATCGGCTGGGTGGCAAGCCCGACCGGGTACAGCGGCGATGATATCCGCGACTTGATGCTGGAAAGCGTGGAGAAGCGCTTCGGTGATCAATTGCCCGCGACGCCGGTGCAATGGCTCAGCGATAACGGTTCCGCCTACACCGCCGAACAGACGCGGCTGTTTGCTCGGCAGATCGGTTTGCAGCCGGTGACCACGCCAGTTCGCAGCCCGCAGAGCAACGGGATGGCGGAGAGCTTCGTGAAGACGATCAAGCGTGACTACGTGGCGCACATGCCCAAGCCGGATTGGGAAACGGCGCTGCGTAACTTGGCAATTGCCTTCGAACACTACAACGAGCAGCATCCGCACAGCGCTTTGAACTATCGCTCGCCGAGGGAGTTCAGGCGCTTGGCGGCAGCATCAATTTAACAGGGAGTTGGTGTCCGGTTTTGTAGGGGCAAGTCCACCAATAGACTGATTTTTAACTACAGAGAGCATGGTGTTGGCGCCGACGCCGAATTGCCCTAGTTGCCGATATATCTCTGACCCGGTCAGACTCCTCGCGAGCCACTACCTTTGCTAGATTTGTGTTGATTTAAAGGTGGGTCAGTCTCACGTCAGCTCGCGGGTCAATTCTGCATTGGCGTTAACACATATGGGCGGTCTGTCGCGTAATTTCAGAGTCGTCTTTAGTGTTTCATTACTATTGGTCTTGCTTATTTTTCACAAATTAGCGTGGTTTAAGATTGGAACTTTTTAGGGTGATCTTACGAAAATTATCTAGTGGTTTATCTGTGATGAAAATATTAATGCACCTCTGGCTCGTAGCCACCGAGTCACCCATTGCTACGCTTGTTTTTAGTGGGTAACAGCCGAGCTGTTACACGGTGTATCTGTAACGTTACTTACCAGAAGCAGGGGAGTTCGCGAATCTCAAATGGTCGCAGCCAATGACGGCAACGACGGTCAGCCGCGGTAGTGATTGCAGGACATTGCGATCCAAGCCAGCGGAGGCCTTATCACTTGGAGATTTCTAGAATGTCTGATGATCTGATTTGTCTCGACTTAAGCCCTAAGGAATGGACATGAAAAGTAAAAATCTGATTGTGCTGTTTTGTGCCGGTTCGCTGTTCAGCACGCTGGCGACTGCGGATGTTAACGTGTTCCGAGCGATCGATAGAAAAAACGCCACTTATGCGAAGGTAGCAGATGCGCAATGGAGGATTGACGAGGATGGTCTGTCCACATTTGAAGCAGCAAACTTCATTGTGCCCGGAAAGCCTTGCAAGGTCCGGTTCACTGTCGTTGGGGTCAACCCGCCGTTCAATCAGGGCGACCAGGGTCCGATCCACAATATGGCCGGATATATTGGCGTTTACTCTCCTCAGCACGGAGGGCTGGGGCATTGGAGCATTACCAAGGACCCCGCGCCGGCTGTCCCGGCTGATATCACGAACTTTGTGATTGCAAACAATGCGTCGGAGGTAAATGTCGGCTATACCGGAGGCAGTCCTTCTCAATGCCTCACTCCGGCACAGCCAAATTAGTACTGCCAGAGCGCAATTGATATTGTGATGACTGATTAGAACTACAGTCAATTGAGAAGAGGTGTCTGGTTAGCACCTCTTCTTTTTTTAGGAGAGTCTTATGGCTGTTCTGCATTATTGTTATTCATTCACAAGCGATGTCCTCAAAAAAGATCTCGCTGGAACCCCAGATGAAGTCATTGCTCGGTTGCACCAAAAATCAGCTGAGGCGTGCAGAAAGCCGTCCCATGTGATGGCGGAGGCTTTAGAGGCAGTGCGTTTTAGCCCTTCTTGGCTTACCGATGAGGAAGAGAGTGATCGCCCGGCAAAGCAATTGCTGGTATGCCTACTTGGGCATTGTCATCCAGTACTCTCGCTAGGTCGAAGCGGTGAGCTTCCGTATCATTTGATTCTGAAGGCTCTACTGACGGATGCGGGGTGGAGTAACGAGCGAATCACTGACCTTATTCGTGGAAAGCCAGCAACAATCTTGTTTTCTATGGCGGAGAGAAAAGATTTGGAAGCGATATTCACTGGCCTCACTGATATCGTAGGTATTCTCGGTCCCGATGAATGCGCCAAGCTGACCATGGAGTTGAATTCAACTCGCGATTATTTCTTCATCGATCATGCGCGTCACGAAGAAGTTCTCGGCGGCATTGTTCCGAATTGGTCAGGTCAAGGGGCTGTGCTGGCGAAGTCTGCATGGTCAAGGGCGGTTGACATGCTGAGCAGTCGAGCCTCCGAGCGTGACGCGCTGATTTTGATACTGGATTGATTGTTTAGGTCAGCGGTAAAACCCGACGGGCGGCCAGACAGATAGAAGCAGCGACCTCCTGCTGCCACTCCATGGTCTGGGGGCCTGTTTCTCATCAAACTGGTCCACCCATAACAAACGTCCGCTTTGGCAGCTTGTAAGCTTGGCCGTCAGCCTCAGCTTGCAATCATGGAAGCGAAACCGAGCTGTAATCAGGTAGTCCAGAGCGTTGTGGTTAACGGTTTCAACCGGCACCACGAGCACGAACGTGGTCGAAAAGTTTTGGTATGCCTGGTATGCCAACAGACGTGTAACAGAACTGTCTTGACCTCTGCCTTTTTTTATCGCAGATCTGCTCATCCAACCGATTGGACAGATAGCTGAAAATTTTCTCAAGTCACCAAGGCCTTTGTGATTGGTGGGAAGCCTATTGTGCGATTGGGCACGGTAAAGTCGTATGCGAACGGCAGCAGTGGGTCGATTTCAGCCGGTCGCCACTGGCTGAAATCGGCCAGAAGCAGACATTCAAACCGCTAGCCAAATACACTGTCGAGAAGATCGCACTCAAAAATTTTGGTGCAAGTGTGCAGCCATGGAAAAGGGAGGATTCATGAGTCTTGATCTGTGCTTGGAAGCTGATAGTACGCTCACAATTTCGACGCTGAGCAAAGCACTTGCGAATGCTGGTGCTTGGGAAATAGAGAAAACGCAGCGGCCAGTGCAGTTCAAGATTACTGAACAAACACAGTCCATCTATCCACTCGCCAATACGCTCGTATCGTCAAAGGCTGGGTGAAGGCCGTTGGCCTTGATCCAGCCATGTATGGCACTCATGAGATGAGACGTACGAAGGCATCACTGATCTATCGCAGGATGAATAACCTGCAGGCGGTTCAACTGCTGCTCGACCTGTACGAAGACCTGAACGGCAAACACCGCGACATCGCCCTGGCGATCCATCAACTGAGCGAACTGGGCGTACTCCTCACCGCCAAATTGCTCGATCGTGAAACGCCTTGCCCTGGCCAACCCGCCCAACAAGCCGTCTCAGGCCACCTGCAACGGCTTGCCGCGATCAATTGACCCCAGGCCAGCTCTCCACATATTCAATAGTGAAGTCCGGATAGGAATCGACGATCTGGATCTTGTAGTCGGGGTAGCTGTCGACGGTTTGCCATTTGCCAACAGAGTCCGGCCAGGAAACCACCTTCTTTACCTTAAGGTCGGGGTACTGATTCACCACTTTCACCTTGTAGTCGGGATAGCTGTTCACGAACTGGATCTTGCCGTAAATCTTCGACACATCGACCGTCGTACCGGCGTGAGTGCAAAAAGTGCAGGTCAACAGCAAGGAAGCGAGGGCAGCTTTGAACATGAGCATTTCATCCTAAAAAATCGAAGCGTCCAGTCTATCGATATCCACGCGGGCCGTTTCAACTCACCTGCCCGATTGCTGGCGGCGTCATCATACGGCACATACAACGGCTCGGCGATCTGGCTTGTGATGGCTTTGGTCAACCCCCTCAGCCTTGCCGACTGCGCGATTGAGCTCAAACGCCATCGATGGCGTCGAGCTGCTTGGCAGCGTGAAGGCCCACGCCTTATCGCTCTAAAGCGATCACTGTAGTCCGCTATCCAAATCTAGCGGTTCGGAATTCTATTTCGCGGGAAGAAAGTGACCAGCTACTCGTTTTATACTTGGCCGGTTCAGGCTTGCTCATGCAGTCATTTCACCAGCCAGCCCATAAAGTGAGAGAAGCTGAATTCAACTCAAATCTGTCACCTTGATTGAGCGCCCATAGCTTTCCAACAAGGCTGTCATCAAGTACCACCTCTTCAGCTGTCTCGATCAGATGCCGTGTATGCAGTTTTTTTTGAAGCCTAACGCTTCTGACCATGGATCAACCTACCAATAAATAGTCCGAAGATCGGCATGATAATACTGGAACGCGGAGATGACCGCTCTGGGGCTATTTCAGCCGGTTCCGACAGGCAGCTATTGGCCGGATGCGGCCTATTCCGAATCCCCGCTCTCGCCCCATAGCTACTGGTCGTGATCGCCCGCTTTAGGCCGTAAACCATTTCGAGTGAAGAGAATTAACTCGTCTGATTTTCACCTGTGCAACTAGATCAAGGAGGGATTTTAACGAATGCGTCGTTAGAGATATGGGCTCTTATCGCTTGCTCGATTTTGCGTTATGCCATGCAGCTGCATGGCATAACGATAGTGGCTGGTGAATGCGATGCGCTCACGCCCCTAAACGATGCGGCACGCGGGAGTTGCGTTACAGCGCTCGCACTGGAATGCAGATGTCGCAACTAAACTCACCGGTGTGGGGGTCAAGTGCCGTGGTCGCAGAAAACATCTCGAAGCAAGGCCTATCGTCGCATTGTAGTCCGCTGGACGGCATCCATTCACGCGTCAGCCACATCCAGGCGTTACCTAAAACCTCAGCTTTCCCTTTGAAACTCGCTACGGCATAACGGCCGCCCGGCAGAGTTAGAATATCTACCTGGCCGCTAGCAACAAAATGAGCGGGTACTTCGACGCACGCGTCATAGCGGCACTTGTTGGCTGGAGTGAGAGACGGGTCGTCATGACCTATGCCATAACACGTTTCATCACTGAGGCCATTTGAGTGCATCCACGGGGCAATGGTGCCGCGCCAAAATTCGCCGATGGCGGGCCCATATGGTCCGATCAAACGTTGATACGCGACGCGTGCTTTTGGTAAATCAACGATACGTACATCCATGGCACAAGTTTCCGTTAGCCGATAAGAGACGTCAGATTCACCGAGCGCGGGCTCGCCTTCCTGATGGATATTGCTGAAGACCTGATCAGGATTGCTCTCTTGGTTGCCTGGTTGCTGTCCGATCGCGGACGCCTGCATTTTCAGCCGCTGAAGAGTCGTGGAGCGCCAGGTCGATGGCGTGCAGCCGAACTTGAGTTTGAAGGCTCGCGCAAACGCTTCACCCGAATGGAAGCCGGTGGCCAACGCTGTTTCAAGTACTGTTTCATGGCTACCACAGGACAGCCGGAAGGCCGCCTTCTCGAGCCGTCGACGCTGTGCATAGCTGCCAAGCGTTTCGCCCATCCATGCGGCGAAAATTCGATGAAAATGGAAGCGCGAGAAATTGGCGATGTCGGCTAACTGCGCGCCATCTAACGGCTGATCGAGGTGAGCATCGATGTAGTTGAGTACACGATTTATCCGTCGCGCGTACTCAGCGCGGGATACTTGCGCAGAAGGCTTGGTCGTCATGTTAGCTATTCTAAAAATCACCGTTCATGTGGCTGTTGAGCCGTTGAGTTCCTGCGATAACCGCAGCGCGTTCTTCGTTTCTTTCTCGGCAGCCTGCAGCTCCAGCGTAGGCCAATCTGTAGCAAAGGTATCGAGTTTGAACTGTTGGCAGAGCGCTTAAAGCGTCATGTCAATCCACGCAGACAGCACAGGACCAGGCACTTCGACGGTCATCGGGTTTTTGAAATAACGCCACCCATGTATTGATTTAAATCGCGAAAATCCTTAACGCTCCATGAGTGCGGCGATAGCTTTACTCCGTTCTCACGCAAGGTCCTTGGAATTAAGTCGCCATTTGGGCGAAGTATTATCGAAGACACAATCACGCCCGGATAATCATTTAATCGTTTTTTGAAAGCGAGCGTTGTTAGATCAGGCGTCGGCGGATTACTTTTTTTAGCCAGCGGTCCTGTTGCTTTGAGATCCATTCCATGGCACATGCTGCATCGCTGTAGATAGAGATTTTTTCCATTAGCATTATCCGCGAAGGATAGTGATGTTTGAGTCAGCGACAACATTCCTAGCGAAGCGATGAGCACTACTTTCATTGTTTTTATCTTCCTTGATGGGACCGGCGTCGATTGGACGCGATTGGGCGCGCGGGAAAGATATCAGCCATCGCGTCGGCGCACACGGTCATTTCTGATGCCCATTAAACCAACACGTTTTCCCGGAGGTAATCGGGGGCAGACCCCGGTTGTTTCCTGCATCTGGGGGGATCGGCGTCCCCGACCGACCTAACGGAAATTTTTCGCCACAGATACTGACTTTCAACCCCAATCGCTCCTGCGCTAACTTCCTCCCCGTCGCTTCCAACCCAGCGACCGGACTTGAGAATCCGAGAAACAATAGGCTCACTATATTAGGAGCTTAAGCAATGAGCATTTCTGACAGGCCATACCCTCACAACCCCACCACCCACACCTCCGCCCATCCAGGAGGTGCCCAATGATCAACCCACCCCTCAACAAAACCCTCGGCGTCATCACCTTTTCCACCTGTGGCAAGCAGCCCAACCTTCACCGACTATTCCGCGTGAACGCCGGCGTGCCCATCCGCGATGCGCTGGAGCATGCCTCCGAACTTCTCCACTGTTCAAAACTGCTGGCGTTGGATGCCGCCATGGACACGGGCGCGGATCGTTATGCCTGGGCGGCGCATTATTTGGGGGAGATGGCGAAGGCGGTGGTGGATGATTTGGCGAATGGGATGTTGGCCAATGGGGTGACAGAGGAGGGTGAAGTGGCGGGTAGTTAGTCTGGTGGTTTGAGGGTGTTGCGGCTGACGCTATCGCAGGCAAGCCAGCGCCCACAAGGGGCTGTGTTTCAAGTTGATGTTGCGCTGGTCGGGGATTTTGCTGGTTGCCCACTTTTCGACAGGCGAAAAAAAAGACCTTGAATTTCAAGGTCTTTTTTTAAGATGGTGCCCCGAGGGAGACTCGAACTCCCACTCCTTTCGAAAACGGATTTTGAATCCGCCGCGTCTACCAATTCCGCCATCAGGGCTCAATGGCGGCGAAGTATAGAGATGAGATTACCGTTGGTCAATCACGTTTCATGGTCAATTTTGACTATTTCCGCTAGACTTCCCGGCCCTGCTAGACGAACCCCATCATGCGCGTTGCTGACTTTACTTTTGAGCTCCCTGATTCGCTGATCGCCCGCCACCCTTTGGCCGAGCGTCGAGCCAGTCGACTGCTGACCCTGGACGGGCTCAGCGGTGCCCTCGCACACCGTCAATTCACTGATTTGCTTGAGCATTTGCGCCCAGGCGATTTGATGGTGTTCAACAATACCCGGGTGATTCCGGCGCGGCTGTTTGGCCAGAAAGCTTCCGGCGGCAAGCTGGAAATTCTGGTGGAGCGGGTGCTGGACAGCCATCGCGTGCTGGCCCATGTGCGCTCCAGCAAGTCGCCGAAACCGGGTTCGACTCTGCTGATCGATGGCGGTGGCGAGGCCGAGATGGTGGCGCGTCATGATGCGTTGTTCGAGCTCAAGTTTGCCGAGGAAGTGTTGCCGCTGCTGGAGCGCGTCGGCCATATGCCGTTGCCTCCTTATATAGACCGCCCCGACGAAGATGCGGACCGCGAGCGCTATCAGACGGTGTATTCCCAGCGTCTCGGTGCTGTCGCCGCGCCGACGGCCGGGCTGCATTTCGACCAGCCGCTGCTGGATGCGATCGCCGCCAAGGGCGTCGAGAGCGCGTATGTGACCCTGCACGTGGGGGCCGGCACGTTTCAGCCGGTGCGTGTGGATAACATCGAAGACCACCATATGCACAGCGAATGGCTGGAAGTCAGCCAGGACGTCGTGGACGCGGTCAACGCGTGCAAGGCGCGCGGCGGGCGGGTGATTGCCGTGGGCACCACCAGCGTGCGTTCCCTGGAAAGCGCGGCGCGTGATGGCGTGCTCAAGCCGTTCAGCGGCGACACCGATATCTTTATTTACCCAGGCCGGCCGTTTCATGTGGTCGATGCGCTGGTGACCAACTTCCATTTGCCGGAATCCACGCTGTTGATGCTGGTGTCGGCATTTGCCGGTTATCCGGAAACCATGGCTGCTTATCAGGCTGCCATCGACAATGGATACCGTTTTTTCAGCTACGGTGATGCGATGTTTATCACCCGTAATCCGGCGCCACGCGGCCCAGAGGAACAACTATGAGTCGTATGTCGTTTGAATTGCTGGCCACTGACGGCAAAGCCCGTCGCGGTCGTCTGACCTTTCCGCGCGGTACGGTAGAGACCCCGGCGTTCATGCCGGTCGGCACCTACGGCACCGTCAAAGGCATGCTGCCGCGCGATATCGTCGCCACCGGCGCCGAAATCATCCTCGGCAACACCTTCCACCTGTGGCTGCGCCCGGGCACGGAAGTGATCAAGAAGCACGGCGACCTGCATGACTTCATGAAGTGGCAAGGCCCGATCCTCACTGACTCGGGTGGTTTCCAGGTGTTCAGCCTGGGCGCCATGCGCAAGATCAAGGAGGAGGGCGTGACCTTCGCCTCGCCGGTCGACGGTTCCAAAGTGTTCATGGGCCCGGAAGAGTCGATGCAGGTCCAGCGCGACCTGGGCTCCGACATCGTGATGATTTTCGACGAATGCACGCCGTACCCGGCCGATGAAGACGTCGCGCGGGTTTCCATGGAGTTGTCGCTGCGTTGGGCCCAGCGCTCGAAGAACGCCCACGGCGACAACACTGCGGCGCTGTTCGGTATCGTCCAGGGCGGCATGCATGAAAGCCTGCGCAAGCGCTCGCTGGAAGGCCTGGATAAGATCGGCTTCGACGGCCTGGCCATCGGCGGTCTGTCGGTGGGTGAGCCCAAGCACGAGATGATCAAGGTGCTGGATTACCTGCCAGGCCTGATGCCTGCTGACAAACCTCGTTACCTTATGGGCGTTGGCAAACCGGAGGATCTCGTAGAGGGTGTGCGCCGCGGTGTGGACATGTTCGATTGCGTGATGCCAACCCGTAATGCCCGCAATGGGCATCTGTTCATCGATACAGGCGTGCTGAAGATCCGTAACGCGTTCCATCGCCATGATGATTCGCCGCTGGATCCCACCTGTGACTGCTATACCTGCCAGAACTTCTCCCGTGCTTATCTGCACCATCTGGACAAGTGTGGGGAAATGCTGGGTAGCATGTTGAATACCATCCACAATTTGCGTCATTACCAAGTCCTGATGGCTGGTTTGCGCGAGGCTATTCAACAGGGTACATTGGCCGCCTTCGTCGATGCCTTCTATGCCAAGCGCGGGCTCCCTGTGCCGCCCTTGGACTGAGTTTTCCGACCCTAAGATTCACTATTTGCAACTGGAGTGCTAAATGAGCTTTTTTATCTCTAACGCCATGGCTGATGCCGCTGCGCCTGCTGCTGCCGGCCCTATGGGCGGTGGTTTCGAGTGGATTTTCCTGGTCGGCTTCCTGGTCATCTTCTACCTGATGATCTGGCGTCCACAGGCCAAGCGCGCCAAAGAGCAGAAAAACCTGCTCGGCAGCCTGCAGAAAGGTGACGAAGTCGTGACCACCGGCGGTATCGCGGGCAAGATCACCAAGGTTTCCGATGCTTTCGTGGTTCTGGAAGTCTCCGACACCGTCGAAATGAAGTTCCAGAAGGGCGCCATCGCCGCCACGCTGCCTAAAGGCACGCTCAAAGCGATCTGAGTAACAACTTTTACCAATCGACGGGGCGCGCAAGGCGCCCCGCGTTATAAGCGGGCGGCGTGATGCTGAACAAATACCCTCTGTGGAAATACCTACTGATCCTGGCGGTGCTGGCGATCGGTTTTATTTATTCCGCTCCCAATCTCTATCCTGATGACCCTGCGATCCAGATCTCTGGCGCCAGCACTTCGCTGAAGGTCAATCAGGCTGACCTGGAACGCGCGAGCAAAGCGCTCACCGATGCGGGCATCCAGGTCAAAGCGGCAACGTTGGCAGCTGATGCGAAGGGCGGCTTGTTGCGCCTGACCAAGCAAGAAGACCAATTGCCGGCCAAAGACGTCGTGCGCAAGGCCATGGGTGACGACTACGTTGTCGCGCTCAACCTGGCACAGACCACGCCAAAATGGCTGCGCAGCATTGGCGCGCACCCGATGAAGCTGGGTCTGGACTTGTCCGGTGGTGTGCACTTCCTGCTGGAAGTCGACATGGACAAAGCCCTCGACGCGCGCCTGAAAGTCTACGAAGGCGACGTGAAGAGCCTGCTGCGTAAAGAGAAGTTGCGTTATCGCAGCCTGCCGCAGCTCAACGGTGCCATCCAGCTGGGCTTCTCTGACGAAGCTTCCCGCGAGCAGGCCCGTGCGCTGATCCGCAAGAACTTCAACGATTTCGACATCGTACCGGCCGACCTCAACGGTCAACCTGTACTGCGTCTGGCGATGACCCCGGCCAAGCTGGCGGAAATCCGCGAATACTCCATCAAGCAGAACTTGACCACGGTGCGTAACCGCGTCAACGAGCTGGGTGTGGCCGAGCCGATCGTTCAGCGCCAGGGCGCCAACCGCATCGTGGTTGAGCTGCCGGGCGTGCAGGATACCGCTGAAGCCAAGCGTATCCTCGGCAAGACCGCCAACCTGGAATTCCGTCTGGCCGCCGAGCCGGGTGCTTCCAAAGCCACTTCCGAGACCTTCGAGTTCCGTGAAGGCAACCGCCCTGCGGCGCAGATCGAGCGTGGCTTGATCATCACCGGCGACCAGGTGACTGACGCCAAGGCCGGTTTCGGCGAGCACGGTACGCCTGAAGTGAACATCCGCCTGGATGGCCATGGTGGCGAACTGATGAGCCGCGCCACGCGCAGCAACGTCGGGCGCAGCATGGCGGTGATCTTCATCGAGCAACGCCCGATCACCACCTACACCAAGCAAATGGTCAACGGCGTCGAGAAAGACGTGCCGGTGCAGACCTTCAAGGAAGAGAAGAAGATCATCAGCCTGGCGACCATCCAGTCGCCGCTGGGTGCTCAGTTCCGCATCACCGGCCTGAACGGCCAGGGCGAATCGTCCGAGCTGGCCCTGCTGCTGCGTGCCGGTGGCCTGGCTGCGCCGATGTACTTCGCTGAAGAACGCACCATCGGCCCGAGCCTGGGTGCCGACAACATCACCAAGGGTATCGATGCGGCCTTGTGGGGCATGCTGTTCGTGTCGCTGTTCATCATCGCCATCTACCGCTTCTTCGGCATCATCGCCACCGTGGCCCTGGCGGGCAACATGGTGATGCTGCTGGCCTTGATGTCGTTGCTGGGCGCTACGCTGACCCTGCCAGGCATCGCCGGTATCGTCCTCACCATGGGGATGGCGGTGGACGCCAACGTGCTGATCTTCTCGCGGATTCGTGAAGAGATCGCCGCCGGCATGACCGTGCAGCGCGCAATCAACGAAGGCTTCGGCCGGGCATTTACCGCGATTCTCGACTCCAACCTGACCACATTGCTGGTCGGCGGGATTCTCTTTGCCATGGGCACCGGCCCGGTCAAAGGTTTTGCGGTGACCATGTCCCTCGGTATCTTTACCTCGATGTTCACGGCCATCATGGTGACCCGCGCAATGGTCAACCTGATCTTTGGCGGGCGTGACTTCAAGAAGTTGTGGATTTAAGGGGCTGCCATGTTACGTACAATCAACTTCATGGGCGTTCGCAATATTGCGTTCGGCGTCACCGTGCTCCTTACCGTTCTGGCGTTGTTCAGCTGGTTCCATAAGGGCCTGAACTACGGTCTGGACTTCACCGGCGGTACGCTCATCGAGCTGACCTACGAGAAGCCGGCCGACGTGACTCAGGTGCGCGAAGAGCTGGTCAAGGCCGGCTATCACGAAGCCATCGTACAGAGCTTTGGTGCGACCACTGATCTGCTGGTGCGGATGCCGGGCGAAGACCCGCAACTGGGTCACCAGGTTGCCGAGGCCTTGCAGAAGGTCGGCGGTGATAACCCGGCGGCGGTCAAGCGCGTCGAGTTCGTCGGCCCGCAAGTGGGTGAAGAGCTGCGCGACCAGGGCGGCCTCGGCATGCTGATGGCGCTGGTCGGCATCATGATCTACCTGGCGTTCCGCTTTCAGTGGAAGTTCGGTGTCGGCGCCATTGTCTCGCTGATCCACGACGTGGTCGTGACCGTGGGCATCCTGGCGTACTTCCAGATCACCTTCGACCTGACCGTGCTGGCCGCGGTGCTGGCGATCATTGGTTACTCGCTCAACGACACCATCGTGGTATTCGACCGGGTTCGCGAGAACTTCCGCGTACTGCGCAAGGCGACGTTGATCGAGAACATCAACATCTCCACTACCCAGACCCTGTTGCGCACCATGGCGACGTCGATCTCCACCTTGCTGGCGATCGCAGCACTGATGATCTTCGGTGGCGATAACCTGTGGGGCTTCTCCCTGGCGCTGTTTATCGGCGTTCTGGCGGGCACCTACTCGTCGATCTACATCGCCAACGTGGTGCTGATCTGGCTGAACCTCAACAGCGAAGACCTGATCCCTCCGGCCGCGACTGGCAAGGAGGTCGACGACCGCCCTTGATGGGTGTTTGTTGATCTGCTGTTACAAAGAAGGCGCGAGTATTGAACTCGCGCCTTTTTTTTTGCTCCAAGGCTGGGTATAGCGCGGATCTTTCGGTCCGTTTGTGATGGTCAGGAGGTTCAACGTGAACAAGTCGTTACTGGTTGGTGCGGTATTGGGTGCTGTCGGTGTGACTGCCGGGGGTGCTGTTGCCACCTACAGCCTGGTAAAAAGCGGCCCTGAGTATGCGCAAGTGCTGGCGGTGCAGCCGGTGAAAACCCAGATTAAGACCCCGCGCGAGGTCTGCAAGGACGTCGCCGTGACCCGGCAGAAGCCGGTGCAGGATCAACACCAGATCGTCGGTACGGTGGTCGGTGCGCTGGCCGGTGGCCTGTTGGGCAACCAGGTCGGTGGCGGTAACGGTAAGAAGCTGGCCACCGTGGCCGGTGCGGTCGGTGGCGGTTATGCCGGTAACAAGGTGCAGGAGGGTATGCAGAACCGTGATACCTACACCACCACGCAAACCCGTTGTAACACCGTCAACGACATCAGCGACAAGGTCGTCGGTTATGACGTGCGTTACACCTTGGATGGCAAGGAAGGTTCGGTGCGTATGGACCGTGACCCGGGCGGCCAGATCCCGGTGGATAAAGAGGGGCGTCTGATCCTCGGCCAGAACCAGCAATAACCCCGGGCCTGGCACAGTTCACAATGTGGGAGGGGGCTTGCCCCCGATGGCGGTGTGTCAGTCAGCCTATCTGTAGCTGAAACTCCGCTATCGGGGGCAAGCCCCCCTCCCACAGTTGGCTTGTGGTGTTGCTGGTATTTAAGCTCACACCAAATTCCAGGCATAAAAAAAGCACCGAAGGGTGCTTTTTTGTGCTCGCTCGCTTAGCGCTTCAGCGAAGCCGGCAGGTGCGGCTGGATCGCCGTCAGTACTGCCTTGAAGCATTTGGTGTTGCCGGCTACCACGTGGCCTTTCTCCAGGAAGTCATGCCCGCCGGTGAAGTCGCTCACCAGGCCGCCGGCCTCTTGGATCAGCAGGGCGCCCGCTGCCATGTCCCACTCGGACAGGCCCGATTCCCAGAAGGCATCGAAACGACCGGCGGCGACGTAGGCCAGGTCCAGGCTGGCTGCGCCGGCGCGGCGGATGCCGGCGGTCTGGCCAACCAGGGCGCGGAACATACCCAGGTAGTTGTCCAGGTTGTCCATCTGGTCGTCACGGAATGGGAAGCCGGTGCCCAGCAGGGCGCCGTCCAGGCTGGTGCGGCCGCTGACGCGCAGGCGACGACCGTTCAGTTGGGCGCCACGGCCACGGCTGGCGGTGAATTCTTCCTGGCGAACCGGGTCCAGCACAACGGCGTGTTCCAGGCGGCCACGGTATTTGCAGGCAATGCTCACGGCAAAGTGCGGGATACCGCGCAGGAAGTTGGTGGTGCCATCCAGTGGGTCAATAATCCACAGGTAGTCTTCGCCTTCACCGCTGCCTTTGTGCAGGCCGGTTTCTTCGCCGAGAATGCCGTGGGTCGGGTAGGCCTTGCGCAGGGCGTCGATGATTTTCTGTTCGGCGGCGCGATCCACCTCGGACACATAATCCTTGGCGTCTTTTTCGTCGACCTTGATGGTATCCAGGCGCTCGATGGAGCGGAAGATCAATTCACTGGCGCTGCGGGCGGCGCGCAGCGCGATATTCAGCATGGGCTGCATGGATGTGTCACCTAAGGTTGTTAAAGAAAGCCGAGCATTCTAGCAGAAACTTTCTTCAGGTGAAGGACGGCGTGAGCTTTCGTGGCATAACCTTAGGCTGTTCTGTAAGATTTGCTCCCCTTTCCCGTGTCCGAGAGCGCCTCCCTTGCTGCAAAACATTCGTGTCGTCTTGGTCAATACCAGTCATCCCGGCAATATCGGCGGGGTGGCGCGAGCCATGAAAAACATGGGGCTGACGCGCCTGGTGCTGGTCGAGCCGCGCGTGTTCCCGCACCACGAGGCCGATGCCCGCGCATCCGGCGCCAATGACATCCTTGAAAAAGCCCAGGTCGTCGCCACTTTGGAAGACGCATTGGTCGGCTGCAACCTGGTGCTCGGCACCAGCGCCCGCGACCGGCGCATCCCCTGGCCATTGCTCGATCCGCGTGAATGCGGGACCAAAGTGGTGGAAGAGGCCGCCGGCGGCGCTGAAATCGCCCTGGTGTTCGGTCGTGAAGACTCCGGCCTGACCAACGAAGAGCTGCAGCGATGTCATTATCACGTGCATATTCCATCAGACCCGGAGTTCAGCTCGCTGAACCTCGGGGCGGCGGTGCAGGTGTTGAGTTACGAAGTACGCATGGCCTGGCTGGCCGCTGAAGGGCAGCCGAGCAAGGTTGAGAAGGATGAAGTGGCGTCGACCAAGAGTGGCGAGTTGGCCACCATGGACGAGCTGGAGCGGTTCTATGAACACCTGGAGCAAACTCTGGTGGCCATCGAATTCCTCGATCCGGAAAAACCGCGGCACTTGATGGCGCGCCTGCGTCGTCTGTACGGACGCAGCTCGGTCAGCCGGGCGGAAATGAATATATTGCGTGGCATCCTCACGGAAACCCAGAAAGCGGCCCGTGGCGAGCTTCTTAAGCGGAAGGATTAAAAATGTTCGAGCGTTTGCGAGAAGATATCCAGAGTGTTTTCCACCGTGACCCGGCGGCGCGCAACGCCTTTGAAGTACTGACCTGCTACCCGGGCATGCATGCGATCTGGATTCATCGCCTGTCCGGTGCCTTGTGGGGCATGGGCTGGAAATGGCTGGCGCGGGTGGTGTCCAACTTTGGGCGCTGGTTGACCGGCATCGAGATTCACCCGGGCGCCAAGGTCGGCCGCCGCTTCTTTATCGACCATGGCATGGGCATCGTGATTGGCGAGACCGCCGAAATCGGTGACGACGTGACCCTGTACCAGGGCGTAACCCTGGGCGGCACCAGCTGGAACAAGGGCAAGCGTCACCCGACCCTGGAAAACGGTGTAGTGGTCGGGGCGGGCGCCAAGGTGCTGGGTCCGTTCACCGTGGGGGCGGGGGCCAAGGTCGGCTCCAATGCGGTGGTGACCAAGGCGGTGCCGCCGGGCGCAACCGTGGTCGGCATTCCGGGGCGCATCATCGTCAAGCCGGAAGTCGGCGATGAGCAGGAAGCCAAGCGCAAGGCCATGGCTGAGAAGATCGGCTTCGATGCCTACGGCGTCAGCGAAGACATGCCCGACCCGGTGGCCCGTGCCATCGGCCAGTTGCTCGACCACCTGCAGGCGGTAGATGGCAAGCTGGACGGCATGTGCGGCGCGCTGAAGGAGCTGGGCAGTAACTATTGTGCGAAAGACCTGCCTGAGCTGCGCGAAGAGGACTTCGCCGAGATCAAAGACGAAGCCGCCACCAAGGCTGGCTGAAGCCTCGCGATCACCAAAAGTCCCCTGTGGGAAGGGGCTTGCTCCCGATAGCGGTGGGGCAGTCACCCATACATTGACTGGTCCTTCGCCATCGGGAGCAAGCCCCCTCCCACAGGTTGTTCTCCATTGGTCTTGGAATTCCTGCTTGGCCGCTGTTCCTTCTGTTCGTCCCCACCCCATCCTGCTATTATTTGCGCGCCCTTTTTACGGGTAATCCTGACTAAAGTACTAGGTCTTATAGTTGACTTAAATACTCGGGAATAGCATACTTGCTCCCATTCTGAAACACCTTGGTACTTGTCCATGAGACTGACTACAAAAGGCCGATACGCGGTGACCGCCATGCTTGACTTGGCTTTGCACGCGCAAACTGGGCCGGTGTCCCTGGCCGATATCTCCGAGCGCCAAGGCATTTCCCTGTCCTACCTCGAGCAACTGTTCGCCAAATTGCGCCGCAGCAATCTGGTCTCCAGTGTGCGTGGGCCGGGTGGTGGCTATCAACTGTCCCGCGACATGCAGGGCATCCAGGTGGCCCAGGTGATCGACGCGGTCAACGAATCCGTCGATGCCACCAAATGCCAGGGTTTGGGTGATTGCCATGCCGGCGACACCTGCCTGACCCACCACTTGTGGTGTGACTTGAGCCTGCAGATCCATGAGTTTTTGAGTGGTATCAGCTTGGCTGATCTTGTGACTCGCCGTGAGGTGCAAGAAGTAGCCCAGCGTCAGGACCAGCGCCGTTGCAACACCAAGGCGCCGCGTCTGGACAAGATTGAAGCGTCCGCCGTCGAGTGACAGCCGAAGAGCTAACGGCACGCCAGCCAGCCTGATTTAGGAGAAAGTCCATGAAATTGCCGATTTACCTTGATTACTCAGCGACCACCCCGGTTGATCCGCGTGTCGCGCAAAAGATGAGCGAATGCCTGCTGGTTGACGGAAACTTCGGCAACCCGGCGTCGCGTTCCCACGTATTCGGCTGGAAAGCCGAAGAAGCGGTTGAAAACGCTCGTCGCCAAGTCGCCGACCTGGTGGGTGCAGATCCACGCGAAATCGTCTGGACCTCCGGTGCCACCGAATCCGACAACCTGGCAATCAAGGGCGCCGCGCATTTCTACGCGACCAAAGGCAAGCACCTGATCACCACGAAGATCGAGCACAAGGCGGTCCTCGACACCATGCGCCAACTGGAGCGTGAAGGGTTCGAAGTCACCTACATCGAGCCGACCACCGACGGTATCGTGACGCCGGCGATGATCGAAGCGGCCATGCGTGAAGACACCATCCTGGTTTCCGTGATCCACGTGAACAACGAAATCGGCACCATCAACGACATCGCTGCCATCGGCGAGCTGACCCGCTCCAAAGGTGTGTTGCTGCACGTCGACGCGGCTCAGTCCACCGGCAAGGTCGACATCGACCTGTCGAAGCTGAAAGTCGACCTGATGTCGTTCTCGGCGCACAAAACCTACGGCCCCAAAGGCATCGGCGCCCTGTACGTGAGCCGCAAGCCTCGCGTTCGCATCGAAGCCACCATGCACGGCGGCGGTCACGAGCGCGGCATGCGTTCGGGCACCCTGGCGACTCACCAGATCGTCGGCATGGGCGAAGCGTTCCGTATCGCCAAGGAAGAAATGGCTGCCGAAAACGTGCGTATCAAGGGCCTGAGCGATCGCTTCTACAAGCAGGTCGAAAACCTTGAAGAGCTGTACATCAACGGCAGCATGACTGCCCGTGTACCGCACAACCTGAATTTGAGCTTCAACTACGTCGAAGGCGAGTCGCTGATCATGGCGCTCAAGGACCTGGCGGTTTCGTCCGGTTCGGCCTGCACCTCGGCCTCCCTTGAGCCGTCCTACGTGCTGCGCGCCCTGGGCCGCAACGACGAACTGGCGCACAGCTCGATCCGCTTTACGTTTGGCCGTTTCACCACCGAAGAAGAAGTCGACTACGCCGCGCAGAAAGTCTGCGAGGCCGTCACCAAGCTGCGCACCTTGTCGCCGCTGTGGGACATGTACAAAGACGGCATCGACATTTCCAAGATCGAGTGGGCGGCACACTAACTATAGAAGCCGCCACCCCAGCTCTGTAGGAACGTGGCGGAAAACGCAGACGTTTTTACAGGGTTCCAGAGCGGCCCTGATGAGTGAGGATTCAGTACCATGGCTTACAGCGAAAAGGTCATCGACCACTACGAAAACCCGCGCAACGTCGGCAAGATGGACGCGGAAGACCCTGATGTCGGCACCGGCATGGTCGGCGCTCCGGCGTGCG
Organism: Pseudomonas sp. 7-41; assembly: GCF_021233075.1. Classification (NCBI taxonomy): domain Bacteria; kingdom Pseudomonadati; phylum Pseudomonadota; class Gammaproteobacteria; order Pseudomonadales; family Pseudomonadaceae; genus Pseudomonas; species Pseudomonas sp. 7-41. The sequence goes on along the minus strand of NZ_CP089551.1, from coordinate 5,641,570 downwards.
GCGATGTGATGCGCCTGCAGATCAAGGTCAACGAACAAGGCATCATCGAAGACGCCAAGTTCAAGACTTACGGCTGCGGTTCGGCCATCGCCTCCAGCTCCCTGGCGACCGAGTGGATGAAAGGCAAGACTCTGGATGAAGCAGAGACCATCAAGAACACTCAGCTGGCCGAAGAACTGGCCTTGCCGCCAGTGAAGATTCACTGCTCCGTACTCGCAGAAGACGCCATCAAGGCGGCCGTTCGCGACTACAAGCAGAAGAAAGGCTTGATCTAAAGCATTTGGCGACGAGTAAGGAGTCAACGATGGCTATCAGCATGACAGAAGCGGCTGCGCGGCACGTGCGACGCTCCCTGGATGGGCGCGGTAAAGGTGAGGGGATTCGTCTGGGTGTTCGCACCACGGGCTGTTCCGGCCTTGCCTATGTGCTGGAGTTCGTCGACGAGGTAGTGGCGGAAGATCAGGTGTTCGAAAGTCACGGCGAGAAAGTGATCATCGACCCGAAAAGCCTGACCTACCTGGACGGCACCGAACTCGATTTCGTCAAGGAAGGGTTGAACGAAGGCTTCAAGTTCAACAACCCCAACGTGCGCGGTGAATGTGGCTGCGGCGAAAGCTTCAACATCTGAGGCTACTTGTGGGCACTCCTTGTCATTTCGCTTTATTCGAGTTGCAACCGAGCTTTCGGCTGGACCTCGAGCAGCTTGCCACGCGCTACCGTGAATTGGCGCGTGGCGTGCATCCGGACCGCTTTGCCGACGCTTCCGAGCGTGAACAGCGCCTGGCGCTGGAGCAGTCGGCCAGCCTCAACGAAGCCTATCAGACCCTCAAAAGCCCCCCCAAGCGCGCGCGTTACCTGCTCGCGATGAACGGTGGTGAGTTGCCGCTGGAAGTCACGGTGCATGATCCTGACTTTCTGATGCAGCAGATGCAGTGGCGCGAAGAACTCGAAGACTTGCAGGACGAAGCCGATCTGGCGGGTGTCGCAGTCTTCAAGCGGCGTCTGAAGGTGGCCCAGGATGAGCTCAACGAAAGCTTCGCAGCCTGTTGGGACGATGCAGCGCAACGTGAGCAGGCCGAACGCCTGATGCGGCGCATGCAGTTCCTCGACAAGCTCTCCTACGAAGTGCGCCAGTTAGAAGAGCGCCTCGACGATTAACCCAGCGCTGCCCCTGTTGCACGCCTGAAAGACAGATAAGACCTGATTACCATGGCCCTACTGCAGATCGCCGAACCCGGCCAAAGTCCTCAACCGCACCAGCGTCGCCTGGCGGTCGGGATTGACTTGGGCACCACCAATTCCCTGGTCGCCGCCTTGCGCAGCGGCCTGTCCGAGCCGCTGCCCGATGCTGATGGCCAGGTGATCCTGCCGTCGGCGGTGCGCTATCACGCCGATCGCACTGAAGTCGGTGAGTCGGCCAAGCTGGCGGCGTCCACCGACCCGTTGAACACCGTGCTGTCGGTCAAGCGCTTGATGGGTCGTGGGTTGTCCGACGTCAAGCAATTGGGCGATCAACTGCCGTACCGCTTTGTCGGCGGCGAGTCGCACATGCCGTTCATCGACACCGTCCAGGGCCCGAAAAGCCCGGTGGAAGTGTCGGCCGATATCCTCAAGGTGCTGCGCCAGCGCGCAGAGACCACCCTGGGCGGCGAACTGGTGGGGGCGGTGATCACCGTGCCGGCGTATTTCGACGACGCCCAGCGCCAGGCGACCAAGGACGCGGCGAAACTCGCCGGCCTGAACGTACTGCGCCTGCTCAATGAGCCGACCGCGGCCGCCGTGGCCTATGGCCTCGACCAGCAGGCCGAAGGCCTGGTCGCCATTTACGACCTGGGCGGCGGTACCTTTGATATTTCGATCCTGCGCCTGACCGGCGGGGTCTTCGAGGTGTTGGCCACCGGCGGCGATACCGCCCTGGGCGGCGATGACTTCGACCATGCGATCGCGCGCTGGATCATCAGCAGTGCCGGTTTGTCCGATGACCTGGACCCGGGCGAGCAGCGCCATCTGCTGCAAACCGCCTGCGCCGCCAAAGAAGCCCTGACTGACGCGGCCTCTGTTGACGTTTCCTACGGCAATTGGTCGGCCCAGTTGACCCGCGAAGCCTTCGATGCGCTGATCGAGCCGATGGTCGCCCGCAGCCTCAAAGCCTGTCGCCGCGCTGTGCGTGACTCCGGCGTAGAACTCGAAGACGTGGCTGCCGTGGTCATGGTCGGTGGTTCGACCCGCGTGCCGCGCGTGCGCGAAGCCGTTGCCGAAGCGTTCGGTCGTCAGCCGCTGACAGAAATCGACCCGGATCAAGTGGTGGCCATTGGTGCTGCGATCCAGGCCGATACCCTGGCGGGCAACAAGCGCGACGGTGGCGAACTGTTGCTGCTCGACGTGATTCCGCTGTCCCTGGGCCTGGAAACCATGGGCGGCCTGATGGAGAAGGTGATTCCGCGCAACACCACCATCCCCGTCGCCCGCGCCCAGGACTTCACCACCTACAAAGACGGCCAGACGGCCATGATGATTCATGTGCTGCAGGGCGAGCGCGAGCTGATCAGCGACTGCCGCTCCCTGGCGCGCTTTGAATTGCGCGGTATCCCGGCGATGGTCGCGGGCGCGGCGAAGATTCGCGTGACCTTCCAGGTCGACGCCGATGGCCTGCTCAGTGTGGCTGCGCGTGAATTGGGCTCGGGCGTTGAGGCCAGCATCCAAGTCAAGCCGTCCTACGGCCTGACCGACGGCGAAATCGCCAAGATGCTCAAGGATTCGTTCCAGTATGCCAGTGACGACAAGGTCGCCCGCGTGCTGCGCGAGCAGCAAGTCGATGCCCAGCGCCTGCTCGAAGCGGTGCAGGGCGCCCTGGATGTCGACGGCGAACGCCTGTTGGATGCCGAAGAGCGCATGGTCATTGACCTGCAGATGCAGGAACTGGCCGAATTGATGAAAGGCTCCGATGGCTATGCCATCGAGCAGCAGACCAAGCGCCTGTCGCAAGTGACCGATGCCTTCGCTGCCCGCCGCATGAACCAGACGGTAAAAGCCGCCCTGGCGGGCCGCAACCTGAATGAAATTGAGGAGTAATTGATGCCGCAGGTCATTTTTCTGCCACACGCCGAGCATTGCCCGGACGGTATGGTCGTGGAGGCTGAGACCGGCAAGTCCATCCTCGAAGTTGCCCATGACAACCACATCGAGATCGAAAGTGCCTGCGGCGGTGTCTGCGCTTGCACCACTTGTCACTGCATCATTCGCGAGGGTTTCGACTCTCTGGAAGAAGCTGACGAGTTGGAAGAAGACTTTCTTGACCGTGCCTGGGGCCTGGAGCCGACTTCTCGCCTAAGCTGTCAGGCCAAGGTCGGGACCGAAGACATCACCGTCGAAATTCCGAAATATTCGCTCAACCATGCGGCCGAAGCGCCGCATTGATTCAAGGAAGTGTCATGAGTCTTAAATGGGTTGATGTGCAAGAGATCGCTATCCTGTTGGCCGATGGCAATCCGGATATGGATCCCTACTCGCTGAACTTTGTCGCTTTGCGTGACATGGTCATGGCTTTGCCTGGGTTTGACGATGAGCGCGACCGCGGCGGTGAAAAGGTCCTGGAAGCGATCCAGACTGCCTGGAAAGAAGAACAGGACTGACGCCTCCTTTACGCAGTTAGGCAATACCCAAGAACCCGCGTATAATTCGCGGGTTTAATTTTTCGCAAATTACCGTTTCTGGAGTTACACCATGGCTGTTCAACGTACTTTCTCCATCATCAAGCCTGACGCTGTTGCAAAAAACGTCATCGGCGAGATCACCACTCGTTTCGAAAAAGCCGGCCTGAAGGTTGTAGCCTCGAAACTCAAGCAACTGTCCAAGGCTGAAGCTGAAGGCTTCTACGCTGAGCACAGCGCTCGTGGCTTCTTCGGCGACCTGGTTGCCTTCATGATCTCCGGTCCTGTTGTCGTTCAGGTTCTGGAAGGCGAAAACGCTATCGCTCTGAACCGTGAGCTGATGGGCGCTACCAACCCTAAAGAAGCAGCTGCCGGCACCATCCGTGCTGATTTCGCTGATTCCATCGACGCCAACGCTGTACACGGTTCGGACTCCGAAGCCGCTGCTGCCCGCGAAATTTCGTACTTCTTCGCAGCTACTGAAGTAACCACTCGCTAAGCATTGGCTTAAGAGTGAAGGTGAATCCATGACTACATCGACTGTAAAAACCAACCTGCTGGGTCTGACTCAACAGGAAATGGAAAAATTCTTCGACTCGATCGGGGAGAAGCGTTTCCGTGCCGGTCAGGTAATGAAATGGATTCACCACTTTGGCGTCGATGATTTCGACGCCATGACGAACGTCAGCAAGGCCCTGCGCGACAAGCTCAAGGCTATTGCCGAGGTCCGTGGTCCCGAAGTTGTCAGCGAGGACATCTCCAGCGACGGCACCCGTAAGTGGGTGGTGCGCGTGGCGTCCGGCAGCTGCGTCGAGACCGTCTACATTCCCCAGGGCAAACGTGGCACCTTGTGCGTTTCGTCCCAGGCAGGCTGTGCCCTGGACTGCAGTTTCTGCTCCACCGGCAAGCAAGGCTTCAATAGCAACCTCACCGCCGCCGAAGTCATCGGCCAGGTGTGGATTGCCAACAAATCCTTTGGCAGCGTCCCGGCGACCGTCGACCGTGCCATCACCAACGTGGTGATGATGGGCATGGGTGAGCCGCTGCTGAACTTCGACAACGTGATCGCGGCCATGCACCTGATGATGGACGACCTGGGTTACGGCATCTCCAAGCGCCGTGTGACCCTGTCGACCTCCGGCGTGGTGCCGATGATCGATGAGCTGTCCAAGCACATCGACGTCTCCCTGGCGTTGTCGCTGCACGCACCCAATGACGCATTGCGTAACCAATTGGTGCCGATCAACAAGAAGTATCCGCTTAAGATGCTGCTTGAGTCTTGCCAGCGCTACATGTCGTCCCTGGGCGAAAAGCGCGTGCTGACCATCGAGTACACCTTGCTCAAGGACATCAACGACAAGGTCGAACACGCGATCGAGATGATCGAGTTGCTCAAGAACATCCCGTGCAAGATCAACCTGATTCCGTTCAACCCGTTTCCCCATTCTGGCTACGAGCGGCCGAGCAACAACGCCATCCGCCGTTTCCAGGATCAACTGCACCAGGCCGGCTTCAACGTCACCGTGCGTACCACCCGTGGTGAAGACATCGATGCCGCCTGTGGCCAATTGGTAGGACAGGTGCTGGATCGCACCCGTCGCAGCGAACGTTATATCGCCGTGCGCGAACTGAGCGCCGCCGACGATGTGCCGCAAAGCGCCGCGACTCGAACCTGAGAGAGGATCTCTATGCCCTTGCGCCTTGCGCTGCTTTTGCTTGTTACCGGTCTCGCGACCGGTTGTGTTTCATCGGGCTATGACAGCCCTTTGCAAACCGGCAAGGGCCGCGAAGAGGCGCGAGTGGCTTATGTGCAACTGGGCTTGGGTTACCTGCGCCAGGGCATGAGCGAGCAGGCCAAGGTGCCGTTGAAAAAGGCCCTTGAACTGGACGGCGACGATGCCGAGGCCAATGGCGCACTCGCCCTGGTGTTCCAGGCCCAGGCCGAGCCTGAGTTGGCCGAGCAGTATTTCAGCAAGGCCCTGGCTTCCCGTCCTGCCGATCCCCGGCTGCTGAACAACTACGGCAGCTTCCTGTTCGAGCAGAAACGCTATGACCAGGCTTCCCGTTATTTCCAGCAAGCCAGCGCCGATACCCTCTACCCAGAGCGGTCGCGCGTGTTCGAGAACCTTGGGGTGGCCTCCAAGCGTCTCGGCCAGCGTGACATCGCGCGCCAACACCTGGAAAAAGCCCTGCACCTGAACAGTCGCCAGCCTCGCGCTTTGCTCGAAATGGCTGAGTTGTCTTACGAAGACAGGCATTATGTGCCGGCACGTGACTATTACGAACGTTTTAGCCTGCTCAGCGGGCAAAATGCACGTAGTCTATTGCTCGGTGTGCGCCTGGCGACGGTTCATGAAGAACGCGACACGGCCGCACGTTATGGCCAGCAACTCGAACGACTCTATCCCGGTACGCCGGAATATCAGCAATACCTGTCGGAGCAATGATGAAAGCGGCGCACCCGGAAGTTGTAGCAGCTAATCGCGTAAACCCAGGCGACACCTTGCGTCAGGCCCGCGAAAGCAATGGTTGGTCGCTGGCGGAAGTGGCCCTCAAGCTCAATTTGACCACCACGTCCCTGGGCAACCTGGAAGCCGGCGCGTTCGACAAGCTGCCTGGGCATACCTTCGCCCGCGGCTATATCCGCGCCTACGCCAAATTGTTGGGTATCGACCAGGCCATCTTGGTCCAGCAATTCGACCAGGTCACCGGCACCGACTCCCAGGGCAGCAACGTCCATGGCCTGGGGCGCATCGAAGAGCCGGTGCGGGTGTCCCATACGATCCTGCGCATCGTCAGCCTGTTGCTGCTGATCGCCGTGATTGGTGGCGGTTTCGTCTGGTGGCAGGACCAGGCCTCCCAGCGCACCAAGGACCTGACCAGCAACGCCATGGAGCACGTCGAAGTCGAAAGCGCCGACGGCACCACGCAGATTCACCCGTTGGACGAGCCGGAAGACCAGGCTGTCGCCGAAGGCCAGGCTGCGCCCGAAGCGCCAGTGACGGCCGAGCAACCCGCGGCGGAATCGGCCCCGGCGGCCACCACTGCTGCGGTGCCGGCTCCAGCCGTACCGGCGCACGCCCCGGTCGTACCGGCTGCACCGGCGCACACTCCGGCGGCGCCTGTGGCGCAAGCCACCGCCCCGGTCGCTCCCGTGCAGGCGCCAGCGCCTGCCGCCGCCCCGACAGCCCCCGCGATTTCGCCGCCGACCACTCCCGTGTTGATCGCCGGTGACGGGCACGTACAAATTACCTTCGTTGCTGACTGCTGGACGCAACTCAGCGATGGCAATGGCAAAGTGCTGTTTAGCGGTCTGAAGCGTAAGGGAGATACGCTCGACCAGGGCGGCAAGCCTCCTTTGACGCTGCGTCTGGGCTTTGCCCGTGGCGCGCAAGTGGCCTACAACGGCCAGCCTGTCGACGTAGCGCCGTTCACCAGTGGCGAAACTGCTCGCCTGAAGTTGGGACAATAGTCATGCACGGCGAATCTCCAATCAAACGTCGCGTATCGCGCAAGATCTGGGTCGGCTCGGTGCCGGTGGGTGGCGACGCCCCCATCGCGGTACAGAGCATGACCAACAGCGACACCAACGATGTCGCTGCCACCGTCGCCCAGATCAACCGTCTGGAAGCCGCCGGTGTCGACATCGTGCGGGTTTCCGTACCGGATATGGATGCCGCCGAAGCCTTCGGCCGCATCAAGCAACTGGTCAAGGTGCCGCTGGTTGCCGACATCCACTTCGACTACCGGATCGCTTTGCGCGTGGCCGAACTGGGCGTCGATTGCCTGCGCATCAACCCGGGCAACATCGGTCGCGAAGACCGTGTGCGCGCAGTGGTGGATGCTGCCCGTGATCGCGGGATTCCGATCCGCATCGGCGTCAACGCCGGTTCCCTGGAAAAAGACCTGCAAAAAAAATACGGCGAGCCGACCCCGGCCGCGCTGGTTGAATCGGCGCTGCGCCACGTTGAACACCTTGAGCGTCTGAACTTCCAGGACTTCAAGGTCAGCGTAAAGGCCTCCGACGTGTTCATGGCGGTAGAAGCCTACCGCCTGCTGGCCAAGGAAATCGTGCAGCCGCTGCACCTGGGTATCACTGAAGCGGGCGGTTTGCGCTCAGGCACAGTGAAATCTGCGGTGGGTCTCGGTATGCTGCTCGCCGAAGGGATTGGCGATACTATCCGCATCTCCCTGGCGGCAGACCCGGTAGAGGAAGTGAAGGTCGGTTACGACATTCTCAAATCCCTGCATTTGCGTTCCCGTGGCATCAACTTCATTGCCTGCCCGAGCTGCTCGCGGCAGAACTTCGACGTGGTGAAAACCATGAACGAACTGGAAGGGCGCCTCGAAGACCTGCTGGTGCCGCTGGATGTCGCGGTGATCGGTTGTGTGGTCAACGGGCCGGGTGAAGCCAAGGAAGCCCATATCGGCTTGACCGGCGGCACGCCGAACCTGATTTACATCGACGGCAAGCCGTCGCAGAAACTGACGAATGACAATCTGGTGGATGAGCTCGAAAGACTGATCCGCCAGAAAGCGGCCGAAAAGGTCGAGGCTGACGCTGCAGTTATCGCGCGCGGCTGATCCAGCGAATTTAAGGAATAGATGTGAGCAAGTCTCTGCAAGCCATTCGTGGCATGAACGACATCCTTCCGGAGCAGACGCCGCTGTGGCGCTACTTCGAGAACACCGTTGCGCGTCTGCTGGATAACTACGGTTACAAACAGATCCGTATGCCGATCGTCGAGTTCACCGAGCTGTTCAAGCGCTCCATCGGTGAAGTGACCGACATCGTCGAAAAAGAGATGTACACCTTCGAAGACCGCAACGGTGATTCCCTGACCTTGCGTCCGGAAGGCACCGCCGCGTGCGTGCGCGCCGTGCTCGAGCATGGCCTCACCGGCGGTGGCCAGCCGCAGAAGCTGTGGTACATCGGGCCGATGTTCCGCCACGAGCGCCCGCAGAAAGGCCGTTATCGCCAGTTCCACCAGATCGGCCTGGAAGTGTTCAACCTCGACGGTCCGGACATCGACGCCGAACTGATCGTGCTGACCTGGCGCCTGTGGGGCCTGCTGGGCATCCGCGATGCGGTCAAGCTTGAACTCAACAGCCTGGGCACCAGTGAGTCCCGGGGCCGCTATCGCGTCGCCCTGGTCGAGTACCTGTCTGCCCACCTGGACAAGTTGGACGAAGACAGCCAGCGCCGTCTGAAAACCAACCCGTTGCGCGTCCTCGATACCAAGAACGCCGACACGCAGGCCGTGCTGGTCAATGCGCCGAAGATGGCTGATTACCTGGACGACGAATCCCGCACCCACTTCGAGGGGCTCAAGGCGCGCCTGGAAGCCGCCGGGATTCCTTACGTGATCAACCCGAAACTGGTGCGCGGCCTCGACTACTACAGCAAGACCGTGTTCGAGTGGGTCACCGACAAGCTCGGCGCCCAGGGCACCGTGTGTGCCGGTGGCCGTTATGATGGCCTGGTCGAGCAGATGGGCGGCAAGCCGACCCCCGGCGTGGGTTTTGCCATGGGTATCGAGCGCCTGATCCTGCTGCTGGAAACCCTGGAACAGGTTCCGGAAGAAATCTCCCGTCAGGTGGACGTGTACCTGTGCGCCTTTGGCGAGGCCGCCGAACTGGCTGCCCTGGCCCTGAGCGAAAAAGTGCGCGACCAACTGCCGAACCTGCGCCTGCAGATCAATGCCGGCGCCGGCAGCTTCAAGAGCCAGTTCAAGAAGGCCGACAAGAGCGGTGCGCTGTACGCGCTGATCCTCGGCGATGACGAATTGGCCCAGCAAGTGATAGGTTTCAAACCCCTGCGTGGCCAGGGCGAGCAACAGAACATTGCCTTTGATGCGCTCGCCGCGCACTTGGCCACCTGCGTCGTGCAGGGTTGAAGCTGTCGAACAGCCGAATTTAGCGATTAAGGAGTGTTGGGGTGTCGAGTACTGATGATGAGCAGCTGGCCGAGTTCAAGGACTGGTGGCAGCGTAACGGCAAGCCCCTGGTTACCGGCGGCCTGCTGGCTTTAGTGGTGGTGTTCGGCTGGCAAGCCTGGCACAAGTATCAGGCCAACCAGTCCCAAGGCGCCTCGATCCTCTATCAGCAATTGCTGGAAAGCACGCTGACGCCGAGCGGCAAGCCCGATCCTGCGCAAGTGGCAGACCTGGCCGGCAAGCTCAAGAGCGAATTTGGCGGTAGCACCTACGCCCAATACGGCAGCCTGTTCGTCGCGAAAGTCGCGGTCGACACCGGCAAGCTGGATGACGCCGTCGCCGAACTGAAGGCCATCGCCGACAAGCCGACCAACCCGACCCTGGGTGAAATCGCACGTCAGCGCCTGGCTCAGGTATTGGCGGCACAGAACAAGGCCGACGAAGCACTCAAACTGCTCGACGGCGACGCTGACAAGGCATTTGTAGCCACTCGCGAAGAGCTCAAGGGTGACCTGTTGGTCCAATTGGGTCGTACCGACGAAGCCAATGCTGCGTACAAAAAAGCCAAGGCGGCGCTGTCTGATGAAGCGGCGGTCGGTGGCTTACAAATCAAGCTCGACGACTTGGCCAAAGGGGATGCGTGACGTGATCCGTTGGAAACATGCAGCATTGCTGGCTCTGGCCGTTCTGGCCGCGGGTTGCAGCAGCAACAGTAAAAAAGAACTGCCTCCGGCCGAGCTGACCAGCTTCAAGGAAGAAGTGGTCCTGCAAAAGCAGTGGAGCCGCTCCATCGGTGACGGTCAGGGCGAAACCTACAACATGTTGGTACCGGCAATCGACGGTGACAACATTGTGGCCGCTGACGTGACCGGCGTGGTGATCTCCATGGATCGCATGAATGGCGACGTGAAGTGGAAGAAAGACCTCGAACTGCCTGTATCCGGCGCCGTCGGCGTGGGTTACGGCATGGTCATGCTCGGCACGCTCAAGGGCGAAGTCGTGGCGCTGGACTCCAGCACCGGTGAAGAGAAATGGCGCGCTCGCGTGACCAGTGAAGTTCTCGCACCGCCTGCCACCAACGGCGACATCGTCGTGGTGCAAACCCAGGACGACCGTGTGATCGGCCTCGACGCCAGCACCGGCGCCCAGCGTTGGTTGTACGACAGCACCCCTGCGGTGCTGACCCTGCGCGGTACCAGTGGTCCGGTTGTGACCAATAATCTGGCCGTTGCGGGCCTGTCGACCGGTAAAGTGGTCGCCCTGAATACCCAGAACGGCGTGCCGATCTGGGAAACGCGTGTGGCGATCCCGCAAGGTCGTTCGGAACTGGATCGTGTCGTCGACATCGACGGTGGCTTGCTGCTGTCCGGCGAAACCCTCTACGTCGCTACCTACCAGGGCCGTGTCGCGGCACTGGACCTGCAAAGCGGCCGCGTCAACTGGCAGCGTGATGCTTCCAGCTACGCCGGTGTCGCCCAAGGGTTTGGCAGCGTCTACGTAAGCCTGTCGTCCGGCACCGTTGAAAGTGTCGACGAACGTTCCACCACTGCGCTGTGGAGCAACGACTCTCTGGCCCGCCGTCAACTGTCGGCACCGGAAGTGTTCTCCAGCTACGTAGCGGTAGGCGACTTCGAAGGCTACCTGCACCTGCTGAGCCAGGTAGACGGTCGCTTTGTGGGTCGCGAGCGCATCGACAGCGACGGCCTGCGTGCTCGTCCGCTGGTCGTGGGTAACATGCTTTATGTGTTTGGCAACAGCGGCAAGCTGGAAGCCCTGACCATCAAGTAAAGGTTTGACTATGCTTGGGGTTACCCCCAGGCGGCCCTGCTTCATTGCTTAATGTAGGAGCGAGCTTGCTCGCGAAGGACGTCAACGCTCACGCGGGTTTCTGGATAAACGCGGCGTCCTCAGGTTTTTCGCGAGCAAGCTCGCTCCTACAGGAACCAGTGTCGGGCAGGGTATGTGGCATTTCAAATGCCGCCCCGAGCACCAGCCGCTGCCTTGCAGCGGCTTTTGTATTTTCTGAAATAACGAAGTGGAGAGCCGCATGGTTCCCGTAATCGCCCTGGTGGGCCGACCTAACGTCGGCAAGTCCACCTTGTTCAACCGCCTGACCAGGACTCGCGACGCCATTGTCGGCGACTTGTCCGGTCTGACCCGTGATCGCCAATACGGTGAGGCAAAGTGGCAAGGGCGCTCCTACATTATTGTCGACACCGGTGGTATCTCCGGTGACGAGCATGGCATGGACGAAAAGATGGCCGAGCAGTCGCTGCTGGCCATTGAAGAAGCCGATGTCGTGTTGTTCCTGGTGGACGCCCGCGCGGGCTACACCGCTGCCGACCAGATGATCGGCGAGCACCTGCGCAAGCGCAACAAGCGTTCCTACGTGGTCGCCAACAAGATCGACAACATCGATCCTGAAATGGCCCGTGCCGAATTCAGCCCGATGGGCCTGGGCGACGCGATCCCGATCGCCGGTGCCCACGGTCGCGGCATCACCCAGATGTTGGAAATCGCCCTGCGCGACTTCCCTAAGGATGACGCCGAGGAAGAAGAGGGCGAAGAAGAGGTCGTCGCCGAAGGTGAGGAAGCCAAGCGCATTCCGGGCCCGAGCGAAAAAGACGGTATCAAGATCGCCATCATCGGCCGTCCCAACGTCGGCAAGTCGACCCTGGTCAACCGTATGCTCGGTGAAGACCGGGTCATCGTGTATGACCAGCCCGGCACTACTCGCGACAGTATCTACATCCCGTTCGAGCGTAACGACGAGAAGTACACGCTGATCGACACCGCTGGTGTGCGCAAGCGCGGCAAGATCCACGAGGAAGTTGAAAAGTTCTCCGTGGTGAAAACCCTGCAGGCGATCAAAGACGCCAACGTGGTGATCTTCGTGATGGACGCCCGCGAAGGCGTGGTGGACCACGACCTCAACCTGCTGGGCTTCGCCCTTGAGGCTGGTCGGGCGCTGGTGATCGCGATCAACAAGTGGGACGGCATGACGCCGAGCGAGCGCGATTTCGTCAAGATCGAACTGCAGCGTCGTCTGTTCTTCGTCGAGTTCGCCGATATCCACTTTATCTCGGCACTGCACGGTACCGGCGTGGGCAACCTCTACGCGTCCGTACAGAACTCGTTCAAGTCCGCGGTCACCCGCTGGCCGACCAACCGTCTGACCCAGATCCTCGAAGACGCGGTCGGCGAGCACGCACCGCCGATGGTCAACAACCGCCGGATCAAACTGCGTTACGCCCACTTGGGTGGTGCCAACCCGCCGATTATCGTGATCCACGGTAACCAGATCGAGAAGGTGCCTAAATCCTACGTGCGTTACCTGGAAAACACCTACCGCCGTGTCTTGAAGCTGGTCGGTACGCCGATCCGCATCGAGTTCAAGGGTGGCGAGAACCCATACGAAGGCAACAAGAACACACTGACTGACCGTCAGGTGAACAAGAAGCGTCGTTTGATGACTCACCACAAGAAGGCCGACAAGAAGCGCCGCGACAAGCGCTGATTCCGACCTCGCAAAAAGGGCTCTTTACGGGCCCTTTTTTGTGCGCGGTGGTTTGCGCCTTGACCCGATGCAGTTGGCAGCTTAAAACTTGCGGTTCACCTGCAGGGGCCTCCGATGATCAACAGCAAGCTGCCAAATGTCGGCACGACCATTTTCACCACGATGTCGCAACTCGCTGCCGAAACCGGCGCGCTCAACCTGTCCCAGGGCTTCCCTGACTTCAATGGCCCGCAGGGTTTGCTCGATGCCGTGGGCAAGCATGTCGCCAGCGGCCATAACCAATACGCACCGATGACCGGCCTGCCAGCCCTGCGCCAGCAAGTAGCGGCCAAGATCGCGCGCAGCTATGGCGCCACGGTCAGCCCCGACAGCGAAGTGACGATCACGCCCGGAGCCACGGCGGCGATCTTCTGCGCGATCCAGGCGGTGATCCGCAGCGGCGATGAGGTCATCGTGTTCGACCCGTGCTACGACAGCTATGAGCCTTCGGTCGAGTTGGCCGGCGGTCGCTGCGTGCATGTGCAACTGAACCTGGAAAACTTCAGCCTCGACTTTGAAAAGATCCAGGCGGCGTTGTCTGCGCGCACGCGCATGATCATCCTGAACACGCCGCATAACCCCACCGGCGCACTGATCAGCCGTGCCGAACTGGACCTGTTGGCGGCCTTGATCCGCGACCGCGATATTTACCTGGTCAGCGATGAGGTCTACGAACATCTGGTGTTTGACGGTGTGCCTCATGTCAGCGTGCTGGCCCACGAAGAACTGTATCAACGTGCGTTCGTGGTCAGTTCCTTCGGCAAGACCTATCACGTCACCGGCTGGAAAACCGGCTACGTGGTCGCGCCACCGGCACTGACCGTCGAATTGCGCAAGGTGCATCAATATGTCAACTTCTGCGGCGTGACCCCGCTGCAGTACGCGTTGGCAGACTTCATGGCCGAACACCCGGAACACGTCGAAGAACTGCCGGCCTTTTACCAGGCCAAGCGCGACCTGTTCTGCGACCTGTTGACGCCGTCGCGTTTCAGCTTTACCCGGGTCACCGGTACTTACTTCCAACTGGTGGATTATTCAGCGATTCGCCCAGACCTGGATGACGTCGCCATGTCGTTGTGGATGACCCGCGAGCATGGCGTAGCGACGATCCCGGTTTCGGTGTTCTACCAGCATCCACCCCAAGGCCAGCGCCTGGTGCGCCTGTGCTTTGCCAAACGCGAGGAGACGCTGCAACAAGCAGCTGAGAAACTATGCGTGATCTGAATGCACTACCCGACCTGAACATCGCCCTGGTCCAGACCAGCCTGGCCTGGCACAACCGCCAGGCCAACCTCGATCACTTCGAACTGTTGCTGGAACAGGCTCGTGGCGCTGACCTGATCATCCTGCCGGAGATGTTCACCACCGGTTTCTCCATGGACTCGGCCACCCAGGCCGAACCGGAAAATGGCCCGACCCATCGCTGGCTCCAGAGCCAGGCGGCGAAGTACAACGCGGTGATCACCGGCAGTGTGATCATCCAGGCCGCTGACGGCAGCCACCGCAACCGCCTGTTATGGGCGCGGCCGGATGGCGAGGTGCTGCATTACGATAAGCGCCACCTGTTCCGCATGGCCGGCGAGCACAATCACTACACGCCCGGCGAGCGCCAGGTGCTGTTCGAGATAAAGGGCTGGCGTATTCGCCCATTGATTTGCTACGACCTGCGTTTTCCGGTGTGGAGTCGTGACGCCCAGGATACTGACCTGCTGCTGTACACCGCCAACTGGCCGGGGGCGCGACGCCAGCATTGGAACCGGTTGCTGCCAGCGCGGGCGATCGAGAACCTGTGTTATGTGGCGGCGGTGAATCGGGTGGGTACCGACGGCAAAGGCTTCGCTTATACCGGGGATAGCCAGGTGCTGGACTTCCAGGGTGAGAGCCTGTTGAGTGCGGGGGAGGCGGACGGGGTGTTTACGGTGTGCCTCAAAGCGGATGAATTGGCGGCTTACCGCAGCAAATTTCCGGCGAACCTGGATGCCGATACTTTTCAGTTTGTCTGACAGACCGCTATCGCGGGCAAGCCCACTCCCACATTCGAGCCGAACACGGTCAAAATGTGGGAGTGGGCTTGCCCGCGATGAGGCCCCAACAGACCACACACATCCAAAGCCCAACAAAAAAGGCCCCTGAGTTCTCACCCAGGGGCCTTTTGCATGTCAGCGCTCAGTGTTTACGCCGCTTTCGCTTCCAGATGGCTCAACGAGCGGTTCAGGGCGCTGAATACCGCCTTGAAGCTGGCCGTGGTGAAGTTTTCATCAATGCCCACGCCATGCACCGGACGCTCACCGTTCACTCGCAGCTCGATGTAGGCCGCAGCCTTGGCGTTGGTGCCGGCACCGATCGCGTGTTCGTTGTAGTCCATGATTTCCACACCAATCGGCAGGCTGGCGACCAGGGCTTCGAGCGCGCCGTTGCCCTTGCCGTGCCAGCGCAGGTTGGTTTCGCCCTGGCCTTTGCCCGAGACTTCCACTTCCACGGTGCTGTTACCGTTTTCTTCCTGCAGACGATGGCTGACCAGCGCGTAGGGCGTGTTGGCTTGCAGGTATTCACGCTGCAACAGCGCGTGAATCTGCGAAGCGCTCATCTCCAGGCCCACGCGGTCGGTTTCGGCCTGAACCACTTGGCTGAACTCGATCTGCATGCGACGCGGCAAGCTGATGCCGTATTCCTGCTCCAGCAGGTAGGCGATGCCGCCTTTGCCCGACTGGCTGTTCACCCGGATCACCGCCTCGTAGCTGCGGCCGATGTCGGCCGGGTCGATTGGCAAGTACGGCACTTCCCACAGGGCGTCGGGTTTCTGCTGGGCGAAGCCCTTGCGGATTGCGTCCTGGTGGGAGCCGGAGAATGCGGTGTGTACCAGGTCGCCGACATACGGGTGACGTGGATGCACCTGGATCTGGTTGCATTCCTCGACCACTTTGCGCACGCCGTCGATGTCGGAGAAGTCCAGCTCAGGGTTCACGCCCTGGGTGTAGAGGTTCAACGCCACGTTGACCAGGTCGACGTTACCGGTACGCTCACCGTTGCCGAACAGGCAGCCTTCGACACGGTCGGCGCCGGCCATCAGGCCCAATTCGGTGGCGGCTACGCCGGTGCCACGGTCGTTGTGGGTGTGCAGGCTGATGATCACGCTGTCACGACGGTTGACATGACGACCGAACCACTCGATCTGGTCGGCATAGATGTTCGGCGTGGCGCATTCAACGGTGGCCGGCAGGTTGAGGATCATCTTGTGCTCGGGCGTCGGGTTCCACACCTCGATCACTGCGTCACACACTTCCTTGGCGAATTCCAGCTCGGTGGCGCTGAAGGTCTCTGGCGAGTATTCGAACGTCCACTGGGTTTCCGGCTGCTGGGCGGCGTATTTGACGAACAGTTTGGCCGCGTTGACCGCGATGGCCTTGATCCCGTCCTTGTCCTGGTTGAACACGATGCGACGGAAGGACGGCGAGGTAGCGTTGTACAGGTGGACGATGGCTTTTTTCGCGCCGCGCAGGGATTCGAAGGTGCGCTCGATCAAGTCTTCACGGCCCTGGGTCAGCACCTGGATGGTGGTGTCCTCGGGGATGTGGTTGCCTTCGATCAGGGTGCGGACGAAGTCGAAGTCGGTTTGCGAAGCGGCCGGGAACGAGGCTTCGATTTCCTTCACGCCGACGGCGACCAGGGTCTTCCAGAAGCGCAGTTTTTTCACTGCATCCATCGGTTCGATCAGCGACTGGTTGCCATCACGCAGGTCGGAGCTGCACCAGATCGGCGCGGTGGTGATGGTTTTCGACGGCCAGGTGCGGTCCGGAATATCGATGGTCGGAAACGCGCGGTACTTCGAAGACGGGTCTTTGAGCATGCTCATCGGGAAATCCTTTGGTGGAGGGGCCGAAAAAGGGCGGCCTGCCGGAAAATTGTTATGGGGTATAAAACAAGGGACGAGGCAGATCGATTCAGCCTGGCAGTCGTGCGCTGACAAGGCACAGGCTGCGGTGCTGGCGGAGCAAAATGAGTGTGTGAGAGGTTTTCATAAGCTCAACCCTAACCGCCGGGGTGAAAGATGGCAAGTAGTCCAGAAAAATTGAGATAAGTTCTTCTGTGGGCGTAGGAAACGAGATTTTATGCTTGGTAAATAGTCTGTGGCTGGTTTTAATTGCGCAGCCTTTATCGGCTGCGCAATCGAGTCGGTCAAGGTTGAAATGCGCCGATAAAGATCGCGGGATCCACCCGTGCATCGTTCAGGCTGACATTCCAGTGCATATGCGGCCCGGTCGCGCGACCCGTCGCGCCGACCTTGCCCACCACCGCGCCGCGTGCCAGTTGCTGGCCCGGGCTGACATCGATCTTCGACATATGGCAGAACATGCTGATAAAGCCCTGGCCGTGGTCGACGAACACGGTGTTGCCGTTGAAGAAGTAGTTGCCGGTCAGGATCACCTTGCCCGCCGCCGGGGTCTTGATCGGTGTGCCGGCGGGGACGGCGAAATCCAGGCCGGAATGCGGATTGCGTTCTTCGCCGTTGAAGAAGCGACGCACGCCGAACTTGCTCGACAGCGGCCCGTTGACCGGTTTGTCCAGCAGCAGGTTGCTTGGCAGATTAGGGCTGAAACTGCGGTAAGCCTTGATCTGCACCGCCAGCTCGGCCTCGATGCGCTTGAGTTGCGCCGGGGCGGGGTTGACCTGGCTTTTGTTCTTCAGGGTGATGCGCTGTTCCGGGTACTGCTTGTAGCCGACGATAAACGGCAGGTTGCGCCCGCCGCTGCTGATGCGTTCGTTGCCCGGTTTGACCGTCAACGGAATGCCGACAATCGCCAGCCAGTTGGCCTGTTCCTTGACCACCAGGACCGGCTTGCCCTGGTAGGTGGCTTTTGGCGCGGCCGCCGCGGGGCCGAGGTCGACGACGGCCACACCGCCGGGCACCGGCTTGTTCAAGGCCCGGATGATGAAGCTGTCGGCGTGGGCGTTGACGGTCAGGCACAGCAGCATCAACAGGCTGAAAAAACGTGGCATCGATCAATCCAATAACGAAAGGGTGACGGGTGTCAGGTGGTTGTCTTCCACCCGCACTTGCAATTGGCCTTCACCGAGGCGCGCAGTCAGGCGCTGGCCGGTGTGGGTCTGCGCGGCATTGCGAATCGCCTGGCTGCGCTCGTCGAGCAGGATGCTGTAGCCGCGGCCGAGAGTCGCCAGCGGGCTGACCACTTGCAGCGTCTGCACCTGGCTTTGCAGTTGCAGGCGGCGCGCCTTGAGGCCTTCGCGCATGGCGCGGGGCAGGCGTTCGGCGAGGCTGTCCAGGCGTTGGCGCAGCAAGGCCAGTTGGCGCCCGGGGTGTTGGCCGGCGAGGCGGGTTTCCAGGCGGATCAAGCGTTCGCGGCGGGTATTGAGGCTGCGTTCGAAGGCGCGGCGCAGACGCATGTCCAGGTCGTCCAGGCGCTGGGCCTGTTGGCGCAGACGTTCGCCGGGGTGGCGCAGGCGGCGGGCCATGCCTTCGAGGCGCAGGCGGTCGTGGCTTAGCCGGTTGCGCATCAGCATCACCAGGCGGCGGTGCAGGCTGTCGACCTGGCGCACCAGGTTGCTGGCGTCCGGAGCGAGCAGTTCTGCGGCGGCAGACGGTGTCGGCGCGCGCACGTCGGCGACAAAGTCGCTGATCGACACATCAGTCTCATGGCCGATGGCGCTGACGATCGGCGTCACGCACGCATCCACCGCGCGGGCCACGGCTTCTTCGTTGAAGCACCAGAGGTCTTCCAGCGAGCCGCCGCCACGGGCCAGGATCAATGCGTCGAAGCCACGCGCATCGGCCAGCTTCAGCGCGCGCACGATCTGCGCCACCGCTTCGCGACCTTGTACGGCCGTGGGGATCAAGGTGAGCTGCACCTGCGGCGCGCGGCGGCGGAACACGCTGATGATGTCGCGGATCACCGCGCCGGTCGGCGAGCTGATAATGCCGATGCGCTGCGGATGGGCCGGCAACGCCACCTTGCGGTCGGCGCTGAACAGGCCTTCGGCGCTGAGTTTTTCCTTCAGCGCATCGAAGGCCAGGCGCAGCGCGCCATCGCCGGCGGGCTCGACGGTGTCGAGGATCAGTTGATAGTCGCCACGGCCCTCGAACAGCGAGACCTTGCCGCGCACTTTCACCGCCAGGCCGTCCTTCAAGGCCTGGCGCACCCGCGCGGCGTTCTGCCGGAACAGCGCGCAACGCACTTGGGCGCCGCTGTCCTTGAGGGTGAAGTACACATGGCCGGACGCCGGGCGGGCGAGGTTGGAGATCTCGCCTTCGACCCAGATATTGGTGAACACGTCTTCCAGCAACACCCGCGCACGGCCGTTGAGTTGGCTGACAGTCAGGACCTCGCGGTCCAGGCCCAAGCGGGCGAACGGATCTTTAATCATGGAAAGGGATCTTTAATCATGGGCGGCAGTTTATAGGCATTCGCGCAAGGTTTGGCAGAATTGCTCCACCAACGCGCTCGGTGTGTGCGGGCAGGCCAGGGCTACGGTACTCAGGCAGTCCGGGTCGGCCAGGGGTAAAAAATGCACGGCGGCCGGGGCGATGTCCTGCATCGATTTTGGTAACAAGGCAATACCGAAGCCGGCCTGGATCAACTGCAACTGCGTGGTCTTGCGCGACATGACCCGTGCAGCCTTGGGGAAAAATCCGGCACGCATGCACAACTCGGCCGACAGATAGCTCAGCCCGCCGCGCTGGGGGTGGGGGACCGAGATAAACGCTTCGTCCTTGAGTCGGGCCAATTCGACCGGTGCCTGGCAGCGGGCTAGCGCGTGGTTCGGCGGTACGGCCAGCAGTAACTGCTCACTGTATAAAGGCACCACACGCACGCCTTCGCGCTGGCGTAGCACCGGCAGGCGCAGTAGGCCGACGTCCAGGCGACCGTCGGCAATTTCTTCGAGTTGGGCTTCGGAGGACAGTTTGGCGATATCCATCGATACGCCGGGGCAGCGCTCCAGCCAGGTGCTGATGCCGCGCAGCAGCGCGCCGCTCATCGGCACGGTGCTCGAATGGCTCAAGCGCAGGGTGCCGACCTGGCCGTTACCCACTTGCGTCGCCATCTCGCTGGCCTTGTGCAGTTCACTCAGCAGGTTGCGCGCCCGCGGGTAGAAGGCTTCACCGGCGGCGGTCAGCCGAGGCTGGCGCGCGGTGCGTTCGAACAACGGGGTGTGCAGTTGGTTTTCCAGTTCTTTGATCTGCCGGCTCAGGGCCGATTGCGCGACAAACAGGCGCTCGGCGGCGGCGCTGAAGCTGCCGCTGTCGGCGATTTCGACGAAGTAGCGCAGTTGGCGGGTGGAAATCACACGTCATGCCTTTTCGAGATGGGTAGAGGGCTTTGAAGATATTAGTCGCAACTCTCACCGATGGCTAAAGTGATGGACATCTCTTTCAAGGAATTACCCATGAGCCCGGTTGAGCTGATGAGTCAGTGGTCGTTTGGCGGTACAGATTGGCTGGTGATCGGCCTGGGCGTTGCCGTGGCCTATATCGTGTTTGGCATCGCCGGGTTCGGTACGGCGCTGGTGGCGGGGCCGATCCTGCTTATGTTCATGCCGCTGTCGAAGATCATCCCGCTGCTGGTGTTGCTGGATTTTATCGCGGCCTTCGGCAACCTGCTGCAATCGCGACGGGATGTGAACAAGCCGGAGCTGTTGCGACTGCTGCCGTGCATGGCGATCGGTTGCACCCTGGGCGTGGTGTTTTTGCTCAACCTGCATTCGGATCTGTTGCTGTTGTTGATGGGGCTGTTTATCAGCGCCTACGCGATTTACACCTTGGCGGTGAAGGCCCGGCCGGCGCAACTGGCGGCGGGCTGGGCGGTTCCCATGGGCACCGTCGGCGGTTTGTTCGGTGCGTTGTTCGGCAGTGGCGGCTTTCTATATGCGATCTACTTGAGCAGTCGTTTGCCCAAGGACGCCGCGCGCGCCACGCAAAGCGCGTTGATCAGTTGCAGCACCGTGGTGCGCCTGAGCCTGTTCCTGATCGCCGGGGTGTATGCCGACATGCCGCTGTTGCTGCTGGCGGTTTGCCTGCTGCCGGCGATGGCCCTGGGGTTGTGGTGTGGGCGGCGGCTGACGTTGCGCATGTCCCGTGAGGCGTTTGTGCGATTGGTCACGTGGCTGGTGCTGGCCAGCGGCATTGCCTTGATTGGGCGGTACCTGAGTACTTGACCTGTGTTGGGCAGGGATTAAGCTGCCTGCCTTCAGGGCTTCTTCGCGAGCAAGTCCGCTCCCACAGTCGATCGCATTGCAAGGTGGGAGCCGGGCTTGCCCGCGACGGCGCCAGACGTCATACCGCAGGGCTCCCATGAATTCCCAAAGCATCCTTGTCCCGAAAATCTCCACCTTGCCCGTCCACGAACCCCGTGCCCGGGCGATCGTGCGCTGGCTGGTGCGCAAGAACATCATCAAGGAAGAGCTGACCACCTGCGGGCGCACCGGCAACCGCATGGCCTACGCCCTGGCCGACGGCGCCCGCGCCGTGGTGCTGCACCCGGATGCGCTGCCGTTCAACGAACCCGTCAATGGCCTGGAAATCATCTACAAGCGTTGCATCTATACACCGGCCAAGGGTTTTCTCGAAGAAGCCGGCTGCCCGGAATGCCTCAAGGAAATCGGCGAGGCGCTGTTCGACAGCCTGGAAGAGTGGATGCCCGGCCACACCGACAACTTCACCTGCCCGCTGTGTGGGCATGAGGATGACATCAACGGTTTTCTGTTCCTGCAGGAATGTGGGTTTTCCAACCTCGGATTCATCTTCAACAACTGGGCGGAGGCGGGGTTCAAGCAGAGCTTTATCGACGAATTTGCCGATTGGTTGGACCAGAAGATCAGTTGGGTCAAAGTCGAGTTGTAGGCTGCAAGCTCAACCCTTTGTAGGAGCGAGCTTGCTCGCGAAAACCGTCAACGATAATCCGGGTAGTCTGGTTAAACGCGGTGTCTTGGTGTTCTTCGCGAGCAAGCTCGCTCCTACAGAAAAGCAGCATCTTTTCTCCATCTATCAGTATTACCAAGTTTGTCAGAGTTTTACGTTGAGACCTGAGGGGTGTCTGAGTATAATGGCGCGCTTCCATTTTCCCGCTCGGGAGCCCCCGCGATGCTGCGTATCAGCCAAGAAGCTCTGACATTCGACGACATTCTCCTAGTGCCCGGTTATTCCGAGGTGCTTCCTAACGAAGTCAGTCTCAAGACCCGCCTAACCCGTGGCATCGAGCTGAATATTCCCCTGGTTTCCGCTGCCATGGATACCGTCACCGAAGCCCGTCTGGCCATCGCCATGGCTCAGGAAGGCGGTATCGGCATCATCCACAAGAACATGACCGTCGAGCAGCAAGCTGCCGAAGTGCGCAAGGTCAAGCGTTATGAAGCCGGTGTGGTGAAAGATCCGATCACCATCGACGCTGACGCCACCGTGCGCGACCTGTTCGAACTGACCCGCCTGCACAACATCTCCGGCGTTCCGGTGCTGCACAATGGCGACCTCGTCGGCATCGTCACCTCCCGTGACGTGCGTTTCGAGAACCGTCTTGAAGTCACCGTCCGCGAAGTGATGACGCCTAAAGAGCGTCTGGTCACGGTCAAGGAAGGCGCCAACAAGAACGACGTGCGCGAATTGCTGCACAAGCACCGCATCGAGCGCGTGCTGATCGTCGACGACAAATTCGCCCTCAAGGGCATGATGACCGTCAACGACATCGAAAAAGCCAAGGCTTACCCGCTGGCCAGCAAGGATGACCAAGGTCGTCTGCGCGTCGGCGCGGCAGTCGGCACCGGTAAAGACACCGGTGATCGCGTAGCAGCCCTGGTTGCTGCCGGTGTGGACGTGGTGGTGGTCGACACCGCCCACGGTCACTCCAAGGGCGTGATCGACCGCGTTCGCTGGGTCAAACAGAATTTCCCTGAAGTCCAGGTGATCGGCGGCAACATCGCCACCGGTGCTGCCGCCAAGGCCCTGGCCGAAGCGGGCGCGGATGCGGTCAAGGTCGGTATCGGCCCTGGCTCGATCTGCACCACGCGTATCGTCGCCGGTGTGGGCGTGCCGCAAATCAGCGCCATCGCCAACGTCGCCGAGGCCCTCGAAGGCACGGGCGTTCCGTTGATCGCCGACGGCGGTATCCGGTTCTCCGGTGACCTGTCCAAGGCCATCGTCGCCGGTGCTTCCTGCGTGATGATGGGCTCGATGTTCGCCGGTACTGAAGAAGCCCCGGGCGAGATCGAACTGTTCCAGGGTCGTTCGTACAAGGCTTACCGCGGCATGGGTTCGCTGGGCGCCATGTCCCAGGCGCAAGGTTCTTCCGACCGTTACTTCCAGGACTCTTCGGCAGGCGCCGAGAAACTCGTTCCGGAAGGCATCGAAGGCCGTGTGCCGTACAAAGGCACCCTGAGCGCGATCATCCATCAACTGATGGGCGGCCTGCGTTCCTCGATGGGCTACACCGGTAGCGCCAACATCGACGAAATGCGTACCAAGCCAGAGTTCGTGCGGATCACCGGCGCCGGTATGGCCGAATCCCACGTCCATGACGTGCAGATCACCAAGGAAGCGCCAAACTACCGCGTAGGTTGAGGCTTCCAGCATAAAGTTAAGTAACCGGGGCTGTCTTATTCAGCCCCGAGTTGTTTCTGATTCATTAGACGAGACTGATCTCATGGCCCTCGACATTCACGCCCACCGTATCCTGATCCTCGATTTCGGTTCCCAGTACACCCAACTGATCGCCCGTCGCGTGCGTGAAATCGGCGTGTACTGCGAACTGCATCCGTTCGACATGGACGACGCAGCGATCCGCGAATTCGCACCGAAAGGCGTCATCCTCGCCGGCGGCCCCGAGTCGGTACACGAAGCCAACAGCCCGCGCTGCCCGCAAGCCGTATTCGACCTGGGCGTGCCCGTGTTCGGTATCTGCTATGGCATGCAGACCATGGCCGAGCAGTTGGGCGGCAAGGTTGAAGGTTCCGAGCTGCGTGAATTCGGTTATGCCCGTGTCGACGTGGTCGGCAAGAGCCGCCTGTTGGACGGCATCGAAGACCACGTCGACGCCGACGGCCTGTTCGGCCTCGACGTGTGGATGAGCCACGGTGACAAAGTCACCAAGATGCCGCAAGACTTCCACATCCTGGCCAGCACCCCGAGCTGCCCGATCGCCGGCATGTTCAACGACGAGCGTGGTTACTACGGCGTGCAGTTCCACCCGGAAGTGACCCACACCAAGCAAGGCGGGCGCATCCTGTCGCGCTTCATCCTCGACATCTGCGAGTGTGAAGCCCTGTGGACCCCGTCGAAAATCGCTGAAGACGCCATCGCCAACGTGCGTGCCCAGGTCGGCACCGACAACGTCCTGCTCGGCCTGTCCGGCGGCGTTGACTCCTCCGTGGTTGCTGCGCTGCTGCACAAGGCCATCGGTGATCAACTGACCTGCGTATTCGTCGACAACGGCCTGCTGCGCCTGCACGAAGGCGAGCAAGTGATGGCCATGTTCGCCGAGAACATGGGCGTCAAGGTGATCCGCGCCAACGCTGAAGATCAGTTCCTGAACAACCTGGCCGGCGAGTCCGACCCGGAGAAGAAGCGCAAGATCATCGGCCGCACCTTCATCGACGTATTCGATGCCCAGTCCAACAAACTGGACAACATCAAGTACCTCGCCCAAGGCACCATCTACCCCGACGTGATCGAGTCGGCTGGCGCCAAGAGCGGCAAGGCCCACGTGATCAAGTCCCACCACAACGTGGGTGGCCTGCCCGAGGAAATGAACCTCAAGCTGGTCGAACCGTTGCGTGAGCTGTTCAAGGACGAAGTCCGCCGTCTCGGCCTGGAACTGGGCCTGCCCTACGACATGGTCTACCGCCACCCATTCCCGGGCCCGGGCCTGGGCGTGCGGATCCTCGGTGAAGTGAAGAAGGAGTACGCCGACCTGCTGCGTCGCGCCGACCACATCTTCATCGAAGAACTGCGCAAGGCCGACTGGTATCACAAAGTCAGCCAGGCGTTCGTGGTGTTCCAGCCGGTGAAATCGGTGGGCGTGGTCGGTGACGGCCGTCGTTACGCCTGGGTCGTGGCCCTGCGAGCGGTGGAAACCATCGACTTCATGACCGCCCGTTGGGCACACCTGCCTTACGAACTGCTGGAAACCGTCAGCGGCCGTATCATCAATGAAATCGAAGGCATCTCGCGCGTGACGTATGACGTGTCGAGCAAGCCGCCGGCGACGATTGAGTGGGAATGATCCTGCCCTAGCAGGTGGATGCTGAATAACAGAACCCCGGCCATGTGCCGGGGTTCTGCGCATCTGAAACACGATAAATCAAACGCCGCAGCAAAAGTGTGGGAGCGGGCTTACTCGCGATAGCGGCCCGCGGCTACGTTTGAGCTTCGCTCGGCCTTAGCGCCGCGCAATATCCGAAAAGTAGAACTTATCCAACGTATGCCGCGACTCGGTGTACTCGAACTGCCGCCCGTCCTGCAGAAACGTCTGGTTGCTTACCACGATCACATGGCTTTGCCCCTCGAGGTCGAGGTGTGCCTGGTCGTCTTTGCCGCGGGGCAGGGCTTCGATGGTGCGTTGGGCGTAGCTGATGTGCAGTTGCAACGTCTGTTCGATGAAGGCGTAGATCGACTGCTCGGCGATGGTGCGGTCCAGGCCGGGGATCAGGTCGGCGACGAAGTGGTTGATGTCGAGGATCACCCGTTTGCCGCCGATGCGCCGCACCCGTTTGATGCGGGTGATCAGGGTGCCGGGTTCGGCCTCGATATGCTGCAGCAGTGAGCCTTCCAGCGGGAACTGGGTGAATTCGACGACGTCGGTGTGGACGTCATCGCCCAGGTCGGCGTGGGTTTCGTGGAAGCTGACGATGCCGCCCAGTTGGAACTCGATGGGGTTGGGCGATAACACAAACGTGCCTTTGCCATGGATTTTCTGCGCAAACCCACGCTCCTGCAGCTGCTCGATGGCCCGCCGCACGGTGCCACGACTGGCCTGGTAGGCATCCATCAGTTCGGTTTCAGAGGGAAGACGGGTGCCGCGTTGCAGGCGTTCGGTGGTGATGTTGGCAAGCAGATCGGTATAGATCTGGTTGTATTTGCTCATGGGGATGGCTCTGTGCCGCGTTTGCGTTCAAGGCAGGAACCTTAGTGGCACGGCTGGGGTTTGTCCATTGGGCCCATGGAAATCTGTGGGCTGTGGCGGGGCCTGATCCAGAAAAAATAGACAATATGTAACTCGTACAGACGAGTTGTTGCTTTAACTCGTCTGTACGAGTACTTTTGCCTTCGGCGTGCTGCCAATGACTGCCCCCCAAATAAAAAAATCAAAGTGGAAACCAAGCATGAGCCACGACTATTCGAACATCGCCCGCGAAATTCTCGAGCACCTCGGGGGCCGCGATAATCTTGAGCAAGCCGCCCATTGCGTGACCCGCCTGCGCCTGGCGCTCAAGGACCCGAGCCTGGTCAACGGCAGCGCGTTGAACCAAGTCGACCTGGTCAAGGGCTCGTTCTTTACCGGTGGCCTGTTCCAGGTGGTGATCGGCCCCGGCGAAGTGGAAAAGGTCTACGCCGCCCTGCGCGAACAGACCGGCCTCGCCGCCGCCACCATCGCCGACGTCAAGAAGAAGGGCGCCGACAAGACCAACGCCATGCAGCGTCTGGTGCGGGTGTTCTCCGATGTGTTCATGCCGATCCTGCCCGCGTTGATCATCGCCGGCCTGTTGATGGGCGTGAACAACCTGATGGGCGCCAAGGGCATGTTCATCGAGGGCAAGACGCTGCTGGAGGCCTACCCGAACCTGGATGGCCTGTGGAGCCTGATCAACCTGATGGCCAACACCTCGTTCGTGTTCCTGCCGGCGCTGGTGGGCTGGTCGGCTGCCAAGCGTTTTGGCGGCAGTGAAATCCTCGGCATCGTGCTTGGCCTGATGCTGGTCCACCCGGACCTGCTCAACGCCTGGAACTACGGCAAGGCGGTGGCCGGCCTCGATGGCCAGAGCCTGCCGTACTTCGATATTTTCGGATGGTTCAAGATCGAGAAAGTCGGCTACCAGGGGCAGATCCTGCCGATCCTGATGGCGGCGTATGTGATGAGCGTCATCGAGAAATGGCTGCGCGCGCGAGTGCCGAATGCCATCCAACTGTTGGTCGTGCCGATCACCACCATCGTCGTCACCGGCGTGCTCGCGCTGGCGATCATCGGCCCGGTGACCCGTCACCTCGGCATCCTGATCACCCAGGGCGTGGTCACCCTGTTTGACCTGGCGCCGATGCTCGGCGGGGCGATTTTCGGCCTGTTGTATGCGCCGCTGGTGATCACCGGCATGCACCACATGTTCCTGGCGGTGGACCTGCAACTGATCTCCACCCAGGGCGGCACGTTTATCTGGCCGATGATCGTCATGTCCAACCTGGCCCAGGGCAGCGCCGCGCTGGCGGTGTTCTACATGGCGCGCAATGCGCGGGACAAAAGCATGGCCTCGACTTCCGCTGTCTCCGCGTATTTCGGCATCACTGAACCGGCGATGTTCGGCGTGAACCTGCGCTTCAAGTTCCCGTTTTATGCCGCGTTGCTGGGCTCGGCACTGGGCAGCATTTTCCTGTCGCTGAACAAGGTGCAGGCCTCGGCCATCGGGGTCGGCGGCTTGCCCGGGTTTATCTCGATCGTGCCGCATGCCATCCCGATGTTTGTGATCGGGATGGTCATCGCGATGGTCGTGCCGTTTGTTCTGACCTGTGCATTGAGCATGAAGATCGTGCGGCCTGGGTATCGCGTTGCCTGAATTACCGCGTTCGCGAGCAAGCCCGCTCCCACAGTTGAATGCGTTCCCCCTGTGGGAGCGGGCTTGCTCCCGACGAGGCCCGAGCGGCGGGTACACAATTTTACTGAAGGAACCCACCATGCAAAACTGGCAACACTCGGTGATCTACCAGATCTACCCCAAAAGCTTTCACAGCCACGCGGGTAACGCCACCGGTGACCTGCTGGGTATCGTGGACAAACTCGACTACCTGCAATGGCTGGGCGTCGACTGCCTGTGGATCACCCCGTTCCTGCGCTCGCCGCAGCGCGACAACGGCTACGACATCAGCGACTACTACGCCATCGACCCGAGCTACGGGACCATGGCCGATTGCGACCAACTGATCAGCGAAGCGGCCAAGCGCGGCATCAAGTTGATGCTCGACATCGTGGTCAACCACACCTCCATCGAGCACGAGTGGTTCCAGCAGGCGCGCAGCAGCCTCGACAACCCGTACCGCGACTTTTACATCTGGCGCGACCAGCCGAACAACTGGGAATCCAAATTCGGCGGCTCGGCCTGGGAATACGAAGCGCAAACCGGCCAGTACTTCCTGCACCTGTTCGATCACACCCAGGCCGACCTGAATTGGGACAACCCCAAGGTGCGCGCCGAGGTGTTCAAGCTGATGCGTTTCTGGCGCGACAAAGGCGTCGGCGGTTTCCGCCTGGATGTGATCAACCTGATCTCCAAGCCCGCCGACTTCCCCGAGGACGCCAGCGACGGTCGGCGTTTCTACACCGACGGTCCGAACGTACACGCGTACCTGCAGGAAATGCACCGCGAAGTCTTCGCAGGTCATGACTTGATCAACGTCGGCGAGATGTCATCCACCAGCCTGGAACACTGCATCCGCTACTCGCGGCCGGAGTCCAAAGAACTGTCGATGACCTTCAACTTCCACCACCTGAAAGTCGACTACCCGAACCTGCAGAAGTGGGTGAAGGCCGACTTCGATTTCCTGCAGCTCAAGCAGATCTTTTCCGACTGGCAACTGGGCATGCAGGCCGGCGGCGGTTGGAACGCGTTGTTCTGGTGTAACCACGACCAGCCACGGGTGGTCTCGCGCTTTGGGGATGACGGTGAGCATCGTGTGGTCTCGGCCAAGATGCTCGCCACGGCGCTGCACTTCCTGCAGGGCACGCCGTATGTGTACCAGGGCGAGGAGTTGGGCATGACCAATCCGGGCTTCGACACGATCGAGCAGTACCGCGATGTCGAAACCCTCAACATCTACCGCCTCAAGCGCGATGCCGGTGAGTCCGAGGCGTCGAGCATGGCGGCGATCATGCAGAAGTCGCGGGACAACGGGCGCACGCCGATGCAGTGGAATGCCCGCCAGCATGCCGGTTTCAGCAGCGGCGAACCGTGGATCGGCATCCCGGCCAACGCGGCGCAGATCAACGTCGACAGCCAACGGGATGACCCGGATTCGGTGCTGCATCACTACCGCAGCCTGATCGCCCTGCGTCGCCAGGAACCGCTGATTCAAGACGGCGTTTACCGCGAACTGTTGCTGGGCCACCTCCAGGTCTGGGCCTACCTGCGCGAAGGCCATGGCGAGCGCCTGCTGGTGCTGAACAACTTCTACGGCAAACCCTGCGAAATCCAGCTGCCCGATCACGTCCTCAACGCCGCTACCCGACAACGCCTGCTGATCAGCAACTACCCCGATTGCCAGGTCAGCACGGGCCCGCTGCTGTTGCGGCCTTACGAATCCTTTGTGCTGCACCTCAAGGACTGACGGCTGGAACGTCGTTGCAACTGCCCCGCGCGACGCGAAGCAGAAGGTCAATTCCCGGTGTGGGAGCACCGGGCGCTTCACACAAACATAATAAAAATATCGGAGTACTTCATGAAAACAACAATAAAGCTGGGCCTCGTTGCATCGTGTCTGAGCTTGCCGTTCGGCGCTCAGGCCCTGGAGTTTGCCGGTTACTTGCGTAGCGGCGCGGGGACGTCGACCGGCAGTGGCAAGCAGCAATGCTTCCAACTGCCGGGCGCGCAATCCAAATACCGGTTGGGCAACGAATGCGAACAGTACGCCGAACTGGAACTGCGCCAGGACCTGCTGACCCTCGACGACGGCTCCGTGCTCAGCGTCGACGCCATGGCTTCGCTCTACAACAAGTACGACCGCGCGCTTAAATTCCAGGGCGAAGACAACGGCTCGGCGCGCATGCCGCAGATGTATGCACAGTGGTCCAACCTGCCCAGCCTCAACGGCGGCTCGCTGTGGGCGGGGCGGCGTTACTACAAGCGTAACGACATCCATATCTCCGATTTCTACTACTGGAACCAGAGCGCCACGGGCGGCGGCATCGAGGATGTGCTGATTGGCGACCTGAAATACAGCTACGCGCTTTCGCGCAAGGACAACCTGTACCAGAAGGAATACGCCACGCGTCACGACTTCAACGTGGCCGGCTTCAAGACCAACCCCGGCGGCGAGCTGGAACTGGGCTTGAGCTACATCGAAAAAGCCGGTGGGCGTGATGCCAACAGCGGTTGGGCGCTGACCGCGCAACATGTGCAAAAACCTTTCCTTGGCGGCAAGAACAAGTTCGCCCTGCAGTATGGCGAAGGTCCCGGCACCGGCCTTGGCTACACCGGCAATACTGCCCTGGATAACAGCAGCAAAAGCTACCGCGCCGTGGAGTTTTTCGACTGGCAGGTGACCCCGCGTTTCGGTGGGCAG
This sequence comes from Pseudomonas sp. 7-41, assembly GCF_021233075.1. NCBI lineage: Bacteria > Pseudomonadati > Pseudomonadota > Gammaproteobacteria > Pseudomonadales > Pseudomonadaceae > Pseudomonas > Pseudomonas sp. 7-41. The sequence continues at coordinate 5,610,943 of NZ_CP089551.1, read as the reverse complement.
ATCGAGGCCGTGTACCAGAAAGACATTCGCCCCGGCAGCCAGGACCAGACCTGGATGTCCATCGGTGTGCGTCCGGCCTATGCCATCAGTGAACAGTTCAAACTGGTCACCGAGCTTGGTCATGATCAGGTCGACGCCACCGGCGGTACGCGCAAACTGAGCAAATTCACCTTCGCCCCGACCTGGTCGCCCAAAGGCCCGGATTTCTGGGCGCGCCCGGAAGTGCGTCTGTACTACACCTATGCGAGCTGGAACGCAGCGGCCAAACGCGCGGCGAATGAGCTGGCGGCTGGGTCGGCGTTGTCTGACACCGGCGCCTACGGCACCGCGCGGCATGGCTCGAACGTCGGTGTGCAAGTCGAGTACTGGTGGAAGTGAATCTTCGGATGTAGACAGGCTTAAATGGGGGAGGGGGCAAGCCCTTCCCACATTTGATCTTTGTCACCTCGGGATTTGTATCCACCCAATGATTTTTACAGAACAAAACAGCAGGTGAAGTCATGACCGCAACTCAACCCCTGGAATTGCTTGCGCCCTTGTCGGGCGTGCTGCTGGCACTGGACAAGGTCCCCGACCCGGTGTTCTCCAGCCGCCTGATCGGCGACGGCCTGTGCATCGACCCGACCTCGCAGACCCTCTGTGCACCGTTGGCCGGGGTGATCAGCAATATCCAGGACACTGGCCATGCGGTGAGCATCACGGCTGACAATGGCGTCCAGGTGCTGCTGCATATCGGCCTGGACACCGTGAACCTGGCGGGCAAGGGGTTCAGCCGTTTGGTCGGGGAAGGCCAGCGGGTGGAGGCCGGGCAGCCGTTGATCGAGTTCGACGCCGACTACGTAGCGCTCAATGCCCGGAGCCTGTTGACCTTGATGCTGGTGGTCAGCGGCGAGCCGTTTGCGCTGCTGGCGTCGGACAGCGGCCCGGTCACACTGGGCCAGCCGCTGGTGCGCCTGTCGCCAGGCGAGGCGGCTGAAACCGAGGACGAAGAGGAGGGCGACGCACTGTTCTCCAAACCGTTGACGTTGCCCAATGCCAACGGTTTGCACGCGCGCCCGGCGGCGGTGTTTGCCCAGGCAGCGAAGGGGTTTGACGCCAGTATCTACCTGCACAAGCAAACCCAGAGCGCCAACGCCAAGTCGCTGGTGGCGATCATGGCACTGCAAACCGTGCAGGGCGACACCTTGCAGGTGAGCGCGGCGGGAGAGGATGCCGCCGCGGCGATCAAGGCGTTGGTGGCGCTGTTGGCCGAGGGGTGCGGCGAGAGCGTCGCGGCGCCGGTCGAGGACGTCGAACCGCGTGTGTCGCTGGCGTCCACGAGCCTGCTGCGGGGCGTGTGTGCGTCGCCGGGCTCGGCGTTTGGCCAGGTGGTCCAGGTGGCAGAGCCGGCGCTGAGCATTCCCGAAACGGGCGGCGGCGAAGCACTCGAACGCGCGGCGTTGGACCGTGGCCTGCACGCCGCTACCGAGGCCTTGCAGAGCTTGCAGGCCAAGGCGGTCGGCAGTGCCCAGGCGCAGATCTTCCGCGCCCATCAGGAACTGCTCGAAGACCCGACCCTGCTGGAGCAAGCCCACGACCTGCTGGCCGTCGGCAAAAGCGCCGCCTTTGCCTGGAACAGCGCCACGCTCGCCACCGCCCAACTGTTCCAGGGCCTGGGCAATGCCCTGCTCGCCGAACGTGCGGCGGACCTGGCCGACGTCGGCCAGCGCGTGCTGAAACTGATCCTCGGCATTCACGACCGCGCCTGGGAACTGCCCGAGCGCGCGATCCTGATCGCCGAGCAACTGACGCCGTCGCAGACCGCCAGCCTCGACACGCACAAGGTGCTCGGGTTCGTCACCGTCGGCGGCGGGGCGACCAGCCACGTCGCGATCCTCGCCCGGGCGCTGGGGCTGCCGGCGATTTGCGGGGTGCCGCCGCAGGTGCTGGCGTTGGCCGACGGTCGGCAGGTGTTGCTGGACGCCGACAAGGGCGAGCTGCACCTGGACCCGGACCTGGCCGAGATCGAGCAATTGCAGGCCACCCACCGGGAGCAAATAGTGCGGCGCCAACGCGACGTCGCGCAGGCACGCCTGGCGGCCATCACCCGCGATGGTCATCACGTCGAAGTCACGGCCAACGTCGCGTCGCTTCAGGAGGTCGAGCAATCCCTGAGCCTGGGCGGCGAAGGCGTGGGGCTGCTGCGATCAGAGTTTCTGTACCTGGACCGCCATCGCGCACCGAGCCCCGAGGAGCAAGCCGGCACCTACAACGCCATCGCCCGCGCCCTGGGCCCGGAGCGCAACCTGGTGGTACGCACGTTGGATGTCGGCGGCGATAAGCCGTTGGCCTATGTGCCGATGGATGCCGAGACCAACCCGTTCCTGGGCTTGCGCGGTATTCGTTTGTGCCTGGAGCGCCCCGAGTTGTTGCGCGAACAGTTCCGCGCGATCCTCGCGAGTGCCGGGTTGACGCGGCTGCACATCATGCTGCCGATGGTCAGCCTGCTCTCGGAGCTGCGCCTGGCGCGCACGATGCTTGAAGAGGAAGCGTTGGCGCTGGGGCTCACCGAGCTGCCGAAGCTGGGCATCATGATCGAAGTGCCGTCCGCGGCCTTGATGGCGGACGTGTTCGCGCCCCATGTGGACTTCTTTTCCATCGGCACCAACGACCTGACCCAGTACACCCTGGCGATGGACCGCGATCACCCGCGCCTGGCCAGCCAGGCCGACAGCTTTCACCCGGCGGTGCTGCGTCTGATCGCCACCACCGTCAAGGCCGCCCATGCCCACGGCAAGTGGGTTGGCGTGTGCGGGGCGCTGGCGTCTGAAGCGTCGGCGGTGCCGGTGTTGATCGGGCTGGGGGTGGACGAGCTGTCGGTCAGCGTACCGCTGATCCCGACCATCAAGGCCACCGTGCGCGAGCTGGACCTGGCGGATTGCCAGATCATCGCCCATCAGGTGCTCGGCCTTGAAGAAGCTGCGCAGGTGCGCGAGGCCTTGCGCCTGTACCACGCGGCCACCGTTGAAACCTCACCTGTCGTGGAGCACTGAGCATGTTCGAGAAATTGCAGCGGGCGTTCTGGAAAGCCCTGACCCCGGACTTGATCGCCGAAACCGTCGCGGCGCCTGTGCCGGCGGCGGAGAACCTGTTGTCCGCCGATGTGCTGAATGCCCTCGGTGGCGCGGATAACCTCCAGTCGCAACAACGCGTGGCGCTGACGCGGGTGCGTGTGCAACTGCGGGATGCGGCGCGGGTGGATGCGGCGGCGTTAAAGGCAGCGGGAGTGTCGGGAGTGATGGTGCTGGCGGGTGGGATCGTGCATCTGATCACTGGTCTTCAAGGCCAGTAGCGATTCAAATGTGGGAGGGGGCTTGCCCCCGATGGCGGTGGGTCAGTTATAAACAAGCTGACTGTCACACCGCTATCGGGGGCAAGCCCCCTCCCACATTGGGCGGTGGTGTTTGGGGGCTTCGGGTTTACAGCTGCGGGTTCTCTTCCGGCGGCTTGGTCTTGTTGACCCCTGGCACATGCAGGTTGCCTTCGACTACCTGGTTGCCTTCCAGCTGTGGCTGGGTCACCCAGGTGAGGATGTCGTAGTAGCGCCGGATGTTCGCCACGAAGTGTACCGGCTCGCCGCCCCGTGCATAGCCGTAGCGGGTCTTGCTGTACCACTGCTTCTGCGACAGGCGCGGCAGCATTTTCTTCACGTCCAGCCACTTGTTCGGGTTCAGGCCGTCCTTCTGCGCCAGCTTGCGTGCGTCGTCCAGATGCCCGGTGCCCACGTTGTAGGCGGCCAGGGCAAACCAGGTGCGGTCCGGCTCGGCGATATCGTCGTCCAGCTCGTCCTTGATCTTCGCCAGGTACTTGGCGCCGCCCATGATGCTTTGCTTGGCGTCCAGGCGGTTGGACACGCCCATCGCCTGGGCGGTGTTCTGGGTCAGCATCATCAGGCCGCGCACGCCGGTCTTGGAGGTGACCGCCGGTTGCCAGAGTGATTCCTGATAGCCGATGGCGGCCAACAGGCGCCAGTCGACCTTTTCTTCCTTGGCGAAGGTCTTGAAGTGTTTCTCGTACTTGGGCAGGCGCTGCTGCAAGTGCTGGGCGAAGGTGTAGGCGCCCATGTAGCCGAGTACATCGACGTGCCCGTAATAGCGATCTTTCAGGCGCTGCAAGGTGCCGTTCTTGCCGACCTTGTCCAGGTAGCTGTTGACCTCGTTGAGCAGGCTGTTGTCTTCGCCGGCGGCCACGGCCCAGCTTTGGTTGCTGGCATCGCCGAGGTCGAACGCCACGCGCACGTTGGGAAAGTAAACCTGGTTCATCGCCACTTCGTTGGAGTCCACCAGGGTCAGGTCGATCTGGCCCTCGTCGACCATGCGCAGCAGGTCGACCACTTCAACGGCGTCGGATTCTTCGTATTCGATCGCAGGGTTCTGCTTTTTAAGCTCGGCCAGTTGTTCGGCGTGGGTGCTGCCCTTGAGCACGATGATCTTCTTGCCCGCCAGGTCTGCCGCGTTGGTGGGGCGCGACTGGCCGTTGCGGTAGATGATCTGCGGGGTGACTTCCAGGTAAGGGTGGGAAAAGCGCACCTGCTGCTTGCGTCGCTCGCTGCTGACCAAGCCGGCGGCGGCGAGGACCGGGCCGTTGGGTTTGCCCAACTGGCCGAACAGGTCGTCGAGGTTGTCGGCGGTCTCGATTTCCAGCTTCACCCCCAGGTCGTCGGCAAAGCGCTTGACCAGTTCGTATTCGAAACCGGTTTCACCGTTGCGGTCCTGGAAATACGTGGCCGGGCTGTTCCGGGTAATCACCCGCAATACGCCATCCTCCTTGATTCGCTCGAGCGTGCTGGGTTTATCAACACAGGCGCTGAGCATCAGGAAGAGTCCGGTGGCGATGAGCCATTTGGCGCATCGCGGGCGCAAAGCAGTTGGGGAGAACATCTGCGCAGTATACGCAAACGGCCCACGGCGCCATATCTCGACAGCGGGGGACTTGTCTGCTAGCCGCCTTGAAACTGTGCTGCAGCCCGCAGAAACGTGGCTTGGAGAGCGATTGTGACGGTTAAAATAACTGTGCCCGCCGCCCCGGATAACGCCCCGGCACCGTGCAAACCCAGCCAACTGACGTTCGGCAGCGGCCAGCGTTAGTGTTTCGGGTGCCGTTGACGACGGTTTACGTTAGAATGCACGGCCTCAAAGCACACCCCTTCCCGAGGCTGTCCCGAAGATGTTGATCCTGCGCGGCGCTCCTGCCCTTTCTGCCTTTCGCCACAGCAAACTCCTTGAGCAACTGAGCCAGAAGGTTCCAGCTGTTACAGGCCTGTATGCTGAATTTGCTCATTTCGCCGACGTGACCGGCGTCTTGACCGCCGACGAACAGCAAGTGCTGGCACGCCTTCTGAAGTACGGCCCAAGCGTTCCCGTTCAAGAGCCGACTGGCCGCTTGTTCCTGGTTCTGCCGCGGTTCGGCACCATCTCGCCCTGGTCGAGCAAGGCCAGCGATATCGCCCGCAACTGCGGCCTGGAAAAAATCCAGCGCCTGGAACGCGGTATTGCCTTCTATGTCGCGGGCCAGTTCAGCGAGGCCGAAGCCGAGCTGATCGCCGGCAGCCTGCACGACCGCATGACCCAGATCATCGTCAGCCAGCTGGAACAGGCCGGTGCTCTGTTCAGCCACGCCGAGCCCAAGCCGCTGACCGCGATTGACGTGCTCGGCGGTGGCCGCGCCGCCCTCGCGAAGGCCAACACCGAGCTGGGCCTGGCCCTGGCCGAAGACGAGATCGATTATCTGGTCAACGCCTTCAACGGCTTGAAGCGCAACCCGCACGACATCGAACTGATGATGTTCGCCCAGGCCAACTCCGAGCACTGCCGTCACAAGATCTTCAACGCCAGTTGGGACATCGACGGCGAAAGCCAGGAAAAAAGCCTGTTCGGCATGATCAAGAACACCTACGTGATGCACAGCGAAGGCGTTCTGTCGGCTTATAAGGACAACGCTTCGGTCATCGTCGGCAGCGTCGCCGGCCGTTTCTTCCCGGACCCTGAAACCCGCCAGTACGGCGCGGTGCAGGAACCGGTACACATCCTGATGAAAGTCGAGACCCACAACCACCCGACCGCGATTGCCCCGTTCCCGGGCGCAGCCACCGGTTCCGGCGGCGAGATCCGCGACGAAGGTGCCACCGGCCGTGGCGCCAAGCCCAAGGCCGGGCTGACCGGTTTTACCGTGTCCAACCTGCAGATCCCGGGCTTCGAACAGCCGTGGGAAGTGCCCTACGGCAAGCCGGAGCGCATCGTCACCGCGCTGGACATCATGATCGAAGGCCCGCTGGGCGGCGCCGCGTTCAACAACGAATTCGGCCGTCCGGCGCTGACCGGTTATTTCCGTACCTTCGAACAGTCCATCACCACCCCGCGTGGCGACGAAGTGCGCGGTTACCACAAGCCGATCATGTTGGCCGGCGGCATGGGCAACATCCGTGAAGAACACGTCAAGAAAGGCGAGATTCTGGTCGGCTCCAAGCTGATCGTGCTCGGCGGCCCGGCGATGCTGATCGGCCTGGGCGGCGGCGCGGCTTCCTCCATGGCCACCGGCACCAGCTCGGCAGACCTGGACTTCGCTTCGGTACAGCGCGAAAACCCAGAGATGGAGCGTCGCTGCCAGGAAGTCATCGACCGTTGCTGGCAGTTGGGTGACAAGAACCCGATCAGCTTCATCCACGACGTCGGCGCCGGCGGTTTGTCCAACGCCTTCCCGGAACTGGTCAACGATGGCGAGCGTGGCGGCCGTTTCGAACTGCGCAACATTCCAAACGACGAGCCGGGCATGGCCCCGCACGAAATCTGGAGCAACGAGTCCCAGGAACGCTACGTCCTGGCCGTCGGTCCTGAAGACTTCGCGCGCTTCCAGGCCATCTGCGAACGCGAGCGTTGCCCGTTTGCCGTGGTCGGCGAAGCCACTGCCGAGCCGCAACTGACGGTCACCGACAGCCACTTCGGCAACAGCCCGGTGGACATGCCGCTCGAAGTGCTGCTGGGCAAAGCCCCGCGCATGCACCGCTCGGCGGTACGTGAAACCGAGCTGGGCGATGACTTCGACCCAAGCACACTGGAATTGGCCGACAGCATCGAACGCGTGCTGCACCACCCGGCGGTCGCGAGCAAAAGCTTCCTGATCACCATCGGCGACCGCACCATCACCGGCCTGGTTGCCCGTGACCAAATGGTCGGCCCATGGCAAGTGCCGGTGGCCGACGTTGCCGTCACTGCCACCAGCTTCGACGTCTACACCGGTGAAGCCATGGCCATGGGCGAACGCACGCCGCTGGCCCTGTTGGACGCTCCGGCGTCGGGCCGCATGGCCATTGGTGAAACCCTCACCAACATCGCCGCGTCCCGTATCGGCAAGCTGTCCGACATCAAATTGTCGGCCAACTGGATGTCCGCTGCCGGTCACCCCGGCGAAGACGCGCGCCTGTACGACACCGTCAAGGCTGTCGGCATGGAGCTGTGCCCTGAACTGGGGATCACCATTCCGGTGGGCAAGGACTCCATGTCCATGGCCACCCGCTGGAACGACGAAGGCGTGGACAAGAGCGTCACCTCGCCACTGTCGTTGATCGTCACCGGTTTCGCGCCGGTCACCGACATCCGCCAGACCCTGACCCCGCAACTGCGCATGGACAAGGGCACCACCGATCTGATCCTGATCGACCTGGGCCGTGGCCAGAACCGCATGGGCGCCTCGATCCTCGCGCAAACCCATGGCAAGCTCGGCAAACACGCGCCGGACGTCGATGACGCCGAAGACCTGAAAGCCTTCTTCGCCGTGATCCAGGGCCTCAACGCCGACGGCCACCTGCTGGCCTACCACGACCGGTCCGACGGTGGTCTGTTGACCAGCGTGGTCGAGATGGCCTTCGCCGGTCACTGCGGCTTGAACCTGGTGCTCGACAGCGTTGCCGAGGACGCCTCTGAACTCAACGGCATCCTGTTCAACGAAGAGCTGGGTGCGGTGATCCAGGTGCGCCAGGACGCGACGCCAAACGTATTGGCACAGTTCAGCGCCGCCGGCCTGGGCGATTGCGTGGCCGTGATCGGCCAGCCGATCAACAACGGTCAGATCGACATCGTCTTCAACGGCGACACCGTGTTCGAAGGCCAGCGCCGTCTGCTGCAGCGCCAGTGGGCCGAGACCAGCTACCAGATCCAGCGCCTGCGCGATAACGCCGACTGCGCCGAGCAGGAATTCGACGTGATCCTGGAAGAAGACAACCCGGGCCTGAGCACCAAGCTCAGCTTCGACGTCAACCAGGACATCGCCGCGCCGTACATCAAGAAAGGCATTCGCCCACAGGTTGCCGTACTGCGCGAGCAGGGCGTCAACGGCCAGGTGGAAATGGCGGCCGCGTTCGACCGCGCCGGCTTCAATGCGATCGACGTACACATGAGCGACATCCTCGCCGGTCGCGTCGACCTCAACGAGTTCAAAGGCCTGGTGGCCTGCGGCGGTTTCTCCTACGGCGACGTGCTGGGTGCCGGTGAAGGCTGGGCCAAGTCGGCCCTGTTCAACAGCCGTGCCCGCGACGCGTTCCAGGGCTTCTTCGAACGCAACGACAGCTTCACCCTGGGTGTGTGCAACGGTTGCCAGATGATGTCCAACCTCCACGAACTGATCCCGGGCAGCGAGTTCTGGCCGCACTTCGTGCGTAACCGTTCCGAGCAGTTCGAAGCCCGTGTCGCCATGGTGCAGGTGCAGGAGTCCAACTCGATCTTCCTGCAAGGCATGGCCGGTTCGCGTATGCCAATCGCCATCGCTCATGGTGAAGGCCATGCCGAGTTCGCCAGCGAAGAAGCCTTGCTCGAAGCCGATGTGTCCGGTTGCGTCGCCATGCGTTTCGTCGACAACCACGGCAAGGTCACCGAAAGCTACCCGGCCAACCCGAACGGCTCACCGCGCGGGATCACCGGCCTCACCAGCCGCGACGGTCGCGTCACCATCATGATGCCGCACCCGGAGCGTGTATTCCGCGCCGTGCAGAACTCGTGGCGCCCGGAAGAGTGGAACGAAGACGGCGCGTGGATGCGGATGTTCCGCAACGCGCGCGTGTGGGTGAACTAAGGCGGTGTACAAGCTCAGCTTCTTCGTGCCCGGCAGCCATGTGGAGGCGGTGAAAGCCGCCGTCTTCGCAGCCGGCGGCGGGCGCATCGGCGACTACGACAGCTGCGCCTGGCAAGTGCTGGGCCAGGGCCAATTCCGCGCGTTGGACGGCAGCCAGCCGTTTCTCGGGCAAGTCGGCCAGGTTGAAGTGGTTGAAGAGTGGAAGGTTGAGCTGGTGGTGGCGGATGAGCTGATCGTGGCTGTTGTGGCTGCGTTGAAGCTGAGCCATCCCTATGAGACACCGGCGTATGAGGTGTGGCGGTTGGCGGATTTCTGATTCGTTGATTGCATGAACGAGAAACCCGCTGGGCCAGTTTGGTCAGTGGGTTTTTTGTTGGCTGTAAGGGCCTCATCGCGGGCAAGCCCGCTCCCACATTTGACCGAGTTCCAACGCTGGAATGCGGGCAAATGTGGGAGGGGACTTGCCCGCGATGAGGCCAGAACAACCACTACCTCTCTTAAACCCTGGCGCCGACCTCATGGCCGCTGACCAGTCGCTCCAATACCTCACTCAAGCCCGAGGCCTTGTCACCAATCAGCAGGTGCCAAACACCGCTATCAAGTTGGCTGATGCCTTGGCAACCAAGCGCCGTCAGTTGAGCCTCGGACACCACCGAATCATCCCCCAATTCCACCCGCAACCGGGTCATCGCCACCGCTTCCAGCTGGCGCACATTCCCCCGGCCGCCCAATGCACTCAACCATTGCTCGGCTTCCTGCACATTGACCGCGACCGGCTTATCCACCGGCGCGGCGGCCACAAACGCTGGCATCGCCAGGCGAATCTCATCGGCAATGCTGTCGGCCATCGGCCCGACCACCACCTGCAAACTGCCGCCGTTGCCCGGCCGCACCACGGCCATCGCGCCGAGGGCTTTCAACTGTGCATCCACCGCTTTGTTGCGGTCGACCATGTCCAGGCGCAGGCGCGTGGTGCAAGCCCCCACGCTGAGCAGGTTGTCCGCCCCTCCCAGCGCGTGGATGTAAGCCGTGGCGCGCTGGTTATCGCTCATCGCTTCGGCCTGCGCTACCGGGATATCTTCGCGGCCCGGTGTCTTCAGGTTGAAGCGGCGGATGCAGTAGCTGAACACGCTGTAGTAAATCGCCGCATAAGCCAGGCCGACCGGTACGACCAGCCAACCGTTGGTGGACTTGCCCCAGCCCAGCACCATGTCGATAAAGCCGCCGGAGAAAGTAAACCCGAGGTGGATATCCAGCAGGTTGGTGACCGCCATCGACAGCCCGGTCAGCAGCGCATGCAGCAGGTACAGGAACGGCGCGAGGAACATGAAGGCGAATTCGATCGGCTCGGTCACGCCGGTCAGGAACGAGGTCAGCGCCATCGACAGGAAAATCCCGCCCATCACTTTGCGTCGTTCCGGCAGGGCATTGCGGTACATCGCCAGGCACGCGGCGGGCAGGCCGAACAGCATCACCGGGAACATGCCGGTCATGAACTGGCCACCTTTCGGGTCGCCAGCGAAGTAGCGGGTCAGGTCGCCGGTCACCACCGCGCCGGTCACCGGGTCGGTAAAGCTGCCGAACACGAACCACGCCATGTTGTTGAGGATATGGTGCAGGCCGGTGACGATCAGCAGTCGGTTGAACACGCCAAACACGAAGGCCCCCAGGCTGCCGCTTTCCATCAGCAACACGCCGAAGCTGTTGATGCCGTGCTGGATCGGCGGCCAGATCAGGCCAAAGATCACGCCCAGGCCGACCGCGCTGAACCCGGTGACAATCGGCACGAATCGCCGCCCGCCGAAGAACGCCAGGTACTCCGGCAGCTTGATGTCCTTGAAGCGGTTATACAGCCCGCCTGCCATCAGGCCGCTGGCGATCCCGGCGAGCATGCCCATGTTGATGGTCGAGTCCATCACCTTGAGCGTCGAGATCATCACCAGGTAGCCGATGGCCCCGGCCAAACCGGCCGTGCCGTTATTGTCGCGGGCAAAGCCCACGGCGATGCCGATGGCGAAGATCAGCGCAAGGTTGGCGAAGATCGCCTGCCCGGCGTCGTGCATCACCGCGATGTTGAGCAGGTCGGTGTCGCCCAGGCGCAGCAGCAGGCCGGCGATCGGCAGGATCGCGATCGGCAGCATCAGCGCACGGCCCAGGCGTTGCAGGCCTTCGATAAGGTGTTGGTACATGGCGTGTCTCCCTTTTCTTGTTGTTGTCAGCTCAGCGGCCAGTGGTGTTGACAGGCTTGGCGTACCGCCTTGGCGCTGCTCAGGTCGAGCAGGCCCAGGCTCAGTTGCCGGCATTGCGCCGCGTCCAGATGGCGGACGCGGTCCTTGATTTCGCCGATCTGCGGCGGGCTGACCGATAGCTCGCTGACCCCCAGCCCGACCAACACCGGCGTCGCCAGCGGGTCGGATGCCAAGGCGCCGCACACGCCGACCCAACGCCCGTGTTTGGCCGCGCCCGTGCAGGTCTGGGCGATCAGCCGCAGCAGCGCCGGGTGCAGCGCATCGACCCGCGCGGCGAGGCCGGCGTGGTCGCGGTCCATGGCCAGGGTGTACTGGGACAGGTCATTGGTGCCGATGGACAGGAAGTCCGCATGCCTGGCCAGTTGTTCGGCCATCAGCGCGGCGGCGGGCACTTCGATCATCACCCCCAGTTCCGGGCGTTGGGTCAGTTGCAGCTCGGCGCACAGTTCATCCAGGCGTTGGCGGATCTGCAGCAGTTCGTCGACTTCGCTGACCATCGGCAGCAGGATGCGGCAGCGCGCCAGCGGACTGACTTGCAGCAGTGCGCGCAGTTGTTGGTCGAGCACGTCGGGGCGCACCTGGGCCAGGCGAATGCCGCGCAGGCCCAGCACCGGGTTGGCCTCGACCGGCAGCGGCAGGTAGTCGAGCTGTTTGTCGCCGCCCACGTCGATGGTGCGGATGATCACCGACTTGTCGCCCATCGCATCCAGCACGGCTTGATAGGCCTGGCGCTGTTCCTGTTCATCCGGCGCGGTGCGGCGGTCGACGAAGAGGAACTCGGTGCGCAGCAGGCCGATGCCATCGGCGCCGTTTTCAAACGCCACCTGGGCCTCGGCGCTGGAGGCGACATTGGCGGCGACTTCGATGGTCATGCCATCGCGGGTGTTCGCTGGCAGTCGGGCCTGGGTCTGTTGTTCCTGGCGACGCAGGTTCTGTGTTTCGCGAATCCGCTCGACTTCGGCGTGGCGCGTCGCGCTGGGCGCCAGCTCCAGGCGACCGTTGGCCGCGTCGAGCACCACGCGTTGGCCTTGGGGCACATCGAGCACTTCGGCGCCCAATGCCACCACGCACGGCAAGCCTTTCCCGCGGGCCAGGATCGCGACATGGGAGGTGGCGCCGCCCTCGGCCATGCAAAGGCCGGCGGCGTGTTGCGCGCTCAGTTGGAGCAGGTCCGACGGCGTCAGCTCGTGGGCGCTGACAATCGCCCCGGCAGGCAACTCGACGTGCCACGCTTCGCCGAGCAGCACGCGCAGTACCCGTTGTTGCAGGTCGCGCAGGTCGTTGGAGCGCTCGGCCAGCAACGGCTTGCCCAGGCCCAGCAACACCGCGCATTGCGCCTGGATCGCATCGCGCCAGGCGTGGGTCGCGGCGCTGCCGTGCTCGATGGCGCGGGTGGCGGTGTCCAGCAGGGCGGGGTCTTCCAGCAAGGCGAGGTGGGCGGCGAAGATGTCTTCTTCTTCGGCATTTCGGCGTTGGCGGGCGAGGTCCAGGGTGGTGCGGATTTCGCCGCGCACTTGCTCAAGGGCCGCGTCCAGCCGTTGCAACTGTTCGTCGGCGCAGTGGTTGCCGGTATCGGCCGGCAACTCGATCGTGCTCAGGCGGAACAGCGGCCCGCACACCAGGCCCGGTGCCGCACAAACACCTTGCAACACACCGACCTCGGTATTCGCGCGGCGTGGAGCGGCCGCCATCGGCGTGTGAGGTTCTTCGCCGATGGCGACAGACAGCGCGGCGACCAGCGCCTGCAACGCCGCCGCGCAGTCCTTGCCGCGACAGGTGACACACACCTCATCGCCCTCACCGATGCCCAGCCCCATCAGGCCGATCAAGCTGTCGCACGCCGCCGACTTGCCGGCGAAATGCAACTGCGTCTGGCTGCTGAACGCTTGTGCGGTCTTGCGGATCAATGCCGCCGGACGCGCATGCAAGCCGCCGCGATGGGTGATCCGCACGTTGGCGCTGGCTTGCGCGACGGAGTTATCCACAGTGGTTTGCAGCGCGGCGCCGGAACGCAGCGCTACGCGCGCCAGCGGTTCACCGTGTTTGACTGAGCGCAGCGGCAGCGGTGTCAGTTCGAAGCGCTCGCTGTTGGTGAGAATGATCAGGCTGACCAGGCTTTTGCACTGGCGCGCAATCCGGTCCAGATCGAACTGTATCAGCGCCTGGCCCTTGCTCACCTGCGCACCGTTCTTCACCAGCAGGGCGAACCCTTCGCCGTTCAACTCCACGGTGTCGATGCCCACATGCATCAACAGCTCGGCGCCGTTCTGCGCGCGAAGCGTCAGCGCATGCCCGGTGCGCGCGACATGGATGATCTCGCCGTCGCACGGTGCGTACAGGCTATCGTTCAGCGGATCGATGGCCAGGCCGTCACCCATGGCGCCGCTGGCGAATACTTCGTCGGGGACGTTGCCCAGGGCCAGCACCGGCCCGCTGAGGGGGGCGCCGAGGGTCAATGCATTATTGTTGTTGGACATGGGCACGGTACTCATCAGGAAATCGCAGCACGCCACTCAGTGGGTGCGGGTCACTTTGCTCAGGTGGCGCGGCTGGTCCGGGTTCATGCCACGGGCGAGCGCCAGGCCGGCGGCCATGACATAGAAACTCTGGATGGCCAGGATCGGGTCCAGGCTCGGGTGTTCGGCGCGGCTGAGCGGCAGGTCGCGTTCGGCGATATCGTCCGGCGCGGCCAGCAACACGCGGGCGCCGCGTTGGCGCATATCGGCGGCCAGGCTCAACAGGCCGGCTTGCTCGGCACCGCGTGGGGCGAATATCAGCAGCGGGTAGTTGTCGTCGATCAAGGCCATCGGCCCGTGACGCACCTCGGCGCTGCTGAAAGCTTCGGCCTGGATCGCCGAGGTTTCCTTGAGCTTGAGCGCGGCTTCCTGGGCGATGGCAAAACCAGCGCCACGGCCGATGACCATCAACTGCTGGCAGTCGCGCAGGGCGTCGATGGCGTTCGTCCAATCCTGTTTGGCCGCCTCGCGCAGGCCATCGGGCAACGCACGGCAGGCGTGCAGCAGGTCGGTTTCCTGGTTCCAGTGGCCGACCAACAGCGCGCTGGCGCTGAGGGTGGCGATAAAGCTCTTGGTCGCGGCCACACTGAGTTCCGGCCCGGCGCACAGCGGCACATGGAATTCGCAGGCGGCTTCCAGGGGCGAGTCTTCGGCATTCACCAGCGAGATGCTCAAGGCGCCGCGTTGGCGCAGCAGGCGCAGGCTGTCGACCAGGTCCGGGCTCTGGCCCGACTGAGAGAAGCCGAATGCGACCTGGCCGCTGACCTTCAACGGCGCGTGCAGCAGGGTCACCACCGACATCGGCAACGACGCCACCGGAATGCCCACGTGCTGCATGGCCAGGTAGGCGAAGTAGCTCGCGGCGTGGTCGGAACTGCCGCGAGCGACAGTCATCGCCACGTGCGGCGGCTGACGGCGCAGGCGCTCGGCGATGTCTTGCAGGCGCGGGGCCAGGCGTTGCAACTGCGCCGCGACCGCGTCGCTGGAGGCGAGGGCCTCTTCAAGCATTTTTGAAGACAATGGTTTCTCCTTCGACCATGACGTCGGTGAGGTGCAGGGAGCGGTCCAGGCGCACGCAGTCGGCAAAGCTGCCGGGTTGCAGGCGGCCGCGTTGTTCCAGGCCCAGGTAGTCCGCCGGAAATTGCGACAGGCGTTGTGAGGCTTCGCTGATGGGCAGGCCGATCTTCACCAGGTTGCGCAGCGCCTGATCCATGGTCAGGGTGCTGCCAGCCAGGGTGCCGTCGGCCAGGCGCACGCCGCCCAGGCATTTGGTCACGGTGTGGCTGCCCAGCTTGTATTCGCCGTCGGGCATGCCGGCGGCGGCGGTGGAATCGGTGACGCAGTACAGGCATGGGATCGCGCGCAGGGCCACGCGCATGGCGCCGGGGTGTACGTGGAGCAAATCCGGGATCAATTCCGCGTACTGCGCGTGGGCCAGCGCCGCGCCGACGATGCCGGGCTCACGGTGATGCAGCGGGCTCATGGCGTTATACAAATGCGTGAAGCTGGTGGCGCCGGCGGCGAGGGCGGCGACGCCTTCCTCATAGCTGCCCAGGGTGTGGCCGATCTGCATACGCACGCCGCGTGTACTGAGGGCGCGGATCAGGCGGTCATGCCCGGCGATTTCCGGGGCGATGGTGATCACCCGGATCGGCGCCAGGCGCAGGTAGGCTTCCACTTCTTCCATCAATGCGGTGTGGGCGAAGTTGGGTTGCGCGCCGAGTTTGCCCGGATTGATGTAGGGCCCTTCCAGGTGTACGCCGAGGACCCGGGCGCTGCCGCTCGGGCGTTGCGCGCAGAAGCTGCCGAGCTGGCCGAGCACGCTGGAGATTTCATCCACCGGCGCGGTCATGGTGGTGGCCAGCAGCGACGTGGTGCCAAAGCGCACGTGGGTGCGGGTGATGGTTTCGAAGGCGTCGGCACCTTCCATGATGTCTTTGCCGCCACCGCCGTGGACGTGCAGGTCGATAAAACCCGGCAGCAGGTAGGGCAGGTCGTTGTCGGCCGGGTCGCAAGGTGCGCCTTCAATGGCGATCACCTTGCCGTGTTCATGCACCAGGCGGCCGCGAATCCAGCCATGGGGTGTGAGGATATTGTCTTCGGACATGGGCAGTTCTCTAAGGCCGCGGTGCGCGGCAAAGGCCTATCGACGCAGCTCGGCGACAAAGTCGTAGTAGTCGTTGCGGCAGTAGGTGTCGGTGATTTCGATCGGGGTGTTGTCGGCGGTGTAGCCGACACGGGTCATCAACAGCATGGCGGTGCCGGGGGCGATGCCGACCAGCGCGGCGAACTCGTCCGAGGCGTTGATCGCCTGGATATGCTGCAGGGCGCGCACGATGGGTTTGCCGATGCCTTCGAGGTACTCGTAGAGGGACTGGCCGATGGCTTGCGGGTGCGGCAGCACCGCGGCGGGCATGGTGGTCATTTCGATGGCCATCACCGTGTCGTCCGCCTTGCGCAGGCGCTTGAGCCGCGCCACTTTGTCGGTCGGCGACAGGCCCAGGCGGATCAGCTCTTCGTGGGTCGGCGCGCTGATGTCGCGTTCCAGCCACTGGGAGCTGGGCACAAACCCCTTGAGTCGCAGCATCTCGCTGAAGCCCGACAGGCGCGACAGCGGTTGTTCCAGGCGTGGCGTGATAAAGGTGCCGGAGCCTTGGCTGCGACGGATCAGGCCTTGGGCAAACAAGACTTCCAGCGCCTTGCGGGCGGTGACGCGCGAGATGCTCAACTGCTCGCTGAGGGCGCGTTCCGACGGCAGGGCCTGTTCGGATTTCCATTGGCCGGCGTGGATCGCCGCTTCCAGGTTGCGGGCCAGTTGCAGGTACAGCGGCGTGGATTGCTTGTCGTCGGGACGCAGCGTCAGGATGGGGTTCATCTGTCAGGTTTCCGATGCGGTTATTAGTGTGTTGTCGCCCGGTATTGGCCGGAAACTAATACCACTTAAATACCATGTCAATGCTGCCAAAACGCTTCGGCTCCTGGTTTCAGGGCGCATTAACGGTGTCTGGTATCAAGTGGTATTAGAGAGGTCTTTAAGGCGCGCAGAGCTGCGCAGCCTGCGGGGTGAATTGGTATTCACCGGCAGGCGCTGTCGAGGGCAGGAAACTTTTTTTAGTTAATTGACCGAGGGGCGAAGGTTACGGGCGGATCTCGACCAGGGTGCCGTCCTTGACCAGGTTCCAGACTTCGCGCATGTCGACGTTACGCATGCCGATGCAGCCGTCGGTCCAGTCCAGGGTGTGAAACCACTGCTCCGGGTACTCCGCGGTGTCGGGCGTGCCGTGGATCATGATCATGCTGCCGGGGTTCACGCCTTGGCGGCGGGCACGGGCCGAATCGCTGATATTGGGGTAGGAGATGTGCATGGACAGGTTGTAGCGGTCGCTGGTTTTGCGCCAGTCGATCCAATACAAGCCTTCCGGCGTGCGACGGTCGCCCTCGATCAGCTTGGTGCCCTTGGGGTTTTTGCCCAGGGAGATACGGTAGGTCTTGAGGGGTTTGCCGTCGTTGATCAGTTGCAACTGATGGGCGGACTTGAGGACCAGAATTTTCTCGACCGTTTTGCCGCCCAGGGTTTCCAGGGTGGTGGCTGAGGACAACGTGGCGAACGACAGGCAGAGCAAAGCAAGCAACCAACGCATTAAAACGATTTCCCTTGGACGACGATCTGCCGGTTTGTTATTGGGCGGGCTGGGACAGCGGCGGCACAGCTTCGTTGCGCACCGGGAACGACCGTAGGCGACGGTCGGCGAAGAAGTATTCTAAGGTACGCCCGACTGTGCGGAAAGCCAGCTCGGACCAAGGGATATCGGCCTCGTCGAACAGTCGCACTTCCAGGCTTTCGGGGCCAGCGGCGAAGTTCAGGTCAATCAGCTCGGCGCGGTAGAACACGTGCACCTGGCTGATATGCGGTACGTCGATCAGGGTGTAGAGGCTCAGGTTGCGTACATGGGCGCAGGCTTCTTCCATGGTCTCGCGCATGGCGGCCTGTTCCACGGTCTCGCCGTTCTCCATGAAACCGGCGGGCAGGGTCCAGTAACCCAGGCGGGGCTCGATGGCGCGGCGACACAACAACACTTGATCGCCCCACACCGGCACGGTGCCGGCGACGATATTGGGGTTCTGGTAGTGAATGGTATGACAGTGATCGCATACAAAACGCAGGCGTGCGTCGCCTTCGGGAATGCGTTGGGTGACCGGTTTACCGCACTGGCTGCAGAAATTCATGCTGGGGTTCCTGGAAAGTCTGCCTATCTTGGCGTGGGCGGCAGGGCCCTGCAAGTTGTCGTTTCGCGACAGCCCTTCGGTTTTGGGGTTGGGCGCCCGCGCGCTTTGGTGCATGATGCAAAGTAGCCAACAGACCGAGATGACTCATGCTGGACGAGCTACTTCGCCGGGTAAGCAATCACACACCGCAACGGCTTGAGACCGACGGGCGTTTCCCCGAGGCCGCCGTGCTGGTGCCGATTACCCGCAGTGACGAACCTGAGCTGATCCTGACCCTGCGCGCCAGCGGCCTGTCGACCCATGGTGGCGAAGTGGCCTTTCCCGGCGGGCGTCGCGACCCCGAAGACCCGGACCTGATCTTCACCGCCCTGCGCGAAGCCGAAGAAGAAATCGGCCTGCCGCCCGGCCTGGTCGAGGTGATCGGCCCGTTGAGCCCGCTGATTTCCCTACATGGCATTCGGGTCACGCCCTACGTTGGCGTCATCCCGGACTACGTCGACTACCTGGCCAACGACGCCGAAATCGCCGCCGTCTTCAGCGTGCCCCTGGAGTTTTTCCGCCAGGACCCGCGCGAACATACGCACCGCATCGATTACCAGGGCCGCAGTTGGTACGTGCCGAGCTATCGGTTCGGCGAATACAAGATCTGGGGGCTGACGGCAATCATGATCGTTGAGCTGATCAATTTGCTCTATGACGATGCCAACATCAGCCTGCACCAGCCGCCCAAGAGCTTCATCCATCTATAAGCCATCGTTTAAATGGCCAGTCGTGAGGACATATCATGAAATACCGCCTGGGCGACGCCCGCGTCGAGACGCACCCACACAGCTGGGTGGCGCCGAATGCCACGCTGGTGGGCAAGGTCAAGCTGGAGGAGGGCGCCAATGTCTGGTTCAACGCGGTGTTGCGTGGCGACAACGAACTGATCCTGATCGGCAAGAACAGCAATGTGCAGGACGGCAGCGTGATGCACACCGACATGGGTTACCCGCTGACCCTGGGCACCGGCGTGACCATCGGCCATAACGCCATGCTGCATGGCTGCACCGTCGGCGACTACAGCCTGATCGGCATCAACGCGGTGATCCTCAACGGCGCGAAGATCGGCAAGCACTGCATCATCGGCGCCAATTCGCTGATCGGCGAAGGCAAGGAGATTCCCGATGGCTCCCTGGTCATGGGCTCGCCGGGCAAAGTCGTGCGCGAATTGACTGACGCGCAGAAGAAGATGCTCGAGGCCAGCGCTGCGCACTATGTGCATAACGCCCAGCGTTATGCGCGGGATCTGGTCGAGCAGGAAGAATGAAGCCGCCAGAGCGCCCCGTCGCCTCGCCGTGCGTAAGCATTTGCGCGCTGGATGACGACGACATTTGCACCGGTTGCCAGCGTACCGTGGAAGAAATCACGCGTTGGAGCCGCATGGACAACGCCGAGCGTCGGGTGGTGTTGGGGTTGTGTCATGAGCGGGCGCTGGCGGGTGGGTTGGTGTTTATGGCGTCCGGTAAATCCGTTGGCTGAATCATCGCTATCGGGGGCAAGCCCCCTCCCACATTTTGACCGCGTTCCTACAGATTAAACGCGGTCGAATGTGGGAGGGGGCTTGCCCCCGATGGCGCCATCCCAGACGACATCCCTGTAATTGTGTACCCTGTGCGGCATTACCCACAGGTCCATCCCCCCATGCTCTTCCTGATCGCCTACATCAGCAGCGTCGTGCTGATCAACTTCGCCTTCTCCACCGCGCCGCACCTGGATGTGATCTGGTCCGCCTGGGGCGGCCTGGTGTTTATCCTGCGCGACATGGTGCAAACCCGCTTCGGCCACGGCGCGATCCTTGCCATGCTGGCGGCGCTGGCGCTGTCGTATATCACCTCCGACCCGTCCATCGCGCTGGCCAGCGCCACTGCGTTCGCGGTGTCCGAGTGCATTGACTGGCTGGTGTTCAGCATCACCAAGCGCCCGCTCCACGATCGCCTGTGGATAAGTTCGGCGCTGAGCATTCCCCTCGATACCTTTATCTTTTTCGGCTTGATCGGTGCGCTTACGCCTGCCGTGGTGGGCACCGCGCTGGCGTCGAAATTCGCCGGGGTCACGGCGGTCTGGCTGATCATGGCCTGGCGTATCCGCAAACGTGCCGTCGCCAACTGAAGCCAATCTGTGCAGTTCATGTAAAATGCCGGCCTTTCTCCCCATGATCCGCTCCCCTGAGGACCTGAGATGACCCGAATCGGAACTCCATTGTCGCCAACCGCGACCCGCGTTTTGCTGTGTGGCTGCGGTGAGCTGGGCAAGGAAGTGGTAATCGAACTGCAACGCCTGGGCGTTGAAGTGATTGCCGTGGATCGCTACGCCAACGCGCCGGCGATGCAGGTGGCTCATCGCAGCCATGTGATCAACATGCTCGACGGCGCGGCCCTGCGTGCGGTGATCGAGGCGGAAAAACCGCACTTCATCGTGCCGGAAATCGAAGCCATCGCCACCGCCACCCTGGTGGAGCTGGAGGCCGAAGGCTTCACCGTGATCCCGACCGCGCGCGCCGCGTCGCTGACCATGAACCGCGAAGGCATCCGGCGCCTGGCCGCCGAAGAGCTGGACCTGCCGACCTCGCCGTACCACTTCGCCGATACCTTCGAAGACTACAGCAAGGCCGTGCAAGACCTGGGCTTCCCGTGTGTGGTCAAGCCGGTGATGAGTTCGTCGGGCAAGGGCCAGAGCCTGCTGCGCAGTGCCGACGACGTGCAGAAAGCCTGGGATTACGCTCAGGAAGGCGGGCGTGCCGGCAAGGGTCGGGTGATCATCGAAGGCTTTATCGACTTCGACTACGAAATCACCCTGCTGACCGTGCGCCACATCGGCGGCACGACCTTCTGTGCGCCGGTCGGCCACCGTCAGGAGAAAGGCGATTACCAGGAATCCTGGCAGCCTCAGGCCATGAGCCCGATTGCCCTGGCGGAATCCGAGCGCGTGGCCAAGGCCGTCACGGAATCCCTGGGCGGCCGCGGCCTGTTTGGCGTGGAGTTGTTCATCAAGGGCGATCAGGTGTGGTTCAGCGAAGTGTCGCCACGCCCGCATGACACCGGCCTGGTCACCTTGATTTCCCAGGACTTGTCGCAGTTCGCCCTGCACGCGCGCGCCATCCTGGGCCTGCCGATCCCATTGATCCGTCAGTTCGGGCCTTCGGCGTCGGCGGTGATCCTGGTGGAAGGGCAATCGACCCAGACCGCTTTTGCCAACCTCGGCGCGGCCCTGAGCGAGCCGGACACGGCGTTGCGTCTGTTCGGTAAGCCGGAAGTCAACGGCCAGCGCCGCATGGGCGTGGCGTTGGCGCGGGATGAGTCGATTGAAGCGGCTCGCGCCAAGGCGACCCGTGCGGCTCAGGCGGTTGTTGTAGAGCTCTAAACCGCGTCGTGCCTATCGGGGGCAAGCCCCCTCCCACACTTAACCGCGTTTAATCTGTAGGAATGCGGTCAAAATGTGGGAGGGGGCTTGCCCCCGATAGCGATCTATCAGGCAACCTTGTTCAAATCGTTATCCCGCGTCTCTTTCAAGCACAGCACCGCAATCAAGCTCAGCAACGCTGCCGCCGACACATACCCGCCGACATAACTCAGCCCGCCCATCGCCACCAGCTTGGTCGCGAAGAACGGTGCCGCCGACGCACCGACGATCCCACCCAGGTTATACGCCGCCGAAGCGCCGGTATAACGCACGCGGGTCGGGAACAGTTCCGGTAGCAACGCGCCCATTGGGGCGAAGGTCACACCCATCAGGAACAGCTCCAGGGCCAGGAACAGCGCCACGGCCCAGGTCGAACCGTGGGTCAGCAACGGCTCCATGGTGAAACCCGACAGAATCGCCAGCAGCGCACCGACAATCAGCACCGGCTTGCGCCCGAATCGATCGCTGGCCAAGGCTGCCAGCGGCGTCGCCAGGCCCATGAACAGCACGGCAAAACACAGCAAGCCGAGGAATGTCTCGCGGCTGTAGCCCAGGGTCGAAACGCCGTAGCTCAGGGAAAACGCCGTGGTGATATAGAACAGCGCATAACACACCACCATCGACGCGGCACCCAGCAGCACCGGCAGCCAATGCTGGCTGAACAGTTCCACCAACGGCACTTTTACCGGTGCTTCCTTCGCTACCGCACTGGCGAATACCGGGGTTTCATGCAGCTTCAGCCGCGCATACAGGCCGACCATCACCAGCGCTGCGCTGAGGATGAACGGGATGCGCCAGCCCCAACTGCGGAACTGCTCGTCGTTCAGGTTCATGGCCAGGATCAGGAACAGGCCGTTGGCCGCCAGGAAGCCAATCGAAGGACCGAGTTGCGGGAACATGCCGAACCACGCGCGTTTGCCCTTCGGCGCGTTCTCGGTGGCGAGCAGCGCCGCACCGCCCCATTCCCCGCCCAGCCCCAGGCCTTGGCCGAAACGCAGCACGCACAACAGAATCGGTGCCCAGGCGCCGATGCTGTCATACCCCGGCAGCAAGCCGATCAGCGTGGTACACACCCCCATCAGCAGCAACGAAGCCACCAGCGTCGATTTGCGGCCGATACGGTCGCCAAAGTGGCCGAACAGCGCCGAACCCAGCGGGCGGGCGATGAACGCGATGCCGAAGGTCAGGAACGACGCGAGCATCTGCGCCGTGCCGGAGGTCTGCGGGAAGAACACCGGGCCGATCACTAGCGCGGCCGCAGTGGCATAGATATAGAAGTCGTAGAACTCGATGGCCGTGCCGACGATGCTGGCGGTGGCGACGCGGGCGGTCGAGTTGGTCGGGGCGGCGGTCGCAGCCTCGTTATAGGTGGTGCTCATGGCGGTATCCCTGAGGGGCAGTGCGCGTTTGGACGCGGATTATTATTGGTCGAACACCCATGGATCAGGGTTGTGGGCGGAGCGGCTCGGGATGAGAGCGGGCACCGGTCGTACAGGGCAAGGCAGTGCCTGGACGCGGTCCGTGCGGATAGCACGCGGTCGGGCGCGGCTTGGGTAAGCCGACCCGATTATAGGAAGGGGGTTGCGCATCCAACAAGGGGGAAAATCTGATCGTCTGCACACAGTGGATCAGTGTGTTCCGTCAGCGAGGCTACGTGGCAACCGGCACGCGGCTGGTGTGCCAGATCAGCACCTTGCTCACGCGGTTGTCTTCGGTCTCGAGGATTTCCAGGCGGTAGCGGCCGATCTTCAGGCACACCGCGCAATCGGGAATGGTTTCCAGCGCTTCGGTCACCAGGCCGTTGAGGGTCTTGGGCCCGTCGCTGGGCAGGTGCCAGGCCAGGCTCTTGTTCAATTCGCGGATCGAGGCGGTGCCGTCGACGATGTAGCGGCCGTCCGGTTGCGCTTCGATATGCGGGTTGTCGGCACTCTGTTCGCTTTCGAATTCGCCGACGATTTCTTCGAGAATGTCTTCCAGGGTGACGATGCCCAGCACTTCGCCATACTCGTCCACCACCATGCCCAGGCGCCGCTGTTGCTTGTGGAAGTTCAGCAGTTGCAGTTGCAGGGGCGTGCTTTCCGGGACGAAGTAGGGTTCGTAGCAGGCCTCGAGCAAGGTCTCCTTGGTCAGGCTGGCATCCGGTAGCAGGTGCTGGATCAGCCGGGTGTTGAGCACGGCTTCGACCTGGTTGATGTCGCTGTGGAACACCGGCAGGCGGGTGCGCTGGGAGTTGCGCAGTTGCTCGAGGATCGCGTCGAGCGAGTCGTCCAGGTTGATGCCGTCCACTTCGCTGCGCGGCACCAGGATGTCGTTGACGGTGATGTTGTCCAGCGCGTGGATACCGGGCATGCCGGGCGTGCGACGTTCATCTCCCTCTGGCTCGGGTTCGTCATCATGGTCGGGCTGCGGGTCGTCGCTTTTTTTCACCATGCCCGGCGGGCGGGCAAAGGGGCGCAGCAACAGCAGGCTGATGCCATTGAGCAGCCAGGCGAGGGGGTAGATAATTTTCAGCGGCACGCCCAGCAGGGCATTGCCGAAGCCCAGCACCGCTTGCGGATGGCGGGTGGCCAGGGCGCGCGGCAGGTAATCGGCCAGCACCAGCAGGATCGTGCAGGAAACCAGCCAGCCCAGCCACGCGCCGTTTTGCGCCCAGGCATAGATCGCCAGCAGGGTGCAAAGGATCACCACGCCAGCACGGCACAGGGTGTTGCAGAGGATCATGCTGTGGCGCGGGAAGTGCAGACGGGCGGCAGCTTTGTCGCCCTGGCGGGTACCGGGGCGCAGGGCCAGCAGGTGCTGTTGTGCGGCTTCGATGGCGGTAAACAGCGCCGCCCACAAAATCAGCAAGGCGATTACCGCGAGCATCGGCCCTAAGGGCAAGTTGTCCATGATCGCTGCCCGTCAGATATGCAGGATGTATTCGCGAACCAGCTTGCTGCCGAAGTAGGCCAGCATCAGCAGGCAGAAACCGGCCAGGGTCCAGCGGATCGCCTTGTGCCCGCGCCAGCCAAGGCGGTTGCGGCCCCACAGCAGCACACTGAACACCACCCACGCCAGGCACGCCAGCAGGGTTTTATGCACCAGGTGCTGGGCGAACAGGTTCTCGACGAACAGCCAGCCAGAGATCAGCGACAGCGACAGCAGCGTCCAGCCGGCCCACAGGAAGCTGAACAGCAGGCTTTCCATGGTTTGCAGCGGCGGGAAGTTCTTGATCAGGCCCGACGGATGCTTGTGCTTGAGCTGATGGTCCTGCACGAGCAGGAGCAACGCCTGGAACACCGCGATGGTGAACATGCCGTAGGCCAGGATCGACAGCAGGATATGCGCAAGGATGCCCGGCTCTTCGTCGATCACCTGCACCGTGCCGGTGGGGGCGAATTGCGCCAGCAGCACCGTCAGCATGCCCAGGGGGAATAGCAGCACCAGCAGGTTTTCCACCGGGATGCGTGCGCAGGCGATCAGCGTGAGGGCGATCACTGCGGCGGCGATCAGGCTGGCGGCGCTGAAAAAATCCAGGCCCAGGCCGACCGGCGTCATCAAGTGGGTGAACAGGCTCGCGGCATGGGCCAGCAGGGCGAGCACGCCAAGGCCTGCCAGCAGGCGAGTGTCGGCCTTGGCGCCTTGCGCCAGGCGAGTGCCTTGGTAGAGGGTCGCAGCGGCATATAAAAAGGCGGCGGCGAGACTGGGTAGCAAACTGGGTGACAAAGGGAGCATAAATCCTGTTAGGCAAGCCCGAAAGGCGCTGAGTTTGGCATACACCTGCGTTCCACGAAAGACTTCAGGGCCAGACAGCGGGTGTGCATGGGCGCAGTCTTCGCTATAATCCGCGACCTGCCCACGCCGCAGGCTCGCCGAGCGCTGTTTTTAATAGCGATTTATCACAGCCTGGGCCGCCATTACCTCGGTCTACCATAGGGCCTGAAAGGATCGCGCATGTTTGAAAACTTGACTGACCGTCTCTCGCAGACGCTGCGCCATGTAACCGGCAAGGCCAAGCTGACCGAGGACAATATCAAAGACACCCTGCGTGAAGTACGCATGGCGTTGCTGGAAGCCGACGTGGCCTTGCCTGTGGTCAAGGACTTCGTCAACTCGGTCAAGGAGCGCGCGGTCGGCACCGAAGTGTCCCGCAGCCTGACGCCGGGCCAGGCTTTTGTGAAGATCGTCCAGGCCGAGCTCGAGAGCCTGATGGGCGCGGCCAACGAAGACCTGAACCTCAGCGCCGTGCCGCCGGCCGTCGTGCTGATGGCCGGTCTGCAAGGTGCGGGTAAGACCACCACCGCCGGCAAGCTGGCGCGCTTCCTTAAAGAGCGCAAGAAAAAAACCGTGATGGTGGTGTCGGCCGACGTGTACCGTCCGGCGGCCATCAAGCAGCTGGAAATGCTCGCGGGCGAAGTGGGCGTGACCTTCTTCCCGTCCGACCTGAGCCAGAAGCCGGTCGACATCGCCAACGCGGCGATCAAAGAAGCCAGGCTGAAGTTCATCGACGTGGTCATCGTCGATACCGCCGGTCGCCTGCACATCGACGAAGAGATGATGGGCGAGATCAAGGCGCTGCATGCCGCGATCAACCCGGTCGAGACGCTGTTCGTGGTCGACGCCATGACCGGCCAGGATGCGGCCAACACCGCCAAGGCCTTTGGTGACGCACTGCCGCTGACCGGCGTGATCCTGACCAAGGTCGACGGCGACGCCCGTGGCGGTGCCGCGCTGTCGGTGCGCGCCATCACCGGCAAGCCGATCAAATTCATCGGTATGGGCGAGAAGAGCGACGCGCTCGAACCGTTCCACCCTGAACGTATCGCTTCGCGTATCCTCGGCATGGGCGACGTGCTCAGCCTGATCGAGCAGGCCGAAGCGACGCTCGACAAGGACAAGGCCGATAAACTGGCCAAGAAGCTGAAGAAGGGCAAGGGCTTCGACCTCGAAGACTTCCGCGATCAGTTGCAACAAATGAAGAACATGGGCGGCCTCGGCGGCCTGATGGACAAGCTGCCGAACATCGGCGGTGTGAACCTGGCGCAAATGGGCAATGCCCAGGGCGCGGCAGAGAAGCAGTTCAAGCAGATGGAAGCCATCATCAACTCCATGACCCCGGCCGAGCGCCGCGACCCTGAGCTGATCAGCGGTTCGCGCAAGCGTCGGATCGCCATGGGCTCCGGCACCCAGGTGCAGGACATCGGTCGCTTGATCAAGCAGCACAAGCAGATGCAGAAGATGATGAAGAAATTCTCCGCCAAGGGCGGAATGGCCAAGATGATGCGCGGCATGGGCGGTATGTTGCCCGGCGGCGGCATGCCGAAAATGTAAAGTATTCGAGCGGGAGCGTGCTCCTGCTCCGCCCCACAGGGATGTGGGATCTCCAGCAAACCCGCCGTCTGGCGGGAGCTGACTTGCCGTTTTAACCGACGGCTCTATAGCAGATCTGAATGGCACGCTGATAGGCGCCAGAAAAAGACATTTGCAAAAGTCCGGATATTCCTTAGAATATGCGGCCTTTCGGGCACCTATGCCCGCTGTGCATTTAGATTTGCAGCACCGACTACAGGAACGATGTTCACATGCTAACAATCCGTCTTGCCCTTGGCGGCTCCAAAAAGCGCCCGTTTTACCACTTGACCGTAACCGACAGCCGCAACCCGCGTGACGGTTCGCACAAGGAACAGGTTGGTTTCTTCAACCCTGTTGCTCGTGGTCAAGAAGTTCGTCTGTCCGTGAACCAAGAGCGCGTAGCCTACTGGCTGAGCGTTGGTGCACAGCCTTCCGAGCGTGTTGCCAAGTTGTTGAAGGACTCGGCTAAGGCCGCAGCCTGAGCAATATGAACGCGACGCCAGCTGTTGCTGATGATTTGATCGTTATCGGCAAGATTTACTCTGTTCATGGCGTTCGCGGCGAAGTGAAGGTGTATTCCTTTACTGATCCGACTGAAAACCTGTTGCAGTACAAAACCTGGACGCTCAAGCGCGAGGGGAATGTGAAACAGGTCGAGCTGGTCAGTGGACGCGGGAACGATAAGTTCCTGGTCGCAAAGCTCAAGGGTCTTGATGATCGTGAAGAAGCTCGTCTTCTGGCCGGTTATGAGATCTGCGTGCCGCGCAACCTGTTCCCTGAATTGACCGACGGCGAGTACTACTGGTACCAGCTGGAAGGTCTGAAGGTTATTGATCAACTCGGGCAATTGCTCGGGAAAATCGATCATCTTCTGGAAACCGGCGCCAATGATGTAATGGTGGTCAAGCCTTGCGCTGGCAGCCTGGATGATCGCGAACGCCTGTTGCCCTATACCGAGCAATGCGTGTTGGCCGTCGACCTGGCCGCGGGCGAGATGAAGGTGGAATGGGACGCGGACTTCTAAGCGTGGCTAATTTGCGCATTGAAGTGATCAGTTTGTTTCCCGAGATGTTCTCCGCCATCAGCGAGTACGGCATCACCAGTCGGGCGGTGAAACAGGGGCTCTTGCAGCTCACCTGTTGGAACCCGCGAGACTACACGACGGATCGACATCACACTGTGGACGATCGCCCATTTGGCGGTGGCCCGGGCATGGTGATGAAGATCAAGCCCCTGGAAGACGCGTTGGCTCAGGCCAAGGCTGCCGCCGGGGAGAAGGCGAAGGTAATTTACCTGTCCCCTCAAGGCCGTCAGCTGAAACAGGCGGCGGTACGCGAACTGGCGAATGAGGAAGCACTGATCCTGATTGCCGGTCGCTATGAAGGCATTGACGAGCGTTTCATTGAAGCTCATGTCGATGAAGAGTGGTCGATTGGGGACTATGTCCTGTCTGGCGGTGAGCTGCCGGCGATGGTCCTGATAGATGCGGTTACACGACTGCTGCCTGGAGCTTTAGGGCATGCGGACTCCGCGGAGGAAGATTCCTTCACGGATGGTTTGCTGGATTGCCCGCACTACACCCGACCGGAGGTGTATGCGGATCAGCGTGTTCCCGACGTATTGCTAAGTGGCAATCACGCACACATCCGGCGTTGGCGTTTACAGCAGTCCCTTGGTCGGACCTATGAACGACGCGCCGATCTTCTGGAAAGCCGCTCGCTTTCTGGAGAAGAGAAGAAGCTGCTCGAGGAATACATCCTCGCGCGGGACGATAGTTAACAACGTATCGATGGTAGGTCCATTGACTTACCTTAGGAGCACAGCATGACTAACAAAATCATCCTTGCACTCGAAGCAGAGCAGATGACCAAAGAGATCCCTACCTTTGCCCCGGGCGACACCATTGTCGTTCAGGTGAAAGTGAAGGAAGGCGACCGTTCGCGTCTGCAAGCGTTCGAAGGCGTGGTAATCGCCAAGCGTAACCGTGGTGTGAACAGTGCTTTCACTGTTCGTAAAATCTCCAACGGTGTTGGCGTAGAGCGTACTTTCCAGACCTACAGCCCGCAAATCGACAGCATGGCTGTTAAGCGTCGCGGTGACGTGCGTAAAGCCAAGCTGTACTACCTGCGTGACCTGTCCGGTAAAGCAGCTCGCATCAAGGAAAAACTGGCTTAAGTCCAGCTTCCCGATGCAGAAAAAAAGCAGCCTGCGGGCTGCTTTTTTTGTGCCTGGGATTTATTGACGGGGGCGGGTCGGCGGCGCGCCTATCGCAGGCGGGCCAGCTTCCACACTTGATCATTAGTGGTCATAAAATCGATGCACGACACAAATCCAATGTGGGAGCCGACTTGCCTGCGATAGGATCTACCAGACACCTCCGTCATCTGCCTGAGCCCCCATGCCCGCCATCGACCACCCTCTGATTGACCGCTTCCTCGACGCCCTCTGGCTGGAAAAAGGCCTGTCGGACAACACCCGCCAGGCCTACCGCAGCGATCTGGCGCTGTTCAACGGCTGGCTGCAGGAAAAAAACCTCGAGCTGATCAATGCCGGCCGTGAGTTGATCCTCGATCACCTGGCCTGGCGCCTGGAGCAGAACTACAAGCCGCGCTCCACAGCGCGCTTCCTTTCCGGTGTGCGTGGCTTTTATCGCTACCTGCTGCGGGAAAAGCTCATTACCCTCGACCCGACGTTACAGGTCGACATGCCGCAATTGGGTCGGCCATTGCCCAAATCCTTGTCGGAAGCCGATGTCGACGCCTTGCTCGCCGCCCCGGACTTGAGCGAAGCCATCGGCCAGCGCGATCGTGCCATGCTCGAAGTGCTGTACGCCTGCGGCCTGCGGGTGACCGAGCTGATCAGCCTGACCCTTGAGCAAGTCAACCTGCGCCAGGGCGTGCTGCGGGTGATGGGCAAGGGCAGCAAGGAGCGGCTGGTGCCGATGGGCGAAGAAGCGATTGTGTGGGTCGAGCGCTACATGCGCGATGCGCGCGGCGAACTGCTCGGTGGGCGCCCCAGCGATGTGCTGTTCCCCAGCCAGCGCGGTGAGCAGATGACCCGCCAGACTTTCTGGCATCGCATCAAGCACCAGGCCAAGGTGGCAGGGATCGGCAAGAGCCTGTCGCCGCATACTCTGCGCCATGCATTTGCCACGCATTTGCTCAACCACGGCGCGGATTTGCGCGTGGTGCAAATGCTCCTTGGCCACAGTGACTTATCCACAACCCAGATCTACACCCATGTGGCACGGGCGCGCTTGCAGGATATGCACGCCAAGCACCATCCGCGAGGCTGAAAACCGCCAAATTATCCCGCCACGGGCTGCCCTGCGGCCCAACTGTGGTAGGCTTTGCCGGTTAGCAAAGGGGACGGCGTGACTTGTGATTACAGTGCCGTGTTTCCAGATCGGTGTTCGACACACCCGTCCCTGCATCTGCCTTCAGGAGTTCCCATGCGCTTGACCCAGATTATTGCCGCCGCAGCCATTGCGTTGGTTTCCACCTTTGCCGTCGCCGATGACGCTGCCGAGCAGACTATTCGCAAGAGCCTGGCCAACCTGCAACTCGACACACCGATCGAAAGCATCAGTGCCAGCCCGATGGCCGGCCTGTACGAAGTCAAGCTCAAGGGCAGCCGCGTGTTGTATGCCAGTGCCGACGGCCAGTACATTGTCCAGGGCTACCTGTTCCAGTTGAAGGACGGTAAGCCGGTCAACCTGACCGAGAAAGCCGAGCGCCTGGGCGTGTCCAAGCTGATCAACGGCATTCCGGTTGCAGAAACCGTGGTCTACCCGGCCATCGGCGAGACCAAGACGCACATCACCGTGTTCACCGACACCACCTGCCCGTACTGCCACAAGCTGCACGCCGAAGTGCCGGCGCTGAACAAGCTCGGTGTGGAAGTGCGCTATGTCGCGTTCCCGCGTCAGGGCCTCGGTTCGCCGGGCGACGAGCAGTTGCAGGCGGTCTGGTGCTCGGCCGACAAGAAAGCGGCGATGGACAAGATGGTCGACGGCAAGGAAATCAAAGCGGCCAAGTGCGCCAATCCGGTTTCCAAGCAGTTCGCCCTGGGCCAGTCCATTGGTGTAAACGGTACACCGGCCATCGTTTTGGCTGACGGCCAGGTGATTCCGGGCTATCAGCCGGCACCGCAAGTTGCCAAACTGGCGCTGAGTGCCAAATAAACCAGCATCGTCGAACCTTTGACGATCATGGCCCTTCGATAAGTCGATGGGCCATTAATTGAAAGCCGCGGTTGTGCGGCTGTTTTCCACGGCCGACCTCGCGTCGGCCGTTTCATGGGGAGTTCTTCAGTGAAACCGGTCAAAGTAGGCATCTGTGGGTTAGGGACCGTCGGTGGCGGCACCTTCAACGTACTTCAGCGTAATGCTGAAGAAATTTCCCGCCGTGCAGGGCGCGGGATTGAAGTGGCGCAAATTGCCACGCGTTCGCCAAAGCCTCAGTTCGAAACGACCGGTATTGCGATTACCAACGATGTCTTCGCCGTGGCGACCAACCCAGAAATCGATATCGTCATCGAGCTGGTGGGCGGCTATACCATTGCCCGCGAGCTGGTGCTCAAGGCGATCGAAAACGGCAAGCACGTGGTCACCGCCAACAAGGCGCTGATCGCCGTCCACGGCAACGAGATCTTCGCCAAGGCGCGTGAGAAGGGCGTGATCGTCGCGTTCGAAGCCGCGGTGGCCGGTGGTATCCCGGTGATCAAGGCGATCCGTGAAGGCCTGTCCGCCAACCGCATCAACTGGGTGGCCGGCATCATCAATGGCACCGGTAACTTCATCCTCACCGAAATGCGCGAGAAGGGCCGCACCTTCGAAGACGTGCTGGCCGAAGCCCAGGCCCTGGGTTACGCCGAAGCCGACCCGACCTTCGACGTTGAAGGCATCGACGCGGCGCACAAACTGACCATCCTTGCGTCCATTGCCTTTGGCATCCCGCTGCAGTTCGACAAGGCCTACACCGAAGGCATCACCCAGCTGACCACCGCCGACGTGAATTACGCCGAAGCCCTGGGCTATCGCATCAAGCACCTGGGCGTGGCGCGCTGCACCGCGGCCGGTATCGAGTTGCGCGTACACCCAACGCTGATCCCGGCCGACCGCCTGATCGCCAACGTCAATGGCGTGATGAACGCCGTGATGGTCAACGGTGACGCCGCCGGTTCGACCCTGTTCTACGGTGCCGGCGCCGGTATGGAACCGACCGCTTCGTCGGTGATCGCCGACCTGGTGGACGTGGTTCGCGCCATGACCAGCGACCCGGAAAACCGCGTGCCGCACCTGGCCTTCCAGCCGGATTCGCTGTCGGCCCACCCGATCCTGCCGATCGAGGCGTGCGAAAGCGCCTACTACCTGCGCATCCAGGCCAAGGATCATCCGGGCGTACTGGCCCAGGTTGCCAGCATCCTGTCGGAACGTGGCATCAACATCGAGTCGATCATGCAGAAGGAAGTCGAGGAGCAGAACGGCCAGGTGCCGATGATCCTGCTGACTCACCGCGTGCTCGAGCAGCACATCAACGATGCCATCAAAGCCCTGGAAGCCTTGCAAGGCGTAGTGGGCCCGGTGGTACGGATTCGCGTCGAACACCTGAACTAACCGATTTGTTCCAGGGGCCCCGTGTGATCGGCGGCCCCTGTTCGAGAATGTTTTAGAGGAGCCAGTCATGCGTTACATCAGCACCCGCGGCCAGGCACCGGCCCTGAATTTCGAAGACGTCCTGTTGGCAGGCCTTGCCACCGACGGCGGCCTGTACGTGCCGGAAAACCTGCCACGCTTCACCCAGGAAGAAATCGCTTCCTGGGCCGGCCTGCCGTATCACGAACTGGCGTTCCGGGTGATGCGCCCGTTCGTCACCGGCAGCATTCCGGATGCGGATTTCAAAAAGATCCTGGAAGAGACCTACGGCGTGTTTTCCCACAACGCCATCGCGCCTCTGCGCCAACTGAATGGCAATGAGTGGGTTTTGGAGCTGTTCCATGGCCCAACCCTGGCGTTCAAGGACTTCGCTCTGCAACTGTTGGGGCGCCTGCTCGATTACGTGCTGGAGAAGCGCGGCGAGCGCGTGGTGATCATCGGCGCCACTTCCGGTGATACCGGCTCGGCGGCCATCGAAGGCTGCAAGCACTGCGAAAACGTCGACATCTTCATCCTGCACCCGCATAAGCGCGTGTCGGAAGTACAGCGTCGGCAGATGACCACCATCTTCGGTGAAAACATCCACAACATCGCTATCGAAGGCAACTTCGACGACTGCCAGGAAATGGTCAAGAACAGCTTCGCTGACCAGAGCTTCCTCAAGGGCACGCGCCTGGTTGCGGTGAACTCGATCAACTGGGCGCGGATCATGGCCCAGATCGTCTACTACTTCCACGCTGCGCTGCAGCTGGGCGGGCCGGCGCGTTCGGTGTCGTTCTCGGTGCCGACCGGCAACTTCGGCGACATCTTCGCCGGCTACCTGGCGCGCAACATGGGCCTGCCGATCAATCAGTTGATCGTCGCCACCAACCGCAACGACATCCTGCACCGCTTCATGAGCGGCAACCAGTACGTCAAGGAAACCCTGCACGCCACCTTGTCGCCGTCGATGGACATCATGGTGTCGTCGAACTTCGAACGCCTGCTGTTCGACATGCACGGCCGCAACGGTGCGGCGATTGCCGGCTTGATGGACACCTTCAAAAGCGGTGGCGGTTTCAGTGTCGATGAAGAGCGCTGGACCGAAACCCGCAAGCTGTTCGACTCCCTGGCCGTGGACGATGCACAGACCTGCGAAACCATCGCAGAAGTCTATGCCCAGACCGGCGAACTGCTCGACCCGCACACCGCGATCGGCGTGAGGGCTGCACGCGAATGCCGTCGCAGCCTGGATATCCCGATGGTGATCCTCGGCACCGCGCACCCGGTCAAATTCCCGGAAGCGGTGGAGAAGGCCGGCGTTGGCAA
Organism: Pseudomonas sp. 7-41; assembly: GCF_021233075.1. NCBI lineage: Bacteria > Pseudomonadati > Pseudomonadota > Gammaproteobacteria > Pseudomonadales > Pseudomonadaceae > Pseudomonas > Pseudomonas sp. 7-41. The sequence continues at coordinate 5,577,113 of NZ_CP089551.1, read as the reverse complement.
GGCGCTGGAGTTGCCGGAGCATCTGTCCGACCTGTTCGAGCGTGAAGAGCGTTGCACCGTGCTGCCGAATGACCTGAAGGCGATGCAGGGGTTTGTCAGCCAGCATGGCAATCGCGGTAAGCCGCTGTAAGGCAAACTGCCGGCGCCCTGGCGCAGACAAAAACGCCGCTTTCCCTTCCGTGGGTCAGCGGCGTTTTTCGTTTCAGGCAGGCCCGGGTTGCTGAGCGTTATGAGAGTAGTTTCTGCGCCACGACAATCACGGTGCCGACAGCGGCGTAGAAACCCGTGGCGATACCCACGGGGTACCAGAAAGTCTCACAGGTTATCTTCAAGGACTCCGCGTTGAGCTTGCCTCGCTCGGCATGCATGCGTGAAATCTCGGCATAGATGCGAGATACGTCAGCATGCATCTTCTCCATCGACGCTTGTTGTTCGTTGTGTTCCACCATCATGTTCATCCTTAGCAATAAGGGCCTTTGACATGCACTTCTAGCTGCGTGACAGCGTGATCAGCGCTTACCGAATATAGGGTTCACCCTCGGCCGCGCTGCAGGGCGAACCCTGAAACGGCCGCCCATTGCGTAAGCAGTTATGTGCGGCCGTTTTTTCGTTGTCATGTTGCAAGCGCATGCTGGATCAAGTCACTCCCTGACGGCTCCATAAACACGAAAAAGCGAACTTTCCTACGTTACAAACAGTCACTTAGGAGAGAGGCAACCCCCATTGAAACGATTGTTCCCGAACTATTGAGTGGTGATCGAAATGGAAAGTATCAGCCTATTGCTCGAAGAAGCGCTGAGCCCTTATCAGGTTACGCTGACCACCGCTGGTGTGCAGGGCGAGTGCCTGGTAACCGTAAAGAATCCTGCTGGTGCCATCGTGGTCGAGCGTGAAGTCGACCGGGCGCAACTGACCGACAAGCGCGTCCTGGTGGATGTCGTGGATTGCTTGCTGCGCGATCTGAAAATCGCCGAAGGGCGCCTGGAGCCCTCGGTCATCGCTGCCTTGCGCAATGCGGCCCAGACCCGCAGCAGCGCCCTCGCATGAAGAATTGTTTATCCGCGGAAACTTCCTACGGCGTGGCCGGTCAGATTTAGTAACAGCAAGAGCAGACATTGTGCTCCGGTGTTTGTGACTTGCTGTACTGGTCTTTGTAGGCCACGTTTAACCCCGAAGTGTCTCCCCACTCTTCGGGGTTTCTTTTTGCCCGCGATTTATCACGGGGTGGGCACTTCTTCATAGAATCGCGAATGGTCCAGCAGGTATTGCTCGCGCAGGGCCGGGTCGAGCCATGACGCGTAGGAACGCAGCAACTGCGCCTGCGGCAGGTCGCCCAGCAACTGGTTGATACGCGCCATGACCTCGCGCCCCTCGGGCGTATCCGAACAACCGATATGGATGTGCTGATAGGGCGCGGTGCCGGCAATCGGATAGAACGCCAGCCCTTCGGGATCGATACCTTGCTGCAATGCGTGATAGCGAATTTCGGTCCAGTAACCCAGTACGCCTTCCAGGCGTCCCAGGCGCTGCATTTGCAGCAGGCTGCCCAAGGCGTCGGTGCCGTAGTGCATCACTCGATTGTGCGTGTCGCCTTGCTGCAACATGCCGTCGATGAATGGCCCGTAGCTGCGCTCGGCGATGATGCCCAGGCGTGTGCTCTTGTCTCGTAGCATCGCGTCCAGGTCGACCTTGCCTTGCACGATAAAGGGCGCCAGGACTTCACGGTTTTGCTGGCGGACGACCACGCCATTGCTCACCACGGGAAACGCCTGGCCGGAATACACAATCCATTGGGTCCGCTCCGGCGTCCACAGCAGGGTAGGGTCGCAGGTGAGGGAGGGCGCCTGGAGCATCTGCATGCCCCGCGCACGGTTGACGTGCTGGACCTGGTGCTGATACTCCGGCAGGTGCTCCATCAGCATCGGCAACAATTCGTCGATGGCGCCCTGGCCTTTTTGCGGGCCTTCGAAGATCGTCAGCGGCGGCAGGTCGCGAACCAGCCAGATCAAGGTCTGCGCCGCCTGGGTCGGTAGCGGCAATAGCCCCAACAAGGGCGCGCACAGGTGCAATAGCCAGCGGCGAGTCATTATCTTGAACGCGCCATCAGATCGCCCCTTGTTCACGCAAGCGGATGATGGCCGCCGCGTCATAGCCCAGCTCACCGAGTACCACGCTGTTGTGTTCGCCCAGTTGCGGCCCCACCCACTCGCAACTGCCAGGGGTGTCGGAGAGCTTGGGCACGATGCCTGGCATCTTGAAGTCCTTGCCGTCGGGCAGTTGCGCCTTGAGGAACATTTCCCGCGCCAGGAATTGCGGGTCCCCGAGCATGTCTTCGGCGCTATAGATGCGGCTGGCCGGCACCTCGGCCTTGTTGAGCTGCTCGACCACCTGTTCCAGCGGCAGCGAATTGACCCAGCGATCAATCACGCCATACAGCTCGTCGCGGCGCTCGTCACGCCCGTCATTACTGGCCAATTGCGGGTCGTTGGCCAGATCCTCACGGCCGATGGCGGACATGAAGCGCTTGAAGATCGCATCGCCGTTGGCGCCGATCTGCACATGCTTGCCGTCCGCGCTGGTGTGGATCGAGGACGGAGTGATGCCGGGCATGATGTTGCCGGTGCGTTCGCGGATGAACCCGAACACATCGAACTCCGGGATCATGCTTTCCATCATGGCGAAGATGGCCTCATACAGTGCTACATCCACCACTTGGCCCAGCCCGCCGTTGACCTCGCGGTGACGCAACGCCATCAGCGCGCCGATCACCGCCCACAGAGCGGCAATGGAGTCGCCGATGGAAATCCCGGTGCGTACCGGCGGGCGGTCTTCAAAGCCGGTGATGTAACGCAGCCCGCCCATCGATTCGCCGACCGCGCCAAACCCCGGCTGGTCTTTCATCGGGCCGGTCTGGCCAAAGCCCGAGAGGCGCACCATCACCAGCTTGGGGTTCAGCGCGTGCAGGGTGTCCCAGCTCAGGCCGAGCTTTTCCAGGACGCCGGGGCGGAAGTTCTCGATCAGGATGTCGGCGTCCGCCAGCAACTGCTTGAGGATGGCCAGGCCGTCGGGGTGCTTGAGGTTCAGCGTCAGTGATTTTTTGTTGCGTGCCTGTACGAACCACCACAGCGAGGTGCCTTCGTACAGCTTGCGCCATTTGCGCAGCGGGTCGCCGCCGTCCGGGGATTCGACCTTGATCACTTCGGCGCCGAATTCGGCGCAGATGCGTGAAGCGAACGGGCCGGCGATCAGGGTGCCGAGTTCGATGACTTTCAGGCCGGCAAGCGGTTTGGCGTTAAACGACATGAGGAACCTTTCATACGCAGCACAGTGGTGTAATGCCTTTTAACATAGGCGAGTCGCGCAGGGATAAGGATGATGCAGCGCAGGATTCGTTGAATAGCCCTACCATCGGTTAGACTGCCCGCCTTTCCCTGTCTCTAGAAGCCCGTTCATGGCCCAGCCGTCCACGACCTACAAGTTCGAACTCAACCTCACCGACCTCGATCGCTCGGTGTACGAGAGCGTCAAACAGACCATTGCCCGCCACCCTTCGGAAACCGAAGAGCGCATGACCGTGCGTCTGCTGGCCTACGCCCTTTGGTACAGCGAGCAGCTGTCGTTTGGCCGTGGTCTGTCAGATGTAGACGAGCCAGCCCTGTGGGAAAAAAGTCTGGATGATCGGGTTTTGCACTGGATCGAAGTCGGCCAGCCCGATGCCGACCGCCTGACCTGGTGCTCGCGTCGCGCCGAGCGTACCAGTCTGCTGGCTTACGGCAGCCTGCGCGTGTGGGAAGGCAAGGTGATTCCGGTGGCGAAAACCCTGAAGAACGTCCACATCGCCGCCGTGCCGCAGGAAGTCCTCGAGACCCTGGCCAAGGACATGCCCCGCGTGATCAAGTGGGACGTGATGATCAGCGAAGGCACGATCTTCGTCACCGATGATCGTGGCCAGCATGAAGTGCAACTGCAATGGCTGATCGGCGAGCGCGGTTGAGCTAGCGCTTGTAGCTTGCCGCTAATATTTCCCCTACAGAGAATTTCCCAGCGTCCCATGCGTATCGATCCCCGCCCGTTGCCTGCTGTCCTGCCGTTTCTCGGTGAATTGCCACCGCTGTTGACCCGCCTCTACGCTGCGCGCGGGGTGCGCTCGGAGGCTGAGCTGGACAAGAGCCTGGCGCGGTTGATCCCTTATCAGCAGCTCAAGGGCATCGACGCCGCGGTAGACCTGCTGGTGACGGCCTTGGAGCAACGCCAGCGCATCCTGATCGTCGGCGACTTCGACGCCGATGGCGCCACTGCCAGTACGGTGGGCACCCTGGGCCTGCGCTTGCTCGGTGCGGCCCATGTCGATTACCTGGTGCCCAACCGTTTCGAATACGGCTACGGCCTGACGCCAGAAATCGTCGCCGTAGCGCTGCAGCGCGAGCCGCAGTTGCTGATCACCGTGGATAACGGCATCTCCAGCGTCGAAGGCGTGGCGGCAGCGAAGGCGGCGGGGCTCAAGGTGCTGGTCACCGACCACCACTTGCCGGGGGATGAGTTGCCGGCGGCGGATGCCATCGTCAACCCGAACCAGCCCGGCTGTGAGTTTCCGAGCAAGGCGTTGGCCGGGGTCGGGGTGATCTTTTATGTCTTGATGGCCCTGCGTGCCCGTTTGCGCAGCCTGGGCTGGTACGAGAACACGCAGCAGCCGAACATTGGCGAGTTGCTTGACCTGGTCGCCCTGGGCAGCGTTGCCGACGTGGTGCCGCTGGACGCCAATAACCGCATCCTGGTCCACCAGGGCCTCGAGCGTATCCGTGCCGGTCGCGCGCGGCCGGGGATCAAGGCGATCCTCGAAGTGGCCAAGCGTGACCACGCTCGCCTCACGTCCACCGACCTCGGGTTTATCCTCGGGCCACGGCTCAATGCCGCCGGGCGCCTGGACGATATGAGCCTGGGCATCGAATGCCTGCTCACCACGGATTTCGCCGCTGCACGGGAAATGGCCGCGCAACTGGACGGCATGAACCAGGACCGCAAATCCATCGAACAAGGCATGCAGCGCGAGGCCCTGGCCCAGCTCAAGGACTTGCCGCTGGAGTCGATGCCGTATGGCTTGTGCCTGTTCGACCCGGAGTGGCACCAAGGTGTGATCGGGATCCTGGCGTCGCGCATGAAAGAGCGCTATTTCCGTCCGACCATCGCCTTTGCCGACGCCGGTGATGGCCTGCTCAAGGGCTCAGGCCGCTCGGTGCAGGGCTTTCACATCCGCGATGCGCTGGCGGTGGTGGCGAGCCAGCATCCCAACCTGATCAGCAAATACGGCGGTCACGCCATGGCGGCAGGCCTGACATTGCCCGAGGCGAATTTCCCGTTGTTTGCCCAGGCCTTCGATGCCGAAGTGCGTCGGCAACTGCGCGAAGAAGACTTGACCGGCCGGCTATTGTCCGACGGCACCCTGGCGGTGGAAGAGTTTCACCTGGAGCTGGCGCGCGCGCTGCGGCATGCCGGCCCCTGGGGGCAGCACTTCCCCGAGCCGTTGTTTCACGGGGTGTTTCAGTTGGTCGAGCAGCGTGTGGTGGGGGAGCGGCACCTGAAAGTGGTGCTCAAGAGCGAATGCGGCTCCGTGAAGCTCGATGGCATTGCGTTTGGGGTTGACCGTGAAGTCTGGCCGAACCCGACCGTGCGTTGGGTGGAGTTGGCCTACAAGCTGGATGTGAACGAGTTCCGTGGGCAGGAAACCGTGCAGTTGATGATTGCGCATATCGAGCCGCGCTAGTTCCAACCCCAATGTGGGAGGGGGCTTGCCCCCGATAGCGGTATGACTGACCTATCGCTATCGGGGGCAAGCCCCCTCCCACATTGGGTTTTGCGTACAGCGCGGAATTACTCGGCCTTGGCCTGGTGCTTGACGATGATATCCACCAAACGCTTGGCCAGCGCCGGGTAGTTCTCATCGAAGTGGTGCCCGCCCGGCAGCTTGATCGCTTCGCCGACGGCGGTCTTGTCGGTGCAGCCGCTTTCGTCGACCTCTTCGGCACCGTAGATGCACACTACCTTGGCCGCTGGCAGCTTGGCCATTTCCGGGCCGGTCGCGGCTTCTTTGCCGGCGTTGCCCAGCCAACCTTCCACTTCGATTTCAAAGCTGCCGGTGCGTGCGAACGCCAGCAGGATGATTGCGTCGACGCGCTGCTGCTCGCTTTCCGGCATGCGGTTGTAGATGGCGGGCAACACGTCGGCGCCGAACGAATAGCCGGTCAGTACGAAGCGCTTGGTGCCCCATTTCTGCCGATAGTGCTGCATCAGCTCGCTGAGGTCCTTGGCGCTTTGTTCCGGAGTCTTGTGCTGCCAGTAGTAGCGCAGGGTGTCGATGCCCACGACCGGGTAGCCGATCTTGGCCATTTCACCGGCCACGTCGCGGTCGAGGTCACGCCAGCCGCCGTCACCGGAGAGGAACAGGGTCACGGTGTCCTTGGCCTGGCCAGCCGGGACTTCCACGACCGGAATCGCCAGGCCGCCGTTGTCCGAACCGACCAGTTGCTTGCGCAGTTCGTTATTCAGCACTTGTGGGTAGTGAATGTCGTAGTCGCTGATGCTGGTGGTGGCGCGGGGGGTGTCGCGCACGAAACTGGCGCTTTCATCGTCAGGGTTGTCGTTCCACGCCACCAGCCAGTTGCCGTGGGCGGCGGTTTTCGGCAGCGGGTCTTTGCAGCCTTCCTGCACCAGGGCGAAGCCGACGGAGATGGCATTGGCCTTGTCGTCGTTCTGTGTGGCCAGCCAGCGCCAGGCGAGGGCTGCGCCAGGGCCGATGCCGCTGACCAGCGTCGCAGGGCCCTTGAGCTGGCTCAGGGCGCCTTGCAGTGCCTGTTGCTGCAGTGTGCAGTCATCCTTGGGCAGGATCACCTGCACGATCTGCGCCTTGCCGCCCTGGCTGAGGGCAATCAGTTGGCTGTCGGTCAGGGTCTCGTCGGCCATCACCGCCACGGCCACGCGGGCTTTGGGGGTGCCGGCCGGGGTGACGCGGGTCATCACCGAGCCATCGGCCTGGGGCAGTTGCTCCAGGGTCGGCTGTGGGGCAGGGCGGTTCCAGTACCAATAGCCGCCACCCAGGACCACGGCGAGCAGCACCACAAAGGCTAATACATACCGCCAGGAGCGTCGAATCATCAGCGTTTCACCAATCCAGTCAAGCCGCCTGCGATCAGGGCGGCGGTATCGGCCAGTGCCACCAGCGGATCAAGTCCTGCGGGCACGGCCATGTAACGGGGTTCCCAGTCAGGCTGGAACTTGTCTTTGAAGCGGCGCAAACCTTGGAAGTTATACAGTTGCTCGCCACGGCGGAACACCATCGAGCCCAGGCGTTGGGTCAGCGGCGCGCCACGACGCGGTTGCAGGCCAGACAATGGCACCATGCCGAGGCTGAAGCGAGCATAACCGTGGCTCTTATAGTGTTGAATCAGGCCGACCATCATGAATTCCATGGTCAGCTTGGGCGCATCGGGGTGGGCGCGCATCAGGTCGAGGCTGGCCAGGTCGTGGCTGTAGGTCTCGAGCAGGTTGGCGAAGGCCACCGGGTGCCCTTCGAAGCGAATGATCGCGATGCGAAAGTGCTTGAGGTAGTCGTCGCTGAAGCGTCCCAGGGAAAACCCCTTCTCCCGCACGTTCTTGCCGGTCAGCCAGGCGTCGGAAATAACCTTGAGTTCGTCCATCGGCGCCGTGCCCGGTTCGTGGATCTCCAGGGACAAGCCATCCCGGGTGCCACGGTTCCAGGTGTAGCGCAAATCCTTCATCTCTTTGCCCTTGGCTTCCAGGTCAAAGCGTTTCAGGTCGACGCGGGCTTCTTCGCCCAGCTTGATCGCGGTCAGGCCGATGTCCATGTAGTACGGCAGGTTTTCCGCGCGTACCTGGTAGAACACCGGGCGCGCATGGTGGATGTCGCACAGGTCGCGGAACTGCCAGATCATCTCGGCGCGGGGTTGGGTCGGGCCGATCGGGTCGTACAGGGCTACCAGGCTGCGCCCGCGACGGGCGTACATCAGGAAGGCTTCGTCGTTGGGGTGGAACAGCAGCGCCTTGTCGCCGGTCAGCGCCAGGCCGCCGTCGGGTTGCGATGAGGCCATCAGGATCTTGGTGGCGCGTTCCAGTTCTTCGGCTGTCGGCAGGTGGATCACCGGGCGCGCGGTACGCAGCAGCCAGGTCAGCGACACGATCACCAGCAGCACCGCAGCCCCCAACAGCGAGCGCAGGCCGCGCGGGGCGTTGGCGTCGAGGGTGAACTGCCACCACAGTTGGTGGCTATACGGGACGTCTTGATAGGCAAACAGCAGCAGCCAGATCGAAGCCCCCAGCACGCACACGCTGGCTACCAGATACAGCGGCGAGAACGGCAATTCGGTCAGTCGGCTGGCGCGGTAGAAGGAGCGGCGGAAGATCGCCAGCAGCACGGCGGTCATAGTCATCAGGCTGGCTTCTTCCCAGTCGAAGCCCTTGAGCAGCGAGAGCAGGGCGCCGGTCAGCAGCAGCACCATGGTCAACATCCAGGCCGCCGACAAGCGTCGACGCAGGCCTTGGGCCAGCAACAGACACAACACGCCGATCAGGCTCGCGCCAAAGTGCGAGGCGTCAATCAGGCGGTGGGGAATCAGGAAGCCGATGTTTTCCAGGCGTGAGTCGATCTCCGGCGTGGCGCCGGAAAACAGCAGGACCACGCCGGACAAAAAAACCAGTACGGCCAGCACCGGCGCGGCGAAGCCCGACGCCACGCGCAGGCTCTGCTGGGTCTGGAACAGGCGCTGGGCCTCGTTGACCAGCAGGAACACACAGGCGATCAGCAGCGGCAGCACCACATAGATCATGCGGTACAGCAGCAGGGCGGCGGCCAATGGCGCGGCGCCGAGCTTGTCGGCAAAGGCCGCGAGCAGGATCGCCTCGAACACCCCGACGCCACCCGGCACATGGCTGAGTACGCCAGCGGCCAGCGCCAGCAGGTACACCAGCAGGAACGGGCCGAACGGTGGCGCTTCCGGCAGCAGCATATAAAGGACGGTGGCGGCAGCGGCGACGTCCAGCGCGGTGATGATCAGTTGCAGGAACGTCAGGCGTCGACCGGGCAGGCGCAGGGTGCGGCGGCCGACCTTGACCAGCAGGTTGTCCGTGTAGGGCTGTTCCGGCAGGCGACGGCGATAAATCCCGATGCACAGCGCGGCCGACAACAGCAACACGACGCCGGCAATCGCCCCCAGCAAGCCTTGCGACACATGCAGCGCAGTGGACGCGGCGGGCAAGTTGCTCAAGGTGGCCAAGGCCGCCAGCGGCGGCAGGGCGCAGCCCAGGGAGAGGCTGGCGAACACAGTCATGCGGGCGACTTCCGAAGCCCCGATGCCATGGCGCGCATATAAACGGTAACGCACCGAACCGCCCGAGAGCATCGACAGGCCAATGGCGTTGCCGATGGCAAAGGCGGTAAAGCCGCCGAGGGCGAGGGTCTTGCGGGGCAGTTTCACCCCGGCATAGCGTGCGCCGGAGAACTCATAGCCCAATAGAATGACGAAGCCGGCGATGGCGGCGACGAACGCGCCCAGCAACGCCGGTTTGGGTACTTCCAGGATCGAGTCGTGGAGGGCGTAGAGATCCAGTTCCAGCAGCAGGTGTCGGCAGGCGATCAGGGCGATTGCGAACAGCAACAGCGTCACGGCCAGCCCGATGGGTTGCCGATACTTGCTTAACAGATCCAGCCAGCGCAAACGGGTGGGAGTGATCGGTTGTGTCGCTGTGACAGGGTCTTGTGGTTCAGACGAGTTGGCGCGCATCAATCACCTCGTGGATTGTGCGCGACAGGATGGGGGTATCCAGCCAAGTTACCAATCCCTATGGACAAAATAATTACAAATATTAACGCGGATCACCGGATGCGGCGACTGCGGCCATTGGTCGTAGAAGGATCAAGCATAGCGTGCGATGAAATGGACTCCACGAAACGTCTAGGGTTTCATGAAAGATGCCATGTCATTGTTTCAGAAGAACTTTTTTGCCAGATACAAAAAAGGCCACTCTTTCGAGTAGCCTTTTTTGATGTTTGGTTGCGGGAGCCGGATTTGAACCGACGACCTTCGGGTTATGAGCCCGACGAGCTACCAGACTGCTCCATCCCGCGTCTGTGGCCGGCATTCTACAGCCCAGCGGCGGAGTGTCAACCGTTAATGGTCCGTTGGGTCAAATAAGTGCAAATTGGCCGTTGAATCTCAACGAAATGCGCTAAGTGCGCGCTCGGGCAAGGTTTTTTGTCGGACAATCGTCCACGCCTGACGCGGGCAGGCGCAAAAAAGCCTTAGCGCAAGGTCGCAACAGACTGGCGGAACAGTAGCAAACTCATCGCGATAAATGTCACGCCCATCACCAGGACCGTCACGAACTCTTTCCACACGATATCGAGGCCCGCGCCTCGATACACGATCGCCTGCATGAAGCTCACATAGTGCCGCGACGGGAAAAACCACGTCACGTACTGGACCCATTGCGGCTGGCTCTCGATGGGCGACATGCCGCCCGACAGCATCATCATCGGCATGACGGCCATCATCATCAGCAGGGCAAATTGCGCCATGGTGCGGGCGAGGGTGCCAAGAAAGATGCCGATCGCTGCCGTGGCGAAGATATAGATGAGGGTGCCGAGCAGCAGCACACCGCGCGAGCCGGCAATCGGAACGTCGAGAAGGCCCTCGACCACGAACAACAGGGAACAGATGAAGCCGATGAAGATCACCAGCCCGCTCGACCACACTTTGGCGAGCGCTATCTCGAAGGCCGTCAACGGCATCACCAACAAGTGCTCGATCGTGCCGTGCTCGCGCTCGCGCAAGAGCGCCGCGCCGGTCAGGATAATGATCAGCATCGACAACTGATCGGCAAGGCCGACGATCGCGCGGAACCAGGATTGTGTGCCGTTGGCATTGAAGGCGCGGCGCACGACGAGATCGGAGGGCAGCCCGGTGGTTTGCTGCGCCTCCTGTCGGTAGCGCGTGACTTCGTCGGTCACCATGTTCTGGATATAGCCCGACCCCAGGGACGCCTGCTGGACTGCGGTGGCGTCTGCGTTGACCTGGACTTCGATATCGCGGCCCTTTCGCACATCCGCTTCAAAGTGCGGAGGAATCACGATGACGAGGGTGTAAAGGCCGTTGTCCATGCCGCGATCGATGTCGGCGGCGCTGATCATCTTGGCTGCCTGGAAGTACGGCGGATAGAACAGTCCGGCAATCGATCGCGACAGGCTGGAGTGGTCCTCGTCGACGATCGCCACGGAGGCATTGTTGACGGTCTCGCCGGCTCCGGTCGACTGCATATAAATGCTGAGGCCGAAGGAATAGATGATGAAGAGGATCATCATCAGGTCCTTCGAGAGGGTGCGCAGATCTTTGACGCCGAGCCAGAAAATGTTGGAGAGACTCTGCATCTTATTTCTCCTGTTTGCGCAGGAGCAGCGCGGACAGCAATAAGAAGGCCGGGCAAAACAGGCTCAGCGCGAGCAGGTCGGTCACCATGTCGGTGAAGCCAAGCCCCTTGGTGAACGCACCGACACTCATGTGCATGTAATAGCTCGTCGGCCAGAGGTACCCCATGAGGCGCGCGCCGCCCTCCAGCGTCGAGACGGGCTGCATCATGCCGGAGAACTGCATGGTCGGCAGCATCGACAGCACCGCTCCGGCGAACACCGCTGCGACCTGGCTTGAGGTGAACGTCGAGATGAACAGCCCGTAGCCGGTGGCCGCCGCCACATAGAACAGCGCGCCCAGGGTCAGCGTGAGGCCGTCGCCCTTGAGCGGAACATCGAAGAGGAACCGCACGGTCACGGTCATGATGAAGAAATTGATCATGCCGACGCCAATATAGGGCAGTTGTTTGCCGATCAGGAACTCCAGGCGCGTCGTGGGCGTGGCGTAGAAGTTCGTGATCGTGCCGATCTCCTTTTCACGGGCAACGCTGACGGCTGTGAGAATGGCGAGAAACATCATGAGCAGCATCGCCGGCACGGCCGGCCCGATCGCATAAATGCTCTCGGCCGTCGGGTTGTAACGGTTGCGGATCACGATGCTGGTCGTCGGTTTCTTGCTCGCTACGTCGCTGGACTGGCGCTTTCTCTCTTCGGCGAAGAGGTTGTGCGCCGACTCGACGTAACCCTCGATGGTGGCGGCACGCGAGGTGTTGGCGCCGTCGATCCAGGCCGATACCTGCCAATCCGAGTCGCGCTTTACCAGGCGCCCGAAGCCAGGTGGGATTTCGATGGCCAGCGTGATGTCGTTCGACTTCAGGCGCCTTTGCATTTCGTCGACGCTGTGGATCGGCGTCTTTTCGGTGAAATATCGGGAGCTCGAGTAGTTGGCGAGATAGGCTCTGCTCTCCGGCGTGTCGTCGTGGTCGAACGCCGCATAGGTGAGGTTGGTCACATCGCTGGAGACGCCGAAGCCGAAGATCAACAGCATGATGAAGGAGCCGAGGAAGGCGAAGGCGAGCCGCACCGGATCGCGCATAAGCGACAACGTCTCGCACTTGGTAAAGGCCAGGAGGCGGCGCAGCGGCATGAAGGTCGAGCGGCTGGGCGACAACGCCGCTGCATCGCGCTGGGTCTGCGCCTCGGCATCCGCCACGGAGGGCGCGGGCGCGGCGGGCTCGGCATCCTCGATATAGGCGATGAACGCCTCTTCGAGATTCGCGCTGCCCTTGGCGGTAATGACGTTTTGCGGTGTGTCGCAGACGAGGACGCGACCTGCGTGCATCAATGAGATGCGGTCGCAGCGCATGGCTTCGCTCATGAAATGCGTGGAGACGAAGATCGTGACATTGCGGGTTCGCGAGAGATCGCCGAGCAAACGCCAGAATTCATCGCGTGCCAGCGGATCGACGCCCGAGGTCGGCTCGTCAAGGATCAGCAACTCGGGGTCGTGAACGATCCCCACGGCCAGCGAAAGGCGCTGTCGCACGCCGAGCGGCAGCGAGTTCGCTTCGGTGTCGGCATAGTCGACAAGGCCGACATCGACCATGAGCTGGGCGATACGCGCGTTAGCGTGGTCCGCGGCCAGATGAAAAAGGCGTGCATGAAGACGCAGGTTTTGCCGCACGGTGAGTTCGCCATAGAGCGAGAACGATTGCGACATGAAGCCGACGCGCTGGCGGACCGACAGGTCGTTGGCATCGACAGGTTTGCCGCAGACCTCGGCCTCTCCCTCGCTTGGCGCCAGGAGTCCGGTCAGCATCTTCATGGTGGTGGTCTTGCCGCTGCCGTTCGAGCCGAGGAAGCCGAAGATTTCTCCGCGCTCGATGGCGAAGCTGACGTTATCGACCGCGGTGAAACTGCCGAAACGACGTGTCAGATTCCTCGCGACAATGACCGGCGCCTCGCTGCCTGGTTGGCGCGGCGGAATGACGAAGCGCTGCGCCGTCGATTTGTGCCCCGGCTGCAGGGCGGCAAACACCGCTTCGATGTCTTGTTGGCCGGTCTTCTCGCGCAGCTCATCCGCGGTGCCGCAGGCAAGCACGCGGGCGTGATCCATTGCGATGAGCCAATCGCATTGGCCGGCCTCGTCCATATAGGCGGTGGAGATGACGACACTCATCGTCGGTCGCTCGCGCCGCAGTTCGCTGATCAGGTCCCAGAACTGTCGACGCGACAACGGATCGACGCCGGTCGTCGGCTCATCGAGAATGAGCAGGTCGGGGTCGTGAATGAGCGCGCAGCACAGGCCGAGCTTTTGCTTCATGCCGCCCGACAGCTTTCCGGCCGGCCGCTCGAGAAACGCGAGTAAGCCTATCGCCGCCGCCAGGCGCCGGGTGCGTGCGTCACGTTCCGATGCGGACAGGCCGAAGAGGGTGGCGAAGAAGGCCAGGTTTTCGCGGACGCTGATCTCCTGATAGAGGTTTTTGCCGAGCCCTTGCGGCATATAGGCAATGCGTGTGCAGACGGAGCGGCGGTGCCGGGCATTGCTCATGCTGCCGCCGAGGACCTCGACCGATCCGGTCTGCATCTTCCGCGCACCGGCGATCAGGCCGAGCAGCGTGGACTTGCCGGCGGCGTCAGGGCCGATGATGCCCGTCATCTGGCCGCTCGGCAGTGCGAGCGAGACATTGTCGAGCGCTAGAACCTTGCCATAGACATGGCTCGCGTTGGAAACCTCGGCAATCAGCGCTGCGCGAGTCTCCATTATCAATCCTCGGCGTCGACAGGATCAGCCTGAATGCGCTTTTGCAGGGTGTCCGGCCAATTGGGCGGGTTCGGATCGAGGCGCACATAACCGATGCCGCGGGTGCCCGTTTTCACTTGGTTGAGGTGGCGCGCGATGAGGCTCGGCGGGATGCGCAGCTTGACCCGGAACATAAGCTTGTCGCGTTCGCTGCGCGTCTCGACCTGCTTGGGCGTGAACTGCGCGTCCGGCGACACGAAACTCACTTTGGCCGGCACGGCGAAGTCGGCACCGTCGAACACAATTCGCGCGGCCGACCCGATCGTTACGCGCATGGCCTGTTCGGAGGGGAGATAAATCTCCATGTAGATTTCGGACAGGTCGATGATCGTCAGCACCTTTCCGCCCGCCGAAACGACTTCCCCGGGGTTGACGAGACGATACAGAACACGCCCCTGCACGGGCGCCACAAGAATGGTGTCGGCGATCTGGGCGTCGGTCTGATTAACCAGGGCTTGTGCGGCCACCACCGAACGCTCGCGCGCGGTCACGGTCCGCTGCGCGGCGTCGAGAACGGCGCGCGCAGAATCGCGTTCGCCCTGCGCCTCATCGCGGTTGTCCTCACTGATCGCCCCGGTGACGATCAGCTTGAGGGCGCGGCGCAGCTTTGCTTCCTTGAGGGTCAGTTCTGCCTGCCGTTGCACGACAGTCGCCTTTGCCTCGAGCATCGAGGCCTCCTCGGAAGCCACGTCGGCGGCATATTTGGCGCGTTGCGCTTGCAACTCCGTGGTATCGAGGCGGGCGAGCACCTGGCCTTCGGTGACGAGATCGCCTTCCCGGGCCAGCACCTCGCGCACGCGTCCGGCCAGCTTCGCGGCGATGTCGATTTGGTCGGATTCGATGCGACCGTTCCCGGAGACAATGCCCTCGGGCAACTTGCCTTGCTGGCTTTGCCACCAGTACCAGGCGCCACCGGCGCCGGCTGCCAAGACGATGACAAGGATCAGAACAATCCTTGTGACACGCCGCCAAGACCACTTTGCATCGTTACTCGGGATGGCCGTCATGATCCGATCCTTGAGTGGGGAGGCGTGAAGATCGATTGAGGCGTACACCAGCACCTGTCAGGCCGCGAGACGCAAACGCGGGCGCGTTATTTCATCCGTGGCGGCAGGTGAATTCCGATGCTTGCCCATCCGGGTAAACGTTACCAACCAAGGGCTGTACATAACGTTGATTTTTATCAAGCAATCGAGCCGAAACCGGGCGCGACCATCGCCCTCAGTCTCAGTCATTAAAATCAGCACAAACGAAAACACCGCCGCGACGGTGAGGTCGTGGCGGTGTTTGACGTGTACTTAAAACTGGTTGCGGGAGCCGGATTTGAACCGACGACCTTCGGGTTATGAGCCCGACGAGCTACCAGACTGCTCCATCCCGCGTCTGTGTGTCGGCATTCTACAGCGCAACGCAGGGGTGTCAACCTATGAATCGAAGAAAAGCGCTTGTGCTTCAATCGGTTAGCTCTCCATCACAGCCAGGTTGAGCCTTCGGGGCCAGTCTGGCCGAGGGTTTCAGCTCTATTGGCAGGTTAAATTCGATTGAGAAAATAAATTCATCTGAGAATTTTCCTACCGCTCAAGCGGAAGATTCAAACTACTGGTGCTATATACAGGGGTGAGTGCGATACTGCCCATCCGTTGGATTGCTCCCCTTCTTATATATGACGCAGCGCAAAATCATCCACGTCGACTGTGATTGCTTCTACGCCGCCATCGAGATGCGCGATGACCCGAGCCTGGCGCAAAAACCGCTAGCCGTCGGCGGCTCGGCGGATCGGCGCGGGGTGATAGCAACCTGCAACTACGAAGCGCGGGCCTATGGGGTGCGTTCGGCGATGTCATCACGCCATGCCTTGAAGCTCTGCCCCGACCTGACCATCGTCAAGCCGCGCATGGATGCCTATAAGGAAGCGTCGAAGGAAATCCACGGCATCTTTCGCGACTATACCGACCTGATCGAGCCGCTTTCCCTGGATGAGGCTTACCTGGACGTCTCCGACAGCCCGCATTTTGGCGGCAGCGCCACGCGTATTGCCCAGGACATCCGCCGCCGGGTCTCGAATCAATTGCATATCACCGTGTCCGCCGGTGTGGCGCCCAACAAGTTTCTGGCCAAGATCGCCAGTGATTGGAAGAAACCCAACGGCCTGTTTGTGATCACCCCGGACCAGGTCGAAGACTTTGTGTCGATATTGCCGGTGAAAAAGCTGCATGGCGTGGGCAAGGTGACCGCCGACAAGCTGGCGCGCCTGGGGATCGAAGACTGCCTGCAGTTGCGCGAATGGAACAAGCTGGCGTTGGTGCGCGAATTCGGCAGTTTTGGCGAGCGACTGTGGAGCCTGGCGCGTGGGATAGATGAGCGCGAGGTGCAGAACGACAGTCGTCGGCAATCGATCAGTGTGGAAAATACCTACGATGTGGACCTGCCAGATCTTTCAAGTTGCCTGGCGAAACTGCCTGAACTGATGGAAACCCTGGCTGGACGCATCGCGCGCATCGACAGCAGTTACCGCGCGGGGAAGCCGTTCGTGAAGGTAAAGTTTCATGACTTTACCCAGACGACCCTGGAGCAGGCGGGGGCAGGGCGGGACCTGGAGAGTTATCAACAGCTGATGACCCAGGCGTTCAATCGCGGTGGCAAGCCGGTGCGGTTGCTGGGGATTGGGGTGCGGTTGCTCGACCTGAGCAGTGGCAATGAACAACTCGAACTCTCCTGGTAGAACCCGGAAACCAAATGTGGGAGGGGGCAAGCCCCCTCCCACATTTAGATCTACAGCGTTTTCGAAGGCTCAGCGTGCGCCAGGATCCGCGACGAGTCGCCCCGCGTCCTTGGTCAGCGCTTGCAGGAATTCCTGCTGCAACTCCGGATCATTGTGGGTCAGTTCGATCAGGCTCTGCTCCAGTTCGCTGGCTTCTTCCTCCAGGCCCAGCTCCGACAGGCGCTTGACCCGGTGGACCCACTGGCTGACTTCGTCGTCTTCCAGGTCGTCGTAGATCAGGCCGTGGGCTTCGAGCAACTTGCCGCGCAGTGTGTGGCTCACCGCCAGGGTCGAGTCCGAATGTACGTCGTCCTGGCCATCTTCCACGCTGATCTTCAAGGTGCTGATGCGGTTCAGATCCTGCTCGGCAAACGGGCTGTCCAACAGGTTCAGGCGCAGTACGCCGTTGCGGTCGGTGGTCATTTCATACACTTGCCTGCCGGCGGTGACCTGCACCGGGCGTTCGCTCCAGGGCAGGCTCGAATACTCCACGCGCTTGTCGCGCTGGACTTCATCGATACCCGCCAGGTTCTGTTGCGCACGCCCGTGGGATTGCACGTTCATGAACGGGTTGATGCCGTCGATGCCGTAGCTCAGCCAATCGTGGGTGATGCTGGTCGGCAGGTTGCCGAGGGCGAAGATATTCGCCACGTTGGCGCCCGCGCCGGCCACCAAAGCGACCGCGCCCAGCGGCATCTCATAGAGTTTGCGCCAGGGTTGATAGGGGGTGTAGCGGTCGTAACGACGGGTGACTTCGAATTCGGTGACCTCGAAGGTCTTCTGCTCGTGAATGCGAACCCGGCGTTGCGGCAGCTCCAGCACTTTGGGTTCGCCTACATCGATCTGCAGGCTGTGGTCGAGCAACTTACGCTCGACCCGCTCCTCGTGCTCACTGCGTTGCGACATCTGGTTGGCGCAGCCGCTGACCAGCAGGGCGCCGCACAAGGCGGCGCCCCCCAGGGCTCTGGTGTTTCGCTTGAACATGACTTCTCTTGATCTGGTTTTCAGCGACGAATACGCGCCTGAAGGAAAGACAGCACGTCAGCCACCGGCAACGGTTGGGCTTCGGCTTCGGTCCGGCTCTTGTATTCCAGATTGCCATCGGCCAGGCCACGGTCACTGACCACGATCCGGTGCGGGATGCCAATCAGCTCCATGTCGGCGAACTTGATGCCCGGGCTGGTTTTCTTGTCGCGGTCGTCCAGCAACACTTCGAAACCGGCGGCCGTCAGTTCGGCATACAGTTTGTCGGTGGCTTCACGGACTTGCTCGGTTTCATAGCGCAGCGGCACCAGGGCCACCTGGAACGGCGCCAGGGCGTCACTCCAGATAATGCCTTTCTCGTCGTTGTTCTGCTCGATGGCAGCGGCAACCACGCGCGATACGCCAATGCCGTAGCAACCCATTTCGAGGGTGATCGGCTTGCCGTTTTCGCCCAGCACTTCGCACTTCATCGCCTTGCTGTACTTGTTGCCCAGCTGGAAGATGTGCCCGACTTCAATGCCGCGCTTGATTTCCAGGGTGCCCTTGCCATCCGGGCTCGGGTCGCCGGCGACCACGTTACGCAGGTCGGCCACGGTCGGCACCGGCAAGTCGCGTTCCCAGTTCACGCCGAAGTAGTGCTTGTCGTCGATGTTCGCGCCGATACCGAAGTCGCTCATCAGCTCGACCGAGCGGTCGATGATGATCGGCAGCGGCAGGTTCAACGGGCCCAGGGAGCCGGCACCGGCGCCAATGGCGTCGCGCAGTTCGGCATCGGAGGCCATGACCAGCGGGCTGGCCACGCCCGGTTGCTGGGCGGCCTTGATTTCGTTGAGCTCGTGGTCGCCACGGATCACCAGGGCGATCAGCTTGCCGGCTTCCTCGGCGTGAACGATCAGGGTCTTGATGGTCTTTTCAATCGGCAGATTGAATTTTTCCACCAGGGCCGCGATGGTCTTGGTGTCCGGGGTGTCCACCAGGCGCAGTTCTTCAGCCGGGGCTGGACGGGCGGTTTCCCGTGGCACGGCTTCGGCTTTCTCGATGTTCGCCGCGTAGTCGGAACCGTTGCTGAACACGATATCGTCTTCGCCGGACTCGGCCAGCACGTGGAACTCGTGGGAGCCGGCGCCGCCGATGGAGCCGTTGTCCGCTTCAACCGGGCGGAATTTCAGGCCCAGGCGCGTGAACACGTTGCAGTAGGCGGTGTGCATGCGGTCATAGGTGACCTGCAAGGACGCCTGGTCGGCGTGGAACGAATACGCGTCCTTCATGATGAACTCGCGGCCGCGCATCAGGCCGAAGCGTGGGCGGATCTCATCACGGAACTTGGTCTGGATCTGATACAGGTTGAGGGGCAGCTGTTTATAGCTGCTCAACTCGTTGCGCATCAGGTCGGTGATCACTTCTTCATGGGTCGGGCCAGCGCAGAAGTCGCGGCCATGACGGTCCTTGAAGCGCAGCAATTCAGGGCCGTACTCTTCCCAGCGCCCGGATTCCTGCCACAGCTCGGCCGGTTGGGTGCTCGGCATCAACACTTCCAGAGAACCGGCAGCGTTCATTTCTTCGCGAACGATGGCTTCGACCTTGCGCATCACCTTCAGGCCCATGGGCAGCCAGGTGTACAGGCCAGAAGCCAGCTTGCGGATCATACCGGCGCGCAGCATCAGCTGATGGCTGATCACAACCGCGTCGGAAGGCGTTTCTTTCAGTGTGGCGAGCAAATATTGACTGGTACGCATGGTAGGCCGTTGTCGGTTGCTTGGACTTGAAGTGACTTGGGATTGTACGGGCGCAAACTGCCGCCGTACAGGCATCAGGACGCAGAGCTGTTTGTAGGAGCGAGCTTGCTCGCGAAGATCGTCAACGATGACGCGGGAAACCGGGATAAACGCGGTGTCTGTGACTTCTTCGCGAGCAAGCTCGCTACAGCTACAAGGGGAGGCTCTGTCAGTCTTCTGCCGGTGGATTCAAGCGAATCCGTCGGCTTTCCTGGAACCAATGCAGCGCAATCAGCAGCAAGGTCGGCACACCCAGCATGCAGGTGATCAGGAAGAAGTTGTGATAACCGAACTTCTCCACCATCACCCCCGAATACCCGCCGATCAGGCGCGGCAGCAACAGCATGATCGAACTCAGCAGCGCGTATTGGGTGGCGGAGAACTTGAGGTTGGTCAGGCTCGACAGGTAGGCGACAAACGCCGAGGTGGCAAGGCCTGAGCTGAAGTTGTCCAGGGAGATGGTGAAGATCAGCATCTGCAGGTCCGGGCCCATGTCGGCGAGCATCACGAACAGCAGGTTGGTGCCGGCCGAGGCGATGCCGCCGATGAGCAGGATCGGAAGGATGCCGAAGCGCACAATCAACAGGCCTCCCATGCCGGCGCCGACCAGGGTCATGATCAGGCCGAAGATCTTGCTGACCCCGGCAATCTGGTCCTTGGTAAAGCCCTGGTCGATATAGAACACGTTGGCCATCACGCCCATCACGGTATCGGACATGCGATAGGTGGCGATCAGCCCAAGCAGCAGCAGCGCCTGCCAGCGATAGCGCAGGATGAAGTCGTTGACCGGCGTCAGCACCGGCGCCAGGCCTCGGCGGCCCATGGCCGACAGGCACAATGTTGTCAGGGTTATGTAGAGGATGGCGCGCAGGAAGGCGCGGTCTTCCATTAACAGTTCCCACAGGCTGACACCGTGGAACAGCACGCTGGCGAAATCGGTGTTGTACAACTGGGTGAACGTCGCCGGCACCGACACCAACAGCACGATCAGCACAAACACCGACACCAGCTGATGCACGAAACTGTAGCGTCCGGCCTGCAACTGGGTGCGCAGTGGCACATTGGGCTCGCGCATGAACAGGGTGGTCAGCAGCGCCGGAATCATCAGCACGCCGAACAGCACATAGGTGCCGGTCCACGCCGAGTGTTTATAGTTGAAACCGGTAGAGCCGAAACCTTCGGCAAAAAACAGCGCGCCGGCCGTGGCGAGCAGGGCGGCGATGCGGTAACCGGACATATAGCTGGCGGCCAGGGCAGCCTGGCGGCTGTCATCGGCGATTTCCAGGCGATAGGCATCGACTGCAATATCCTGGGTAGCCGAAGCGAAGGCGACGATCACCGCAATAGCGATCAGCCAGGACAAGTGTTTCTGCGGGTCGCAGAAGCCCATGCCGATCAATCCGAGGATCACCAGCGATTGGGCCAGTACCAGCCAGGAGCGACGACGTCCGAGTTTGCCCAGCAGCGGCAGGCGCCATTGGTCGAGCAATGGCGACCACACCCATTTGAAGGCATACGCCAAACCGATCAGGCTCGCATAGCCGATGGTCTCGCGGGCCACACCGGCCTCACGCAACCATACCGAAAGCGTCGAGAACACCAACATGTAAGGCAAGCCGGCGGCAAAGCCAAGCAACAACAGCACTAACGTCGAGGGGCTGGCATAGGCGGCGAGCGCGGCGCGCCAGGTTTTACGGGGCATGGGCTGGAGTCTGCCTCAGATTCACGGAAACAAAGCGCGCACTCTAACCGCTGTGCTCTACCGGGCGCCAGCCATGACGCTGAATATCCACGCGATTGTTCAGGATAGCGACACCTTCGTTGCGTAAACGCGCACGTTGTTCGTCGCCTGAGGCGCTGCCCGCCGGCAGGCTTATCCGACCGCCGGCAGCCAGCACGCGGTGCCAGGGCAAGCGGGTATCGTCGGGCAGTTGGCTCAGGGTGCGCCCGACCCAACGCGCCGCGCGCCCCAGCCCGGCGAGGTGGGCCAGTTCGCCGTAACTCACCACGCAACCTTCGGGGATTTGCGCCAGCGTCAGGTACAGCGCGGTGCGGCGCATCTCGGCAGGGCTTTGCGGGGCTTCGGCGGGTTGCTTCACGGTGGATATATCCGTTCAGATCGTCGGTTTCTTGTAAGAAACGTCTGTAAATATGCAGATGAGAACTGAACTCAACACAATTCATTGAGTCAGTCCTAGCTATCTAACACGATAACGCCCCTATTTCGCCAATCCTGAGCCCCTTATCCGCTTATGTTGTCCAGAACCCTGCTGTGCCTTGCTGTTTTCAGCGCTTCCACCCCCTTGCTCGCCGACACCGTCTGGTTAAAGAACGGTGACCGCCTGTCCGGCAAGATCAAGCTTTTCGACGGTGGCAAGCTGCTGATCCAGACCGACTATGCGGGGGCTATCCCGGTGGATTGGAAACAGGTGAAAACCCTGGAGAGCGATCAGGAGTTGTTGGTCAAGCAGGATGCCTACACCGGTGAGAAAGCCAAATCCTTGCAGGCTGCGGCTGATGGCAAAGTGGTGCTGGCCAATGGCGAGGCGCCCAAGACCGTGGAACTGGCCAGCATCCAGCAGATCATCAAGCCCAAGCCGGTGATCGAAGACCTGGTGTGGAAAGGCAATGTCGACATGGCGCTGGACTACAGGCGCGCCGAGAAAGACACCAACGACTACGACATCGACTTCAAAACCTCCGCCCGCCACGGCCAATGGCGCCACACCGGGCAGGGCGAGTACAACCGCGAGTTCCAGGACGACGTCACCACCACCGACAACTGGTCCCTGGAATACGACCTCGACCGCTTCATCACCGAGCACTGGTTCTGGCAGGGCCGCTTGACCTACAAGCGCGACAGGGTCGAAGACCTGTCCCGCCAACGCACTGTCGGCACCGGCCCGGGCTACCAATTCTGGGACGATGAGCTCGGCGCGTTCTCCCTGGGTTCGTTGGTCAACCGCACCGATTACGAATATTCCGATGGCGGCAAGGACAACTTCTATTCCCTGGCCATGAAGTGGGACTACAACCGCTACCTGATCGGCAAGACAGTTGAATTCTTCACCTCCGGCGAGTTGGGCAAGCCTATCGGCGGGCCGGCCGAGTATGCCCTCGATGCGGAAATGGGCCTGCGCTACAAGGTCACCGAGTGGGCGTCGCTCAATCTCAAGGCCGAGCGTGACGTGATCAGCGGCGACTCGGAAAGCAGCTTGAGCAAGACCCGCTACACCGCAGGGTTTGGCGTGGCCTGGTAATCCGCTTCGTGCCCGCTGGCAACCTGCGCGGATATTGATTACCTTGGCTTGAGATCCATTCCCATACGCTATGGGCGACTGAATTCCCGAGGAGTCATACGTTGAGCGCGCACGTTGCCAAGAACGCCCGAGAGCTGTTGCTCAAGGAATACCGTGGGGCCCTCTCCACATTGTCCAAAGCCATGCCCGGCTTTCCCTTCGGTTCGGTCGTGCCGTATTGCCTGGACGAGCAAGGCCGGCCGTTGATCCTGATCAGCCGGATCGCCCAGCACACCCATAACCTGCAGAAAGACCCCAAGTGTTCGCTGCTGGTCGGCGAGCGTGAAGCGGATGACGTGCAGGCAGTGGGGCGCCTGACCTACCTGGCCGAAGCCGAGCAATTGCACGACGCCGCCGCGATTGAAGCGGCCGCCGAACGCTATTACCGCTACTTCCCCGAATCGGTCAACTATCACCAGGCCCACGACTTCGACTTCTGGGTACTCAAGCCGGTACGTCACCGCTATATCGGCGGCTTTGGCGCGATTCACTGGCTTGACCGGTTGACCCTGGCCAACCCGTTCGCCGGCCCGGCCGAGCGCAGCATGGTCGAGCACATGAACGCCGACCACTCCAAGGCCATCGCCCATTACGTCGGGTTGGCCGGTTTGCCCACACACGAGCCGGCGCAACTGGCCGGGATCGACAGCGAAGGCATGCACCTGCGCATAGGGCATGCGCTGCACTGGTTGCCGTTCGCCGAGTCTTGCAACACGCCGACACAAGTGCGCGAGGCCCTGGTTTCCTTGGCTCATGCTGAGGTCTGGCCGAAAAAAAGCGCCGCTGAAGCTTGAATTCACGAAATGGCGACGTCATCTAAGGTGGACTGGCAAGGCAATCTTGCGTTGAGGAAACCATTTGATGCGCCCTTTTTTATTGCTCTTTCTGCTGTTCCCGGTGTTGGAGCTGTTCGTATTCGTAAAAGTCAGTGGTGCGATCGGGTTTTTCCCGGCACTGCTGCTGATCATTCTCGGCTCGATGCTCGGCGTTCTGGTGCTGCGCGTCGCCGGTCTGGCCACGGCGCTGCGTGCCCGTGAAAGCCTGAATCGCGGCGAATTGCCGGCTCAAACCATGCTCGAAGGGCTGATGATGGCCCTGGCCGGTGGCCTGTTGATCCTGCCAGGCTTCATCAGCGATGTGCTCGGCCTGGTCATGCTGCTGCCGTTCACCCGCAAGCTGCTGGCGGGCAAGATGCGCCAGCGCGCCGAAGAGGCTGCGATTCGCCAACGGGCGTTCGCCGACGACCTGCAACCCCGTGGCGGCCCGGCTCCGCGCCAGCCGTTGGGGCGAGAAGGTGATGTGATCGAAGGTGAGTTCGAGCATCGCGACAGCAAATAACCGCTTCACTGGCGCGGCCCCTTCGGGGGCTGTGTTGTTTTTAAGGGCCGGCAGACGCAAAAAAATTCATCGCCGGCCCCTTGTAATAAGCTGATGCGCCCTTATGTAACGGTCACCGCAAGGTTTCTGGTGGCGACACCAGACAGACTTCCGCGTTTCGCCCAGCGAACCGCGACCGGCCCCGCCGGATTTAACCTGCCGGTACTGACACCGGCCGATGAAAAACACAATTAGGAGAGATCGACAATGAGCAAGCTTCGTCCTCTGCACGACCGCGTCGTTATCCGTCGCAGCGAAGAAGAAAAGAAAACCGCTGGCGGTATCGTTCTGCCAGGTTCGGCTGCTGAAAAAGCCAACCACGGTGTGATCGTCGCTGCAGGCCCAGGCAAGACTCTGGAAAACGGTGAAGTACGTGCGCTGGCCGTTAAAGTCGGTGACAAGGTTGTATTCGGTCCTTACTCCGGCAGCAACACTGTGAAAGTCGACGGCGAAGACCTGCTGGTCATGGCTGAGAACGAGATTCTCGCCGTTCTGGAAGGCTGATTTCCCCGCTCATTTTCCCGTTACTACAAAGTATTTAAGGAATATCGATAATGGCTGCTAAAGAAGTTAAATTCGGCGATTCCGCCCGCAAGAAAATGCTCACCGGTGTCAACGTCCTGGCTGACGCAGTAAAAGCGACCCTGGGCCCTAAAGGCCGTAACGTGATCATCGAGAAGAGCTTCGGCGCTCCGACCATCACCAAGGACGGCGTTTCCGTCGCCAAAGAAATCGAACTGGAAGACCGTTTCGAGAACATGGGCGCGCAGCTGGTCAAAGACGTTGCCTCCCGTGCCAACGATGACGCAGGCGACGGCACCACCACCGCTACCGTTCTGGCTCAGTCGATCGTCAACGAAGGCCTGAAAGCCGTCGCTGCCGGCATGAACCCGATGGACCTCAAGCGCGGCATCGACAAGGCGACCATCGCCATCGTCAAAGAGCTGAAAAACCTGTCCAAGCCATGCGCTGACACCAAGGCTATCGCTCAGGTGGGTACCATCTCCGCCAACTCCGACAACTCCATCGGCGACATCATTGCCGAAGCCATGGAAAAAGTCGGTAAAGAAGGCGTGATCACCGTTGAAGAAGGCACTGGCCTGGAAAACGAACTGTCGGTTGTAGAAGGCATGCAGTTCGACCGTGGCTACCTGTCCCCGTACTTCGTCAACAAGCCAGAAACCATGGTTGCCGAGCTGGAAAGCCCGCTGATCCTGCTGGTCGACAAAAAAATCTCCAACATCCGCGAAATGCTGCCGGTGCTGGAAGCCGTTGCCAAGGCCGGCCGCCCACTGCTGATCGTTTCCGAAGACGTTGAAGGCGAAGCCCTGGCGACTCTGGTTGTGAACAACATGCGTGGCATCGTCAAGGTTGCAGCCGTCAAGGCTCCAGGCTTCGGCGACCGTCGCAAGGCCATGCTGCAGGACATCGCCGTTCTGACCGGCGGTACCGTTATCTCCGAAGAGATCGGCCTGAGCCTGGAAAGCGCCACCCTGGAAAACCTGGGCAGCGCCAAGCGCGTGACCATTTCCAAGGAAAACACCATCATCGTCGACGGTGCTGGCGTAGACGCCGACATCCAGGCGCGCATCACTCAGATCCGTGCCCAGGTTGCCGAAACTTCCTCGGACTACGACCGTGAAAAACTGCAAGAGCGTCTGGCCAAGCTGTCCGGCGGCGTTGCAGTGATCAAGGTTGGCGCTGGCTCCGAAGTTGAAATGAAAGAGAAGAAAGCCCGCGTTGAAGACGCCCTGCACGCAACCCGCGCAGCCGTTGAAGAAGGCGTGGTACCTGGCGGTGGTGTTGCACTGATCCGCGCCCTGGAAGCCATCCTGGACCTGAAAGGCGACAACGCCGATCAGGACGTGGGTATCGCTGTACTGCGTCGCGCCGTTGAAGCACCGCTGCGTCAGATCGCTGCCAACAGCGGCGACGAGCCAAGCGTTGTGGTTAACGCTGTGAAGAACGGTAAAGGTAACTTCGGTTACAACGCGGCAACCAGCGAATACGGCGACATGATCGAAATGGGCATCCTGGACCCTACCAAGGTGACTCGTTCGGCGCTGCAAGCAGCTTCCTCCATCGGCGGTCTGATCCTGACCACCGAAGCAGCTGTTGCTGAAGCACCGAAGAAAGAAGGCTCGGCTGGCGGCGGTATGCCAGACATGGGCGGCATGGGTGGCATGGGCGGCATGATGTAAGCCAGCCTTACCCGGCGACTGAAAAACCCCGCCTGCAGCGATGCAGGCGGGGTTTTTTTATGCGGGTGCGTAATAAGGGAGGGAGGTAACTGAAGTGGTTGGCCGGTCTACGTATTCAATGCACGCACTTCTGACACCCTGACCTTCGATGGCCGATAGAGCATCAGGCAGTACAGCCCCAGGCAGATCAGCCAACAGAAAATCGCCGTCCACACGTTGTGGGAAAAGAAGTGCGCGCCCTGCGCCATGCGGCTCACGGAAAACACGCTGCCCAGCGCCACGGCAAAGATGAACGCCTTGCGTGCCATCCGCGGCCGGCGATCCCGTAGCGCAAAGAACCAGGCGAACAGGGCGAACCCGGTTGCCGCATGCCCGCCGGGCCAGCAGCGCCCAGGTTTATCGGTGGGCGGGCGAGGGCTCAGCAGTTCGCTGTAGGTTTCCTGGCCACCGAACTCCTTGAGGCTCCACGGGCATTGCACGGCGGTGACGGTTTTCAATGGCGAGACGAACGCCGTGGCCAGCCCCAGGGACAACACCAGGCAGCCCAGTTCGCGGCGGTACGGCTTGAGGCGCTGGAGGATAAAGGTACCGGCAAACCCCAGAATGGCCAGCACCGAGAACAGGATGACCAACTGTTTGGCGCGGTCATGCAGGATGTCTTCGAGGAAGAAGCTGTAACGCCCGATGAAGCCGCCATCCGCAGCGCTGTAGAACTGCTTGGCGAGGTCCATGTCCAGCGATGTCAGCTGCAGCAATAGCATCAGCAGCGCAGCACCGGCGGGGATGCCCAGGCACAGCCAGAAATTGAGAGGTTTGGAAACCGGAACAACAGGAGGGGATTGCATGGTAAACCCTGATAAAAAAGTCCCGTACTTGGCTGTACGGGACGTTTTGGTTAGCGCGTGCTTAATGCTGGGGCCTCTTCCTTGGGCGCTTTCCAGCTCAGCAGTTGTTGTTTGAAACCATAACTGGCGGCCTGGTAATAGGTGATCGCCCGCAGGATCAGCGGGTCATCGCTGCCGACCCGCAACTCCTGGCTTTCACCCAGCGCCTCGTCGTGGCGACGCAGGCCCTGGCGTGGGCTGAGAATCGCCAGGTCTTTGCCGTCGAACAGCCCCAGGTGCTGGTAGTTGCCGACCACGACCCGAGGGGGCAATGGGTTGTCCTGCAACAGGTCGCGGCCAAAGAAGGTCGATTCATAGCTCAGGTTGATCAGGCCCAGCAGGGTCGGCGCCAGGTCTATCTGGCTGGCCAGTTGCGCCGATTCCCGTGCGTCGATCAGCTTCGGCGCATAGATGAACAGTGGAATCTGATAGTTGGTGATGGGCAGGTCTTCCTTGCCTGCACTGCCGGCGGTGTGGTCGGCGACGAAGACGAAGATCGTGTTATCGAACCATGGCTTCTGACGCGCCGCTTCCAGGAACTGGCCGATGGCATGGTCGGTATACTTCACCGCGCCGTCGCGGCCATTGCCGGATTTGATATCGATGCGCCCGTCCGGGTAGGTGTAGGGGCGATGGTTGGAGGTGGTCATCAGTTGCAGCAAGAACGGCTGCTGCTTGGCGTAGTCGGCATCGGCCAGCTTCAGGGTCTGTTTGTACAGATCCTCGTCCGCCATGCCCCACGCATTCTTGAACGAAATTTCCGACTCGGGCACGCTGCTCTGGTCTACGACGCGATAACCGTTGCCGCTGAAAAACGCGTTCATGTTGTCGAAATAACCGCGCCCGCCATACACAAACACGCTGTCGTAACCGATGGCCGTGAGTTGTTGCCCCAGGCTGGCGAAGCCGCTCTCCCGACCAATGCGCTTGACGATGGAGCGTCCCGGCGTCGGTGGGATGGCCAGGGTGATCGCCTCCAGGCCACGGTCGGTGCGGGTGCCGGTGGCGTAGAAGTTGTTGAAGTACAGGCTTTGTTGACGCAAGGCGTCGAGATTCGGCGTGAGGTTGCGTCCGTCGCCATTGCTGCCCATGTATTTGGCGCTGAAACTTTCGATGGTCACCAGCACGATGTTGGGTTTGCGCAGCGTGCCCGGGTGGGTGATGGCACGGCGGATATCCAGTGGGTCCTGGCCGATGAAGCGCGCATTGGGCTCGCTGAGTTCGGCGCGCAACTGCTTGGCCACGATTTCGGTTGGCAGGCTCTTGTAGAACTGTGAGTAATCCAGCTCGTTGTTACGGAACGCGGCGAAAAACTGATACGGGCCATTGCTCGCCAGTTCGTTCTTGTAGGCATTGCCACCTTGGGCGCGTGGGCTGTCCTGGCTGATCAGTTGCAGGCTCAGGCCCGCGACGACCAACAGCGCCAAGGCATTCAACAGACGGCCGCGCATGGGCGGCAGCGGGGCGTTCATTGCCGCATTGAATGGCTTGCGCAGGGCCAGGCTCAGCACGACAGCCAGCATCGCCAGCAAACTGAGCAACTTGCCGATGGGGTAGGATTCCAGCAGGTTGTTCAGTACTTCGTCGGAGTACACCAGGTAGTCGACAGCGATAAAGTTGAAGCGCACGCCGAACTCATCCCAGAACAACCATTCGGCCACCGAGGTGAACAGCATCGCGAACAGGCTGACGGTGAGCACCGCCTGCAGGAACCAGCGATGGCCGCGGCGACGCCACAGCGCGGGCGGGCACAGCAGCAGGTACAGCCCCAGAGGAAGGGCGGCATAGGCTAGAAAGGCCAGGTCATAGAGCAGGCCCACACCAAACACCGGCAGCAGATTGCCGCCGACTTCATTCAGGTGAGTAATGAGCAATACGCTACGTGTGAGCAGGAAAATAACCAGCCAGGCACCGGTTACCAATAGCAAATAGCGCATAGGCGCTGTTTTGAAAAAACCCATGTACAGCTTCCTTATATCGATGCGCGCGATGTTCACCCCGCTACTGTAGTGAGTTTGTGAAGCTATAGTGAAAAACTCGTTCAACTCTTTAGTCGGTTGAAATCGTTTATCTGCCTAGCGCTCAGCTCTATCCCTGAGCCCTACTTGGCCTTAAGCTGCGCGGGCCAACACACGGCTGGCACGAAAGTACGGAGACACTGCCCATGCGAATTTTATTGGTTGAAGACAACCGCGATATTCTGGCCAATCTGGCCGATTATCTGGGGCTCAAAGGTTACACCGTGGACTGCGCGCAGGACGGCTTGTCGGGCCTGCACCTGGCTGCCACCGAGCACTACGACCTGATCGTGCTCGACATCATGCTGCCTGGCATCGATGGCTACACCTTGTGCAAGCGCCTGCGCGAAGATGCGCGCCGCGATACGCCGGTGATCATGCTCACCGCCCGCGATCAGTTGGATGACCGCCTGCAGGGCTTCAAGTCCGGGGCCGATGACTACTTGCTCAAACCGTTCGCCCTGTCGGAACTGGCCGCGCGCATCGAAGCCGTGCTGCGCCGCGCCCACGGCGGCGGGCGCCGTGCCCTGCAGGTGGCCGACCTGCATTACGACCTCGATACCCTGGAAGTCACCCGCGAAGGGCGCCTGCTCAAGCTCAACCCGGTGGGCCTGAAGCTGCTGGCGGTGTTGATGCAGAAAAGTCCCCATGTGCTGCGTCGGGAAATTCTCGAAGAAGCCCTATGGGGGGATGATTGCCCCGACAGTGACAGCCTGCGCAGTCACGTCCACCAGTTGCGCCAAGTGATCGATAAACCTTTCGCCAAGCCATTGCTGCAAACGGTACACGGTGTGGGTTACCGCCTGGCCGAGGGTCGTGATGGAGTTTAAGCAAAGCCTTGCCCAGCGGATCATCATCGCCTTTGCCTTGATGAGCGCATTGGTGGCGGGCGCCTTCGCGATGGGGATCATCGCGACGGTGCATCTGGTGGAAGAGAAGCTGATTTCGGCAGGGTTGGGCGGCGACTTGCAGCGCCTGCTGCTGATGGACAGCGTCGAGGACTGGAGCCACCGACCCGAGCCGGACCAGCTGTTCTATTTCAGCGGCGGGCGCGGGGATTTCGAGCTGCCCAAGGACCTGCGGCACCTGGAACCGGGTTTTCATGAAGTGTTCCGCGAGGCGTTGTCGTACCACGCCATGGTCGAAGTGGTCGATGGTCGGCGTTACGTGCTGCTGCAAGATCAGAGCGATTTCGAAGAGCGTGAGCGCGTGCTGTTCGCGGTGGTGCTGGTGGGCTTCGTGCTCAGCCTGGCGCTGGCGGTCTTCCTCGGCTGGGTGCTGGCCCGCAAGGTGATGGCACCGGTGGTGCGCCTGGCGCGCCAGGTGCGTCATCGTGACCAGTTGCTCGGCCTGGCGCCGCCCCTGGCACCGGATTACGCCGCCGATGAAGTGGGCGAGCTGGCTGTGGCCTTCGACGCCACATTGGGCCGTCTGCGCCAGGCGCTGTCCCGCGAGCAGTTGTTTACCAGTGATGTGAGCCACGAATTGCGCACGCCGTTGATGGTATTGGCCAGTTCCTGCGAGCTGCTGCTGGAAAACCCGGCCATCGACGAGCGTGGGCGCAACCAGGTGCTGCGCATCGCCAGGGCCTGCGAAGAAATGCGTGAACTGGTGCAGACCTTCCTGATGCTGGCACGCGCCCAACACAACGACGCCACCATGTCCCCCCGGGTAACCCTCACCCAGGTGGCGGATGATTTGCTCGGCCTCTGGCGTGAGCCGATCGAGCAAAAAGGCCTGCAACTGATCTACCAGCCGGGCAACCCCCTGGATACGCGCTATAACACCACCTTCCTGCATGCGGTGATGGGCAATCTGCTGCGTAATGCACTGCATTACACCGAGCAGGGCTTTATCCGGCTCACCCTGGAACCGAGTGGTTTTGTGGTGGAAGACTCCGGCGTCGGCATTCCTGAAGACAAGCGCGAAGCCATGTTCGAGCCCTTCGTGCGCGGCAGCGAAAAACGCGGTGAGGGCCTTGGCCTGGGGCTGTCGCTGGTGCAGCGGATCTGCGAGAACCAAGGCTGGAGCGTCAGCCTGAGCACCATGGAACCCAATGGTTGCCGCTTTCATGTCCAGTTGAACCAAGTCAAACCCTGACTTGCCGTGCTACCGCTATGCTGGCAACGATCAGTGTAATTCGTCGAAGATGGCCCTGTGCCATCAATCGTGTCGGTAAAGTCTTGAAATGTATGAGTCTGGACAGGACAAGTTTTTCACAACGAGTTGACCTATTGATCACAGTTTGCAACCTAAGGTCGTAGGCATCAGTAAACGGAGACGTAAGATGCCTACCCCGATCAAGCTCGAATTTTCCGATAAGTACGACGAAGAGCATGCACAGAATTATTTGCTCAAACATCAGGATAATTTAGCTCGCCGGCTGTCCCACAAACGTGACGAGCAGTTGGCGCGCGGTGCGCTGGCCATGGCCGGTGAACCTGGCCTGGTCTTGGACTTGCCTTGCGGGGCGGGGCGTTTCTGGCCGTTGCTGGCGGAAAAACCCAACCGGGTGATCATCGGCGCCGATAATTCGGAGTCGATGTTGAAGGTCGCGATGGTCGCCCAGCCAGCGGATGTGGTCAAACGGGTACGCCCTTTGCAGACATCCGCCTTTGATATCGATTTGCCTGATAACGCGGTCGACAGCATCTTCTGCATGCGCCTGATGCACCACATTGGTGAGCCTGAGCACCGCTTGGCGATATTGCAGGAGTTTCATCGTGTTACCCGCGACAGCGTGATCATCTCGCTGTGGGTGGATGGCAACTTCAAGGCCTGGAAACGCAAGCGTGCTGAAGTAAAACGTCGTAGGAAAGGTGAGCAGGAAGGTTACCAAAACCGGTTCGTGTTACCGGCTGCTACTGTCGAGGCAGAGTTTGAGCAGGCCGGTTTCCGAGTTCAGGAGTCCCTGGACTTTATTCCGTTCTACGCCATGTGGCGGGTATACGTATTGCGCAAGAGGTAACAGGATGGCAGTTGAGTGCGTAGCAGGCAGTCATGTAGCTCCCGAAGAGCGATTTGAGTATTTCTGGCGCCAGCAGGGCGAGTGGGTCGAAGAGCCTAATCGTCGGCGTGGCGGTGAAAGTGGCGTGCAGCGTGTGATGGGCCCCACCGGGCGTTTGCTCTACAGCAAACGTCAGACCGGGCATATCTACCGCAGTTTGCTGCATCCGTTTGGGCGCCCGACGGTGTTGCGCGAACGGGATGCTCTCAAAGGCCTGCGCGCGCTGAATGTACGGGTACCGGAGATGGTGTTCTGCGAGGCGCGTCGTGATCCGCAACACCAATGGAAAGCATTGTTGGTGACGGCTTCGCTGGACGGTTTCGACGAAATCGAAAAATGGTACGCCGCCGGTGGCCGTGAACAGTACGGCGAAGCGGTACACGAGCGTGTACTCAAAGAGGTGGCGGCGACATTGGCGCGCATGCACAAAGGTCGCTGGCAACACGGTTGCTTGTACATCAAGCATATCTTTGTGCGCGTCACGGGTGAGCCCGACTCGGCCAACGTGGAAGTCGCGCTGCTGGACTTCGAGAAATGCCGCCAGCGCCTGACCGCTTATCGAGCCGCCTCCCATGACATGCTGCAACTGCGCCGCCATTCGTCGTGGAGCGATGGCGACTGGGCAAAACTCAGCTACTTTTACGAGACGGCGTTTGGCAGCGCTATCAAGGGTTTAACCAAATGAAGCTAGAAATAGCTCGAGGTCTGTTTCTGGTCGGGGCGTTGGGCATTGCTGCCCTGGCCCTGGCTGCATGGGAACAGCCTCGGACACAGGTCCTCAGTGCGGTGCAAGGCAGCGGGCAATGCCTGCTGCCGCGCATCGCCAAGGCGAGTGCGACGGTCAAGCCCGATCATGACCTGCTGTTGTTCATGTTCGGGATGTCTCGAGGGATGGGGCCACAAAGTTGAAACGATCGAAACCACCCAAAAAGGGCCTTGTGAAACGAGGCCCTTTTTTTTCGCCGGCGATTTGGCCGTCGGGCGCAGCGTTGGCCGAGCCTGACCGTCAGACCAGATGCAGATGGTTATCCCAAAGCCCGGCCGGCAATTCCAACGGTGTTGCGCTCAGCTGTGCCTGGCGGCAGTCATAGAACCGGCAGCGCCCCTGGCCGGAGGTCACGACAAACCCATCCGCCACCGCACCCACGCCCGCACAGTCCGGCAACGGCCCATCCAGGCGCAGCTCGCCACTGTCCATGTGCCAGATAAACAAGCGGTTACCGCGCGGTGCGGTCAACGCGACCAGGCGCAATTCGCTGTGTACCGCGACGCTGGCGGTGTAGTGCGCCATCGCCTGTAGCTGCTCGTCGGCCACTGCAAACGCCATGAATGGCTGCCCCGGCCGCTTGATCGCGAGCAACTCGGAGCGCTCCTGGGACGGCCCCATGAACTGCTGCCCGGTAAGGATGGTGCCATCGCTGGCGATGCCCATATGGCGCACGCTGTTCATCTGCTGGCCGAGGGTTTCCTTGCTGATCAGGCTGCCGTCGCGTTGCATCAGCACCAGGCTCGGTTCCATGGCGTTGAGGTTCATTTCCACGCGGCTTTCGGCTTCGGTGCGGATGCCGCCGTTGGCCACCACCAGGGTTTCGCCGTCGGGCATCCACGCCACCTGGTGCGGGCCGATGCCATGGGTGGAAATCTCGCCGCTGTGCACCAGCCGTTCGCCTTCGAACCGGTACACCCCGAGCAGGCCACGGCCCGGATCGGAGGTGTCGTTTTCGGTGGCGTACAGCCAGTCGCCACTTTTATGGATTACCGCGTGGCCATAGAAGTGGCGGTTTGCATTCGCGGTGATGGTTTGCAGCAGCGCGCCATCACGCAGGTCGATCAGGTAACTCTCGGTGCCTGGGCGACGGGCGACAAACAGCGCGATCGGCAGCGTCGGGTGGTTGATGATGTCGTGGCA
The DNA here is from genome assembly GCF_021233075.1 of Pseudomonas sp. 7-41. Classification (NCBI taxonomy): domain Bacteria; kingdom Pseudomonadati; phylum Pseudomonadota; class Gammaproteobacteria; order Pseudomonadales; family Pseudomonadaceae; genus Pseudomonas; species Pseudomonas sp. 7-41. Next base: position 5,542,682 of record NZ_CP089551.1, on the reverse strand, counting down.
GCGCTGGCCGACCTGGGTGGCGAACACCCGCTGGCCGTCCAGGCGATAACCGACAGCATAGTGTTTGCCGTCTGCATCATCCCGCGCCGACAGCAGCAGCGGGCCCTTGTCTTTCTGCTTGAACAACGTCCAGCCGCCCAGCGTGAGTGCGCCGAGCAACGCGCTGCCAATGGCCAAAGCCTGTCGCCTGAGCATCATCAGTCACCGTCGTTGGCGTTGAAGCCCAGTTGGATGCCCAGCGCCTTGGCCAGCTCGCCTTCGTGCAGGCGGTGGACGACGTTGAGACTGTCGTAGAGATCGTTGAGCTGCTGGCGTCCGGCGTCATCGGCGAGCAATTCGTTGAGGGTGCGCTGGTTGCTGGCGAACAGTTTCAGGGACGCGGCATAGGCGGCGTCGATCTTCTCGGCCAGGGCCTTTTGATCGGCCGGCAACAAGCCACGCAGGCCTTTGTTGTCGACGCCGACCCACACGGTCTGGGCCGCGGCAAGGCTGGCTTCCAGGCTTCGCAGGGACGACTGGCTGCGCCATGCATCGGCCTGGAACGGCTGCGGGATGCCCTTGGTCTGGCGGCCCATCGGCGTGCCGAGTTTTTTCTTCAGGGTGTCCAGTGCGGTCACTTGTACGCGCAGCAGGTCGGCAATGGCCTCGTGGGAATCAGCGTAGCGCTGGTTGGGAAACTTGCTCATCTGCGCGAGCATGCCGTCGGTGCTGTTCCAACTGGCCAGGATCTCTTCGGCCAGGGCTTTCTGGCGCTCGCCGATGGCCGTCAGCAGCGGGCAGTAGCGGGCTTTCTGCGCGGCGTCGGCGATATCGGTCTTGGCGTCGTAGAGGATGTATTCATAGGCCGACAGGCCTTGCACCACCACGCTGGATTTGGCCAGGGCGGCCGCATCGATCTGCGGCTGGGCGGCGACCAGTTGCTCGACCTGACGACCCACCAGGTTTTTCTTGTCCGGCCAGAACTGCACCTGCCACGAACGGTTACCCTCGGCCAGCGGGCCGATCAGCAGCGGTTGCAGTTCGGCCCAGGCTTTTTGGGCGTGAAGGAAGTCGGCGCGAGCGGTGTCCAGGCTTTCCTTGCCCTGGCAGTACGCCAGGGCGCTGACGGCCAGTTGACGGTCGGCTTCCACCCAGCGGCTGTAGGTCGGCAAGATCACTTGCTTGGCGATGGCGGCCGAGGTCACCGCTTGCGGGTCTTGCGGCGAGCAGGCACCGAGCGCGAGGGCGGCCAGGCTGGTGAACAACAACTTGGGACGGAACATGTCGAGCTCCCTTCTGTAAGTGGGGCGAAGCTTATAAAGAGTTCAGGAACGCCAGCAGTGCAGCGCGCTGCTCGGCATTGAAGGACAACACATGCTGCTGCGCCGCTTGTGCTTCACCGCCGTGCCAGAGCACGGCTTCCAGCAGGTTGCGGGCGCGGCCGTCATGCAAGAACTGGGTGTGGCCACTGACGGTTTGCGTCAGGCCGATGCCCCACAACGGCGACGTGCGCCAGTCGCGGCCACTGGCCTTGAATTCGGTGCGGTGGTCGGCCAGGCCGTCGCCCATGTCATGCAACAGCAGGTCGCTGTAGGGGCGAATCACCTGGTTGGCCAGTTCAGGTTCGGCAGCATTGGCCGCCGTGGTGAACGACGGCGTGTGACACCCCTGGCAACCGGCCTGGTAGAACAGGTTCTTCCCGGCCAGCACCTGTGGTGCGTCGACGTCGCGGCGCACGGGCACCGCCAGGTTGCGGGTATAGAACAGCACCAGGCGCAGGATGTTATCGCTGACTTCCGGCTCGCCATCGGGGCCATTGCCGTTGGGCGCCTGTTTGCAGGCGACCTGGGCGTCGGTGCAGTCATCGAACGGTCTCAGCGACGTGGTGAGGCCCATATCCCCCGAAAACGCGTGAACGTTCTGTTGATTGAGGTTGGGTTGCCCGGCTTTCCAGCCGAAGCGTCCGAGCACGGTTTTTTGCCGGGCGTCATCCCAGACCCAGTTCGCGCGGCCGACGATGGCGTCTTTGTCGGCGGTCTTCGGGTCGGTGTTGCGCAAGATATCCGCGTCGGCAATCGCTTCGAGCAGGCCCAGGCCGATCATCGGCGGGGCGATGCGTGCGGAGAAGCGCGTGTCCGGGTGCATCGGGCCGTAACCGAGTTGGGTGATCTGCAGGTTGGGCTTGCGCAGTTCGACGACGCTGCCGTCCGTGAACGTGACGTTGACCGGCGTGTAGTCGACCCGCACCTTGCCCTCCGGCGTCACGCCGGGTACGGCCATGTCCTGCAACTGCCCGCCGTAGACCGGCTCGGGCACTACGCCGAGTTGCTCGATGAGCTTGGCATATGGCGGCGCATCCGGGATCGACAGGCGCACCAGCATCGACACGGCGTTCTGCGCGTCGGCCAGCGGCGGGTGGCCACGGCCGTCCTTGATATGGCAGTTCTGGCAGGCATTGGTGTTGAACAGCGGCCCCAGGCCGTCGCGCGCGGTGGTGGTGGAAGGCGCGATCACCCAGGGGCTGCGAAAGAAACTGTTGCCGACGCTGAAATCCAGGCGGCGGGTTGGCGACAGGTTGGCCGAGGGCAGGGAAAAGGCGTTCTGGCCGTGTTTGTTCACCGTCGTTGCCCCGCCGGCCCGCGCTTCCCCCGGCTCAGCCTGGGTAAACCGGGGGGCGTCGTCGCAGGCAACCAGGCTCATGGCCATCAGTCCTGCAGACAGGCGAAGAAGCGAACGGAGCATCGAGTTTCCTGAGCAAAGGCGGAAAATAAGGTCGCAAAGTCTAACAGGGCGGGGCGGTTTGAATAAGAGCAATTATCGTTTGATGGCATCCCGGTCCATTCCCGCTAGAATGACCGCACATTTTTTTCTGGAGGTGGCCAATGCAGGCTCTCGACGCTTTGCTCAACCGTGTTTCCGTGCCGCGCCTGCTGGAACCGGCACCGACCCAGGAGCAGCGTGATGTGCTGTTCGCCGCGGCCATGCGTGCGCCCGACCACGGCCAGTTGCGTCCTTGGCGGTTCCTCACCGTGGAAGGCGCGGCCCGTGAGCAGATGGGCACGTTGCTGGTCGAAGCCGCCCGCCTGCAAGACCCCGACGCGCCGCAGGCCGTCCTCGACAAGGCCCAGAACGGCCCGTTGCGCGCGCCGCTGGTCGTAGTGGTGATTGCCCGCCTGCAGGAACACTTCAAGGTGCCGAAATCCGAGCAGTTGCTGGCGGCGGCTTGTGCCGCCCATGGCATCCTGCTGGCGGCCTACGCCCAGGGGATTGGCGCGGTGTGGCGCACCGGGGACTTGTCCTACTCGGCCCATGTGGCCAAGGGGCTGGGACTGAAAGAGGGCGAGGAAGTCATTGGCTTCCTCTACCTGGGCACCCCGCAGAACCCGCCGCGTACCGCGCCGAAAGAGGATGTAGCGGCGTTTGTCACGGCCTGGACCGGCCTGTAGGAGCGAGCTTGCTCGCGAAAAACTCAAGGACACCGCGTTCATCCAGGATGCACGCGTGATCGTTGACGTTCTTCGCGAGCAAGCTCGCTCCTACAGCGAAAAACTCAAGGACACCGCGTTCATCCAGGATGCACGCGTGATCGTTGACGTTCTTCGCGAGCAAGCTCGCTCCTACAGTGTTGTTTACACCCTGAACTGGTCCATCAACGTCATCTGTTGAGTCGCCAGTGCATTGAGTTGGCTGCTGATTGCCGCCGATTCCGTGGCCTGGCCGGTGAGGGTTTCGGTCACGGTGCGGATCGCCGACACATTGCGGTTGACCTCTTCGGCCACTGCGCTCTGTTGTTCGGCGGCGCTGGCGATCTGCAGGTTCATGTCGCTGATCACCGTCACCGCGTCGCTGATCTTGCCCAACGCCTGCACGGCCTGATGGATCTGTCCGGCATTGCTCTGGGCCTGCTGTTGGCTCGAATGCATGGTCGCCACCACGCCACGGGTGCCGCTCTGGATGCGTTCGATCACCTGGCGGATTTCCTCCACCGAATCCTGGGTGCGCTTGGCCAGGTTGCGTACTTCGTCGGCCACTACCGCAAACCCGCGCCCGCTTTCCCCGGCGCGTGCCGCTTCGATGGCAGCGTTGAGCGCCAGCAGGTTGGTCTGCTCGGCAATGCTGCGAATCACTTCCAGCACTGAACCGATCTGCTCGCTGTTGACGGCCAGTGCTTCGACTTCGCTTACGGCCTTGCTGACTTCGTCGGCGAGGGTGGTGATATCGCGGGTGCTCTGCTCGATGATCGACATGCCTTCGCGTGCCGACTGATCGGCCCCGCGCGCCGCGCTGGCGGCGTTGGAGGCGCTGTTGGCGACGTCATGGGCGGTGGCGCTCATTTCATTGGACGCCGTGGCCACCTGGTCGATCTCGCGGAACTGCACCTGCATGCCTTCGCTGGTCTGGCGTGCAATGGCCGAAGACTGGTCCGCCGTGCCACGGGCTTCGCTGATGCTTTGCTTGATCTGCGCGATGGTCGGTTGCAGCTTGTCGAGGAAACGGTTGAACCAGGTCACCAGTTCGCCCAGCTCGTCTTTCTTGGAGTAGGCCAGGCGCTGGGTGAGGTCGCCGTCGCCGCTGGCGATGTCCTTGAGCATGGCGGCCACGCTGTTGATCGGCCGGGTCACGCCGGTGGCGGTCAGCCAGACCAGCAGCAGGCCGAGCAATGCGGCGACGGCCGCGACCAGCAAGGCCTTGAGCGTGCCGCTGGCCTGGGCCTTGTCGAGTACGGCTTGCAGCTTGACGTTGTCGGCCAGCAGTACCGCCTTGGGCAGCTTGATCACTATGCCCCAGGACTTGGCGTCGGCAAGCGGTTTGACCGGGTACACCGCGCGGATGGTGTTGTCCTGTTCGAGAATCGTGCGGTTGTCGCTGCCCAGCAGTTGCACGATCTCTTTGCCTTCGGCGCCCAGGGTGTCGATCAGGTTCTTGCCGACCTTGGCCGGTTCGCCACTGTAGGCGGCGATCAAACCGGTGCTGGAGAGAATCTCCAACTGCGCCATACCGTTGAACAGGTCTTTCTGCGCGGCATCGGTGCTGGCTTGCAAGGCATTGAGGGCAATGTCGACGCCCAGGACGCCGATGAGTTTGCCGTCCACCAGCAACGGCAGGGCGATGGTGGTCATCAGTACAAGCTTGCCGCCCACCGTGTCTTCATACGGGTCCAGCAGGCAAGCGCGACGGGTGTCCCGTGGGCAGGTGTACCAGATGTTGTAGGGGGTGCCGTTGAGGTTGAGGGTGGTTTTATTCAGGTCCTCTTCGACCATGATGGTGTTCAAGCCTTCGCCGCCGGCGCGGCTCCAGTAGCTGGAGAAACGGCCTTTATCGTTGGAGACACGCGCCTTGTCGTCGACAAACTCACTGTCCTTGCCATCCAGCGCATTGGGTTCGAACGACATCCAGATCCCCAGCACCTTGCTGTTGCGTTCAAACGCGGTTTTCAGGCTCTGGTTGAGTTCTTCACGCAGCGCGCCGGGTTCGAGGGAGCGCTTGGCGGCCAGGGTGCGCAGGTCTTTGACCTGGTCGGCGAGGGCGGTCAGCGCCACCAGGCTGTCGCCGAAGGTTCGCTGCAGTTGTACCGCCTGTTCGGCAGCCTTGGCTTGCAGCAGTTGTTGCACACTGTCGGTGAGCATCCGTGAGCTTGAGTCGCTGACCAGCGCATTGTTCTGCGCGGTATTGTAAATATTCATGCCGACCACCAGCGCAATCACTCCCAGCAGGCAGAGGCCGGACAGCAGCACGATTTTCAAGCGGATGGAGAGGGTATCGAACATAGGTTCACTCACGGATGGGCTTGTTGGTATGCGAGCCGGGCCAAGTCCATTCGGCGCCTTATCCGGAGCATCGGCGTAGCCAGGGGTTTCATGAGAGGGAGGCGATGAACGGTAGGAAAACGCCTACATCCCGCGTTATACGGGGCGTGCAAGCCGTTCCGGGCGGGACCATATCCACAGGTTGCCCAGGCTCATTCCGGCGATGGTCAGGTAGATCGGCCAGCCGTGATCGAGCGTCAGCAGCATCAGTAGGGCACAGAGCAGCATGCTGACGGTGGCGCTGATTTTGGCGCGGCGCGCAATGATCTTGCCGTTGCGCCAGTTGAACAGGATCGGCCCGAACAGGCGGTGGTTTTCCAGCCAGGCGCTGAGGCGCGGCGAGCTTTTGGTGGCGGCCCAGGCAGCCAGCAGGATGAATTCGGTGGTGGGCAAACCCGGCACGACAATCGCCACCAACCCGATACCCAGGCTGACGTAGGCCAGCAGGCCGAAGAGGAGCCGGGCGATTCTCGAGGTGGATGGGGATTTGCCGGTCATGGGTGTGTGCAAGTCGGGGAAAACAATTATTCAGCTTGGCATGAGATCCAAGTGTGGGGGGGCGTGTCAGCCACCACTTTCATGGCTGACCCATCCCTATCGGGAGCAAGTCGAAACGTCGCACCGCCCCTCCCACCGAATACGCATTTCAATCGAATATCAGGCCAGCTCAGGGGCGGTAGCGTATGCCTGTTCGAGCAACACCGTGAAGCGCATAAACGCATTGAGCGCACCTTTTTCCACATCGGCTTCTTCTTCGGCGCTGAATTCCAGGCCGTCGAGGGTGCGGGTGAAGCGCTTCCAGCCGTCGGCGCGGCCGCCGGCCGGCTCGCCGAGGTGGCGGGCGCCGAAGGTTTCGCTCAGGCCCAGGGCCACGGCGCGCTTGATCAGGAACGCCGCGCCCAGCTTGGAGCCTTCGGAGACGAACAACCAGCCCAGGGCTTCGGCTTGGTTCGGGTTCTGCACGGCGCCGGGGACGGCGGCCGGCACGTCAGTGTCCAGGTCGGCCAGGTCCAGTCTGGCGGCGTCGGCGCGGCAGCGCTCGGCCAGGTCGGGGACGATCTTGATCAGCGCGGCATCGTTGTACAGCGCCACCAGTTCCGATTGGAACAGGTACTGCGCCACCACGAAGCGCGCGAAGTTGGGCTGGGTTTCAAACGGCGCGTGCGCCTTGACCAGCGCATCGAGCCGGGTGTGCGGCTCGCTGGTGATCTGGTTCAGGCGCTGGGAGCGCAGGCTTGGGCGTTCTGCGGAAGGCGAAGCGGTCATGACAAAGTCCTTGTGAAGGGAGCGCCGTGTTGCCCTGAGGCATGGCTGGGCGGTTAGTAACTAGACGAACAAGAAGACGCGGCACAGTAAAAAATCCTCACCTCGCCGGTGATTGATTCCGGCGAGGCGAGGCGGATTGATCAGATGTCCCAGATCACATTGATCGCAAAGTTGCGACCGGGCTGGGTCAGGCGGTCGAGGTTGGCCGGGCCGGTGACACCGGCTTCGCCGACGCTGTCGTAGCTGCGCACGTCATCCCAGTTCCAGTACTTCTTGTCGGTCAGGTTGTAGAGGCCGGCGTTGAGGGTCACGTCGTGGGTGACTTTATAGAAGCCGGTCAGGTCGAGGATGCCGAAGCCTGGGGTCTTGAACGGGCCGTTGGCGCTGTCGCCGTCGGGCGCGAAGAAGGTCTTGCTGTCGACACGGTCTTGTTTCTTCACCAGGGTCCAGCTCAGCAGGCCACCGTAGTTGTCCTGTTCGTAACCCAGACCGAATACGCCTTTGAGTGGGTTGACGCTGTTCAGCGGCTCGCCGCTGTCGTCGTTGCGCCCGTAGGCGTAGGCAATCGACCCCTGGGTATACAGGCCCTGAGGCGCCCCGAAGGCGTCGAGGTTCAAGCGGCCCTTGGCTTCCGCACCCTTGATGGTTGCGCGCTTGATATTGACGGCCTGGAACTGTTCGACGGTGCCGCCGACGACCGCGTTGTCTTCGTCGATAAAGTCGCGGTACTTGTTGTAAAACACCGCGATGTCGAAGGAGCCTGCGGCGAACTTGCCGCGAATCCCGGTTTCGATGCCTTTGCTGGTTTCCGGCTTGAGGTCGGGGTTGGGCTCGACGGTGTAGCCCAGGTTCAGGTTTTCGAAGCGTCCGTACAGCGCCTTGGCCGAGGGGGTGCGGAAGCCTTCGGCGTATTGGCCAAACAGGGTGTAGTGATCGGTCAGGGCATACGTCAGGCCAAACTTGGGGGTGACACGGTGCCAGGTTTTTTCCTTGTCGCTCACCGGGTATTGGCCGGTTGGGTTGACGGTACTGAGGAACGCTTGAGTCAGCTTGGGTTTGAGCTGGGTGTAGTCATAACGCAGGCTGGGCAGGAAGGTCCATTTGTCCCAGGCGATCTGGTCCTGGGCAAACAACGAATAGGTGTTGATGGTCGGGTCGGGGAAGTCGCTGGCCTTCTTCACGCTGTCGCTGGCCGTTGGGCTGGGCGCGCCAATGGCTGTGCAACCGGCGCCGACGGCAAGGCAAGTGGCCGCGCCCTCGCGGGAGCCGGTGACTTTCTGCTGCTTGAGCGTGGTGCCGTAGGTCACTTGGTGATCGGTTTCGCCGAGGCTGAATGCCTTGTCCAGCTGGGCATCGAATACCCACTGTTTTTCTTCATAAAGCGTGTCGCGGGTGCGCAATACCCGACGGCCGGCCTGGTAGATTTCTGCGGTGCTCTGGTCGGTCTTGGCGATCTGGTAATTGAGACTGGTCTTGATGCGATCGGTCACGGGCGAGTCGAGGGCGAAGGTGTTTTCCAGGCCGAAACGTTCGCGGGTGATGGTGTCGTTGCCTCGGCGATCACGGTAGAGATTGAAACCTTGACCACCGACGAACGGGCCACCCACGGCATTCTTCAGGTTGACGTCGCGATCGTCCTTGTACTTCTCGTAAGTCAGGCCCAGACGGTTGTCATCGCCATAGTTCCAGCCCAGTTTGGCCAACACGTTGGTGGTGCGCGCCTCCTCGGGGTTGGCGCCGGTGCGGGCCAGGCCGGTGGCATTGTTGCCGTCGTAGGCTTCGGTTTCATGGCCGTTGCGCTGGCTCAGGTGCAGCAAACCGTCGACGTCCTGTACGCGACCGGCGACGGTGGCGGAGGTCAGCCAGCTCTCGTCGGCGGAGCTGTAGCCGGTCTTGAGGCGGGCGCCGACGTCCTGGCCGGGCTTGATGATGTCGTCCGGGTCGAGGGTGAAATAGCTCACCGCGCCGCCGATGGCGCTGCTGCCGTACAGGGCCGACGCCGGGCCGCGCAGGATTTCCACGCGCTTGACGATTTCCGGGTCGACGTAGTTGCGACGGGTCTTGGCGTAGGGGCCGTTGAAGAAGTTGTCCGGCACTTCCACGCCATCGACCTGGGTGAGGATGCGGTCGCCGTCGATACCGCGAATGTTGTAGCCCGCATTGCCGGCACGGGTGCCGGCGCCACCGACCGAGACGCCGGGCTCGTAACGCACCAGCTCGCGGATCGTGTTGACGTTCTGGCGGTCCAGCGTTTGGCGATCATGCACGCTGACGGTGTTCGGTACGCTGTTGACGTCCTGCTCGTTACGGGTGGCGCTGATGGTCACCTGTTGCAGGTTGAGGACACCGCCGGCAGCGCGCTTTTCCAGGACGATGTTGCTGTTGCCGAGTTTGCGGTAGCCCAGGTTGGTCCCCACCAACAAGCGCTCCAGGGCTTTTTCCGGCGACAGCGCACCGCGCACGCCAGGGGACGACACGCCCTGGCCCAGCTCCGCCGGCAGGCCGACTTGCCAGCCGGTCACGGCGGTGAAGGCATTGAGTGCCGAAACCAGTGGCTGCTGTTCGATGCTGAAGCTGTAGTTGCCGTGGCTGCGGGCGGTCGGTTCGGCGGCGGCGACCGTCAGCGGGGTACCGGCCAGCAGGAGGGCGGCGGTCAGCAAGGACAGCACGGGTGAAGAAGACCGGCGATTGAAACGAGAGGACATCGAGAGCGCTCCGGAAGTACGAGTCTTATAGTTGCGCACTGGTTCAAATAGGAATCAGTTGCATTGGCTAAGACGAGACGTACAGCCGAGGTCTATCGAGTAAAAATAATTCTCATTTAGTTCAGGATCACCAAGGCCGGGTATTCAGAGAGCTTGGCCGAGGTGATGTGGGCCAGGGAACGCACTACGTCCAACGGTTGGTCGAGGCGGTAGTTGCCGGTGACGGCGACGCTGGCGAGTTGGTCGTTGGTGTTGACGATCCAGCCGGGGTAGTAGCGGCGCAATTCGGCGAGCACTTCGCTCATCGGGCGGTTTTCGAAGATCAGCCGGCCCTGGACCCAGGCCAGGTCCTTGTTGGCGTCGAGCCTGGCGGGTTGACCGAAGCCGTTGGGACCGATGCGGATGCTTTGCCCGGCGCTCAGGCGCACGCGGGCATCGTCGAAGGTGTTGCTCAGGTCGACGTCGCCGCGCTGCACCTGCACCTGCGCTTCGCCGTTGAGGTAGCGCACGGCGAATGCGGTGTCGCGCACGCTGGCGCGCACCGGGCCGGCCTCGACTTCCAGGGGCAGGCCGCGGTTGGGCGTTACCTCGAAAAACGCTTCGCCTTGGTAGAGGCGGGCGATGCGCTGGTGATCCCGGGTGGTGCTGGAGAATGCCGAATCGGTGTTCAACAGGACGTTCGAGCCCTCATCCAATTGCAGGCGCTGGCGCTCACCCACCACGGTGAGGTGGTCGGCTTGCAGACGTACCGGCAGGTTGCTGAAGCTGAACAGCCCGAGCATCAACACGGCGGCGGTGGCCAGTGGTTTCCAATGCGGTTTGATACGGCGCCAGGCCCCGGGTTTGCGCGGTGCGGCCAGCGCGACGGCGGCGCTGTGGACGGGCGCCCCGCCCCAGGCGGCCTGGGCTTTGCCGAAGGCACGGACGCGTGCCGGATCGCCGGCCAGCCAGGCTTCGAACGCGGCCTGCTGCCCGGGTTGCGGGCACTGCAAGGCGATCAGCCAGTCGAGGGCCTGGTCCATCGCCGGGTCTTGCAACACCTCATGAGCCAGCGCGTGGGGGCGCAGTTTATTCGGGTCGGTCACGGTGTGCCTCGGGTCTTCGCCACGTTCTATTTATCTTTCCTACAGCCTGGGTCGACATTTCTGTCGGGTGAAGCTTAAGGCTGATCCAGCCGTTCGGCCACACCTACACAGATGGCCATGATCAATTTCAGTTCCTTTTGCACCGTGCTCAAGGACACTTCCAATTGATCGGCAATCTCCTGGTAACTGCAACCGTGCAGGCGGCTGAGGATGAAAATCCGTTGCTGGCGGGCACTCAATTGGCCGAGGCTGATGCTCAGGTGCTCAAGCAGTTGCTCGGCCTGGGTCGCGTCTTCGGGCGTGCTGATGGGGGCGGCGACGCTTTGCAGGACGTCCAGCGGGACATCTTCCTGCAGTGTGCGCGCCTGTATCCTGCGGGAACGCAAGTGATCCAGCGCGAGGTTGCGCGCGGTCTGGTAGACGAAGGGTTCGAGGTGATCGATCGGCCGCTCGCCCAGGGCCCGGGTCACGCGCAGGTAGGTTTCCTGCAACAGGTCCTCGGCGGTGCTGTGGTTGTTCACCATCCGCTGCAAGGTGCGTAGCAGAATCACCCGTTGGGTGAGAAAGACTTGGTTGAAGCGAGATTGGCTCACAGCGATACCGGACCGATTTGTAGTTAATGATAATGCGTATCATCAGCACAAATGGCAAGTGGCTGTTTCTCTAGGCCTCTACCGATCAAATGTGGGAGGGGCTTGCTCCCGATTACGGAATGTCAGTCAACACATGCATGACTGATACACCGCCATCGGGAGCAAGTCGAACCGCCCCTCCCACAAAAGATTATTCGGCGTTGCAGAGCGCCAGGCAGTTGTCCAGCATGCGGTTGGAGAAGCCCCACTCGTTGTCGTACCAGGCCAGCACTTTCAGCAGTTTGCCGCTGGACTTGGTGTGGTTGGCGTCGAAGATCGACGACAGCGGGTTGTGGTTGAAGTCACTGGAAACCAGCGGCAGGGTGTTGTAGCCGAGGATCTTCGAGTGCTGGCTGGCTTCCTTGAGCAGCGCGTTGACTTCCTCGGCGGTAGCGTCTTTCTTCAACTGCACGGTCAGGTCCACCAGCGATACGTTGATCACCGGCACCCGCACGGCCATGCCGGTCAGCTTGCCCGCCAGTTCCGGCAGCACCAGGCCGACCGCTTCGGCGGCGCCGGTCTTGCTCGGGATCATGTTCTGGGTGGCCGAGCGCGCGCGGTAGGGGTCGGTGTGGTAGACGTCGGTCAGGTTCTGGTCGTTGGTGTAGGCATGGATGGTGGTCATCAGGCCGCTTTCGATGCCCAGCTCGCGGTGCAGCACCTGGGCCACGGGTGCCAGGCAGTTGGTGGTGCAGGAAGCATTGGAGATGATCTGGTGGGATTGACGCAAAATGTCATGATTTACCCCGTAGACCACGGTGGCATCCGCGCCTTTGGCCGGGGCAGAGATGATCACCTTGCGCGCGCCGGCGCTAATATGGGCAGCAGCCTTGGCCCGGTCGGTGAACAGGCCGGTGCATTCGAACACCACGTCGATATTGTGCGCAGCCCAGGGCAGCTCGGCCGGGTTGCGAATGGCACTGACGGCGATCCGGTCACCATTGACGGTCAGGCTTTCCTGATCGTGTGCGACTTCTGCATCGAAAGTACCGTGGACGGTGTCGTATTTGAGCAGGTGGGCATTGATCGAGCTGTCGCCCAAGTCATTGATCGCGACGATCTGCAAATCCTGGCGATAGCCTTGGGTATACAGTGCGCGCAGGACATTGCGGCCGATACGGCCAAAACCATTGATTGCGATTCGAAGAGTCATTGAAGAGTGCCTGTCGTCGATTTGTTGTAAGAATTACAAGATTATTCGCATAAAAATAGAAAACAAGCCTTTTTAGTGGCAATATTTTGTTCAATCTACAACGAGTGACCTGAATCAACTGGTCCGATGATCCAAACGACTCTCTGCCATCCCATGTGCCGCGGGCGTTTGATCAGCATAGACACTCAGGTCGCCACATCCGTTAGCCTGGAGTTCTACACATGCATCCCCGCGTTCTTGAGGTCACCGATCGGCTTATCGCCCGCAGTCGTGCAACCCGTGAGGCTTACCTTGCGCTCATTCGCGGCGCCGCCAGCGACGGCCCGATGCGCGGCAAGCTGCAATGCGCCAACTTTGCCCACGGCGTGGCCGGTTGCGGCACCGAAGATAAAAATAGTCTGCGTATGATGAATGCCGCCAACGTGGCAATTGTTTCGTCATATAACGACATGCTCTCGGCGCACCAGCCGTATGAACATTTCCCGGACCAGATCAAAAAAGCCCTGCGCGAAGTCGGCTCGGTCGGCCAGTTCGCCGGCGGCACGCCCGCCATGTGCGACGGCGTGACCCAAGGCGAGCCGGGCATGGAGCTGAGCCTGCTCAGCCGTGAAGTCATCGCCATGTCCACGGCGGTAGCGCTGTCCCACAACATGTTCGACGCCGCGCTGATGTTGGGCATCTGCGACAAGATCGTCCCCGGCCTGATGATGGGCGCCCTGCGCTACGGCCATCTGCCGATGATCTTCGTTCCTGGCGGGCCAATGCCGTCGGGCATCTCCAACAAGCAGAAGGCCGACGTGCGCCAGCGCTACGCCGAAGGCAAGGCCAGCCGCGAAGAGCTGCTGGAGTCGGAGATGAAGTCCTACCACAGCCCCGGCACCTGCACCTTCTATGGCACCGCCAATACCAACCAGTTGCTGATGGAAGTGATGGGCCTGCATTTGCCCGGCGCCTCGTTCGTCAACCCGTACACGCCGCTGCGTGACGCGCTGACCCGCGAAGCCGCGCATCAGGTCACGCGCCTGACCAAGGCCAACGGCAACTTCACGCCGATCGGCGAGATCGTCGACGAAAAATCCATCGTCAATGCCATCGTTGCGCTCAACGCTACCGGTGGTTCCACCAACCACACCCTGCACATGCCGGCCATCGCCATGTCGGCGGGGATCATCCTGACCTGGCAGGACATGGCCGACCTCTCCGAGGTGGTGCCGACCCTGTCCCACGTCTATCCAAACGGCAAAGCCGACATCAACCACTTCCAGGCGGCGGGCGGCATGTCGTTCCTGATCCGCGAACTGCTCGAAGCCGGCCTGCTTCACGAAGACGTCAACACCGTGGCCGGCAAAGGCCTGAGCCGCTACATCCAGGAACCGTTCCTGGTCGACGGCGAACTGATCTGGCGCGACGGCCCGATCGAAAGCCTCGACGAAGCCATCCTGCGCCCGGTGGCCCGCGCGTTCTCGCCCGAAGGTGGCTTGCGCGTGATGCAAGGCAACCTCGGCCGTGGCGTGATGAAAGTCTCCGCCGTGGCCCCCGAGCACCAGGTCGTCGAAGCCCCAGCGGTGGTGTTCCAGGACCAGCAAGATCTGGCCGATGCGTTCAAGGCCGGCCAGTTGGAAAAAGACTTTGTCGCGGTGATGCGCTTCCAGGGGCCGCGCTCCAACGGCATGCCCGAATTGCACAAGATGACGCCGTTCCTCGGCGTGTTGCAGGACCGTGGCTTCAAAGTGGCGCTGGTAACGGACGGGCGCATGTCCGGCGCGTCGGGTAAGATCCCCGCCGCGATCCATGTCAACCCCGAAGCCCAGAGCGGCGGGCCGCTGGCACGGGTGCGCGATGGCGATATCATTCGTGTGGATGGCGTCAAAGGCACCTTGGAGCTTAAGGTGGACGCCGAAGAATTTGCAGCGCGCACACCTGCCACGGGCCTGTTGGGCAATAACGTGGGGGCCGGTCGCGAGCTGTTTGCATTTATGCGCTTGGCCGCAAGCTCCGCAGAGCAAGGCGCCAGCGCCTTTACCTGTGCCTTGGAGACGCTTAAGTGAAGCTTGCGCTGGTCGGTGATATTGGCGGTACCAACGCCCGGTTTGCGTTGTGGCGGGATCAGGCACTGCATTCGATCCGGGTGCAGGCCACCGCGGATCATAAAAGCCCTGAGGACGCGATCAAGGTCTACCTCAAGGAAGAAGGCCTGGCGATCGGCGACATCGGCGCGGTGTGCCTGTCGGTGGCCGGGCCGGTGAGCGGCGATGAATTTAAATTCACCAACAACCACTGGCGCCTGAGTAAGACTGCGTTTTGCAACACCTTGCAGGTGGATGAACTGCTGCTGGTCAATGACTTCTCGGCCATGGCCCTGGGCATGACCCGCTTGAAGCCCGACGAATTCCGCGTGGTCTGCCCTGGCACGCCGGAACCGTTGCGCCCGGCGGTGGTGATCGGTCCGGGCACCGGCCTGGGCGTCGGCACCTTGCTCGACCTGGGCGGCGGCCGTTGGGCCGCGTTGCCGGGGGAGGGCGGCCATGTCGACCTGCCCCTGAGCAGCCCGCGGGAAGCCCAGCTGTGGCAGCACATTTACAATGAGATCGGCCATGTCAGCGCCGAAAGCGCCTTGAGTGGTGCAGGTTTGCCACGGGTGTATCGGGCGATCTGTGCGGTGGATGGTCACTCGCCGGTGCTGGATACGCCGGAAGCGATCACGGCGGCAGGCCTGGCCGGCGACCCGGTGGCGATGGAAGTGTTGAACCAGTTCAGTATCTGGCTGGGCCGCGTAGCCGGTAACAACGTCCTGACCACCGGCGCACGGGGCGGTGTGTATATCGTCGGCGGGGTGATCCCGCGGTTTGCCGACTTCTTTATCCACAGCGATTTTGCCAAGAGCTTCAGTGACAAAGGCTGCATGAGCGACTATTTCAAGGGCATTCCGGTATGGCTGGTGACGGCGCCGTATTCCGGGTTGACCGGGGCGGGTGTGGCGCTTGAACAGGCATTCGCCATGTAGGAGCGAGCTTGCTCGCGAAGAACGTTGACGATAACGAAGCGCATCAGGTGATACGCGGCAGCCTCAGGATTTTCGCGAGCAAGCTCGCTCCTACAGCATGGCCATAACAACAAGGAGGACCCCGTGAGCGTAATCAGTAAATCGATTCTCCTCGTCGACGACGACCAGGAAATCCGCGAATTGCTGCAAACCTACCTCAGTCGCGCCGGTTTCCAGGTGCGTGGCGTGCCGGACGGTGCGGGGTTCCGCCAGGCGATGGACGAGGCGCCGTGCGACCTGGTCATCCTCGATGTGATGTTGCCGGACGAAGACGGCTTCAGCCTGTGTCGCTGGATTCGCCAGCACCCGCGCCAGGCGCAGGTGCCGATCATCATGCTCACCGCCAGTTCCGACGAAGCCGACCGTGTGATCGGCCTGGAGCTGGGCGCCGACGACTACATCGGCAAGCCTTTCAGCCCCCGCGAGTTGCAGGCGCGGATCAAGGCACTGTTGCGCCGCTGCCAGTTCGGCCAGGAGCGCGGCGGCAATGGCGACGTGTTGGCGTTCGATGAATGGCGCCTGGACACGATCAGCCACCGACTGTTTCACGTCGACGGTGAAGAGGTGATCCTCTCCGGGGCCGACTTTGCCCTGCTCAAGCTGTTTCTCGACCACCCGCAACAGATCCTCGACCGCGACACCATCGGCAACGCCACCCGTGGCCGCGACCTGATGCCGCTCGACCGGATCGTCGACATGGCCGTCAGCCGCCTGCGCCAACGCCTGCGCGACACGGAAAAACCGCCGAGGCTGATCCGCACCGTGCGCGGCAGCGGTTATCAACTGGCAGCCAGCGTGGTTGCCGGCAGTGTCCACTGAACACCTGAGCGAACGTCGCCGCCGCTTCCCGGTGCCGCGCTCGCTGCTCGGGCGCATGCTCCTGCTGACGCTGCTCGCGGTGCTGTTCGCCCAGGCGCTGTCCAGCGTGATCTGGGTCTCGCAATTGCGCGCCACCCAGCTCGAAGGCCTGGTCACCAGCGCCCGCAGCCTGGCGCATTCGATGACCGCCAGCGTGAGCTATTTCCGTTCGTTGCCGGTGGCTTATCGCCCGTTGGTCCTCGACCAATTGCGCAGCATGGGCGGCACACGGTTTGTGGTGACGCTCAACGACCGCCCGCTGGACATGGCGATCTTGCCGCAGACCCCGCGCAAGCAAGCGGTGCTCAAGGCGGTCGATGAAGTGTTGCGCCAGACCTTGGGCGCCGATGTGCATATCTCGGTGGAATTCGTCAGCGCCGAAGACCTGCGCATCTTCAATGCCGGGTTGAAACTCGATGAGCTGCCACGCTCCTGGGCGCATTACGCGCTGACCCTGGAACCGGTGAACCCGCCCGTGCTGGTCACCCAGATCCAACTCGCCCCCGGCGAATGGCTGTACATCGCCTCGCTGTTGCCCGAGCCGTACACCAGCCTCGAAGAACAAGGCCTGCCGTCGCAGCAAGTGTGGTTTATCGTGCTGACCAGCGGCTTTTTGCTGCTGTTCATCGGCCTGTTGGTCCACTGGCAGAGCCGGCCGCTCAAGCGCCTGGCGCGGGCGGCGCGGGACATGTCGCTGGGCGCCGACGTGGAGCCGGTGGCCGAAGGCGGCGGCAGTGAAGTGGTCGAAGTCGGGCGCGCCTTCAATGCCATGCGCGAGCGCATCAGCCGTTACCTCACCGAACGCAGCCAGTTGTTCAGTGCAATTTCCCACGACTTGCGCACACCGATCACACGCCTGCGCCTGCGGGTTGAATTGCTTGAAGATGAAAACCTGCAAACCAAATTCGGCCGCGACCTGGACGAGTTGGAGTTGCTGGTCAAAGGCGCGCTGCAATGCGTGAAAGACACCGACATCCACGAAAACATCGAGCCGGTGGACCTCAACCATGTGCTCGACTGCCTGGTGGAACCGTACCTGGCGCCCAACGGCAACGGCCGCGTGACCCAGCATGGGCGCGCGTTGGCGCCGTACCCGGGCAAGCCGCTGGCGCTCAAGCGCTGCATCGGCAACCTGATCGACAACGCATTGAAATACGGGCAGAACGCCCATTTGCATATCGAGGACGATGGCGCGGAGTTCATCCTGCACGTCGACGACGAAGGCCCCGGCGTGCCGGAACAGCGCCTGGAGCAAGTCTTCGAACCGCACTTCCGCCTCGCTGGCCAGCAGCAGGGCTACGGCCTGGGCCTGGGCATCGCGCGCAACATAGCGCACAGCCATGGCGGCGAAGTGAGTTTGCAGAATTTGCGCGAGGGTGGTTTGCGGGTCACCTTGCAACTGCCCCGCACCCTCGACTAAGCAGCGCCGCCGATCAAATGTGGGAGGGGCGCTGAATCACACGCTCTGACGCAACCTGGCCAAATCCCGCAGTGGCGGCGCACCAAACAGCCGGCTGTATTCGCGGCTGAACTGCGACGGGCTTTCATACCCCACCCGATACCCCGCCGCGGAGGCTTCCAGCCCTTCGGCAAGCATCAGCCGCCGCGCCTCCTGCAAGCGCAACTGCTTCTGGTATTGCAGCGGGCTCATCGCGGTGATGGCCTTGAAGCGGTGGTGCAAGGTCGAGACGCTCAGGTTCACTTCCCTGGCCAGGTCATCGATGCGCAGCGGTTGTTCGTAGTTGCCATTGAGCCATTTGATCGCCTGGCTGACCCGATGACTCTGACTGTTGGCTACGGCAATTTCATACAGCCGATAGCCCTGCGGCCCACGTAACAAGCGGTAGAGAATTTCACGGTTGATCAACGGCGCCAGCATGGCGATGTCTTTGGGCGAATCGAGCAAGCGCGTCAAGCGCAGTACGGCGTCGAGCAGTTGGTTGTCGAGGCGGTCGACGTACATCCCACGCGCAGTCGGGCGCGATGGCACGCCCATCGGTCCGGCTTCTGCGATCAGGGCGGTGAGCTGCGCCGGGTCGATGTTGATGCGGATCGACAGGTTCGGGTCTTGCGCGGTGGCATCGATGATCCGCCCGGCCACGGGCATCGACACCGAAAACACCAGGTAATTGAGCGGGTCATAGGCGAAGATTTCATCGGCCAGGCGCACTTCCTTGCGGCCATTGGCCAGGATGCACAAGGCGGGCTCCACCAGCACCGGGCTGAAGTCGCGCGGGGTGTTGTGGCGGTTCAGGAACAGTGACGTGATCGCCGTACCGTAGGAGCCGTCTTCCCAGGTATGCCGACGCACGATGCTGGCCAGTTCGGCGCGCTGTTTTTCCATCTCGGCATCGAGGGGCACGGGCTTAGGTTCGGGCGACGACATAGGGCGTCCTCTGCAGGCTTCTTTGATGGGCTCAGCTTAGCGGTGGCGGTGCAAACCGTGTTATGTCGATTCTGCTCGATCCTTGCCTGATCCTGCGAAGCTGCGTGAATCAGGCAAGCGCGGCGGTTGTCACGTCCCTGAAACAAGGCGTTTGCCGGTGGAATAAAACCGGCGGGCAATCGTCCTGTCTACGCTTTTCGCAGGATTGTGCAATAAGCCGGCAGGAATCGACTAACCGCGCCTCGACCCGCGCCGTTATCTTTGATCCTGTGGCAACACACCCTCACAGTGTTTGCCGAGCATCACTTCTCAACGGGAGAGTCGAACATGTCCACCCCCATTCCCGCGAGCCATATGGCCTTTATCCGCGCCCGTAGCGGCTGCAGCACCGAACTCGGTGCTCGTTTGAGCAGTTTGATCGAACCGGGCCGTCAGGCTCAGGGTTGCCTGCAATTTTCGTTGCAGCATTCCCAGGTCGACCCCGATGTCTGGCTGGTCTCGGGCCTCTGGAGCAGCGAGCAGGCGATGAGTGCCTACTTCAACTCGCCAGCCCTGATGATCTTCACCGAGCTGTTGAACGACGCAGTCGTTCGCAGCATGGATTTCCAGACCTTCACCGATGCATCCGCCGCCAGTGCTTACGGCGAGTACCTGCAACTCGCCGGTTAGGGTTTAGAATGGCCGACTTTCCATTGGCCAGGACCTGCAACATGGCACGTAAACAATTTGCCCACCACGAAGCCGTTTCCGCCGTAGTACCGGGCGAAGGGGGCTACAGCGCCGCCGTCGCCGTCAAGGCACTCGATGGCATGGGCGCACCGCAGTTTCACAAGATCCTGGATGGACAGAAGTTCAAGACGGCATCCGATGCCGATGATGCGGCGACGCTGCACCTTGAGTTGTTGACCGACGTCGACGCAGAAGGTCAGTTGACCTGGGCGACTGCCACAAACTAACGCACGCCGCTGATCTAATGTGGGAGGGGGCTTGCCCCCGATGGAGGTGTGTCAGTCAGCCTATCTGTAGCTGAAACACTGCTATCGGGGGCAAGCCCCCTCCCACATTTTTATTGCATTGCAGTCAGGCTTGGGTGACGCCTGGGCGATACATTTTGAACAGCGCCTCGGGGCCCAGTTGGAAGTAATCCGCCGGGCCGCCGCCACGCAGGATCGGCTCGGCGGCGGCGGTGTCGTAGATCCCATCCTTGAGCAGCCACTTGGCAATATGCACCGCGACCACCTCGCCCAGCACCAGCCAGCTGGGTACCAGCACATGGTCGGCACGCTGCAGCTGAATGATCTGCGTGACCTTGCACTCGAACGCCACCGGGCTCTCGCCCACCCGCGGCACGCCGACGATCTTCGAGGCCACCGGCGTCAGGCCGGACAACTCGAACTCATTCACCTGCGGCGGCACGGCGGCACAGCTCTGGTTCATCTGCTCGGCCAACGGACGGGTGGCCAGGTTCCACACAAACTCGCCGGTCTGTTCGATGTTGTTCAGGCTGTCTTTGCGCCCGACACTGGAAAACCCAATGATCGGCGGAATGTAGTTGAACGCATTGAAGAAACTGTAGGGCGCCAGGTTCAGGTGGCCCTCACTGTCGTGGGACGAAATCCAACCGATCGGTCGCGGGCCGACGATGGCGTTGAACGGGTCATGGGGCAGGCCGTGGCCCTTGGCGGGTTCGTAGTAGTAGCTGTCGTCAGACATGGCTGGGGTTCCTGCTGCGCTTTTCTGGGAGGCCGTCATAGTGCAAGCCATGGCGGCGAATTTCCATCGACCCTATGGAATTTTCATTCAGCGCCCACCTATTTTTCACAGCGTCCCGTTCAGTCTGCGCGCGCGGTCGACACCCCCTATAAGTCGGCCCATTGATAGATTGAGCTTCGGAGCCTTCCACTGCATGAACAAACTTCCTCAGATCACCCTGGCGTTCTGGGTCATGAAAATCTGCGCAACCACCCTGGGCGAAACCGCCGGGGATTTGCTGTCGATGACCCTTAACGTCGGTTACGCCATCAGCTCGATGATCCTGATCAGCGTGTTCCTGGTCACCCTGGTGACGCAACTCTGGTCGAAAGCCTACAACCCGGTGCTGTACTGGATCGTGATCCTGTCCACCAGCACCGCCGGCACCACCATGTCCGACTTCATGGACCGCAGCCTCGGCCTGGGCTACGCCACGGGGTCGATGATCCTGATCGTGATCCTGATGATCATCTTCGCGTTATGGCACCTCAGCGGTGATTCGCTGAACGTGAACAAGGTGCAGACCTTTCGCGGCGAGTTGTTCTACTGGATGGCGATCCTGTTCTCCAACACCTTGGGCACCGCCCTCGGCGACTTCCTTGCCGACGATTCCGGGCTCGGCTTCGCTGGTGGCGCGTTGTTGATCGGCTCGACCATCGCAGTGGTGGTGGCGCTCAAGTACTTCACACGGATCTCGTCGGTGCTGCTGTTCTGGGTGGCGTTCGTGTTGACCCGGCCGTTTGGTGCGACCCTGGGCGACTTCCTGACCAAGCCCCATGCCAAGGGCGGGCTGGACTTCGGCACCATCGGTTCGTCGGCGGTGTTGGCGGCGGTGCTGGTGGTGATGATTATCGGGGCGTCGTATGCGCAGCGGCGCTATGTGCGGCGCGAAGTGGCAGAGTTGTCCTGATTCCACATGTGAGAGGGGGCTTGCTCCCGATGGCGGTGGGTCAGCTTGAGACAAGTTGACTGATACACCGCGATCGGGAGCAAGCCCCCTCCCACATTCGTGACTGCGTTCGGCGGTTAGTTCGTGGTGATCCGCGAGTGCTTGCGGGTGTCTTTCATGGTCACGTAGACCACCAACGACACCGCGATACATGCGGTCACGTACCAGTAGTAGCCGGTTTCCATGCCGATGCTCTTGAACCACAGCGCGATGTATTCAGCGGTGCCGCCGAAGATCGATACGGTCAGCGCATACGGCAGGCCCACGCCCAGCGCGCGGATTTCGGTGGGGAACAGCTCAGCCTTCACCACCGCGTTGATCGAGGTGTAGCCGCTGACGATGATCAGCGCCGCCATGATCAGGAAGAACGCGCCCCACCAGGTCTGGATGGTGTGCAAGGTGGTCAGGATCGGCACGGTGAACAGCGTGCCGAGGATGCCGAAGGCGATCAGGATCGGACGGCGGCCGACTTTGTCCGACAGCGCGCCGACCAGGGGTTGCAGGCACATGAACAGAAACAGCGTCGCCGCCGAGATGGTGGTGGAGTCGGAAATGCTCATGCCGACGGTGTTCACCAGGTACTTCTGCATGTAGGTGGTGTAGGTGTAGAAGGCCAAGGTGCCGCCCATGGTCAGGCCGACCACGGTCATCAGTTCCTTGGGGTGGCGCATCAAGGTACGCATTGCGCTTTCCTTGGCTTTTTCCTTCTTGGTGAACGACTCGGTTTCTTCCATGCCGCGACGCAGGTACAGCGCGACCACTGCACACAGGGCGCCGATGGCGAACGGGATACGCCAGCCCCAATCGTACAGTTGCTCGGTGGTGAGCACTTGTTGCAGCACGATCAGCACCGCCAGGGCTATGAGCTGGCCGGAGATCAGGGTCACGTACTGGAAGCTGGAGAAGAAACCGCGACGCTCCTTGGTCGCCATTTCACTCAGGTAAGTGGCCGAGGTGCCGTATTCGCCACCCACCGACAAGCCTTGCAGCAGACGGGCGAACACCAGCAGGATCGGTGCGCCGACGCCGATGGTTTCATAACCCGGGCTCAGGGCGATGATCAGCGAGCCGAAGCACATCAGCAGCACCGAGGCCATCAACGCGGCCTTGCGACCGGCGCGGTCGGCATACAGGCCCATCAGCCAGCCGCCGATCGGGCGCATCAGGAAGCCCACGGCGAAGATCGCAGCGGTGTTGAGCAGTTGGGCGGTGGTGTCGCCTTTCGGGAAGAAGGCTTTGGCGAAGTACAGCGAGAACGCCGCGTAGACGTACCAGTCGTACCACTCGACCATGTTGCCGACCGATCCGCTGAAGATCGATTTGATGCGGCTGGTGGTGGTGCGTTCTTTCGCCGGCGCAGCCGCCGACCCCAGAGGCAAAGTATTGGAGTTATCCATTGAAGGAACCTTCAGATAGTTGTTTTTATGGAGCGTGCCTGAGCACAGCCTGACTGGGGCTATAGCAGGAGCTGTGCCAGGTGGGGGAAGGTCCGATCTAGAAGGGTTTGCAGCTTTTTTTGAGCGGAAAGCCGCCGATGGTTCTGGGGTGGGTGAGCGGAAATCCGCTTATGACGTGCCTGCGATGGCGTCTTTGAAAACACCACAAAGAACGCCCTAGAGAAACATCTCGCGCACCAACCCATGCCGCTGCATTTTCTCGTTGAAGGTGCGCCGGGGCAGTTGCAGCTCGGCCAGTACCGCCTTGATATCGCCTTTGTGTCGGGTCAGTGCGGCTTTCAGGCAGTGGGCCTCGAAGGCTTCCTGTTGCGCCGCCAATGATTGCCCGGCCTCGATGCCTTCGGGCTCCGGTTCGCCCAGCCCCAGCACCTGGCGTTCGGCGACGTTGGCCAGTTCGCGCACGTTGCCCGGCCAGTCATGGCTGAGCAGGCGCCCCAGTTGCGCGCCACTCAGCGGTTCAACGGTGCGGCCCAGGCGTTCGGCGGCGCTTTGCGCAAAGTGATCGAACAGCAGCGGTATATCTTCACGGCGCTCGCGCAGGGGCGGCAGGCGCAGTTGTGCGACGTTCAGCCGATAGGCCAGGTCTTCGCGAAAGCGTCCGGCGCGGGCTTCTTCCAACAGGTCCGGTTTGGTCGCAGCGATGATGCGCAGATCGACGTGGATGCTCTGATTGGAGCCCAGGCGCTCTAACTTCTGCTCCTGCAACACCCGCAGCAATTTGACTTGCTGGGCCAGGGGCATGCTTTCGATTTCATCCAGAAACAGCGTGCCGCCGTGGGCGTATTCCAGCTTGCCGATACGCTTGCCCTGAGCGCCGGTAAACGCGCCGCTCTCGTGGCCGAACAGCTCGGCTTCAAACAGCTGCTCGGGGATTGCCGCGCAATTGAGCGCGACAAAGGCTTTCTTCGCCCGCGGGCCGAAGTCGTGCAGGCAGCGGGCGACCAGTTCCTTGCCGCTGCCGGTCTCGCCGCGGATCAGCACATTGACCGGCAACGTCGCCAGGTCGAGCACCTGGCGGCGCAGGTTCTGCATGCTGCGGGACACGCCCAGCAGGCTGTTTTCCAGTTGTGTCCGATGATCGGCCTGTTGATGCAGGCGGCGGTTTTCCAGGATCAGCCCACGTTTATCGAGGGCGCGACGCAGGCTGTTGAGCAGGGCTTCGGGGCTGAAGGGTTTTTCCAGGAAGTCGTAGGCCCCGTCGCGCATGGCCTCGACGGCCATCGGCACATCGCCATGGCCGGTCAGCAGGATCACCGGTAAGTCGGCGTCGCGCCGCCGCACTTCGGCCAGCAGTTCCAGGCCGCTGAGGCCGGGCATACGCACGTCGCTCAACACCACCCCGGGAAAGTCCTTGGGCAGTTGCGCCAGGCAGGCCTCGGCGCGACTGAACAACTGCACGTCAAATCCCGACAGGCTCAACCATTGCTCAACGGCTGTGCGAATGCTGGCTTCGTCATCGACCACAATCACCGCATTCAACATAGCTCCGGCGTCTCCAGCGCGATAGGCAGGGTCAGGGTAAACACCGCGCCGTCGCCACGGTTAGCGACGCACAGGCGTCCACCCAGTTCATGCACGATAGCGTAGGACACCGCCAGCCCCAAGCCGAGTCCATCACCCACGGGCTTGGTGGTGAAGAACGGGTCGAACACGCTGTTCAGGTGTTCTTCGGCGATGCCGCCGCCGCTGTCGCTGACGGTCAGTTGCCACAGTTGCTCATCGGCGTGCAGGCGGATTTCCAGGCGTTTGCGCGGCTTGTTGGCCATGGCGTCGAGGGCATTGCGCAACAGGTTGATCAGTACTTGTTCCAGGCGGATCGCGTCGCCACGGACCCAGGCGGGGCGGGTCAGGTCCAGCACGGTGCCGATGCCTTCATCGCGCAGGCGTGCGTCGAGCAGTTGCAGGGCCTGGTCGACCACACTGGCCAGGTCCAGGCGCTCGCGCAGGCCGCTGGGGCTTTTGCGGGCGAAGGTCTTGAGGTGGCCGGTCAGCGCGGCCATGCGGGTGAGCATGTCGTCCAGTGGTGTGAGCGCCTTGTAGGCATCTTCCACGCGGCCATGGTCGAGCAGCAGGCGCAGGGTCGCCAATTGCATGCGCTGCGCGGTCAGCGGCTGGTTGATTTCATGG
This sequence comes from Pseudomonas sp. 7-41, assembly GCF_021233075.1. Lineage (NCBI taxonomy): Bacteria > Pseudomonadati > Pseudomonadota > Gammaproteobacteria > Pseudomonadales > Pseudomonadaceae > Pseudomonas > Pseudomonas sp. 7-41. The sequence continues at coordinate 5,517,483 of NZ_CP089551.1, read as the reverse complement.
GCGAGGGCGGCAGACATCTGCCCCAGCGCCGCCAGCTTGGCCGATTGCACCAAACCATCCTGGGCCGTGCGCAGGGCCTGGGTGCGCTCCTCGACAAGCTGTTCGAGCTCTTCGCGGCTGCGCTGGCGCATGCGGGCCAGGCGCCAGCGCTGGGTCAGGAACAGCACCAGGAACACCAGCGCCAGCCATGAACCGGCGGCGGCGAGGCCGGCGTTGCGTTGGTCTTCGAAGGCGAACTGGGGTTTGCGCAGCAGGTGCAAGGTCCAGCCTTCGCCCTTCAGCGGCAGGGATTCCCAGATGTACCGGGCGTTGCCGTCGGGGCCGTTGACGCGCATCAGGTGGCTGTTTTCGTCGAAACGTTGCAGGGTCTGGGTCTCCAGCGATTGCAGCTGTTTCTTGTCGTACTGGCGGGTGGCCGTGAGTTCGGCGAGGTCGCTGGCCGACAGCGGGCGCAGGTTGCGATAACGCCAGCCCGGCTGGTTGGCGATAAACACAATGCCGCGTGCATCGCTGACCAGCAGTAGGTCGTTGCCCTGGGCCCATTCGCGCTCGAGTTCGGGGAACTCCAGTTTGACCACCATCGCGCCGAGGAACTGCTCGTGTTCATCGAGCACCGCGCTGGATAGGAAATACCCCGGCACGCCGGTGGTCACCCCGACCGCATAAAAGCGCCCGGTGCCCTGGCTCAGGGTCTGCCTGAAATAAGGCCGGAACGCATAATTGTGCCCGACGTAACTGCTCGGCAGCTTCCAGTTGCTCGCGGCCACGGCCAGGCCGGTGCGGTCCATCAGTTCCAATGTGGAGGACTGCGCGGCGTTGTTGATACGTTCCAGTTTACGGTTGAGCAGGTCCTGGGTCGCGGCATCCAGCGGGCCTTTCAACGCGCTGATCATTTCCGAATCCAGTGCCAGCACGGCGGGCAGGGCGCGGTAGCGTTCGATCAGGGTGTGCAGCGAGTTGGCGTACAGCGCTAATTGCTGATTGGCACGGGCGGCATCGTCCACCAGGGCCTGGCGTTCAGCGTGGCGGGTGGCCAAGGCAGCGGCCAGCACCGCACCGGCGATGATCAACAGGGAGTAGAAGGTCAGGCGCAGGGGGCGAGGGATCGCGATCATACGGAGATGAACAGCTGCAATTAGGGGGGAGCACCATAGCATGCGCGATAAAAAAGGCGACTGGGCTGTGTAGCCGCAGTCGCCTTTATCGGTGCGAAGAAGCGCTTACTGCACTTCTACCGCCAGGCTTTCACTGATCTTTTTCTGCCAGATGGCAGGACCGGTGATGTGGACGGATTCGCCTTTGCTGTCCACCGCAACGGTGACCGGCATGTCTTTCACTTCGAACTCGTAGATCGCTTCCATGCCCAGTTCGGCGAAAGCCACCACGCGCGACTTCTTGATGGCTTGCGCCACCAGGTAAGCAGCACCGCCTACGGCCATCAGGTACACGGCCTTGTAGTCCTTGATCGCTTCGATGGCGGTCGGGCCGCGCTCGGATTTGCCGATCATGCCCAGCAGGCCGGTTTGTTCGAGGATCTGACGGGTGAACTTGTCCATCCGCGTCGCGGTGGTCGGGCCGGCAGGGCCAACCACTTCGTCGCGCACCGGATCAACCGGGCCGACGTAGTAGATGAAGCGACCCTTGAGGTCCACCGGCAGGGTTTCGCCCCTGTTCAGCATCTCGACCATGCGCTTGTGCGCCGCGTCGCGACCGGTCAGCATCTTGCCGTTGAGCAACACGGTTTCGCCCGGCTTCCAGCTCTGCACGTCTTCCGGGGTCAGGGTGTCGAGGTTGACGCGACGGGCCGAAGGGCCGGCTTCCCAGACGATTTCCGGGTAGGCGTCCAGCGGTGGCGCTTCCAGCGATGCCGGGCCCGAACCGTCGAGCACGAAGTGCGCGTGACGGGTGGCGGCGCAGTTGGGGATCATGCACACCGGCAGGGAGGCGGCGTGGGTCGGGTAATCCATGATCTTCACGTCGAGCACGGTGGTCAGGCCACCCAGGCCCTGGGCGCCGATGCCCAGTTGGTTGACCTTCTCGAACAGCTCCAGGCGCATCTCTTCGATACGGTTGGAAGGGCCACGCTTTTTCAGCTCGTGGATGTCGATGGATTCCATCAACACTTCCTTGGCCATCACGGCGGCTTTCTCGGCGGTGCCGCCGATGCCGATGCCGAGCATGCCCGGTGGGCACCAGCCGGCGCCCATGGTCGGAACGGTCTTGAGCACCCAGTCGACGATCGAGTCGGACGGGTTGAGCATGGCCATTTTCGACTTGTTCTCGGAACCACCGCCCTTGGCGGCCACGTCCACTTCCACGGTGTTACCCGGGACGATGGAGTAGTGGATCACCGCCGGGGTGTTGTCCTTGGTGTTTTTACGCGCGCCCGCCGGGTCGGCGAGGATCGAAGCACGCAGGACGTTTTCCGGCAGGTTGTAGGCGCGACGCACGCCTTCGTTGATCATGTCGTCCAGGCCCATGGTGGCGCCGTCCCAGCGCACGTCCATGCCTACGCGCACGAACACGGTGACGATACCGGTGTCCTGGCAGATCGGGCGGTGGCCGGTGGCACACATGCGCGAGTTGATCAGGATCTGGGCGATGGAGTCACGGGCTGCCGGCGATTCTTCGCGCAGGTAGGCTTCGTGCATTGCCTGGATGAAGTCAACGGGGTGGTAGTAGGAAATGAATTGCAGGGCGTCGGCAACGCTCTGAATCAGGTCGTCTTGCTTGATCACGGTCATGAGTCGCGCTCCTCTATAAGGGAACATTCAATAAAGGTGGCTTCAGTGGGGTGTATCGGTCGGCTGAAACCACCTTTCCAAGGCACGCCGAGTGATGCTGGCGCGACGCTAAAAAGGCGCGGCAGTATAACCCGGCACGGTGGCCGATACACCCGACTATGGTCAAACTCTGCCGGGCGTGATTCCCTGTGTAGGCTTTTTTGATCCGAGACCTTGTATGCCTGAACTGTACGTCGGCGAACGCCACTGGTCGGTCTCCACCGGCAGCAACCTGTTGGATGCCCTGAACCAGGCCGGCGTTGCCGTGCCCTACAGTTGCCGCGCCGGCAGTTGCCATGCGTGCCTGGTGCGTTGCCGGGGCGAGGTCGAGGATCAGCAGCCCGACGCCCTCAGCCCGGCGCAACGCGAGAACGGCTGGCGCCTGGCCTGCCAGTGCCGGGTGACGGCGGACCTGCACGTCGAAGCGTTTGACCCGAGCCGTGACGGCGTGCCGGCCGCGGTGGTCGGCGTGGAGTGGTTGAGCACGCATGTGCTGCGCCTGCGTCTGCAACCGGAGCGCGGCCTGCGCTACCGGGCCGGGCAGCATCTGGTGTTGTGGGCGGGGCCGGTGGCGCGCCCGTATTCCTTGGCCAGCCTGCCCGAGGAAGATCCGTTCCTGGAGTTTCATCTCGACTGCCGTCAGCCCGGCGCGTTCAGCGATGCCGCTCGACAGTTGCGCGTCGGTGACCGTCTGCGCCTGGGCGAACTGCGCGGCGGCGCTTTGCAGTACGACCCCGACTGGCAAACCCGGCCACTGTGGCTGTTGGCGTCCGGCACCGGCCTGGGCCCGTTGTGGGGCGTGTTGCGTGAGGCGTTGCGCCAGGACCACCAAGGCGCGATCCGCGTGATTCACCTGGCCCACGATGCCAGCGGTCACTACTTGGCCGAGCCCCTGGCAGCGCTGGCCGAGCGCCATCCGAACCTGACGGTGGAGCTGTGGACGGCGGCGCAGTTGACCCCGGCCTTGGCGCAACTGCGGCTGGTTTCCCGGCAAACACTGGCCTTGCTCTGCGGGCATCCGGCCAGCGTCGAGGCGTTCTCCAAGCGCCTGTTCCTGGCAGGGCTGCCGCGCAATCAACTGTTGGCTGATGTGTTCCTGTCCAGGTCGATCAGCGGGTGCTGATGACGTTTCCACAGGCAAGCCCATCACTGTGAGCCGCAAAGCAAAAAGCCCCGCCATTCACAGGGCGGGGCTTTGTTTTTTCAGCAGATTACTCAGACCATTGGGTCGCCAACGTGCAGGATCTTCATGCCGTTGGTGCCGCCGATGGTGTGGTAGCTGTCGCCCTTGGTCAGGATGACCCAGTCGCCTTTCTCCACCACGCCACGCTTGAGCAGTTCGTCGATGGCAGCCTGGCTGACTTGCTCAGGCGGCAACGACGCCGGGTCGAACGGTACGGTGTAGACACCACGGAACAACGCCGCGCGGGCCTGGGTTTCGCGGTGCGGGGAGAACGCGTAGATCGGTACCGAGGAACGGATACGCGACATGATCAACGGCGTGTAGCCACTTTCGGTCAGGGCGATGATCGCTTTGACGCCAGGGAAGTGGTTGGCGGTGTACATGGCGGCCAGGGCGATGCTCTGGTCGCAGCTTTCGAACACTTTGCCGATGCGGTGGCTGGAGGTCTTGCTGGTCGGGTGCTTTTCGGCACCGATGCAGATACGCGCCATGGCCTGGACGGCTTCCAGCGGGTACGGGCCAGCGGCACTTTCAGCCGAGAGCATCACGGCGTCGGTGTAGTCGAGCACGGCGTTGGCCACGTCGGACACTTCGGCGCGGGTCGGCATCGGGTTCTGGATCATCGACTCCATCATCTGGGTCGCCACGATCACCGCTTTATTGTGGCGGCGTGCGTGCAGGATGATTTTTTTCTGGATACCGATCAGCTCGGCATCACCGATTTCCACGCCCAGGTCGCCACGGGCAACCATCACCGCGTCGGACGCCTTGATCAGGCCGTCGAGGGTTTCGTCATCGGCCACGGCTTCGGCGCGTTCGATCTTCGCCACCAGCCAGGCAGTACCACCGGCTTCGTCGCGCAGTTTGCGCGCGTATTCCATGTCGGCAGCGTCGCGTGGGAAGGACACCGCGAGGTAGTCCACTTCCATTTCGGCGGCGAGCTTGATGTCGGCCTTGTCTTTTTCAGTCAGGGCCGGCGCCGTCAGGCCACCACCGCGACGGTTGATGCCTTTGTGATCCGACAGCGGGCCGCCGATGAGCACGGTGCAGTTCAGTTCGGTAACGCTGGCGGTGTCGACTCGCATGACCACGCGACCGTCGTCCAGCAGCAGTTCGTCGCCGACGCCGCAATCCTTGACCAGGTCCGGGTAGTCGATACCCACGACGTGCTGGTTGCCGTCGGTCAGCGGGTGGCTGGTGGAGAAGGTGAACGTGTCACCGATCTTCAGCTCGATCCGTTTGTCGGTGAATCTGGCGATGCGGATTTTCGGGCCTTGCAGGTCACCCAGCAATGCGACGAAGCGACCGTGTTTGGCGGCCAGGTCACGCACCAGCTTGGCGCGAGCCTTGTGCTCGTCCGGGGTGCCGTGGGAGAAGTTCAGACGGGCAACGTCCAAACCAGCCAGAATCAGCTGTTCGAGGACTTCCGGCGAGTTACTGGCCGGGCCAAGGGTGGCGACGATTTTGGTACGACGGACGGACATGCACAGACTCCTGAGTTCAAGCGCTGAGGAAGGCTACTATGCTCTTTGGTTGTAGTCATTGTTCGTTTGCACTACTTATCGGCGATTCGCTTTTCGCTCCGGTTGAATAGCTGAACAACCTTGAAGATTTTTGACGAGGGGTCGATACACTGCACAAGACAGGAGAACCCTCATGCGAATTTTGCTCATTGCTGCCCTGGCCGTCAGTGTTGTCGGCTGTACCCGCTGGTCGATGGACCACCATTTGAACAACGCCTACCGTGCGTATGGGGTTGGTGACTGCGAGCGCGTGACCCTGGAATTGTCCCAGGTCGACCGGGAAAGTCGCACCCGGCGCTATGTGCAGCCGGAGGTCTCGATGTTGCGCGGGCAGTGCCTGGAGCGACAGAAGTTGTTCGTCGACGCGGTGCAAACCTATCAGTTCATCATCAACCAGTACCCGTCCAGCGAGTACGCCTACCGGGCCCGTGCGCGTCTCGACACCCTGCAACAACTGGGGCACTACTCCGGCGCGAGCGTTGCGCAGCCACGTCCGGCGTCGTTGTGATGGTATTTGTCGTTGCGTAGCTGGCCCGTTGCCAGTCTTAGGCTATTCTTTGAATGTCCGTTTGTACAAGTTTGTGTCCAAACGGATGGAACACTTGGGATTGGCAGGCTGTAGAGTGGCAAAGCGCTAGCTGTTGTCGCACCGATCTCCAGGGAGAGCGGGGGTGTTTGGCCCGTTCCGAATCACTGGCGTGGCCAGAGTTATGGCCAATGGATGGCGATATCATCATGTTTACCGACCGACGAATTGAGCGGCATCAATTGTCTTGTTTCCTGCAAGTGTTCAACCGGCTTACGGATAAGCCCATTGGTTACTTGGGTAACGTATCCGCAGAAGGACTGATGTTGATCAGTCAATTGCCGATGATGGTCGACGTGGCGTTCGAGCTGCGCTTGAAGATTCCCACGGTCGACGGTGATTTCCAGGCAGTTGATTTCACGGCGACCTGTTTATGGAGTCACGAGGACATCAATCCCCAGCATTACGACTCGGGTTTCAGCGTGGCTGAGGCGCCTGCCGAATACGGCCAACTGATCAATGCCTTGCTGCAGTATTTCAGCTTTGACCCCTTACAGGCGTCCGCTTAGACATAGCGCGCAGTCGCCCCGGCTTGGGTGTAGCGACCCAAGCCGGGGTGTGCGCTGTTTTCACAGAACGCCGGCTTTTTTCCAGCCCAGGTAACGTGTCACCAGGGCGGCGCCCAACTCCGAGGGGCGCGTATCCAGTACCGACAACCCATGGGCGTTCAGGCGGTCATGCAGTTCGTCGCGTTGATTGAGGTAGTCGACGGTGCCGCTGTAGGCCAGCGCTTCGGGCAGGGTTTGCACCGGCGAAAGGCGCAGTTGGTCGAGTACTTCTTCGCGCAGGCTGGCGACCAGTACCCGGTGTTGCCGGCTGATGCGTTTGACCGCGGTCAGCAGTGCCTCATCGTCCTCATCCCGCAGGTTACTCACCACGATCACCAGCGCCCGGCGTTTCTGCCGAGCCAGCAACTGGTTGGCCGCGGCTTCGTAGTCGGCCGCGCGTCGCGTGGTGTCGAGGTCGTAGACGGTGTTGAGCAACAGATTCAACTGCCCGGTGCCCTTGACGGGCGCCAGGTAGCGCGGCTGGTCGCAGGCAAAGGTGCATAGGCCGACGGCATCGCCCTGGCGCAAGGCAACATAACTGAGCAGCAGGCAGGCATTGAGCGCGTGATCGAAGTGGGACAGCTCTGCGTCCTGGCTGCGCATGCGCCGACCACAATCGAGCATGAACACGATCTGCTGGTCGCGTTCGTCCTGGTATTCCCGGGCGATCGGCGTGCGTTGGCGTGCGGTGGCTTTCCAGTCGATCTGCCGCAGGCTGTCGCCCTCGCGAAACTCGCGCAGTTGATGAAACTCCAGCCCCAACCCCCGGCGCTGGCGTTGACGCACGCCCAACTGGCTCAGCCAGTTATCCACACCCAAGAGCTGCGCGCCATACAGGCGGGCGAAATCCGGATAGACCCGGGTGGCATCGCTGACCTCAATAAAGCGCCGTGCGGACCACAACCCCAAGGGGCTGGGCAGGTGCAGCTCGCAGCGACTGAAACTGAAGTGCCCACGCCGCAGGGGGCGCAGCCGATAGCCCAGTTCGCTGCGTTCGCCGGGGCGCAGTTCGATCGACTGCGGCATGTGTTCCAGGCTCAGGCCGTCGGGGACGTGATCGAACACCTGCACCGTCAGCGGTTGTGGGTAATCGTGTTCAAGCGTCAGGCGTACTTCGCCCCAGCGTCCCAATGCCAGGCTGCCGGGCATCTGCCGTTGTACTCGCGCGGACGGACGACGGCGCAGGCGCATCGCGTCCAATAGCGCCAGCAACAACAGCGCCAGCAGCAGACCCCAGGCCACCGAATGCAGGCTGTCGGGCACCGGGAGCTGCAACGCCTGTGCGGCGCCCAGCAATATATTCAGGCCCAGCAGCACGCCGAGCCAGATCAACAGCAGACGGGTCGGCTTCATGGATGGGTCATTGCCGAGGTGCCGAAATCTGGTCCAGCAGTTGCTGGAGGACCTGGTCCACTTCCAGTCCGTCGATATCCAGCTCGGGGGCGATGCGAACGCGATGACGCAGCACCGCCAGGGCGCAGCCCTTGATGTCGTCCGGGGTGACGAACTCGCCCCCGCGCAGCAAGGCGCGGGCACGGGCGCCGCGCACCAGGGCAATGGATGCGCGTGGGCCGGCACCGATGGTCAGCCCCGGCCAACTGCGGGTGGCCCGTGCCAGGCGCACGGCGTAGTCGAGCACTTGCTCGTCCAGCGCCAGTTCGCTGGCGATCTGTTGCAGTTGCAACACGTCCTCGGCTTGCAGCACGGTGCGCAGGGGTTGTACGTCGAGCATGTCGGCCCGGGATGAGCGCGTGACTTCGCGCACCATCTCCAGCTCTTGTTGGGAGTCGGGGTAGTCCATCCGCACCTTGAGCATGAAACGGTCCAGTTCGGCCTCGGGCAGCGGGTAGGTGCCTTCCTGCTCGATGGGGTTCTGGGTGGCCAGCACCATGAACGGTTGGCCGATGGGCAGCGCTTCGCCCTCAAGGGTCACTTGGCGCTCCTGCATGGCCTCGAGCAAGGCGGCCTGGGTCTTGGCCGGCGCGCGGTTGATCTCGTCGGCCAGCAACAGGTGGGTAAACAACGGCCCCTTGCGCAGCTTGAACTGCTCGGTGTGCAGGTCGTACACGGCGTGCCCGGTGACATCGCTGGGCATCAGGTCCGGCGTGAACTGGATGCGCGCGAAGTCGCCGCCGAAGCAACGGGCCAGGGCCCGAACCAACAAGGTCTTGCCCAGGCCGGGTACGCCTTCAAGCAGCACGTGGCCGCCGGCGATCAAGGCGGTGAGGACGTCGTCGATCACCTGGTCCTGGCCAATCACCGCCTTGCGCAGCTCAACGCGCAACGCCTGGGCTTGGCGGCTGGCGTGTTGCAGGGTTTCGGTGGTCAGGGCAGTGGCCGTTGGAAATTCGCTCATAGTGCATTCCTGAGAGTTTGCAGGCAAGCCACCTGGCGGCTGAAATCGGCGCTGGAAAGCCGTTTTGCCGCAAGTGGGCCAAGGGCCTGGCTGATCACGTGAGAGGGTTGGCGCGTCAGGTGTTCAAGCACCTGCCACTGGTCTGCGGTGTTTAGGTGTTCAAAGCCAGGGTGGCGCCGCCTTGCGGCGCGCAGGATATCGCGCTGCAAGGCGTGCAACAGGGCGCCCTGGCCGCTGCGGCGCAGCAGGAAGTCGGCGCTGGCCTGCAAGTGTTCCTGCAGTTGTCGGCGTGCTCTGGGCGCTGGCGCGTGGATCGGGCCTTGGCGCATGCCGGCCTGCCAGAGCGCCAGGGCGATCAGCGCGGCGAGCGCCACCAGCGCCTGGGGGAAATAGCGCATCAACAAGGTGAACAGGTCGTCCACGTCGCTGTTGAACAGCAGGCTCACGTCGGTGCCCTGGTTGAGGTACCACAGCAGCCAGGCGTTATCGTGTTGGCCGATTCCCGGGGTTTTCCATAAGTCGCTGTCGGTGACGACTGTCACACGGCCTTGGCCGAGATTGAGTTGCATCAGGTGGCTGGACCTGGCGCTGTTGGCGGAGAACTGGGCCAGGTGCTTGGGGTCGGTGAGATTGAAGTCGGTATCGAAGCTGAAATACGCCGGGGCGGTTTCATTGTCGACATAGAGTTTGGTCAGGTCCGGTTTTTTCTGTTTGCGTGCCGGAGCGGGTTGCTCGGATTCGTCGCTCAAGGTCTGCTGGATATGCAGGCGGTCGAGCAGCAGGTCGCCGCTTTTAGCGGTTTCTTCATCCCACAGCGCTTCGGCCACCACCAGCAGGTGGCCACCGGACTTTGCCCAGTCCAGCAGTTGATCCACCTGGCGCGGGGTCATGTTGTCGCGTTCGCCCAGCAGCAACAGGCTGCGGCCTCTGGGGGGCAGATCGGAGAGCCGTTCAAGGCCGCTGGCACGCTCCACCGCCAGGCCTTGCTGGCGCAGAAAGTGTTCGGCCGCCAGGTAGGGATTGCCCAATGCTTCGGGTGAAGGGCCGCGATCCACCACTTCGTCATAAGGCATTGCCTTGTGCCACACATACAGGCCGCCCGCCCCCAGCAGGCAAGCAAGCAGCAACCCCACCCACAGCAATGGCCGCTTCATCGGGCGACTCCCGAGCTGAACAGGGTGCGCCAATCGTTGCACAACTGCTGCTGTACCACCGCGGGCGGAAGGCGGTGCCCGTAGGCGAGGTTTTGCCAGTGCCGGGTCAATTCGTCGCTGAATGCCAGCAATTGTGGTTGTTGCAAGCGTTGAACGCGTTCCAGGACCTGGCCTTCGGTGTCGGCGGTTTTCAGTGGCAGGTTGAAGTCGTGCAGTAACCGGCTGAGCAGCCCGCGATACAACAGGCCCAGTGCTTCCCTGGGGTGGTTGGGCCATAGTCGCTCGGCGGCGCTGGCAATGTCATCGGGCAGGGTTTCGGCGCCCAGCTCCAGGCCGAACAGTTGGGTGGGTGTCGGTTTGGCGAGCTTGGGTTGGCGTGGCCCGCGCCGGCTGACAAAGGTGCGCAGCCACTCGCGATAACGCCAGGCGAGCAACGCCACGCCGCCCGCCAACAGACTCCACAGCAGCACCTCCAGGCCTTGGGCGAGGTGCTTGAAGGCGTCGCTGTTGAAGTTGTCCAGCAGTGCTTGCAGCCAGGCCGGTAGTTTGCCCTCACCGCGTGCCTGGGGCTTGGTGTTGGGTTTTTCGTCAGCAAAGCGATAGCGCGTGACGGTTTCCGGATTTTTGAACGGAGGCTTGTCCAGCAGCGCCTTGATCGATTGGCTGGCGGATTGGGGGGTGACTTGCCGGGTGGGGGGCGAGTCATCGGCCATCGCGGGTCGGCCCAGCGGCAGCAGCATCAGCCCGATCACCAGCAGTAGCAACGGGGCCGCGCTGCTCAGGCGCTGGCGCAGGCGGCGAAAAACCAGCTCAAGGTCCCACGCTTCCAGCACGGTGCGACGGTTGAGGTACAAGCTGAATCCACAGGCGACGTAGATCGGTTCCCAGAACACCAGGACCAGCGCGTAGAAGGCGTTGCTCAGGTGTTCCAGCCACAACCCCTCCGGGCCGGTTGCCAGGGCCAGCCGTTGCCAGTCCCAATCCAGTTCAACCTGCTGGGGGATGAACAGATAGAACAGCGCCATGCAGCCGAACCACAGGCCGATTTCCAGGTGTACACCGAGCGTGGTCAACCAGCGGGCCGCGCCGGCGTTGTGTTGTTGCAGCACGCCCAGGCGTTTTTGGCGTGCCTGACCATCCAGGCCCTCGAGTTGGCTGACCGGCATCAAAAAGCTGCGGCTCAGGCTCAGTCGCCGCCAGGTCAGGCTGGCCAGGAGTTGGCCCTTGAGCAGGCGCGGCCAGTGACGCACGGCCTGTTTCAGGCTGGGCGTCTCGCCAAACAGGGCCTTGGACAGGATATACAGGGGCAGCCGGTCGAAGGCCGGCTTCAACCACCAGAACACAAACAAGGCCGTGGACGGGTATTGCCACAACAGAACGCTAAGCGCGATGAATATCGGCAGGCTCACCAGCGCCCAACTGGCCATCAGCAGCAGTCGGTGTTCCTGGGCCATTAACACGCCCAGGTCCATGGCTTCCCATGATGTTCGCGGGCGAATCACTACGCTGGCATCACTCAGGCGCATGGCGAGTCCGTCCGGCAAGGGTCAGGTAGGCGGCCACCAGTAGCCAGAGCCCCGCGCCCACCAGGTATTTGACCCAAGGCGCGATCGCGGTGGTGGAAGACCAGTAGGCTTCGATAAATGCTGCGATCAGCAGGAACAGCATGACGCCGCAGAGCATCTGCACGCTTTTACGTGCCGCCAGCCGCAGGGATTCACCGCGTGTCAGGTGCCCCGGAGCGATCAACGCCCAGCCCAACTGCAAGCCTGCCGCGCCAGCCAGGGCAATTGCGCTGAGTTCGAAGGCACCGTGGCCGATGACAAACGACCAGAAGGTCTGGCCGTAGCCGATTTCAGTGAGGTGCCCGGAGATCGCACCGATGATCAGGCCGTTGAATATCAGAAAGAACACGCTGCCCAGGCCGAACAGCAAGCCCGCGGCAAAGGTCTGGAAGGCGATGCCGATGTTGTGCATCACGTAGTAGCCGAACATCATCCAGTCTTCACTGGATGCACGTTCGGCGACGCGGCCCAGGCGACTGGCGTCCGGGTCGTACATGCTATGCATCTCGGCCACCTGCTGGGGGCTGACGACGCTGTAGATCAGTTCGGGAAACAGGTACACCAGCAGCGCAATACCCACCAGGCTGCCGAAGAACAGCAGGCTGGCGATCAACACGAAGCGCCACTGTTCACGCACCAGCCGGGGGAAACCGGCCAGCAGGAAAGCCAATACGTTCGCACCCAATTGGCTGCGGTGGCGATACAGCTGTTGGTGGCCGCGCAGGGCCAGTTGTTGCAGCGGGTCCACCAGGTAACTGCTGTAGCCGCGCTCCTGGGCCATGGCCAGGTGCTGGCACAGGCGTCGATACTGATGAGGGAAATCAGCCAGCTCAGCGGCCTTGGCCTTGCCTTGTTCCAACTGCGTCAGTTGTTCGGCGAACGCTTGCCATTGGGGCTGATGACGGCTTTCGAACAGGCTCTGTTTCATGTCGGCCCCAGCAAGCCACGGGCCACGCCGTTGAGCTGCTCGACAGCGCGAGCCGGGGACACCTGCAGGGGCGTGGCGAGGATCGAGGCCAGTTCCTGTACTCGCTCGGCGGACAGTTCGCCCTGGCGCTCGGCGAAATTGAGGATGGCGCGCTGTTCGCTCAGGTCCAGGGCAAATGGCAGGCGCAGGGCAGGGGCCTGCGGCACCTTGGGGCGTGCCAATGGCAGTTCGCGGTAGACCACCAGCGTGCCGGCCGCCAGATCACCGAGCCGTTTGAAGTTAGGGTGCTGCAGGCAACTGATGGCGCCGAGGAAGTAGCCGAACGGCAGCATATCGACAAAGCGCAGCAGGTTGCGGATGAGTGAGGCCGACCAGCCGATGGGCGTGCCGTCATCCTGTACCACGCGCATCCCCATGACCTGCTTGCCCGGCGAGCAGCCCTGGTTGAGTACTTCAAACAGCACCATGTACCACCAACTGACCAGGAACAGCAGCAATGAGCCCAGCCCTATGCCGATGTTGCCGAGCAGGGCCAACGGAACCAGCAGGATGCCCATGAGCAACCCGCGCACGCCCAGGTCGAAGGCGAAGGCCAGTGCACGTGGCAGCAGGCCAGCCGGGCGCAAGGGCAGGTCGATGCCCTCCGGGGTCTCGATCTGGTAACGGGTATCCAATGGAGCTGATGGCATCGCGATCCTTGGCAGCGCAGAGCGGTTGGAAGACACGGATGCTAGCAGTGTCGGCGATGGAAGCAACCATTCAAGGTTTTGCTGGATGTTTATACAGTTGAACTGGCGCTGGCCTCAGGCACCTTCCAGCGCCTAGACTTCGTCGATCTTCAGCACAGGAATAGCCCGTGACCACTCTTTTCTGGTACGACTATGAAACCACCGGCATCAACCCGCGCAGCGATCGCCCCCTCCAGGTCGCCGGTATTCGCACCGATGTCGACCTCAACGAGGTTGGCCCGCCGGTCAACCTGTATTGCCAACCCAGCGACGATATCCTGCCCCATCCGGCGGCCTGTGCGATCACCGGCATCACCCCGCGCATGCTGGCGGAAAAGGGCTTGGCCGAAGCCGATTTCATGACGCGGGTGCATGCCGAACTGGCGGTCCCCGGTACCTGTGGGGTGGGTTACAACACCCTGCGGTTTGACGATGAAATGACCCGTTACAGCCTCTATCGCAATTTCTTCGACCCTTACGCGCGTGAATGGCAGGGCGGTAACAGCCGCTGGGACTTGATCGATGTGATGCGTACCGCCTACGCGCTGCGCCCGGAGGGAATCGTCTGGCCCGAGCAGGATGGGCGTGTCACCCTCAAGCTGGAGCGTTTGACCGAGGCCAACGGGATCGCCCATGGCCAGGCCCACGATGCGTTGTCCGACGTGCGCGCGACCATTGCCCTGGCCCGATTGGTCCGTGAAAAACAGCCCAGGTTGTACGACTGGCTATTCCAATTGCGCAGCAAGCAACGGGTGATGGACCAGGTGCGGCTGCTGCAACCGATGGTGCATATCTCCGGGCGCTTTTCAGCCGAGCGCCATTTCCTCGGCGTCGTACTACCGCTGGCCTGGCACCCGCGCAATCGCAACGCGTTGATCGTCTGTGACCTGGGCCTTGATCCGCAAGGGCTGCTGGACCTCGACGCCAATACCTTGCGTCAGCGCCTCTACACCCGTCGTGATGATCTGGCCGCAGGCGAGTTACCGGTACCGCTCAAGTTGTTGCATATCAACCGCTGCCCGGTGGTGGCGCCATTGAATGTGCTGCGGGCGCAAGACCGTGAACGACTGCAATTGGATATGGACGCTTATCAGGCGCGGGCGCTGCGGCTAACTGACGCACAGGAAGTTTGGCGCGACAAGTTGGCGGAGATTTATGCCGAGGAAGATTTTGCACCGAGTTCGGACCCGGAGCAGCAGCTCTATGATGGTTTTATCGGCGACCGCGATCGTCGTTTGTGCGAACAAGTCCGCGCGGCAGAGCCGGCGCAATTGGCGCGGCAGCAGTGGCCCTTTGATGATCAGCGTTTGCCGGAATTATTATTTCGCTACCGTGCGCGCAACTTTCCTGCAACCTTGAACAGCGAGGAGCAACAACGCTGGAAACTTTTCTGTCAGCAACGCTTGTCAGATGGCGAATGGGGTGCACCCAATACCTTGGAGGCATTTAAACGTGCTCGTATTGAATTGGCTGTTAGTGCCACGCCGTTTCAGCGTCAGGTGCTGGATCAATGGCAGGAGTATGCTGACTCTTTAGCCGTTCGGTTCAATCTGTAATCAGGCAATTGCAGATTATTCAGACAATAAAAAAACGCCAGCAAGCTGGCGTTTTTCGTCTGTCGCGTATCAGGCAAGAGCCTGGCGAGGCTTAGCCCAGCAGGGTAGCCCAGCCTTCAACCACATCACCGCCCCACTTGGCTTTCCACTCTTTCAGCGTCTTGTGGTTGCCACCTTTGGTTTCAATCACTTCGCCGTTGTGCGGGTTTTTGTATTGCTTGACCTTGCGGGCACGCTTGGTGCCGGTAGTTTTCACTGCGCCGCGCGGTGCTTTAACTTTAGACTCTGGGTCCAGCAGCGCGATGATGTCACGCAGGGATTTGGAGTATTCACCCATCAGGGTACGCAGTTTGCCTTCGAATTCCAGCTCGGTTTGCAGTTTGTCGTCTTGGGACAGATTCTTCAAACGGGCTTGCAGCTCTTTGATAGCTTCTTCGGTGGCACGGTATTCGTTGATCAGGGACATGTGGACTACCTTATGTAGAGCGCTGATTGACAGGGATAGTGGCCCAATAATAGTCAGGCTATTTCCCCAAGTAAACATTTAAGGGAACATTTATGTGAATTACTTTGAATGTTTGTGGCAAATCTATGCAAACGAGTTAATTAGTAGCGGGTATGGGCAAAGACTACCTGCTTAATTTCCGCTAACTGCCTGAGCGTGCCGATGCACATGCATATAGCGGTGGTAAAACCCTACGTTATTAAGGGGTGTGGTCAAGGCGAGGGCAGAATAAGCGTCAACGGATACTGCAGTTTTTCTGCGTAATCGCTAGAATGACCGCCTTTGCGAAGTTCTGGAGTTCCCCCCTAATGCACACTTTTCGGCTGGTGATCGCTTGCCCGGACCGGGTTGGCATCGTTGCCAAAGTCAGTAACTTTCTGGCCTCCCACAACGGCTGGATCACCGAGGCGAGCCATCACTCGGACAATCTCAGCGGTTGGTTCTTCATGCGCCACGAAATCCGTGCCGATACGCTGCCCTTTGGCCTTGAGGCGTTTCGCGAGGCGTTTGCGCCGATCGCCGAAGAGTTTTCGATGATCTGGCACATCAGCGATACCGAGCAGAAAAAACGTGTGGTGTTGATGGCCAGCCGTGAATCGCACTGCCTGGCGGACTTGCTGCACCGCTGGCACAGCGACGAGCTGGACTGTGAGATCGCCTGCGTGATCTCCAACCACGACGACCTGCGTAGCATGGTCGAGTGGCATGGCATCCCGTACTACCATGTGCCAGTCAACCCGCAGGACAAGGAACCGGCGTTCGCCGAGGTGTCCCGCCTGGTCAAGCAGCATGAAACCGACGTCGTGGTGCTGGCGCGCTACATGCAGATCCTGCCGCCGGAACTGTGCCGCGAATACGCCGGCAAGGTGATCAACATTCACCACAGCTTCCTGCCGTCGTTTGTCGGTGCCAAACCGTACCACCAGGCTTCCCTGCGTGGCGTGAAGTTGATTGGCGCAACGTGCCATTACGTCACCGAAGAACTGGACGCCGGCCCGATCATCGAGCAGGACGTGGTGCGTGTCAGCCACAGCGACAGCATTGACGACATGGTGCGCTTCGGCCGTGACGTCGAGAAAATGGTCCTGGCCCGTGGCCTGCGCTATCACTTGGAAGACCGCGTGCTGGTACACGGCAACAAAACAGTCGTGTTCTGATCAACGCGTTTTGATTGAAGAATGAAGGGCCTGGGCGTTAAATCGTCCCAGGCCTTTTTTCATTGATCTGCCCAGCAGGACAAGCCCATGACCGATCCACTCGATAAAGCTACGTCCAGGGCGCCCGCTACGTTGGGCGAGGGGTGTCTGAGTCGCTATGACCCGGATGAGCTGGAGGCCGAGGATGGTACTGACTTTCCTGGGGCAGCCCAATTGTGGGACGAGTTGCAGAAACGGCCGGCGTCCCCTGAAACAGACGCTTGAGCAGCGGCCTGCCGAGCATCAGCAGAAACACCGGCCCACCGGCCAGCAGATAGAAATAGTAGGTCACCGCCCGCCAGATCAGAATCGCCGCCGCTGCGCTGGATTTGCCCAGCCAGGGCGCCAGCAAGGCCGCTGACGTCAACTCCGCCGCACCGGCCCCGCCGGGCATAAGGCTGAACTGGCCCGCCGTCAGCGACAGCATCTGGATCAGGAAACTCCAGGCCCACTGCACATCGCCTCCCAACCCTTGCACCGCAAGGTAAAGCACGCTGTAGCGCAGTATCCAATGCAGGCTGGTCAAGGCAAACACGGCGGACAGGGTGCGCCACGGCAATTTCAGCGTTTGGGTAAATGCCGCCAGGAAGCGCAATACTTTGCGCGCCCAGCGCCGGCGAGTCGCGGCGCTTACCTTGCATCGCTGGAGCAAGGTGCCGCTCAGGCGTATCAGGCGGCGATGAAAGCGCACCAGCAGCACAGCGCTGAACACTGCGCCCACCATCGATGCCGCACTGAGCCCCAACAGCCACTCCAGGCGTGGGCTGAGGCTGTGGAACACTGCGTACAACGCGATCCCCACCAGTGCGCAGAAAAAAAACAGCAGGTCGCTCAACTGATCCATGGCGAACACCGCGCTGCCATGGGCCGGACGTATGCCGTTGCGCGCCAGCAGGACCATCAGTGTCAGTGGCCCGCCGCTACCTCCGGGCGTGGCGCACATGGCGAATTCGGTCGATATCACCACGCCCAGGCTGTTGAGTCGCCCCAGTTGGCCGCGTTGCTCGCCCAGTAATAAGCGGATACGCACGCTGTTGATCAGCCAGCACAGGATAATCATGCCGAACATCAGCGACAGTTGGGGCAGCGGGAATTGCTTCAGGCGCGTAACGGTTTCGCCACCTCCCAGCCACACGGGAATCGCCAGCGCCAGCAGCAGGCCCAGCAGCAGCCAGATCACCCGGCTCATGGCTGGGTGGCCAGCCAAGCGGCCTTGGTCAGTGGTGTGCGTCCGGTGTTGAGCAGGCGTTGTAGGGTTTCAAGCCAGTAGCGGCGGGAAAATTCGTGGCGCATGTCCACCGGGTGCAGCCCCAGGCGAATCACCGGGGCCGCCTGCCAGCGCTGTTCCCGTCGGTCGCTGAGACACTTGGACAGCCCTCGGCGCCAGGCACTGCGCGCACTCCACACCAGCCCCGGGGCGTTGACCGGCGTGAAGTCGGGTAGCCGGTACAGATGCTGCGGGTCGCTGGTGTAGGTCAGCGGCAATTGGCGCAGTGCCTGGCGGGTGCCGCGGCTCATCAGCCAGGCGGGAGCGACAAAGCCTTGCAGCGGCCAGTCGTAGCGACGGAATACCGCGATGCCATCGCTGATACGCTGCAGCGCCTGATCCTGGCGCAGTTGGTAGAACTCACCCTCATGGGTATACAGGCGCCGCATGAACCAGGCTTTGGGGGTGCGCGGAGCCGGTTGATCGTCGCAATGGTAGTAGCCGTGCAAGGTCAGCTCATCGCCCTTGGCCACGCGGCTGTCCAGCAGACGGCGAAAGTCGCCATGGGCGGTCAGGGGGGCATGATGATGAAACTCCGGCACCACCAGCCAGGTGATGGGCACGCCGCCCAACGCGTCGACGGCTGCGACGAATGGGCGGTAGTCGGCCCAGGTCTGCGGCGCTACATCGTGCAGCACCAGCAGCACCGAACGCTCATCCATGGGCGAGCATCGGCTTGTGGCTGCCCAGCACCGCATAATAGTGCGTCAACAGGCTGTCGACGACCGTCTCCCAGGCGTAATGCTGTTCGACATGACGCCGAGCCTGCGCGCCCAGGCGACGGCTGTCGGCACCGAACAGCTCGCGCACCGCATCGGCCATGGCCCGTGGATTATTGGGCGTACACAGCAGGCCGCAGCGCTCGTCAATGATCTCGGTAAATGCGCCGGCCGCCACGGCGACCACCGGTATGCCGCAGGCCATGGCCTCCAGTATTACCAGGCCGAAGGTTTCCTGATCGCCGCCATGCAGCAGCGCGTCGGCGCTGGCCATCAGCCGGGCGACATGCTGGGCGGGGCGGAACCCATCGATCACGGTGACGTTGTCCGGCACGCTGGCCGGCATGCCGGAGCCCACCAACAGCAAGTGGTAGTTGTCCCCCAGGCGTTTCATGCAGTTGAGCAGCAGCGGCAGGTTTTTTTCCTTGGAACCGCGCCCGGCGAAGATCAGCAGCCGGGTATCCGCGGCGATCCCCAGTTCGGCGCGCAAGCCCGGGTCGCGGACGTCCGGGCAGAACGTCTGCAGGTCGACCCCCAGCGGCTGCACGAAGACATTATTCACCCCAAGCCCGATGAGCTTGTCAGCCATCACTTGGCTGGGCGCCAGTACCCGGTCGAAATTCCCATAGAGTTTGCTGACGTAGGCTTCAGCGTTCGGGGTAAACCACGACCCCATGCGGTTACTCACCAGCAGCGGCAGATCCGAGTGATAAAAACCAATGACGGGCACATCCAGTTGGCGTCGTGCATCCAGCGCCGCCCAGGCGGTCAGGTACGGGTCGCCGACTTCGATCAGATCGGGCTGTAAATCGTGCAGGACATTTCGCCAAGGCGCGAGCCGAAGGGGGAAGCGGTAGCCTTTGCCGAAGGGGAGGGCGGGGGCCGGCACCTTGAATATCCCATCCCGTTCGTTCAAGTGCGCGCCGGGGACCAACAGGCTGTGGCGAATACCGGGCTTGAGCGTCAGACGCCGGTGCTTGGCGTCGAGATAAGTGCGTACGCCGCCGCTGGCGGGGGCGTAGAACATGGTGATGTCCGCGATATGCACGATGAACATTCCTCCGATCCGTAGCTCTCCTTACGTGGACCTGAGGTAATGATAGATGTTCGATCGGAATTGGGGGCGCGCGCGCTCAAGTTGATAAAGGTCAATGTGGGCGCAAGGCGGACCTGTGCTCCCACAAGGTTCTGTGGTGTCGGTCAGATACGGAAACTGCCCACCAGATGCTTCAGCCGTGCCGCCTGCTGTTCCAGGTCGGCGCAGGCGCGCAGGGTCGATTGCAGGTTTTCCACGCCTTCCTGATTGAGTGTGTTGATCTCGGTGATGTCCATGTTGATCGACTCGACCACCGAGGTCTGCTCCTCGGTGGCGGTGGCGACCGACTGGTTCATCCCATCGATCTCGCCGATGCGCTGGGTCACGCTGTTCAGGCGTTCGCCGGCCAGGTTGGCGATTTCCACGCTGTCGAGGCTGTGGCGCTGGCTTTCGCTCATGGTACTGACCGAATCCCGGGCGCCGACTTGCAGCTCCTCGATCATCGTTTGCACCTGTTGTGCCGATTCCTGGGTGCGGTGCGCCAGGTTGCGCACTTCGTCGGCCACCACCGCAAACCCACGTCCGGCTTCCCCGGCGCGCGCCGCCTCGATGGCGGCGTTGAGCGCCAGCAGGTTGGTTTGCTGAGAGATGCTGGTGATCACTTCGAGGATTTGCCCGATATTCACCGTTTTGCTGTTAAGTGCTTCGATGTTGCTGCTGGAAGCGCTGATCATCGCGGACAACTGAGTCATTGCCTTGATATTGCGTTCAACCACCTGCTGACCGTCTTCGGCCAAGTGCCGCGCATCGCTGGCCTGGTTCGAGGCTTGTGCGGCGTTACGCGCGATTTCCTGGGCGGCGGCCCCCAATTGGTTGATGGCCGCGGCGACGCTGTTGGTGCGGTTGGCCTGCTCGTCGGAGTTGATCATCGACGAGTTGGACGCGCTGACCACCCGCAGGGCGACTTCATTGACCTGCCCGGTGGCCGAGGACACTTCGCGGATCGACGTATGAATCCGCTCCACGAAGCGGTTGAACGCATTACCCAGGATGCCGAATTCGTCGTGATTCTGGATGCTCAGGCGACGGGTCAGGTCGCCCTCGCCATCGGCGATGTCCTGCATGGCGCGAGTCATCACGTGCAGCGGTTGCATCAGCACTCGGATCAGCATGCCGAGCAAGGCGATGATGATTACCACGGCAATGATCGTGGCGATGATCGCCGAGGTGCGGAATTCGCTGAGCATGGCGAAGGAGGTGGCTTTATCCACGGAAATACCAAGGTACCAGTTCACCGACGGCAGGCCCTTGATCGGCGTAAAGGTCACGATGTTGTCCTTGCCGTTGGCCTCGACTTCACTGAAGTCGCTGCTGATCTTCGGCGTGTGTTTCGGGTAGACGTCGGCCAGGGTTTTCATCACCAGGTTTTTGTCCGGGTGGACCAGCACCTTGCCGTCGGCGCTGACCAGGAACGCGTAGCCCATGCCGCCGAAGTTCAGCGCGCCGATGTTGTCCACCAGGGTTTGCAGGCTCAGGTCGCCGCCGACCACGCCGATGCTCTGGCTGCCCTGGGCGCTGGGGGTCGCGATGGAAATGATCAATTGCCCCGTCGCGGCATCGATATAGGGTTCGGTCAGGGTCGAACCATTGCTGCTCTGGGCGCCTTTGTACCAAGGACGAACGCGTGGGTCGAAACCGTCCGGCATCTTGGTGTCGGGGCGGATAGTGAACGCGCCCTGGCTGTCGCCCACGTAGGTTGCCATGAACGAGGAGGTCAGGGCTTTCTGTTCCAGCAGGCTGGCGACCACCTTGGGGTCGGGATTGATCGCAATATTTTGTGCCGCGTTTTCCACCAGGACAATGCGCCCGGTGAGCCAGGTTTGAATGTTGCTGGCAGTGACATCACCCATTTCATGCAGGTAATTGTTGAGATCTTCGCGAATTGCGTTGCGTTGCAGGTAGTCGTTATAAAGCGTAAACAGCGCGAAGGCGGCGATGACGATAAGGGAGGCAGCAAGCAGGATTTTGTGGCTGAAGCGCAGGTTTTTATTCATGGCCTGAAGGGTCCGCTAAGGTCTTAATATCCAAAACGCGTCCTTATGGGATGCGCAGAATGGTAGCGTCAAAAAAGGTGTGATATTTGTGGCGATAGCCCTGTGAGGTCCCTGTAGGAGCTGTCTGACCTGTTTTTAGACTTTGTGGGTCTTACATTGATGTGTATCGACCTTGCGGCACGAAAGATTAACCATAGGTGACGAAATGCCTGACTCCACGCAACTCCTTATCGGCGCCGGCCTTGATGGCCAGCCCATCGCCCAGGCCATGCGCCTGGCCAATCGTCACGGGTTGGTTGCCGGTGCCACGGGCACTGGCAAGACCGTCACCCTGCAACGCCTGGCAGAAGCGTTCAGCGATGCGGGCGTGGCGGTATTCGCCGCGGATATCAAGGGCGACCTTTGTGGTCTCGGCGCTGCGGCCAACCCCCAGGGCAAGGTGGCCGAGCGCATCGCCGGCATGCCTTTCCTGAATTACACGGCCAAGGCGTATCCGGTCACGCTGTGGGATATTCACGGTCAGTCCGGTCATCCATTGCGTACCACCATCAGTGAAATGGGACCGTTGCTGCTCGGCAGCCTGCTGGAGCTCACCGACAGCCAGCAGTCAGCGTTATATGCCGCCTTCAAGGTGGCGGACCGCGAAGGCCTGTTACTGCTGGATTTGAAGGACCTCAAGGCGCTGCTCAATCACTTGCGCTACCACCCGGAACTGCTGGGTGAAGATGCGGCGCTGATGACCACCGGCTCCAGCCAGGCGCTGTTGCGGCGCCTGGCGGTGCTGGAGCAGCAGGGCGCGGAAGCGTTGTTCGGCGAGCCGGCGCTGCAGCTCGAGGATATTTTGCAACCCGCCAGCGATGGTCGCGGGCGTATCCACCTGCTCGACGCCAGCCGCCTGGTCCACGAAGCCCCCAAGGTGTACGCAACCTTCCTTTTATGGCTGCTGGCTGAACTGTTCGAGCAGTTGCCCGAACGCGGCGATGCCGATAAGCCGCTGCTGGCGCTGTTTTTCGACGAAGCGCACTTATTGTTTGCCGATACGCCCAAGGCCTTGCAGGACCGCCTCGAACAGGTGGTGCGGTTGATTCGCTCGAAAGGCGTGGGTGTGTATTTCGTCACGCAATCGCCCGGGGACTTGCCTGACAGCGTGTTGGCGCAACTTGGCTTGCGTATCCAGCATGGCCTGCGCGCATTCACCACCAAAGAGCAGAAATCACTGCGCGCGGTGGCGGACGGTTTTCGGCCCAATCCGACATTTGATGCGTTGTCGGTCCTGACAGAGCTGGGCACCGGTGAAGCACTGGTGGGCACTTTGCAGGAAAAGGGCACGCCGGAAGTCGTCCAGCGCGTGCTGGTCGCGCCACCGCAATCGCGGATCGGCCCGCTCAGCGACGCCGAACGCGCCGCCCTGATTGCCAGTTCGCCGTTGCAGGGCCGCTATGACAAGCCGATTGACCGCGAATCGGCCTATGAAGTGCTGATGGCGCGCAAGGCGTTGGGCCCGGCCGAAGCCGAAGAAGCCAAGCCAGTGAGCGAAGAGCCGAGCTTTACCGACAGGGCCGGGGCGTTCCTCGGGACTGCGGCCGGCAAGGCGCTCAAGTCAGCCATGCAACAGGCCGCCAATCAGGTGGGGCGCCAATTGGTGCGGGGCTTGCTGGGGTCGTTGCTGGGCGGCAGCAAGCGTAGATAGCCGATCAGGCTTTGGGCTTGGCGTGCGCGGCGAGGCGTTCCAGCGCCGCGCGTAAACCCGGATCGCTGATGCCGTCGGCCGTTGCCTGAATGGTTTCGGCCGCATTCGCCGATAAATCCATGGTGTGCCCCGCCGCGCCTTGCGGAACGGTCGGCGGTTGCACCTTGAATTGGATACGCGTCAGGCTGGCAAACTCGTCAAACGCCATCAATTGTCGCTGCAAGCGTTTTTGCTGATAGCGCAAGCGTGTCGCCCAATGGCCGTCTGTGACAATAAGCAGCAGGTTGCCCTCGCGCCACGAGGCGACATGGCAATGTTCCCGCGCTGCCGGTTGCAATTGGCTTTCAACCAGGCGTTGCAGGTGGCCCAGGCGTTGCGCATGGCTGAAGATGGCTTTCAACGGCTTGGCTTCGCGAAGCAACACGCTGGGCGCGCGGGCTGTAAGAGGGCGAAACGCCATGATCAGACACCTTAAGTAACAGAGCCGCCATCTTAGCAGAAAGCGCCTGTGGACCCCCAGGCAATGCATTGGCGGGGCTTTATCTGCGAAATCAATGCACTCCATGGGTTGAAGTTCCGGTAAAAGCCCTTATTTTAAATGGGCCCTCTCACGGGCTCATGCCTGCATTGGGGAACAACGCCACTTTCCTCACCCACGATTCCGGGTAGAATGCGCGTTCGCATGCGCCCGTGAGGGCCGCTCGGGCCACTCACGGTGCGCCCTCCATCCCTATGTGTGGAAGAACCTGCCGATATGTTTGCGCCTTTGTTAAAGAAACTTTTTGGAAGCAAGAATGAGCGCGAAGTCAAACGCATGCTCAAGACGGTGCAGCTGGTCAATGCCTTCGAAGAGCAGATGGTTGCCCTTTCGGACGAGCAATTGCGCGCCAAGACCGAAGAGTTCAAGGCCCGCATAGCCAAAGGTGAAACCCTCGACAAGTTGCTTCCCGAAGCCTTCGCGGTCGCCCGTGAAGCCGGTAAGCGTGTCATGGGCATGCGCCACTTCGACGTCCAGCTGATCGGCGGCATGACCTTGCATGAAGGCATGATTGCCGAAATGCGTACCGGTGAAGGCAAGACCCTGGTAGCGACCCTGGGTGTTTACCTCAACGCGCTGTCCGGCAAGGGCGTGCACGTTGTG
The DNA here is from genome assembly GCF_021233075.1 of Pseudomonas sp. 7-41. Lineage (NCBI taxonomy): Bacteria > Pseudomonadati > Pseudomonadota > Gammaproteobacteria > Pseudomonadales > Pseudomonadaceae > Pseudomonas > Pseudomonas sp. 7-41. The sequence continues at coordinate 5,492,965 of NZ_CP089551.1, read as the reverse complement.
ACGGTGAACGACTACCTGGCCCGCCGTGACGCCAACTGGATGCGCCCGCTGTATGAATTCCTCGGCCTGACCGTCGGCGTCGTGACGCCGTTCCAGCCGCCGGAAGAGAAGCGTGCGGCCTATGCTGCCGACATCACCTACGGCACCAACAACGAATTCGGTTTCGACTACCTGCGCGACAACATGGCGTTCAGCATGGAAGAAAAATTCCAGCGCGAACTCAACTTTGCCGTGATCGACGAAGTCGACTCCATCCTCATCGACGAAGCCCGTACCCCGCTGATCATCTCCGGCCAGGCCGAAGACAGCTCGCGCCTGTACACCGAGATCAACAAGTTGATCCCGCGCCTGGAGCAGCACATCGAGGAAGTGGAAGGCGTGGTGACCAAAGAAGGTCACTTCACCATCGACGAGAAGACCCGTCAGGTCGAACTCAACGAAGCCGGTCACCAGTTCGTCGAAGACATGCTGACCCAGATCGGCCTGCTGGCCGAGGGCGAAAGCCTGTACTCGGCCCATAACCTGGGCCTGCTGACCCACGTGTATGCCGGCCTGCGCGCGCACAAGCTGTTCCATCGCAACGTCGAATACATCGTCCAGGACGGCCAGGTCGTCCTGGTTGACGAACACACCGGGCGTACCATGCCGGGTCGTCGTCTGTCCGAGGGCCTGCACCAGGCCATCGAGGCCAAGGAAGTGCTCAACATCCAGGCCGAAAGCCAGACGTTGGCTTCCACCACCTTCCAGAACTACTTCCGTCTGTACAACAAACTGTCCGGCATGACCGGTACGGCCGACACCGAAGCGTTCGAATTCCACCAGATCTACGGTCTGTCGGTTGTGGTCATCCCGCCGAACAAACCGCTGGCGCGTAAAGACTTCAACGACCTGGTGTTCCTGACCGCCGAAGAGAAATACGCGGCGATCATCAACGACATCAAGGACGGCATGGCCCAGGGGCGTCCGATCCTGGTGGGTACCGCGACGATCGAAACGTCTGAGCACGTGTCCAACCTGCTCAACAAGGAAGGCATCGAGCACAAGGTCCTCAACGCCAAGTTCCACGAAAAAGAAGCCGAGATCATCGCCCAGGCCGGTCGCCCCGGCGCACTGACCATCGCCACCAACATGGCCGGTCGTGGTACCGACATCCTGTTGGGCGGCAACTGGGAAGTGGAAGTGGCTTCCCTGGACAACCCGACTCCCGAGCAGATCGCCCAGATCAAAGCCGACTGGCAGAAACGCCACCAGGCGGTGCTGGAGTCCGGCGGCCTGCAGGTGATCGCGTCCGAGCGTCACGAATCGCGCCGTATCGACAACCAGCTGCGTGGTCGTGCCGGTCGTCAGGGTGACGCCGGTTCCAGCCGTTTCTACCTGTCCCTGGAAGACAGCCTGATGCGTATCTTCGCCTCGGATCGGGTGAAGAACTTCATGAAAGCCCTGGGCATGCAGTCCGGTGAAGCGATCGAGCACCGCATGGTGACCAACGCCATCGAGAAGGCCCAGCGCAAGGTCGAAGGCCGCAACTTCGACATTCGTAAGCAACTGCTCGAGTTCGATGACGTCAACAACGAACAGCGTAAAGTGATCTATCACATGCGTAACACGTTGCTGGCCGCCGACAACATTGGCGAGACCATCGCCGATTTCCGTCAGGACGTGCTCAACGCCACCGTCAGCGCACACATTCCGCCACAGTCCCTGCCAGAACAATGGGATGTTGCTGGCCTGGAAGCAGCGTTGAAGAGCGACTTCGGTGTCGACTTGCCGGTTCAGCAGTGGCTGGACGAAGACGATCACCTGTACGAAGAAACCCTGCGCGAGAAGCTGATGACCGAGCTGCTGGCCGCGTACAACGAGAAAGAAGAGCAGGCGAGTGCCGAAGCGCTGCGCACCTTCGAGAAACAAATCGTACTGCGCGTGCTGGACGACCTGTGGAAAGACCACCTGTCGACCATGGATCACCTGCGTCACGGTATCCACTTGCGTGGCTACGCCCAGAAGAACCCGAAGCAGGAGTACAAGCGCGAGTCGTTCACGCTGTTCTCCGAACTGCTGGATTCGATCAAGCGCGATTCGATTCGCGTGCTGTCCCACGTTCAGGTGCGTCGCGAAGACCCGGTCGAGGAAGAAGCGCGCCTGCGTGAGGAAGCCGAGGCACTGGCGGCGCGCATGCAGTTCCAGCATGAGGAAGCGCCAGGTCTTGAAGCGCCTGAGGTCTTGGGCGAAGAGGTCGATGTGGCCTTGGCTCAGACTCCGGTGCGCAACGAGCAGAAGCTGGGCCGTAACGAGCTGTGCTGGTGCGGTTCGGGCAAGAAGTTCAAACACTGCCACGGCGAAATCAACTAAGATTTTCGCCTGACGCTGCAACACCCCGCGCCGCGACCGGCATCAGCCGTCGCGGCGTTTTGCCATTAATTCCCACCGTCGAACGCGACGGCACAGACATCATCTATTTTTAAGGAGCGCATTCATGGCTGTTGGTCTTGGTCCTTTGCCCACATTGCACCCGGTTGCCGGTTTTGAACTCGGTATCGCTTCGGCCGGCATCAAACGCCCGGGGCGCAAGGATGTCGTGGTGATGCGCTGTGCTGAAGGCTCGACCGTCGCCGGTGTGTTCACCCTCAACGCCTTCTGCGCCGCGCCGGTGATCCTGGCCAAGCAGCGCGTGGCCGGTCCGATTCGTTACCTGCTGACCAACACCGGCAACGCCAACGCCGGTACTGGCGAGCCTGGCCTGGTCGCCGCCGCGCGGACCTGCGCCAAACTGGCACAACTGGCCGGCGTCGACGCCAGCCAGGTGCTGCCGTACTCCACCGGTGTGATCGGTGAGCCGCTGCCGGTGGAAAAAATCGAAGGCGCCCTGCAAGCCGCGCTGGATGACCTGTCTGTGGATAACTGGGCGGCCGCCGCCACCGGCATCATGACCACCGACACCTTGCCCAAGGGCGCGAGCCGTCAGTTTGTGCATGACGGCGTGACCATCACCGTCACCGGCATCAGCAAGGGTGCGGGCATGATCCGCCCGAACATGGCCACCATGCTTGGCTACATCGCCACCGACGCCAAAGTCTCCCGCGACGTGCTGCAGCGCTTGATGCTGGACGGCGCCAACAAGTCGTTCAACCGCATCACCATCGACGGCGACACCTCCACCAACGATTGCTGCATGCTGATCGCTACCGGCCAGGCCAACCTGCCCGAAATCACCTCCACCAGCGGCCCGCTGTTCGCCGCGTTGAAGCAAGCGGTGTTCGAAGTGTGCATGGATGTGGCCCAGGCCATCGTGCGTGACGGCGAGGGTGCCACCAAGTTCGTCACGGTTGAAGTCAACGGCGGCGGCAACCACCAGGAATGCCTGGATGTCGGTTACACCGTGGCGCACTCGCCGCTGATCAAGACCGCGTTGTTCGCCTCCGACCCGAACTGGGGCCGTATCCTCGCCGCCGTCGGCCGTGCCGGCGTGCCGGACCTGGACGTGAGCAAGATCGACGTGTTCCTCGGTGACGTGTGCATCGCCAGCCGTGGTGCCCGCGCCGAGAGCTACACCGAAGCCCAGGGTTCGGCGGTGATGCAGCAGGAAGAAATCACCATCCGCATCGAGCTGGGTCGCGGCGAGTGCAGCGAAACCATCTGGACCACGGACCTGTCCCACGAGTACGTGAAGATCAACGCGGAATACCGTACCTGAAGCCCGGAGGATAAACGCGGTGAAACGAGTGCATGTAGCAGCAGCGGTGATCCGCGGCGTCGACGGCAGAATCCTGCTGGCGCGCCGTGCCGATACCCAGCATCAGGGCGGCCTCTGGGAGTTTCCCGGCGGTAAGGTGGAGGCCGACGAGTCGGTCGCCACGGCGCTGTCCCGCGAGTTGCAGGAAGAGCTGGGCATCCAGGTCACCACGGCGCGACCGTTGATCAAGGTGCAGCATGATTACCCGGATAAGCAGGTGTTGCTGGATGTCTGGGAAGTCTCGGCCTTTACCGGCGAGCCACACGGCGCCGAAGGTCAACCCCTGGAATGGGTCGCGGCGCGTGACCTGCTCAACTATGAGTTCCCGGCGGCCAATGCGCCGATCGTTGCCGCCGCACGGTTGCCCGGCGACTACCTGATCACACCGGGCGAGCTGGAAACCGCGCCGCTGTTGCGCGGTATCCAGAAAGCCATCGCGGGCGGCATCAAGCTGGTGCAACTGCGCGCCCCTAACGGTTACGACCCCAAGTACCGTGACCTGGCGGTAGACGCCGTGGGCCTGTGTGCCGGCAAGGCGCAACTGATGCTCAAGGGCCCGTTCGAATGGCTGGGGGATTTTCCTGCGGCCGGTTGGCACATGACCTCGGCGCAACTGCGCAAATACGCAAGCAAGGGCCGACCGCTGCCGAAGGATCGCTGGTTGGCGGCGTCTTGCCATAACGCCGAGGAACTGGCGCTGGCGGAATTGATGGACGTGGATTTTGTCACGCTGTCGCCGGTGCAGCCGACCCAGACCCATCCCGATGCCCAACCGTTGGGTTGGGAACAGGCGGCAGAGCTGATCCGCGGGTTCAGCAAGCCGGTGTATCTGTTGGGTGGCGTTGGGCCTGCTGAGCGCGAGCAGGCATGGGATGCCGGCGCTCAAGGTGTGGCAGGGATTCGGGCGTTCTGGCCGCAAGATTGATCTAGCGTTTGTTGGCCTCATCGCGGGCAAGCCCACTCCCACATTGGAAGGTGTTCACAAATCCAAATGTGGGAGTGGGCTTGCCCGCGATGGCGCCAGACCAGACACCTGATAATCAGTGGGGTTTGGCCGCCGCCTGCCACAAAATCTCCGCCACACCCTGGCGCTTGGCAATTACCCGCGCCGCCACAAACAGCAAATCCGACAGCCGGTTGATATACGCCAAAGCCACCCCCTCCAACGGTTCAACCGCATTCAGGTGCTGACAGCGGCGCTCGGCACTGCGTGCTGCGCTGCGGCACACGTGGGCCTGGGCGATCAGCGCTGAGCCACCGGGCAAGATGAAGTTCTCCAGCGCCCCGACCTCTTCGTTCCAGCGATCAATCGCTGCCTCCAGCCGATTCACCTCCGCCGCGTTCAGCGCTTTGTACACCGGCATCGCCAGCTCGCCGCCGAGGTCGAACAGACGATGCTGGCAAGGCGTCAGCACTTCGATCACGTCCTTCAGGTGCGGATGCTTGCCGCTTTGCTCTTCAAGGCCGGCCAGCAGCAAGCCCAACTGACTGTTCAACGTGTCGACTTCGCCGATGGCTTCCACCCGCGGGTGGTCCTTGGGCACGCGGCGACCGTCGCCGAGCCCGGTTTCACCCTGGTCGCCGGTACGGGTGTAAATCTTCGACAGGCGAAAGCCCATGATCAGTGCTCCAGTTGGGTAAGTTCAGCGGGGGACAATTGGCTGCCGGCCAGGGGCAGGCGCAACGTGAAGCAGGTGCCTTGGCCCAGGGTGGAATGCACTTCCATCTGCCCTTTGTGGTTATTGGTGATGATGAAGTACGACACCGACAACCCCAGCCCGGTGCCCTGGCCGATTTCCTTGGTGGTGAAGAATGGCTCGAAGGTGCGTTTGCGCACGTTCTCGCTCATGCCGATGCCGTTGTCTTCGACCTGGATCTCCGCCCAGGGCGGGTTGAGGCGGGTGCGCAGGATGATGCGCCCCGGCTCGCGGTCGTCTTCGCGCTGGTGAATGGCCTGCGCCGCGTTTTTCAGCAGGTTGAGCAGCACCTGTTCCAACTCGTTGGCGGTGCCGGGCACCGGGCCGAGCTGCGGGTCGAACTGGCGGATGATCGCCTGGCCCTTGAAGTCGAAGCCGATCGCCAGGTCAAAGTCGTTGCCGGCGATTTCCACCGCCTGGTCGATCAGCGCCGGCAAATCACACGGTGCCATCTGCCGATTGCTGCGCCGGCTGAAACTGAGCATGTGGGTGACGATTTTCGCCGCCCGCGCGCCGGCCTGCTGGATACCGTCGAGCAATTGTGGGACTTCGCGGCTTTGCAGGTAACGGTTGACCGTCTGCAGTTCGATGCCCACTTGTTCGGCGTGTTCCAGGTTCTTGGGCAGGTCGGGGGACAGCCGGCGGCGGATGTTCTGCACGTTATGCAGGATCGCCCCCAGCGGGTTGTTGATTTCATGCGCCATACCCGCAGCAAGGCCGCCGACGGAGAGCATCTTTTCCGACTGCACCATCATTTCTTCCAGGGACAGGCGCTGGGTGATGTCATCGATCCGGATCACCACACCGCGCCCGGCGCCGCCCATCAGCGGATAGAACGTCAGGGCGTAATGCTTGGATTCATCGTCCTTGACCCAGGTGACACGCTCGATGCGCTCCACCGTGTGTTGCTCGACCGTGGCCTTGATCTGCGGCAGATAGGGTTTGAGCGGTTGGAAAGCGAGGTAGATCGGCTGGTTCAGCGCTTCATCCAGGCGCGTGCCGGAAAGTGCGGTGGCTTCCTGGTTCCACTGGGTGACATAGAGCTGTTCATCCAGGGCGATCAGCGCCGAGGGCATCGAGTCGATGATGCTGTTGAGATAGTTCTGGAAACCGGTGAGTTTTTTCTCGATCTTGCTGCGCACCTGGACTTCCAGCTCCAGTTTGCGGTTGGTGTGGCGGGTTTCTTCGGCCAGGCCCTGTGCCTGGTCGTAGGCCGCCTGGGACTCATCGCGCGCGCGCTTGAGCTGCTGCTCGCGGGCCTCGATGCGCGACAGCATGGTGTTGAAGGCTTCGGCCAGGCTGCCGATTTCGTCATGGTTGCCACGGCCGGCGCGCAGGGCGTAGTTCTCTTCGCGGGTGACCTGGCGCGACAGCTCTTCCAGCTCATGGATCGGCCGGGTGATCAGGCGCTTGATCTGCCGAGCGATGACCAGCCACAGCAGCACGCTGAAAATCAGGATGCCCAGGCTCGCCGTCAGCGTGCCGGTATAGAACGCCACCGGTAGCTCACTGCTGGCCACCAGCAACAAATGCCCGGAAGGCTGGCCGGGGCGGGGCAGGGTGATGACTTGGTTACTGCGAAACTCGGTGAGGCGCCAGGCTTCGATATCCCGGTAGTTGCCCGGCAGGTGCAGGCGGTCGCCGTGTTGCATCTGTGCCAGGCGGTTGCCCTCGGCGTCGTACAACGCGGCTGCGCGCAGCGGCGAATAGCTGGTCAGCTCATTGAGCAGGGCGTCGGCCTTGGCCGGAGACTCAAGGGCTTCGGCGGCAAGCGCCGGGTTGGACACCAGCCGGCCAATCGCCTGCAGCGCCTGGGGCGCCATGCTCTCCTGGGAGATCCAGTAAGCGGCGCTGATAAAAGTCAGGTTGGCCACCAGTAACACAGTGGTCAGCAACACCAGCAGGGCGGCCAGCAGTTTCTGCCCTACCGGTAGGTTTTCAAGACGCTGGCGCAGTGGCATCAGGGGTTTCACAGGTAATAGACGAATGGGCAGGGTAGCGCGTGCCTCAGTCGCGGGGCAATCCGCGTGCAACCAGCTGGTCGACGAGGCGCGTGTACACCTGTTGCAGATGCGGCAGCGTCAGCCGATGCCGAGCGGCGGCCTGGCAGGCGTAGCCCAGCAGGTAGCTGATTTCGGTGCGCCGCGCGCTGGCCACGTCCTGGTACATCGAAGAGTAATTGGCCGCCGTGGCCTGGATCACCCGTTCCACTTCCGTCTGCAGGTCCTGCGCCGCTGCCGGCTGGCCGCAGCATTGCAGCAGCTCGGTGAGTTCGGCGCACAAGGTTGCGACTTCGCACTGATGGGCTTGCAGGCCGCCATTGCGGCATTGGTACAGCACGGTCAGCGGGTTGATGGCGCAATTGAGTGCGAGCTTGCGCCACAGGCGCGTAAGAATGTCGCTGCTCCATTCGTGAGGGATGCCGGCGGCGCGCAAGTCGTCCAGCCACACCGGGGCCGTGGGGTGACTGGCGTCCCCCAGCCAGGTGTAGCCGTGGCCGGCAAACACCACGCGCCAATCGCCGTCGCGAAACGCGCCTTCGGTGCTGGAGGCAAAAATGCAGCGGGCCTGGGAATACTGCGCGGCGACGGCGTCCTGGCTGCCCAGGCCGTTTTGCAGCAGGATCAATTCGACGCCGGGCGCGAGGCGCGATTGCAGTTGTGCGACGGCGCTTTGAGCGTCGTAGGCTTTGCACGCCACCAGCAGGCGATGGATCGGCTCAGGGCTGTCAGGCGTTTCGCCGAGTACCGGGTAAGTGTGCGCTACGCCGTGCTCCACCAGGGTCAGCCCGTCGGCCGCCTGGTAGCTGGCCAGGCGTGCCGCATCGCGCAGGATCAGCTTCACCGGCAGGCCGGCGCGGGCCAGGCGGGTGGCCCACAGCGTGCCGAGGCTGCCGGCGCCGAGAATATGCCAGGTGGTCGACATCAGTTTGTGCTCCGTAGGGTCGCTCACAGCGAATGGGGCGAAAGAACCGCTATAATGCCCCGGCATTTTAGCTTGGGCGCGCTCCATCTCTACTGAGCCCGCCCCTTATATTGGAGAAATGACATGCCTTCGTTCGACGTGGTATCCGAACTGGACAAACACGAAGTCACCAACGCCGTCGAGAACGCCGTCAAGGAACTGGACCGTCGCTATGACTTGAAAGGCAAGGGCAGTTTCGAATTCAAGGAAAAGGAACTGACCGTCAACCTGACCGCTGAAGCCGATTTCCAGCTGGAAGCGATGATCGAGATCCTCAAGCTCGCCCTGGTCAAGCGCAAGATCGACGTGCAGTGCCTTGAAGTCAAGGACGCCTACGCGTCCGGCAAGCTGATGAAGCAGGAAGCCGTCCTCAAGGAAGGCATCGACAAGGAACTGGCGAAGAAGATCGTGGCGCATATCAAGGACGCCAAGCTGAAAGTCCAGGCCGCCATCCAGGGTGAGCAGGTGCGCGTCACCGGCAAGAAACGTGACGACCTGCAAGAGGCCATCGCTGCCCTGCGCGCCAAGACCTTCGAGATGCCGCTGCAGTTCAATAACTTCCGCGACTGATGGCACTTTGGGGAACCTGCGGCCGTTTTTGACGTCCCACGCCCCAGAACCTGCGCCTGCCATTGAGCCCTTCGGGGCTCAATTGCGTTAGTGGGCACAAAAAACGCCGTACATCCGGCAAACAGGAGAATGTAGATGGATTTGAACGCTGAAGTGGATCACCTGATCAAGACCTCCCAGTCGTGGATCCCGATGATCATGGAATACGGCAGCCGGGTATTGCTGGCCGTGATTACCCTGGCCATCGGCTGGTGGCTGATCAACCGCCTGACCCACAGAGTGGGGCGTTTGCTGGCCATCCGTAACGCGGACCTGGCGCTGCAGCACTTCATCACCAGCCTGGCGAACATCGTGCTGAAGGTCATGCTGATCGTCAGCGTGGCCTCGATGATCGGCGTGGAAACCACCTCGTTCGTCGCCGCCATCGGTGCCGCGACCCTGGCCATCGGCCTGGCCTTGCAGGGCAGCCTGGCTAACTTTGCTGGTGGCGTGCTGATTCTGTTGTTCCGCCCGTTCCGTATCGGCGACTGGATCGAAGCCCAAGGTACGTCTGGTACCGTCGACAGCATCCAGATCTTCCACACCGTGCTGCGCACCGGCGACAACAAGACCGTGATCGTGCCGAACGGCATCCTCTCCAACGGCATCATCACCAACACCAACCGTCAGCCTACCCGCAAGGTGGTGTTTGATGTGGGGGTGGACTACGAGGCCGACCTGCAGAAAGCCCGCGAAGTGTTGCTGGAGCTGGCAAAAGACCCGCGTGTATTGGCTGATCCGGCGGCAGTGGCCGTGGTTTCGACCTTGGGCGACAGTTCGATCACGGTGTCTTTGCGGTGCTGGACCAAGACGGCGGATTATTGGGACGTGATGTTCATGTTCAATGAACTGGCACGTGATCGCTTGAAAGCGGCGGGGATCGATATTCCATTTCCGCAGCGGGTTATTCGGGTGATGCAGGAAACAGCGGCGAAGTAATGAAAGGCATTTGCACTTAACTTGGCTGATAGGTCACGTTAAGTGCGGGAACGATACTGTCGTTAGTTAGCTTGCTAGTTATTTTACTGCTGAAATAATATTGCAATAAAAAAGCCGCTCCCTTGCATGCAGGGGAGCGGCTTTTAATTTAAGGCCGAAGCCTTAAGTCATCGTTGTAATCGAACGGGCAATTACAAGATGTTCAGCGGGTATTGCGCGATCAGACGCAGTTCGTCGATCGACGCCGAACCGTAGTACACGCCGTCAGACGAGCGATAAGTCGCTTGGCGTACACGCAGGCTCAGGTCTTTCGCTGGGCCGCTCTGGATCACGTATTTGGCTTCGATGTCGCGTTCCCACTCTTTGCCGTTCGACGTGGTGCCAGTGTTGGCGCCGCTACCGTTGACGTAACGAGTCATGAAGCTCAGGCCTGGCACGCCGAAGGTGGCCATGTTCAGGTCGTAGCGAGCTTGCCAGGATTTCTCGTCTTCAGCGTTGAAGTCGGAACGGGCGATGGAGTTGGCCAGGAAAACCGTGCCGCCGCCGTCTACGCCGTAACCGTAGTCACCGTCACCGCTAACTTTCTGGTAAGCGAGGGTAAAGGTGTGAGCCTGGTAGGTGTAAGCGCCTTGCAGGCTGTAGGCACGGTTATCCAGCTTGGTGGTGTTGTCTTTTTCTGCGCGTTGCAGACCGGCGCCGTCGCTTTTGGTGCTGTAGATGTTGAAGTCTACGGCCAGGGACTGATCGGCGCTCAGCGCGTGGGTCCAGTTCACGTTGGCGTAAAGTTTCTTCCAGTAGTCTTCTACTTTCGAGTAGTAGAGGCTGGTAGTGAACTCTGGGGTCCAGGCGTAAACACCGCCCAGGAAGTTGGCATCACGCAGGCCACGGCCGGTAATCGGCTCGGAGCTGGAGATACTGTCCTTGTAGGTATGGTCTTGGGCGACGATCGAGGTGAAGTGACCGGCTTCAAGCTTCAGGTCTTTGATCTCGTTGCTGGTGATCGAGATACCTTGCGGCAACTCAGGCAGCAAGCGGCTGTCATCAGAGGCGAATACAGGCGCTGTGGTGTATTGATCGCCGGCTTTCAGCACGGTATTGGAGACGCGGAATTTAACTGCGGCGCCGCCTTTGGAGTAGTCGTCTTGCGAACGACCATCCGAACCTGTTGGGAACAGACCAGTGCCAGCACGGCCCTTGCCGCTATCGAGCTTGAGGCCCAGCAGGCCGATGGCGTCGACGCCGACACCGATGGTGCCTTGGGTGAAGCCCGATTGGTACAGACCGTTGAAACCAAGACCGGTTTCTTCGCTGCGGCTTTGGCCGGAGTCATTGTTGCGTTTGTCGCGGCTGAAATACAGCGCACGGGTATTGATACTGAAAGTGCTGTCTTCAACGAAGCCCTTGGCATCGTCTTGGGCAGACGCCATTGCGAACTGCGAGGTGCCTGCTGAAACAGCCAGGGCGATCATGCTCCACTTCATCACGCGCATCGTGATTTGCTCCTTTGGTTTTAGGAAGAGTACTGCCGTCCCACCTGTATTTTTATCTGGGCGGCTCTTTCTTTTTTTGTGTCCGCGTAAAGTTATATCACGCTGACTCTAATGACGATACTTACCCATCTTTCCTTTCAGCTTCTTTACGAGGCTGTCGTGAATTGCTAGGTCCATGTCGCAAATTCACAGTCCGAATGTTACCGAACTGACAACTTCAATGCTGTTTTCAAACCCTTTTCTAAGTTTGAATGCATCCTTGATACGCATTGACTCGCTAGTGTTCTTATCGCGAAACACCCGCTTCCCGAAGGGTGCCGTTGCCGACGATGTGGGTGTGAATGCAACAAGCGCGCCCAAACCGGTAACTGAATGTCATTTTTTCGTGAAAAGCCTCACTGCACTGTAAAAACCGCATAAACACGGGCCTCTCAAACCGTTCAGTTTGTCCTTGACGGCCATGCATTCCATTGATTCGGTGGTGCATGAATCCTGTACCTGCGCGAAACGTTACCGGTTCACCCTCATGGGTGGGTACTTGGCGGATCTCTTTGAAGCACAAGTGGGTCATTTTGGTGCACTCCGATGAGTCCCGATTCAGCGTAGCTCAATTATTCGCCTGCCTCGAAAAGGGGCAGGTTTTTTATCGGGATGCGCGTTGGCGTCTGTATTCGAAGTGAAGCCGCCGGCGTTCGAAGGTATGCTGGGCGCCAGAATCTGACCTGCCGAACGGAGTGCCCGCGGTGTTCGCCTTAGATCAACGCCTGCAACAAGACACACTGACCATCGGGGACTTCCCGTTGTGCCGCCTGCTGCTGTCCAATGACTCGAATTACCCTTGGTTTATTCTGGTACCGCGCATAAACGGTATCAGCGAAGTTTTTCAATTGTCTGTCATAGATCAACAAAAACTGTGGAATGAAACGACAACCCTTGCGCAATTGCTGAGTGAAGGTTTCGGCGCCGACAAGATGAACATCGGCGCGCTGGGGAACGTTGTCAGCCAGTTGCATGTGCATGTGATCGTGCGCAAGCGCGATGACATGGCCTGGCCTGCGCCGGTCTGGGGCAAGCATCCGGCCCGGCCGTATACTGAAGAACAGGTGGCAGCGATCCGTGCGCGGTTGCGCGAGCTGTCACCTGCCGACTTCATCTTTAGCCAGGACTGAACCATGGATCTGCAAGACCGCGTGACCGACCTGGAAAGCCGCCTGGCCTTTCAGGACGACACCATCGAAACCCTCAACGACATCCTGGTCACCCAGCAGCGGGCGGTCGAACGCCTGCAGCTGCAGATGACCGCGCTGCTCAAGCGCCAGGAAGAAATGGGCGGCCAGTTCGAGTCGTCCGAAGAAGAAGCGCCGCCGCCTCACTATTAATAGCCGCGCAATAAAAAACCGCGATCCAGCTTGTGCCGGATCGCGGTTTTTTTTGCCTGGCTTGGAATCAGCGACGCGGCAACGCGGCGATCACATCTTCGGCTTGCAGGCCTTTGTCGCGGTTCATGACGGAGAATTCCACACGCTGGCCTTCGACCAGGACGCGATGGCCTTCGCCACGGATGGCCCGGAAGTGGACGAAGATATCGTCGCCCGAATCGCGGGAAATAAAGCCGAAGCCCTTGGACGTGTTGAACCACTTGACGGTCCCGGTATCCCGATTGGTCATGTCGTAGTTTTGCGACGCGGCCGCAGGGGACGAACGGTAGAAGCTGATGGCCAGGTGAAGAACGATGGCGACCAGCGCAATCACCAGGCTGAGCAGGATGGCCGGGTGGCCGCCGACTTCAGGCATGGGTGCCAGGAGGGTGAGGGTTTGTACGACAACAGTCAGCACCAGCAGCGCGCTGACCAGGTTTTGCAGTTGATGACGCGTGCCTTTGTTCCAGTAAGGGATCACTGGCGCCAGCGTCAGGTTAAGAAGGCCGAACAAGGCCAGGTACAGAGCGTCATGTTGTTGCAGGTAGGGCAGGCTTTCAGGCTGCAGGCTCGGGATAAAGGACAGCAGCAAAGCTGCAACGCCCGTTAGCAGGTGGACGATTTTCAACATTTTGATTAACTCACGTTAAGACGGATCACAAGGAAGAGCTGACTGGCACGGTTCGCTTCTGAACAATGGGAGGCGTTGGGCACGTGCGCGGGTATCAGCCTATGCGCTGGCCGAAGAAAATAACGGCAGCGACACGCTGCCTATTTAACAGCAAAGGCTGTGCCTACTCAAATCAAGCATTTCCGGGCGTTGCAAGGGGCAGGGCATTTCTGCGTCAAACGCTTGTCCTAGACAGTTGCAGGCGTTTTGCCTGCTGTCGGGGAAATTTTCTGTCGCGCCTAAAGCCTTCACCGTCGCGGGCCAGCGAGGCCGCGCAGGGCGATTTGCCGCACGTCGCCTCGGTGCGTCGGGCTGCACACAGTGGGTACTCTTGCTAGAGTGATCCGGCACCTGATCAATGAATGCTGTTCAATTGAAGGGGATAAACATGGCAATCGATATCGGTATCAGTGAAGAAGATCGCAAATCCATCGTCGACGGGCTTTCGCGTCTGCTTTCCGATACCTATGTACTGTACCTGAAGACCCACAATTTCCACTGGAACGTCACGGGCCCCATGTTCCGCACGCTGCACTTGATGTTCGAAGAGCAGTACAACGAGCTGGCGCTGGCGGTGGACCTGATTGCCGAGCGCATTCGTGCCCTGGGCTTCCCGGCGCCGGGTGCCTATTCGATCTATGCGCGTCTTTCTTCGATCAAGGAAGAAGAGGGCGTGCCCAGCGCTGAAGAGATGATCAAGCAACTGGTGGCGGGCCAGGAGGCGGTTACGCGTACCGCGCGCGGTATTTTTCCGCTGCTCGATAAGGTCAGCGATGAACCGACGGCCGACCTGTTGACCCAGCGTATGCAAGTTCACGAAAAAACTGCGTGGATGCTGCGTTCCCTACTCGAAAACAAGTAAACACCGACCTCGGGCGGCGGCCCTGGCGCCGCTCGCTTGTTTCTCCGTGCTTCCTGGCGTTGTCCTACGACTATCAACTCCCCGTCTTCTGGCTACCCCCCGTCGTCCTGCTGTTTGATAGGCCCACTGTCCAATGGGAGAAGCCCATGGACTGCTGTTTGGCAATGGAGTGTCAGGTGTATGTCGCGTGGAGTGGGTAGTAGAGTGATGGAGACCTGTGGTTTTCATAAGATAAACGTCGACCCCTTTGTCAAAGGGTTCGATATGGGGCTGGCGCGGCCGTTGTCCCGATCGGTAAGGCTCAATGGGTTTTCCACTTGCCTGCGGCTGGAACAGATCTACTGGAATATCCTCACGGAAATAGCCAGGCTCAATGCCTGTTCAGTCAGTGCGCTGTTGTCTTATGTCGATCGGGAAGTGCATTTGCGCTATGGCGGCGTGAAGAACTTCAGCGGGCTGGTCAGGGTGGTCTGCGTGGTTCACGTATTGAAAGGCCGCGCTTGCCTGTCCAATCCCGAGTAATCCGGGGGTTCCGGGGCTGGCCCGGCGTTCAGGCGGGCCGGGCCTCGGGCAGAAAGCCGGCTGCGCTGCCTCGATTTACCAGATATAATCCCGCGCTTTGCCGCTGCAGGCGCTTTCTGCGCAGTGGCCTCTATCCGGAGGCCGGCGCGGCACAGTAACGATCTGATCGCCGAGACATCTCCATGCCCATGTACGACTATCAATGCGCTTCCTGTGGTCATCAGTTGGAAGCCATCCAGAAGATCAGCGACGCGCCGCTGGTCGATTGCCCAGCTTGCAAGGCGCCTGAGCTTAAAAAGATGTTGTCCATGCCGGGCTTCCGCCTGAGCGGCAGCGGCTGGTACGAGACCGACTTCAAGACCGGCTCGAAGAAGAATCTGGCGGGCGGCGACAAAGCAGACTGAGTTGAACTCTACGCGCAGGCTCCTGCATTATCCGTCCCCTGACTTATGTACGGTGACTGAGGCCAAGCCTGCCACCGAATTTCGAATTACGAGAAGTGAAACCACTACCATGATGCGCAGCCATTATTGCGGCCAACTGAACGAGACCCTGGAAGGTCAGGAAATCACCCTTTGCGGATGGGTTCACCGTCGCCGCGACCACGGCGGGGTGATCTTCCTCGATATCCGTGATCGTGATGGTCTGGCCCAGGTGGTGTTCGACCCGGACCGCGCCGAGAGCTTCGCCGCCGCCGACCGCGTGCGCAGCGAATACGTAGTGAAGATCACCGGCAAGGTGCGCCTGCGTCCGGCCGGTGCGGTGAACCCGAACATGGCGTCCGGCGCGATCGAAGTGCTGGGCTACGAGCTGGAAGTGCTGAACGAGTCGGAAACCCCGCCGTTCCCACTGAACGAATATTCCGATGTTGGCGAAGAAACCCGCCTGCGTTATCGCTTCCTGGACCTGCGTCGCCCGGAAATGGCCGAGAAGCTGCGTCTGCGCTCGCGCATGACCACCAGCATCCGTCGCTTCCTCGATGAAAACGGCTTCCTCGACGTTGAAACGCCGATCCTCACCCGTGCCACCCCGGAAGGCGCGCGTGACTATCTGGTGCCGAGCCGTACCCACGCCGGCAGTTTCTTCGCCCTGCCGCAATCGCCGCAGCTGTTCAAGCAACTGCTGATGGTGGCCGGCTTCGACCGTTACTACCAGATCGCCAAGTGCTTCCGTGACGAAGACCTGCGCGCCGATCGCCAGCCTGAATTCACCCAGATCGACATCGAGACCAGCTTCCTCGATGAAAAAGAGATCATGGGTATCACCGAACAAATGATCCGCAACCTGTTCAAGGAAGTGCTGGACCTGGAATTCGGCGAATTCCCGCACATGACCTTCGAAGAAGCCATGCGCCGCTACGGTTCCGACAAGCCTGACCTGCGTATCCCGCTGGAACTGGTGGACGTGGCCGACCAACTCAAGGACGTCGACTTCAAGGTGTTCAGCGGCCCGGCCAACGACCCGAAATGCCGCATCGCCGCCCTGCGCGTGCCTGGCGGCGCGAGCATGCCGCGCAAGCAGATCGACGACTACACCAAGTTCGTCGGCATCTACGGTGCCAAGGGCCTGGCGTACATCAAAGTCAACGAGCGTGCCAAGGGCGTTGATGGCCTGCAGTCGCCGATCGTGAAAAACATCCCGGAAACCAACCTCAATGTGATCCTCGATCGCGTGGGCGCAGTCGACGGTGACATCGTGTTCTTCGGCGCCGACAAGGCCAAGATCGTCAGCGAAGCCCTGGGCGCGCTGCGGATCAAGCTGGGCCACGACCTGAACCTGCTGACCTGCAAGTGGGCACCGATGTGGGTCGTCGACTTCCCGATGTTCGAAGAGAACGACGACGGCAGCTTCAGCGCCTTGCACCACCCGTTCACCGCGCCGAAGTGCTCGCCGGAAGAGCTCGAAGCCAACCCGGCGGGCGCTCTGTCCCGGGCCTACGACATGGTCTTGAACGGCACTGAGCTGGGTGGCGGTTCGATCCGTATCCACCGCAAGGAAATGCAGCAAGCGGTATTCCGTCTGCTGGGCATCAACGAAGCCGAACAGGAAGAGAAATTCGGCTTCCTGCTCGACGCCCTGAAGTACGGCGCACCGCCCCACGGCGGCCTGGCCTTTGGCCTGGACCGTCTGGTGATGCTGATGACCGGCGCCCAGTCGATCCGTGAAGTGATCGCCTTCCCGAAAACCCAGAGCGCTGCGGACGTCATGACCCAGGCGCCAGGTGTTGTGGATGCCAAGGCACTGCGCGAGCTGCATATCCGCCTGCGCGAGGCGCCAAAGGCTGAGTAAGGCCGCTGCGTGAAAGCGCGATAAGGTTTTACGCAGTCAAAAAGGCGCATCTTCGGATGCGCCTTTGCGTTACAAGGGTTGTATCCCGCCTGGGGCGGGGTTGATAAGGTTTCTAGAGAATTTCGGAGTTGTGTTATGGCTGGCCATTCCAAGTGGGCGAACATCAAGCACCGCAAAGAGCGTCAGGATGCCAAGAAAGGCAAGATCTTCACCAAGTGGATTCGCGAACTGACCGTCGCCGCCCGCCAAGGCGGCGGTGACCCAGGCTCCAACCCGCGTCTGCGCCTGGCGCTGGACAAGGCCCTCGGCGCCAACATGAGTCGCGACATCATCGACCGCGCCGTGGCCCGTGGCGCCGGTGCGGCCGATACCGACGACATGGTCGAGCTGACCTACGAAGGCTACGGCCCGGGCGGCGTGGCGGTGATGGTCGAGTGCATGACCGATAACCGCAACCGTACTGCCGCGGCGGTGCGTCATGCGTTCAGCAAGTGCGGTGGCAACCTCGGCACGGACGGCTCGGTGGCCTACCTGTTCGAGCGCAAGGGCCAGATTTCCTTCGCGCCGGGCGTGGATGAAGACGCGTTGATGGAAGCCGCGATGGAAGCGGATGCCGACGACGTGGTGACCAATGAAGACGGCTCGATCGATGTGTTCACCTCGTTCGCCGGGTTCTATGCGGTGCGTAACGCGCTGGAAACCGCTGGTTTCAAAGGCACCGACGCAGAAATCGTGATGCTGCCGACCACCAGCGCCGAACTGGACCTGGACGGCGCGCAGAAAGTGCTGAAGATGCTGGATATGCTCGAGGACCTGGATGACGTGCAGAACGTTTACTCGAATGCTGACATTCCAGAGTCGGTCGCCGAGCAGCTAGGCTGACGGACGATGTGGATCTAAATGTGAGAGGGGGCTTGCTCCCGATGGCGGTGTGTCAGTCATTTATGAATCGACTGAACCACCGTAATCGGGAGCAAGCCCCCTCCCACATTGGATTTTACCTGTATCAAAAATTGTGTTTACCCGACCTGCAGGCGTTATGACTTTAATTCTAGGTATCGACCCCGGTTCGCGCATCACCGGTTTTGGTGTGGTGCAACACACCCCGCGCGGCTGCGTGTATGTCGCCTCGGGCTGCATCCGCACCGGTGCGGGCGAGTTGGCCGAGCGCCTGCAGATCGTCTATCGCGGCGTGCGTGAAGTGATCCAGACCTACAAGCCGGTGACCATGGGGATCGAAAAGGTGTTCATGGCCAAAAACGCCGACTCGGCTCTCAAGCTCGGCCAGGCCCGTGGCGCCGCCATCGTCGCCGGTGCCGAGGAGGCCATGGAAATCGCCGAGTACACCGCCACCCAGGTCAAGCAGGCCGTGGTCGGCACCGGCGCGGCCAATAAAGAGCAGGTGCAGATGATGGTCATGCACATGCTCAAACTCACCTCCAAGCCGCAGATCGACGCCTCCGACGCCCTGGCCATCGCCATTTGCCACGCGCATACCCGTTCCAGCCTGCTGCCTCACGGCCTGGGGGCGGCACGTAGTCGTGGCGGGCGGCTGCGTCTCTGATAGCATCGGCGCAATCGTTATTTGCGGTCAGGCCTCGATCTGACCCCCAAGCTTTAAGGATCTGAACCGTGATTGGACGCTTGCGCGGCACCCTGGCTGAGAAACAGCCGCCGCACCTGATTCTGGATGTCAACGGGCTGGGGTATGAGCTGGAAGTGCCCATGACCACCCTGTATCGCCTTCCGTCGGTTGGCGAGCCATTGACCCTGCATACTCACCTTGTGGTGCGCGAAGATGCGCAACTGCTCTATGGCTTCATTGGCAAGCGTGACCGGGACTTCTTCCGCGAATTGATTCGCCTCAATGGCGTAGGGCCGAAACTGGCCCTGGCGCTGATGTCGAGCCTGGAAGTGGATGAACTGGTACGCGCGGTGTCGGCCCAAGACACCTCGGCGCTGACCAAGGTGCCGGGGGTCGGCAAGAAAACCGCCGAACGCCTGCTGGTGGAGCTCAAGGACCGTTTCAAAGCCTGGGAAGTCGTGCCGAGCATGTTCGCCCTGGTGCCGAACCAGCCGAACCAGCCGGCGGCCCAGGTGGCCAGTGCCGAAAGCGATGCGGTCAGCGCGCTGATTTCCCTGGGCTACAAGCCGCAGGAAGCCAGTAAAGCGGTGTCGGCCATCAAGGACAAGAACCTGAGCAGCGAAGACATGATCCGCCGAGCCCTGAAGGGAATGATTTAAGTGATTGAAGCTGATCGTCTGATCGCGGCCACCGGCCCCCGTGACCGTGAAGAAGTCCAGGACCGCGCCATCCGCCCCCTGAGCCTGGCCGACTACATCGGCCAGCCCACCGTGCGCGAGCAGATGGAGTTGTTCATCCAGGCTGCGCGTGGGCGCAGTGAATCCTTGGACCACACCTTGATCTTCGGCCCGCCGGGGTTGGGTAAAACCACCCTGGCCAACATCATCGCCCAGGAAATGGGGGTGTCGATCAAGTCCACCTCCGGCCCGGTGCTGGAGCGTCCGGGCGACCTGGCGGCGCTGCTGACCAACCTCGAACCGCACGACGTGCTGTTCATCGACGAAATCCACCGGCTGTCGCCCATCGTCGAGGAAGTGCTGTACCCGGCGATGGAAGACTTCCAGCTCGACATCATGATCGGTGAAGGCCCCGCAGCCCGCTCGATCAAGCTCGACCTGCCGCCGTTCACCCTGGTGGGCGCGACCACGCGCGCGGGCATGCTGACCAACCCGTTGCGAGACCGTTTCGGCATCGTCCAACGTCTAGAGTTCTATAGCACCGCAGACCTGGCGACCATCGTCAGCCGTTCGGCCGGCATTCTCGGCTTGCCCCTGGACCCCGAAGGCGCGTTTGAAATCGCCCGGCGGGCGCGGGGCACGCCACGGATCGCCAACCGCTTGCTGCGACGCGTGCGCGATTTTGCCGAAGTGCGGGCCAAGGGCCATATCACCAAGGCCGTGGCCGACCTGGCGTTGAACCTGCTGGACGTGGATGAGCACGGCTTCGATCACCAGGATCGACGGCTACTGTTGACCATGATCGAGAAATTCGACGGTGGCCCGGTGGGCGTGGACAGCCTGGCAGCGGCCATCAGTGAAGAGCGCCATACCATTGAGGACGTGCTGGAGCCGTACCTGATCCAGCAGGGCTACATCATGCGTACACCAAGGGGCCGGGTGGTTACCCGCCATGCCTATTTGCACTTTGGGCTAAACATTCCGTCACGATTGGGCGAGATGCCCGTGCTAGACGAATTCCTCGATGCAGTGGACGATTAAAAAGGTCACTCGGGTCGATTTATTCAAGGTTTGTGCTGTCCTAGTGGCTGGCGTCGTCATTCAGTCGTTAGAAATGTTTCATAGAATGAAAAAACAGTTGCCCAGCCGGATTGGCAACCTGAGGAGTAAGCACTAGAGTATGCGCGCGCAAAACGGGGATCAGTCGTTCGCACATCGCTGTCGCGTTTATTACGAGGACACCGATGCTGGCGGCATCGTGTATTACGTCAATTACCTCAAGTTCATGGAGCGGGCTCGAACCGAGCGGCTACGGGAGCTGGGCTTTGCCCAATCCCAGCTGGCAGGGGAGGACCTGTTGTTTGTCGTGCATTCCAGCGAGGCGCGTTATTACGCGCCGGCGCGATTGGACGATGAGCTGCTGGTCAGCGCTGAAGTAATCGAATTGAACCGTGTCAGCCTGCGCTTTAAACAGCAGGTCAGGCGGGCTGCGGATGCAACGCTGCTCTGTGAGGGGCAGTTCCTGGTGGCGTGTGTGCGCCCCAATAGTTTGAAACCTCGGGCCATTCCCGAAACTCTACGTGCGGCCTTTGCCGCCGTGAGCGGCGCGGGTAAACAATCAAAGCAGGAGATTTAGCGTGGAACCTACCGTCGTCGACCATTCCTCCATGTGGAGCCTGGTCAGTAATGCCAGTGTTGTGGTTCAACTGGTGATGCTGATCCTGTTAGCCGCATCGGTTACATCCTGGGTCATGATTTTTCAGCGCAGCAACCTGCTGCGTGCCGGTCGACGTGCCCTGGAGAGCTTCGAAGAGCGCTTCTGGTCGGGTATCGACCTGTCCAAACTGTATCGCCAGGCCGGTAGCAACCCTGACCCGGATTCGGGCGTCGAGCAGATCTTCCGTGCCGGCTTCAAGGAGTTCTCGCGCCTGCGCCAGCAGCCGGGCGTCGATCCGGAAGCGGTCATGGAAGGCGTGGCCCGTGCCATGCGCGTGGCCATCTCCCGCGAAGAAGAGAAGCTGGAGCAGAGCCTGCCGTTCCTCGCCACCGTGGGCTCCGTCAGCCCGTACATCGGCCTGTTCGGTACCGTGTGGGGGATCATGAACTCCTTCCGCGGCCTGGCCCAGGCCCAGCAAGCGACCCTGGCCACCGTGGCCCCGGGTATCGCCGAAGCCCTGGTCGCCACCGCGATCGGCCTGTTCGCTGCGATCCCGGCGGTTATCGCCTACAACCGCTTCGCCGCGCGCGGTGAGACCCTGATCAGCCGTTACTACACCTTCGCCGACGAATTCCAGGCGATCCTGCACCGTAAAGTGCACACCAGCGAAGAATAAGCAGGTACTCCCCGATGGCTTTAATCACTCGAGCACGAACCAAGCGCAAGCCGGTCGCCGAGATGAACGTAGTGCCTTACATCGACGTGATGCTGGTGCTGCTGGTGATCTTCATGGTGACCGCGCCGATGCTCAACCAGGGTGTGAAGGTTGATCTGCCCAAGGTTTCCAGCGAAGCCTTGCCCCAGGACAACAACACCCAGGTGCTGACGATTTCGATCAAGGCTGACAAGACCTACTACTGGAACCTTGGCAGCGAAGTCGATACGCAGAAACAACAGGACAAGGCCCTGACCTTGCCGGCGATGACCGATGCGGTGACCAAGATCATTCGCTCCGGCAACGAAGGCGGCAAGCACACCCAGGTGTTCATCCGCGGCGACAAGTCGGTCGACTACGGTTCCGTCATGGGCGCCATGGGCGGGCTGCAGAAGGCCGGCGTCGGTAACGTTGGCTTGATTACCGAGGCGCCCTGATGCACCAACAGCGAGAGCCGTCCGCCTCGGAAAGCTACTTCTGGCCTAGCGTCTGGGCAATTGCCCTGCACGTCCTGGTGTTTGGCATGCTGTTCGTCAGCTTTGCCATGACCCCGGACCTGCCGCCAGCCAAGCCGATCGTGCAGGCGACCCTGTATCAGCTGAAATCGAAAAGTCAGGCCACTACCCAGACCAATCAGAAGATTGCGGGTGAGGCCCAGAAGTCGGCTGCGCGCCAGACTGAAGTCGAGCAGATGGAACAGAAGAAGGTCGAGCAGGAAGCAGTGAAGGCTGCTGCGGAACAAAAGAAAGAAGAGGCGGCTCAAAAGGCCGAGGAATCGAAAAAGGCTGACGAAGCGAAGAAGGCTGACGAGGCGAAAAAGGCTGATGAAGCCAAGAAAGCCGAGAAAGCTGCCGAAGCTAAAAAAGCCGAAGAGAAACAATTGGCTGATATAGCCAAGAAGAAATCTGAAGAAGAAGCCAAAAAAGCTGCCGAAGAAGAGGCCAAGAAAAAGGCCGCTGAAGACGCCAAGAAAAAGATAGTCGAAGACGCGAAGAAGAAAGCCGCCGAAGACGCCAAGAAAAAAGCTGAAGCAGACGAGGCGAAGAAGAAAATCGCCGACGACGCGAAGAAGAAAGCTGCCGCCGATGCCACCAAGAAAAAGGCCCAGGAAGCAGCGCGTAAATCCGCCGAAGAGAAAAAGGCCCAGGCCTTGGCAGATTTGCTCTCCGACACGCCGCAGCGTCAGCAAGCCTTGGCCGATGAACGTGGCGATGAAGTCGCGGGCAGTTTCGACGACCTGATTCGGGCGCGGGCAGCAGAAGGCTGGACACGTCCGCCTTCGGCACGCAAAGGCATGACAGTAGTGCTGCAGATCGGCATGTTGCCGGACGGTACGGTGACTTCGGTCAGCGTGGCCAAGTCCAGTGGTGACGGTTCGTTCGACAGTTCGGCGGTCGCGGCGGTCAAGAATATTGGCCGGTTGACCGAGATGCAGGGAATGAAACCAAGCGACTTCGCTCCCTATCGTTCATTCAAGATGACATTCACACCTGAGGATTTAGCCTTGTGAGAAACCTTCTTCGAGGAATGCTTGTCGTTATTTGCTGTATGGCAGGGATAGCGGCGGCGGATGAAAAGAACATCCTGGTCACCAGCGGTAGCGATCGGGCCACCCCGATCGCCGTTGTACCGTTCGGCTGGCAGGGCGGCAGCGTGTTGCCGGACGACATGGCCCAGATCGTCAGCGACGACCTGCGCAACTCCGGTTACTACGCGCCGATTCCCAAAGGCAACATGATCAGCCAGCCGACCCAGGCCAGCGAAGTCATCTTCCGCGACTGGAAAGCCGTGGGTGCCCAGTACCTGATGGTCGGCAGCATCGTGCCGGCCGGCGGTCGCCTGCAGATCCAGTACGCCTTGTTCAACGTGGCGACCGAGCAGCAGGTCTTGACCGGCAGCGTATCGGGCACCGCCGAACAACTGCGCGACATGGCCCACTACATCTCGGACCAGTCGTTTGAAAAGCTCACCGGTATCAAAGGGGCTTTCTCGACACGTCTGCTGTATGTAACGGCCGAGCGTTTCTCCGTAGACAACACGCGCTACACGCTGCAGCGTTCCGACTATGACGGCGCGCGCGCTGTGACCTTGCTGCAATCGCGTGAACCAATCCTGTCGCCGCGCTTCGCGCCGGACGGCAAGCGCATTGCCTACGTGTCCTTCGAGCAGAAGCGTCCGCGCATCTTCGTCCAGCACATCGACACTGGCCGTCGTGAGCAGATCACCAATTTCGAAGGCCTCAACGGTGCGCCAGCCTGGTCGCCGGATGGTTCGCGCCTTGCTTTCGTGCTGTCCAAGGACGGCAACCCGGATATCTACGTGATGAACATGGCTTCGCGCCAGATCAGCCGCGTGACCAGCGGTCCTGGTATCAACACCGAACCGTTCTGGGGTAAAGATGGTTCGACCATCTATTTCACCTCCGACCGTGGCGGCAAGCCTCAAATTTATAAAACGAGCGTGGGTGGCGGTGGCGCGGAACGCGTGACCTTTATTGGTAACTACAACGCCAACCCTAAGCTTTCGGCTGATGAAAAGACGTTGGTGATGATTCACCGTCAGGATGGTTTCACTAATTTCCGGGTTGCGGCCCAGGATTTGCAGCGCGGAACCGTAAAAATCCTTACAGATACCAACCTAGATGAGTCAGCCACTGTTGCGCCCAACGGCACCATGGTAATCTACGCCACCCGCCAGCAGGGCCGGGGAGTCTTGATGCTCGTGTCCATTAATGGACGCGTAAGGCTCCCGCTTCCTACCGCACAAGGCGAAGTCAGAGAACCATCCTGGTCCCCTTACCTGAACTGACGCGGCGCTACATGATTTGCTTAACACACTGGGGTTCATTAGGAGTTTCACGATGGAAATGCTGAAGTTTGGTAAGTTTGCTGCTCTGGCTCTGGCTCTGTCCGTAGCCGTTGGTTGCTCGTCTAAAGGCGGCGACAATGCCGGTGAAGGCGCAGCTGTTGATCCAAACGCTGGTTATGGCGCCAACACTGGTGCAGTTGACGGCTCCCTGAGCGAAGAAGCTGCTCTGCGCGCAATCACCACTTTCTACTTCGAATACGACAGTTCGGACCTGAAACCAGAAGCCATGCGCGCTCTGGACGTTCACGCGAAGGACCTGAAAGCTAACGGCGCTCGCGTTGTTCTGGAAGGTAACACCGACGAACGTGGTACTCGCGAGTACAACATGGCACTGGGCGAGCGTCGTGCGAAAGCCGTTCAGCGCTATCTGGTACTGCAAGGTGTTGCTCCAGGCCAACTGGAACTGGTTTCCTACGGTAAAGAGCGTCCAGTTGCTACTGGCCACGACGAGCAGTCCTGGGCTCAAAACCGTCGCGTCGAACTGCGTAAGTAATTCGTCATGCGAACGTGCCGTCGTGCTCTAACTGTATTGGCTCTCAGCCTCGCGCCGCTTGCGGTGTGGGCTGCGGTTCCTGTGGAAGATAGCAACTCAGGCTATAACAATAGCGGGAGCAGTTATCCGCCAGCAGGTTATGGCACGAACGGCGCCTATGCTGGGGGGGCGGCTACGTCCGCTCCCTCGGCACAGGGCGAACTGTTCAACCAGTTGCAACGCATGCAGGATCAATTGTCGCAGCAGCAAGGCGCCATTGAAGTTCTGCAGAATCAAGTGAACCAGCTGAAGCAAGAAGGCCTGGAGCGATACCAGGATCTTGATCGACGCATAGGAGCCGGCGTTACACCTGCCGCTACTCCTGATAATTCTTCTGCCGGTGGCGCGCCAAGTGCCGCCGCCGGTGGTGCAGCAGCCGGGGCCGCCGCCGCAGCCCCTGCCGCCAGCAGCGAACCGGGTGATCCGGCGAAGGAAAAACTGTATTACGATGCAGCCTTCGACCTGATCAAGGCCAAGGATTTCGACAAGGCCAGCAAGGCCTTCACCGCATTCCTCGGTCGTTACCCAAACAGTCAGTACGCGGGCAACGCCCAGTACTGGCTGGGTGAGGTAAACCTGGCAAAGGGTGATCTGCAGGGGGCGGGCCAGGCATTTGCCAAGGTCAGCCAGTTGTACCCCAAGCATGCCAAGGTGCCGGATTCGCTGTACAAACTCGCTGACGTAGAACGCCGCCTGGGTCACACCGACAAGGTCAAAGGCATTCTGCAGCAGGTCGTTGCCCAGTATCCGGGGACTTCCGCTGCCCAGTTGGCTCAACGCGACCTGCAGCGCTTGTAAGCGATGCTGTCCGTTTAGAAGAAACCCGCGCCTGGCGCGGGTTTTTTCGTTAGAATCCACGCCCTTTTATGAAACACGCTTCCTGGGGTTTACGCGTTGGCGGAATTCCTTGAAGTGCCTGACGGAGGCGGACAGCCTGTTTAGCTGTTACGCCCGTGGCGACTATGCAAGACACATTACGCATCACCGAAGTTTTTTACTCGTTACAGGGTGAAACGCGAACGGCCGGCCTGCCCACAGTATTTGTGCGCCTGACCGGTTGCCCCCTGCGTTGCCAGTACTGTGACAGCGCCTACGCCTTCAGTGGCGGCACCGTGCGAACCCTTGAAGACATCCTTGAACAGGTTGCCGGTTACCGGCCACGCTACGTCTGCGTGACCGGCGGTGAGCCGTTGGCGCAACCCAACGCCATCCCTTTGCTCAAGCAACTGTGTGACGCCGGTTACGAGGTGTCCCTGGAAACCAGCGGCGCCCTGGATATTTCCGCGGTGGACCCGCGTGTAAGCCGAGTGGTCGATCTCAAGACCCCTGGCTCCAAAGAGGCGCATCGCAACCTCTACGAGAACCTGGACCTGCTGACGGCCAACGACCAAGTCAAGTTCGTGATCTGTTCCCGCGACGATTACGACTGGGCGAGCTCCAAGCTGATCCAGTACGGCCTGGACCGCCGCGCGGGCGAGGTGCTGTTCTCTCCAAGCCATCACGACCTGAACGCACGCGACCTGGCCGACTGGGTGGTGGCTGATAACCTACCGGTCCGTCTGCAACTGCAACTGCATAAATACCTTTGGAACGACGAGCCAGGACGCTGAAATGACTGAACAACCGATTGATCAAAAACGTGCGGTAATCCTGCTGTCCGGCGGCCTCGACTCCGCCACGGTGGTGGCCATGGCGCAGGCTGAAGGCTACACCTGCTACACCATGAGCTTCGACTACGGCCAGCGCCATCGCGCCGAGCTGAACGCCGCTGCCCGCGTCGCCCGCGACATGGGTGTGGCCGAGCACAAGGTCATTGGCCTGAATCTCAACGGCATCGGCGGCTCGGCGCTCACCGACAGCAGCATCGACGTGCCGGAAGCCCCCAGCGAAGGCATCCCGATCACCTACGTCCCGGCGCGCAACACCGTGTTCCTGTCCCTGGCCCTCGGCTGGGCGGAAGTGCTGAATGCCCGCGATATCTTTATCGGCGTCAACGCAGTGGATTATTCCGGCTACCCGGACTGCCGCCCAGAGTTCATCGAGTCGTTCGAACGCATGGCCAACCTGGCGACCAAGGCCGGGGTAGAGGGGCAGGGCTTCCGTATCCTGGCGCCGCTGCAAAACCTCAGCAAGGCCGATATCGTGAAGGCTGGCGTAGGGCTTGGCGTCGATTATTCGCTGACTGTTTCCTGCTATCAGGCAGACGATGACGGCCGTGCTTGTGGGAAATGCGACAGCTGCCGACTGCGTGCAGAAGGCTTCAAAATGGCCGGAATTACGGACCCAACGCGTTATTTTTGATTTATTTAAAATAAGGTGTTGAATAATCCTTAGAAATCAGTATTATACGCGCCACAACACAGCGGGTCGTTAGCTCAGTTGGTAGAGCAGTTGGCTTTTAACCAATTGGTCGTAGGTTCGAATCCCACACGACCCACCATTTTTGGCGGTTTAGAAAATCCGGAAGGCCCACGCAAGTGAGGATTTCCGGGTTTTTTTTTGCCCGCGATTTGATGCTGGCTTGCATTGAATAGGGAATCCTCCTCAATGCTCGTAAGTCTCCTTAGGTGCTGATCTTCCTACACACGAATCATCGGCCGTGATCGAATGGTCAAGTACTTTGGCAGGTAACGCTCTTCAGCCCAGTTGTTGCACTTCATGCCGACCAGACCAATCATCAGCGTGAGCATCATCGATGACTCGGCGCTTTCATCAATGGATGGCAGCGGTAATCTTAGGTCTTCCCACCAGGTTCCAGACCATATCAGTCCATGACCGAGCCCAATGCCCGGTCGGGTGCAAGGCCGGAGCCATTGAGTATCTTTCGGACCCTAGGCGCACGACGTGGGTGAGCAGTTTGTATGCAGGTTTTGACCTTGCAACCGAAAGGCGTGCAGAGCAGCCAGTAGCAGACGCCTACGACCTTGTACTCCAGACAGGTTGGTGACAGGCTCCATGCTCGGTTGATCAGCCCAACCGTTTTAGCCACGTCCGGCTCGCCGTCAACGACAGAGGGCCTCTTCTCGATAGCAAGCTCCAGGCGTTTGTGACACCTTGCGGGGGCTGAGCAAGATCGCTTGGAAGGCGCTTGCCAGTGGGGGAAACAGCGCTGGATTTTACTAAGGTTGGGAGGGGCGGCTGTCGGTCGTGGCATCGTACTTGAAATGAGTTTAGGTATAGGAGGGCGGGTGGACTGCTTGAAGGGGTTGCTTAAAAAGGCCAAAGATGATGTAAATTTTAAAAGTGGTTCACATCATATCTGGCCTTGGGGTTAATGAAATAATAGGCATACTATTTTCTTGCGATTTAATGTGTATTAAATCAATATCCGGCTTCTAGCAGAAGCTCTTGAGTTCTTGAAATTTCCACTTGTGTATGTATAGGCTCCATGCCGGCGATATAGGTGCCAATAATTATACATGTCGTAGTTTTTGCGATATGAACGCCCGTCTCCTGGTACTTAAATTGTATTTGGTTTTCGTATGGTCGTCGGTACATATATTTTACTCCGTTAATATGTATTCCAGCCGCTAATAAAATACTGTCATCTTTAAATCCTGCCAGGATTTGCGAGATTTCGTCGCTGGAAATATTTAATTCGGGTGACTGGGCCCATATTGTTCCGTCAAGCCCGACTATTGCTGCTTGGGTTACTTTGCCAAAACTCGTCAGATGCTCTACATAGTCTTGCCAGGTTTCCATGTTTCTCTCCTTAATACCGTTAGATAGAAGTAATTGTGTGAATGTATCTGCATGAGAATTTATAGCTGTATTTTTTCTGCTGGTAACTGTCAGGTCTGACAGTTTTTTAATGTGTATTGTCATGGGTTATATTGTGGTTAGCTGTTTTTGATATAAGGTGGCATGGAGATGGTCTGAAGTAACTGAGCATCGTTCGGATACAGTGTGTGGTGAAGCTTGCACCTAGTCCTGGATTAACGGAAAGCCGGCCATGAATGTGCCTGCCAAAAGATCTTCCGAAATTACTCAGCGTTTATGAGATCGGGTCACGCCGCCGCCTCGGCGGACTATCAGAGATCGTAGTGAGTATTTGCGCAAGACTTCCAATATTGTATTTTCTGCACCCGCAGACTGTGGATATTGTCTAAGGCAATCGCTGAGCACTACACCAAGTTGATACTGGATGCCACAGCGATCCACCGCGTGTACCAAGACCCGTTGCAACGGCTAGATCAGTACGGGGGCATAAACTTCAAGAGTCTGAATGGCATCTTTCCCAGGTTGTTGAAGCCATTGGGTCAGGCTTTCAATCAGGCTCTGGATCAAGGTATTCAGTGTTTTGATACCTGGCGCTCCTAGGTCGTAGTTTGTTCGGGGAATATGATGATGTGCAGTTCGATGCTGCAATATCGATCCAGTGTCGTGGCGACCTCAATGGCTGCGTCGAGTTCGCTGCAGCCTGTTGCCTGCATGATGTCGAAGTGTTGTTTTTTTTCTCTTCTGGCGCTGTCATGGTCTGCGCGAGGTATTGACTTGGTGGCACTGCTCGAAACAGCATTTCCATGCTTTGGAGAGGACCCCGCCCTCGGTGAGTTTGCCGCTCTCTTTTCGTGCTGAAAGCATCATCGATTTTTGCGCCGGGCTCAGTTTGGCAAACTGGGTCAGCTGCCCCTTACCTTTAAAGGTCCTTTAGTTAGGTTGCCTGTTGCAGACGCCGGAAGGCTTCCTGTTCCCGCCAGGTTCCAGGCCATATCAGTCCATGACCGAGCCCGATGCCCGGTCGGGTGCAAGGCTGGAGCCATTGGGTATCTTCAGACTCCGGGCGCTTGACGTGGGTGAGCAGCTTGTATGCTCCGGCGGCTACCCGCGGCACCAGGGCGGCGATGCACTGATCTTGGTGTGGCGCCATGCGTATGCCGACTATTCACGACTGAGCTGGGGTCGCGTCGACCTACTCCACCCCCATCAAGCCGCCCAGACGGCCCTTGACGACCTTTTGCAGGAGCAAGGCCAGCGTCTCGGTGGCATAGGGTTTCTGCAGCAGTACAAAACGCTTGGCTTCTTCTTGGGCAATGCGCGCGTATTCGTCGTTGTAGCCGGTGGTGAGCACCACCGGCAGCCATGGATAGAGCGCCTCGATCGCGTCGAGCAGTTCCAGGCCGCTCATGCCGGGCATGGAGATGTCGGAGAACACCACCTGGAAACTTTCCGGGTTGGGGGCCAGGGCTTCCAGTGCGCTCTTGGCGTCCGGCACCCATAACACGTGAAAGCCCATCTGTTCCAGGGTCTGCGAGGTGTAGAGGCCAACGTCAGCATTGTCCTCGACCATCAGCACGCACAAGTTCGAGATGATCGGTACGCGATGGTTGTCCTGGGCGGTCGGGATCGTGCTGGCCTCGACCTTGGGCAGGTACAACATAAACTGGCTGCCTTTGCCGCGTTCGCTCTGCACCAGAATCTCCCCGCCCGACTGTTTGGCAAAGCCGAACACTTGCGACAAGCCCAGCCCGGTGCCTTGGCCGATGCCTTTGGTGGTGTAGAAGGGTTCGAAGATGGCGTCGAGTTTTTCCGGCGCAATGCCTGATCCGGTGTCGCTCAATGCGATGGTCACGTAGTCGGCGACCCGCCCCGGGTGGGCGCGCACCGACGGCAGCCAGGCGGCTGTCGTGACCTGGATGGTCAAGTGGCCATTGCCGGCCATGGCATCCCGCGCATTAACCACCATGTTCACCAGTGCGGTATCGAACTGGCTTTCATCGGCGTTTATAAAGCAGGGCTCATCCGGCACTTCGATGGTGACCTTGATCCGCGAGCCAGTCAGGCTGTCCATCATCTCGCCCACCCGCAACACGCTGTCGCCGACATTGAATACTTCCGGGCGCAGGGCCTGGCGTCGGGCGAAGGTCAGCAGTTGCGCGGTCAGGCGGGCGGCGCGGTCGACGGTGCTGGCGATGGCATCGATGTATTTGATGCGCCGCACTTCACTCAGGGATGGGGTCTTGAGCAGGTCGGCGCAGGATTTGATTACCGTCAGCAGGTTATTGAAGTCGTGTGCGACGCCGCCGGTGAGTTGGCCAATGGTTTCCAGTTTCTGGGATTGGCGCAAGGCATCTTCCGACAGGCGCAGGGCGTCCTTGGCTTCTTCTTCGGCCTGGATATCCCTGCCCACCGCATGGATGTAATCGCTGTCGGGTACGGCGGTCCAGGCGATCATGCGATAGCTGCCATCCTGGTGGCGGTAACGGTTCTTGAAGTTGGGGAAGTTCTTGCCGTCTCCCAGGCGGCTGACTGCCGATGCGGAGTCGGCCAAGTCGTCCGGGTGAACCAGGGCCAGCAACTGGCTGCCCACCAAGTCGTGTTCGGCGTGGCCGAGCATGCGAGTCCAGGCTGGGTTGACGGCGGAGATCACGCCGTCGAGTTGGGCCACCAGCATCAGGTCCGGGGACAGGCGCCAGATGCGGTCGCGGTCGCGGGTGCGTTCCACCACCCGTTGTTCCAGGGACTCGTTGAGCTTGCGCAGTGCTTCTTCGGCTTCACGCAGGGCCGTGATGTCGCGGGATACGCAGAGGATCTGTTCCGGCCGGCCGTTACTGCCCAGGATCGGGCTCACCTGTACATGCCACCACTTCAGGTTACCGGCCAGGGTCTGGGCCGGGCCGATAAAGCTGGCGCTCTCGCCGTTTCTGGCGGCCTGTACGGCGGCCTTGGCGTCTAGGTTGCCTTGATCCTGCCAGAAATCGGGCCAGGAGCAGCCACGGATGGTGTTGAAGTCACTGACCTCCATGATTTTTTGGCCGCCTTCGCTCATGAACGTGAGGCGGGCATCGAGATCGAGTACTTGGATGCAATCGTTGATGCTGGCCAGTACGCGCTCGGTGAACGCTTCGTTTTGGCTCAGGCCGGAGGTGGCCAGTTCGCTGACCTCAGAGCCCATCCCGACGGTGCTATTCATTTGAGTTTGGCCGAGCGGGTTAGATGGCCTTCATCATGTCATTAAGATACCTCCCCCCACCAGCGACTTCCTTACGCACTGCACTGCTTTTGCTGTGGGAAGGCATTGGATAATGCCGGCACGTTTTGTACATATTCCTACGAGCGATCGCGCGGTATGTGTGGCGTTGACTTACAGCTCCTGAGTCTGCGCGATGCGGCAAAGAGGCGGTTTTTTTGATGTGGCTCTTTGCCACTTATTTCGGCTTTAATGTTGTCAATACGCGGCGTATCTTGGCTAGATTGGAGGCTAAGCTTTCAAGACATGGACTGTCATGACTACGCTAACTCCGATCATCGCTAGCAATCCCCTCATTGTTCGCGCTGTAGCCACACCGCTCGCCATTTCGGCGAACACTGTCGATGTCTCGCCGGTGCGACCAGCGTCGGTGGTCAGCCTCGGTAATCCGGCTGCCGATGTCGTTGATATCTACTCCCGAGACGGGCAAATGCCGGGTCGGGAAAATGTGCGGGCCTGGGAAAATAGCAGCCAGGACGCAGTCAGCAAGATCATCAACACCCGCTTTAACTCGACCTCCACGGCCAGTCGCTACAGCGGCTTGGGGGCAGCATTGGTGGCGCAGTTCGCCAAAGGCGGCGGCGCGGACATTTCACAGTCGGTGCTCAACACCACGGCCGACCGGGCCGGGAGCGATAAAGGCTTGCTGACCGGTCTGGCGGACTTCAAGGCTTCCCTCAAGCAGGCCGTAGACAGCTCCAACCCGATGCGCCCTTCAGAGGTCGACAGCTTTTCTTACAATGTGTCGCAAAAAAACCAGGCTAATGGCCGCAGCAGCGCGGATCGCAGTGTCACCCAGAACCAGCAATCGGTGCTTTCGGCGAGCTTCCACAAAGGCCTTGATGGTGGGAAACCGCCGGTGTTTGATGGCAGTCGCGAATCGCAGAATTACCTGTATGTGCACGTACAGGACAGGGCCAGCAGCACCGCGAGCTTTGCCTATAAAGACAGCCAATTGACCCGTGCTTCCGTCACACAGTCGGCTTCCCAGAATACCCACACGCAGAAGTATGTGATGGCCAACCTGGTAGAAGACACCGTGGTGCCGAAGGAAGGCTCATCCAAGCGTGACTACTTGGCGCTGCTCGAACACGCGGGCAGGGAAAGCAAAAAATCCAAGGATGCGCTGGAGCAGTCGACGTTGAAGGATGCATTGGCGAAGATGCATGACTCAGTCCTGTTGCAGGATGATCCGGATGTGCTGATGCGCTGAGGTTCATCGTGGTCAACGCGCGAAGCCCCAGTGATGCGCCTTCGCGTTTTTTTTTGCCCGACAGATGCGTCGCGCCATGCCAGATTAGGCTTTTGAATCCATTCGATATTCTGTAGCCTTGCGCAGCTTCACCTTAACCCGTGCTTGATGACATCATCACTTCGTCCGGCGGCGCCTGAAGGGCTCCAGAGCCGGTGGTACACTCGACTTTCGCGCAACGGCGCCTGCAGGTCTTGCGAACATGACGCAAATTTCCGAACGCCTTCTGGTTCAAGCCCACCTCGACGCCAAGCAGCCCAAGGCCCTCAGTGCCGAGGAAGAGGCTAGCCTGCGTACCGCCATCGCCGCCGAGCTCAAAGCTCAAGACGCGGTGCTGGTCGCCCACTTCTATTGCGACCCGGTGATTCAGGCCCTGGCCGAAGAAACCGGCGGCTGTGTCTCCGACTCCCTTGAAATGGCACGCTTCGGCGCTGCTCACCCGGCCAAGACCGTACTGGTCGCCGGTGTGCGTTTCATGGGCGAGACGGCCAAAATCCTTACCCCCGAAAAACGCATCCTGATGCCGACCCTGGAAGCCACGTGCTCCCTCGACCTGGGCTGTCCGGTGGAGGAGTTTTCCGCGTTCTGCGATCAACACCCCGAACGCACGGTGGTGGTGTATGCCAACACCTCGGCGGCGGTCAAGGCGCGGGCGGACTGGGTGGTGACTTCCAGTTGCGCGCTGGAAATCGTCGAAAGCCTGATGGACAACGGCGAGACCATTATCTGGGGGCCGGACAAGCACCTAGGTACTTACATTCAGCGCCAGACCGGTGCCGACATGCTGCTGTGGGACGGTGCGTGCATCGTCCACGAAGAGTTCAAGTCCAAGCAGCTGGAAGACATGAAGGCGCTGTACCCGGACGCGGCGATCCTGGTCCACCCGGAATCCCCGACCTCGGTGATCGAACTGGCGGATGCAGTGGGCTCCACCAGCCAACTGATTGCCGCCGCTCAGCGTTTACCGAACAAAACGTTCATTGTCGCCACCGACCGCGGCATTTTCTACAAGATGCAGCAGCTGTGCCCGGACAAGGTCTTCGTCGAAGCGCCTACCGCCGGCAACGGCGCGGCGTGCCGCAGTTGCGCGCACTGCCCGTGGATGGCGATGAATACGCTGGAGCGCACGCTGCAGTGCCTGCGTGAGGGCAGCAACGAGATCTTCGTCGAGCCTTCGGTGATCCCGCAGGCGGTGCGCCCGCTCAAGCGCATGTTGGACTTCACCCAGGCTGCGCGCCTGAAGCTGGCCGGCAACGCCTGACCCGGTCGAACATGTGGGAGGGGGCTTGCCCCCGATAGCGTAGTGTCAGTCACCAGATACATCGACTGATTTACCGCTATCGGGAGCAAGCCCCCTCCCACATGTTGATCCGCACCAGCAGGGCGTTATTTTTTCCGCTTCGGAACCTGCACCAACTGCGTGTCAGAATAAATGTCGTGCCAGCTGCGTTTCTGCTTGTCGAACAGTGACCAGATAAACCCCAGCCCCACGCACAACCACGATGCAATCGACACCACAAAGCGCAACAGCGCCTGCCACAGGCTGATCCGCGAGCCGTCGGCGTTCTGTACGCGCACTCCCCACACCTGCATGCCCAGGGTCTGCCCGGAATGGGTCCAGAACTTGGCGAAGAAGCCAAACAGCACGAAGAACAGAATCGTCGACAGCAGCGGGTCGCCGTCCAGCGCGCCGGATTCGGTGAGAGTACGCATTTTGGCTTCGCCCACGAATGCGATCCACACCAGCTTGTAGAGAAAGGCCGTGACAATCAGTAGCGCCGTGCAGAGGAGGAAGTCATAGAACATCGCTGCCAGACGACGGCCCAGGCCAACGGCGGGGAAGTCGCCTTGGGGGCTCAGCAGGGGTTTGGACATGGCCGGCTCTCTGAAGAAAAAAAGCATTTTACGGCGCAATGCCCTTACCGCGCCCATAAAAAAGCCCCTGATGTCACCATCAGGGGCTTTTTGTCGCAGGAGGGATCAGCCTTCGGCGATCACTTCGTCAGCCTGCATGCCTTTCTGGCCTTGCACGGCGACGAAAGACACTTTCTGGCCTTCTTTCAGGCTCTTGAAGCCGTTGCCCTGAATAGCGCGGAAATGCACGAACAGATCCGGACCGCTTTCTGGAGTGATAAAACCAAACCCTTTCTCGTCGTTAAACCACTTGACGGTACCGCTCTGACGTTTATCCGACATTTTCTTATTTCCTTGACGCTAAAAATGAATGACAGCCCCTTTCGCATGAAAGAGTACTGGGCTGGGTTGCAGGAAAGTAAGAGACGTCGAACGGGTTGTAGCAAACTTTGGCTACTGCCCAGGTCCAGGTTCCAAGCGACCCATGCAAACACAGTGAGCAAACTCTACGTCAACTAATGGAGAAAAAACAAGCCCTGCGCAAAGCCCAGCTTTTGCTCGGCTTTGTGGCACTTGGGGGAACAATGGGCGGACGACTTATTCGATAGAAATGGTCACTTGTTATAGGTTGACCCCTATAACAATGACTATCGTCAATGCACTGTTTTATGGCGGTTGCGTTACAGATTAGTGCGCGTTAACGCAACCGCGTTACTTATAGAAACAATCAATCAGCCACGGTAGTACCGTTGCGGCACAAATGGCATTTTACTTACACGAAGTGGCACCTTTTTCCCACGCACCAGTGCAGAAACTTCGGTATCCAACGCAGTGAACGCGCTGTCCAGGTAGGCCATCGCCAACGGGCCGCCGAGGCTCGGGCCAAAGCCGCCGCTGCAGACGCTGCCGACCACGGTGCCGTGTTCGTCGACGATTTCCGCACCTTCACGCACGGGTGTGCGCTCCTGAGTCAGCAGGCCGACACGTTTGCGGCTCACACCGGCTTGCTGCTGGGTAAAGATCCGGTCGGCGCCGGGAAAGCCACCGGCACGAGCGCCGTCGGCGCGACGGGCCTTGGAGATCGCCCAGAGCAGGCTGGCTTCGATCGGGGTGGTGTCGGTGTTCATGTCGTGGCCATACAGGCACAGGCCGGCTTCCAGGCGCAGCGAGTCGCGGGCGCCCAGGCCGATGGCCTGGACTTCGGTCTCGGCCAGCAGGCTGCGGGCCAGGCTTTCGGCGTGGGCGGCGGGCACCGAGATTTCAAAGCCGTCTTCACCGGTGTAGCCGGAGCGGCTGACGTAGCAGTCCACGCCCAGCAGGCGCAGGGACGTGAATTGCATGAAGGTCATCTTGGTCACTTCAGGGGCCAGGCGTGCCAGCACTTTTACCGCTGCCGGGCCTTGCAGGGCGAGCAGGGCGCGTTCTTCGAACAGCGGCTCGATGCTGCACTGGTCGCCAATCCTGGCGCGCAGGTGCGCCAGGTCCTGGTCCTTGCAGGCCGCGTTGACCACCAGGAACAGCTCGTCGTTCCCCAGGTTGGCCACCATCAGGTCGTCGAGAATACCGCCTTGTTCGTTGGTGAACATGGCATAGCGCTGCATGCCTACGGGCAGGTCGATGATATCCACCGGCACCAGGGTTTCCAGGGCCTTGGCGGCATTGGCGCCGGTCAGGCGGATCTGGCCCATGTGAGACACGTCGAACAGCCCGGCCTGATCACGGGTGTGCAGGTGTTCTTTCATCACGCCCAATGGGTATTGCACCGGCATGTCGTAGCCGGCGAAGGGCACCATGCGCGCGCCGAGTTCGATGTGCAGCGCGTGCAACGGGGTTTTCAACAGGGTTTCGGTGGACATATTCAGCTCCTGAAAAACGTGCGGACGCGCTTCTAAGCGTCAGCACTCGATAATGTTGACCGCCAAACCGCCACGGGCGGTTTCCTTGTATTTGCTTTTCATGTCGGCGCCGGTCTGGCGCATGGTGCGGATGACCTTGTCGAGGGACACAAAATGCTGCCCATCGCCGCGCAAGGCCATACGCACTGCGTTGATGGCTTTGACCGAGCCCATGGCATTGCGCTCGATGCAGGGCACTTGCACCAGGCCGCCGATCGGGTCGCACGTCAGGCCGAGGTTGTGTTCCATGCCGATCTCGGCGGCGTTTTCGACCTGGGACACGCTGCCGCCCAACACTTCGCACAGCGCTCCGGCGGCCATCGAGCAGGCCACGCCGACTTCACCCTGGCAGCCAACCTCGGCACCGGAGATCGACGCGTTTTCCTTGTACAGAATCCCGATCGCGGCGGCGGTGAGCAGAAAGCGCACTACGCCGTCTTCACTCGCGCCGGGGATAAAGCGCATGTAGTAATGCAGCACCGCCGGCACAATCCCGGCCGCACCGTTGGTGGGCGCGGTGACCACACGCCCGCCGTTGGCGTTTTCTTCGTTGACCGCCAACGCGTACAGGTTGACCCAATCGAGTACCGACAACGGGTCGCGCAGGGCCGACTCCGGGTTCTTGCACAGCTGGCGATGCAGGGCGGCGGCACGACGCTTGACCTTCAAGCCTCCCGGCAAGATCCCTTCATTGCGACAGCCAGCGTCCACACAGTCCTGCATCACCTGCCAGATCTTCAGCAGGCCGTTGCGGGTTTCGGCTTCGGGGCGCCAGGCACTTTCATTGGTCAGCATCACCTGGCTGATGGACAGCCCGTAGGTGGCGCAATGACCGAGCAAGTCCTTGGCGCTCTTGAACGGGAAGGTCAGCGGCGTGGCGTCTTCGACGATCCGGTCGGCGCCGGCAGCGTCTTCATCTACCACAAAGCCACCGCCCACCGAGTAGTACTCGCGGCTGCGGATCTGGATGCCGGCGGCGTCGAAGGCACGGAAGATCATGCCGTTGGGGTGATAGGCGAGGGGTTTGCGAATCATCGCCAGGTGTTCTTTCTCGTTGAACACAATGCTGTGTTCGCCGAGCAGGTTCAAACGGCCGGCGCTGCGCATCTGTGCCAGGCGCGTGGCGACGGTTTCTGTGTTCACGGTGTCCGGGTGTTCGCCTTCCAGGCCGAGCAACACGGCCTTGTCGCTGCCGTGGCCTTTGCCGGTGGCGCCGAGTGAGCCGTAGAGTTCCACCTTGACGCAGGTGGTGGCGCTCAGCAGGTCGTCACGGCGCAAGCCCTCGACAAAGCGCGCGGCGGCGCGCATCGGGCCGACGGTGTGGGAGCTGGAGGGGCCGATGCCAATCTTGAACAGGTCGAACACGCTTAACGACATGAGTTGTTCTCCAGGTTCTTATTATTCTTGAGGTCATACGCGGTCAAGTGCGGGAGGGGCGGTGCGACGATTCGACTTGCCCCCGATGAGGGGGTGTCAGTCACCAGATCTATCAACTGACACTCTGCCATCGGGAGCAAGCCCCCTCCCACATTCTTGACCAGGTTATGCGTAGCTCTCGATCGAAGGGCAGGCGCACACGAGGTTGCGATCGCCGAACACGTTGTCGACCCGGCCGACCGGCGGCCAGTACTTGCCGTCGATCAACGACGCCAGCGGGTACACCGCTTGTTCACGGCTGTAAGGGTGGCTCCATTCGCCCACCAGTTCCGCCGCGGTGTGCGGGGCGTTTTTCAGCGGGTTGTCGTCCTTGTCCAAGGTGCCGTTTTCCACCGCGCGGATTTCTTCGCGGATGGCGATCATCGCGTCGCAGAAACGGTCCAGTTCTTCCCTGGATTCGCTTTCGGTCGGCTCGATCATCAAGGTGCCGGCCACCGGGAACGACATGGTCGGCGCGTGGAAGCCGAAGTCGATCAGGCGCTTGGCCACGTCATCCACGCTGATGCCGCTGCTGTCTTTCAACGGGCGCAAGTCCAGGATGCATTCATGCGCCACCAGGCCGTTGCTGCCGGTGTAGAGCACTGGGTAGTGCTCTTCCAGGCGACGGGAAATGTAGTTGGCGTTCAGGATCGCCAGCTGCGAAGCGCGCTTGAGGCCCGCGCCGCCCATCATGCTGATGTACATCCAGGTGATCGGCAGGATGCTCGCGCTGCCGAACGGCGCCGCGCACACCGCGCCTTCCTTGCGTGCCATGGCCGCGTGGCCGGGCAGGAATGGGGCCAGGTGGGATTTGACGCCGATCGGGCCAACGCCTGGGCCGCCGCCGCCGTGGGGGATGCAGAAGGTCTTGTGCAGGTTCAGGTGCGAGACGTCGCCGCCGAACTTGCCCGGCGCGCACAGGCCGACCATGGCGTTCATGTTGGCGCCGTCGATGTATACCTGGCCGCCGTTGTCGTGAATGATCCCGCAGATTTCGCGGATACCTTCTTCGAACACGCCGTGGGTCGACGGGTAGGTGATCATCAGCGCGGCGAGGTGGTCGCGGTGCTCGATGGCTTTGGCGCGCAGGTCTTCGATGTCGACGTTGCCGCGCGCGTCGCAAGCGGTCACCACCACGCGCATGCCGGCCATGTGGGCGGTGGCCGGGTTGGTGCCGTGGGCCGACGACGGGATCAGGCAGATGTCGCGGTGCTGATCGCCACGGCTCTGGTGATAGGCGCGAATCGCCAACAAGCCCGCGTATTCGCCCTGGGAACCGGCGTTTGGTTGCAGCGAGATGGCGTCGTAGCCGGTGGCCGCGCAGAGCATGGCTTCCAGGTCGGAGGTCAATTGCAGGTAGCCGGCGCTTTGTTCGGCCGGGGCGAATGGGTGCAGGGCACCGAATTCGGCCCAGGTCACCGGGATCATTTCGCTGGCGGCGTTGAGCTTCATGGTGCAGGAGCCCAGCGGGATCATGGTGCGGTCCAGCGCCAGGTCCTTGTCGGCCAGCTTGCGCAGGTAGCGCATCAGCTCGGTTTCCGAGTGATAACGGTTGAACACCGGATGGGTCAGGATCGGCGACTGACGCAGCAGCGCGGCCGGCAGGTTACCTTCGACCTTGGCGGCGAAGTCCGGCAGGGCTTTACCGTCGGCAAACAGTGCCCACAAGGTTTCGATATCGGCCTGGGTGGTGGTTTCATCGACCGACAGGCCGAGACGTTCGGCGTCGACCACACGCAGGTTGATGCGCTGGGCGCGGGCCTGGTCGTGCAGGGCGGCGGTGCGGGTGCCGGTGTTGAGAGTCAGCGTGTCGAAGAAGTGTTCTTGCTCGACTTTCAGGCCCAGGGCGCGCAGGCCGTTGGCCAGGATCGCGGTCAACTGGTGAATGCGCTGGGCGATCTGGGTCAGGCCTTTGGGGCCGTGGTACACGGCGTACATGCTGGCGATGTTGGCGAGCAGGACCTGGGCGGTGCAGATGTTGCTGGTGGCTTTCTCGCGGCGGATATGTTGCTCGCGGGTCTGCATGGCCAGGCGCAAGGCCGGCTTGCCGAAGCGGTCGACCGAAACACCGACCAGGCGGCCCGGCATGTCGCGCTTGAACGCATCCCTGGTGGAGAAGTACGCCGCGTGCGGGCCGCCGAAGCCCAGCGGGACGCCGAAGCGTTGCGCGCTGCCGATGGCCACGTCGGCGCCGAACTCACCCGGCGGGGTCAGCACGGTCAGGGCCAGCAGGTCGGCGGCCACGGCCACCAGGGCGTTGGCGGCGTGGAAGCGTTCGGTCAGCTCGCGATAGTCGAACACGTCGCCGTTGCTGGCCGGGTATTGCAGCAGGGCGCCGAAGAACGGGCTGACATCGCTCAGTTCGCGTTCATCGCCCACCACCACGTCGATGCCCAGCGGCTCGGCACGGGTGCGCAGCACGTCGAGGGTCTGCGGGTGGCTGTGGATCGAGGCGAAGAAGGCATTACTGGCCTTGTTCTTGCTCAGGCGCTTGCAGAAGGTCATGGCTTCGGCGGCGGCGGTGGCTTCGTCGAGCAGCGAGGCGTTGGCGATCGGCAGGCCGGTGAGGTCGCTGATCAGGGTCTGGAAATTCAGCAGCGCTTCCAGGCGGCCCTGGGAAATTTCCGGTTGGTACGGGGTGTAGGCGGTGTACCAGGCCGGGTTTTCGAGGAGGTTGCGCAGGATCGGCGACGGCGTGTGGCAGTTGTAGTAGCCCTGGCCGATGTAGGTCTTGAACAGTTGGTTCTGGCTGGCGATGGCTTTGATCCTGGCCAGGGCCTCGGCTTCGCTCAAGCCATCTTCCAGGCCGAGCACGCTGGTGCCCTTGATGCTTTCCGGGATCACACTGGCGCTCAGGGCTTCCAGGGAGTCGAAGCCCAGGCTGGCGAGCATCTGCTGCTCATCTTCCTGGCGCGGGCCGATGTGGCGGGCGATGAATTCGTTGGCGGTGCTCAAGTTGATCGTCATGGCGCGCTCCTCAGGCTTCGGCGTTGGCTTTGATCAGGCGGTCATATGCATCCTGATCCAACAGCGTAGTCACTGCGTTGGCATCGGCGGGTTTAAAGCGGAAGAACCAGCCTTCGCCCATCGGGTCTTCGTTGACCAGTTCCGGGCGGCCCTCCAGCTCGGCGTTCACTTCGAGCACTTCACCGTCCAGGGGCATGTACACGCCGCTGGCGGCTTTGACTGACTCGACGGTGGACGCCTCGGCGCCTTTTTCGTAAGCCTGCAACTCCGGCAGTTGCACGAAAACCACATCACCCAGCGCATTTTGCGCGAATGCGGTGATACCCACGGTGACGCTGCCGTCAGCTTCGGCGCGCAGCCATTCGTGATCTTCAGTGAAACGCAACTCGCTCATGGAAACTCCTCGGGGCCAGATTCGTCTGGTGGACGGGATTGGAATAATGGGGAGTTGCTTAGCAATATCGCGGCCAATGTCATTAAGTGTTTATAAATCAATGACTTGATAAAAATGACGAATGCGTTGCCGGCTGAGGCTGTAGCGATTTCGCTACAGTTCGGCGCTGGAAAAAAAGCCTATGTGGATCAAAGCCTTGCATGGCGCGCAAAAAGCAGGGTTGTAGCGATATCGTTACGCTGTAGCGCTTTCAGTACAGTTGATGTCGTTCTCAGACCCAATTTGGAATGCGAGCCCTGTAGGCGCGAGCTTGCTCGCGAAGATCGTCAACGATGATGTGGGAAGCCTGGATGAACGCGGTGCGCTCGGGTTTTTCGCGAGCAAGCTCGCTCCTACAGTGGACAGCGCGCTGCTCAGGGTTTGTTGGGGATGCCGTATTTGCGCAGGCGATGGGCGATAGCGGTGTGGGAGGTTTGCAGGCGGCTTGCCAACTGGCGGGTCGAGGGGTAGCTGGCGTAGAGCTTCTCCAGCAGGCTGCGTTCGAAGTCTTCCACGGCCTGTTCCAGGCTGGTGATTTCGCTGTCGCTCTGACGTGCGACCGAGGTGCCGGCGATGTCCAGGTCGCCGATGTCCACCAGGCTGCTTTCACAGATGGCGGCGGCGCGGAAGATCACGTTCTGCAACTGCCGCACGTTGCCCGGCCAGCGGTTGCCGAGCAAGGCCGGGTAAGTGCCGGGGGCCAGGCGGCAGACCGGGCGCTGGATCTGCGCGCAGGCCTGCTGCATGAAGTAGCGCGCCAGCAGCAGGATGTCCTGGCCGCGCTCGCGCAGGGGCGGCACTTCGACATTGAGGACGTTGAGGCGGTAGAACAGGTCTTCGCGAAAGGTGCCCTCGGCGACCATCTTCTCCAGGTCGCGGTGGGTGGCGCTGAGGATACGCACGTTCACCTTCACTTCGCGGTCGCCGCCTACCCGGCGAAAGCTGCCGTCGTTGAGAAAGCGCAGCAGCTTGGCCTGCAGGTACGGCGACATTTCGCCGATCTCATCGAGGAACACCGTGCCCTGGTTGGCCAGTTCCATCAGCCCCGGCTTACCGCCGCGCTGGGCCCCGGTAAAGGCGCCGGGGGCGTAGCCGAACAGTTCGCTTTCGGCGAGGTTTTCCGGCAGCGCCGCGCAGTTCAGCGCCAGGAACGGCGCACTGCAGCGTGCGCTGATGGCGTGGCAGGCCCGCGCCACCAGCTCTTTGCCGGTGCCGGTCTCGCCCTGGATCAACAGCGGCGCATCGAGTACCGCGACACGCTGCGCGCGCGCCTTGAGGGTGCGGATCGCCGGCGACTCGCCGAGCAGCGCATCGAAACCTTCGGCATGGTCGTGGTGCAGCGCCGACAATTGTTCGCCGATGCGGTTGGGCTGGTAGAGGCTGAGCAGGGCACCGGCATCGGTGATCGGTGTCGCCTCCAGCAGCAGGGTCTGGCCGTTGACGCTGATCTCGCGCAGAGGCAAGCGAAAGCCTTGCTCCAGC
Organism: Pseudomonas sp. 7-41; assembly: GCF_021233075.1. Taxonomy (NCBI): domain Bacteria; kingdom Pseudomonadati; phylum Pseudomonadota; class Gammaproteobacteria; order Pseudomonadales; family Pseudomonadaceae; genus Pseudomonas; species Pseudomonas sp. 7-41. Next base: position 5,449,472 of record NZ_CP089551.1, on the reverse strand, counting down.
AAGGTGTCGAGCAAGGCCGGATCGTTGAACAGTTCGCTGATGCTTTCGCCGGCCGGTTCGCGACCGTATAAGGCGATCAACGCCGGGTTGGCCAGCAGGATCTTGCCTGCGCTGTCCAGGGCCAGCACCGGGTCGGTCATGGCCGCCAGCAGGGCATCGAGTTGCAGGTGGCGGCGTTGGCCGGGGAGGATGTCCACCACGGTCACTGCCTGCACGCCGTTGACGCTGAACAGCGCGTCCCGCAGCTCTTCGAGGACTTCGGCGCTCAGGGTCGGCGCGTCGATGTAGACGTTGGGCGGCACCATCTCGACCGCGTCCAGGTTGAGATTGCGCCCACCGAGCAAGGCCAGGACTTCCTGGGTAATGCCGACGCGGTCGATGAAGCTGACGTGGATACGCATGGGGCGGCTGACAATTCTGGGGAGCGAGAGGCGGCAAGTATGCCAGACAGGGGGGGAGATCAAAAATGGGGGAGGGGCGGTGCGACGATTCGACTTGCCCCTCCCACATTTGGACCGAGTTATGCGAGGTGTTCGGGTTTGACGGGGTCGCCGGGCTTCACATTCAACTGATGCCGCACATCTTCGAACATCGAGTCGTACTGCTTGTGCATCTCGCCATTGAGTGTCGCGCTCTTCGGCATCCCGTACTTCTGCGCGATATTCATCGCGTGCCGGGCAAAGTCGAAGGCCTGGTCCTTGGGCAGGAAGAATTCTTCCTTGAGGTCCTTGCCCTGCACCGACCCATGCAGGGTGAACAGCATCCCCTGGCCTTCCTTGGGATGCTGGCTGATTTCATAGTCGATGCACAGGTTGTAGCTGTAGTCGCCGTCGTGCAGCGCGTGACGTTCGATGTGCAAGTGCCCGGGTGCAAAGGTGGCCATAGGCGTTTCTCCTCAACTTCACAGATAACGGATGCCAGGGGTCGCTGTGCTGACACGGGTGCCGGCGGTGCCCTGGACGATGGCTTCGATGTCCGAGAGTGAACCGATCACCGCGGTTTTGCCAGTCTGGCGGGCGAACTCGCAGGCCGCTTGGACCTTGGGCCCCATGGAACCGGCGGCGAAACCGAGTTTTTCCATGTCGTCCGGGTGGGCCTGGCTGATAGCCTTCTGGGTGGGTTTGCCGTAGTCGATAAACGCCGCGTTGACGTCGGTGGCGATCACCAGCAAATCGGCTTCCAGTTGCGAAGCCAGCAGCGATGAGCACAGGTCTTTGTCGATGACCGCTTCAATGCCGCGCAGTTTGCCGTCTTCGCCATACATCGTCGGGATACCGCCACCGCCGGCGCAGATCACGATGCTGCCTTTCTCCAGCAGCCATTGGATCGGGCGAATTTCAAAGATGCGTTTCGGCCGCGGGCTGGCCACCACGCGGCGGTATTTATCGCCATCCGGGGCAATGGTCCAGCCTTTCTCCGCGGCGAGTTTCTCGGCTTCGGCCTGGGAGTACACCGGGCCGATCGGTTTGCTGGGTTTTTTGAAGGCCGGGTCGTTGGCGTCCACTTCGACCTGGGTGAGCAGGGTGGCAAACGGGACTTCGAAGTCCAGCAGGTTGCCCAGTTCCTGTTCGATGATGTAACCGATCATGCCTTCGGTTTCGGCACCGAGCACGTCCAGCGGGTACGGCGAGACGCTGGTGTAGGCCGCTGCCTGCAACGACAGCAGGCCGACTTGCGGGCCATTGCCGTGGGCGATCACCAGCTCGTTGCCGGAATGGATCTTGGCAATCTGTTCGGTAGCGATTCGGATATTGGCGCGTTGGTTGTCCGCTGTCATGGGTTCACCACGGCGGAGCAGGGCGTTACCGCCCAGTGCAACGACGATACGCATAATGCAATCCTTCTAGAGTTCAGCGTGTGAACACAGGACTAAGTGTGGGAGGGCGCGTGCTCCCGATGGCGGGCTAACATTCAATACTTGTGTCGACTGATACACCGCTATCGGGGGCAAGTCGAATCGTCGCACCGCCCCTCCCACATTTTGACCGTGTTCCTACAGTAGACGTTGTGTCGAAATCAGATATCCGCCAACGCCGACACCAGGATCGCCTTGATGGTATGCATGCGGTTTTCCGCCTGTTCAAAGGCAATGTTGGCCGGGGATTCAAACACCTCTTCGGTCACTTCCACGCCATTGGCCAGGTTCGGATAACGCGTGGCGATGTCCTTGCCGACCTTGGTTTCGCTGTTATGGAACGCCGGCAGGCAGTGCATGAACTTCACCCGGGGGTTGCCCGAGGCTTTCATCATCTTGGCGTTGACCTGGTACGGCAGCAGTTGCTCGATACGCTCGTCCCACGCTTCCACCGGCTCACCCATGGACACCCAAATATCGGTGTGGATGAAGTCCACGCCCTTCACCGCTTCAAGAGGGTCTTCGGTGATGGTGATGCGCGCGCCGCTTTCTTCGGCAAAGGCCTGGCACTGTTTGATGAAGTCTTCGTGGGGCCACAGGGCTTTCGGCGCGCCGATACGCACGTCCATGCCCAGCTTGGCGCCGATCATCAGCAGCGAGTTGCCCATGTTGTAGCGTGCGTCGCCCAGGTAGGCGTAGCTGATGTCATGCAGCGGCTTGTCGCTGTGTTCGCGCATGGTCAGGGTGTCGGCGATCATTTGGGTCGGGTGGAATTCGGCGGTCAGGCCGTTGAACACCGGCACACCGGCGAACTTGGCCAGTTCTTCGACGATTTCCTGCTCGAAGCCACGGTATTCAATGGCATCGAACATCCGACCGAGGACGCGGGCGGTGTCTTTCATGCTTTCTTTGTGGCCGATCTGCGACGACACCGGGTCGATGTAGGTGACGTGGGCACCCTGGTCGTGGGCCGCGACTTCGAAGGCGCAGCGGGTGCGGGTCGAGGTTTTTTCGAAGATCAGCGCGATGTTCTTGCCCTTGAGGTGCGCGCGCTCGGTGCCGGTGTATTTGGCGCGTTTGAGGTCGCGGGACAGGTCCAGCAGGTAGTGCAGCTCGCGATTGGTGTGGTGCATCAGCGACAGCAGGCTGCGGTTGCGCATGTTGAAAGCCATGGTGGATCTCCTTGTGTTCAGGTTATCCCCTTGGCCGACGCCTTGTGGGCGGCGGCCAAGGCCTGGAAATTAATAGTCGATAGGGTCGCGGATGATCGGACAGGTCATGCAGTGGCCGCCGCCACGGCCACGACCGAGTTCACCGGCACTGATGGTGATGACTTCCACGCCGGACTTGCGCAGCAGGGTGTTGGTGTAGGTGTTGCGGTCGTAGCCGATCACCACGCCAGGCTCCAGGGCCACGACGTTGTTGCCGTCGTCCCACTGCTCGCGCTCGGCGGCGAAGCTGTTGCCGCCGGTTTCGACCACGCGCAGGGTTTTGAGCTTGAGGGCGGTGGCGACCACGTCGAGGAAGCTTGCGTCTTCACGGCGCACATCGATGCCACCGGGCTTGCTGTCGTCCGGGCGCAGGCTGAAGGCGACGATCTGGCTGACCACTTCGGGGAAGATGGTGACCAGGTCGCGGTCGCAGAAGCTGAACACGGTATCCAAGTGCATCGCCGCGCGGGATTTCGGCAGGCCGGCGACGATGACGCGCTCGACGGCTTTGTGCTTGAACAGGTTCAGCGCCAGTTGGCCGATGGCCTGGCGCGACGAACGCTCGCCCATGCCGATCAACACCACGCCGTTGCCGAGCGGCATGACGTCGCCGCCTTCGAGGGTGGCGTTGCCATGGTCCTGGTCCGGGTCGCCGTACCAGATCTGGAAGTCGGCGTTGGTGAACTCGGGGTGGAATTTGTAGATGGCGCTGGCCAGCAGGGTTTCCTGGCGTCGCGCCGGCCAGTACATCGGGTTCAGCGTCACGCCGCCAAAGATCCAGCAGGTGGTGTCGCGGGTGAACTGGGTGTTCGGCAGCGGCGGCAGGATGAAGCTGGAGTGGCCGAGGAAATCGCGGAACATCTCGATGGTCTTGCCACCGAAGCTGTCCGGCAGGTCATCGGCCGACACGCCACCGATCAGGAACTCGGCGATTTTGCGCGGCTCCAGGCTGCGCAGCCACGAGCCGACTTCGTTGATCAGGCCGAGGCCGACCTGGTTGGCGGTGATCTTGCGTTCCAGAATCCAGTCCAGGGCTTCGGGGATGGCGACGATATCGGTCAACAGGTTGTGCATTTCCAGCACATCGATGTCCCGTTCGCGCATCTTGGTGACAAAGTCGAAATGGTCGCGCTTGGCCTGGGCCACCCACAGCACATCATCGAACAGCAGTTCGTCGCAGTTGTTGGGGGTCAGCCGCTGGTGGGCCAAACCTGGGGAGCACACCATGACTTTACGCAGTTTGCCGGCTTCGGAATGTACGCCGTACTTCACTTTTTCCGTGGTCATTACAGATCCTCCAGTGAGCAACAATTACATAGTCAGGAAGCCGGCGTAGAGGCCATAGGCAGCCACCAGGGCGCCAACGACCACCGCAGCGAAAATCAGCTTCTCGACGTTGGTGAAAATCGGTTTGCCCAGTTCATGCTTGGCCTTGGCGAACAGGATCGCGCCAGGGGCATAGAGCAGGGCGGAGAGCAGCAGGTATTTGGTACCGCCGGCGTAGAGCAGCCAGACCGCATAGATCAGCGCGATCGCGCCGATGATCAGGTCCTTTCTGCGCTCGGCCGGGGCGTTTTCGTAGGTCTCGCCACGTACCGCCAGCAGCAGCGCATAAGCTGCCGACCACAGGTAAGGCACCAGGATCATCGAGGTGGCGAGGTAGATCAGCGACAGGTACGTGCTGGCGGAAAACAGGGTAATCACCAGGAACACCTGGACCAGTGCGTTGGTCAGCCACAGGGCATTGGCCGGCACGTGGTTGGCGTTCTCGCGGCGCAGGAACTCCGGCATGGTGTGGTCCTTGGCGGCGGCGAACATGATCTCCGCACACAGCAACACCCACGACAGCAGCGCGCCGAGCAGCGAGATGACCAGGCCGACGCTGATCAACACGGCGCCCCAGTGGCCCACGACGTGCTCCAGCACGGCCGCCATCGACGGGTTCTGCAGCTTGGCCAGTTCCGGTTGGGTCATGATGCCCAGGGACAGCACGTTGACCAGCATCAGGAACAGCAGCACGGTGATAAAGCCGATCACAGTGGCCTTGCCCACGTCGCTGCGTTTTTCGGCCCGCGCCGAGAAGATGCTTGCGCCTTCGATGCCGATGAACACCCACACGGTGACCAGCATCATGTTGCGCACTTGGTTCATCACGCTGCCCAGGTCCGGGTTTTTCAGGCCCCAGATGTCAGCGGTGAAGATGTCCAGCTTGAACGCGAATACAGCGATCAGCACGAACAGCACCAGCGGCACGACCTTGGCGACGGTGGTCACCAGGTTGATGAACGCCGCTTCCTTGATCCCGCGCAATACCAGGAAATGCACGGCCCACAGCAGCACCGAAGCGCCTATCACCGCGGCCGGGGTGTTGCCCTCGCCAAAGATCGGGAAGAAGTAGCCGAGGGTGCTGAACAAGAGCACGAAGTAGCCGACGTTGCCCAGCCAGGCGCTGATCCAGTACCCCCAGGCGGACGAGAAGCCCATGTAGTCGCCGAAGCCGGCCTTGGCGTAGGCATATACGCCGCCGTCGAGATCGGGTTTGCGGTTGGCCAGGGTCTGGAACACAAACGCCAGGGTCAACATGCCTACAGCCGTAATCACCCAGCCAATCAGGACGGCGCCGACATCGGCGCTGGCCGCCATGTTTTGCGGCAGAGAGAAGATCCCGCCGCCAATCATTGAACCCACGACAAGTGCAACCAGTGCGCCAAGTCGAAGTTTTCCGGCAGATTCAGACATTGTATGACTCCAATGCAGGAGAAGAGAGACCACAGAATAATTCCGTGCGCTAATCAAACAGCTGACTCAGATCACATCATTGGCACATTCCATTGTGAATTAATGACTTAGAGTGAAAATGCCGTGCGCGCGATAGTGCCGCCAAGACGCTCGTCGTAGAGCCTCTATGCGCTTTTTTATTATTAAGGTTTCCTGATTGCAGGGACGTTTCAAGCTAGCCCCTTTTGGTGAATGTGCAAACTTTTTCCGGGCCGGCTTGGCAGGACACTCAAATCCTTAAAGTTCAATACTTATTTAATTTATAAATTTGACTAAACTCTGTTTTTTGACATGCCTTTGGGTTATTAGAGCCTGCGTTTTATTCGCGATATCTGATAAACGCTAACGCGCCTGCGTAAATTAGTTGAGTACACGGTGGTTCTTTTAATTCTGGAGAATTCATGTCGCAATCGTCTGAAAAGCTTCGACTCAGCGCCTTGATCGCCCTGGTGGTGGGCTCCATGATCGGCGGCGGGATTTTTTCCCTGCCACAAAACATGGCCGCGCGCGCGGAAGTCGGCGCGGTATTGATCGGCTGGGCGATCACCGCCGTGGGCATGCTGACCCTGGCATTTGTGTTCCAGACCCTGGCCAACCGCAAACCCGAGCTGGATTCCGGGGTGTATGCCTACGCCAAGGCCGGCTTCGGCGACTACATGGGCTTCTCGTCCGCCTGGGGTTACTGGATCAGTGCGTGGATGGGCAACGTCGGCTACTTCGTGTTGCTGTTCAGCACCCTCGGCTATTTTTTTCCTGTATTCGGCGAAGGCAATACGCCAGTGGCCATCGGCTGCGCCTCGGTGTTGCTGTGGGCCGTGCATTTTCTGGTGATGCGCGGGATCAAGGAGGCGGCGTTCATCAACCAGATCACCACCGTGGCCAAGCTCGTGCCGCTGCTGATGTTCGTGGTCATCGCCGGCGTGGCGTTCAAGGCCGATGTCTTCACCGCCGACATCTGGGGCCTGGGCAAGCCGCATTTCGGCAGTGTGATGAATCAGGTGCGCAACATGATGCTGGTCACGGTGTTCGTGTTCATCGGCATCGAGGGCGCCAGCGTGTACTCGGCGCGGGCGCAGAAACGCTCGGACGTGGGCCGGGCCACGGTGATCGGGTTTCTCGGTGTGCTGGCGTTGCTGGTGCTGGTGAACCTGCTGTCCCTGGGGATCATGAGCCAGGCGGAACTGGCGCAATTGCAGAACCCGTCCCTGGCCGGCGTGCTGGAGCACATCGTCGGTCCCTGGGGCGCGCTGCTGATCAGCATCGGTTTGGCGGTATCGCTGCTGGGCGCGTTGTTGTCATGGGCGCTGCTCTGCGCGGAAATCCTCTACGCCACGGCCCATGACAAGACCATGCCGGCCTTCCTGAAAAAGGAAAACGCCAATCAGGTGCCGGTCAATGCGCTGTGGCTGACCAATGTGATGATCCAGATATTCCTGGTGATCACGCTGTTTTCCGAAAGCACCTACACCACCCTGATTTACCTGGCTTCATCCATGATCCTGGTGCCTTACCTGTGGTCGGCGGCCTACGCGGTGTTGTTGAGCGGGCGCGGGGAAACCTACGAAGGCGCCCAGCGCCAGCGTCTGAAAGATCTGCTGGTGGGCTTGATTGCATTGGGCTACGCGGTGTGGCTGCTGTACGCCGGGGGCCTGAAGTACTTGCTGCTGTCGGCGTTGCTGTATGCGCCGGGCGTGGTGCTGTTTGCCCTGGCCAAGCGCGAGCAGGGCCTGCCGTTGTTTACCCATGTGGAAAAAGGCATTTTCGCCTGTGTGATTGCGGGCGCGGGGTTGGCGGCGTATGGGCTGTATAGCGGAGTGTTGTCGTTATGAGCAGGGTGGCTTGATCGTGTGGGCCTCATCGCGGGCACGCCCGCGATGGCGGTCTCAGGTCACCAGCGAGGCCGGTGCGACCCCAATTCCCCTGCCGGCAAATCCCACTGCAACGGTGTGCCGCTGATGGTCAGCGGCGCGAGCAATCGGTGCGCCGGTCCCCAGGCGGTTTGCTCCACCACCAGCCCCTGGTCTTCGAGGGCTTCGGCCCGCAATGCCGGTTGCTCCGGAACCGGCCCGGCCTCCATCAAGCATTTTGCCGTGCGCGCCAACGACAACCGCGCCGAGCCGCCACGGCCGGACGCCAAGCGCTCGCGCAGGGCCTGGATCGCGCTGGCCGCCATCAAGTAGCCGGTGGCGTGATCCAGCGCCTGCAACGGCAGCGGCACAGGTTTATCCGTGTGTTTCCAGGCCATGCCCGCGTCGGCGATGCCGCAGCTCATCTGCACCAGGCTGTCGAAGCCCCGGCGATTGCGCCACGGGCCGCTCCAGCCATAGGCGTTGAGGCTCACGTCGATCAGGCCGGGGGCGAGCTGTTGCAATGCGTGGGCGGTGTAGCCCAATTGCTCGAGGGCATCGGCGCGGTAACCGTGGAACAGGATATCGGTGTCTTTGAGCAACCCTTCGAAAACCTGGCGGTCTGCGGCGGTTTTCAGGTCCAGGCGCGCACAGCGTTTGCCCAGGGTCATTTCCGGCACCACGCCCGGCTCGTTCCAGGTCGGCGAGTCGATGCGCAGCACGTCCGCGCCCAGCCCGGCGAGAAAACGACTGGCCACGGGGCCGGCCAGCACGCGGGTCAGGTCCAGCACTTTGAGGCCGGCCAGCGGGCGGGCCGCCGAGCCGCGCCAGGGCCTGTTGGCGGCGGGTTCAAAAGTTTGGCGCTGAACCAGGTGCTCGGCATTCACCGCCAAGCCTTGGGGATGTTGCTGCCAGGCCTGCCACGACCGCATCTGCGCGGCACAACCGCCGGCATCGACAATCGCCTGCTCCAGCTCGGCAGCGTTCCACGCGACGACCTTGCTCGCCATCCCGGCACGGTCAGCGACGTGGCCCAGCACCCGCTCGGCAGCCGCACGGTGATGCGGCGCGTTGGTGTGCAAGCGAATCCAGCCGTCGGCGCTGGCATAGTCGCCGGCTACCGGGTCCCACAGTGGCGGTACTTGCCAGCCTGTGGGGCGGATCGAAGAAGAGAACCAGAAAGACGCGAGGCGTCGGTCCACGCTCACGCTGGGCAAGCGCCCGGTCTGTTGCAGGATGAGTTGGGCAACCGCCTGGCCGGCGGCGCCGATGCTGGCGCAGGCCAGGTCGCTCACGGCGAAGATCGACGGCAAGGCGCCGGCCCCGGTCGAGGTCAGCGGGGTGCGCGGTAGATCGAGTGCGGCTTGGATGGGAGTCAGCAGGTCAGTCATCGAAGGCCCTCCATAAGAGAAGGGCCACTATAGAAGATCATCACACCGGTGTGACAACCCCCGGCGTCAATGGCAGGTCGATGCTGGCGCTGAAACCGCCGTCGGGATGATTGGTCAGGATCAGGTTGCCGCCATGCCGTTCCGCTGCGCGCCGTGCAATCGCCAGACCCAGGCCGTGGCCCTGCGCCGTTTGGCCGGGGGCGCGGTAGAACGGCTCGCCCAGTTGGCTCAGGTGCTCGGCTTCGACGCCGGGGCCGTGGTCGCGCACGCTGATCAGAATGCGTTCGCCCAGGCGGCGCGCCTGCAACTCGATCGGTTGGCCGGGCGGGTTGAAGCGCTGGGCATTGCGCAACAGGTTATCCACGGCGCGTTCGATCATGGTCGGCCAGCCTTTGAGGCGCAGGTCGGGATCGGCGCTCAGTTGCACCACTTGGTCCGGCGCGCTGAGTTGGGCGTCCTTTTGCAGGGTCTTGAGCAGCGGGATGAGGTCGACGTCTTCGGCACTGGCGTTGTCGGCATCGACCCGGGCCAGCACCAGGATTTCGCTGATCAGCGCTTCCAGGCGGTCGCACTCGCGGGTCAGGCGCGGCCAGAGTCTTTCCCGTTCCTCGGGGCCGGCCCGCTCGGCCAGGGCCAGGGCGATACGCAGGCGGGCCAGGGGCGAGCGCAGTTCGTGGGACACGTCTCGCAGCAGCTGGCGCTGGCTGCCGATCAGGCTCTGCAAGCGTGCGCCCATGCGGTTGAAGTCGGTGGCGAGTACGCCGAACTCATCGCGGCGGTTGGCCAGTTGCGCCAGGCTGTTCTGCTGGTAGGTGGCCTGGCCGAGGTCGTGTACCGCGCCACGCAGGCGGCTTAAGGGGCGGGTGATGGACAGCGTCACCAGCAGGCTGAACAGGGTCAGCACCACCAGGGCAATCGCCAATGCGCTCAACGGCCACATCAGGCTGCTGCGGTGCCAGGCGTCCAGCTCCGGGTGGGGGATGCGATAGATCAGCAGGTAGGTGTCGCCGGTCTTTTCGCTGGTGTACTCGGCGGTCAGGCGCCGCCAGGGCAGGTGGCCGTCCTTGCTGTCGTTCTGCCGGGCTTCGAAGGCGGCGGCGCGGCGCGGAAAGGTGCCGCGGACCACGGGCTCGCCGCTTTCGTTGAGTACTTGCACGTCAATGTGATACTGACGCTTGCGCTGTTGCAGCAAGTCTTGGGCGGCGTCCTCGCCCTGGGCTTCGTAGAGTTGGGTCCACTCTTCGGCCAGGTTATTGAGGCCGGGGTGGCGGCTGAGAATCCAGGCGTCCTGGTTGAGCATATGCCCAAGCAGGATCGACAGCCCGGCAACCAAGGCGATAGCCAGCCAGAAACTGGCCAGGATGCGCCAGAACAATGAACGCACAGGAAACCCTCAAACAGGAAAAGCCCAGCGGCGCGAACCGCTGGGCTGGGGCAGTGAAGCTAACGCATTATTGCGCTTTTTGCGGCTGCTGCGCTTTCCAGGCCTGGAATTCCTTCCATTCGGCGCGGCGTTGTTCCTGTTTCTTGACGATCTCGTCGAATTTCTTCTGCTGGTCAGGCTTGAGTACGGCACGGATATCGGCCTGGGTTTTCTGCTTGCCGGCGGCGATTTCATCTTGCATGGCTTTCTGCTCAGCAGCCGGGAGTTTGTCCAGGTACTTTTTGACCAGGTCTTTGCGAGCCTGCCATTGGTCACCCATCAGCTTGCCAATTTGCTCGCGCTGTTCCTTGCTCAAGTCCAGCTGGCTGAGCGGGCCACCTTTGCCACGCGGACCATGTTCACCGCCGTGGCCTGGGCCACCCATCATCATGTGGCCTTCTGGGCCGCCCATCGGGCCTGGGCCTTCGGGCATTGCCGCCATGGCAACGGTGGGCAGGGCAGCGGCGAACATCAGAGCGATTAGGGTCTTGCGCATGGTGATTCTCCTGTCTCTATTCCGGTGAGTCCGGATGTGAGTAGATTACGGAGATCAAGGTCAGCGGCGGTCAGGTGTGGGTAAAGCTTGGGTAAAGAGGGTTTTGGCGGCGGCTGACAAAACCCTTGGAAACGAGCAGATCAACGGTGGGATCAGTGTGGCGCGGGGTTCAGAGGCTGTAGTAGTAGCCGCGGCTGCGCAGCGCCACGATCCGTGGCCGGCCATCCGGGTGCGGGCCGATCTTCTTGCGCAGGTTGCTGACGTGCATGTCGAGGCTGCGATCGTAGAGGGTCAACTTGCGGCCGAGGGCGATCTGCGCCAGTTCCTGTTTATCCAGCGGTTCGCCGGGCTGGCGCAGCAAGGCTTCGAGCAGGCGGCTTTCGGAGACGGTGAGGGTGAATTCCTGATTGTCGATGCTGACCACGCCGCGCACCGGGCTGAAGCACAGGTCGCCCAGTTCCAGCTGGGTCGACACGGCAGCCGGGTGGCTGCGGCGCAGCACCGCGCGCAGGCGAGCAGTCAGTTCCCGCGGGTCGCAGGGCTTGGCCAGGTAATCGTCGGCGCCCAGTTCCAGGCCGAGGATGCGGTCCAGCGGCTCGCCCCGGGCCGACAGCATCAGCACCGGCAACTCCGGATGGTCGTTGCGCAATTGCTTGAGCAGCTCCAGGCCGCTGCCGTCGGGCAACATCACGTCGAGCACCACGGCCGCCGGGGCGCTGTCGGCCAAGGCTTTGCGGGCGCTCAAACCGTCGTGGCAGGCGCGCACCTGGAAGCCTTCCTGGCCCAACCAACTGGTCAGCAGCTCACAGAGCTCCTGGTCATCATCTATCAGTAACAGCTCGCTCATGACTCACTCAATTTAGCCATTGTCGACGGCGACGGTGCCCACCGCTGGCGAAGATCCCGCACAGCAAGGCGATCAGCGCGACGGCCGCGCCGGTGACAAACCACTGCTGCTGTTCGGTCAGCCATCGGGTCAAGCCGCCGCCCTGTACCTCTTTGAGTTGCTGGGCCAGGCGTTGGTTCTCTTGGCGCAAGCGACTCAACTGGGCACTTTCACGCGCAGCATCCGTGGTTTGCAGTTGCTTGCTCAGTTCTTCACGCAGCCGTTCGCTTTCTTTCAAGCGTTGCTGCAATTCGGTGATCTGGCTGCCGGCGCTCAAGGACAGGGGCGTAGAACTGCCGGTGCTTGAGGTTTCTTCAGCGTGGGCCGTAGCCCCGATCATTAACACTGCCAACAGACACAACTGACGTAAGCGCATCGGAACTCCTGATTCCACACGAATATTCAGAACGTTGTCGGCAGGTTACCCAGAATAATGAGCAATTAGGAGTGCGCCGAACCGAATTGGTTCGGCGCGACCGGGGTCAAGGCAGGACTTGCTTGAACGGTTTGATCACCACGTCCGCGTAGACGCCGGCCGCTACATACGGATCGGCCTTGGCCCAGGCCTGGGCATCGGCCAGGGACGCGAACTCGGCAACGATCAGGCTACCGGTGAAACCGGCGTCGCCCGGGTCGTTGCTGTCGATCGCCGGGAGCGGGCCGGCCAACACGATGCGGCCTTCGGCCTGCAGTACTTTCAGGCGCTCGACGTGGGCCGGGCGCGCGGAGAGGCGTTTTTCCAGCGAGTTGGCAACGTCGGTGGCAATGATGGCGTAGAGCATGTCAGTCCTCGGTTTTCGGCGAAGTGGGGTCGGTGTCATGCAGGTGGCGCGACAGGTAGATGCCTTGGCCGACCAGGAACAATACGGTCATGCCCAGGCTGCCGAACACCTTGAAGTCGACCCAGTAGTCCTGGAAGGTGAAGGCCACGAACAGGTTGGCGGCGCCGCAGAACAGGAAAAACACGATCCAGGCCATGTTCAGGCGCGTCCATACCGGCTCCGGCAGGGTCAGGGCGTGGCCCATGATCCGCTTGATCAACAGGCGGTCGCCAACGAAGTGGCTGCCGATAAACGCCAGGGCGAACAGCCAGTTCACCACCGGGGCTTTCCATTTAAGGAAGGTTTCGCTGTGGAAAGCCAGGGTCAGGCTGCCGAAGACCAGGCAGGCGACCAGGGTCAGCCATTGGCTTTTTTCGAGTTTGCGCTGGGAGATGAAGATGGCGCCGTAGACCACGATGGAGCTGATGATCAGTACGGCGGTGGCGCTGTAGATGCCTCCGAAGGTCAGTTCATGGCCGGCGAGATCGATGACCCTGGGGTCGAGTTTGTAAACGATGAAAAACAGCAACAGCGGGATGAAGTCGATGAATTGTTTCACAGTAAGAGCCAGAAGCTGGATGTGGCGGCATAATAACAAACATCCTTGGTAGCGAAAGCGCCACCTGACTTGAGGTTACACACTTCCGTGAATGTTGATTTGCACTGCCACAGCACGGCCTCCGATGGCGCCCTGGCGCCCGCGGTGCTGGTTGCGCGTGCGTTTGAAAAAGGCGTGCGAGTCCTGTCGTTGACCGACCACGATACCCTCGAAGGCCTCGACGAAGCCCGCGAAGCCGCCCAGGCCCTGGGCATGCAACTGGTCAACGGCGTGGAATTGTCCTGCACCTGGGGTGGCGCCACCATTCATGTGCTTGGCTACGGTTTCGACCAGAAAGCCCCGCCGCTGGTGGAGGCCATCGCCCAATTGCGCGATGGCCGCTGGCTGCGCTCCGAAGAAATAAGCCGCAAGCTCGGCCTCAAAGGCATGTCCAACGCCCTCGACGGCGCCCGGGCCATCCAGCAGGAGCTGGGCGACAGCGGCAACGCACCGGCCCGGCCGCATTTCGCCGATTGGATGGTGCGCGAAGGGTTTGTCCGGGACCGCGCCGAAGCCTTTCGCAAATGGCTGGGCGCCGGCAAGCTGGGCGACGTCAAGCAGCACTGGCCGACCTTGGACGACACCGTCGAGACCCTGCGGGCCTCCGGGGCCTGGGTCAGCTTGGCACATCCCTGGCATTACGATTTCACCCGCAGCAAGCGTCGCAAGCTGATTGGCGACTATATTGGTGCGGGCGGCCACGCAATTGAAGTGGTCAACGGGCATCAACCCGCCGAACAGGTTGGCAGCCTGGCGATTCTTGCCCGCGAATTTGGTCTGCTGGTCAGCGCCGGCAGTGACTTTCATGGCCCAGGCGGCTGGTCCGAGATCGGCGAATATCGCCCGGTCCCGGAAGACTTGCCGCTTTTGTGGGGGCGATTCAAGCATGACCCCATTATTGCCACCGTCTGAACAGGTAGAGCACGTGAGTCAATTCTTCCAGATTCATCCGGAAAACCCTCAGCCACGCCTGATCAAACAGGCCGTGGAGATCATTCGCGCCGGTGGCGTGGTGATCTATCCAACGGATTCGTCCTACGCCATCGGTTGTCAGATCGGCGACAAAAACGCGGTCGAGCGTGTCAGACGCCTGCGTCAGCTGGACGACAAGCACAACTTCGCGCTGATCTGCAGCGACCTGTCCCAACTGGGCCTGTTCGCCAAGGTCGACACCGGCACCTTCCGCCTGCTCAAGGCCCACACGCCGGGGCCGTACACCTTTATTCTCAACGCCACCCGCGAAGTGCCGCGCCTGCTGCTGCATCCGAAGAAGCGCACCATCGGCCTGCGCGTGCCGGAACACCCGATTGCCCTGGCGCTGCTGGCCGAGTTGGGCGAGCCGTTGATGAGCGTGTCGCTGATCATGCCCGGCGCCACTGAACCGCTGGAAGACCCCTACGAAATGCGCCAACTGCTGGAAAAACACGTCGACCTGATCATCGACGGTGGTTTCGGCGGCGGCAAGGCATCCACCGTGATCAACCTGGCCGACGGCGACCCCGAAGTGATCCGCGTCGGCTGCGGCGACCCCGCGCCGTTTATGGCCGAGGCCTGAATGTCGGCCGTGGAAACCGTCGACAGCCAGGCCGGCGCCCAGCAGGAACTGCCGTTTGCCATGGTGTATGGCCAGGCGGTCATGGAAATGCCGCTGGACCTGTACATCCCGCCGGATGCCCTGGAAGTGTTCCTCGAGGCCTTCGAAGGCCCGCTGGACTTGCTGCTGTACCTGATCCGCAAGCAGAACATCAACATCCTCGACATCCCGGTGGCGGAAATCACCCGCCAGTACATGGGCTATGTCGAGCTGATGCAGTCGGTGCGCCTGGAACTGGCCGCCGAGTACCTGGTGATGGCCGCGATGCTCGCCGAGATCAAGTCGCGCATGCTGTTGCCGCGCTCGGAGACGATCGAGGCCGAAGAGGACGACCCGCGCGCCGAACTGATCCGACGCCTGCAGGAGTACGAACGCTTCAAGGCCGCCGCCGAAGGCATCGACGGCCTCAGCCGCGTGGGCCGCGATGTGGTGGTGCCCAAGCTCGATGCCCCGGAAGCCCGGGCGCGCAAGCTGTTGCCGGACGTGAGCCTGGAAGAGTTGCTGATGTCGATGGCCGAGGTACTGCGCCGTGGCGACATGTTTGAACACCACCAGGTCAGCCGCGAGGCGTTGTCGACCCGCGAGCGCATGAGCGATGTGCTCGAACGCCTCAAAGGCGGCGGTTTTGTGCCGTTTGTCGAGCTGTTCACCGCCGAAGAAGGGCGCCTGGGGGTGGTGGTGACCTTTATGGCGATCCTTGAGCTGGTCAAGGAATCCTTGGTCGAGCTGGTCCAGAATGAGCCTTTTGCGGCTATCCACGTGCGGGCGCGAGCCGAATAACGAGCTGAATCGATGAATCTGACTGAACCCCGCGAACTGGCCCCGCTGCTGGAGGCCTTTCTTCTGGCCTCGGGTAAGCCGCAATCCCTGGAGCGCCTGTTCGAACTCTTTGAAGAGGCCGAACGTCCTGAACCGCCGGTCTTCAAGAAAGCCCTGGAGATCCTGCGCAAGTCCTGCGACGGCCGCGCCTTTGAACTGCGCGAAGTGGCGTCGGGTTATCGCCTGCAGATACGTGAGAAGTTTTCCCCATGGGTCGGCCGCTTGTGGGAAGAACGCCCGCAACGTTATTCCCGGGCGATGCTGGAAACCATGGCGCTGATCGCCTATCGCCAGCCGATCACCCGTGGTGAAATCGAGGACGTGCGCGGTGTGGCGGTCAACAGCCATATCGTCAAGACGTTGCTGGAGCGCGAGTGGATTCGCATCGTCGGTTACCGCGACGTGCCCGGCAAACCGGCGATGTTCGCCACCACCAAGGTGTTCCTCGACCACTTCAACCTGAAAAACCTCGACGACCTGCCGCCCTTGGCCGAATTGCGCGAGATGGAAACCGAGCCGGAACTCGACTTCGACGACGCCCCGGTCCCGGCGAGCCTGCAGGAACTGGCCGATGCCACGGCCGAGCCGGAAGAACCGAAGGACGAAACCAGTTTCCATACCTTGTTGCTGGAACTGGACGACATGGAGCAGGGGATCAAGACCGACTTCGATGACTTGCTGCGTGATGGCGCGGCCGAGCCCGAAAGCCAGGTGAATGTTGAAGCCGAGCCAGAGCCCGAAGCGGAACCTGAGGAAGACATTCTCGGCGTCGCCCAAGCCCGCGAAAAACTCCTGGCTGCCGTCGCCGCCCTCGAACAGCCGCCGCTGAGCGACGAAGAGGACGAAGCCCGTGCCCTGGCCGAAGCCATCGAGGCCGAGCGCCGCCAGCTCGACGACTGACGCCCACCTTGTAGGAGCGAGCTTGCTCGCGAAAAACCCAAGAACACCGCAGACAACCAGATTCCCCGCGTTATCGTTGACGATATTCGCGAGCAAGCTCGCTCCTACAGCCGGTGGGCACCACCGGTCGGCGGAAAAACCACCGACTCGGCACTTATCGACTAGCTTCTGATGCGCAACGCGCGCCATGCGCGTATGATTCGCGACCCTTTGCCGATGTATTCGGCCAAAGCCCCGCTTTCAACACTCTTCAGGCCACGCCTGAATCGACCCACCGGGAGGTGCTTAAGATGAACGATAAAGACCAGAACGACAGCCAGGAAATCGGCCCAGCAGGCGAAAAACTGCAAAAGGTGCTGGCGCGTATCGGCGTGGGCTCGCGCCGCGACGTCGAAGCCTGGATCACCCAGAAGCGCATCAAGGTCAACGGCGTCGAGGCCACCCTCGGCCAGCGCGTCGACCTGCACGATGCAATCACCATTGATGGCAAGGTCATCAAGCGTGAAGAGGCCGCCGAATCGGTGCGCCGCGTGATCATGTACAACAAGCCCGATGGCGAGATCTGCACCCGTGACGACCCGGAAGGCCGTCCGACCGTGTTCGACAAGATGCCAAAGCCCAAAGAAGGCCGTTGGATCAACATCGGCCGTCTCGACATCAACACCACCGGCTTGCTGATGTTCACCACCGACGGTGAGCTGGCCAACCGCCTGATGCACCCGTCCTACGAGATGGACCGCGAATACGCCGTGCGTGTGCGTGGTGAAGTCGATGACGAGATGATCGAGCGCTTGAAAGCGGGCGTCGTCCTCGAAGACGGCCCGGCCAAGTTCACCGACATCAAGCAAGCACCCGGCGGCGAAGGTTTCAACCACTGGTATCACTGCGTGGTGATGGAAGGTCGCAACCGTGAAGTGCGTCGCCTGTGGGAATCCCAGGGCCTGGTGGTCAGCCGCCTGAAGCGCGTGCGCTTCGGTCCGGTGTTTCTCAACTCCGACCTGCCGATGGGCCGCTGGCGCGAAATGAGCCAGTACGAAGTCGACATCCTCAGCGCCGAAGTCGGCCTGACGCCGGTCGCGATGCCGCAGATGAACGCCAAGAGCAAAGACAAGCTCGAACGCATGCAGCGTAAATCGTCGCGCCCGGTGGCCCGCACCGAACGCGTTGCCCGCACCCTGCGCCCGGCGCTGGATGCACCGGCTACCGGCGGGCGGATTTCCCGTGAGCCGCACATTGAAGGCGAGCGTCGTCCAACCGCGCCATCGCGTCAGGAAGGCGAACGTGCGCCACGCACGCCGCGTCCTGCCGGCCGTGGCGAAGCGCCAAGCGGTGGTCGCGGTAATCGCGGTGAAGCCGGTCGCGGTGCGCCCGCAGGTCGCCCGGCCGACAACGCCAGCACCAAGCGCCCAGCCAAGCCCGCGCCGAACAAGCGCCCAGGCCTGAAACTGGTGGCGGACGAGCCGTCGGGCAAACGCCGTGGCGCGCCGGCCGGTTCCGGTCAGCGCCCGGGTTTTGGTCGCAAGAAACCGCAGTGATGTAACGGCTGCATAAAAACGCCAACCCTCGGGTTGGCGTTTTTTTTGGATCTGCATTTGCAATGCCATCAACTGTGGGAGGGAGCAAGCCCCTCCCACAGTTGGATCTGATCAGAACGCAAAGGTGCCATCGAACACCGGCTTGTCATCCAGCGCCAACACCCCGCTGGCGAAGATCAAATCCAGGTGATGACTGCCTTTCTGCCCGCCACCCAACCCAAGGTGCAGGCCGCAGTGACGCTCTTCGAACCCGGCGTTGCGCGCATACAGATCCTTGACCCCTTCATTGGTACCGATCCCCAGTTCCTCCACGCGGCGGTTCGATGGGTTGGCGTTCAGGTACTTGTTGAAATCATCCGCCAGCCCCGGGACGTCGCTGGCCACACTGCAGATGGTCGAGTTTTCGATCCACAGCTCCAGCGGTGATTGCAGCACGCCATATTTGCGTGCGAAGGGGATGGTGCTGAGGAAGGTGCCGACAAACCGCACCTGGCCGTTGATGGCTTCGCTGTGGGTGGCGATCTCGCCGGGGGCCAGGTCGTGGTTGCCGATGCCGTTGATATTGGTCCACTTTTTGATGCTGCTCAGCGGTGCTCGTAGGCGTGAGCCGTGCCGATCGCTGAAGCTCAGCACCGAGGCCTGGGACATGCGCCGGATCAGCGTGGCGTTGAGGTCGGCGATGCGTTGCGGCTCGACGCTGAAGGTGTCGTAGAAGTAGTCGCCGTAGTCCTTGAACAGCAGGGATTTTTTCCAGTGCTCGGCCATTACGCCATGCAACGCGCGGATAAAGTCCGGGCCTTCGGCGCGGGGGTTGGGCAGGGTCGAGGCGTCGTAGAAAAACAGGTACAGGTCGCAGGTTTCGATGGCTTCGGCCAGGGTGTCGCTGGCGGCCAGGTCCAGGCGCTGCACCTGGAAGTTGAAGCGGGCGGCGCTGCCGAGGCTGATCGCCTGGGCAATCGCCTCGTAGCGTTCGGTATGGCCCAGCAGCACAGTCGGCCGGCTCAAGCCGCTGAGGGCCGGATGGTGGGCGAGGTAGTAGAGAAAGTGTTCGACGGCGCGGGCCTTGTCCATGACGGGTGTCCTTGTGTGCCTTGGGTAAGGGGGCAGGCGCAGCGCACTGCGCCTGCCGGATGCCTGCCGAGGGTTAGAACGGCCACATCGCGGTGCCAAAAGGCACCACGGCATCGGCTTGCATCATTTCAACGGCGGCCTCATGGGTCGGCGCTTCAAACCAATCGTCAAGTTGCAGTTCGGTTTCCAGGTCGTTTTCCAGTGCTTGCATGGTGTATCTCCTAGAGGACGTTGTTTGAGAACGGCTTACCCGCGGGCTTCGCAGGGCAAGTGAAAGAACCTAGGTGAGAGTGTTTCGGAATGCAAAAATTTTATTGACACGGTCTCATTTGGATTTTTTGTTCTGTTTTTGACGCGCCATTTTTTCCCCATGCAAAACAGCGCACTGGGGCAGGCGAGTGTTCGGATATGTCCTACCGCCAATTTTTTGTGAACTGACAGATACTGGCTGGGTGTAACGCCGATTTTCCGCGCTGTAACGATTGATTTACGCAAAAGGCCTGCGGTATCGGGCCGGCACCGCGCTGTAAGGAATACCTGACAGATTGTCGCGGAAGCTCGCCAGGGCCGTCCGCAAGCGGTCGAGCGGTGTACAATGCGCCGCGTTTTACTGTGACCCCCTTGCGTAACCGCGCAAAAGGCCAAGACCTCAGGGTTAATCCACCCTGATCACTCCGCCTGGCCACGAGCCAGACGGGTTCGATTTCGTCACAGATAAAAACAAACAGGTGACGCATGACCGATAGAACGACGCTGTATTCCTGGTGCCTGCGCTGGGGTTTGAGCGGCGCTGCTTGAGTCGAACAACAAGGCAGCAACCTGCATTCAACATCATCAAACCTTGCGTGAGAGCCTTTTCATGAGTGGACCCGATTCCTCTTCAGGCGAACTGAAACGTGGCCTGAAAAACCGTCATATCCAGTTGATCGCCCTCGGTGGCGCCATCGGCACCGGCCTGTTCCTGGGCTCGGCCGGGGTGCTCAAATCCGCCGGCCCGTCGATGATCCTGGGCTATGCCATCTGCGGCTTCATTGCCTTCATGATCATGCGCCAACTCGGCGAAATGATCGTCGAAGAGCCGGTAGCCGGCTCCTTCAGCCACTTTGCCCACAAATACTGGGGCGGTTTCGCCGGCTTCCTGTCGGGCTGGAACTGCTGGATTCTGTACATCCTGGTGGGCATGTCGGAGCTGACGGCTGTCGGCAAATACGTGCATTACTGGTGGCCGGAGATTCCGACCTGGGTGTCGGCGGCGGCGTTTTTCGTGTTGATCAACCTGATCAACCTGGCCAACGTCAAAGTCTTCGGCGAGGCCGAGTTCTGGTTCGCCATCATCAAGGTGGTGGCCATCGTCGGCATGATCGCCCTGGGCAGCTACCTGCTGGTCAGCGGCAGCGGGGGCCCGCAAGCCTCGGTGAGTAACCTGTGGGAACACGGCGGCTTCTTCCCCCACGGTGTCGGTGGGTTGGTGATGGCCATGGCGCTCATCATGTTCTCCTTCGGCGGCCTGGAAATGCTCGGCTTTACCGCGGCCGAAGCCGACCAGCCACGCACCGTGATCCCCAAGGCGATCAATCAGGTGATCTACCGCATCCTGATCTTCTACATCGGCGCCCTGGTGGTGCTGTTGTCGCTGACGCCGTGGGACAGCCTGCTGGCGACCCTCAATGCGTCCGGCGATGCTTATAGCGGCAGCCCGTTCGTGCAGGTGTTCTCGATGCTCGGCAGCAACACTGCCGCGCATATCCTCAACTTTGTGGTGCTGACCGCCGCGCTGTCGGTGTACAACAGCGGCACCTACTGCAACAGCCGCATGCTGCTGGGCATGGCCGAGCAGGGCGACGCGCCGCGGGTGTTGGCGAAGATCGACAAGCGCGGCGTGCCGGTGCGCTCGATCCTCGCCTCGGCGGCGATCACCCTGGTGGCGGTGCTGATGAATTACCTGGTCCCGCAACACGCGCTGGAACTGCTGATGTCGCTGGTGGTGGCCACGCTGGTGATCAACTGGGCGATGATCAGCTTCTCCCACTTCAAGTTCCGCCAGCACATGAACCGCACCGGCCAGGTGCCGTTGTTCAAGGCGCTGTGGTATCCGTATGGCAATTACCTGTGCCTGGCGTTCGTGGTGTTTATCCTGGTGATCATGCTGATGAGTCCGGGGATTCAGGTCTCGGTGTATGCGATCCCGGTGTGGGTGGCGTTCATGGGGCTGTGTTACTGGATCAAGAACAAGCGCCGCGCGGATCAGCGTCTGGCGATGGCCGCGCTGGAGTAACCCTTCGATGCTGTTGAGCAAACCCGGCCGCGTGCCGGGTTTGTCGTTTGAAGGGATGGGCGGGGCGCATTCGCGTATCCTTGGGCTCCCCTTAGAGGAACCCGTTGCTCATGCTGGTGATTTCCAACAACGTCCACTTGCCCGACGCCGAGATCGAGCTGACCGCCATTCGCGCCCAGGGCGCCGGCGGGCAGAACGTCAACAAGGTGTCGAGCGCGGTGCATCTGCGCTTTGATATTCCGGCCTCGTCGTTGCCGGAATTCTATAAGGAGCGCTTGCTGGCACTGCGCGACAGTCGGATTACCAGCGACGGCGTGCTGGTGCTCAAGGCCCAGCAATACCGCACCCAGGAACAGAACCGCGCCGATGCACTGGAGCGCCTGGTGGAGTTGATCCTCAGCGCCACCAAGGTGGAGAAGAAACGCCGCCCGACCAAACCGACCCTGGGCTCGAAGAAACGCCGCCTCGAATCCAAGACCAAGCGCGGCAGCATCAAGGCCGGGCGCGGCAAGGTCGACTTCTAGGCGTCGCGCGCCTCGCGGGCCTTGGGGGCTTGCCGGTACAGGTAGACACTCAGCAGCAACCCGACCAGGGCGGCGAGGGCGGCGAACAGGAAGATCGACGCAAAGCCAAAGCCGGCCGCCACGGCCCCGGCCAGCGGGCCGGTGATCCCCAGCGACAGGTCGATGAACAGCGAGTACGCGCCCACCGCCGAACCCCGGCTGGACGCAGGCACCAGATTGACCGCCTCCACTCCCAGCGCCGGAAACACCAAAGAAAAACCGAAGCCGCTCAACGCCGCGCCCGCCAGTGCCCACGGCGCATCCGGCGCCAGCCACAGCAACAGCAGGCCCAGCACCTCCACCGACAGGCAGGCGATCGCCACGCGAAAGCCGCCGATGCGGTTGATCAAATTGCCGAACAACAGGCGCGCGCCGATAAAACTGGCGCCGAACAGGCTCAGTGCCCACACCGCGTTATCCCAATGCTGGGTGGTGTAATACAAGGTGATGAAGGTGGCGATGGTGCCAAAGCCGATGGAGCCCAGCGCCAGTGCGCAACCGTGAGGCAATACCCGGCCCAGCACATTCATGAAAGGCAGGCGCACCCCGGCGACAATCGGTGCCGGCTCTTTGCGCCACGCCAGCAGCAGACCCACCGCCGCCAGCAGCAGGATACTCACGCCCATGCTCCACAAGCCGAGGTGACGCACCAGCAGCACCCCCAACGGCGCGCCGACCGCCAGGGCGCCATAGCTGGCGATGCCGTTCCACGAGATGACCTTCGCCGTGTTCGCCGCCCCCACCCGGCCAATGCCCCAGCCGATGGCGCCCGAACCTACCAGGCTTTCGGCACTGCCCAGCACCAGGCGGCCGATGAGCAGGCTACCCAGGCTCAGCGCCGGCAGGCTGGAAAACCACGCCGCGAGCAACATGAACACGCCGCTCAGGCCGCAGCCCGCCAGGCCGATCAGCACGGCGCGCTTGCTGCCCAGGTTATCGATGATGCGCCCGGCATACGGCCGGCTCAGCAGGGTGGCGAGGTATTGCACACTGATCACCAGCCCGGCGATCACCGCGCCAAAGCCCAGCTCACTGTGGACATAGCCCGGCAACACGGCCAGGGGAATGCCGATATTCAGGTAGCCGATAAAGGTGAACAACACGATGGAAACAACTTGCAGCGTGACCGCCATGGGGCGCTGGGTATCTGGCATGGGAAGGGTCCACTGTCGCAGCAGGTAAAGATAGGCTGCTAATGATACCGATGCTTTGGCCCGCTCAGGGCAGTAAAAAGCCAAAACGTCGGTCTAAACCGCGTCAGGACCGGGCAGGGGCGAGCAATTGCGTGGTGACCAGGGCGGCCAAGGCGTTTTCCTGGGTGCCGAAGCGCTTGAGCAGCAGGGCCTGTTTGTCCGCGTTGAGGCGGTTCCATACGTCGACCATCTGCAGGGCAGTGTCGAGTATGGCGGCGTTGGGGCTATCGGAGTGGTTGTCGGTCATGGCGGGTATCTCGGGAATTTCAGGCAGTGTGGAAAGCGCTCAAAGGTGCGCTTTCCACACGGTCTGGTACGGCGTCAGTCCTGGCTTTCGCGGTCGACTGGTTTTGCTTCTTTGGCCTCAGGCTGCTTGTCGCCGGCCTGCTGCGGTGTTGGCTGCTCTGTTGGGTGCAGGCTTGGGAAGGGGAGATTAGGTATCTCGTGCATCGTCGTCGCTCCTCGCAAAGTCTGTTTTTTCAATCGCAGGTGATTCCGCGCTCTCAAAAAGCCTTGGCAGGATACAGCACTGTAAATGACAAAAAGACTTTTATATCGACGGATGGACAAAGCGTCATCGTTAAAGCACAAGTGACCAGACGTCGCACCACTAGAACGGCACTTTGCCCAGGATCATGTCGCGGTACATCACGAAATCCCCGAGCAGGCTGTAGAACGGATGCTGGAAGGTCGCCGGGCGGTTCTTTTCGAAGAAGAAGTGGCCCACCCAGGCGAAGCCGTAGCCAGCGATGGGCACCGCAATCAGCAGGCCGAGGGCGCCTTTGCCCAGCACATACGCCAGAAGCCCAATCACCAGCGTGGTGCCGATAAAGTGCAGGCGCCGGCAGGTGCTGTTGCCGTGTTCTTTCAGGTAATACGGGTAAAACTCGGCGAAGCTATTGAATTGCTTGGTATTTCCCACGGTGGTCGGCCCTCTGATTGTTATGCCGTCGAACAGTTGTTCGGCGGGGAGCTTATTTGAGTCTAGAGTGATCAGTGGTAACAGCCAGTGACATTAGATGCCACTTTAGTATCCTTGCCTTCCTGGCTGCGGTTTCAGCCTGCTTTATTAAGAAGACGCCATGAGCGAACGAACAACTTCTGCAAGCTGGGCGATGGGGATAGTCAAGGCACTGGAAATGGACGGCCTGGATTGCCAGGTGTTGTTCAAACAATTGGGCCTGGACTATGCCGCCCTCAACGACCCCGATGCGCGCTTTCCGCAAGACTCCATGACGCGGCTGTGGCAGCGTGCCGTGGAATTGTCGGGCAACCCCGCGATTGGCCTGAACATGGGCAAAGTGGTGCGCCCGGCGTCGTTTCACGTGACCGGTTACGCGCTGATGTCCAGCAACACATTGGCGGAAGGCTTTATGCGCCTGGTGCGCTACCAGCGGATCATCGCCGAAAGCGCTGACCTGAGTTTCCGATTATTACCCGAAGGCTATGCGCTGATTCTGACAGTACATGGCGATCACCTGCCGCCCACCCGGCAAAGCGCCGAAGCCTCGCTGGCCTGTGCGCTGGCGCTGTGCGGTTGGTTGACCGGGCGTACCCTGCAACCGCGCAAGGTGCTGCTGCAAGGTGAGCAACCCGCCGACCTCGCGCCCTACAAACAGGCGTTCCATGCGCCCCTGGAATTCAACGCAGCCTATGACGCGCTGATTTTCGAGCGCGCCGACATGGAGGCGCCGCTGCCCACTGCCAATGAGGCAATGGCGCTGCTGCACGACCGGTTTGCCGGTGAATACCTGGCGCGCTTCTCCGAAAGCCGTGTGACCCACAAGGCGCGGCAGGTGCTGTGCCGCCTGTTGCCCCAGGGCGAACCCAAGCGCGAAGTGGTGGCCCAGACCCTGCACCTGTCCCAACGCACGTTGCAGCGACGTCTGCAGGAAGAGGGCACCAGTTTCCAGACCCTGCTGGACGACACCCGCCGCGAACTCGCCGAGCAATACCTGGCGCAGCCGAGCATGACCTTGCTGGAGATCGCCTACCTGCTGGGCTTTGCCGACCCGAGCAACTTCTTCCGCGCCTTCCGCCGCTGGTTCGACGCCACGCCCGGCGAGTACCGCGCGCGCTTGCTGGATGCGTCGACGGTCAGTGACGCCAGAACGCCGGGATGCACAGAACAAAGACTGTAATGATTTCCAGCCGGCCGAGCAGCATGCCCAGCGCCAGGATCCACTTGGCCGCGTCCGGCAGGCTGGCGAAGTTGCCGGCCGGGCCGATGGTTTCGCCCAGGCCCGGGCCGACCCCGGATACCGTGCTGGCGGCGCCGGTCAGCGCGGTCATCCAGTCCAGGCCGAGCAGCGACAAGGCCAGGGCGATCATGCAAATGGTGATGGCGAAGAAAAACGAGAAGGTCAGGATCGAACGCACGATCTCTTCGTCGAGGCGGTGGCCGTTGTACTTCTGCTTGATCACCGCGCGCGGGTGAATCAACTGGTTCAAGTTGGCCTTGAGCAGGATATAGGCGACCTGGAAGCGGAAGATCTTGATCCCGCCCGCCGTTGACCCCGAGCAACCGCCGATAAAACCCAGGTAGAAAAACAGCATCAGTGAGAAATTGCCCCACAGGCTGTAGTCCCCCAGTGCAAAACCGGTCGTCGTCACCACCGACGTCACGTTCAGGGCCACATGGCGCAGCGCATCCAGCCAGTGCAGGTTGGTGGTCCACCAGTACCAGCTGCCGAGCACCAGCCAGGTCATCAACAGCAAGGCGAGCAAACCCTGCACCTGCTGATCCTTGATCAACGCCCGACGGTTGCCGCGCAACGTGGCGACGTACAGGGTGAACGGCAGGCTGCCGAGGATCATCACCACCACCGCCACCCAATGCACCGCCGGTTGTTTCCAGTGCGCCAGGGACTCATCGGAGGTGGAAAACCCGCCGGTGGAAATCGCCGACATCGCATGGTTGATCGCATCGAACAAGCCCATCCCGGCCCACCAGAACGCCAGGCTGCCGAGGATGGTGATGCCCACATACGCCGCCACGATCAGCCGCGCCACCATGTGCGAACGCGGCATGACCTTTTCCGAACGGTCCGAGGACTCGGTCTGGAACAGGCGCATGCCACCAATGCGCAGCAGCGGCAGGATCGCCACCGCCATGCCGATAAAGCCGATCCCGCCGAGCCAGTGCAGCAGCGAACGCCACATCAAAATGCCGGGCGATATGGTGTCCAGCCCGCTCAACACCGTGGAACCGGTGGCGGTGATGCCGGACATGCTTTCAAAAAACGAGTCGGTGTAGCTGATGTTCTGCGTCAGGAAAAACGGCAGCGCGGCGAAGATGCACACCACCACCCAACTGCTCACCGTCAGCAGGTACATGTCCCGGGGACGCAGGTGGATATGTTCCGGGCGACCGGGAATCACCAGGGCCAGGCCGGCGATAAAGGTAATCAGGCTGGCCCACAGGAACGACGGCAGGTCGCTGGTGCGTTCGAAGATCACCAGGATGGCCATCGGAACGACCATGGCGATCGCGAGGGTGATCAGGAAGATGCCGATGATGAAGCCAATGATGCGAAGGGTCGGCAACGCCATGAAGTCTGCTCGGGTGACAGGGGAAGGGCGCCATTCTACCTGGGGTGCAGGGCATGTAAACCTTGGCCGCCGATCGGCGGCGCGTAGCTATGTAGCGCATGGTTCAGGGGGGGCTTAGGCACGATGGGCCGGTATGTTTCCTATTCGAGAGGCCACCATGCCGTCTGATTTATTGTTATCTGCACCGCCAACTGTCAAGGACGCCCCGCAACAGGTTGCGTTGCGCGAACAGTTAATGGCGCTCGACCGCCAGATCGCCGAGCAGTTTCAGTCGCCACCGACGTTCCATTCATTTGTGCAGCATGCGTTCGAGCAAGCATTCCCGACCTTGACGCCCAGCCTCGATGTGCGCCACGCCTTCATCCGACTGCCGGAGACGTCCATCCCGCCAGCGACGTCAGAGGCGCAACCGCCCACCGAGGCCGAGTTGCTGCCCACGCTGTTCGATGCGGTGGTGCAACGTATCACCGCTGACCAGCCAGCGAGTTATGCGGGGCGCATGGCGACCCTGCATCGGCTGCCGGCGACGGGCGAAGCGCTGCTGCCCTTGAGCGGTATCACCCCGGCCGGGCTGGATAAATTCCTTGACCGCCTGGCCACCGGGCTGAGCGCTTCTTACAGCGCTTTCGTGCAAGCCTTCTGGACGCGCGCGCGCAGCCTGACCGATGCGCGCACGCAGAAACAATGGTTGGTGCAAACCCGTATCGAACTGCTGAAAACCGAAGTGGCGCTACTGGCTGCCGACCGCCTGCTCAGCCCCGCCGACCAGGACCTGTTCGCCCTGGTGCTGCGTCACCCGTACGCCCAGGCACGACAGGCGCTGCGCGCTGACCGGCCGTGTGTCTACGCGGTTGCCCTCAAGGGAGCTCCCGGCGCTGCGGACCTGACCTTGCGCGGCGCCTTTGTGCTGACCTCCAGAGACCCGGAACAAGCCGTGGTGAGGGCGCAGGAGGCGGTCGAGCCGGCCCGGGTGCGCCCCGTGGACCCAAGCATGAACGTCGGCACGCTGCTGCTGTTTCTGCCGGACTCCGGGCTTGAAGCGTTTGACTCCCTGGCCAGCCTGGATCGGGAGCTGCATCGGCGTTTGAACCACCCCGTCGAATTCGCCGCTGTGCTCGCTGGCCTGGCGGTGGCGGACCAGGCGCAAGGCTTGGCCCTGCATCGTCAGCTCAAGACCACGGGGCAGGTGGTCTACCATGAACAGCTCGAGTCGCCGTTCGTTGAGAGTGTCGAGGCGCAATGCCGGTTGATGCTCGACAACTTCACCTCAACCCTGTCGCGCTACCCGTCACCGGTCGACCCCATCGAAGTGGCTGAGCTGCCGCAGGTGCTGGACCGGGTCACGGACCCCGCTCGCCTTTTCAGTGCCGGCGGGGTGTTGTGGGGCCGCGAAATCAAGCGCGGGCAGGCGCAGCTCCGAACCTTTCTGCACGACGCATCCCCCGCCGATAAACAGGCGTGGCGCGCCGCGATGGCCGATTATTACGAGCTGCTGTCGCGCCTGCCGGACGCCGAGGGCTTGCCGTCGCTGGCGCAATTCAGTGATAAACCGACGCTGCTGGCATACGCCAACCAACAGCTGCGCATTCGCCTCAAGGCTGACTATGCACTGGACATCGACCCCGACACTGTCCGCGTACACACCAAAGAACCGTTCGTGCCGGCGACTGTCGTGGTTCCGGGCGCGCCTGCTCCGGCGCCGCGCGAGCCCGGTACAGCGTTGTTCCGGCAGCGAAGCCGCACGCTGACCGAGCTGGCCCTGGAGAATCTCGGCGGGCTGGATTTCAACTTCACGCACTTTTCCAGGCTCAGTGAAAACACGCGCAAAAAGCCTGATGAAGCACTGCTCCCCGAAGATCTGGAGGCGGCCCCGGCCTATGACGGGCTGACCCTGCAACAGGTCAAGGATCTGGTGCGCGCGGTCAATGTCGGACAAGGCTACGACACCTTTCTGAAGGACCGCCTTATCACCTCGCCGGCTGCGCTCGCGCAAAAACACACCTATGGCCAAGTCATGCGGCGGCAACTGCGTCTCGACGCCATCGAGGCCAAGATCCACGGCGACTTCCTCCCGGACCGCCTGGACCGTGGCTTCAATTGGGTGCGGGCGGTGCTCGATGCCCCCGTCGACAGTGATCGGCGCGAGCGCGTCGACGGGCATCGGATTCTCGTGCAGCACTTGAAACTGCGCGGTCAGCGCGTGCGCGGGGTACTGCTGTTCGGCACGGCCGCCGCCGGGGTCGGCTCGATCGTTGTATACACCCCGCAGGCGCCCGACGGTCGCGTGTTCCACGAGTACGCCAAAGACCGCCTGATGAGCGACTTCATCATCAACAGCAGTTGGCGCGCCTACCTGCTGGGGCGCGTGGAGCGGGCCTTCGAGCCTCACGTCCGCGCCGTGCTCAGGGGCCGCGGCGACGTGTCGATGGTGAGCCTGAGCCGGATTGCCGACGACTTCTTCGAGGAGGCTTATGAGGCTGAAGCGAACTGCGTGATCAACGACGCCGCCGCGCAAGCGAAGAGCACCCGGCAAGTCGACATTGAAACCGGCCTGAACGTCGCCACCGTGGCCTTCGACGTGCTGTCCATGGTGCTGCCGGTCAGGATCATGTTGCCGATCGGTTTGGCGCGCAGCCTGTTTTCGGTGTTCAACGCCGTCGAGGCGCTGGACCTGGGCGACCGCGCCGGTGCCGCACAGTCTTTCGTGCGCTCGCTGGGCGAGCTGGTCGGTGCGCTGGTGGACGGCGCGGTCGGCGCCCGCGCACCGGTGGCGGGCTCCCGGCCAAGGGCGTTGCCGGCGGAGATGGCGCTGGGGAAAAAGCCCGAGGGTGTGGCGCCGTTGGCCGGATGGGAAGGCCAGGGCGTGTATCACGCGCCCTCGAACGCCGCGGGTGCCCAGCACTACTTCCTCAATGACGGTGGGCGTTGGTACTCGATCCTCGATGACGGCGACAAAGCCGCCTGGCGGCTCAGGGACGCACGCAAGCTGACGCAATATCACTACGCGCCGATTCGGCGGAATGCGTCGGGGCAGTGGGAAATAGGTTCCCATCCGCTAGCCGGACTCAAGGGCGGCAACGCGCCGGAGCGTGCCCTCAGGGACCTTTACCCTCGGCTGGATGAGGTGCAGGCCAGACGCGTGTTTGAGTCGTTCAACTTCCCGGCGGGGCGCGAAATCGAATATCGGCTGGCCCTGGTCGAAAACCTGCGTCTGAGGCTCTCCACGGCGGCCTTCGAGACCTATCTGAACGTACCGCTTCTGCGGTTTCAGTGGCGTCTGGACGGGATTGATCTGCCAGACCTGCCGGTGGTGGCGACCCGCCATCCGCCGCCCGCCGAGCTGCCACCGAGCCTACCGACGCCACCACGCGCCAGTACCCGTGTCGCGGCGCCCGAGGCCACGGCGGTGCGTCCTGCAAACGAACAATTCATCGAGTGGGGCAGAACCCTCGACGTGGCCGAACTCGAGGTGGTGGATGCGACGCGGGGCATCTATCGGCGGGTTGCCGGTGATCCGCAGTGGCTGGGGCAGGAATACATCAAGATGGACCAGCGCTATTTCGCGATTTTGCCCCGCGACCCCAGCGCGCCCAACGACGTATTGATTCGTGACCCGAGGCGGCCGGCCATGCATTTCCTGGATCTGGAAAACCTGCTGCTCTCCGGCATTTACAATCAGCCCCGACAGGTGAAGTTTGCCACCGGTGACGGGCTGTGGGTCGTCGCCAGTGGCGTGCCCTTGAAAAAACTGGTCACCGCCTATGTGCGCGAGGCGTTTGCGCTGTTGACCACCCGCAGCCAAGTCGAACTCGCCCAGATCCTGTTCAATCGGGCCAACCCGGGGGGCTTGACCCAACTGGGCCTGCGCTCGCTGATACGCACCCTGCGGGACTGGCAGTTCTGGCTGCCCACGGCGCAGGGGCGGTTGGCCGATCCGTTTTCGTTGCTGCCGCCTACCCACACGCTCAGCGACGGCAGTTGGCTGTTACCGACCGCGCCCGGGCATTACCGCCGCCTGGACTTTCGTCCGGAGCCCGTCGCGGTGCCGCTGTTCAACGCGCTCCCGCCCGGCTCGGCCGGCTGGTTGCGGAGCTTGATGAGCGAGGTGGTGAGCCGCTGTCGCTACGGCGTGCTTGGCGGCTATGACGTTGCCGGCGAGCTGCTGTTCCGGCGTGTGGGGGATGTCAGGCTGTATTGGTTGAGAACGCGGCGTGTGGTCGGTGAGCGGATTGCCGCCGACGCGCAGGTTGCGCCCTACCGCAGCTTGATGGATGAGCCGACGCGAACCCTGGTCGCCCAGGCTGAGGCCAGTCATAACCTGGTACCGCTGATCGGCGGCATCCAACTGACGACGCCCATCGCGTCGCCGCAGATTTTTATCATTCGGGTGTAATGCCTTCGACTGCGGGCGTAAAAAAAATGCCCCGAGCGAGTCGGGGCATTCTTTATGGCACTTAGGCGTCGGCAGTGATCAGAACTCGTGATCAGCGCTATCCGGGTTCAGGTCGCTGATCCCCAGCTTGCCGGCAGCCGCTTCGATCGAGCCGGTCTGCTTGACCAGTGCGGCGATGGCGTCCCGCACGATCTGGTTGCCCGCGTCGTTACCCGCAGCGATCAACTGGTCGTAGTGCTCACCCTTGTTGGCGTGGTCAACCATGACCTGGATCTTCGCTTCGGTCGCCGCCAGGTCCGCTTTCAACGCGGCGTCGGCGGCCGGGTCGGCCTTGGCCACCAGGGATGACAGGCTGGCGCCGGTCATTTTGCTGCCGTCAGTGCGGGTGTACTCGCCCAGGTAGACGTTGCGGATGCCCTTGGCGTCGTAGAAGTGCGAGTTGTGGGTGTTGTCGCTGAAACAGTCCTGCTCGTCTTCCGGCGAGTTGGCTTCCAGGGACACCTTCATGCGCTCACCGGCCAGTTCGCCGAGCGACAGGCTGCCCATGCCGAACAGCATTTTGCGCAGGCCGTCGGTGGCCGGTTCGGCCTCCAGCGTGGCGCGGTAGTTGTCTTCGACGTTGGGTTTCCAGTTGCCGACCATTTCTTCCAGGTCGCTGACCAGCAACTGCGTCACGGCGCGCAGGTACGTGCGGCGGCGCTCGTTGTGGCCACCGGTTGCACCGTCGCCGGTCATGTAGTCCGACGCAGGCCGGTTGCCGGCGCCCGGGCCGGTGCCGTTCAGGTCCTGGCCCCACAGCAGGAATTCGATGGCGTGGTAGCCGGTGGCGACGTTGGCTTCGGAACCGCCCAGCTCATTGAGGCTGGCGAGTTTTTCCGGGGTGATGTCCTTGACGTCGACCTTGTCTTCGCCGACCTGGATCTCGGTGTTGGCGATGATGTTGGCCGTGGCGCCAGGGTTGCCCAGCGCGTGCTCGTAGGATTTGTCGGTGTAGTCGATCAGGCCTTCGTCCAGGGGCCAGGCGTTCACTTGGCCTTCCCAGTCGTCGATGATGGTGTTGCCGAAGCGGAACACTTCGCTCTGCAGGTACGGCACGCGCGCGGCGACCCAGGCGGTACGGGCGGCTTTGAGGGTCTCGTCGTTCGGGTTGGCGAGGAAGGTGTCGATCGCGGTTTGCAGGGTTTTCGCGGTGGATTCGGCATCGCTGTACACCGCGAACACCATGTCAGCGTAATGCGCGACCACGGCCTTGGCAGCGGTTTCGTCGACCTGGCCGGCAGAGGTGGCAGCCGCCGGAGCGGCAGTGCTGGCGGCCGGGGTCGGCGCCTGGGGCGCGGCGGCCTTGTCTTTACCTTCGCCGCAACCGGCGAGCGAAATGGCAATGGCCAACAGACTGGCGGTGGCCAGGGGCATACGAATCATGGCGAACATCCTGCATCGGTCGTTGATAGGGCGCGCGGGGGCCGCGCAAAACTGCAACATAATGCGAAAGATTTGCATTTTCTGTAAAGGGTTATACGAGGGAAATCTCAACTATCGTTTGGTCGTGTCAGAGAATGGCTGCGTTATTGCGCTCGGCCTGCTTCAAATACGCCGCCAATTCCCGTGCCGGCAACGGTTTGCTGTAGTGGTAGCCCTGACCTTCATGGCAGCCCTCGGAGATGATGTAAGCCTCCTGTTCCGCGGTTTCCACGCCTTCGGCGATCACCTGCATGCCCAGGCTTTTACCCAATTGGATAATCGCCCGCACGATGGTGGCGTCGTCGTCATCGTCGAGCAGGTCCTGCACGAAGCTCTTGTCGATCTTGATCTTGTCCAGCGGCAGGCTTTTCAGATAGCTCAAGGATGAATAGCCGGTGCCGAAGTCATCGATGGCGATCAGCGCGCCGGAGCGGCGCAGGCTCAGCAGGTGCTGGGCGGCGGTGCTGATGTCTTCCATCAGGCCGGTCTCGGTCACTTCCAGTTCCAGGCTGCGCGGTGGCAAGCGATAGATCTGCATCAGGTTATTCACCACCCGTGGCAATTCGGTGTGGTGCAGTTGCACGGTGGACAGGTTGACCGCCATGCGCAGCTCGGTGAAGCCTTGGTCGTGCCATTCGCGCAATTGTCGACAGGCCTGGTCGAGCACCCATTCACCGATCGCGATAATCGTGCCGTTCTGTTCCGCCAGGGGGATGAACAAGTCCGGCGGCACCAGGCCGTGTTCCGGGTGCTGCCAACGGATCAACGCTTCGACGCCGACCACACGGTGGTCGCGGTAGCTGATCTGCGGTTGGTACACCAGGTAAAACTGATTGCGGCTCAAGGCGTCGCGCAGGTCTTTCTCCAGTTCGCGGCGTCGGCGCATTTCACTGTCGACACTGGCGATATAGAACTGATAGCGGTTGCGCGAGCGGCTCTTGGCCAGGGTCATGGTCTGTTCGGCTTTTTGCAGCAGTTTCTCGGTGCTGTCGCCGTCTTCCGGGAACAAGGTGATGCCGATGGTGGCGCGCAGGCGAATCTGCTCGCTGTCGAGGGCAAACTCCGCTTCCAGGTCATCGAGGATACTTTGCGCCAGCTCGGCGGCTTCGTAGGGCTGATCGATATCGGCCTGCACCAGGGCGAACTGGTCGCCGCCGAGGCGGGCGAGGGCGCCGAGGCGGCCGCTGTGGGCGCGCAGGCGATCGGCCAGGGCCAGCAGCAGTTTGTCGCCGGCCTGGTAGGTGAACTGCTCGTTGACGCTTTTGAAGTCATCCAGGCCCACGCACAACACGGCGACGCGGCGCTGCCGACGGCCGGCGTCGATCAGGATCTTGTCCAGTTGCTCCTGCAGTTTCTGGCGGTTCGGCAGGCCGGTGAGAAAGTCGTACTGGGCCATGCGCAGCAGGCTGGATTCCGCTTCATGACGCAGGTGGGTGTTGCGTTCGATGGATTCGAGCAACTGGTTGGCCGTATTGATCCACAGCCCCAGTTCATTGCGTTCGTGGCCCTTGAGCTGGGGGATCTTGTGTTCGCTGGGGCGGTCGGGGTTGATCGAGGTCAGGTGTTCGATAATCCGCGACAGCGGCTTGGTCAGCAGCCAGTGATACACCAGGTACAGCACCAGGCCCATGGCCAGTGCGCGCAGCACCCCGGAAATAAAAATGATCACCGAGCTGACAATGAAACCCTTGCCGTAGGTGGCCGTGTCGAGCGTGATGCTCAGGTCGCCGTAATACTCGCTATAGGGGCCTTTGCCGACCAGGGCGGTGGTGAACGTGCGCTCCTGGCCGAGAATCAGGTCGGTCAACCAGCGGCTGGAGGATTGCTGCAAGGCGCGGTTTTTTTCCGCGAGCATGGTTTCGTTGGGATGGCCGATGGAGGCCATGCGGACCGCGTCGTCCTGAAACAGACCTTCGATCACCTGCATGCCCATCTCGCGGTCCAGGCTGTAGACGGCCTGGGTCGAGGGGTCGCGAAACATGTCGAGGATGCGCTGGGCATCATCGGCCACGGCCTGGCGCGTCTTGTAGGCATCGAAAACGATCTGCGCCACGCTCAGCGCCACGCCCACGATCAATGCCGACAGCAGCACAACCCGTAGCAACTTCACCGACAAGCTGTTTTTGAGTTCCAGCTTCAAAGGGGCATTCCTTGTCTCATGCGGGTGGCCTTCAATATGCCATGAGTATTGGCAATCTGGTGATGGCAGTCAAAGGAACATTGCGGCGCGATGCTCCATGACGCCATGGTGGGCCGGTCTGTTGCAGGCGGGGTCGTCAGGCGAGGGGGGAATTCAAGTGATGGCGGACTGATTTTGCTCCGCCACCGTTCACGCTTTCCCAATCAGAATTTGATTTGCTGCTGTTGATTCGTTGCGCTGCCGGCAGCACTCGTTGCGTTTTTCAGAAGGTCTTTTGCGACATTCATGGCCATACCGGCGGCTTGTTCAGCCAACGGCATTAGCACGGGGGCGAGTGCTGCGGCTGCGGAGGCTGCTGCTCCTAATCCTGCTGCGCCTGCGATCATAAGTTAATTCTCCGACATTGAATGAAAGGGACATTCCTCTCACTGCCTGGGTGGCAATTTCCGCGCAGTTGGTTCCGTCATGCCCAACTGGCGCCGCCGTCGAACGCACAAAAAAAAGCCCGGCAATCGCCGGGCTCTTTTTACTGCAAGGGTTGCTTAGGCAGTGAAGGCCTTGCCTTCGAACTGCTCAGCCACGAACTTCCAGTTGACCAGGTTCCAGAACGCTTCCACATACTTTGGACGGGCGTTGCGGTAGTCGATGTAGTAAGCGTGTTCCCAGACGTCGCAGGTCAGCAGCGGGGTGTCGCCGCTGGTCAGCGGGTTGCCGGCGCCGATGGTGCTGGCCAGAGCCAGGGAACCGTCAGCCTTTTTCACCAGCCAGCCCCAACCGGAACCGAAGGTGCCGACGGACGTCTTGGTGAATTCTTCTTTGAACTTGTCGAACGAACCGAACGCAGCGTTGATGGCTTCAGCCAGTGCGCCGGTCGGTTGACCGCCGGCGTTTGGCGCCAGGCAGTTCCAGTAGAAGGTGTGGTTCCAGACCTGAGCGGCGTTGTTGAAGATGCCGCCCGAAGAAGACTTGACGATTTCTTCCAGGGTCTTGCCTTCGAACTCGGTGCCAGGCACCAGGTTGTTCAGGTTCACGACATAGGTGTTGTGGTGCTTGTCGTGGTGGTATTCCAAGGTTTCCTTGGAAATGTGCGGCTGCAGGGCATCGTGTGCGTAGGGCAGCGGCGGCAATTCGAAAGCCATGATGATTCTCCTAATCAGGTCAGTTGCGGTGAGCGCAAGGCCGATCACGGGCGGCCAAACAAGCGCCGGGGAGTTTGTACTCTTTGCGGCGCAGGGTCCGGATCATAGCACCCGGGGTGTGGCAAAACCACGCAACAACTGTGTGGGATAGAGGTTCCAGAGCGTTTTGGAATATTCATCATGCACTGATCAATTGATAGGCCACGCTGAACATCATCCCCGCCACCAGAAGGTCGAGCAGGCGCCACGTCGTCGGACGTGCCAGCCACGGCGCCAACCAGGCGGCGCCGAGCGCCAGCGTGGCGAACCACAGGAACGAAGCGCTGGCCGCGCCGGCCACGTAGGCGCCGGGTTCGGTCTGTTGGGCGCCCAGCGAGCCAATCAGCAGCACGGTGTCCAAGTAAACGTGGGGGTTGAGCAACGTCACCGCCAACGCGCTGAGCAACACGGCGCGCAATGAGCGCACCTTGAGGGCGTCGCCTTGGTCGAGGCTCTGTTTCGAACAGGCCCGCCGCAGCGCGCAGGCGCCGTACCACAGCAGGAACGCGGCACCGCCCCAGCGGGCAATCCCCAGCAGGATCGGGCTTTGCGCCAGTATCGTTGCCAGGCCGAATACCCCGGCGGCCACCAGCAGCGCATCGCAGACCACGCACAGGGCCGCCACCGGCAGGTGGTGTTCACGACGCAGGCTTTGCGCGAGCACAAAGGCGTTCTGGCTGCCGATGGCCATGATCAGCCCCAACGCGACCAGCAGGCCGTTCATATAGCTTTGCCACATAGTTGAAGATCCTTGCTCAAGCCGAAACGATGCTGGCTATCTTCCCTGGCATGGCTGTATAAGAAAAACCAATATTGCTGATCGCTCATTAGAGAAACTGATGTTCGACTATAAATTGCTCTCCGCCCTGGCGGCGGTGGTGGAACAAGCCGGCTTCGAGCGCGGTGCCCAGGTGCTGGGGTTGTCGCAATCGGCGATCTCCCAGCGTATCAAGCTGCTGGAGGCACGGATCGGCCAGCCGGTGCTGGTGCGGGCCACGCCGCCGACGCCGACCGATATCGGCCGGCGCCTGCTCAACCATGTGCAACAGGTACGGCTGCTGGAGCGCGACTTGCAAAGCCAGGTGCCGGCGCTGGATGAAGAAGGCATGCCCGAACGCCTGCGCATCGCGTTGAATGCCGACAGCCTCGCCACCTGGTGGGCCGAGGCCGTCAGCGACTTTTGCGCCGAGCAGCATTTGCTGCTGGACCTGGTGGTGGAAGACCAGACCGTCGGCCTCAAGCGCATGCGCGCCGGTGAAGTGGCGGCCTGTATCTGCGCCAGTGAACGCCCGGTGGCCGGGGCGCGCAGCCTGTTGCTGGGCGCCATGCGCTATCGGGCGCTGGCGAGTCCGGCGTTTATCGCACGGCACTTCCCCAACGGTGTGCGCGCCGATCAACTGGCGCGCACGCCGGCCTTGGTATTCGGCCCGGACGATTTCCTGCAACACCGCTACCTGGCCGCGCTCGGGGTGGACGGCGGTTTCGAGCACCATTTGTGCCCGTCGTCCGAAGGGTTTATCCGCTTGGCGGAAGCCGGGCTCGGTTGGGGCCTGGTGCCTGAACTGCAGGTCGGCGACCAGCTGCAAAGGGGCGTATTGGTCGAGTTATTGCCAGATAAGCCCATCGATGTGCCGCTGTACTGGCATCATTGGCGCAGTGGCGGGCAACTGTTGGGTTTGTTGACCGACCATCTGGCCCAGGCCTGTGGTCAATGGTTGGTGCCGTTGGACTGATGGCGGGCGTCAAGGCAACAGCGATGAAAAACGAAAGAACACGGAGTAATACATGAAGATTCTGGTCACCGGCGCAAGCGGCTTCATCGGCGGGCGCTTTGCGCGTTTCGCCCTGGAGCAGGGCCTGGACGTGCGGGTCAACGGGCGGCGCGCCGAAGGTGTGGAACACCTGGTACGGCGCGGTGCCGAGTTTATCCAGGGTGATTTGAATGATGCCGACCTGGTGCGCGAACTGTGCCGCGATGTCGAAGCCGTGGTGCATTGCGCCGGCGCTGTCGGGCTGTGGGGGCGCTATCAGGATTTCCATCAGGGCAATGTGCTGGTGACCGAGAACGTTGTCGAAGCCTGCCTCAAGCAACGGGTCGGGCGCCTGGTTCACTTGTCGTCGCCATCGATCTATTTCGACGGCCGCGACCACCTGGGGCTGACCGAAGACCAAGTGCCCAAGCGCTTCAAGCATCCTTATGCCGCCACCAAGTACCTGGCCGAGCAAAAGGTGTTCGGTGCCCAGGAATTCGGCCTCGAAGTCCTGGCCCTGCGCCCGCGTTTTGTCACCGGCGCCGGCGACATGAGCATCTTCCCGCGTCTGCTGAAAATGCAGCGCAAGAACCGCCTGGCCATCGTCGGCGACGGCCTGAACAAGGTCGACTTCACCAGCGTCCACAACCTCAACGAAGCGCTGCTCAGCAGTCTGCTCGCCACCGGCTCGGCGCTGGGCAAAGCCTACAACATCAGCAACGGCACCCCGGTGCCGGTGTGGGATGTGGTGAACTACGTGATGCGCCAGATGGACTTGCCCCAGGTGACGCGGTATCGGTCCTACGGTTTGTCCTACAGTATCGCCGCGTTGAACGAGGCATTCTGCGCGCTGTGGCCCGGGCGCCCGGAGCCAGCGTTGTCGCGCCTGGGCATGCAGGTGATGAACAAAGATTTCACCCTCGACATCAGCCGCGCAAGGCATTATCTCGACTATGACCCCAAGGTCAGCCTGTGGACCGCGCTCGACGAGTTCTGCAGCTGGTGGAAGGCCCAGGAACCGGGGCTGAAGTAAGCTCACAAGCAGCAACACATCGGGAACCGAATTCAGGGTTCCAGGTCGATCAGTGCGGTAGGACAGCGGTTTATACTGCCGCCGCTCGGCTTTTCAGATAGCTATCTCACCGATTCAGGGTTGATTCATGCGTAACGATGCCAACGACGATTTCGACAATGTTCCCAGCCTGCGGGCCGACTCCTTGGACGATGATGATTTCGTGCCGACCGCCGCCACCTCCGTGCGTTCGCGCAATACCCCTGTGGTCAAGGTCAAGAGTGCCAGTACCGGGCCGCTGTGGGCCTTGGTCGGCGCGCTGCTGATCGCCTTTGCCGGCCTGGCCTGGTGGAGCTTCCAGCAGATCTCCCTGATGGGCCAGCAACTGGTTGCCACCCAGGAAAGTTTTGCACGCATCAGCGAAGAAGCGGCGGGGCGCCTGCAGGATATTTCCGGCAAGTTCGTGGCCAATGAGGCCAGCGTGAACAACGGCAGCGAAGCGCTGAAACTGCAGATCAAGCAGCTGGAAACCCAGTTGCTGGAGCAGGGCAAGCAGCAAGTCGGCGTGGCCGGCCAGGCCACCGAACTGGACAAGCGCCTGGCCCAGATGACCGCCAGCACCACCGACCTGTCGAACGCCAACGCCAAGCTGCAAGGCCAGGTGCAGGCGTTGACCGACGCCGTGGCCAGCCTCAAGGCGGCACAAGGTGAGGCCGCCAAGCGCGATGCCGAGATCAGGGAACTGGTCGCCGACGTGGCGGCCCTGAAGAAACAGGGCAACCCCAGTGCAGCCATCGCCCGCCTTGAACAAGACCTGGTGGTGCTAAAGAGCGCGCAGGACAACCAGCCGGGCAATAGCGACGCGCCGACCAATAAAGAGTTCGATGTGTTCCGCATCCAGACCACCCGCAATATCACCACCTTGCAGAGCCAGGTGCAGAACCTGAATCAGCGCCTCAATGCGCCGGCCGCGGTCACGCCGATCGGTCAGTAAAGGGCTTGGGGGAAATGTCACCATCTGGTGACATTTCCCTGGTCCTTCGTTACATGTGCTCACCTCGCCCTTGTTTAGACTCCGGTCATCCCACAAACAATAATAAGGGCTCCCCATGACCACCCAACCACTGCCTGCCAGCAGTTGGCTGAACGCACCTGCCCACCACGCCTGGCTCGCCAGCGAAGGCCAGCGCCTGCTGTCATTCGCCAAGGCTTCGCGCCTGCCCGACGGGTTCGGCAACCTGGACGATAAAGGCCAGTTGCCGGCCGATGCCGTTGCCGAGACCATGAACACCGCGCGCATGACCCATAGCTTCGCCATGGCTCACGCGATGGGGTTGCCCGGTTATGCCGGGCTGGTCGAGCATGGGGTAGCCGCCCTCAGCGGCGCGCTGCGCGATAACGCGCACGGTGGCTGGTTCGCCGCGCCCCACGCTGTGGATGGCAATACCGGCAAGGCTGCCTACCTGCACGCTTTTGTCGCCCTGGCCGCCAGTTCTGCGCTGGTCGCGGGCGCACCCGGCGCACAAGCCCTGTTGAACGACGCGATCCAGATCATCGAGCAGTTTTTCTGGAGCGAGGAGGAGGGCGTCATGCTCGAATCCTTTGCCCAGGACTGGAGCGGCGTCGAGGCCTATCGCGGCGCCAACAGCAACATGCACGCGACGGAAGCGTTCCTCGCCCTGGCCGACGTCACCGCCGACACACGCTGGCTGGACCGCGCGCTGCGCATCGTCGAGCGCGTGATCCACACCCACGCCGCCGGCAACCAGTTCATGGTGATCGAGCACTTCGACGCCCAGTGGACACCCTTGCGCGGTTACAACGAAGACAACCCCGCCGACGGCTTCCGCCCCTATGGCGTGACCCCCGGCCACGGCTTCGAGTGGGCGCGGTTGCTATTGCACCTGGAGGCTGCGCGCCTGCGGGCCGGGCTGGCCACGCCGGACTGGCTGGTGACCGACGCCAAAGGCCTGTTCGCCAGCGCCTGCGACAGCGCCTGGGCCGTGGATGGCGCCCCCGGCATCGTCTACACCCTGGACTGGAACCAGCGCCCGGTAGTGCGCGAACGCCTGCACTGGACCCACGCCGAAGCCAGCGCCGCCGCGCAGGCCTTGCTCAAACGCACCTTCGAGCCGCATTACGAAACCTGGTACCGGCGCTTCTGGGAGTTTTGCGACAGCCATTTCATCGACCGTACCCACGGCAGTTGGCACCACGAACTCAGCCCGCACAACC
The DNA here is from genome assembly GCF_021233075.1 of Pseudomonas sp. 7-41. Lineage (NCBI taxonomy): Bacteria > Pseudomonadati > Pseudomonadota > Gammaproteobacteria > Pseudomonadales > Pseudomonadaceae > Pseudomonas > Pseudomonas sp. 7-41. The sequence goes on along the minus strand of NZ_CP089551.1, from coordinate 5,408,494 downwards.
AGCCCAGCAGCAAGATCTGGGGCGGCAAACCGGACCTGTACCATGCCTGGCAAGCGGTCTTGCTGCCGGCGCTGCCGTTGGCGCCGAGCATGGCCAGTGCGTTGGGTTCCGGGTGCTATGTCACCAAGTGGTGACATTTGTGCATCCCTTTGTTACCTGCGCTTAAAAATTCCCTGTTTAAACTCCGTGCAGCGCAAGCTCCAGACTTGCATGCATAACAACAAGAAAAGGTACTCAGATGAACGCGATTAATCGCCTCGCCGTCGCTATTTCCATTGCCTCGTTGTTTCCCCTCAGTGCATTTGCCGCCGACTCGAAAGGGACGGTTGAAGTTGTGCATTGGTGGACCTCGGGCGGTGAAAAAGCGGCTGTAGATGTCCTGAAGGCCCAAGTTGAAAAAGACGGCTTCACCTGGAAAGACGGTGCTGTCGCAGGTGGCGGTGGCGCCACGGCCATGACCGTGCTGAAAAGCCGCGCGGTCGCCGGTAACCCACCCGGCGTAGCCCAGATCAAAGGCCCGGACATCCAGGAATGGGCATCCACCGGTCTGCTCGACACCGACGTCCTCAAAGACGTGGCCAAAGAAGAAAAATGGGACTCCCTGCTCGACAAGAAAGTCTCCGACACCGTGAAGTACGACGGTGACTACGTTGCCGTTCCGGTGAATATCCACCGCGTGAACTGGCTGTGGATCAACCCGGAAGTCTTCAAGAAAGCCGGTATCACCAAGAACCCGACCACCCTCGAAGAATTCTACGCCGCCGGCGACAAGCTCAAGGCCGCTGGCTTCATCGCGCTCGCCCATGGTGGCCAGCCTTGGCAGGACAGCACCGTGTTCGAAGCGGTCGTTCTGTCGGTGATGGGCGCCGATGGCTACAAGAAAGCCCTGGTTGACCTGGACAACGGCGCGCTGACTGGCCCGCAAATGGTCAAGGCGCTGACCGAGCTGAAGAAAGTCGCGACCTACATGGACGTCGACGGCAAAGGCCAGGACTGGAACCTCGAAGCCGGCAAAGTCATCAATGGCAAGGCCGGCATGCAGATCATGGGTGACTGGGCCAAGTCCGAGTGGACCGCCGCGAAGAAAGTCGCCGGCAAAGACTACGAGTGCGTAGCCTTCCCGGGCACCGACAAAGCCTTTACCTACAACATCGACTCCCTGGCGGTGTTCAAGCAGAAAGACAAAGGCACTGCAGCCGGTCAGCAGGACATCGCCAGAGTCGTGCTGGGTGAAAACTTCCAGAAAGTGTTCAGCATCAACAAGGGTTCGATCCCTGTGCGCAACGACATGCTGAACAAAATGGAATCCTACGGTTTCGACTCCTGCGCCCAGACCGCAGCCAAAGACTTCCTGGCTGATGCCAAGAGCGGCGGCCTGCAGCCAAGCATGGCGCACAACATGGCCACCACGCTGGCCGTGCAAGGTGCGTTCTTTGACGTCGTGACCAACTACATCAACGACCCGAAAGCCGATCCGGCCGACACCGCCAAGAAACTCGGCGCTGCGATCAAGTCGGCCAAGTAACGGTTGACCGGATGGGGGAGCCCTGGCCCCCATCCGGTACGTTCCTGTAGTCCTTTTCCTCTGTATTGGATTTTCCCATGAGTTCTGTTGCTGTGTTCAGCAAAGCCTCGCCGTTCGATGCCCTGCAGCGCTGGCTACCCAAACTGGTGCTGGCGCCAAGCATGTTCATCGTGTTGGTGGGCTTCTACGGTTATATCCTGTGGACGTTTGTGCTGTCGTTCACCACGTCGACGTTCCTGCCGAGCTACAAATGGGCGGGCCTTGCGCAGTACGAGCGGTTGTTCGACAACGATCGCTGGTGGGTCGCGAGCAAGAACCTGGCGCTGTTCGGCGGGATGTTCATCGGCATCACCTTGGTGATCGGTGTGACGCTGGCGATTTTCCTCGACCAGAAAATCCGTCGTGAAGGCTTTATCCGCACCATTTACCTGTACCCGATGGCGCTCTCGATGATCGTCACCGGTACGGCCTGGAAATGGCTGCTCAACCCGGGCATGGGCCTGGACAAACTTCTGCGGGACTGGGGCTGGGAAGGCTTCCGTCTCGACTGGCTGATCGACCCGGACCGCGTGGTCTACTGCCTGGTGATCGCTGCCGTGTGGCAAGCCTCCGGTTTCATCATGGCGATGTTCCTGGCCGGCCTGCGTGGCGTCGATCAATCGATCATCCGTGCCGCGCAGATCGACGGCGCAAGCCTGCCGCGCATCTACTGGAGCGTGGTGCTGCCGAGCCTGCGTCCGGTGTTCTTCAGTGCGGTGATGATCCTGGCGCACATCGCGATCAAGAGTTTCGACCTGGTGGCGGCGATGACCGCAGGCGGACCGGGCTACTCGTCCGACCTGCCGGCGATGTTCATGTACTCGTTCACCTTCAGTCGCGGCCAGATGGGCATGGGTTCGGCCAGTGCAATCCTGATGCTCGGTGCGATCCTCGCGATCATCGTGCCGTACCTGTACTCCGAGCTGAGGACCAAGCGTAATGACTAGTCTTGCCGCAAAACCTGCCATCAGCCTGAGCCGCATCGCGATCTACGCGGTGCTGATCTTAGCGGTGCTGCTGTACCTGGTGCCGCTGGTGGTGATGTTGCTCACCAGCTTCAAGACCCCGGAAGACATCAGCACCGGCAACCTGTTGAGCTGGCCGACCGTGGTCACCGGCATCGGCTGGGTCAAGGCCTGGGCCACGGTGGATGGCTACTTCTGGAACTCGATCAAGATCACCGTGCCGGCTGTGCTGATTTCCACCGCCATCGGTGCGTTGAACGGCTATGTGCTGTCGTTCTGGCGCTTCCGTGGTTCGCAATTGTTCTTCGGCCTGTTGCTGTTCGGCTGCTTCCTGCCGTTCCAGACCGTGCTGCTGCCCGCGTCGTTCACTCTCGGCAAGATGGGCCTGGCCAGCACCACCACCGGCCTGGTGTTTATCCATGTGGTCTACGGCCTGGCGTTCACTACGCTGTTTTTCCGTAACTACTACGTAAGCATTCCGGATGCGTTGATCAAGGCGGCGCGCCTGGACGGTGCAGGTTTCTTCACCATCTTCCGTCTGATCATCCTGCCGATGTCGACCCCGATCATCATGGTCTGCCTGATCTGGCAGTTCACTCAGATCTGGAACGACTTCCTGTTCGGCGTGGTGTTCTCCAGCGGCGACTCGCAGCCCATCACGGTGGCGCTGAACAACCTGGTCAACACCAGCACCGGGGCCAAGGAATATAACGTGGATATGGCGGCGGCGATGATCGCCGGGCTGCCGACCCTGCTGGTCTATGTGATCGCAGGCAAGTATTTCGTGCGCGGCCTCACGGCCGGCGCGGTCAAGGGGTAATCATGGCTACGCTTGAACTTCGCAATGTAAACAAGACCTATGGCGCCGGCCTGCCCGACACCTTGAAGAACATCGAACTGTCGATCAAGGAAGGCGAGTTCCTGATCCTGGTCGGCCCGTCGGGGTGCGGCAAGTCCACGCTGATGAACTGCATCGCGGGCCTTGAGACCATCACCGGCGGCGCGATCATGATCGGCGACCAGGACGTCAGCGGCATGAGCCCCAAGGATCGCGACATCGCCATGGTGTTCCAGTCCTACGCGCTGTACCCGACCATGAGCGTGCGTGAAAACATCGAGTTCGGCCTGAAGATTCGCAAGATGCCCCAGGCCGATATCGACGCCGAAGTGGCGCGGGTGGCCAAGCTGCTGCAGATCGAACACCTGCTCAACCGCAAGCCGGGCCAACTCTCCGGCGGCCAGCAACAGCGCGTGGCCATGGGCCGGGCCCTGGCGCGTCGGCCGAAGATCTACCTGTTCGACGAACCGCTGTCCAACCTCGACGCCAAGCTGCGCGTCGAGATGCGTACCGAAATGAAACTGATGCACCAGCGTCTGAAAACCACCACCGTCTACGTCACCCACGACCAGATCGAAGCGATGACCCTGGGCGACAAAGTGGCGGTGATGAAGGACGGCATCATCCAGCAGTTCGGCACGCCGAAAGAGATCTACAACGATCCGGCCAACCTGTTCGTGGCGAGCTTTATCGGTTCGCCGCCGATGAACTTCATTCCCCTGCGCCTGCAGCGCAAGGACGGCGGCCTGGTAGCGCTGCTCGACAGCGGCCAGGCGCGTTGCGAGCTGCCGCTGAGCATGAGCAACGCCGGCCTGGAAGACCGTGACGTGATCCTCGGCCTGCGCCCGGAGCAAATCGTGCTGGCGACGGGGGAGGGCAACGGTGCGTCGAGTATTCGTGCCGAAGTCCAGGTCACCGAGCCGACCGGCCCGGACACCCTGGTGTTCGTGCAGCTCAATGACACCAAGGTCTGCTGCCGCCTGGCACCCGATGTGGCGCCGCAGGTGGGCGAGACCCTGACCCTGCAATTCGATCCGGCCAAAGTGTTGCTGTTCGACGCCAAGACCGGCGAGCGCCTGGGCACCGCTGCGTCGCTGCCGGCACAGGATCGTGCCGACAACGTGGCCCAGTTCAAGGGTCGCTGAATTAGGTAAGTTGTTGTTTTTATTAAAAAAATGTAACCCGCGTTAGATAAAAACAGTTTAATAACAATAAAGACGAGGATGTAGGGATGAAAAAGCAACACAACAACACCCGGCTGATCTGCCAATTGTCAGCAGTGGCAGCCCTGGTCCTGTCCGCCAATGCGATGGCGGACGACGCGTTCAGCGCCGATTCCAAATGGATGACCGGCGATTGGGGCGGCGAGCGGACCAAGCTGATCGAGCAAGGTATCGATATCAAGGCTGACTACGTCGGCGAAGTCGGTGGCAACCTGAGCGGTGGCTACAACAACGACAAAACGGCGCGTTACGCTGACCAGTTCGGTCTGGGCGTGGCATTGGATCTGCAAAAGTTGTGGGGCTGGGATAACACCCAGGCCAAGATCCAGCTGACCAACCGTAACGGCCAGAACATCTCCAACGACCGTATCGGTGATCCGCGTGCCGGCACCTTGAGCTCGTCTCAAGAAGTGTACGGCCGTGGCCACATGGTGCGTTTGACCCAGTTCTGGATTCAGCACCAGATGTTCGACAACAAGCTGGACGTGAAGCTCGGTTACTTCGGTGAAGGCGAAGACTTCAACACCTTCCCGTGCGACTTCCAGAACCTGTCGTTCTGCGGCTCTCAGGTCGGTAACTACGTCAGCACCTGGTACAACTGGCCGGTCGCCCAGGCCGCGATCCGCGTGAAGTACCACATCACGCCTGAGCTGTATGCGCAGATCGGTGCGTACAACCAGAACCCGTCGCAGTTGGAGCACGGCAACGGCTTCAAACTCAGCGGCAGTGGCACCAAGGGCACCGTGATCCCGGTGGAATTGGTCTGGTCGCCGAAGGTCAATAACCTGCCGGGCGAATACCGTGTGGGTTACTACAAGAGCGCCGCCGATGCCAGCGACGTCCGTGAAGACGTCAACGGCAACGATGCTGCCACCACCGGCGCGGCCTACCGTACCCACAGCAGCAAAAAAGGCTATTGGTTCGTTGCGCAACAGCAACTCACTACCCATAACGGCGACGCGTCCCGTGGTCTGAACATCGCGGCCAACGCCACGTTCCACGACAAGGACACCAACACCGTCGATAACTACCAGTCGATCATGTTGGTGTACAAAGGGCCTTTCGACGCGCGTCCAAAAGACGATGTGGGGATTGGTGCCGCTCGTCTGCACGTTAACGATGACGTGAAGAAAAACGCCGAGCTGCTCAACGTTGCCAATGGCGTGAGCGACTACGACAACCCACTGTACGCACCGCTGCGCAGCACCGAGTACAACTACGAAATCAACTACGGTTTCCACGTCACCAACTGGCTGACCGTGCGTCCCAACCTGCAATACGTCGTCCACCCGGGCGGCGTGGATAAAGTCGACAATGCGCTGGTGGCCGGTCTGAAAATTCAGTCGGTGTTCTAACGCTGTTGCGATAAGCTCCTTCTCTCTGTGCGCATTTGCGGGTAGCCATGGCTATCCGCTTTTTTTTGGATTGCACTGTGAAGATATTCAGGACCGTGGCACATGCATGAGCATCCGCTGCAACGCTTTTTCAAATCCCTGCGCGAGCGTCCGGTGTTCGCCTGGGAGCGCTTCCAGACGCGCGATGTGTTGGTGATCGACCATCCGTTGTGCCAGGCGGTATTCAGCCGCCAGGGCGCGCAATTGCTGCATTTTCAGCCCCGTGGGCAGAAACCCTGGTTGTGGTGCGCAGCCAAGTGGCCACAAGTCGGTGCCATTCGCGGCGGCGTGCCGGTGTGCTGGCCGTGGTATGGCCGGCATCCCAGCGAAAATGCGTGGCCGTCCCATGGCTGGGCGCGGCTGATCGATTGGAAACTGCTCGACAGCAACACCGACGACGACGGCGTGCGCCTGCACTGGCAGTTGCAGTTGTGCGACTGGCAGGTGGACTTGCACGCGCACCTGGGCGAAACCCTGGAGTTGCGCTTGTGTACCGAGCATCAGGATGAGCTGCCGTGCCAACTGAGCCATGCGTTGCACGCTTACTGGCGGATTGGCAATGTCGGTGAGATAGCGCTGTCTGGGCTCGACGGGGCGCTAGGTTATGACCAGCTCAATCGCCAGGCTTGCCAGCAGGAAGGCGAGTTGCGCGTGGAAGGCGGGTGTCAGCGCGTGTTCCAGCATGAGGGCGAGCTACACCTCAAGGACCACGCCTGGCAGCGCGAATTGTGCATCGACACCGGCGACAGCGCCGACACCGTGGTGTGGCACCCAGGCAGCCGGCCGTTGCTGGGGGTGAGCTTCAACGAGGCGTCGGGGTTTGTATGCGTCGAGTCGGCGATGGCCGGGGCCAGCCTGGCGCCGGGGGAGCGGGCGCATCTGAGTTTGCAGGCCAGGGCTGGGGTTTAGCGCTGTTGCTGATACCGTCTTCGCGAGCAAGCCCGTTCCCACATTTGAAGCGTATTCCAAAGTAGGACTCGTCAAAATGTGGGAGCGGGCTGGCTCGCGAAGAGGTCGGGACTGCTGGAGGCATTGTCTGCTTCAGTTGAACTCATCGCCAACCGGATACCGGCTGTCATTCAAGCTCTCTTTGATCTTGCGCAGGTGCGGCTGGAAGTCCACGCCACGGCGCAAGGTCATGCCGGTTGCCAGTACATCCAGCACCGTCAGTTGGATGATCCGCGAGGTCATCGGCATATAGATGTCGGTGTCTTCCGGCAGCGGAATGTTCAGGCTCACGGTGCTGACCTTGGCCAGCGGCGAGTTCTCGGCGGTCACACCCAGCACCGATGCGCCGTTTTCCCGGGCAATACGCGCCACTTCCACCAGCTCGCGGGTACGCCCGGTGTAGGAGATGATCACGAACAGCTCGCCGGTGTGCGCCACCGAAGCAATCATGCGCTGCATCAGCACGTCGGCATGGGCGGTCACCGACAGGTTGAAGCGGAAAAACTTGTGCAACGCATCCATGGCCACCGGGGCGGACGCGCCGAGGCCGAAGAAGTGGATCTGGCGCGCCTGGATCAACAGGTCCACGGCCTTGCTGATCAGGTTCGGGTCGAGGGCCTGGCAGGCGCTGTCCAGAGAGGCAATGGCGCTGCCGAAGATCTTTTGGGTGTAGGCCTCGGGGTCATCATCGGCCTCCACCGCACGGCTGACATACGCCGCGCCGCTGGCCAGGCTTTGCGCCAGTTGCAATTTGAGTTCAGGGTAACCGCTGACGCCGAACGAACGGCAGAAACGGTTGACCGTCGGTTCACTGACCGAGGCGGCTTGGGCGAGGGCTGCGATCGAGAAGCGGGTCGCCTGCTGTGGGTTGAGCAGGATGACCTCGGCGACTTTTTTCTCGGCCTTGTTCAATTCTTCGAGGCGGTTCCGGATCTGTTCCAGAAGATTTCGCACGCGGTCCATACAGTGTTTCCTTGGGGCGACGATGCAAATAAAGGGTGGTCGCCAATCGACGAGTGGCCCTTTGCGGTGGCCTATCCTACTTAGGGTAGCTGAACACCACCACTCGGAATGCGTATTTCGGGAAAATGTTGTGGTTATTACTACATTTTTCCTTGAGTGATGCCTTGAAAAAAGGTATTTGTAGCTTAACTTGATAAAAGAACAAACATCATGCCTTCGATAACGGTAGAACCCTGCACCTTTGCCCTGTTTGGCGCGTTGGGTGATCTGGCGCTGCGCAAGTTATTTCCTGCCCTCTATCAACTCGATGGTGCCGGGCTCTTGCACGACGACACGCGCATCCTGGCCCTGGCCCGCGAAGCCGGTTCCGAGCAACAGCACCTGGCGCATATTGAAACAGAACTGCGCAAATACGTCGGCAAGGAACTGGACGAAGCCATCGCCCAGCGTTTCCTGGCGCGCCTGACGTATGTTCACGTCGATTTCATGAACGCCGACGACTACGTGGTCCTGGCTGAAAAAGCCGGCACCGGGCAGCGCCTGATAGCTTACTTCGCCACGCCTGCGGCGGTGTACGGGGCGATCTGCGAAAACCTGTCCAAGGTCGGCCTGGCGGACAATACCCGCGTGGTGCTGGAAAAACCCATCGGCTCGGACCTGGAATCTTCGCGCAAGGTCAACGACGCTGTCGCACAGTTTTTCCCGGAAAACCGCACGTACCGCATCGACCATTATCTGGGCAAAGAAACCGTTCAGAACCTGATCGCCCTGCGTTTCGCCAACAGCCTGTTCGAGACCCAGTGGAACCAGAACTACATTTCCCACGTGGAAATCACCGTGGCCGAGCAGGTCGGCATCGAAGGCCGCTGGGGTTACTTCGACAAGGCCGGGCAGCTGCGGGACATGATCCAGAATCACCTGCTGCAGCTGCTGTGCCTGATTGCCATGGACCCGCCGGCCGACCTGTCCGCCGACAGCATCCGTGACGAGAAGGTCAAGGTGCTCAAGGCCCTGGCGCCGATCAGCCCGGACGGCCTGACCACCCAGGTGGTACGTGGCCAGTACATTGCCGGCTACAGCGCCGGCAAGCCGGTGCCGGGTTACCTGGAAGAAGAGAATTCCAACACCCAGAGCGATACCGAAACCTTCGTCGCCCTGCGCGCAGATATCCGCAACTGGCGCTGGGCCGGGGTGCCGTTCTACCTGCGCACCGGCAAGCGCATGCCGCAAAAGCTGTCGCAGATCGTCATCCACTTCAAGGAACCGTCCCACTACATCTTCGCCCCCGAGCAGCGCTTGCAGATCAGCAACAAACTGATCATCCGCCTGCAACCGGACGAGGGTATTTCCTTGCGCGTGATGACCAAGGAGCAGGGCCTGGACAAGGGCATGCAACTGCGCAGCGGTCCGCTGCAACTGAATTTTTCCGACACCTATCGCAGCGCGCGGATTCCCGATGCCTACGAGCGGTTGTTGCTGGAAGTAATGCGCGGCAATCAGAATCTGTTTGTTCGCAAAGATGAAATCGAAGCCGCGTGGAAGTGGTGTGACCAGTTGATCGCCGGGTGGAAAAAATCCGGTGATGCGCCCAAGCCGTATGCGGCGGGTTCCTGGGGGCCGATGAGCTCGATTGCACTGATCACGCGGGATGGGAGGTCGTGGTATGGCGATATCTGAATTGAAACTGCCTCAGGGCGTCACTGCCCATGAGTACCGTTCGCCGGCGTTGCTGGCCGATGGCCTGGCCAACGACGTGGCCGAACAACTGCGCGCCGCCATCAGTGCCCGTGGCGAAGCGACCCTGGTGGTGTCCGGCGGCCGCAGCCCCGTGGCGTTTTTCCAGAACCTGGCCAAGCAGGGTCTGGACTGGTCCAAGGTCACCGTCAGCCTGGCCGATGAGCGCTGGGTGCCGGTGGAGCACGTCGACAGCAATGCCGGCCTGTTGAAGAAGTACCTGTTGCAAGGCCCGGCAGCCAAGGCCAAGTTCCTCAGCCTGTACAGCGCCGCCGCCAATCTTGAAGACGCCGCCGAGCAGGCCGATCGCCTGCTGGCCGAACTGCCAGCCATTGATGTGCTGGTACTGGGCATGGGCGACGACGGCCACACCGCGTCGTTGTTCCCCAACAGTCCGAACCTGAGCGAAGCCCTGCAGGCCGACGGTACCCGCCGTTGCTGGCCGATGCTCGCGCCGACCGTACCACGCCAGCGCCTGACCATGAGTCGCGCGCTGCTGGCTACGGCGAACTACACCGTACTGTCGATTTCCGGCAGTTCGAAATTGACCACGTTGAGCGCCGCGCTGGCCAGCAACGACGTTGCTGCCATGCCGATTCGCGCATTTTTGCAACCTACATTAGAGATTTACTGGTGCCCATGAGCCAAGGATCAGCCGCTATGAAAAGCCCTCAATCGACCGTGTCCATGGCGGATAAAGTTGCCCTGATCGACAGCCTCTGCGCCAAGGCGCGGATCCTGCCGGTGATCACCATCGCCCGTGAACAAGACATCCTGCCACTGGCCGACGCCCTGGCAGCCGGTGGTTTGACCGCATTGGAAGTGACCCTGCGTTCCGAGTTCGGCCTCAAGGCCATTCAGGTCCTGCGCGAGCAACGCCCGGAGTTGTGTACCGGCGCCGGTACCGTGCTCGATCGGCATATGCTCGAAGCCGCGGAGGTTGCCGGCTCGCAATTTATCGTCACCCCCGGCATTACCCGCGACCTGCTTGAAGCTTCGGTCCACAGCCCGATCCCACTGCTGCCGGGCATCAGCAATGCCTCCGGGATCATGGAAGGCTATAGCCTGGGTTATCGCCGCTTCAAACTGTTCCCGGCCGAAGTCAGCGGCGGCGTCGCAGCCATCAAAGCCCTGGGCGGCCCGTTTGGCGAAGTGAAATTCTGCCCGACCGGCGGCGTCGGCCCGGCCAATATCAAGAGCTACATGGCGTTGAAAAACGTGATGTGCGTGGGCGGTAGCTGGATGCTCGACCCGGAATGGGTCAAGAACGGCGACTGGGCGCGTATCCAGGAAGTCACCGCAGAGGCACTGGCGCTGCTGGACTGAGCTGATTCATCGAATCGTTGTTGCTGTGCTTAACGGCATTTTTGCGGTGCGCTTGGTCGGCGGACCGCTTTTTTTTTGCCTGCGCAAAACCTTGAGACCCACACATCTTCAAATGTGGAAGGGAGCAAGCCCCCTCCCACATTTTTCAGTCCGCGCTGAGTGCGGTGATGGCGTTGATCAGTGCATGGATGTCTGCGGTTGATGTCGCCAACCCCGGTGTCACCCGGATACAGGTGCCGAACGCCGCTCCACTGCGGGTAGTGGTAAACAGGTTGTAGTTGCGGATCAGCGACTGCAAGGCTTCGGTGGCGTTACGGGTGAAGGCGACCGATTCGGGGTCGGCGTCGATCAGTTCGGCCAGTTGGCGGCGGATCTCGACGTTTTCGCCCTGCTCGAAACGCTGGCGCACATGCACCGCGTTACTGCGGTTGATAAACGCGACGTGCTCGAGGTACTGCGCTTGCACCGCGCGGCTCATGCGCCCGAAGTAGCCGTTTTCCAGGTTGATCGGGCCTGGCTCCAGTGCATAGCGGTCGGCGATGGCCCGCCAGTGCGCTTCGTTGGCTGCATTGCATGGCATGGTGCGGGTTCCTAGTGACGAGGCGCGGGTTTGCCGTGTTTGGCGCGCAGTGGCTCCAGCAGTTCGGACAGGCCGTTGTGGTCGATTTCCTGCATCAAGGCCAGCAACCCGCCCAGCTCGCCGTGGGGGAAACCTTCGCGGGCGAACCAGTTCAGGTAGGGGCCGGGCAGGTCGGCGATGATCCGTCCCTTGTACTTGCCGAAGGGCATTTCGCGGGTGATCAGCAGTTCGAGTTTTTCGGGGTTCATGACGGCTCAGGCGTTTGCATCGAGGTCTTGGAAAATACAGGCATTCTGCATGAAGGCCAAATGACAGATCATGCAAATAACGCATGTACAGATCGTTCAATTATTTTTAACTTATTGAAATCTAAAGAAAAAGTTGTTTTTTAAAACCTGGCACGGGCGCTGCAATCATTAATGCAACCTTTCTCAACCCACATAAGGAATTGAAAAATGACTGATATCAATAAAGAGTCCATCTCCGTATTGAACGACCTGATCGAAACCAGCATCGACGGTCAAAAAGGTTTCAAAGAGTGCGCTGACGACATCAAGCATCCCGAACTCAAAGCGCTGTTTGCCAAGCGCTCCGCAGACTGCGCCACTGCCGCCGCCGAGCTGAAAACCGCCGTGCGTGCCCTGGGTGGCGACCCGGAACAGTCCGGCAGCGTGGCCGGCGCCCTGCACCGTGGCTGGGTCGATGTGAAGTCGATGGTCACCGGCAAAGACGAAGAGGCTGTGTTGAACGAAGCCGAGCGCGGTGAAGACCACGCCCTCAAGGCTTACAAAGCAGCGATCGAGAAGATCACCCAGCACAACCTGGTGGGCATTCGTGACTTGGTTGAGCGCCAGTACCACGGCGTACAACGCAACCACGATCAGGTGAAGGCCTTGCGTAACCAGGCTCGCGCTCAGTCGTGAGCCGTCGCTGAATAAAAAATCCCCGCCGATGCGGGGATTTTTTATGGGGACTGATCAGCCGATGGTGATGGCTGGCAGTTCGGTCAATGTCACGACCTGTTGCTTGCGTGGCGCGAGGATTTCCGCTTCGCCATCCACCACCAGCTCATCGCGCTGGTTGAATACGCGGGTGGCGATACGCACGCGGAACTTCGGCAGTTTTTCGAGGATTTCCAGACGCACGGTCAGGGTATCGCCGATTTTCACCGGTTTCTGGAAGCTCATCTGTTGGCCGATATAGATCGTGCCCGGCCCAGGCAGCTCACAGGCAACCGCCGCGCTGATCAGGGCGCCGCTGAACATGCCGTGGGCGATTCGCTCCTTGAACATGGTCGCCTTGGCAAATTCCGCATCCAGGTGTACCGGGTTGTGGTCGCCGGACATCGCGGCGAACAGTTGGATGTCACGCTCTTCGACGGTCTTGCTGTAGCTGGCGGTCTGGCCGACTTCGAGGGCTTCGTATGGGGTGTTGGTTACCTGGGTCATCTAAAGGTGCATCCTGTGGCTAATCGATAATTTAATTGGCTGATTTTAAACGAAAAATTATTCGCAGCGAGTCGGCCTGCGCGAGGTCAGGGCCTGGTCGAGCCACGTCAGCACATCCGCGGTGACTTCGTCGCGGTTGGTTTCGTTGAACAGTTCGTGACGCGCCTGCGGGTAGATATTCAGTTGCAGGTTCTGGCAGCCGGCCTCACGCAGGGCATGGGCCAGTCTTTTCAGACGCTTGCCTTCACTCACCGGATCACATTCGCCGCCGATCACCAGGATCGGCAAGCCCGGATCGATCTGCGCGAGATTGGACGCTTTGCTGATTTGCTGCAAGCCGCCCAGCAGGTCGATCCACAGTTGGTTGGTGCAGCGGAACCCGCAAAGCGGGTCGTGGCGGTAGCGGTCGACTTCGTCCGGGTCACGGCTGAGCCAGTCGAAAGCCGTGCGGTTGGGCTTGAACGCTTTGTTGAACGAGCCGAACGACAGGAACTCGATCAGCGCACTGCGGCCGCGCAAGCCCTGGCGCAGGCGTTCGGCACGGGCGATCAGCCGCGCGGCGCGGTACAGCGCCACCGGCTGGAAATTCGAACCGCTGAGAATCGCCCCATGCAGGCTGGCGCTGTGGTGCAGCAGGTAAGCCTGGGCGATATAGCTGCCCATGCTGTGGCCCAGCAAAATGATCGGCACTCCCGGCAACTGCTGGCCGATGTGCTGGTTGAGGCTGGCCAGGTCGCCCACCACCTTGTTCCAGCCGTCCCGCTCGGCGAACAGGCCCAGCGTGCCCTCGTCGGCGGTGCGACCATGGCCGCGCTGGTCCAGGGCAACCACCCCGTAGCCCGCCCCACATAACGCTTGGGCCAGGCGCGCATAGCGACCGCCATGCTCGGCCATGCCGTGGGACACCATGATCAACGCCTTCGGCGGCGTGTCCGGCAGCCATTGATTGACGTACAGGCGGCTGTGGTCATTCGCGGTCAGCCAGAAGGTGGTGTGGTTCATGGCGCTTCCTTTGCTCGGGGTCATTGCAGTGTATAGCCCATCCTCGGCCAAGCGGCTGATCAGTACAGACCCTTGTAGGAAGATTCACGCTATCAATGACGCTATTGCCCGTATTTGCCTGTTTGGCCATAGCTGCTAACGTCCCCGAAGCTCCGCTTTTTATAGCAGCAGAAAAGCGGCCAGGCACATTCAGGTAAGAGGACAAGAATAATGCAACCTGATTTCTGGAATGACAAACGCGCGGCGGGCGTTCCCAACGAGATCGATCTGACCGCCTACAAGTCGGTGATTGAAGTCTTCGAGCGTTCCTGCAAGGCCTTTGCCGACCGCCCGGCGTTCAGCAACATGGGCGTCACCCTGACCTACGCCGAGCTTGAGCGCCAGAGTGCGGCGTTCGCCGGCTACCTGCAGCAACACACCGACCTCAAGCCGGGCGATCGCATCGCGGTGCAGATGCCCAACGTGCTGCATTACCCGGTGGCGGTGTTCGGTGCGCTGCGCGCCGGGCTGATCGTGGTCAACACCAACCCGCTGTACACCCCGCGCGAGATGCGTCATCAGTTCAAGGACGCCGGCGTGCGCGGCCTGATCTACCTCAACCTGTTTGGTTCGCGGGTGCAGGACGTCTGCACCGACACCGAGATCGACTACCTGATCGAAGCCAGGATGGGCGACTTCATGCCAGCGGCCAAGGGCTGGCTGGTCAACACCCTCGTCGACAAAGTGAAGAAAATGGTCCCGGCCTATCACTTGCCGCGCGCGGTGTCGTTCAAGCGCGCCTTGCGCATGGGCGCAGGGCAGGGCGTGACGCGCCACCCGGTGAGCCTCGATGACGTCGCGGTGCTGCAATACACCGGCGGCACCACCGGCCTGGCCAAGGGCGCAATGCTCACCCATGGCAACCTGGTGGCGAACATGCAGCAGGTGCGCGCCTGCATGTCGCAGACCGGCGAGGATGGCCACCCGCTGATCAAGGAAGGCCAGGAGGTGATGATCGCGCCGCTGCCGCTGTACCACATCTATGCGTTCACCGCGAACTGCATGTGCATGATGGTTTCCGGCAACCACAACGTGTTGATCACCAACCCGCGTGACATCGCGGGCTTTATCAAGGAGCTGAAAAACTGGCGCTTCACCGGCTTGCTCGGGCTCAACACGTTGTTTGTGGCGTTGATGGACCATCCCGGCTTCAAGAGCCTGGACTTCTCCAGCCTTAAACTCACCAACTCCGGTGGCACGGCGCTGATCAAGGCCACCGCCGAACGTTGGGAGCAACTCACCGGTTGTGCGATCGGCGAAGGGTATGGCCTGACGGAAACGTCGCCGGTGGCCAGCACCAACCCGTATGGCAATCAGTCACGGCTGGGTACCGTAGGCATCCCGGTGCCGGGGACGGCGATGAAGGTGATCGATGATGAAGGCGCCGAGCAGCCCCTGGGCGAACGCGGCGAGCTGTGCATCAAGGGCCCGCAGGTGATGAAGGGCTACTGGCAGCAGCCGGCCGCCACCGCCGAGGCGCTGGACGCCGAGGGGTGGCTCAAGACCGGCGATATTGCCGTGATCGACGAAGATGGATTTGTACGCATCGTGGATCGCAAGAAGGATTTGATCATCGTCTCGGGTTTCAACGTTTACCCCAACGAGATCGAAGACGTAGTGATGGCTCACCCGGCGGTGGCCAACTGCGCGGTGATCGGCGTACCGGACGAGCGCACGGGGGAGGCGGTGAAGCTGTTTGTGGTGGCGCGTGCCGAAGGCGTGAGCCTTGAGGAGTTGAAGAACTACTGCAAGACCAACTTCACGGGGTACAAGGTGCCCAAGCACATCGTGTTGCGTGAGTCGTTGCCGATGACGCCGGTGGGCAAGATCCTGCGGCGTGAGTTGCGCGACATCGCCTGATGTGAAATGCAGTCGACAATGGGGGAGGGGGCTTGCCCCGATGGCAGTGAATCAGTCACCAGATGTGTTGGCTGATCCACTGCTATCGGGGGCAAGCCCCCTCCCACATTTGTCTGTGTTTATCCCGTTAAGCCCTGTTCTAGAGCCATTTTCAAGCGTATAGAATTTTTGCTCTAAAAATGACTATTAGTTATTCATGAGTCATGTTTATGACTGTAGGGCCCTCTTTTGGCTCTAGTCGGCCCTTGGCAAAGCTGCTACTCTCGGCGCGCTTTGTGACCTCTCGGCCTGCTTAAACGCGCCAGACTCACCTAAAAAACATACACCAATAATAATCGCATCAAATGCGATGATGAATTCGCGTCGCTGAGGAGTGGGCTTCCATGAACGTAGACTTTTGGAAGGATAAGTACCCCGCCGGGATTGCTGCAGACATCAATCCAGACGAGTATCCAAATATTCAGGCGGTACTGAAACAGTCCTGCCAGCGCTTCGCCAACAAACCGGCTTTCAGCAACCTGGGCAAGACAATCACCTATGGTGAGTTGTACGAATTGTCCGGCGCTTTCGCCGCGTACCTGCAACAGCATACCGATTTGAAGCCTGGCGATCGAATCGCCGTGCAACTGCCCAACGTCCTGCAATACCCGGTCGCCGTGTTCGGTGCCATCCGTGCCGGCCTGATCGTGGTCAACACCAACCCGCTGTACACCGCGCGGGAAATGGAACACCAATTCAACGACTCCGGGGCCAAGGCCCTGGTCTGTCTGGCCAACATGGCGCACCTGGCTGAAAAAGTCGTGCCCAAGACTGCCGTCAAACACGTGATCGTCACCGAAGTCGCCGACCTGCTGCCGCCGCTCAAGCGCCTGCTGATCAACAGCGTCATCAAGTACGTGAAGAAAATGGTCCCGGCCTATCACTTGCCCAAGGCGATCAAGTTCAACGACGTGCTGGCCAAGGGGCACGGCCAACCGGTCAACGATGTCAGCCCGGCCAGCAGCGACGTGGCGGTGCTGCAATACACCGGCGGCACCACCGGCGTGGCCAAGGGCGCGATGCTGACCCACCGCAACCTGGTGGCGAACATGCTGCAGTGCAAGGCGCTGATGGGCTCCAACCTCAATGAAGGCTGCGAGATCCTGATCACTCCGCTGCCGCTGTACCACATCTATGCGTTCACCTTTCATTGCATGGCGATGATGTTGATCGGCAACCACAACATCCTGATCAGCAACCCGCGCGACCTGCCGGCGATGGTCAAGGAGCTGTCGAAGTGGAAGTTCAGCGGCTTTGTCGGCCTGAACACGCTGTTCGTGGCGCTGTGCAACAACGAAGGCTTCCGCAAGCTGGACTTCTCTGCGCTGAAAGTCACCCTGTCTGGCGGCATGGCCCTGCAACTGGCCGCAGCTGAGCGCTGGAAGGCCGTGACCGGCTGCGACATCTGCGAAGGCTACGGCATGACCGAGACCAGCCCCGTGGCGACGGTCAACCCGATCCAGAAGATCCAGATCGGCACCATCGGCATTCCGGTGCCGTCGACCTTGTGCAAAGTCATCACCGATGACGGCGTCGAGCTGGGCCTGGGCGAGGTCGGCGAGTTGTGCGTCAAAGGCCCGCAAGTCATGAAGGGCTACTGGCAGCGCGAAGACGCCACCGCCGAGATACTCGACAGCGAAGGTTGGTTGAAGACCGGTGACATCGCGATCATCCAGCCGGACGGCTACATGCGGATTGTCGACCGTAAAAAAGACATGATTCTGGTCTCCGGTTTCAACGTCTACCCCAACGAACTCGAAGACGTGCTGGCGACCCTGCCGGGCGTGCTGCAGTGCGCGGCCATTGGTGTGCCGGACGAGAAGTCCGGGGAACACATCAAGATCTTCATCGTGGTCAAGCCGGGCGCCACCCTGACCAAGGATCAGGTGATGGAGCATATGCGTGCCAACGTCACCGGCTACAAGGTGCCCAAGGCCGTGGAATTCCGCGATGCCTTGCCGACCACCAACGTGGGCAAGATCCTGCGTCGCGAATTGCGTGATGAAGAACTGAAGAAACTGGGCCTGAAAAAGTAAACCAGGCCTAAATGTGGGAGGGGGCTTGCTCCCGATGGCAGAGTGTCAGCCACTGCATCGAGTGACTGAACCACCGCTATCGGGAGCAAGCCCCCTCTCACATTCTGACCGCATTCCTACAGGGTGAATGGCGCGAAGCTGACGCCAGCACCGGCTGGGCGCACATCCTTGAGGAACGAGTCCTTGTCCGCGCTCAGCTCCAGGGTAATCTCTGGCTTGCGCTTGCCCGCATTGCGCACCACCAAGCCTTCGAGCTTTTCACGCAGGAACACCGTCGGCACCTTCAGGTGCAGCAACTGGTCAGTCTCGGCGTTGTGCAGCAACAAGTGAATCCACTCGTACTGGCCCACCGCGATCCGCGCCACCGGCAGGTCGAACCACCAGATGTTGCGTTTGCGGTCCAGGTCGGTGAAGTGGCAGTTGTTGACGCCGAGTACGGCACCGCCCAGTTCCTGGTTTCTGCGGGCGATGGCCTGTGCTTTATTGAGTTTCATAACCTTCCTACGGGATCTGTTATTCAGCGTTGTAGCCTGAATGTGCCGGGCATTCTCGTGGGTTGGCCGCAAAACATAAAGCCAAACCTGCTGCCGGCGATGAAATGCCCGCGTAAAAATAATTGAAACTCTGCCGAACAGCCTTGGGTCAATCTCTAGGTAATGACCAAAACCCCTCGATTGTTCCAGGAGAAATACCATGAGCAGCACATCGGATAAGGTAAAAGGCGTCGCCAACGAAGCAGTCGGCAACATCAAGCAAGGTGTCGGCAAAGTGACCGGCAACGACAAGCTGCGCGCTGAAGGGGGGGTCCAGGAAAAGAAAGGTGAAGTGCAGAAAGCCGTGGGTGATATCAAGGATGCGGTGAAGAAAGCGATCAAGTGACCCTGATTCGCCGCTTGTATTACCCAGCCCGACGGCCATCCACGGATGGCCGTTTTTGTGTCACCTGAAGTGGTTAATCTTTCGAAATTGTTTCAAGGTCGCCAAATAGGCTACCTTGATGTAGAAAACGGCCCCTGAGTCGCCCACGAACCTGACTTTTTGCGGCGAAAGGAGACGCTATGATTTTCCCGGTACTCGATGGTCTCAAGCTGCACCAAGTGCTGGTACGCACGGTCAAGGAATTCGTCAACGACGAGATGTCCACCTACGCCTCGGCACTGGCCTACCAGATGCTGTTCTCGTTGTTTCCGTTCCTGCTGTTTCTCATTGCATTGATCGGTTTCCTGCATTTGCCGGACTTCTTCACCTGGCTGCGCCTGCAGTCGGAACTGGTGTTGCCGCCCCAGGCCCTCGAGCAGGTCAACCCGGTGATCGACCAGTTGCAGCAGTCCAAGGGCGGCCTGCTTTCGGTGGGTATCGTGATTGCCCTGTGGACCGCGTCGGCCGGCGTGCGCCTGATGATGAGCGCGATGAACGCCGCCTACGACGTGATCGAAGGCCGGCCGATCTGGAAGCGTTTCCCGCTGTCGGTTTTCTACACCGTCGGCATCGCTGGCATGTTGCTCGCCGCCGCCGCGCTGATGGTGCTCGGCCCGCAGGTCATGGAATGGCTGGCAGGGCAGATCGGCATGCAGGAATTCGTGGTCACGCTGTGGACCATCCTGCGCTGGCCGCTGATTGTGATCCTGCTGATGTTCGCCGTGGCCCTCATGTATTACGTGATGCCTGACGTGCAGCAGAAATTCCGCTTCATCACCCCAGGCTCGGTGCTGGCGGTGGTGGTGTGGATCGTCGCGTCCCTGGGCTTTGGCTACTACGTCAAAACCTTCGCCGACTACAACGCCATGTATGGCAGCATCGGCGCGATCATTGTTCTGCTCCTGTACTTCTATATTTCCGCCGCCGTGTTGTTGCTGGGGGCGGAGATGAATGCCGTGATCGAGCACATGTCGGCCGAAGGCAAGGACCCGGGAGAAAAGACATTCGATGAAAACACCCATGCCGGTGAAAAAAAGCACGTCTCCGGTCTTGGCCGAGACCATTCCAAGCCCACTCCCGATGAAGTCTGATTGATGATCCGTGAAATCCTGAAAATGGGCGATGAGCGCCTGCTGCGTATCGCTCCGCCGGTCCCGCCGGAAATGTTCGACAGCCCCGAACTGTGGCAACTGATCGATGACATGTTCCAGACCATGGAGCACGTCGGCGGTGTCGGCCTGGCCGCGCCGCAGATCGGTGTTGACCTGCAATTGGTGATCTTTGGTTTCGAGAGCAGCGAACGCTACCCGGAGGCGCCGGCCGTACCGCAGACGATTTTGATCAACCCACTGATCACGCCGCTCAGTCCGATCATGGAAGAGGGCTTCGAAGGCTGCCTGTCCGTACCCGGCCTGCGCGGCGCGGTGGACCGTTACCAGCAGATCCGCTACGAAGGTTTCGACCCCAAGGGCGAACCGATCATCCGCATTGCCGATGGCTTCCATGCGCGGGTGGTGCAGCACGAGTGCGATCACCTGATCGGCCGCTTGTACCCGTCGCGGATTAGCGATTTCAGCAAGTTCGGGTTCATCGAGGTGATGTTCCCCGACATGGACCCGACGGCCGACGAGTAGCCTCCTGACACAACGCAACGCCAACCTCAGCTCCCACGGGAGGTTACAAGGCGCGTTCCATGCCCATCGCGATCATCGGCTTGTTGCGCTTGTAGCGCACCAACCGTTCGCTGAGGGACTGCGGCAGCACGGTATCCTGGGTGAAACCCATGCGTTGATACCAGCCTTCCAGGTCCGGATGACACATCAGCCAGACCGTACCCTCCCCATCGGCCACCGCTTGACGAATCAAGCGCGCCGCCAGCCCCTGACCGCGATAGGCCGGGTCGACAAACACCCCGGTCAGCCATTGCCCGCCCACCACCGGCGTCAGGCATAAGCCGGCGACGATCTCGCGGTCCCGCGCCACCCACAGACGTCCGCCCTTGAGTGCCTTCATCGGCGAATCGTGGTGACGATAAAACTTGTTCAGCAGCGGCCACAGGGGCTCTGCCAGCGGTTCGATGTGCAATTCGGGCATGGTGTTCAGGCAGGCGTTATCCAGGGCCGGGGATTATAAGCGCCTAATGTGCGGCAATAGGTGGTATACCCATTGTTACATCCCCTGTAAGTGGAGCATGCATCATGGCCAAAGGTATGGATTCAAAGAAAGCCGCGAAGAAGAAACCGGCAAAGACCGCCGATGAAAAACGCGCTGACAAGAAAGCCAAGAAATCCGAGACAGGGCTGTTCGGTCACTGAGTTGAACGTGTAGAAGCCTACGATCTGCAAGATGTTCCCGCCTTACCGCACAGAGCAGGACACACCTGCTCTGAGCTGTCGATGCCCAACTAGCGTGATGGCACCCAGTGCCGGGAAATCAACGTCCTGGCACACGGCGTTACTGCGCGACCGAATGGCCCCATTGGCCGGGTCGCTTAGATCGCGGCCAAGGTCTCTTTCACCGATTGCGCTTGTGGCTCTGCCGTTTTCACGGCTACCTGCTGCTCTTGCTGTTGCTTCAGACGATCAGCCACTTGCTTGGCGATTGCATCCTGTTTTTCCTGCGGCATTGTCTGCACCTCCGCCTCGGTCAACCCCTGCTCCTTGAGCAACTGTTCGCGAATGCGTTCGGCCGGGGTTTTGCTCATGTAATCGGTGAAGTCTGCGCGCGCCGCACTCGTGGTAGAACCGGCTGCGGGCACATCCGTGGTCGCCGGGGTGGCGGCCGTTGAGGCCTGCAACTGCACGCGGGTCTTGGCGAAGGCTTCGTCGATGCGGTCGGCGGCCTTGTCCAGTTGGGTCTGCGCGGCGGGTACGCTCACACTTTGCTGCGCCGTTTGCAGGGCACCGCTGTACAGCGTGCTGGCGGCCGCGTTGGCGGGGTCCATGTCGGGGCGCTTGAGCTTTTCGACGGTCGACAAGGCTTGAGTGTTGTTGTTAATCAGCATGATCGGTCACCTATGCAAATGTTCGATGCGTCAGCTGGAGCAAATAGCGTGCCGGGTGCTAATCCCAAGGTTTTATGGGCGCTGGCGCGGCCATCGCGGCAAACATTGTCCCGTCGACGGCCAAGCGTTGCCGTCAATGGGCGATGTTTTCCAACGCCTGGTGGCATATGGCACCCCTGGACATTCGCTGATTAATCGCACAAGGGCTCAGTCGATGATGGGGTTAAGCGCCCGTAAGATTCAACTCACCCTGGGTGACCTTCAGTGGTTCTTCGCCCTTGGGCACCTTATGAGAGGTGAAAGAGAATGTCGCAGCGAGGTGCCGAAGTTCCAGATCGATCTTCGTGAGGTGGAATTTCCCGCTGCTGGGCTGGTAAGTCCATGGGTTCGGTCCAAGCGCATGGTAGTAATAGACCTGAACCTTGCCTTTTTCTTGGGCAACATCATATGAGCCAGGCTGGATATCTTTAGCTAATTGAAAGCTCATCAGCCGCTGGCCTTGATTGCTCTTGGCGTCTATAAAATTAGCTTCAGGAAACTCGTGAAATTGGATGTCTTCGGATGTGAAGTTTCCAATGGGATCGTTGATGTTCGCTGTTACCAAGCCATCTGCAGGCTGCGATTTCAGGGCCCGTGACCGATCGTTATCCATGAGCGGATGCCTCCGAGAGGTTATAGGAATTGGGAGCGCCCAATCACTTCGCTGTCAGTCAAACGTCGGTAACGGGTAGCGTCTACTGTCAATGTTGACAGGTAGGCCGCAGTATCCGATGGGTGGTACGAAGCGAGCGTTTTGCTGTCGCAGGCCCCGGTGCGGCGCAGTACGTTGAGTTCTTTTACGTTGTTGTCCTTGGGCTTAGTCATGGCCGTCGAGGGCGAAGGTCTTAAAGCCGGCATGCTGGCCAAGGCGCTGGTAATACGCGGCAACTGCCGGGTAGGACGGGCGCTCCATCGGCGTCATCTGCCAGCGGTGAACCGAGAGGCCGATGAGGATGTCAGCCAGGGTGAATTCGTCGCCAGCCACGTAGGCACCGGTCTTTGCCAATTGTTGTTCCAGCAGGCCCATCTTGTCGTGCCAGGCTTGCACGCCCGCCTTGATGCGCTGCGGGTCCTGATGGTCGGGGCTGTTGCGCACCAGGGCCTGGAAGGCATAACCCCAGGACGGGTTGAGTTCGGTGGCTTGCCAGTCCATCCACTGCTCGACCCGGGCGCGGGGGGCGGGCTCGAGAGGCAGCAGGTCGTGGCGTTGGTAGAGGTTCACCAGGTAGCGACAGATGGTGTTGGACTCCCACAGCACACCGTGGTCGTCGATCAGCACCGGCACTTGGGCGTTGGGGTTCAGGGCAAGGAATTCGGCGGATTGGGTCGGCTTGAAGCCGATGCCCCAGTCTTCGCGCACATAGTCGATGCCCAGTTCCTGGCAGGTCCAGAGCACTTTGCGCACGTTGATGGATGAAGCGCGACCCAAGATTTTCAGTGAGTGTCCCATGGTGCTTCCCTGACAGTGGAGAACGCTCAATCTAGCAGGGGGCGGACATTACGGCGATGCCTTCAAGCGGGCACGGTTAAAAATGTGTGTGTGGCCATGGCTTTGCCCACTGGCAATACGCTCAGCTCCCTCAACTGACGAATTGCCAAGGCCACATCGCAATGTCAGCCGCGTCCTACGTGCTTTCCCGCACCTGCAACTCAAACCCCATGTCCACCACCGGCTTGGCGATCTTGTTCCCCGCCATGACCGTCAGCAGATGCTCCGCCGCGCGCCGACCGATGGCCTCGCGCGGCGTGCTGATGCTGCTCAGGCGCGGCACCATGAAGGAGGAGGCGGGCAGGTCGTTGAAACCCAGCACGGCCACGCGCCCCGGGACGTTGATGCCGTGACGCAGGGCTTCGAGCAGCGCGCCCTGGGCCAGGTCGTCGTTGCCGAAGAAGATCGCATCCACATCCGGATGGGCCGCCAGCAACTGCAAGAACAACTCGCCGCCCAGGCCCACGGAGGAGGGGCGTGGCGTCAACAGTTCCAGCGCCGGGTCGTACAGCCCGGCCTGTTGCAACGCACGGCGGAAGCCTTCGCCGCGCAGCAAGGTGCGTTGGTCCAGTTGCGCGCCGATATACGCCAGGCGCTTGCGCCCACGGGACAGCAAATGCGCCGCCGCCGTCTCACCCGCCGCCAACTGCGAAAAGCCCACGCAGTTCACGCCAGCGTTGGGGTCCAGATCCATCATGTACACGCACGGCACATTGCTGGCCTCGACCATCCGTCGCGCGCTTTCGGTCCGATCGAACCCGGTCAGCAGCAAACCCCGCGGCTGGTAGGCCATGTAGTTGCGCAGCAAAGTCTCTTCTTCGTCGCGGGAATAGTGGGAGTTGCCGATCAGCACTTCAAAGCCCTTGGGCCGCAGCACCTGGTGGATCGCTTCGAGGGTTTCGATAAACAGCAGGTTGGACAGCGAGGGCACCAGCACCACCACCGAATGGCTCTGGGCCGAGGCCAGGGCGCGGGCGGCGGGGTTGACCACGTAGTTCAACTCGGCGGCGGCCCGTTGCACTTTTTCCACCAGTTCGGTGGCCACGGTGCTGATGCCACGCAAGGCGCGGGAAGCGGTGATCGGGCTGACGCCGGCCAGGCGGGCGACTTCATTGAGGGTCGGGCGACCCGTGGTGCGCGTATTTTTATCGTTCTTGGAGGTCATCAGGCGGCTTGCCAAACAAAAATCGAGGCACTAAGGTAGCGCTGTCTCCAAACGGCTGCAAATGCTTGAATGCTGGGTTGCCTGATCCAGTTCAAATGCTTGGAGCGGATGCACGCGTCACTCCATAAAAAAAGACAAGACGGCGCGGGAAAAGCCTGTTTTTGCACTAGCCTTACAGCGTGCAAAGGTAGCGCTATCTGCGTCCTGAGGTGTTTCATGAGTCAACCTGTTACCGCCCTGGTCATCATGGGTGTCGCCGGCTGCGGCAAGACCAGCGTCAGCGAGGCCGTGTGCCGCCTGAACGGTGCCACCGCCATTGAAGGCGACAGCTTTCACCCCGCCGCGAACATCGAAAAAATGAGCGCCGGCCACCCCCTCGACGACAACGACCGCGCCGGCTGGCTCGACATCCTGTGCGATGAGTTACGCCGTTCGCTCAAGGCCGGCGAACACCCGGTCCTCACCTGTTCCGCATTGAAAAAGAAATACCGCGACCACCTGCGCGAAGCCGCGCCGGGCCTGGGCTTTGTGTTTCTGGAACTGAACCGCGAAGTCGCCGCCGACCGCGTGTCCCATCGGCCCGGGCATTTCATGCCGGCAAGCCTGATCGACAGCCAGTTCGCCACCCTTGAGTCGCCCATCGGCGAGCCGCTGACCCTGGCCCTCAACGCCAGCGAAGACAGCGTCGAGGCGTTGGCCGAGCAAACCCATGCGTGGTGGTGCAAACACGGTTTTGAACCCGCTCATTAATTTTTGTGTCGGAAAAGATAGCGCTATCTCCGACAACAAATTCAACACCCGCTTTAATAACAACAACAAACAGGAGAGACCCCCATGTTTGGCATGTCCCACGAGTCCTACCTGCTGCTTGATGCAGTGGTCACTATCATTGGTCTGATCTTCTTGATCACCAAGTTCAAGGTTCACCCGTTTATCGCGTTGATCATCGCCGCCGGCTTCCTTGGCCTGACCTCGGGCATGCCCGTGGACAAGATCATCAAGGCCTTCCAGGACGGCTTCGGCGGGGTGCTCGGCTTTGTCGGCATTATCCTCGCGCTGGGTACGATGCTCGGCAAGATGATGGCCGAATCCGGCGGTGCCGATCAGATCGCCCAGACCCTGATCCGCGCCTTCGGCAAGGAAAAGGTCCAGTGGGCGATGATGTTCGCCGCGTTCCTGGTGGGTATCCCGCTGTTCTTCGAGATCGGTTTTGTGTTGCTGATCCCGCTGGTGTTTATCGTCGCGCGCCGTACTGGCGTGTCGCTGATCAAGATCGGCATCCCACTGCTCGCCGGCCTGTCGGCGGTCCATGGCCTGGTGCCACCGCACCCGGGCCCGCTGCTGGCCATCGGCGTGTTTGGCGCGGACATCGGCAAGACCATTCTGTACGGCCTGATCGTCGCACTGCCGACTGCCATCATCGCCGGCCCGATCTTCGGTACGTTTATCGCCAAGTACATCCCGGGCAACCCGTCCCAGGAACTGATCGACCAACTGGCCCGCGAGTCGGAGCACAAGACGCTGCCGAGCTTCAGCATCACCCTGATCACCGTGTTGCTGCCGGTGTTCCTGATGCTGCTGAAAACCTTCGCCGACATCGCCTTGGCCGACGGTCATGTGGTGCGCAACTGGATGGACATGATCGGTCACCCGATCAGTGCCTTGCTGCTGGCGTTGCTGCTGTCGCTGTACACCTTCGGTCATCGCCAGGGCATCCACTCCAAGCAGATCCTCAAGTTGCTCGACGCCAGCCTGGCGCCGACCGCCGCGATCATCCTGATCATCGGTGCCGGTGGTGGTTTCAAACAGATGCTGGTGACCAGCGGCGTGGGCGACGTGATCGGCCATATGGCGGTGAACGCGCAGATCAACCCGATCCTGCTGGCGTGGCTGGTGGCGGCGGTGATTCGGGTGGCGACCGGTTCGGCGACAGTCGCGACCATCACTGGCGCAGGCATCGTGGTGCCGGTGGTAGGCATGATTCCGGGGGTTAACCGCGAGCTACTGGTGTTGGCGACGGGGGCGGGTTCGTTGATCCTGTCTCACGTCAACGATGCGGGGTTCTGGCTGGTGAAGCAGTACTTCAACATGACCGTGGCCGAGACGTTCAAGACCTGGACGGCGATGGAGACCATCTTGTCGGTGGTGGCACTGATTTTCATCATGTTGCTGTCGTTGGTGGTGTGACAGCGACCGCGAATACCGCTTGTCGTAACTGGTACTTTTCACAGGTCCGGGTTTTTTCTGAATATGAGGGAATGAAACCCCAAATGTAATTCAGAAAAGGAAATGGCCATGACCAAGGAAAATGAACCCACGCAGGCACTGCCGCCTCAAATCCAGGCGCCGGCAGCCAATACGACTGTCCCTAGCCCTGTCACCATCTCCGGGTTAGTACCCCTGGAAGGTGCCACGGTAACAGTGGAGGACTCGACTGGTAAGTTGGGAGTTGCCGTTGCTATCGGACATAATTGGTCGCTCACCGTCGTTATGACTCCGGGCGCCCACCACATCTCGGCTTATGTTTCTTTTCCGGTGGTTTCAGGTAGTACCGAGCGAAAATTTGTCGTGAAGTAGTCTTTCAAGATAATGGGGCATGAATGCCCCATTACAGTTCGCAGTCAGACTCCAGTCCTGGGCACCAAGCCATCCGCGCGGAACATCGCGCGAATCCCGCGTACCGCCTGGCGAATCCGGTCCTGGTTTTCGATCAGCGCAAAGCGCACATGGTCGTCGCCATATTCACCAAAGCCAATCCCCGGCGACACGCACACCTTGGCTTCGAGCAGCAGCTTCTTGGCAAACTCCAGCGAGCCCATGGCGGCATACGCTTCGGGGATCTTGGCCCAGACGTACATCGACGCCTTGGGATTCTCCACCATCCAGCCCAACTCATGCAGGCCTTTGACCAGTACATTGCGGCGCTGGCGGTACTGCTCGGCGATGTCTTTCACGCACTGTTGGTCGCCTTCCAGCGCGGCAATCGCCGCCACTTGCAGCGGGGTGAAGGTGCCGTAGTCGTGGTAGCTCTTGATCCGCGCCAGGGCGTTGACCAGCTCTGCGTTGCCCACCATGAAACCAATGCGCCAGCCGGCCATGTTGTAGCTCTTGGACAGGGTGAAAAACTCCACCGCAATGTCCTTGGCGCCCGGCACCTGCATGATCGACGGGGCTTTCCAGCCGTCGTAGACGATGTCGGCGTAGGCCAGGTCATGCACCACCAGCACGTCGTACTGCTTGGCCAGGGCGATCACCCGCTCGAAGAAATCCAGCTCCACGCACTGCGCGGTCGGGTTGGACGGGAACCCCAGGATCATCATCTTCGGCTTGGGAATCGAACCGCGAATCGCCCGTTCCAGCTCGGCGAAAAAGTCCACGCCCGGAATCAACGGCACCGAACGCACCTGGGCGCCGGCAATCACGGCACCGTAGATATGAATCGGGTAGCTCGGGTTGGGCACCAGTACGGTGTCGCCCTGGTCCAGGGTGGCCAGCATCAAGTGCGCCAGGCCTTCCTTGGAACCGATGGTGACGATGGCTTCCGACTCGGGGTCGATATCCACTTCATAACGGTCCTTGTACCAGCGCGAAATCGCCCGGCGCAGGCGCGGAATGCCTTTGGAGGTGGAGTAGCCGTGGGTGTCTTCACGCTGGGCGACGGTGACCATTTTTTCCACGATATGTGGTGGGGTCGGGCCGTCAGGGTTGCCCATGCTCAAGTCGATGATGTCTTCGCCGCGCCGACGCGCAGCCATCTTCAGCTCGGCAGTGATATTGAAAACGTAGGGGGGGAGTCGATCTATGCGCGCAAAGCGGCGCGGCAAACCTTGGTCGGCCATTGTTGCCTCGAAAGTACGTAAGCGCCCGGAACCGTCCGAGCGACGTCGGCCACTGCGGTGGCCTGCGGGGCAGACAATACGGTTGATGATGGCCAGTTGTCCAGATGTGTAGGAAAAATTTCTACATGCAGTGCAATCCGGATATACCCCTATACTCAATACGGGTTTGTTCTCTCATAAGAAGGAGACTGTTCAGATGGATCAGCAGACGCAACAACCGTTAGAGCCGCGCATGGAAGAGGGCAAGGCCCTGGTGATCGCCGGGGTGCAAGGGCATTATTCGAAGGCCACCACCGGGGATATTCCCAAGTTGTGGGGCGTGTTTGACGAGAGCGTCAAGTACATCAAAAAGCGTTTGGGCGGCTTTACCTACGGGGTTTGTCATAACCCCAGACACGATGAGTTCGACTACATCGCAGGGGTTGAAGTCCCCGCCAAGGGTGATGTGCCGAGCAATTTCGAGTTCATCGAAATCCCGCCGCATCACTATGCCGTGTTCGCGCACTACGGTGAGGTACACGCGTTGCCGCAGACCTACGAGCGGATCATGTTCGAATGGTTGCCGCATTCCGGGTACAAGGTTGCCGGCGTGGATTTCGAGCGGTACAGCGCGGATTTTGATGTGAGAAAGGGCCTCGGCACCGTGGAGGTCTGGCTGCCTGTGGAAGCAAAGGCCTGAAGCGCCGGCCGAAGATGATGGCGACTCTTCGGCCGTTTTTCCTGCGCGGGAATGCTCATGATCCAGCGTCCCCTCAAGCGTTGGTCGCTGTCATCTCAACGTGACATCTACTGCGGCTCCAAGCCCCGACTCAAACGGCGCTCATACCCGACCCGCCCTTTGTACGCCTCCCCGCGATCCACCCAGCCCAGCCCCAGGTACAAGCCCATCGCCGCGACATTGTGCGTGTCCACCGACAACTCCAGCGCCTTGATCTGCGGCCAGGCCTGAAGCGCCGCCGCGGGTAGCGCCTGCAGGCAGGCTTTGCCAAATCCCCGGCCCTGTTGGCTGCGATCCACCTGCAACGCGTGCAGCGTGGCGCTGTGGGCATCGGCCCAATGGGGCAGGCATGGCGGGCATTTGAGCAGGAGGAAGGCCACGGGCACATCGTCGGCCAGCAGCGCAAAGCCTTTGATGCCGGGGCTGGGGTTGACCAGCAGGGTGTTGAGTGCGCAATACATGTCGCCGCAAAACGGCAACTGCTCAGGGTGAACTTCGATCGCGCCGACTTGCTGTGTTTGCACAGCGTTCAGCGCCTCGTAGGCGACAAGGCGGGTTTGCATCGGGGCGTCCGAACGGCTGCAAAGAAGGGGGCAGTCTATCGGGTTTGCACGCTGCGAGATTTTTTTTCAGCGCGCTGTCGATCGGGCGGCGGGCCATTCGACTAAGGGTGTCTCTGAAGATTTTCACCCCCCAGGAGTATCGCCATGAACACTGCAATCCACACCCTGATCAAACAATGGAAACAAGCCGTCGTCGCCAAGGACATCGATAAGATTGTCAGCTTTTACGCCGACGATATCATCGCGTTCGACGCGGTTAGCGCCCTGCAGTTCAAGGGCAAGGCGGCCTACCGCGCGCACTGGCAGGCGTGCATGGAAGTCTGCCCCGGCCCCGGTGTGTTCGACTTCCATGAGTTGCATATCGTCGCCGCCGACAACAGCGCCTTTGCCCATTGGCTGGCTCACTGCGGTGGCACCGGCCCGGACGGCGTGCTCAAGACCTGCTGGATGCGCGTCACCGTCGGTTACCAGCGTGTCGACGGCCAATGGAAGGTGGTGCATGAGCATTGGTCGGCCCCCTTCGACATGGCCACCGGCGTCGCGCTGTTCGACCTGAAACCTTGAGCCCCGCGAACTATAGTCAGTAGTCCGAAAACGGAGAACGCCATGAAATACCTGTGCCTGATCTACAGCAACGAACAGGTGCTGCACACCGCGCCGGACAGCCCGGCCGACCCGGAGTGTTTCGCCTACGCGCAGTCCGTCCAAAAGAGCGGGCGCATGCTCGCCGCCGAGCCGCTGGAGTCGGTGAGCACCGCCACCACTGTGCGTATGCGCAATGGCAAGCTGTCGATCACCGACGGGCCGTTTGCCGAAACCAAGGAGCAGCTCGCGGGGTTTTACCTGATCGAAGCCCGGGACTTGAACGAAGCGCTCCAGGTCGCCGGCGGCATTCCGGCGGCCCGGGTCGGCAGTGTGGAAGTACGCCCCGTGCGCCAATTGAATCTCTGAACACAAAACACCCATAAACAGGAGGTTTACCCATGAACACTCAACCTGCCGAATGTGAAAGGTCCATCAAACCTGGGGGCGACGCGCCCAATCGCCCGGTGACCCAGGATCTGCCCGATTGACCCCTCCGATCGAGACGATTTACCGCCGCGAATCACGGCGCGTGCTGGCGACGCTGATTCGCTTGCTCGGCGATTTCGACCTGGCCGAGGAAGCGCTGCACGAGGCGTTCCTGGTCGCCATGCAGCGCTGGGAGCACGACGGCGTGCCGAGCAATCCACGGGCGTGGCTGGTCTCGACCGGGCGCTTCAAGGCCATCGATCGCCTGCGCCGCCAGGCCCGTTTCACCCCCTTATTGCAGGCGCAAGCCGATGCGCTGGCAGCGGCCGATTGGGACGACGAAGACGTGGAAGACGACCGCCTGCGCCTGATCTTCACCTGCTGCCACCCGGCGCTGGCGGCTGACGCCCAAGTGCCGTTGACCTTGCGTGAAATCTGCGACCTGACCACCGAAGAAATCGCCCGCGCCTTTCTGGTCCCGCCGGCCACCATCGCCCAGCGGATCGTGCGGGCCAAGGGCAAGATCCGCGAGGCGAAGATTCCCTATCAGGTGCCGTCGCTGGCCGAATTGCCCGAGCGCCTCGACAGCGTGCTGCGTGTGATTTACCTGGTGTTCAACGAAGGCTACTCGGCGTCGATGGGCACGGATCTCACGCGCGACGACCTGACCCGTGAAGCCATCCGCCTCGGCCGTTTGTTGCTGGAGTTGCTGCCGGAGCCGGAAGTCATGGGCTTGCTGGCATTGATGCTGCTGCACGAGTCGCGCCGCCCGGCGCGGACCTCGGCCGGCGGCGAATTGGTGCTCTTGGACGAACAGGACCGAGCATTGTGGGACGCGTCCCTGATTGCCGAAGGCTGTGCGCTGGTGGAGCAAGCGCTGACGACCCGGCGCTTTGGGCCCTATGGCTTGCAGGCGGCGATTGCGGCGGTACATGCCGAAGCGCCGAGTGCCGAGCACACCGACTGGCCGCAGATTGTCGGGCTATACGATGTGTTGCTCCGCACCGTGCCGTCGCCCGTGATCGAACTGAACCGCGCAGTGGCGCTGGCCATGCGCGATGGGCCGTTGGCCGGGTTGCAACAGGTGGAGGCGATTCTGGCGCGGGGCGAATTGCTGGACTATCACCTGGCGCATTCGGCGCGTGGCGAATTCTGCCGACAATTGGGGCGGCTGGACGAGGCGCGGCTGGCGTATGAAAAAGCCCTGTCTCTGACCCGGCAAACCCCGGAAAAGCACTTCCTCGCACGCCGCCTGGCCAGCCTGACCCCGATCTAGCGTCCAACGCATTTCCACTGTGGGACCACCAAGCGCTGCCTGCTCTGGACGAACTCAATCGAGCATCTGCCCCAACAACCAACTCCCCGCAGGCCCCGGCGGATATTGCCGCGACCACAGCGCATCCACCGCCACCGAGCGCGGCCAACTGCGCACGCTCAGTTCAATCAGCCCGGCATTGCCAAAGCGTTCCACCAACCAGCGCGGCAGTGCGGCCCAGCCAAAACCGAGCTGGGCCATTTCCATCAGCATCAGAAAACTCGGCGCCGACCAGACGCGGCCCATGGGGCGGGTTTCATTCGGGTTGATGATGCTCGCCAGGCGCAGCTCACGGTGTTGCTGCAACACCTGTTGGTTGACGCTTTCCAGGCTGGCCAAGGGGTGCGTGGGCGCGACGAACAGGGCAATTTCGGTGCGCTCTTCCACCGGCGAACGGCTCAGGTCGGGTGGGTAAACCTCCTGGGCCTCCACCAGGGCAATCTGGGCCCGGCCACTTTGCACCAGGGCTATCAGGTCTTCGCACTCGGCGATCAGCCATTCCAGTTCCAGGTCGGGGTAGCGTTGCTCAAAGGCCTTGAGCGCAAGCTCGAAGCGCTCCGACTGGTAGGTGTCGGACATCGCAATCGTCACTTTCGCCTCCAACCCCTGGGATAGCTGACTTGCCGCCAACGCCAGCCGACTGCTCGCCTCCAGCACCTGCTCGGCGCGTTGCAGCAGCACGTGGCCAGCGGCGGTCAGCGTCGGCTTGCGGCTGCTGCGGTCGAACAGCAGCACATCGAGGTCAATCTCCAGGCTCGCCACCGCCGCGCTGACGGTGGACTGGCTCTTGCCCAGCTTGCGTGCCGCCGCAGAAAACGAGCCTTGGGTCGCGGCCTGAACAAAGGCCTGGAGCACTTCATGGGAGGCCATGACTATCGCCTTTATCGATGGTTATTGGTTATGAAGTATCGATAAAAAACGCAATGATGGCAACACAGTCACTCACGGAGCCGGGGCATGAACCCTACCAAGTCGATTACTGAACGTGTGTGCCAGGCCATCGGTTTCGAGGCCCTGGCGTTGTTGATCTGCACGCCGTTGCTGGCGTGGATCATGGACAAGCCCGCGGTGGAAATGGGCATGGTCACCCTGGCAATCAGCCTGATGGCGCTGACCTGGAACGTGATTTTCAACGGCCTGTTCGACCGCCTCAAGGCACGCCTGCAACTGGCCAACAACGGCTGGACCCGGGTGCTGCACGCCTTGCTGTTTGAAGGCGGGCTGGTCCTGATGTGCGTGCCGTTGATTGCCGCGTGGCTGAACATCAGCCTGCTGCAGGCGTTTATCCTCGATATCGGCGTGTTGCTGTTTTTTCTGCCGTACACCTACGTGTACCACTGGGGCTACGACGTGATGCGCGAAAAGCTCTTACAGAAACATGCCGCCCGAAGCCTCGATCCGCTGGCCGGTGATCCAGTGGCTACCGTCCGCCAGCAGGCTGGCAATGGCCCCGCCGATATCATCCGGTAACCCGGCGCGGCCCAGGGCGGTGTTATTGGCGACCATCGCGTTGAGGTTGGCGTTGTCGCGCACGGCACCGCCGCCGAAGTCGGTTTCGATGGCGCCCGGCGCGAGGATATTGACGCTGATACCGCGCGCGCCGAGCTCTTTGGCCTGGTAGCGGGTCAGCACTTCCATGGCGCCTTTCATCGCCGCATACGCGGCATAGCCGGGCAGGCTGAAACGGGCGAGGCCGCTGGAGATATTGAGGATGCGGCCACCGTCACGGATCAGCGGCAGCAGTTTCTGGGTCAGAAAAAACGGGCCTTTGAATTGAATCGCGACCAGTTGGTCGAACTGCGCTTCGCTGGTCTCGGCAAAGCTGGCGTGGATGCCGATACCGGCGTTGTTGATCAGAAAGTCGAAATCATCCCGTGCGAAAACACGCTTGAGCACGCCGCCGACGGCTTCGACGAACGCGTCGAAGGTGGCGCTCTGGCTCACATCCAGTTTCAGCATGGCGGCGCGGCCACCCCATTGTTCGATCTGCTCGACCACTGCCTGGGCTTCATCCGCCTGGCTGTGGTAAGTGCCGATGATATCCACGCCTTGTGCGGCCAGGCGCAACGCGGCGCTTCTACCCAAGCCGCGGCTGGCGCCGGTGATCAGTGCGATTTTGCGGGTCATGGTGCAGTCCTCTGAGGTGATCGTGGGAATGAGTGTATTTGTCCGCCTGTAACGTGATAAACAGCGGTAAAGCGAAATCACTGGCCGGAAAAAGCGAACAATCCCATGAACAAACTGGAGTTGCTGCGCACCTTCGTGCGCGTCACCGAACTGTCGAGTTTCACCGGCGCCGGCGAGAGCCTGGGCCTGCCGCGTTCCACGGTGTCCGAGCATGTGCAGGCACTGGAAGAACTGCTCGGCGCGCGCCTGCTGCAGCGCACCACGCGCAAGGTGCAGGCGACCCAGGACGGCCGCGTGCTGTATGAACGCAGCAAGGACTTGCTTGCGCACATGGAGGAACTGGAGGGCTTGTTTCGCCAGGACGAAACACAACTGACCGGACGCATTCGGGTGGACCTGCCGACCATGATGGCGCGGGATTTGATCCTGCCGCGCCTGCCGCATTTCATGGACGCGCACCCGTTGATCGAGCTGGAAATCAGCGCCACCGACCGTCAGGTCGACCTGCTGGCCGAGGGGTTCGATTGCGTGCTGCGCGTCGGTGCGCAGCCGGACCAGTCGGTGGTCGCCCGGTTGTTGTGCAGCATGCCGATGATCAACTGCGTGAGCGCAGGCTACCTGCAACGCTATGGCGTGCCGCGGACGCTGGCCGACCTGGCCGACCACCACTTGGTGCATTACGTGCGCCCGCTGGGTTCGCGCTCGGCGGGGTTCGAATACCTGCAGGGCAACAAGGTACAGCGCTTGCCCATGGCCGGGCGGGTCACGGTCAACAGCACCGATGCCTACAAATCCGCCTGCCTGGGCGGCTTCGGGATTATCCAAGTGCCGGCCCTGGGCATTGGCGATCAGTTGGCCAGTGGCGAACTGGTGGCGGTTTTGCCGGAATACCCGGCGCCGCCGTTGGACGTGTCCCTGCTCTATGCCGGGCAGCGGCATTTACCGCTGCGGGTGCGGGTGTTCATGGACTGGTTGGCCGCGACGCTGCAAGCCCAACTCTAACGCCGCGCCGACAACTGCTGCGGGGCCAGGAAGGCGTCGTGGAAGTAGTCCCGGAACGCCTGCATCGCCGGGGTAAATGCGCGCTCGCGGTGCCAGGCCAGGCCGACGCTCATGGGCGTCACCGGGTCGGTCACGGTCAGGGTTTCGATGCGCTTGCCTTCCAGGGACCAGGGCCGATGCACCAGGTCCGACAGGATCGCCACGCCGCTGCCATTGGCGACCATGCTGCGCACTGCTTCCACCGAACTGGTGCGCAGCCGCACCTTGGGCGTTTGCCCGGCCTGTTCCCAGTAGCGCATGGCGCTGTGTTCGGCTTCGTCGACGGTCAGCAGGATGTAGGGCTCGCGGGCCACGTCCGCCAAGCTGACGGCGCCGCGTTCGCACAACGGGTGATGGCTGGGCAGCCACAGGCGGCGTTCGGAGTTGAAGAGGATTTCCGACACGATATCCGCGTGGGTGAGGTTGGCGGTGAGCACCACCGCCATGTCGAACTGGCCGTCGAGCAGGCCGTGTTCGATGGCCTGGCGCTCCTGCTCGAACACCTCGATGGTCACGTCCGGGTGCCAGTGTTCCATGCGCTGCAGATGGTGCGGCAGGAAGTAACCGAGCACCGTGTAACTGGCGGCGACCCTTAGCACGCCGCTGGCGCGGTAGTCGGGCAATGGGCTGTTCAGCGCGTCGTCGACACTGCGCACGATCACATAGGCGCGGTTGAGAAAGTGCCGCCCGGCGTCGGTCAGGTTCATGCCCTGGGCCGAACGCACAAACAATTGCACGCCGAGCATCGCCTCCAGTTCCTTGATCGCCGTGGTCACGGCCGATTGGGAGATGTTCAGGTGAATCGCCGCCTGGGAAATCTGGCCGATCTCGGCGGTGGCGACGAAGTAGCGGATTTGGCGCAAAGTCAGCGACATGGCGATATCTGTTTTTCAGAAGATAGGCCATCTGATAATAGATCTTCCCAAGGGGTCAAGCCGCAGCCTACTTTTCAGCATCACCTTTGGCGGAGCGACTTTTCATGCAGGCAGTGGATTTCAATTCAGACATGGGCGAAGGCTTCGGCCCCTGGACGATCGGCGATGGCGTCGATGCCGAGCTGATGGCCTACATCAGCTCGGCCAATATCGCCACCGGCTTCCACGCCGGCGACCCCGGCACCATGCGCCGCACCGTCGCACGCGCCAAGCAACTGGGGGTCGCCATCGGTGCCCATCCGGGCTTTCGCGACCTGGTGGGCTTCGGTCGCCGCCATATCAACGCGCCGGCCCAGGAGTTGGTGGACGACATGCTCTACCAGCTTGGCGCCCTGCGTGAAATCGCCCGCGCCCAGGGTGTGCCCCTGCAACACATCAAGCCCCACGGCGCGCTCTACATGCACCTGGCCCGCGATGAAGACGCCGCGCGGTTGTTGGTGCAAAACCTGCAACTGATTGAGCCGACACTGTTGCTGTACTGCATGCCGAATTCGGTGATCTGGCGCATTGCCAAGGAACTGGGGCAGCCGGTGGTGCGTGAGTTCTACGCCGACCGCGAGTACGACCTGAGCGGCTCCATCGTGTTCACCCGCACGGTGCGCGCCCTCGACCCTGCCACCGTCGCGGCGCGGGTCCTACGGGCTTGTCAGACGGGTCTTGTACGCACCGTAGAAGGCGAAGACCTGTTTATCGAATTCGATTCCATCTGCCTGCACAGCGACACCCCCGGCGCCCTGGAATTGGTCGAAGCCACCCGTGAAGCCCTGGACCAAGCAGGCATTGCGGTCAGAACACCCGAATAAGATCGACCCCATACTTTTTTGCCTGCCTTTCTATAACGATTCCAAGAGGAACAGACATGGCTGAAACGTCCCCCATCCGCTACAGCTTCGGCGCCGATGAACACCTGTTCGCCGAGGTCAGCGACAGCATGTCCCTGGAGGCTTTCTTCAAAGGCATGGCCGTGACCCGCGCCGTGGAACGCCTGGCGTTGGACGGTGTGCTGGATGTGTGCCTGGCCAACGCCTCCTTCCAGATCCGCTTCGACCCGGACCGCATTGCGCCCCATGTGCTGCTCGACGCGGTGCAAAGCGCCGAAGCCCAGGCCGTGGCCGAACGCACCTTGCACACGCGCATCATCGAAATCCCGGTGCTCTACAACGACCCCTGGACCCACGAAACCCTGATGCGCTTTCGCGATCGCCATCAAGACCCCAGCGGCACCGACCTGGAATATGCGGCGCGGATCAACGGCCTGGCCGATGTCGACGCTTTCATCGCGGCCCACAGTGGCGCGCCGTGGTTTGTGTCGATGGTCGGCTTTGTCGCGGGCTTGCCGTTCATGTTCCAGATGGTCGAGCGCGAGCGGCAGTTGCAGGTGCCCAAGTATCTGCGCCCGCGCACCGACACGCCGAAACTGACCCTCGGCCATGGCGGCTGCTTTGGCTGCATCTACTCGGTGCGCGGCGCTGGCGGCTACCAGATGTTCGGCGTCACTCCGGCACCGATCTACGACCCGGCGCAGCAGTTGGCCTACCTCAAGGACCACATGGTGTTCTTCCGGCCGGGCGACATCGTGCAGTTCAAACCGATCGACCGTGAGGCCTACGACCTGGCCGTCGCCGAGGTGGACGCAGGACGTTTCGACCTGCGCATCCGCCCCCTGGAATTTTCCCTGGATGCGTTTCTCGCCGACCCCATCGGTTATCCGAAAACCCTGCAGGAGGCGCTGGCATGATCAAGGTGCTCAAACCCGGCCTGGCGACCTCGGTACAGGACCTGGGCCGCGAAGGTTATTACCACCTGGGTATTCCGCCGTCGGGCGCGCTGGACCAGTACGCGCTGAGCGCGGCCAACCATTTGGTGGGCAACCCGCCGGGCGCGGCCGGCCTGGAATGCACGCTGATCGGTCCCGAGCTGGAGTTTCGCCGGGACGCCTTGGTCGCCCTCAGCGGCGCCTTGATGGCGCCGCGCCTGGACGGTGAAGTGGTCCACCAGGACACCGCGTTCCAGGTCCGCGCCGGGCAGGTGTTGCGCTTCGAATTTCCCCTGGCCGGTGCGCGTACCTATCTGGCGGTCGCCGGCGGCATCGACGTGCCGTTGGTGCTCGGCAGTCGCTCGACCTACACCCTCGGCGCACTCGGTGGCTTTCACGGGCGGCGGTTGCAGGCGGGGGATGAGCTGCCCATCGGCGAGCCCAGTGGGCAGGGGCGGGCGGGCAACAGCTTGCCGATGGCCTTGCGCCGGGCAGTCGGTGGCGATGTGACCTTGCGCGTGGTGCCCGGCCTGTATTACGAACGCCTGACGGCGGCGGCGAAAAGCAGCTTTTTTGCCGAGCCGTGGACGGTGGGGTCCGAGGCGGATCGTATCGGCTATCGCTTCAAGGGCGGCAGTGCGTTGAGCTTTCAGCCACGGGAGCAGCCGTTTGGCGCGGGGTCCGATCCGTCGAACATCGTCGACAGTTGCTACCCGATCGGCTCGATCCAGGTGCCGGCCGGGCTGGAGCCGATCGTGCTGCATCGGGACGCGGTGTCGGGCGGCGGCTACGCGATGATCGGCACGGTGATCAGTGCCGACCTGGACTTGATCGGGCAGATGCAGCCGAACCAGCGGGCGGGGTTTGTGGCGGTCAGCCTGGAGCAGGCGTTGGAGGCGCGGCGGGTGTACAAGAAGCGTCTGAAGGCAATGACCGGGCTCTTCAATACCTGAAACACCACCCAGCAAAATGTAGTGGGTCAGCAGAGTTTGGTGAACAGCCAGTAGAGCAGCATCGCCACCCTGGTCACTGCCACACCGGCCAACAATGTGGGAGCGAGCAAGCCCCCTCCCACATTGTTGACCGGCGCTGGGTCAGAAGAGTTTGGTGAATAACCAGTACAGGCTACCCGACAGTAGAATCGCTGCCGGCAAGGTCAGCACCCAGGCCATCAGCAAATTGCGGATGGTCTTCATCTGCAAGCCGCCGCCGTTCGCCACCATGGTCCCCGCCACGCCGGACGACAACACATGGGTGGTCGACACCGGCAAGCCGAACATATCCGCAGCGCCGATGGTCAGCATCGCCACGGTCTCGGCCGAGGCGCCTTGGGCGTAAGTCATGTGCGTCTTGCCGATTTTCTCGCCCACGGTCACCACGATGCGCTTCCAGCCGACCATGGTCCCGAGCCCCAGGGCGATGGCCACGGCGATCTTCACCCACAGCGGAATGAAGCGCGTGGAGTTGTCGATCTGTTGCTTGAACAGTTGCAGCTTGCCTTGGGTGTCGGCGTCGAAGTTGCCGATCTTGGCCTTGTCCATCAACCGAATGGTTTCGCTGGTCAGGTACATGTCGTTACGCACGTTGCCTACGGCTTCGGCGGGGACTTTAGCCAAAGAGCCGTAGCCTTTGACTTCATCGCCGATCTGGCCGGCGAGGGCGGCGAGGGCCGGGATCAGTTCGGGTGTGGCGTCCTTGGTCCGCACGTAGGTCGAGAGGATGGGGCGCGGGTCGCCCGGCAGCGCTTGCGGCGCGCTTTTCATCAGCGCGACCTGGGTCACTTCAGCCACCGCGGCAAACTGCAGCGATTGTTCGGCGGGCATGGCGCGGTTCAGCGCATACGCCATCGGCAGGGTGCCGACCAGGATCAGCATGATCAGGCCCATGCCTTTTTGCCCGTCGTTGGAGCCGTGGGCGAACGATACACCGGTGCAGGTGAGGATCAGCATGCCGCGAATCCACCATGGCGGCGGGGTGTCGCCTTTGGGCGCCTTGTACAGCGCGCGGTTTTTCACGAAGGCGCGCAGGGCCAGCAACAGCAGGGCGGCGAAAGCGAAACCGATCAGCGGCGAGAGCAGCAGGGCGTAACCGATCTTGATCGCCTGGCTCCAGTCCACGCCGCTGGTGCCATCACGTCCGTGCATCAGGGCATTGGCCACGCCGACGCCGATGATCGAACCGATCAGAGTATGGGAGGACGAGGCCGGCAGGCCCAACCACCAGGTGCCGAGGTTCCATAGGATCGCCGCGATCAGCAGGGCGAAGATCATCGCGAAACCGGCCGAGGAACCCACCTGCAAAATCAGCTCGACCGGCAGCAGGGCAATGATGCCGAACGCCACTGCGCCGCTGGAGAGCAGCACCCCGAGGAAGTTGAAAAAGCCCGACCACACCACCGCGAACTGCGGCGGCAGCGAGTTGGTGTAGATCACCGTCGCCACGGCGTTGGCGGTGTCGTGGAAACCGTTGACGAATTCGAAACCCAGGGCGATCAGCAGTGCCACGCCCAGCAGCAGGAACGGCGTCCAGGTGGTGACCAGCGTGCCCAGTTCGTGCATGTCGCGCATCAGGCTGTAGGCAGTGAACAACAGGCCCATCGCGAGCACGGCAAAGAACATGATCACCGTCAGCAGGCCGGGTTTTTTGTCCAGCCTGGGTCGGGTATCAACGGATGACGTATGCGTTGAAGCTGTCAGGGAAGGGGTGGCCATGCAGTAACATCCAGTGTCGGAAAGGATGTCGCCCATGATCATTGCAGAATATTACAGAGATGCTGCGATAGATCAGTGTTTAGCGGATTGGATCGGCCGTTGGTCTACAAACGCACAGATTTTTTGAGCGCATGTGAGGGTCAGTAGTCGTTGCGTTTCCTGAAGGCCCAGCGCCCGGCAATCAAGGTAAAGGTCGCGACCAACGCCACCAGAATCCAGAAGCCTTCCGGGTCTTGGGAAAGCGGCACGCCGCCTACGTTCATGCCGAAAAAGCCGGCAATGATATTGATCGGCAACGCCAGCACCGTGACCACCGTCAGCGTAAACAGCGTGCGGTTGCTTTGTTCGTTGAGGTTGGCGGCGATTTCTTCCTGCAACAATTTGATGCGTTCGCCCAGGGCCGTCAGGTCGTTGATGATCAGCGCAAACTCCTCGGTGGATTTGCGCAGCTCCTTGACGTCTTCCTTTTGCAGCCACTGCGGCGGGCGGTTGAGCAGCCGCAGCAACGAGCCGGGCTCCAGCGCCAGCAGGCGTTGCAGGCGCACCAGCACCCGGCGCATGGCGCCCAGCTCGGCGCGGTTGGTGGACAGGTGCGAGGAGAGCAATTGGTCTTCGATGTGGTCGACGCTGATGCTGGTCTTGCGCACGATCTGCGTCAGCACCTCGCCCTGGTCGCGCAGCAAGTGGACCAGTAGCTCCAGCGGCGAGCGGAAGTGCTCACCGGCCTTGACCGACGAACGCAACTTGTCCACCGAGTGCAGCGGTTGCAGGCGCGCGCTGATCAGCAAGTGACTGCGGGCGCAGACCCACAATGTGGAAATATCCGACGAGACCATGCTGCTGAAGTTGAACACCACGTCGTTGACCACCGCGAGCAAGGCAGAGTCGACGTGTTCGATACGGGTGGAGCGCGAGCCTTCGTGCAAGGCTTCGAAGAATTCTTCCGGCAATTGCAGATGCGCCAGCATCCAGCGCTCGCATCCGGCATGCGCCAGGTTCAGGTGCAGCCATAGAAACTCCTGCGGGTCTTGCGGTTGCTGCAAGGCCTGGAGAGCGGTGGCTGAATCAATCTGCTCACCCTTTTCGCCTGGGCGGAAACGGAAACCGTAAAGCAAGCCAAACAGATCGGAGTCCTGGTGGCTGTGGTCGATGCTGTGGTTCATGGAGTCTCGCAGAGAAAGGACCTGTAGGACGTTTCACAGGTTCGCGTGAGCGAATCATTGCAAGGATGCTTGACAGTTTTGTGACAGTTTTCGACTTATTTCGCCTTGATGACATTTTATTGACCGGCTATCGAAATGAGCTCAAGAAGTGTCTAGATCGGCCGATTCAGGGCGCAAGAACCGCTGCGGATGACGGCGCCTTCGACGACAGGGATGTCATGACGTATTTGCACCTTTTCCTTGTTTCGAGGCTTTTCCCGATGACTTTTTTGCGAACATCCCTGCGGGCACAGATTTTGTCGCTGCTCGGCGGCAGCCTGCTGGCGATGCTGTTGATAGCCCTGGCCTGTTTCAACTTCCTTTCCAACGGGGTGCAGAGTTACCGCAGTTTGCTCGACGGGCCGTTGCTCACTTCACAGTTGATCGATGAGGCCAACCTGCAATTCAAGGTGCAGGTGCAAGAATGGAAAAACGTGTTGTTGCGCGGCAAGCAGCCGCAGGACCTGGAGAAATACTGGGGCCAGTTCCAGGATCGGCAGCGCGATGTACAAGGCATTCTCTCGCGGCTGGTCACCCAGACCGCCGGTGACCCGGCGCTGAGCCAGCGTATCCAGAACCTGCGTCAGGAACACCAGCAGCTCGGCGTTGCCTACCAGAAGGGCCGCGATGCCTACTTGGCCGCCGGCGCCGACCCGAGCGCCGGAGACACCGCGGTCAAGGGCGTGGACCGCGCCGCCAGTGAACAGATGAGCGCGCTGGTCAGCGACCTGCGTGCCCAAAGCACCCAGCAATCCCAGGTCATCAGCGCCCATGCCGAGCGCACGGTGATGGTGGGGCTGGCGATCATGTTGCTGTCCGGCGTATTGATCGGCCTGTTCAGCCTGTGGTTGATCAACCGCAACCTGATCCTGCCGATCCGTGGCTTGATCGACTATGTGAGCCAGCTGAGTCACGGCCGTTTTGCCGAGCGTGTCGCCAGTCGTCGCCAGGACGAACTGGGGCATCTGGCGGAGGCCGCGAACACCTTGCGCGACTTCTTGGCCGAAACCTTCAGCCGCCTGCAGCGCAGTGCCACCGATCTGGTCCACGCCAGCGGTGAGTTGAATTCGATCGCCGGGCAAATGGCGACTGGTACCCACGAACAATTCAACCGTACCGACCAGGTGGCCACGGCCATGACCGAAATGTCGGCCACCGCCCAGGAAGTAGCGCACCACGCCGCCAGTGCGTCCCGCGCGGCCGATGACGCAGACCAATCGGCCCGCGAGGGCGGCGAAGTGATGAAAGTCACCATTGCCACCATCGGCCAGATGCGTACTGAAATCCTCAACACCGGCACCATCATCCGCCGCCTGGAAACCGACAGCGTGCGGATCGGCAAGGTGCTCGAAGTGATTCGCGGGATCGCCGAGCAGACCAACCTGCTGGCGCTCAACGCCGCGATCGAGGCGGCACGGGCGGGCGAGGCGGGGCGCGGGTTTGCGGTGGTGGCCGATGAAGTGCGCAGCCTGGCGCAACGCACGGCGGCGTCGATCATCGAGATCAATCAGATTATCCAGGCGGTGCAAACCGGCGCGGTCGACGCGGCCG
This sequence comes from Pseudomonas sp. 7-41, assembly GCF_021233075.1. Taxonomy (NCBI): domain Bacteria; kingdom Pseudomonadati; phylum Pseudomonadota; class Gammaproteobacteria; order Pseudomonadales; family Pseudomonadaceae; genus Pseudomonas; species Pseudomonas sp. 7-41. Next base: position 5,365,151 of record NZ_CP089551.1, on the reverse strand, counting down.
AGGCGATTGTCACTGGCCAGTCGTGCAGCGATGACAGCGTGGAAAAAGTCACTCAGGCCGGCGCGATGCTGGCTCACATCACCCAGGCCGTCGAAGCGATTCGCGACATGAACCGCCAGATCGCCACGGCGGCCGAGGAGCAGACGTCGGTGGCCGAGGATATTTCGCGCAATATCACCCAGATCACCACCGTGGCCACCGCCAACCTCGACAACGTGAAGCGCACCGAAGCGGCGAGCCAGAATCTGCGTGGTTTGTCCGGCGAATTGAACGAGGTGACGGCGCGACTGAGCGCTTGATCAAGCGCCCATAAAAAACCGCGCCACCCGAAGGTGGCGCGGTTTTTTCAGGGTTTGACTCAGGTGTCTTGCTTGTCTTCGAGCACGGTGCCGGTCTTGGCGTCGAGTTTCACTTCAAAGCGCTTGCCGGCGGTGTCGGTCAGTTCAACTTCGTAGACCAGGACGCCGCTGTTGTTGTGGTCCAGCTCGGTGTCGGTAATCTGGGCGCCGGCGTGTTTGGCCACGGCGGCGGCGTTGAGCTTGTCGAAAGGCATCACGGCACCGGATTTGAGCAGACCTTCGATATGATCCGGGCGGACATCGGCCTGGGCCAGGCCGGCGGCCAGGGTCAGGGCGGTCGCGGCAAACAGAGCAGTCAAGGTTTTCATGGTGTGTATCCTTTTTCGGTGAGCTGTTTAAGTGGCGCCAGATTAACCGGCGCAACTTAATTCATCCTTAATGGCACACTGACTCGCTCAGTATTTGTGGTCGTTCAGCAGGTCCTGCACGCTGGACGACGGCCAGCGCTTGTAGAACTTCAGCAGTTCGGCGGCGCGGTTGGTGAAGATACCGTCGACGCCGGCGTTCATCACTTTCTCGAAGTCCACAGGTTCATCCACGGTGTAGACGTGTACCAGCAGGCCCTTGTCGTGGGTCAGCTTGTTCATTCCAGGCTTCACCAGGTCGGTGTAGCTCTGGTCGCCAAGGGCGGTCAGCTCCGCCGACGGGCCCGTGCCGATGGCGCCGAGGCTCTTGGCTTCGTCGACCCACTTTTCGAACTCGGCGGCGTCCTTGGGCTCTTGCTTGGCGTAGTAAGCGGCCTTGGTCGCTTCGCCGGATTCGGCGAAGGTTTGCTTGGATTTCGGCTCGATGCTGCCTTCACCCACCCACAGCAGCAGGATTTTCGGGGTGTTGGGCATTTCTTTCTGCAGCTCTTTCAGGCTGGCCGTCTCGAAGGTCTGCAGCACCACGCGCCCTTTGCCCTGGCCGACCCCGGTGTTGCTCTTGCCCAGCTTGGAGCCGGCGGAGCTCAACCAGCCTTTGTCCAGCAGCTTGTTTTTCAGGTCGGCTTCGATGCCCGGGAATTGCTTGGGTTCTTTGGTTTCGATGTACAGGCCCGGTTTGTGCTGCGGGTTGCCTTCGGCGATCTTGATGATGTCGTCCAGGCTGAGGATTTTCAGGCCGACGAAGCCCGGGCGGGCGCGGTCCGGGTAGGCGGCGTTGAACCAACTGCCGGCGTCGAGGGTTTGCAGTTCTTTCCAGGTGAACTCGTTGGCCGGGGCGTCTTTGCGCTCGGGGAACTTGGTGGCCACGTCGGTGGTGCGTTGCAGGTTGTTGTCGTGCAGGGCGAACAGCACGCCGTCCTTGCTGCGCTGCAGGTCCAACTCCAGGTAGTCGGCGCCCAGGTCGCGCGCGACCTTGTAGGCTGCGGCAGTGGACTCGGGGGCGTCGTAGGACGCACCGCGGTGGGCGATCACCGCAGGGTAGGGAATGCCTTCGTTAGTTGCCAATTCAGCCGGGCTGATCGGGTCGGCAGCCTGCGCCTGGCCAAGGCCAAGCATCAGGGCGAGCAGCAAGGCACTCTTGGTGAACGTGACAGGCATATGTGGAGTCCTTTCGTGGAGGGAGCTTTGAGAAGGCTTCCTTTTTAACAATTGATAACGAAAGGCGCTATCACCAAACCGACATTAACGTGTGTGCGCGCCAATTTTCTGGGTTTTTTTTGCGTGGCTTTGCAGTACTCTTGCCGCGAACCGCCCCGTAAGAGGGCAGTACTTTCCGCCACGCGTGTAAACCATCTTTCCAGTCCCTGTGGGACTTTTCAGTGAGGTTTACCATGCGAATCACCTCCGAGCTTATCTGCCAGGCCGCCGACCAGCTTCACGGTTTTGTCGGCCTCAACCGCAAGACCGGCCAGTACATCGTGCGTTTCAGCGAGGACTCCTTCGGTATGGATGTCGCCGATGACGGCATCATCCCCACTGCCGAATTTGTCTGGCTGCCGGCCCCCGAGCACGTCATGACGTTGTCCCGTGAGCGTCTGCAGCTGCTGCTCGATCAGAACATCGACGACCGCATCAACATCACGGAGCCGCTGCGCGTGTACATGCGGCGTGTGGAGATCCCGCAGATCAGTGCGTTGCGCAGTCTCGTCAGCTAGCCTGAGCGGCGTTTTGGCATCGATGAAGATCAACGGCGGGAGGGCTTCTGGCTGCCGTTCAGTTCTGGAATGTGTAGGCCCGCTCCACCTTGCATACGCGGGTGTGAAACGCCGAGTACCAAGTGGAACGCCCCTGCTCGCGCACCGCCCGATGCTCGGCCTGTTGTTTCCAGGCGAGGATGTCGGCTTCGCTGCGCCAGTACGATACGGTGATCCCCAGGCCATCCTCCCGCGCCGACTCAACCCCGAGAAAGCCCGGCTGCTCGCGCGCCAGTTCCAGCATGCGCGTGGCAGCCTCAGCGTAACCGTGGTCACCGGCGGTGCGCAGTGAGCTGAAGATCACTGCGTAGTAAGGCGGAGCGGGGGTGTGGGCAATCATACCGAGGTCTCCTGGCAGGCTTTGAGCAGAGCGATCACCAGCGGCGGCGTGACGCCCCTGAGGGCGGCGCGTTCGGGTTGGAACAGCGTGGCGACAAAGAACGGATGGTCCAGCAACTCCACCGCGCGCAGGTCGCCGGCCGAGTCGTGGCCGCAGGGGATCAGAGCACCGTCCAGCAGCGCGCTGGCGAAGTCGGGGTTGATGCCGTAGCGGCAGCGATAACCTTCGTGGATATCGCGTGTGCCGTAGGCGTCGGCGATGCGCGTGTAGGCGGCCAGGCGCACGGTGTCGGTGGCTTCCACCAGAGAACAGCTCAGTGGCGCGATCACCGCACGTGGGGCGTTGGGGGCCAGTTCGCCATGTTCGGCATCGGCCCAGCCCAACACATTGCGGGCATATTCCAACACCGCGTGTTGAAAACCGCCGCAGGTGCCGAGGAAAGGGCGCCGCTGCTCGCGGGCAAAACGGATCGCACGCAGTGCGCCGTCGATGTCGCGGTACGGGCTGGCGGGCACGCACCAAAAGCCATCGAAACCCTGCAGCGCGGAGGTGGTGTTGAGGGTGTCGGTCTCCAGCCATTGCGTGCGAACCGTCAGGCCCAAGGCGTCGGCGGCCTGTTGCAGCGCCACGGGAATGGCCTGGTGTGCAATGACATCGGGGTTGTAATCGCCGATCAGGGCGAGGTGCAGCGTGCTGGCGTTCATCTTAGGCATCCCCTGGCTTGTTGTGTCCTGGCGCGCACTATAGATTGGCGTTCACGCAATCAATATTGGCGTTTGCCCACATGTTCAATGCACTCACGCACTATCGAATCGATTACCCCGACCTGTCGCTGATCCTCGCCCTGGTGCGCGGTGGCACCCTGGCGCGGGCCGCCGCGTTGTTGCGGGTGGATGTGTCGACGGTGTTCCGCGCCGTGCGGCGCCTGGAGGCCGCGCTGGGCCAGACGTTGTTTGAAAAAAGCCGCGCCGGTTACCTGCCCACCGGCCTGGCCAGTCATCTGGCGCAACAGGCCGAACGCGCCGAACAAGCCCTGGAAGCGGCGCGGGTCGGCGTCGAGCAAGGCGGTGAAGTGATCAGCGGCACCGTGCGCCTGACCTGCACCGACTCGGTACTGCAAGGCTTATTGTTGCCGGCGCTGGCGCAGTTCATGCCGGATTACCCGGCGCTAACCCTGGAGCTGAGCACCTCCAATGACTTCGCCAACCTCAGCCGCCGCGATGCCGACATCGCCTTGCGCCTGACCCGGACACCGCCGCAGCATCTGGTCGGACGTTGCCTCGGCACCGTGAGGTATCAGGTGTGCGCGAGCACAGATTTTGCGCGGCAGCACGCAGGACGCGAGCTGGCGGAGCTGGCCTGGATCGCACCGGATGATTTCCTGCCCGATCATCCCACCGTCGTCTGGCGCCGCGCGCAGCTGCCGGGTGTGCGTCCCGGCTATCGCTGCAACAGTATGTTGTCGGTCACCGAACTGGTGCGGGCAGGGCTGGGCGTGGCGGCGCTGCCGGATTTCCTGTTGGATGAACACCTGCAACCGCTGGGCCCCGCGTTGGCGGGGCATGACACGGCGCTATGGCTGCTGACGCGCCCCGATTGCCGGGCATTGCGCTCGGTGGTGACGCTGTTTGATCAACTGGGGCGGCATGTCCGACTGAGCCCCTGAGACCGGCGGGCATGGGGTGCTTAAGGTTTTCGCACAAACTGCGCGTGCATTTCACACGTCAGGGTCTCGATGCGCTCGGTCAGTTGCTTGGTCATTTCCGTCAGCCGAGTGTTCTGCTCCAGCAGTTCCAGCAGCTGTTTGCTGGTGTTCTGCGCCTCGGCCTGGCGCTCGGCATTGGCGACGGCCAGCGCTTCACGGTGCTGCGCGTCGGCATCGGACTGGGCTTTGTCGCGCGCGGCCTGGCGTGTCTGGGCCAGCAGAATCAGCGGCGCCGCGTAGGCCGCTTGCAGGCTGAAGGCCAGGTTGAGCAGGATGAACGGGTAGACGTCGAAGTGCGTGATGCCGCTGACGTTGAGCGCAATCCACACGGCCACGATCAAGGTTTGCGCACCGAGGAACATCGGCGTGCCGAAGAAGCGTGCGAAAGCCTCGGCCTTGAGGGCGAAGGTGTCGTTGCCAAAGGTCGGCGCCAGGTGCGCGTGGCGTCGATGAAAACGTAGATGATCGACGGGGACGGCTTTGGGGTTGTCGGGGGTTGGGCTCATGGCAAACTCGGGTCATCAATGTTTAAGACAGGCGGCCACTATAGCCTTGGCGACCTGTCTTACGCATGAATAACCCGAGGACGACCTGGGGTGCCTACGAGATGCCGTATGACCGCCTCAGGCGGAATGGGCGACCGCGTAGTTACTCGCATTGACCCGGTTGCGCCCGGTGTCCTTGGCGGCGTACAGCGCGCGATCCGCCGCGTTCAGCCAGGTGGCGGCATCGGTGAAGATCCGTTGGAAATCGGCGAGGCCGATGCTCAGGCTCACGCGCAACTCGGGGATCTGCGGGTTGCGATAATTACTGAAGTTTTCGCGGATACGCTCCATCACCCGTGCAGCTTCTTCCAAGGGCATTTGCGGAAGAATCACACAGAACTCATCGCCCCCGTAGCGTCCGGCCAGATCGTTTTCGCGCAGGTTGCGCCGTATCTCCAGGCTCAGTTGGCGCAGTACGGCATCGCCGACGATATGGCCGTGAGTGTCATTGATTTGTTTGAAGTGATCGATATCGATCAGCGCGATGGTGGCGTGGCTTTGCTGTTGCCGGCACTTGTGGAACTTGAGGTGCAGCAGATCTTTCCAGGAACCGTGGTTGAGCAGGCCGGTGAGGCTGTCGGTGCGGCTCAGGGCGCTGAGGGCGCGTTTGTGTTCCGACAGTTTGATCGCCAACTCGTAGCAGACCATGCCGATGGCCATGGGGTACAACGTCAACATCGGCAGGCAGGTGTAGACCTGCAGCAGGCTGACGTCGGGGTTGAACCGCACGCCGAACAGCGCCCATGCCACCCCGATCCCCACCCCTTGCGCGAGCAAACCGCGCAGGAACAGGCGCTTGCCGCCGGCGGCGAAGTTGTTCATGGTCATCATCGAGAGGATGGTCACGGCCGTCAGCGGCGTGAACTGGGCAGCGGCGGCCCAGAAACCACCGCACAACGAGTCATACAAAATGTTGCGCTGTTCGGCGTGGTAGGGGAAGGGTGAGCGGATTGACAGTTGGTACGCCACATGTGCCCACGCCAACCCATTGAACAGCAGGAACGCCCACACCCAGCCCGGCATCGCGAGCGGGTACAAGCCGCCGATGACACTGATGCAGCCGATACCCAGGCCGATGATCCTTGGCTTGTAAATACGCCTGGCAAATGAAAGCCCTTTGCCTCGTCTGTTTTCCATAGATTCCCAGGTCAGCTCTTTTTCACAGATTCAGCCGCGCGCGTGTGCAGGGATAACCGTTGATCGGATAATGTGTGTGAATATTGTCGATTATTCATGTAGGAATAATCAGTGTCCTTCCAGGCCATTCGCGCAAAACAGAGGGCAAATAGGCCAAAAACGACCAGGTATGTCGCGTCTGCAACGGTCGTTTACTGCGGGCGGCGAGTGTCGGCGTCGTAGCAGGACAGAAACATATCGATTGCCGACTCGATCACGCGGGCTTGGTCGGCGGCGTCGAGGGTGGGTTGGCCGAGGGTGATCTGCGGCCAGAAGGCGAATGCCTTGAGCAGGCTTTGAATCTGGTGCGCGGCGAAGGCCGGGTCGGCACACGTGAGCCGGCCGTCTTCCTGGGCGGCGCGCACCCATTGAGTGAAACCTTCTTCGCGCATGCTCAAGCGGTTGACCATGTCCTGGGCGCGTTCCGGCGAGTGAATGGTGGCGGCGATGGCGACCCGGGCCAGGTCGAGGAAGTTAACGTCCGACATCATCTTCATCTTCGCTTCCAGCAACCCGCGCAGTTGTTCACGCAACGGGCGGTCGCTGGCGTAGCTCACGTCGAGTTGCGCGACGCTGCTGGCCCAGAGTTGGTTGAGAATTTCGGCGAACAACTCTTCTTTGCTGGGGAAGTGGTTGTACACCGTGCGCTTGGAAACGCCGGCGGTGGCGGCGATCCTGTCCATGCTGGTGACCTCGAACCCATTGACCCGAAACTCTGCGATGGCGGCGGCCAGGATGGCTTCGCGTTTGCGTTGGGTGAGGCGTTGAGGCGCAGTCATGAACAGTGATCGACTCTAAAAGGAAAATTACACTCGGTAGTTTACTTGCTCCGGGTTTTGTTGCAATCTTGAAACTACACTGTGCAGTGTAATTCCATGAGCGGTCCGTAGGAGTCACCTTGTAATGGCCACGATTTCAACCCGTCTCGATCCCTCGCCTGTGGTACGCAAAGCTGCCGAACAGGAGCAAGGCACCTTCAGTAACCATGCTGCCGTACAGCGCGCCGGCTTCGGCAGAACCTTGCGCATTTTCTGGAAGATGCTGTTTCACAAGCCGCGCAGCACGCGGCCGGTGGGGGATATTCCGGTACATTCGCTGACCCGCGAACAGCTGTCGGCCGCCCCCGACCACAGTGTGTTCCGCCTGGGGCATTCCACCGTGCTGCTGAAAATGCGCGGCAAATTCTGGCTGACCGACCCGGTATTCGCCGAGCGCGCTTCGCCGTTCAGTTGGGCCGGCCCCAAGCGATTCCATGCCCCGCCGATCAGTCTCGAAGACCTGCCGCCGTTGGAAGCGGTGATTCTTTCCCACAACCATTACGACCATCTCGACCGCAAGGCCGTCATCCAACTGGCCGACAAGACCCGCTACTTCCTTGCGCCGCTGGGCGTCGGCGACATCCTGGTGAAGTGGGGTGTGGACGCCGGCCAAGTGCGGCAGTTGGATTGGTGGCAGGGCAGCGAAGTCGATGGCATTCATTTTGTCGCCACTCCCGCGCAGCATTTTTCCGGGCGTGGTTTGTTTGATAGCAACCAGACGCTGTGGTGTTCCTGGGTGATGATCGATGGCGCGCGTCGCGTATTTTTCAGCGGCGACACCGGTTATTTCGACGGTTTCAAACGCATCGGCGAACAGTACGGGCCGTTTGATCTGACGCTGATGGAAACCGGTGCTTACAACGTCGACTGGCCCCATGTACACATGCAACCGGAGCAAACCCTGCAGGCGCACATCGACCTCAAAGGTCGCTGGCTGCTGCCGATTCACAATGGCACCTTCGACCTGGCCTTCCATGCCTGGCACGAGCCTTTCGACCGTATCATGGCGTTGGCGTGGGAGCGTAACGTGTCGATTACCACACCGGCCATGGGGCAGGCGTTCAGTTTGAGCCAGCCCGCGCGAGGTGTCGCGTGGTGGTTGGAGGTGGAGGTTCAGAGCGGTAAGGAAGCGCTTGTGAACTGACGGTTGGGAAAAACGGAAAAAAAGGAATTTTCAAGGTGTTGCAGGCCTACGACAAACGCCAGATGAGAGTGCGATGATCTCGGGAAGGTCAATTTCCGGGAGTCGGCTCTGATGGACAATAAATGTGGGAAGTCTTTGCTATCGCCTATGTCTTGTCGGCGGGAAGCGTTTTTACCCCCCTCTGCGGAACCGGTTTGTTTGGCGCAGGCGCCCTCCAACGCTCACGTCGAAACGGGGAGCACGACGGCACTGGGCATCGGCTACGTCCCCGATGCACATCTTGGTGCCGGCGTTGTAATCCCTGGCTATAACGTGCCGGCCCTGCCTCTGAAACCTGTGCGCGACCCCGCGCTGTCATTGATCGCCTTGAGTGGTGTCGAGCCCACTGAATCGGGCAAGGTGGAAGCTGCCTTGGTGCAACACTCCAGCAATTGCGCCGTCCCCTACACGTTGGCGGGCACTCGCGTGGGGTTCGCCGACCGCCTTGTGCGTGGCAATGATCAGGAGCCGATTGAACACAGCACATCCTTCCTGGAAGCGTTGGGCTTCCTGCGTCAGGCCGGTGCCCAACTGGTGGCGGTGCCGGCAGAGCGGGCTGATGACGGCCTGCGCTTCACCCTGCATTCGCGCAATGAAATCGATGAGCGTGTGAGTGAGTATCGGCTGGATGCGCTGGTGTCCGAGAGCCATAGCGCTGCATTCCATGCCGCGTGCTGGAGTGGCTACCCGAGCCTTGGTGAGCCGCTGGGGGACGGGGCGACGCTGTGGTTCTATGGCGCACAGTGGTCGAAAGACTCGCTGAAGGTGCTGGTGCAGGGCTATCGCAACGCCCGTGGCCTGACTAATGGGTAGGCAAAGCTACCAACTGCGCTGAACAATCCCACGGTTTGAACAACCTGCGTCGCGCAGCCTGGAAGGAGGGGGGTTTTTAGACTGGTGTACGGATCAATGTGGGTCCTTCATCACTTCTTACGCCTTCCGGGAGGTGCTTCATGTTGGGTATTGGTTATGGCATGGGTGTGTTTGTTCACCAGGTGCAGCGAGTGCTGCCTGCGCAGTCTTCATCGGGGGCTTCAGCGCCGGTTCCCCCGGGAACGGAATACGCCAGTGTGCGTGAGCTCGGCGAGCAAATGGCCCGACCGGGTGGGCTCACTTCGGCGAATCTGGTCAGTTACCTGCAGGAGCGCATTCATAAGCTGGACCCCAAATTGAGTTCGATCATTGAACTGAACCCCGAGGCCTTGCAGATCGCCCGCGAGCTTGATCTGGAGCGCGCCAATGGCAAGGTGCGTGGCCCGCTGCATGGCATTCCCGTGTTGCTCAAGGACACTATCGAGACGGGAGATACCCAGCAAACCAGCGCTGGCGCCTTTGGCTTGGTGGGCAGTGCGGCGCCCAAGGATGCCTTCATCGTCGAGCGCTTGCGCGAGCAGGGGGCCGTGATCCTGGGTAAAACCAACTTGACTGAACTGGCGGGCTTTCGCGGTGGCCCCGATGGTTCGAGTGGGCGGGGCGGGCAGACGCGTAACCCGCATCAAGCGGGCGCAGAGGTGGGTGGTTCGAGTTCGGGGTCGGCCGCCGCGGTCGCCGCAGGCTTCGCCCCCTTGGCGGTGGGCACCGAGACCAATGGTTCGATCATCGTGCCGGCGGCGTTCAACGGGGTGGTCGGTTTCAAGCCCGGCGTGGGTTTGTTGAGCCGTAGCGGCATCATTCCAGCCAGCCATCGGCAGGACACGCCGGGCCCGATGACGCGTTCGGTGTTTGATGCTGCGTTGATGCTTAACGCGATGTCGGGCAGGGACCCTCATGATGCCGCCAGTGTGGATGCGCCCCAAGGGATTGATTACACCGCGTTGCTCAAGCCCGGTGCGTTGCAGGACAAACGTATCGGCTATCCCGTGACCTTTTCCGCGAATGGCGAAAGCTTACCGGTGGACAACAGTCCGCAATTTCGCAAGACGCTTGAGGTGCTTCGCGCGCAAGGCGCGGTTCTGGTGCCGGTCGATATGCGCTTGGCCGACGCATCACGCTATGGCGAACTCTTGTACGCCGATGTGAAGGATGAGTTGAACGACTACCTGGCCAAGCGCGAGGGGTTGCCGGTCAAGTCGGTGTCCGAGTTGATCGCGTTCAATGAAAAGCGCGATGGCACCGACACCGATCACCAACCGACACTCAAGGAGATCAACGCGTCCACCCTCACAGCCGATGAGCGCCAGCCGTTATGGGACGCAATGATCGAGGATTTTCGTGGCACGGTGGATGAACTGATCACGCAGGAAAACCTCGACGCCATGGTGTCGGACTTTGATACAAACAGCTACTTCGCGGTTGCGGTGGCCGGCTACCCAGGGATCAGCGTGCCATCCGGGAAGAATGAGGACGGCGTGCCGACCAGTGCGTACTTCTTTGGTGCCCGTGGGTCTGAACCCACACTGCTTGCTGTGGGCCATGGCTATGAGCAGGCGGCACAGAAGGTCGCCAAGCCCAGCCTCTAAGCCGTCAGGCAATGTTCACACCCTGGCGTGGCCAACGTTGGGGTTCGCACTCAGCGCCTTACTGCGCCTGCGGGGTTGGTGAATCAATTGACGTCGCTGTTGAACCCATCAATCGAGACAGGATGTTTTGTGCAGCGGGTTCCGTTGCGGCGGCTCCCAACTTGCGCGCACGCATCCCCCAGCCAGGCGCAAACCCTGGGAAAAACGCCAACCCCTCGGCTTCCAGGCGAAACGCCAGGGTCAGGCGCACGTCGTCCTCCACGGTGCCCTGGGTTTCAAACCGTTGAATCGCATCCACCGTCACACCGGCCTGGCGCGACAGCTCTTCGCGGCTCCAGCCGAGCATGACGCGGGCCTGCACGCTGTGCTTGGCGGTGAATTGATGCAGGACGATCTGCTGTTCTACGAAAGAGCTCATTGCCAGAGAGGACATGGGGTGTCTCCAGGGTTCGACGGGGAGGACAAACTATACTGTGTTTTTGTACAGTTGTTTTGACCGCTCATCAACTGGAATGTTCTCCGGCGCCGACACCGTTCTATTTTGAGGCTTGCACGAGGGTATTCGTGTGCGAGGTCGGGCACGGTCTCGGCTAACCCGCCTCAGCCGCCGGCACTTCGCGAATAATCAAATGATCCAGATTCTCGATATCGGCGCTGAACACCCCAAACGTCTGCTCGGGGTATTTCTTGCTGGGCACCTGTCTAAGTGCCGGCGTCACCCCGTAAAAGAAGCAATATAACGGCCGTGCGCTGCTGGCCGCGGCCTTGATCTGCTCGAGGAACGCTGTGCGCTTGCGGTAATTCTCGATGAGTTTCTTGCTCAGGTAGACGTTGACCGAATAGGGCTTCTTGTCGAGCCATACCTTCTTTTCGAAGTCGATGCGAAAGCTGCTGGTGTAGTCCTTGATCGCTTTGATCCGGCCCCAGTAGATCAGGCCCTGATTGTCCTGCAGGTACTCGATCTTCTTGAAAAACGTCCAGTACGTCGCGGTATGGTCGCCGATCTTCAAGGGCATCGCCTTGAGCTTGTCCTTGTCGTCGAGGTTCGACACATAACATTCCACCGGGTGTGCGAACACGCTGGTTTTATCCGGGGTGGTGTCGTTGGCGCCGACAGACGCGCTGGTGCGGGTTGAAGGGGGCTTCGCCGGGGCTTGTGGGACTTGCCCGTCAGTGCCGGCCTGCGGGGTTTTACGCGGGTAGGTGCGCCGGGTCAGGACGAATTCCGATGGGAAGTGTTCCTCGCGCTCGTCCTCACTTTCGCCCGTGGCAGGCTTGTGGCTGCTGGCGTAACGGCAACCCTCGATGTGCCGGGTGCCTGGGGTGTTCTTGAAATGCGGGGTGCGTCGGTAGTTGACGTTTTTTGCGTTGAACGTGCTCAACACATTGCCTGCGTCAAAGGCCGCGCGGCATGTGTCGTTGGGGCAGAGGAAACGGTCCGTGTCGGAGTCGTAGGCGTCGGTTTCGTCGAAATTCAACTCTCGCACGTCGTAGATCGACAGCTTGTCGTCGAGACTCAGGCTGTAGGCCGTGTCGAATTTCATGGGCTCGGGTCCGTGAGAGGTTTGGCTATTGATAGCCGGATATTACGCAGATGTCGCTAGGAAACCGCAACCTCGCGTATCCCAGCGAGGCAGTGATGGCATCCCCCACCGCCCATATCAGCGCTGCAACCTGGCCTGCTGCTTCTTCCCATGAAAATGCCGAAAATGCGCGTCCTGCGCCGCCGCCAACAACTCCCGGTCCCCACGCGTATCGCCCCAGGCCCTGAGCCGATACTCCCCCAGGTCGCCATACACCGCTTCAAGCCGCAGCACCTTGTTCTCGCACCGGCAGTTGTTCCCGGTGAGCTTGCCGGTCAACACGCCGTCGACGACCTCAAGTTCGGTCCCGATCAACTTGATCCCAAGCCGATCGGCAAACGGCTGCAACACCAACGCCGGCGACGCCGAACACAACGTCACCACCGCCCCCGAGCCCAGCTCCTGCTCCACCGACAACACCCCCGCCGGCCGCATCAACCGCGCCCAACTGCGCTGGCAGTACTCCTCGGCCTTCTGCTGCACCCACGCCTTCTCCACCCCGGTCATAAAGGTGCGGATCAACTGCGCCTTCAACTCGTCCCGGCTGATCTGCCGCACCAGAAACCGCAGCCCAGGCACCGCCAGCTTGACCATCCGGCCATAGAACTCGCCGGCGCCAAAGGCAAACTTGAGGAAGGGCACGAAACTGTCGTGATGGGTCAGGGTGCCGTCGAAGTCAAAGACGGAAAGTACTTTGGCATCCACGGGGCCGGCTTCGAGCATATCTGGGTTCACGGGGTGGCCTCGGTCCTGGCTAGTATTGATTGAGAATGCATCAGCTGTGACCGCAAGAGTTTACTCCTGTATCAATCGGCCGATTGTCGAGTAGAGCCCGGCGGTGAATTCATCCCGGTCGTTCGAGCGGTGACAGTGCTGATAGCAATTGGCGGACAAGGCTACAGCATTGGTGATGCGATCCGAACCCTTCGTGATGGACTGCAAAAAATGGCAAAACAAACACTTCAAGTGGTATGACCGAACCTTAGCCCGCCTGATGGTCTTTAGCGTCTTCTGTTTCGAAATGCCTCGGAATGAGGAAGACACCCATCCTGATACTGCCTCCCCGTCGGGCCTTAGTTGGCGTCCTTCAAGCGATGAGCTCCTGAGCGGTCATCATCAGCTCAGTACCGACCCGATTTTTTAACGTATCGATGAATCGAGTAACTTTTGCATCGATGAACTGACGTGATGTGTAGACGGCGTAAACATTACGCTCGTAGGTATGGTACTCGGGCAAAACACGCACGAGCCGGCCTGAACGCAAGTCCTCAATGGCTGAAAAACCGGCCAGCAAACCTATGCCTGCTCCCTCTCGAATGGCGACTGCCATTGCGTCCATATCATTGACGCTGAAACTCGGGCCCTTGGGGGTAAATAGCGCATCCCCGGTCTTGCTCTTTAATTGCCATTCATCCCGCACATAATCGACGGTGCCCAACAGCAAACACTGATGATCGCTGAGATCTTCTGGCGTTACAGGGGCAGCGTGTTGCTCCAGATATGCTGGAGACGCCACCAGCACACAATGGCTGATGCCGATCTTTTGGCTGACATACGCTGAATCTGGCAGCGTTCGGGCAATCAGAATCGAGACGTCCAGTTGGTCTTCCAGGAGGTTAGGCATTCGCTGAGAAAGCATTAAGTCCACGGTGACATCGGGGAATTCCCGGCGGTAATCCAGCACGGCCGAAGTAACCAACTGCCGTGCTAGCCCCGGCACACAATGCACACGCAACGTCCCCCTGGGTTTCAGCGCGGCGTTGCTCGCTTCGGCTTCTGCATTTTCAAGGTCTGCCAGAATTTTGGTACAGCGCTCATAAAAGCGCCGGCCAGCGTCTGTCACCGAAAGGCGGCGGGTCGAGCGCTGTAACAGGCGGGCGTCGAGCACGTTTTCAAGCGCGGAAACCGCACGCGAGACATTGCCGACCGTAGAGTCCAGATGGTTAGCCACCGCAGTAAAACTGCCCATCTCAACAACTTTGACGTACACGGACATGTTCGTAAGCTTATCCATCCAACTCTACCTGTCGATCTGATTGCAAACGTTCTTCACTGCAGAAGTCCCCACCCCAAAAAACAATCAAGCCTGGAGCGACGAGCCAGGTTGTCATTGCCGCATGACGTGGGCGGTATTTGCAGATGCTACACACTCCTGGCGGTGCTCGATATTACCTCCAGGCACAACAATGATTCCCTTCTGGTCGGCTAAATCAAACGGTTCGTACTCCATAGACTTGGTTGCACAGGGCGCCTGAACACGGCAACCCAGGCGCTGAGTCTTGTACGAACTTGTTGATAAACCAACCGAAGGGCAACCTCATGAACACGTCTTACGACCCGCTTTATCTCTTTATCGGTGGTGAATGGATCAGTGCCGAAGGACGCGCGACCGCCGCTGTCGTCAACCCCGCAACCGCACGTGAGATCGGGCGTGTTCCACTCGCCACCGCAGGCGACCTCAATCACGCGCTCGAAGTGACTCAACAGAGCTTTGAACAATGGCGCCAGACCGTACCCGAGAAGCGCGCAAAAATTCTCAAACGCGCTGCCGATCTCATCCTGGAACGGGCCCCACACATCGCCGAGCAAATGACGCTGGAAGAAGGCAAACCGCTTGCGGAAAGCCTGGATGAGGTCACGCGTGCGGCTGAGTACTTCGAGTGGTTTGCCGAAAGCGCGCGCCGTATCGATGGGCGTGTAGTTCCGGCCAATCGTCCCGGTGTGCTGCAAATGGTAAAACGCCAAGCCATCGGCCCTGTCGCTGCGTTCACGCCCTGGAATTTCCCGGCCATTACACCCGCCCGCAAGCTCTCGGCAGCCTTGGCCGCAGGTTGCAGTGTCATCCTCAAGCCAGGGGAAGAAAGCCCCTCCACCGCGCTGGCCCTGGCGCGTGCTCTCGACGATGCAGGATTGCCTAAAGGCGTGTTGCAAGTGGTCTTTGGTGTGCCGGACCAAGTTTCCAGCCACCTGATCGCTTCTCCCATCATTCGCAAGGTGACCTTTACCGGTTCGGTCCCCATCGGTCGGCTGCTATCCGCTCGTGCTGCCGAGGGCGTCAAGCCCATCACCCTTGAACTGGGAGGACACGGGCCGGTGCTGGTATTCGATGACGCAGAAATCGAAAAAGCAGCCGTCGAAGGCGTTGCCAATCGGTTCCGCGGGACTGGCCAAGTCTGCATCTCGTCAACGCGCTTTCTGATTCAGCGTGGCGTCTATGAAACGTTTGTTGAGCACTTTGTGACGGCCACCCTCGCGTTGAACATTGGCGATGGCCTGACGCCCGGCACCCAGGTTGGGCCGCTCGCCAATCCACGGCAGTTGGCCAAGATGGAAGAGCTGGTGGCAGATGCCGTTGCCAAAGGCGCACGCGTGTTGGCCGGTGGTAAACGCCTGGAATGCAGCGGCTACTTTTTTGAGCCCACCGTGTTGGCGGATGTGCCTATGCATGCCCGAGTCATGCATGAAGAACCCTTCGGGCCTATCGCCGTGCTGATGCCATTCGATCACTTGGCTGATGGTTTGAAAGAGGCCAATCGTCTGCCTTACGGGCTTTCAGCCTACGCGTTCACGTCGAGTGCTCGAACGGCCATTGACGTCGCTGACGGGTTAGAGGCCGGGATGATCGGGATCAACCAATACCGCATCGTCGCCACAGAGCTTCCCTTCGGCGGCATGAAAGAAAGCGGCCACGGTTCGGAAGGTGGCATTGAAGGCATCGAGCACTACCTCACCCACAAATTCATCAGCCAGGTTTAAGGAGACAGCATCATGTCCAATCTCAACTTCAGCAGTCCTCGTGAAGCGGCCCGGGCGTTTACCCCAAAGCTGTCGCAATTCGTTGATTCGACGCTGTATCCGCAGATCTGGAGCGATCCGGCATTGTCCCCACGCGACCGCAGCCTGATCACAGTGGCCGCATTGATTGCCGGTGGTCACTCTGAAGAGTTGCCCGCGCATCTGCGACGGGCGCTGAGCAACGGGGTGACCCATGACGAAATCGCCGCCGCGATCACTCACCTGGCGTTCTACGTAGGCTTTCCAGGCGCCATTACCGCCTCTGCTATCGCTAATGCCACGTTTACCGAACCGGAGAAAAACTGATCATGCATGCCGCGGCTATTCCCGAGGGCTTCGATGGCGCTGGAAGTTTGGAGCCGGTCGTCGACAGTACTTTCCCGCTGTCACGCGCGGCCGATGCCCATCGCCGAATGGAGTCGTCTGAAAACGTTGGAAAAATCATCCTGACGATGCAGCCTGCGGACTTGGTTTAAGTGCGAGGGCCAAAGGGGGTGGCATAGAGGCTTCGTTGGCACAAATACGCGGGCACCGTCACCCTTGATGCTGGCGTTCTGATGGGGATTTGGCCGGATTACAGGTAATCCATCTGCTGTTCCAAATCACTGAGTTTTTTACAAAAAAAAGAGCTGCCAATGGGCAGCTCCTTTGTACCGTTAAAATCAATCCCAGCTCAACGCACCGCCAGTCTGGTACTCGATCACACGGGTCTCAAAGAAATTCTTCTCTTTCTTCAAGTCCATGATCTCGCTCATCCATGGGAACGGGTTAGTCGTCCCTGGATACTCTTCCTTCAAACCGATCTGCGACAGACGACGGTTAGCGATGAACTTGAGGTAGTCCTCCATCATCGCCGCGTTCATGCCGAGTACACCGCGTGGCATGGTGTCGCGCGCGTATTCGATCTCCAGTTGGGTCCCTTGCAGGATCATCTGGGTTGCTTCTTCCTTCATCTCGGCGTCCCACAGGTGTGGGTTTTCGATTTTGATCTGGTTGATCACGTCGATGCCGAAGTTCAGGTGCATCGACTCGTCGCGCAGGATGTACTGGAACTGCTCGGCCACGCCGGTCATTTTGTTGCGGCGGCCCATGGAGAGGATCTGGGTGAAGCCGCAATAGAAGAAGATGCCTTCCAGTACGCAGTAGTAGGCCACCAGGTTGCGCAGCAGTTCTTTGTCGGTGTCGACGGTGCCGGTTTCGAATTTCGGGTCGGAGATGGAGCGCGTGTATTTCAGGCCCCAGGCGGCTTTTTTCGCGACCGATGGGATCTCGTGGTACATGTTGAAGATCTCGCCTTCATCCATGGCCAGCGACTCGATGCAGTACTGGTAGGCGTGGGTGTGGATCGCCTCTTCGAAGGCCTGGCGCAGGATGTACTGGCGGCACTCCGGGTTGGTGATCAGGCGGTACACGGCCAGGACCAGGTTGTTGGCGACCAGCGAGTCGGCGGTGGAGAAGAAGCCGAGGTTGCGCATGACGATGCGGCGTTCGTCGTCGGTCAGGCCTTCGGGGTTTTTCCACAGCGCGATGTCGGCGGTCATGTTGACCTCTTGCGGCATCCAGTGGTTGGCGCAGCCGTCGAGGTATTTCTGCCAGGCCCAGTCGTACTTGAAGGGCACGAGCTGGTTGAGGTCGGCGCGGCAGTTGATCATGCGCTTTTCGTCGACAGCGACGCGGGCGGAGGCGCCTTCGAGCTCGGCGAGGCCTTCGGCGATGTCGAGTTTGTCGAGGGCAGCCTTGGCGCGGATGATCGCGGCGGAGTCGTTGGCGGTGACGGCGCGGGCTTCGATGGCGGCAGCGGCGCCGGCACCGTCGAGGCGGTCCATGTTGGCTTCGGTGGCGTGGCCGGCGTTGGCGCCTTTGACGGCGACTTCGCCGTCTTCTTCTTTGTCGAATTCGTCCCAGCTCAGCATGACGTGTCGTCTCCTGCGTGAGGGCTCGAAGGTGCCCGTGTGAAACCGAATGGTTGGGGGTTCACACGGCCCTCGGGCCGCGGTGGATCTTAAGGAATCGTTTGTTGCAACAGCTAGCGCAGGCATTAAACGCAATGGGGTGAACGGGTGCTCTGCGTGAGGCTTGAGGGGCGGAGCGATAGATGCATGCTCCTGCGGAGGCCTCAGGTCGGCTCTTCATCCCAGTGTAAAGGGATATTGCAGGCCCGATTTACCCGCGCATTATAGGGAAAAAAACGGCTTTGTGTTGCGGCAGATGCGCTCGGATTGCTGACAAAACGCCTGGTATTCGAGCCAGAGCGAGGGTTTACAGGGGGTTGGTGCCGGAGGATTTTTTTGACGGACGGTGGGCTATTTATTGCGGGGGCTGGCGAGGTTTTTTGAGCGGGGGAGTGGGAGGCGGGTTTTTGGCCGCAAGAACAATTTCTTGCGGCGAATAAGATCACGGTCAATGTGAACTAACGAAGTTGTTATCCGTTAGAGCAACCGTTACCCATCACATGGTAGTTAAGAATGTGGCGCTGACCTTTGGAGTCTTCATATTCCATTTTTACCGGTACGACTTCGCATACATCTGGAATGGTGCTCATGGAGACTACTTTGGCGACGTCCAGGTGAGTGCTGTAGGTGTAGTCTTCAACAATCGGGGCGTTCTGGCCGGCTACGTCAGTCGGGGCTTCCTCGGCCAGGGCGGCGGTGGCGCACAAGCTGCTGAGGGCCATAACTAATAAAGCTTTCATTTCTCTTTTTACCTTCTTCAGTGCGAAAGGGGGCACGGGGCCCTTTGGAGGCCTCGTGTGTAACTTAGGGGTGTTTACTTCCGATTAACGTGCCTTCGTGGGGGCTGTTACGTTGTTAATCTGGTTGCCTTGTTGGCGGAGTCGATTTTAGGCCTGCGGGTTATATTCATATACCCGTGCTTTTGATAAACACTATTGGTGGTTTTTGTAACAATCCCCCGTCGCAGGTTTTTTACGTGTCCGCCAAGCGCCGCAGGCTACGGGCCAGAGGGGGGAAGGAGATAGCAGGGCAATTTGTAGGGTCTTGTTACTACCATCGTCGAATGGTTCTATAGGCTGACCCCGGCTACAACTGGGGTCATACAAAAACAACTATTTCACCGAGGTAAGAAAGATGAGTGCGGCTTCCCTGTACCCCGTTCGCCCCGAAACAGTAGCCAACACGCTGACTGACGAGGCGACCTACAAGGCCATGTACCAGCAGTCGGTGGTCAACCCCGATGGTTTCTGGCGTGAGCAAGCCAAGCGTCTTGACTGGATCAAGCCTTTCACCACGGTGAAGCAGACCTCATTCGACGATCACCATGTCGACATCAAGTGGTTTGCCGATGGCACCTTGAACGTTTCCTACAACTGCCTGGACCGTCACCTCGCCGAGCGCGGCGACCAGGCGGCGATCATCTGGGAGGGCGATGACCCTGCCGACAGCCGCACCATCACCTACCGCGAGTTGCACGAACAAGTTTGCAAGTTCGCCAACGCCCTGCGTGGCCAGGACATACACCGCGGCGACGTGGTGACTATTTATATGCCGATGATCCCCGAAGCTGCGGTCGCCATGCTGGCCTGTGCCCGCATCGGTGCGATCCACTCGGTGGTGTTTGGCGGTTTCTCGCCGGAGGCCTTGGCTGGTCGCATCATCGACTGTAAGTCGAAAGTGGTAATCACCGCCGACGAAGGTGTGCGCGCCGGTAAGAAGATTCCGTTGAAGGCCAACGTCGACGACGCTCTGACCAACCCGGAAACCAACAGCGTCCAGAAAGTCATCGTGTGCAAGCGCACCAGTGGCAGTATCAAGTGGAACCAGCATCGCGACATCTGGTACGAAGACCTGATGAAAGTGGCGGGCACCGTGTGCGCGCCGAAAGAGATGGGCGCCGAAGAAGCGCTGTTCATCCTTTATACCTCCGGCTCCACCGGCAAGCCTAAAGGCGTGCAGCACACCACTGGCGGCTACTTGTTGTATGCGGCCCTGACCCATGAGCGCGTATTCGACTACCGTCCGGGCGAAATCTTCTGGTGTACCGCCGACGTCGGCTGGATCACCGGCCACACCTATATCGTCTACGGGCCACTGGCCAATGGCGCGACCACGCTGATGTTCGAAGGCGTGCCTAACTACCCGGACATCACTCGGGTGGGCAAGATCGTCGACAAGCACAAGGTCAATGTTCTCTACACCGCGCCGACGGCGATCCGCGCGATGATGGCTTCCGGCACCGCCGCCTGCGAAGGCGTTGATGGCAGCAGCTTGCGCCTACTGGGTTCGGTGGGTGAGCCGATCAACCCGGAAGCGTGGGACTGGTACTACAAGAACGTCGGCCAATCCCGTTGCCCGATCGTCGATACCTGGTGGCAGACCGAGACCGGCGCCACCCTGATGAGCCCGCTGCCGGGCGCCCATGCGCTCAAGCCGGGTTCGGCGGCACGGCCGTTCTTCGGCGTGGTGCCGGCCTTGGTGGATAACCTGGGCAACATCATCGAAGGCCCTGCCGAAGGCAACCTGGTGATCCTCGATTCGTGGCCAGGCCAGGCCCGTACCCTGTACGGCGACCATGACCGTTTCGTCGATACCTACTTCAAGACCTTCCGTGGCATGTACTTCACCGGTGACGGCGCTCGTCGCGATGAAGATGGCTACTGGTGGATCACCGGCCGTGTGGATGACGTGTTGAACGTGTCCGGCCACCGTATGGGGACCGCCGAGATCGAAAGCGCCATGGTCGCCCACCCGAAAGTCGCCGAAGCGGCGGTGGTGGGTGTGCCGCACGACATCAAGGGCCAGGGCATCTATGTGTATGTCACCCTGAAAAATGGTGAAGAGCCGACCGAAGCGCTGCGCCTGGAACTGAAGAACTGGGTGCGCAAGGAAATCGGGCCGATCGCTTCGCCGGACGTGATCCAGTGGGCACCGGGCTTGCCGAAGACGCGGTCGGGCAAAATCATGCGACGTATCCTGCGCAAGATTGCCACGGCTGAGTACGATGGCTTGGGCGATATCTCCACCCTGGCCGACCCAAGTGTGGTGGCGCATTTGATTGAGACCCACAAGACCATGAACGTCGCGTAAGACGGGTGGGTGGGACAGAGCCCCATTCGGCGTGAGCCGGGTGGGGCTTTTTTGTGGTCTCTCAAAGCCACTGAAGATCCCATGTGGGAGGGGGCTTGCCCCCGATAGCGGTGGATCAGTCACTGATCAGTTGGCTGAAGACCGCCATCGGGGGCAAGTCGAATCGTCGCACCGCCCCTCCCACATGGACCTGCATAACCCCAGGCCAATAAATATCGACTTCTTCGTCAGGACGTTTCTGAATGTTACCGAGCGGCGCAAATGTGTAACCCTTCGCCCGAACATGAGGCAAAGTGCTACGGGTTTGCACCGAAAAGCCGCGTTTTAGACAGCTCCCAGTATTAGATTAAACGCCAGACTTGCCGTGCTAGAAGGGTTTGCGAATAATAGGCCCGCTATTTGCAGTATCAACAGGTTTAATATCTTTTGTCTCTGCATAAAAAACAGGGACTGTCAATGTGCTGGAACCGCTTTCTCGGTGCTTCTGTAAATTGTTGTCGCATTGAGGAAATATCGGCTTCCGGCCTGTCGTTAGAATGCCGATCACTCGCTCGTCGTCGCCGCTGTTGAATCGGCGTAGGACGCAGCACCGCTATTCGGTTTCACTCAGTCGCATCGTGGGCCATGGCTCATACTGCTGTTTTGCCCTATACCGATGGAGTCCCAAGATGAAGAAACTCGTGCTGTTGGGCGCCCTGGCGCTGTCCGTGCTGTCCATGCAGGCTTTCGCTGAAGGCAAGCCTCTGAAAATTGGTATCGAAGCGGCATACCCTCCGTTTGCCTCGAAGGCGCCGGATGGCAACATCGTCGGTTTTGACTACGACATCGGCAACGCTCTGTGCGAAGAGATGAAGGTCAAGTGTACTTGGGTCGAGCAAGAGTTCGACGGCCTGATCCCCGCGCTGAAAGTGCGCAAGATCGACGCGATCCTGTCGTCCATGTCCATCACCGACGACCGCAAGAAGTCCGTGGACTTCACCAACCGCTACTACCTGACCCCGGCGCGCCTGGTGTTGAAGGAAGGCACGACCGTCAGCGACAGCCTGGATGAGTTGAAAGGCAAGAAGATCGGCGTGCAGCGCGGTTCGATCCACGACCGTTTCGCCAAGGAAGTACTGGCGCCTAAAGGTGCCACGGTTGTTCCTTACAGCTCGCAGAACGAAATCTACCTGGACGTGGAAGCCGGCCGCCTCGACGGCACCGTGGCTGACGCCACCCTGTTGCAGGAAGGTTTCCTCGATACGGCTGCGGGTAAAGGCTACGCGTTCACCGGCCCAGCCTTTACCGATAGCAAATACTTCGGCGATGGCATCGGTATCGCGGTACGTAAAGGCGACAAGGAAAACCTGGACCGCATCAACGCTGCGATCACTGCGATTCGTGCCAACGGCAAGTACAAGGCTATCCAGGACAAGTACTTCAACTTCGATATTTACGGCCCAGACGCCAAGTAAATCGTCGCAGCGGTCTGTCCAGAATGGCGCAAGCAACAGAATTCCTGCGGTTTGCGCCATTTTTTCATCCCCCTTTTCGAGGACCTGAATCATGTTGAAAGGCTACGGGGCCGTCATCCTCGATGGCGCATGGTTGACGCTTCAGCTCGCCTTGTCGTCCATGGCCTTGGCCATCGTTCTGGGTCTGATCGGGGTCGCGTTACGCCTGTCGCCGGTGCGCTGGTTGGCCTGGCTGGGTGACTTGTACTCCACGGTGATCCGTGGGATTCCCGACCTGGTGCTGATCCTGCTGATTTTCTACGGCGGTCAGGACCTGCTCAACCGCGTCGCGCCGATGCTTGGCTATGACGACTATATCGACTTGAACCCCTTGGCCGCCGGTATCGGCACCCTGGGTTTCATCTTTGGCGCCTACCTGTCGGAAACCTTCCGCGGCGCCTTCATGGCCATCCCCAAGGGCCAGGCCGAAGCCGGCCTGGCGTATGGCATGAGCCCTTTCCAGGTGTTTTTCCGGGTGATGGTGCCGCAGATGATCCGGCTGGCGATCCCCGGGTTTACCAACAACTGGCTGGTCCTGACCAAGGCCACCGCGCTGATTTCGGTGGTGGGCCTGCAAGACATGATGTTCAAGGCCAAGCAGGCGGCGGATGCCACCCGCGAGCCTTTTACCTTCTTCCTCGCAGTGGCGGCGATGTACCTGGTGATCACCAGCGTATCGTTGCTGGCCTTGCGTCATCTTGAGAAGCGCTACTCGGTAGGCGTAAGGGCGGCTGATCTATGATCTTCGACTACAACGTCATCTGGGACGCCATGCCGCTGTACCTCGGCGGCTTGCTGACCACCCTGAAACTGCTCGCCATCTCGCTGTTCTTCGGCCTGCTCGCCGCCTTGCCCCTGGGCTTGATGCGGGTGTCCAAGCAGCCGATCGTCAACGGCGCGGCCTGGCTCTACACCTATGTGATCCGCGGCACACCGATGCTGGTGCAGCTGTTCTTGATCTACTACGGCCTGGCCCAGTTCCAGGCGGTGCGCGAGAGCTTCCTGTGGCCGCTGTTGTCCAGCGCCACGTTCTGCGCGTGCCTGGCCTTTGCGATCAACACCAGCGCCTACACCGCCGAAATCATCGCCGGGAGCCTCAAGGCCACCCCCAACGGCGAGATCGAAGCGGCCAAGGCCATGGGCATGTCGCGCTACAAACTGTACCGCCGCATCCTGCTGCCATCGGCCCTGCGCCGGGCGCTGCCGCAGTACAGCAACGAAGTGATCATGATGCTGCAGACCACCAGCCTGGCATCCATCGTCACCCTGATCGACATCACCGGTGCCGCGCGCACGGTGAACGCACAGTTCTACCTGCCGTTCGAAGCGTATATCACCGCCGGCGCGTTCTACCTGTGCCTGACTTTCATCCTGGTGCGCCTGTTCAAGTTGGCCGAGCGCCGCTGGCTGAGCTACCTGGCTCCACGGAAGCACTGATATGGAACGTATCGATCACCTGTTGCCCTGGGGCCACCTGGGTTGCGAGCGCCAACTGAGCGTGTTCCGTTTCGGCAGCGGCGAGCGCAAGGCCTACATCCAGGCCAGCCTGCACGCCGATGAACTGCCGGGGATGCGTGCCGCGTGGGAGCTGAAAAAGCGCCTGACCGAACTGGAACAGCAAGGCGCGCTCAACGGCGTGATCGAGTTGGTGCCGGTGGCCAACCCGATGGGCCTGGGCCAGCTGTTGCAAGGCAGCCATCAAGGGCGTTTCGAGATTGGCAGCGGCAAGAATTTCAACCGCGATTTCGTCGAGTTGAGCGAGCCGCTGATCGCACAACTGCACGGCAAGCTCGGCGATGATCCCCATGCCAACGTGCGCGTGATCCGCCAGGCGATGCGCGATACGCTCGACGCGCTACCCGCGCCGGCCAGCCAGTTGCAAGGCATGCAGCGGGTGCTGCTGAGCCACGCCTGCACCGCGGACATCGTCCTCGACCTGCATTGCGACGCCGAAGCCGCGCTGCACATGTACGCGCTGCCCCAGCATTGGCCGCAGTGGCGGTCGCTGTCGGCGCATTTGAATGTGAAAGTCGGGCTGCTGGCGGAAGACTCCGGCGGCAGTTCGTTCGATGAAGCCTGCTCGCTGCCCTGGCTGCGTGTGTCGCGGGCGTTCCCCGAGGCGCAGATTCCGCTGGCGTGCCTGGCGACCACCCTGGAACTGGGCGGCCAGGCCGATACCGGCCGCGATGAAGCGATCTTCCACGCCGAAGGCATCCTCGCGTTCCTCGCCGAGCAGGGCCTGATTAAAGGTGAGTGGCCGGCACCACGTCACGAACCCTGCGAAGGCGTGCCCTTCGAAGGCACCGAATTGCTGTTTGCACCCCACGCCGGCGTGATCAGTTACCTGCGTAAAGCCGGTGACTGGGTGGACGCCGGCGAGCCGGTTTTTGAAGTGATCGACCCTCTGGAAGACCGCGTGAGCATCATCTGCGCCGGCACTTCGGGGGTGCTGTTTGCCGTTGAACGGCTACGTTATGCCCAAGCGGGTTTCTGGCTGGCCAAGGTGGCGGGGCGCGAAGCGCTGCGTCACGGGCGCTTGCTCAACGACTGACCACCTGTTTTTGTGAGAACCGACCGCATGTACAAGCTTGAAGTCCAAGACCTGCATAAACGCTATGGCAGTCATGAAGTGCTCAAAGGCGTGTCCCTGGCCGCCGCGGCCGGTGATGTGATCAGCATCATCGGTTCCAGCGGTTCGGGCAAAAGTACCTTTTTGCGCTGCGTCAACCTGCTGGAGCAGCCCCACGCCGGCAAGATCCTGCTCAATAACGAAGAGCTGAAACTGGTGGCCGGCAAAGACGGCGCCCTGCGGGCCGCCGACCCGAAACAGCTGCAACGCATGCGTTCGCGCCTGTCCATGGTGTTCCAGCATTTCAACCTGTGGTCGCACATGACCGCGCTGGAAAACGTGATGGAAGCCCCGGTGCATGTGCTGGGCATGTCGAAAAAGGACGCGCGGGAAAAGGCCGAGCACTACCTGGCCAAAGTCGGCGTGGGCCATCGTAAGGATGCGTTCCCCGGCCATATGTCCGGTGGCGAGCAACAGCGCGTGGCGATTGCCCGTGCGCTGGCGATGGAGCCGGAGGTGATGCTGTTCGACGAACCCACCTCGGCGCTGGACCCGGAGTTGGTCGGCGAAGTGTTGAAAGTGATGCAGGACCTGGCCCAGGAAGGCCGCACCATGGTGGTGGTGACCCACGAAATGGGCTTTGCCCGTGAAGTGTCCAACCAGCTGGTATTCCTGCACAAAGGCATCGTCGAAGAACGCGGCAACCCGCGCGAAGTGCTGGTCAATCCCCAGTCCGAGCGGCTTCAGCAGTTCCTCTCCGGCAGCTTGAAGTAGCCACTCCTTTTATGTGGGAGGGGGCTTGCCCCCGATAGCAGTCTGTCAGTTGATACATCTGGTGACTGATACACCGCAATCGGGGGCAAGTCGAATCGTCGCACCGCCCCTCCCACATTGGATGTTCATCGTTTTTGAGATTTGTGTTCGTTTACGGGCTAGCATTGGCCCACGGCTTCTTTCACTGTTTTTGCTTCGGATAGCCCTCCATGACTGCCCATCGAATTGGTTTCCTGATTTGGCCCAGCACAAAAGCACTGACGCTTGCGCTGGCTGAGGAGGCCTTGCGCGTTGCTCAGCGGGTGCATCCGGAGGTGGTCTATGAACTGTCGTTTCTGCAGGCCGAACCGCAGACCGATGGCGCCTGGCAACTGCCCGGCGGGCCGTGGGCCGGCAAGCTCGAAGGCTTCCAGAAACTGTTCCTGCTGGCCGACGAACCGCCCACCGCGATCGCTTCGCAGCTCAGCACCGCGCTCAAGCAACTGGTGCGCGCCGGGTGTGTGATCGGCGGCTTGTCGGCCGGTGTCTACCCGCTGGCTCATCTCGGTCTGCTCGACGGCTACCGTGCCGCCGTGCATTGGCGCTGGCAGGACGATTTCGCCGAGCGCTTCCCCAAGGTCATCGCCACCAGCCATCTGTTCGACTGGGACCGCGATCGCCTGACCGCCTGTGGCGGCATGTCGGTACTCGACCTGTTGCTGGCGGTGCTGGCCCGTGATCACGGCGCCGAGCTGGCCGGTGCGGTGTCCGAGGAACTGGTGGTGGAGCGCATCCGCGAAGGCGGCGAGCGCCAGCGCATCCCTCTGCAAAACCGCCTGGGCTCGAGCCATCCGAAGCTGACCCAGGCGGTGCTGTTGATGGAGGCCAACATTGAGGAACCGCTGACCACCGACGAAATCGCCCAGCATGTCTGCGTGTCGCGACGACAACTGGAACGCATCTTCAAGCAATACCTCAATCGCGTCCCCAGCCAGTATTACCTGGAACTGCGCCTGAACAAGGCCCGCCAGATGCTGATGCAAACCAGCAAGTCGATCATCCAGATCGGCCTGTCCTGCGGCTTCTCCTCGGGGCCGCACTTCTCCAGCGCCTACCGCAATTTCTTCGGCGCCACCCCCCGCGAAGACCGCAACCAGCGACGCAGCAGCAGCCCGTTCGAGTTGTCGTCGGTGCCGTCCGAACGCGGTTGATCTCACCCGCGCGATCCCTGCGGTAGATAGATAGCCGACCGCCGGCCAAGTTACGCCTATCCTGCTCGACCACCTGCCGCTGTGCCCCGGTAGCGTTTAAACTGCGCCATTGCGATGCTATTTGTCGCATTGGCGTAAACCCGCCAAAATCGCGGGTTGGCGCTATAAGAAGTTGTCGCTTGGCGGCAAGGCCGCGCTGAAAACTGTCCTTACAATCCCTGCATCGCCCGCCAGTTCCAGGCAGGCGTTCCTCTTCAGGAGACTCCGATGTCCGTTGAGCAAGCCCCGGTGCAACGTGCCGATTTCGACCAGGTCATGGTGCCCAATTACGCACCTGCCGCATTCATTCCCGTGCGCGGCGCAGGTTCGCGCGTGTGGGACCAGGCGGGTCGCGAGCTGATCGACTTTGCCGGCGGCATCGCGGTCAATGTTTTGGGCCATGCCCACCCGGCGCTGGTCGGTGCGTTGACCGAACAGGCCCACAAGCTGTGGCACGTCTCCAACGTCTTCACCAATGAGCCGGCCCTGCGCCTGGCCCACAAGTTGATCGACGCCACTTTTGCCGAGCGTGTGTTCTTCTGCAACTCCGGCGCCGAAGCCAACGAGGCTGCGTTCAAGCTGGCCCGTCGCGTGGCGTTCGACCGCTTCGGCAGCGAGAAATACGAGATCATCGCCGCCC
The DNA here is from genome assembly GCF_021233075.1 of Pseudomonas sp. 7-41. NCBI lineage: Bacteria > Pseudomonadati > Pseudomonadota > Gammaproteobacteria > Pseudomonadales > Pseudomonadaceae > Pseudomonas > Pseudomonas sp. 7-41. The sequence continues at coordinate 5,337,322 of NZ_CP089551.1, read as the reverse complement.
TCAACAGCTTCCACGGCCGCACCCTGTTCACCGTCAACGTCGGTGGCCAGTCGAAGTACTCCGACGGCTTCGGGCCGAAGATCACCGGTATCACCCATGTGCCGTTCAATGACCTGGCCGCGCTGAAAGCTGCCGTGTCGGACAAGACCTGCGCCGTGGTGCTGGAACCGGTGCAAGGCGAGGGCGGCGTACTGCCGGCCGAGCTGGCCTACCTGCAAGGCGCCCGCGAACTGTGCGACGCCCACGACGCGCTGCTGGTGTTCGACGAAGTGCAGACCGGCATGGGCCGCAGCGGCCATCTGTTCGCCTACCAGCACTACGGTGTGGTGCCGGACATTCTCACCAGCGCCAAGAGCCTGGGCGGCGGTTTCCCGATTGCCGCGATGCTCACCACGGAAGCCTTGGCCAAGCACTTGGTGGTCGGCACCCACGGCACCACCTACGGCGGCAACCCGCTGGCGTGTGCGGTGGCGGGGGCGGTGATCGATGTGATCAACACGCCTGAAGTGCTGGCCGGCGTCAACGCCAAGCACGACCTGTTCAAGGCCCGCCTGGAACAGATCGGCAAACAATACGGGATCTTCAGCGAAGTGCGCGGCCTCGGCCTGCTGCTCGGTTGCGTGTTGAGCGACGCCTGGAAAGGCAAGGCCAAGGACGTGTTCAACGCGGCCGAGAAAGAAAACCTGATGATCCTGCAAGCCGGCCCCGACGTGGTGCGTTTCGCGCCGAGCCTGGTGGTGGAGGATGCGGACATCAATGAAGGCCTGGACCGTTTTGAGCGTGCTGTTAAGACACTGACCCAAGCCTGATACACATTTATCTGTCGGACTGGGTCGAATGTGGGAGGGGGCTTGCCCCCGATAGCAGTCTGTCAGTTGATACATCTGGTGACTGATACACCGCTATCGGGGGCAAGTCGAATCGTCGCACCGCCCCTCCCACATTGGATATGTGTTGTTCCTGACCTGTCCGGTACTTTTTCCTATGAGTTTTTCGAGTTAAGGAGTGACACCATGCTGGTGATGCGCCCCGCGCAAATGGCTGATCTGGGCGAGGTGCAGCGTCTGGCTGCGGACAGCCCGATTGGTGTCACCTCCTTGCCGGACGATGTGGAGCGCCTGAGCGACAAGATCGCCGCCAGCGAAGCGTCCTTCGCTGCCGAGGTCAGTTTCAACGGTGAAGAAAGCTATTTCTTCGTGCTCGAAGACACCGAGACCGGCAAGCTCGTCGGCTGCTCGGCCATCGTCGCCTCGGCCGGCTACTCGGAACCGTTCTACAGCTTCCGTAACGAGACCTTCGTCCACGCCTCCCGCGAGCTGAAGATCCACAACAAGATCCACGTGCTTTCCCAGTGCCACGACCTCACCGGCAACAGCCTGCTCACCAGCTTCTACGTGGTGCCGGAGCTGGTCGGTTCGCCGTGGTCGGAACTCAATTCCCGCGGCCGCCTGTTGTTCGTCGCCAGCCATCCCGAGCGCTTCGCCGACTCGGTGGTGACCGAGATTGTCGGCTACAGCGACGAGAACGGTGATTCGCCGTTCTGGGACGCCATCGGGCGCAACTTCTTCGACCTCAACTACGCCGCCGCCGAGCGCCTGTGCGGGCTGAAAAGCCGCACGTTCCTCGCCGAGCTGATGCCGCACTACCCGATCTACGTGCCGCTGCTGCCGGACGAAGCCCAGGAAGCCATGGGCCAGGTGCATCCGCGTGCGCAGATCACCTTCGACATCCTCATGCGCGAAGGCTTCGAGACCGATCACTACATCGACATCTTCGACGGCGGCCCGACGCTGCACGCGCGGGTCTCGGGCATTCGCTCGATCGCCCAGAGCCGCGTGGTACCGGTGAAGATCGGCGAGAGGGTCAAGGGTGTCGGCCGCCAGTACCTGGTGAGCAACGCGCAGTTGCAGGATTACCGCGCGGTGCTGCTGGAGCTGGACTACGCGCCCGGCAAACCGGTGACCCTGGACCTGGAAGCAGCCGAAGCCCTGGGCGTCGGCGAAGGCGCCAGCGTGCGTTTGGTTGCGGTTTAACGCAGAGTTTTGCGGGTGGCCTGAGCGGGCGGCCCGCCTGAGGAGATAGCATGATCGTTCGTCCCGTACGCAGCAGCGATTTACCGGCCCTGATTGATCTGGCGCGCAGCACCGGCACCGGCCTGACCACCTTGCCGGCCAACGAAGAGCGCCTGACCCACCGGGTCGGCTGGGCCGAAAAGACCTTCCGCGGCGAAGCCGGGCGCGGGGATGCCGACTACCTGTTCGTGCTGGAAAACGACGAAGGCCGCGTGGTGGGGATTTCCGCCATCGCCGGCGCCGTCGGCCTGCGCGAGCCCTGGTACAACTTCCGGGTCGGCCTGACCGTCAGCGCCTCCCAGGAGCTGAATATCTACCGTGAGATCCCGACGCTGTTCCTGGCCAACGACCTCACCGGCAACTCCGAACTGTGTTCGTTGTTCCTGCACGCCGATTACCGCAACGGCCTCAACGGCCGCATGCTGGCCAAGGCGCGCTTGCTGTTTATCGCGGAGTTCCCGCAGTTGTTCGGCAACAAGATCATCGCCGAGATGCGCGGCGTGTCCAATGAAGCCGGGCGTTCGCCGTTCTGGGAAAGCCTGGGCCGACACTTCTTCAAGATGGAATTCAGCCAGGCCGACTACCTCACCGGCGTGGGCAACAAAGCCTTTATCGCCGAGTTGATGCCGAAATTTCCGCTGTACAGCTGCTTCCTGTCGGAGGATGCGCGCAACGTGATCGGCAAGGTCCACCCGGACACCGAGCCGGCGCTGAGCATGCTCAAGAGCGAAGGGTTCAGCTACCAGGGCTATGTCGACATTTTCGACGCCGGCCCGGCGGTGGAATGTGAGACCAGCAAGATCCGTGCGGTGCGCGACAGCCAGTCGCTGGTGTTGGCCATCGGCACGCCAGGCGACGACGCCACGCCGTTCCTGATCCATAACCGCAAGCGCGAAGAGTGCCGCATCACCGCCGCACCGGCCCGCCTGGCGGCAGGCACGCTGGTGGTCGATCCGTTGACCGCCAAGCGCCTGCAGCTGGTGGTGGGCGATCAAGTGCGTGCCGTACCGTTGTCTGCTGCTCGGGAGTCGAAATAATGAATTCGCTGTATATCGCAGGTAGCTGGCTGGCTGGTCAGGGTGAGTTGTTCGAATCGCGCAACCCGGTGACCCAGCACGTGCTGTGGGCCGGCAATGGCGCCAGCGCCGAACAGGTCGAATCCGCCGTGCAGGCGGCGCGCCAGGCGTTTCCGGCGTGGGCCCGGCGCTCGTTGGAAGAGCGCATCGGCGTGCTCGAAGCCTTCGCCAATGCCTTGAAAAGCCGCGCCGATGAAATTGCCCGCTGCATCGGTGAAGAAACCGGCAAGCCCCTGTGGGAATCGGCCACCGAAGTCACCAGCATGGCCAACAAGATCGCAATCTCGGTGCAAAGCTACCGCGAGCGTACCGGCGAGAAGAGCGGCCCGCTGGGCGACGCCACCGCCGTGCTGCGCCACAAGCCTCACGGCGTGGTGGCGGTGTTTGGTCCTTACAACTTCCCCGGCCACCTGCCCAATGGGCATATCGTCCCGGCGTTGCTGGCGGGCAATACCGTGCTGTTCAAACCCAGCGAGTTGACCCCGAAAGTCGCCGAGCTGACCGTGCAATGCTGGATCGAAGCCGGCCTGCCGGCGGGCGTGTTGAACCTGCTGCAAGGTGCGCGGGAAACCGGGATCGCCCTGGCGGCCAACCCGGGTATCGACGGGTTGTTCTTCACCGGCTCCAGCCGCACCGGCAACCACCTGCACCAGCAGTTCTCCGGGCGCCCGGACAAGATCCTGGCCCTGGAAATGGGCGGTAACAACCCGCTGGTGGTGGATCAAGTGGCCGACGTGGATGCGGCGGTCTACACCATCATCCAATCGGCGTTTATCTCGGCCGGCCAGCGTTGCACCTGTGCCCGTCGCTTGCTGGTGCCCGAAGGCGCCTGGGGCGATGCGCTGCTGGCGCGGCTGGTGGCGGTCAGCGCGACGATTACGGTCGGTGCATTCGACCAGCAACCGGCGCCGTTCATGGGCTCGGTGATTTCCCTGGCGGCGGCGAAAGCCTTGATGGACGCCCAGGAACTGCTGTTGGCCAACGGCGCCGTGGCGCTGCTGGAAATGACCCAGCCGCAGGCTCAGGCCGCGTTGTTGACCCCGGGCATCATTGACGTGACCGAAGTGAGTGAGCGCGCCGATGAAGAGTTGTTCGGCCCGCTGTTGCAGGTGATCCGCTACGCTGATTTCGCCGCGGCGATTGCCGAGGCCAATAACACCCAGTACGGCCTGGCCGCCGGTTTGTTGTCGGACTCCGAAGCGCGCTACCAGCAGTTCTGGCTGGAAAGCCGCGCCGGGATCGTCAACTGGAACAAACAACTGACCGGCGCCGCCAGTACCGCGCCGTTCGGCGGTGTCGGGGCTTCGGGCAACCATCGCGCTAGCGCCTATTACGCAGCGGATTATTGCGCGTACCCGGTGGCGTCCCTGGAAACCCCAAGCCTGGTGCTGCCAGCCACACTCACCCCCGGCATTACACTGATCTAAAGGTGGGAGGGGGCTTGCCCCCGATAGCGGTGGATCAGTCACCTGATTCATCAACTGGCAGACTGCTATCGGGGGCAAGCCCCCTCCCACACTTGACCCGGGGTGTGTTGAAGATTGCCTATAAAAACAGATGTTCGTGGAGCCTCGCCGATGAAATCCTATGAAGTCAATTTTGACGGTCTAGTGGGGCCGACCCATAACTACGGCGGTTTGTCCTACGGCAACGTCGCGTCCCAGAGCAACAGCCAGCAAGCTTCCAACCCCAAGGAAGCGGCGTTGCAGGGCCTGCAGAAAATGAAAGCGCTGATGGACATGGGTTTTGTGCAAGGCGTGCTGGCGCCGCAGGAACGCCCGGACGTGGCTGCCTTGCGCAACCTCGGCTTCAGCGGCAGCGATGCCCAGGTCATCCAGCACGCGGCCAAGCACGCCATGCCATTGCTGGTCGCCAGTTGCTCGGCGTCGAGCATGTGGGTGGCCAACGCCGCCACCGTCAGCCCGAGCGCCGACACGGCGGATGGCCGCGTGCATTTCACCGCCGCCAACCTCAACTGCAAATACCACCGCAGCATCGAACACCCGACCACCAGCCGCGTATTGGGGGCGATGTTTGCCGATGCGAAACACTTCGCCCATCACGCCGCGTTGCCGGCGGTGGCGCAGTTCGGCGACGAAGGCGCGGCCAACCACACACGTTTTTGCCGTGACTATGGCGAGGCCGGCGTGGAGTTTTTCGTGTTCGGCCGCAGCGCGTTCGATACCCGTTACCCGGCACCGCAGAAGTACCCGGCGCGCCAGACCCTCGAAGCCTCCCAGGCCGTCGCCCGCCTGCACGGCCTGAAAGACGCTGGCGTGGTCTTCGCCCAGCAGAACCCGGCGGTGATCGATGCCGGCGTGTTCCATAACGACGTGATCGCGGTGGGCAATGGCGAAATGCTGTTCTATCACGAGGACGCGTTCCTCAACACCGAGACGATGCTTGCCGAGTTGCAGGCCAAGTTGGGCAAGCTGGGCGGCAACTTCCAGTCGGTGTGCGTGCCGCGTGCCCAGGTCAGCGTCGAAGACGCGGTGCGTTCCTACCTGTTCAACAGCCAATTGCTGACCCGCGCCGACGGCTCGATGCTATTGATCGTGCCGGAAGAGTGCCGCGCCAACGCACGTGTCTGGCAGTATCTGCAAGGTCTGACCGCTGCCGGTGGTTTGATCCGCGAGGTCAAGGTCTTCGACCTCAAGCAAAGCATGCAGAACGGCGGCGGCCCGGCGTGCCTGCGTTTGCGCGTGGCGTTGAACGAAACCGAGCTGGCGGCGGTGAACCCAGGGGTTATCATGACCGCGCCGCTGTATGAAACGCTGACCCAGTGGGTCGACAAGCACTACCGCGACAGCCTGCGCGAAAGCGACCTGGCTGACCCGCAATTGCTGCTTGAATGCCGGACGGCATTGGATGAACTGACGCAAATCCTTAAACTGGGCGCGGTATATCCTTTCCAGATCAATTAACGCCACACGGCCGAGAGCTATTTATGAGCACCGATACCCTGCAACTGATCCTTGAAGACACCGACGGCACCCAGCTGCAAACCTCCTGCACCCGCGTTGCCGTGATCTGGCAGGGCAAGGAAGTCTGGATTCAGCACGACGGCCGTGGCCAACTGCTGATCGGTGTGGACGTGGAAGAAGGCGACGCCGAGTACGCCAACCTGCTGATGCGCCCACTGGCCACCAACCTGATGAGCCTGCAACTGGAAATGGAACCGGCCGACGTTGAGGGTGATGACGACGATCACGTCCACGGCCCAGGCTGCAACCACTAAGGAAGCTGCTTATGCTCGCCCTCGGCAAACTCCTTGAACTGACTCTCGCCGGTCGTGAACCGGCGCAAAAAATTCAACTGACTGTCGACGGCGTGCAGATGCGCTGGCTCAGCGAAGGCGCGCTCGAAGTACGCCCGCCGCAAGCGCGGGACAACGGCAGCGACGTGCTGCTGTCGTCCGGCATCCACGGCAACGAGACCGCGCCGATCGAACTGCTCGACCGCCTGTTGCATGGCATCGCCCGTGGGCAGATCAAACCCCGCACCCGTATTCTGTTCCTGTTCGGCAACCCCGAGGCCATGCGCCGCGGCGAGCGTTACCTCGAACTGGACGTCAACCGGCTGTTCAACGGCCGTCACGAAAAAAATATCGGCCCTGAAGCCATGCGCGCCGCCGAGCTGGAACAATTGGCCCGCAGCTTCTTCAGCCTGCCTGGCCGCTCGCGCCTGCATTACGACCTGCACACCGCCATTCGTGGTTCGAAGGTCGAGCAGTTCGCCCTCTACCCGTGGAAGGACGGGCGCCAGCATTCGCGCCACGAACTGGCCCGCTTGCGCGCCGCCGGTATGCAGGCGGTGCTGCTGCAGAACAAAGCTTCGATCACCTTCTCCGCCTTTACCTATGAGCAACTGGGCGCCGAGGCCTTTACCCTGGAATTGGGCAAGGCGCGGCCGTTCGGGCAGAACCAGGATGTGGACGTGTCGCGCCTGGAAACCCGGCTGACGCAGATCATCGAAGGCACCGAGCCGGACACCGGCAGCCTGGATGGCCTGCAGCTGTTTGCCGTGTCCCGCGAAGTCATCAAGCACAGCGATGCATTCCTGTTGCACCTGCCGGCGGACGTGGAAAACTTTTCGCCGTTGGCCCAGGGCTATCTGCTCGCCGAAGACGTCGCCAAGACCCGCTGGGTGATCGAGGAGGAGGGCGCACGCATCATCTTCCCGAACCCGAAGGTGAAGAATGGCTTGCGCGCAGGGATATTGATCGTGCCGACCACGGACGCCGGGCTGGCGTAGATCTCAGCCTTAACCGGATCCAAATGTGGGAGGGGGCTTGCCCCCGATTGCGGTGTAACTGTCAGAAAATTTTTAACTGACAGACCGCTATCGGGGGCAAGCCCCCTCCCACATTGGTGTTGCGGTGTTGCTTAGACTGCTACCGCACGCGGCTCGCTGCGGCGGATCGCACGTACCTTGTGCAAGGTGTCGGCACAGGTACGCGCCGCTTCCTGGCCTTTGTGTACGAAGTGATCATGGAAGAAGGCGTGGTGCTCGCTGCCAGCGTGGAAGTGGTGCGGGGTCAGAGACACCGAGAACACCGGCACTTCGGTTTCCAGCTGAACCTGCATCAGGCCGCTGACCACCGATTGGGCGACGAATTCGTGGCGGTAGATGCCGCCGTCCACCACCAGGGCCGCGGCGACGATGCCGGCGTAACGGCCGGTCTTGGCCAGCAGCTTGGCGTGCAGGGGCATTTCAAAGGCGCCGCCGACTTCGAAGAAATCGATGTCCGATTCCTGGTAACCCAGGGCGATCATTTCGCTGAGAAAGCCTTTGCGCGATTGGTCGACAATATCCTTGTGCCAGCAGGCCTGGATAAACGCGACGCGCTCGCCGTGATGGTTTTTGCTTTTGCTGTCGATTGCGGTGGGTTGCATGTTCTGACTCCTGTTTAAGAAAAAAACAGGGCGTTATGAATCGAATGGGATTTAAGGGTACGAACAGCTGGGTCATGCAGGCATGAACTCAGCGCGCGGCCCTTTTGCGCCAATCCCGTTCTCTCTTCATCCGGACTATGACCGTCGGCCCCGGGATCACACCGGGTCTGCTGACCTTGTCGCCGTCCTGCCGGAGCAGTTCGAGGCGCCAAGCGCTCGCGGGCTATGCACATTGCGCGCAATTACCGCCGGTGGGGAATTGCACCCCGCCCTGAGAACGTTGCCGCCAGAACCCTGGCGGCGGAGAGTTTTTAACATGGTTTTTCAGAAACTGCACGATTGCCGTATCGATAGCCTATATCGGTTTGTTTGATTGATATTCGATTGACGCAGCATAGGGCTTGATATTCCGTGGCTTTACCCGCAGTAATCGTCAGTACGAAAGAACGCCCAACCCATCAGAGGCCAGTTTGATGACCGTGATAGACCTGCGCAGCGACACCGTGACCCAACCCACCCCCGGCATGCTCGATGCGATGGCCAGCGCCGTCAGCGGCGATGACGTGTATGGCGAAGACCCTAGCGTCAATCGCCTGGAGGCCGAACTGGCCAAGCGCCTGGGGTTCGCTGCGGCGTTGTTCGTGCCCACCGGCACCATGAGCAACCTGCTGGCGTTGATGGCCCACTGTGAGCGCGGCGAGGAATACATCGTCGGTCAGCAGGCCCACACCTATAAGTACGAAGGCGGCGGCGCGGCGGTGCTGGGTTCGATCCAGCCGCAACCACTGGAAGTGCAGGCGGACGGTTCCCTGGACCTGGATCAGGTGCTGGAAGCGATCAAGCCCGATGATTTCCACTTCGCCCGCACCCGCCTGTTGGCGCTGGAGAACACCATGCAGGGCAAGGTGCTGCCGCTGGAGTACCTGGCCAGGGCACGTGCGTTTACCCGTGAACATGGCCTGGCCCTGCACCTGGACGGCGCGCGGCTCTACAACGCGGCGGTCAGGCTCGACGTGGACGCGCGGGAGATCACCCAGCATTTCGATTCGGTGTCGGTGTGCCTGTCCAAGGGCCTGGGCGCGCCAATTGGCTCGGTGTTGTGTGGCTCCACGGCGCTGATCGCCAAGGCGCGGCGTTTGCGCAAGATGGTCGGCGGCGGTATGCGCCAGGCCGGTTCCCTGGCGGCGGCGGGGCTGTATGCCCTTGACCATCAGGTGCAGCGCCTGGCCGACGACCACGCCAACGCCCAATGGCTGGGGGATGAACTGCGCAAGGCCGGGTATGCGGTGGAGCCGGTGCAGACCAACATGGTCTACGTGCAGCTCGGCGACCGGGCGCAGGCCCTGAAGACGTTTGCCGCCGAGCGCGGCATCAAGTTGAGCGCCGCACCGCGCCTGCGCATGGTCACGCACCTGGACGTGAGCCGTGCGCAGATCGAGCAAGTGGTGCAGGCATTCGTCGAGTTTTCTCGGAAATGACCGTGCAGACTGTCTAATTGACTGTTTCTATCACATAAACACGCTGTACCACCGGCAAAGGGCCGATATAATGCGGCCCTTTGCCGTCGCTCCGTCTGATGATGTTGCGCACTGGCCTTTGGCCTCAGACTCCGTGGAAGAACCTAATGAAAAGCGCAGAAATCCGTGAAGCCTTCCTTCGCTTCTTCGAAGAGCAAGGCCACACCCGTGTCGCCTCCAGCTCCTTGATCCCAGGCAATGACCCCACCCTGCTGTTCACCAACGCGGGGATGAACCAGTTCAAGGACTGCTTCCTGGGCCAGGAAAAGCGCGCCTATACCCGCGCGGTCAGCAGCCAGAAATGCGTGCGCGCCGGTGGCAAGCACAACGACCTGGAAAACGTCGGCTACACCGCCCGTCACCACACGTTTTTCGAAATGCTCGGCAACTTCAGCTTTGGCGACTATTTCAAGAAGGACGCGATCAACTTCGCCTGGACCTTCCTCACTGGCGTGCTGAAACTGCCGAAGGAAAAGCTCTGGGTCACCGTCTACGCCAGCGATGACGAAGCCTACGACATCTGGACCCAGCAAGTCGGCGTGCCGCCTGAGCGCATGGTGCGTATCGGCGACAACAAGGGCGCGCCTTACGCCTCCGACAACTTCTGGACCATGGGCGACACCGGCCCGTGCGGCCCATGCACCGAGATTTTCTACGATCACGGCGCCGATATCTGGGGCGGCCCACCGGGTTCGCCGGAAGAAGACGGCGACCGTTACATCGAGATCTGGAACAACGTGTTCATGCAGTTCAACCGCACCGCCGATGGCGTGTTGCACCCGCTGCCGGCACCGTCGGTGGATACCGGCATGGGCCTGGAGCGGATCAGTGCGGTGATGCAGCACGTTCACTCCAACTACGAGATCGACCTGTTCCAGAGCCTGCTGGCCGCTGCGGCCAAGGCTATCGGTTGTGCCAATGAAGACCAGGCATCGCTCAAAGTGGTGGCTGACCACATCCGTTCCTGCGGTTTCCTGATTGCCGACGGCGTGCTGCCGTCCAATGAAGGCCGTGGCTACGTGCTGCGCCGTATCATCCGTCGCGCCTGCCGCCACGGTAACAAGCTGGGCGCCAACGGCAGCTTCTTCTACCAGATCGTCGCGGCGCTGGTCGCCGAGATGGGCGCAGCCTTCCCGGAACTCACCCAGAACCAGGCGCACATCGAGCGCGTGCTCAAGGCCGAAGAAGAGCAGTTCGCCAAGACCCTGGAACAGGGCCTGAAAATCCTCGAGCAAGACCTCGCCGGCCTGCAGGGCAGCGTGGTGCCGGGCGATGTGGTGTTCAAACTCTACGACACCTACGGTTTCCCGATGGACCTGACCGGCGACATCGCCCGTGAGCGCAACCTGACCCTCGACGAGGAAGGTTTCGAACGCGAGATGGAAGCCCAGCGCGTGCGCGCCCGTTCCGCCAGTTCCTTCGGCATGGACTACAACAGCCTGGTCAAGGTTGACGTGGCCACCGAGTTCACCGGCTATACGGCCACCCACGGTTCGGCCAAAGTGATCGCGCTGTATAAAGACGGCCAGTCGGTCGACGTCCTGAATGAAGGCGATGACGGCGTGGTGGTCCTGGACCGGACGCCGTTCTATGCCGAATCCGGTGGCCAGATCGGCGACTGCGGTTTCCTCAAGGCGTCTTCCGGTCGTTTCGATGTGCGTGATACCACCAAGACCGGCGGCGCATTCCTGCACCACGGCGTATTGGCGTCGGGCAGCCTGATCGTCGGTTCGCCGGTGGACGCCCAGGTGGACGCCGACGTGCGCCACGCCACTGCGCTGAACCACTCGGCCACCCACTTGCTGCACGCGGCACTGCGCCAGGTGTTGGGCGAGCACGTCCAGCAGAAGGGTTCGTTGGTCGACAGCCAGCGCCTGCGTTTCGACTTCAGCCACTTCGAAGCGATCAAGCCTGCGCAGATCAAGGCCATGGAAGACATCGTCAACGCCCAGGTGCGCAAGAACACCGCGGTGGAAACCGAGGAAACCGACATCGAGACCGCCAAGGCCAAGGGCGCGATGGCGCTGTTCGGCGAGAAATACGGCGACAACGTGCGCGTCCTGAGCATGGGCGGCAACTTCTCGGTGGAACTGTGCGGTGGGATCCACGCCAACCGTACCGGCGACATCGGCCTGCTGAAAATCATCAGCGAAGGCGGTGTGGCGTCCGGTGTGCGTCGTATTGAAGCGGTAACCGGTGCTGCGGCCCTGGCCTACCTCAATGCGGGTGAAGAACAACTCAAGGAAGCGGCCAGCCTGGTCAAGGGTAGCCGTGACAATCTGATCGACAAACTGTCCGCCGTGCTGGAGCGCAACCGTGCGCTGGAGAAACAGCTGGAACAGTTGCAGGCCAAGGCGGCCAGCGCGGCAGGCGACGATCTGTCGGCTTCCGCCCAGGACGTCAAGGGCGTGAACGTCCTGGCGGCGCGCCTGGACGGCCAGGACGGCAAGGCGTTGTTGGCCTTGGTCGATCAGTTGAAGAACAAGCTCGGCCGCGCAGTGATCCTGCTCGGCAGTGTCCATGAGGATAAGGTCGTTCTGGTTGCCGGTGTAACCAAAGACCTGACTGGCCAACTCAAAGCCGGTGATTTGATGAAACAAGCCGCTGCGGCAGTGGGCGGGAAGGGCGGTGGTCGTCCGGACATGGCACAAGGCGGTGGTGTAGACGCCGGTGCCCTGGACGCGGCCCTGGCCCTGACCGTGCCGTTTGTCGAGGCTGGCATTTAAGGCGCTGTGAATGAGCCCGTGGTCTAGTCGCGGGCTCGCTCGGTTGCTGGAAGATTGGTTTATTGGGCGCCCCTTTACGGGCTGAGGCGGCTTAGAAATGGCTTTGATCGTACAGAAATTTGGAGGCACCTCGGTCGGCTCTGTCGAAAGAATCGAGCAGGTCGCCGACAAGGTTAAGAAATTCCGCGATGCCGGCGACGACCTCGTCGTGGTGCTGTCGGCCATGAGCGGCGAAACCAATCGCCTGATCGAACTGGCCAAGGCTATCAGCGGCGATCAACAACCGCTGCCGCGTGAGCTGGATGTGATCGTGTCCACCGGCGAGCAGGTGACCATTGGCCTGCTGGCCATGGCGCTGAACAAGCGCGGTGTGCCGGCCGTGTCCTACACTGGCAGTCAGGTGCGTATCCTCACCGACAGCGCGCACACCAAGGCGCGCATCCTGCAGATCGATGATCAGAAGATTCGCGCTGATCTGAAGGCCGGTCGTGTGGTAGTCGTCGCCGGTTTCCAGGGCGTCGACGAGCACGGCAATATCACCACCCTCGGGCGTGGCGGTTCGGACACCACCGGTGTGGCCCTGGCGGCCGCGCTCAAGGCTGACGAATGCCAGATCTACACCGATGTGGATGGCGTCTACACCACCGATCCGCGCGTGGTGTCCGTGGCTCAGCGCCTGGACAAGATCACCTTCGAAGAGATGCTGGAAATGGCCAGCCTCGGTTCCAAGGTGTTGCAGATCCGCGCGGTGGAATTCGCCGGCAAGTACAACGTTCCGCTGCGCGTATTGCACAGCTTCAAAGAGGGTCCGGGCACCCTCATTACTATTGATGAAGAGGAATCCATGGAACAGCCGATCATTTCCGGCATCGCTTTCAACCGCGATGAAGCCAAGCTGACGATCCGTGGCGTGCCAGACACCCCGGGCGTGGCATTCAAGATCCTCGGCCCGATCAGTGGCGCGAACATTGAAGTCGACATGATCGTGCAGAACGTTTCGCACGATAACACCACCGATTTCACCTTCACCGTTCACCGCAACGAGTACGAAGCGGCCGAGCGTATCCTGCAGAACACTGCGAGCGGGATTGGCGCGCGTGAAGTGGTCGGCGATACCAAGATCGCCAAGGTATCGATCGTAGGTGTGGGCATGCGTTCCCATGCCGGCGTTGCCAGCCGCATGTTCGAGGCCCTGGCCAAGGAAAGCATCAACATCCAGATGATCTCCACCTCGGAAATCAAAGTCTCGGTGGTGATCGAAGAGAAGTACCTGGAACTGGCTGTACGCGCACTGCATACCGCTTTTGAGCTGGACGCTCCGGCCCGACAGGGCGAGTGATGCAAGGCCAGGAAGGCGCGGTTTACCGCGCCTTTCATTTTTTTGTAGGGCGCATGTTGTTTTGCGTGGGCTCGACAATACTTAGCTGGTAGGGCTATGGCCGCTGAGCCGTAGGTCGAAGGCCTTTTTTTGCAGACTGTTGTTCCTGAACTGAAGTGCGTGAGGTGAAAGGTATGTTGATTCTGACTCGTCGTTGCGCAGAAAGCCTGATTATTGGTGATGGAGAAATCACCGTGACCGTGCTCGGCGTCAAAGGCAATCAAGTGCGTATTGGGGTAAATGCTCCGAAAGAGGTAGCGGTCCACCGCGAGGAAATCTATCTGCGGATCAAGAAAGAGAAGGACGAAGAACCAAGCCTTTAATTTTTATCGTTTTTTATGTTTGCAAACGGGGATGAACGTGGTTAATATACGCCCCGTGTTGCGGAGAGCTGGCCGAGTGGCCGAAGGCGCTCCCCTGCTAAGGGAGTACACCTCAAAAGGGTGTCGGGGGTTCGAATCCCCCGTTCTCCGCCATTATTTGCTTAGTACGTTGCAATCTGGATTTATCGATAAGTTGTTGAAATTAATCGAAAAAATCGCTTTACATAGAGATTGAACGGCCTATAATGCGCGGCAACAAATGCACTCGTAGCTCAGCTGGATAGAGTACTCGGCTACGAACCGAGCGGTCACAGGTTCGAATCCTGTCGAGTGCACCATTTAAGAGTCAGTTGCAGTAATGCAGGTGATTCGGTTACAACCAGTTGTGATCTGGTCTAAAAACACAATCTGCACTCGTAGCTCAGCTGGATAGAGTACTCGGCTACGAACCGAGCGGTCACAGGTTCGAATCCTGTCGAGTGCACCATACAAACAAAAAGCCCGCCTAGTGCGGGCTTTTTGCCGTCTGGGGTTTGTAGGATTAAACCTTTTCTTCTCGCGCCATGTGTTTTCCATTCGCGTGGCAGCGTCGCAATTCATAGATGCGGCCAATTCTCAGCTTTGGCTCGCAAGCGCTTGTTCTTACCAGTTTTTTGACGTTAAAAGCGGCGGGCGGTGTATCATTGCGCCCGTCAGCCCCGCCGGGGCTTGTGGAACACCTCCATGGACTTACCCAGTAGTTACTCAGTACCCCGTTTTACCAATCATGAATTGACTGATTGATCCTTCCGGCGTGCCCCGCTGCTGGGAGTGGAGTTCGCCTATGACCGAAGTAGAAGTAAAGAAAACACAAGAAAGCCTGCAGGATCGCCTGGCTCAAGTCATTGAGCTGCTGCAGCGCCAGCGCGTGGTCGAAGAGCTCACGCACCGCCAGGAAGGTCCGCACCACGACCGCGTCGAAAACCTGGTTCATCGGCAAAACCTCGTCGAGTTGCAACGCAAGCTCGATGATCTGCACTCCGCCGACGTCGCTTATATCCTTGAAGCCTTGCCGCTGGATGATCGACTGACCCTTTGGCAGTTGGTCAAGGCCGACCGCGACGGCGACATCCTGCTCGAAGTATCCGACTCCGTCCGTGAAACCCTGATCGCCGACATGGATGATCACGAGCTTCTGGCCGCGGCCCGGGAGATGGACGCCGACGAACTGGCCGACCTGGCCCCCGAGCTGCCCCGTGATGTTGTCCATGAGCTGATGGAAGCCCTCGACAGCCAGCAGCGTGAGCGCGTGCGCTCCGCGCTGTCCTATGACGAGGATCAGGTCGGTGCCCTGATGGACTTCGAGATGGTCACCATCCGCGAAGACGTCAGCCTGGAAGTGGTACTGCGTTACCTGCGCCGCCTGAAAGAGCTGCCAGGGCACACCGACAAGCTGTTCGTGGTCGACTACGAAGGCATTCTCAAGGGCGTGCTGCCGATCAAGCGCCTGCTGGTCAACGACCCGGAGAAGAAGGTTGCGGACGTGATGGCCAGCGATCCGGTGGGTTTCCATCCGGATGAAGACGCCTACGACGCCGCCCAGGCCTTCGAACGTTACGACTTGATCTCGGCCCCGGTGGTCGACAAGAACGGCAAGCTGATCGGCCGTCTGACCATCGATGAAATGGTCGACCTGATCCGTGAAGAAAGTGAAACCGAAGTCCTCAACATGGCGGGTCTGCGTGAAGAGGAAGATATTTTTGCCTCGGTCTGGCGCTCCCTGCGTAACCGCTGGGCGTGGCTGGCCGTAAACCTGATCACCGCGTTCATCGCTTCGCGGGTGATCGGGCTGTTCGAAGGTTCGATCGAAAAGCTGGTGGCACTGGCGGCGTTGATGCCAATCGTTGCCGGGATCGGCGGTAACTCCGGCAACCAGACCATTACCATGATCGTGCGCGCCATGGCGCTCGACCAGGTCAATACCGGCAACACCTCGCGCCTGATGCGCAAGGAGTTGGCGGTGGCGCTGATCAATGGCGTGGTGTGGGGCGGGGTGATCGGGATCGTGGCCTACTTGCTGTACGGCAGTTGGTCGCTGGGGGTGGTCATGACCGCCGCCATGACCCTTAACCTGCTGTTGGCGGCCTTGATGGGGGTGCTGATCCCCATGACCCTGGCACGCCTTGGGCGCGACCCAGCCATGGGCGCCAGTGTGATGATTACCGCCATGACCGACAGCGGCGGCTTCTTCATCTTCCTTGGCCTGGCGACGATCTTCCTGCTCTGACCCCTCGCGGCGGGGGCAACCCAGCCCCCGCCCAGTACTGCCTTCCCGAATTGCGCGCAAAAAAAAGCCAGCACATGGCTGGCTTCGGCTTTCAGGAACAGATCATTCGGCTTCTGCGGCCGCCTCAACGTCGTGCGCAATAAGCGAGACAAGGGCATTTTGCTGGCGGTGGGAGAGCTGACGAAAACGCTGCAGCAGTTCGCGTTCGTGCAGTGACAGCTCAGGGCTGTCCAGGCGCATGCTTAGCTCTTCGCCCAACGCACCTTCCTGAATGAGGCTCTGCTCCAGGCGCGCGA
The DNA here is from genome assembly GCF_021233075.1 of Pseudomonas sp. 7-41. NCBI lineage: Bacteria > Pseudomonadati > Pseudomonadota > Gammaproteobacteria > Pseudomonadales > Pseudomonadaceae > Pseudomonas > Pseudomonas sp. 7-41. The sequence continues at coordinate 5,320,773 of NZ_CP089551.1, read as the reverse complement.
TGATTTCGGAGTTCATGCTGCGGTGATGATTGCGAGCCACCTCGGCAATGCGTTCCCGCATTCCGTCTGGCAGACGTACGACGAACTTGTCAGCCGTACGGCTGGAATAAATTGCCTGTTTCAATGGGCGCATATATTTAACCGGTTAGTTCAGGGGAGCGGTTATTGGAATTGGCCGCAAGATGAGTGTTAAGACAAGGCTCACGACCAAAGTTCAACCTGAATTGCAAAGAGGCCGCATCATGCCTCAGTTTTGCCGGTTCCTTGGCGTCAATTCTGTGACAAATATTGAACTGCCTAAAGGCTTTATGCCAGTACTGATTTGCTTTTTTGCGGACTGGTTGGAAAACTTTTTTGCGAGCGATCGTCACAATTCATCGTCCCGCAAGCCGTTGCTGCCAAGGGGTTTGGGGCGCATATCGTATCGTGATATGGCCTTTTGCCCTTGTTTTTAAGACTAGTGGCAATTTGCCGATTTGCTAGTGCGAGGCGACATAAGGTAGGTGTGCCAGCGAGCGAAAATCAGCGCAGCACGGGGTCGAATCTGATTCGGCGGCCGACGATCAGCGTCAACAGCAGGAAGCTGCCGAACACGACGCTGGTGATGAGGGCGGTGGTGCGAGCGTCCTGGGACGAGGTAGACATGCCCAGCACGGCAGTCACGACGGTCAGGCACAAAAACAGCCAGGCGGCTTTGGACATGGAAGGCTTCCTCAGAAAACCCAGTGTTCAGTTGCGGGCGCGGCCTGAGTGCTTTGGGCCAGGCGCACGGGCGATTGCGGGTTGGCCGTCATCACTGCCAATTGCGGACGTTGTTGCAGATGATGCGGCACGGGCTGGCGGATCTGCGCGGTGTCATCGCTACCGTTCGACTGAAAATGAAACATCACCAGTGCGGCCAGGGCGACGGTATTGAGAGCCAACAGAAGGGTGCTGTTCATCGTCATCTTCTCCGCAACGGGTCCAGCCGAATGGTTTTGTAGGAGAAGTATTGCAGATGCCGTGCCAATGTTTTATTTCAATAAAATCAATGGTTTGAGTTTAATCTAAACAGCGCTCGGGTTGCAATTTGCAATGCTGGCATTTTGGCGTAGTGCATTTTGCACGATGGTCTCGAATGCCCGGGTTTGCTGGGCGAAACCGTGATCCGTGGCGCAAGCATTGGCTTACACTCAAAAAGCCCACGGACGACATGACAAAACCCACCTCGGCCGTTAACATGCACGCCGTCCGTCGCAGCGCCGTTGGCCCGATGGTTGTCATTTGTCCCAGTAGCTCAATTGGATAGAGCATCCCCCTCCTAAGGGGAAGGTTGGCCGTTCGAACCGGCCCTGGGACACCATACAAATAAAGCCTCTCGCGCCGATCCACTGCCAGCTCATTTTTCCCCGTGACAGCAGGATGACAGCAACAAGGCCAACAAAAAGCCCCGCCGGGTATTGCACCGGCGGGGCTTTTTTGTTTTTGATGTCCCGTCCTGAATAAGGTTTACGCCTTCTGACCTATCTTCAGGAGGACTCAATGGATACGGGCAAAAGGCGCAGCCAGCGCGACTACACGTTAGCTTTTAAATTATCGGTCGTAGACCAAGTCGAAAAAGGCGAGTTAAGTTATAAAGAGGCTCAACGGCGCTTTGGCATTCAGGGCCGGTCCACGGTACTGGTTTGGTTACGCAAGCATGGCCGACAGGACTGGAGTCAAGGCGCATCAATTCGAGCGCCGCGGAGCAAGCCAATGACCGACCCCAACCTCCCGCTAACACCCGAACAGCGGATCAAAGAGCTTGAAGAGCAACTGGCACTGAGCAATCAGAAAGCCCAGTTCTTTGAGGCTGTCGTGAATGTCTTGAAAAATGACTACGGTGTTTCCATCGTAAAAAAGCGACCCGGCAAGTCCTCTCGCAAGGGCAAATCCAAGACCTGAGCATTACCAGGGCTTGCCTGTTCATGGGTATTTCGCGTCAAGCGTATTACAAACGCAATCGAGTTTTTGATGCCCGAGTCCGCCAGGACCAGGAAGTGGTGGACTTTGTTCTGGAAAAGCGTCGACGCCAACCCAGGCTAGGAACGCGCAAGCTGCATTACCTGATGAGCATTGAGGCTGGTGCGGCATTAAGTGTCGGCAGAGACCGCCTGTTTGCCATCTTGAGAGAGGCGCGAGCGCTCGTTCCACGCAAGCGGGCCTACCATAAAACCACTCATAGCCATCATCGTTTTCGCCGCCATCCAAACCTGCTCAAAGCAGGTCCGGAACAAGTCGTAGCCAGCAGGCCCGAACAGGTTTGGGTCGCAGACATTACCTATCTACCAACGCGGGAAAGTGTCGCCTACGTCAGCCTGATAACGGACGCGTACTCACGCAAGATCGTAGGTCATCATGTGCATGAAAGCCTGCATACGGAATCGGTGATCAAAGCGCTGCAGAAAGCGGTTAGCCAGCGAAGCTCCAAGGAGCCGCTTGTCCATCACTCAGACCGCGGCGCCCAATACTGCTCCGACTTATACCAGCGGATGCACATCAAGCACGGGATCAGGTGCTCAATGACCGACGGTTATGATTGTTATCAGAACGCGATGGCCGAGAGGATAAACGGGATTTTGAAAACTGAATTTTTGCTACATCGCCCCAAAGACTTGGCAGACGCAGTAAAGATGGTGGATGAGTCGGTGCGGATCTACAACGGGGAGCGACCGCATTTCTCCCTGAAATACAAAACGCCCGATGCGGTGCACCGGGCGTTTTGAGACTGAAATAGGTGTAAACCTATTTCAGGACTAGACATGAATGGGCGACTCACTTAATCAGGGTCCAACGGTGAGCCAGGGTTATACTCGTTCGTTTGCTCGTCGAGAGATGCTCGACTGCACCCATCTACCGCCCATCGAGGAGGTCGAGTGAAGTCATGCAGGCCAGTCTTGCTCACATCATGAACAAATAGGCCATGAGCAAAACGCCAAGAATTGCAGTAATGACATTAATGCCAGGGCCGGTATTGACGCTGTAGCCAAGGGGGATCTCAACGGGTTTGAGGGTCTTGACCACCTTTTTGTATTGCCAGGATGACCAGCAGGCAACCCAGGAGCCCAGCATCAGAAAGGCCAGCCCGATCCAGAACGAAAAATGTTTTCCGGGAGAGCCCGGAGCGTCCGGTTTCAGCATCTGGAGCAGTAGCCCGGATCGTTCAATCACAAAGCCAAATGCCATCAGCGAAAGGCTGGTTCGGTTCCATGCCAGCAACGTGCGCTCGGCGGCAAAGAACACACGCGGATCGTTCAGGTCGGACATTGAGATTTCCTTGTTCACACAGCTTTTGAAACGACGCCACGCAGAATAGCTTTAAACAAAACCACTCGACGTGTCCGTTGATAGATCCAGCTGTTGGGATCAACGCACATATGCCCAGCGTAGCGTCCCGTGCTTGGCGCATAGCCACAAAATCGGCTGCGCCAATGCCCTCGTGCACGTGAACGCTATGGGGTTTTTGCTCAGCAACGGTTACAGGTTTGGATGCCCAGCAACCTGTACAAAGGGCAGAAACGGAAAATACCGGTAGCCAGTGGCACTAAGCCGATCCAGCCCCACCAGCCGATCACGCCCGACAGACTGAGGCCAATGAGAACCAGGCCGACGACAATGCGCAGGCTACGGTCAATGGTTCCAAGGTTCGCTTTCATGACGATCTCCCGATCAGTGGTTGCGCCGGGTCTCCAGCGCAGTAAACAACAACATGCCGGCCAGCATGGCCAACATGAACACGATTGCTTGCCAGCGTCCTGTCAGCAGAATTGCCACCGCAGGGCCTGGACAGATGCCTGCTATTCCCCAGCCGATGCCGAACAGCAGGCTGCCGCCGATCAGGCGCGGGTCCAACTCACGCTTGGTCGGCAGTTGCATTGGCTTTCCCAGCAGCGAGCGGGATTGGTGGCGCGCCCAGGTCAGCGGGCCAATGGCGACGCCAATCGCCCCGATCATGACCAGCGCGAGGGAAGGGTCCCAGGCACCGGCCAGATCCAGGAAAGCCAATACTTTGCTCGGGTTGGCCATGCCTGCCAGCAGCAGTCCCAGGCCAAACAGCAGGCCAGCAATGAATGCGGTCAGTTTGTTCATATCCAGGCTCCCAGCAGATGACGCAGGACAAATACGCTAAGGAAACCGCTGAACATAAAGCAGGCAGTGGCGATCATCGATCGCGGCGAAAGGCGCGATATGCCGCACACGCCGTGGCCGCTGGTGCAACCTGAACCGTAGCGTGTACCGATACCCACCAATACACCGGCGACGATCAGCCCGACCCCGCCGCTCTGGAATTCAATCGGCGGCAGCGCGGCGAACAAGCCCCATAGAAGCGGCGCGACGAGCAGGCCGAGGAGAAACAGCGCTTTCTCACCCGCACCTTCGCTGCCCCGTTGTAAAAGACTGCCGATCAAACCGCTGATGCCGGCGATACGTCCGTTGGCGACGACGAAAAGGCTGGCCGCCAGGCCAATCAATGCGCCGCCTGCAAGGGATGACCAGGGAGTGAAGTTGAGCCAGTCGATATTCATGAGGCTTCTCCAGCACAAAATTGTTGATACAAGGTTTGAATGACTGCCAATGCCGCCGGGCTGCAGATGCGATAGAACACCTGCTTTCCTTCTCGGCGCGTATCCACCAGGCCTTCGCGGCGCAGCACCGCCAACTGCTGAGAAAGCGTCGGTTGTTGTATCCCGAGCAGCGACTCCAGATCGCCGACATTGCGCTCGCCTTGGGATAGCTGGCAGAGCAGGATCAAGCGATCCGGATTGGCCAGAGCCTTGAGGAATTGGCTGGCAGCATCGGCGTTGGCGTGAAGCCGCTGGAGATCTGATTCGAGCATACGTTTGATCACTAATTGTTCAGTTGGTTAAATTATAGTATATAAAAATAATAAGTGTATACCGGCGCTGATCTGAATTCGTCACTGGCAGGAGAGGTCGATGGGTAAGTCGGGGGCTAAAGGCGGAGCTTGGGTCGGGCGCGGAGCGCCGGAGAAGGTCGGACAGTCGGCCCGCGTAGCGCTTGAGCACGTATTGATTGCGCTACAAGCTGAGATATCCGACCGCGTGTGCGATTGCGAAAGGGCACCGAATGGATGCCCCCTGTGCAAACGACGTTGTTAAAACGTCGCCTTGACCTGTAACCCCGCCGCCAGCGCGTTGTCACGCTTTTTGCCGGAGAACGCGCCGGGCTCGATGTAGTACTGCAGATCGGGGCGTAGTAGCAGCCAAGGTGTGACCTGTGCGCCGTAGTTGAGCTCAAGCATCTGCTCGCCGTTGTCGAGGTTGGCGATCATTTCGGCGTCTTCGAGGTTGGTCGCCTTGGCTTCTTGCACATCCCGTGTGCGCGAGTTGAGCACGGCGCGCCCATAGCCAAAAGAGATGGAGTCGTTCGGGCGGCTCGCGAAAGGCTTTTGTTTGACCAGGCCCACCGAGTACCAGCGGCGCATCGGCGAGGTCGCCGCGTTGCTGCTGGCCGCTTGGCCGAAGAGGCGTAGTACGCTTTGCGGGTCTTGCTCATCCCGCCAGATGGCTTGGTCAATCAACACATAGGCGCCGGTACGGTTTTCGCTCTTTTGCGTACTGCCGATCTTGGGGGCGTTGGAGGTGTCGTAGTACCAACCGACTTTGTATTGGCCGTTCAGGAAGGCGTTGTTATTGAAGATCGCCTCCAGTGGCAAAATCGCTCCCGTAGTGCCGTTGCTGGGCATGGAGAACGCTTTGGACGAGCGCGTGTTGTATTCCGGGTTGACTTGGAATACGGCGGTTTGCAGCGTCAGCGACGGGTTGACATCGTAACGCAGCTCGCCGCCCCAATGTGCTGTCGGGTAGTTGCCCCAGCCACTGCCGCTCGACATGGTCAGTGGGTGTGCACAAAAACCGGCGCTCACAAAGTTGCTCAAGATGGGCATACCACCGAAATCGGTGCCCATCACCATGAAGCCGAGTTTGGTGGAGAGGTCCGGCGAAAACAGGTTGCGTTGATAACTGAACTCGGTCAGCCGGGTGTATTCGCCGCCATAGTTTTCTTGGGACGACAGGCGGTTTCCAAGCAAGTCTTCGGTGGCGCTGTGGCCGCGACGGTCGTTAACCAGCAGTTGCACGCGTCCCGCATCGGGGCTGTCGAGCAATTTACTCAGATCAAACTGGGCGCCTATGCGTATTTGTTGCGAATAGCGGGTGCCGCGCTTGATCCCGCCATGCAAGTTGGAAATCGTTTCGGAACTGTAGTCACCGGTCAGTTTGATGCCCTTGTCGGTCAACTTTTGGCGTTCACCGCCCCAGTCGCCAGTGAGTGTAGAGCGGTTCATCAGATCGTCGGCCAGTGCCGGGGATGGGGCGAAAAGGCATAGGGACAAACCGCTGCACAGGCTGCTGGTCAGCATGGCGCGGAAAGAAAAAAGCATTTGGATGTGCTCCGTTACTGAGAAAGTGGGGGAATAGCTCAACGGCCCGCGTTGTTTATCGGTTGCACCGTTCTTTTGTGACTTGGAAAAATAACCCCCGTAAACGGGGGTTATTTTCATGCAGTGGCAACTAACGCATTACGGCTTGATGTTGTCCGGCAATGCATAAGCAATGATGTAATCACCGACGTCAGGCGAATGGCTCATGCCGCCGGCGGAGATGACCACGTACTGCTTCCCGGTGGTGGGCGACTGATAGATCAGTGGGGCGGCAACTGCGCCAACCGGCAGGCGGGCTTTCCAGACTTCTTTGCCGGTGGCCGAATCGAGCGCGCGCAGGTAGTAGTCCTGGGTGCCCGCAAAGAACACCAGGCCAGAGGCTGTCGACGTCGGACCGCCGAGCGTCGGCATGCCCAGCGGAATCTGCAGGTGTGTCTTGATCCCCAGCGGGCCGGTGTCCTGCACGGTGCCCATGGGAACCTGCCAGAGCAGTTTCTGCGTATTGAGATCAATCGCACTCATGCTGCCGAAGGGCGGGGAGTTGCACGGCACGCCCAGTGGCGACTGGAGAATGTCGATTTTCACGCCGCCATAGATACCCGCGACTTGCGGGCGAATGGTGCCCATGAAACCCGGCACTTCATCGGTCGACACCTTGAACTTCTTGGTTTCTTCCTTGGTCACCAATGACATCCGCAGCGGCATCCGCATGTCGTTGACGAACATCGTGCCGGTGTTCTCATCGATGGAGATGCCACCCCAGTTCATCCCGCCCAGCAAGCCAGGCCATTCGATGTACGGCTTTTCGGTTGGCGGCGTAAACGGCCCCGCGTAAACCGAGTCTTTGAACATGATCCGGCAATACAGTTGGTCGAATGTCGACACGCCCCACATCGACTTTTCAGTCAGAGGGTCGGCCCCGATCACCGGCATGCCGGCCGAGTACGGTTGCGTCGGCGACAAGTGTTCGCCTTCTGCCGCAGGAGAAGTCGGAACGGCACGCTCCTGCACCTCGGTGACCGGCTGGCCAGTACGACGATCCAGCACAAAAATCTGGCCGGTCTTGGTGGTCTGGATCAAGACCGGGGTTTTCACGCCTTGGGCATTCTTGATGTCATAGAGAACCGGCTGCGATGGCAGATCGTAATCCCATACATCATGGTGAATGAGCTGGTAGACCCATTTGGCTTTGCCGGTCGAGGCATCGACTGCCACGACGGCCGAACCAAATTTTTCTTTGACTGCGTTGCGATCACCGCCCCAATAGTCGGGCGGGCCATTGCCGGTCGGCAAGTAGACCAGGTTCAGCTCTTTATCGTAGGTCGGGATCGTCCATACGTTAGGTGTTTCCAGCGTGAACTGGTGATCGGCCGCGGTCGGGTCGGTGCCTTCGGGCGCGCCGACGTCCCATGCCCACACCAGCGCACCGCTCAGCACGTCGAAGGCGCGCACGGCGCCGGAAGGTTCGCCTGCCACAATATCGCGTACCCAACCGCCCACCACCGTGAGGTGGCCCATGACCACAGGCAGGGAGGTCGGGTGGTAGCGCTTGCTGTTCTCGGTCGGGCCCATGCCTTTCTTGAGATCGACGTAACCGTTGTCACCAAAACTCTGGCACAAGGCGCCGGTGTGCGCGTCAAGTGCAAACAGGCGGGCATCCACCGACGACACCAGAATACGCTGGCGACATTGCTGCTGATCGGTATACGAGGCCTTGACCGCCGCGCTCAGGCTGTCGTCTTTTTCGATGTCGTAATAGCCCACGCCACGGCACGTCACATGCTCTTCGCTTTTGGCGTGAGGGTCGAACGTCCAGATCGCCTTGCCCGTATCGCCATCCAGCGCGGTGATCAGGTTTTCCGGGGTACACGAATACAGCACGTTGCCGATCTGCAGCGGGGTGTTTTCATCAACGCCAGCGCCGGCGCCGGTGGTCCTGCGTCCGGTTCGGTAGGTCCAGGCTACTTGCAGGTCCTTGACGTTTCCCGGCGTGATCTGCGTGTAAGGCGCAAACCGCGTCCCTGACGCATTGCGCCCGAAGAACTCCCAGTTTTCAGGTGCGCTGGCGGGGCTCGTGGCCTTGCTCGAGTCAGTCGCGGCCACAGGGTTCGAGATCCCGCCGTGCGGGTAGAACGCTGCAATGAAGGTGGCGATCAAGGCCAGGAATACGGCGAAGCCGAATCGGTTCGCCGTGCGCCGGGTGCTCAAGGCTGTTTCCGGGAATGCGGCACCGACCCACAAGCTGAGGGTCAGGATGATCGCCGGCACCACCAGGCGCGGCAGCAGTTGCCAGTAGCTGAGCTGACCCACTTCGTAGAACGCCCACACACAGGTGGCGAGGAATACGACGACGGAGAGGGCGATGCCGATAGGTTTACGCAAGACAAACAGTGCCGCCAACAACAGATAGGCGAGGCCAGCCAGCAAGTAATAACTCGACCCGTCGAGTGCTACCAGCTTGAATCCGCCATAAATCAACGCCAGTGCCACGGCAAAAACAAGCAGGGAAAACAGTCCCCTTGCAATAGTGCTCATTGAGGATCTTCCAGAGTGAGATCGATGATCGTCTGTCATATTTGTATATGCTCAGTTGGGGAAATACGTAACGGCTTGCGCTATTTACCAACAACTTGGCCGAATATTGAGTTCGGCCTTTAGTTGGCCGGGTGCGGTTCTTCCATGATCCCGATAGGCTGGCTTGCCGACGGCAAGCGAGCTTTGGAAATCAGCGTAATAATTGGCCATCCCCGTATTCCTGGTCTGGATGCCGACACTCTTTCGCCCCAGCCCTCCACGTTGAAAGCGCCGTTCGATAACGAACGGGATGCTTAATAGAGGCTGATTGAGTTTCGGCAGGAGGGATAACGAAAACGTTGGCGGCTGTATTACGCCCGCTTGACGATTGTCCACGTGCTCAGTCGCGAGTGAATCGTTCCGAAGGCTCTGTCGGCCTTGTTCGGGTTACATGCTTTACTCCGACTGATTCGCTGGTTAATCGCGGTGGATTAACGCGTAGACCAGTCTATAGCGCTGGTTTTTTGGATAAATCCATAAGACTGGAAAACAATGTTGATAAAACAGTAACAATTCGCGGCGATACGCATCGGCGACGCCGGCGTGCGGGTAATCATGTGCAGGCGCGGCGGGGGGCTTTTGGGGCGTGCTCGGTCTTTTCAACACTCGGTCGAACCTTGCGCGTGATCGAGGTTCACAGGTGGTGCGGCGAGTATTTCGCGCAACCTTGTACCTTGTGTGTCACCCGGTAGCGTCTGAGCTGTAGTCCATCGTTTTCACACAAAATATTCCCCGGAAACAGCGCCTGGTGCCTGTCCGGACCCGACCCCCGGGACTATCATGCCGGTAGCCCTGACCCTCACTGCAAGGAGCCGCTCGGAACGCCGATGCGCCAGATCTGGAAATCTTTTCGAGCCCTTTATTTCGCCTCCTTGATGATGCTGATCGGCTCCGGCCTGCTCAGTACGTACCTGGCCTTGCGCCTGGCGGCCGACAACGTCGACAGCCTGTGGGTCGGTGCGCTGATGGCGGCCAACTATTCCGGCCTGGTACTGGGCGGCAAGATCGGCCACCGCCTGATCGCCCGGGTCGGGCATATCCGCGCGTATGCCACCTGTGCCGGGATCGTCGGCGCGGCGGTGTTGGGCCATGGCCTGATCGACTGGCTGCCGGCCTGGATCGTCCTGCGGGTCATCGTGGGCCTGGGGATGATGTGCCAGTACATGGTCATCGAAAGCTGGCTTAACGAGCAGGCGGACGCCAAGCAGCGTGGCGTAGTGTTCAGCGGCTATATGATTGCGTCCTACCTTGGCCTGGTGCTGGGGCAGTTGATCCTGGTGATGCATCCCCAGCTCGGCCCCGAGTTGCTGATGCTGGTCGCGCTGTGCTTTGCCCTGTGCCTGGTGCCGGTGGCGATGACCCGGCGCATTCACCCGGCGCCCCTGCGTCCGGCGCCGATGGAGCCACGCTTCTTTATCCAGCGCGTGCCGCAGTCGTTGAGCACGGTGCTGGGGGCGGGGTTGATCGTCGGTTCGTTCTACGGTTTGGCGCCGCTCTATGCGTCCCAGCAGGGGCTGAGTACCGAGCAGGTCGGTCTCTTCATGGGTAGCTGCATTTTTGCCGGGTTGGTGGTGCAGTGGCCGTTGGGCTGGCTGTCGGACCGTTACGATCGCGCACTGTTGATTCGCTGCTTCGCCCTGTGCCTGGCGGTGGCGGCATTGCCGTTGGCGATCCTGAGCAAGGTGCCGCTGGAAGTGCTGTTCGTGGCCGGGTTCCTGTGTTCGCTGGTGCAGTTCTGCCTGTACCCGCTGGCCGTGGCGTTTTCCAACGACCACGTCGAAGGCGATCGTCGGGTATCGCTGACGGCCATGCTGCTGGTGACCTATGGCGTGGGCGCCAGTATCGGGCCGTTGCTGGCCGGTGTGGTGATGAAGCTGTTTGGCAGCCAGATGCTGTACGCGTTTTTCAGCCTGTGCGCGCTGATCCTGGTGTGGCGTATCCGGCCTAAAGCGGTGACCAACCTGCATCAGGTCGACGATGCACCGCTGCAGCACGTGGCAATGCCTGACAGCATGTCCAGCTCGCCGCTGGTGGCTGCCCTCGATCCGCGGGTCGATGAGCAGATGGTGCAGGAGCAGATGCAGACGGCGGTTGTCGAGCCCGAGCCTGAAACCGACGCGGAATCATCGGCGGATGAGCCGCTCTTCGAAGGGCCGCCGGAACCACCGGGCCCGGATGAGCATCCCCACGGCCTGAGCAGGGCGCGCCCCTGAATGCAAAAACGGGCAGATCCCCAAAGGGTCTGCCCGTTTTTTATCGCGATCTGAATGCTTAAAAATCGTCGTCTTTGTCGAAGCGTCGTGCTTCGCGTTGCAACTGGTACACAAAACGCTCGACCTGGCGCTGCACCAGGCCGCTCATGTTGTGGAAGCGCACGCCGGCGAAGGTGGTGTTGATCTTCTCTTCGAAGTGCAGGTAACGCAGTTCGACCGAGGTGGTCATGCTGCCAAAGGGCAGTGCGGCGATAAAACGGTCGTAGACCTGGCCCAACTGCAGGCGCTCGGAAATATCGCCTTCAAAGCGCAATTTGCAGCCGGTGGCGGAGATATCCAGCAGCTTGCCGCTGACCGGCGCCTTGAGTTTCTCGCCGCCCAACTCGATATTCACCAATTGCGCGAGTTTCAGCGCGGCGCGGAACGCATTGCGGCGCTGATGGTAGACCACTTCGTCCGGCATGTTGCCGCTGTAGATACGGTGGCCGCCTTTTTCGCTGATGCTCAGGGTGCCGTTGCTTTCCCAGGCAACGCGCACGCCGTCGTGAAAGCCTTCGATGCGGAAGGGTTCGCCATTCTCAAGGTAGCGTTCGCCATCGCGGGGGATCATTTCGTCCAGGGCCAGGGTCTTGCTGTCCCGGTCGACGTCGACCAGGTAGCTTTGAAAGCGCTGGCTGCGTTCATGGAAGGTGATGATCAGCGGGTCATGGCTTTCTTGCAGCATGCGCAAGGTGCCAGCGATTTCCAGAGGCGTGGTGAACACCTTGGGTGGCTGCGGAGCTTCTTCCGCATTAAGGGCGTTGAACACGGTTCTTCCATCTCCAGACAATATACGACTACACGCAAGAACCATCATTTTGCCAGTATGTCGCACGCCTTGGATAGGGCGCACGTTAAACCGACGTCAGGCTTGGCTGCGGGTGCTTGGCTTGACCATGCGCGAGGTAGAGCCTTGGGCGTTATACAGGGCCGGAGGTTCGCCGCCATGGAGTATGCGCAACTGATTGGCGGTCGTGGCTTGCTGAAGCTGGATCGACTGACCGTTGAGCAGGTTGGCTTCCTGACACTGGGTGAGTAATTGATTGAGTTCTTTGCTCTGGGCCAGCAACTGATCGCCGACCGAGGAATGACTGGCCAACTGAGCGAGGCCGTCTTGATCTGCCGGTAGGCCGAGGCTGACGAGAATCTGGCTACGCTTCTTGCCGTGCTGTTCCAGCAGGACAATCAGCGACTGCTTGCGCGCCAGGATTTCTTCCAGCAGCGGCATATCCCGGCCATACAGGGCCAGGGATTCTTCTTTGAGCAGCTCGAGCAATTGTTGCGTCGGCGCCAGATCATCAATGATCAGTTGAAGCAGATTTTCGTCGTGGTGCATGGCTGGCCTTGGGTTTTAAGCGTCCAAAAGCCTGGCGCAGGCCTTTGCCTAGCGCTCGGCTTCGAAGTTAAGCAGCTTGCTGGCTACACGGTTGCTGTCGACTTTATAGCTGCCATCGGCGATTGCCTGTTTCAATTCGGCCACACGGGCTTGATTGACGACAGGTTGATCGCGCAGCGAGTCAGTGACCTTCTGCAACTGTTGAGCCTCATTGCTCAGGTGTACGGATTCCCCGCTTTGGCTGGCGCCGGCCTGTTCCGCTTTGGCGGGCAGAGGCTGGGCCTTGGCGTCTACGCTGTCCTTGGTGCCGCTGGTGCGCGTAGTGCCTGGCAAAGCCGGGGCGTTATTCAAACGGCTGAAATCGATGACCATGATAAAAAAACCTCTGGGTATTTGGACGCTTGCCATGGTTTCGGCCATACCCGGACAAACTTTAGGCGCGATTGACAATAAACCTGCATGCACGAACGTCAGGCGTACAGTGTAGGAAAAGCTGGCGTCCTATTCCAGTGATCTATAAAGCCACCTCGACTTGGCCCGGCGCGGTGACCCGTGCCTTGATGACGCGGTTGGAATTGAGGTTCTTGACCCGGATCTGTTCGCTCATGCCGCCGTTGGACAGCGCTTCGCCCGGCATCTTCACATTCAGCCCGCCGCTGCTGGCGGAAATGATGACCTGGTCGCCCTTGCGAATGACTTCTGCCTGTTCAAGATGGACCAGGGTGATGACCTGGTCGGCGACCATTGGTCGGGTCAATCGTTGCCCGACAGCCTGGTCCACTGACGTCAGGTAACCCTGATTGATCAGGCTGATGTCCCGCTCGCGCAAGATGACATCCTCATAGCCGATGATTCCGCTGCGTTTGAGCGGCCGCGACACCACGACGACATCGCGGAACAGTTTGACCTGGGCGGGCACGAACACGGTCCAGGGCGAGGTCCCTTCACAGCGCACCTTGACCGTCACGCGACCAATGGGCTGGGCCGGGCTTTCCAGGCTGGCTGTCAATTCCTTGTCGCACATCGGCATGCGCAGGCGCGGATCCAATTGGTTGACCTGGATTTCATAGCGTCCTGGCGTCTGGGTGGTTGCCAGATAATCTTCTACAGTGAATTCAAGAAAGCCTTGGGTGACGCCGATAAGTAGATCAGGCAAGGTGACGTCGGCGGCGCGGGCAGTGATGCCTGCGCCCACGGCAAACAACGCCATCCAGGCGCAGAGCAATCTGCGATACCGTGAGTGGCGAGTGCGTCGGGAAACTGTCGTTTTCATATCCATAGCCAATAAAAAGCAAAGCTCGTGCCGTTTAGTGTTGGGTGCGCGTCGTACCCCCAAAGGTTTTAGCGTAGGAGTCTGGGCATGGCAGGTGTAATGGATTCAGTAAACCAGCGTACACAGCTGGTAGGGCAGAATCGCCTGGAGTTGTTGCTTTTTCGCCTGGACGGCAAGCAGCTCTATGGCATCAACGTGTTCAAAGTGCGGGAAGTGCTGCAGTGTCCCAAGCTGACGATCATGCCCAAGTCGAGCCCGGTGGTGTGTGGCGTAGCCAACATCCGTGGCGCGACCATCCCGATTCTCGACCTGGCATTGGCCACGAGTTCGGCCGGCCTGCAAGACCGCGAAAACCCGTTTGTGATCATTACCGAATACAACACCAAGACCCAGGGTTTCCTGGTGCGCTCGGTGGAACGTATCGTCAACATGAACTGGGAAGAGATCCATCCACCGCCCAAGGGCACCGGTCGCGATCACTACCTCACGGCGGTGACGCGAGTAGACAACCAGTTGGTCGAAATCATCGACGTGGAGAAAATCCTCGCCGAAGTCGCACCGACTTCCGAAGCGATTTCGGTTGGCGTCGTCGATGCCGAAACGGCGCACAAGGCGGTTTCGCTGCGGGTGCTGACGGTGGACGACTCCTCGGTGGCGCGTAAACAGGTGACCCGTTGCCTGCAAACCATCGGCGTTGAGGTGGTGGCGCTCAACGATGGCCGCCAGGCGCTGGATTACCTGCGCAAACTGGTGGATGAAGGCAAGAAGCCGGAAGAAGAATTCTTGATGATGATTTCCGACATCGAGATGCCGGAAATGGACGGCTATACCCTCACGGCTGAAATACGCAACGATCCACGCATGCAAAAATTGCATATCATCCTGCATACTTCGTTGTCGGGCGTATTCAATCAGGCGATGGTCAAGAAGGTCGGTGCTGACGACTTCCTGGCTAAGTTCCGCCCTGATGACCTGGCATCCCGGGTAGTCGACCGGATCAAGGCAGCAGATCACGGCTAGGGGAATTTCCCTGGCGGTCACACGATTTAAGAGGCGGTATCATTGTCTACGGGTAATTTGGATTTCGAACAGTTCCGGGTCTTCCTGGAAAAAGCCTGTGGCATATTGCTCGGTGAAAACAAGCAGTATCTGGTATCCAGCCGTCTCAACAAACTGATGGAACAGCAGGGCATCAAGTCCCTCGGTGAGTTGGTCCAGCGGATTCAGAGCCAGCCGCGCAGCGGGCTCAAGGAAATGGTGGTCGATGCCATGACCACCAACGAAACCCTATGGTTTCGCGACACCTACCCCTTTGAGGTACTCAAGAGCAAAGTGCTGCCCGAGGCGATCAAGGCCAGCCCGGGTCAGCGTTTGCGGATCTGGTCGGCAGCCTGTTCCTCGGGGCAGGAACCGTACTCGATTTCGATGGCGATCGACGAGTTCGAACGGACGAACATGGGCCAGTTGAAGGCCGGCGCGCAAATTGTCGCCACCGATCTGTCGGGCACCATGCTCACCAACTGCAAGACCGGCGAGTACGACAGCCTGGCCCTGGGCCGCGGTTTGTCCCCGGAACGCCTGCAGCGTTACTTCGACCCGAAAGGGGCGGGGCGTTGGGCGGTCAAGGCGCCGATCAAGAACCGGGTGGAGTTTCGCTCGTTCAACCTGCTCGACAGCTACGCCAGCCTGGGCAAGTTCGACATGGTGTTCTGCCGTAACGTGCTGATCTACTTCTCGGCCGAAGTGAAGAAAGACATCTTGCTGCGCATCCACGGCACGCTCAAGCGCGGGGGGTATCTGTTCCTCGGTGCATCCGAGGCGCTGAACGGCCTGCCGGATCATTTCCAGATGGTGCAGTGCAGTCCTGGGATCATTTACCAGGCCAAGTAAGTCGCACGCAGTCAAAGTGTGGGAGGGGGCTTGCCCCCGATAGCGGTGTGTCAGTCTCAGTATCTATGACTGAACCACCGCTATCGGGGGCAAGCCCCCTCCCACATTTGTTTTGCGGCAAGGTAAAAGCGGCAACTCCCGATTGCCGCTTTACTGGCGCCACGCGGAAGCCGTTTGCCGCTTTTCTGGCATTGCCGCCGGCAATCTCTGCGTAACCCCTTGATATATGGGCTTTAGCCAGATTGGCATGCACCTTGCTATAACCCTGTTAACGAACAGCAGGTCAGCCTAAAGGTTTCCGCCATGAGCATCAGCTTCGATAAAGCGCTCGGTATCCACGAACAAGCCCTCGGCTTTCGCGCCCAGCGTGCCGAAGTCCTGGCCAACAACATTGCCAACGCCGACACCCCGAACTACAAGGCTCGGGACCTGGACTTCTCCGCCGTGCTCGCCGCACAGCAGGACAAGACCAAGAACGGCACCTTCGCCTTGAACATGACCAACAGCCGTCATATCGAAGCGCAAGGCCTGAGCAGTGGCGACGAATCGCTGCTGTATCGCACGCCGATGCAGCCGTCGATCGACCAGAACACCGTCGACGCGCAGTTGGAGCAATCGGCCTACGCCGAGAACTCGGTGAACTTCCAGGCCAGCTTCACCCTG
Organism: Pseudomonas sp. 7-41; assembly: GCF_021233075.1. NCBI lineage: Bacteria > Pseudomonadati > Pseudomonadota > Gammaproteobacteria > Pseudomonadales > Pseudomonadaceae > Pseudomonas > Pseudomonas sp. 7-41. The sequence continues at coordinate 5,304,364 of NZ_CP089551.1, read as the reverse complement.
CTCAACAGCAAATTCAAAGGGCTGATGTCAGCCCTGCGTGGAGAGTAAGCCATGTCCTTAGCCAGTGTTTTCAATATTGCCGGTAGTGGCATGAGCGCGCAGACCACGCGCCTGAACACCGTCGCCAGTAACATCGCCAACGCCGAGACGGTGTCTTCGAGCATCGACCAGACCTACCGCGCCCGTCACCCGGTGTTCGCCACCATGTTTCAGGGCGGCCAGAGCAGCGGCGGCGATTCGCTGTTCCAGAATCAGGACGCTGCCGGGCAAGGCGTGCAGGTACTCGGCGTGGTTGAAGACCAGAGCAATCTGGAAGCGCGCTATGAGCCTAATCACCCTGCGGCGAACGAAAAAGGCTACGTGTACTACCCGAACGTCAACGTGGTCGAGGAAATGGCTGACATGATCTCTGCCAGTCGCTCGTTCCAGACCAACGCGGAAATGATGAACACCGCCAAAACCATGATGCAGAAGGTCCTGACCCTGGGTCAGTGATAAGGGGCGCCAAACAATGGCCATTGTTGATACGACGAACAACACGGCAGTCCAGGACCTGTTCAACAGCAAGGTCAAGACTGCGACGGACAACAGCAGCCTCAGCACCGCCACCAAGACGGCAACGGGCAACCAGTCGCTGGGCAAGGATGCGTTCCTGCAACTGTTGGTGACCCAACTGAAGAACCAGAACCCGCTGTCGCCTCAGGACAACGGTGCGTTCGTGGCTCAGTTGGCGCAGTTCAGTAGCCTGGAAGGCATCAACACCCTGAACGACTCGGTAAACAGCATCTCCAGCAACTTCAGCTCGTCGCAAGCATTGCAGGCTTCGTCGCTGGTCGGTCGCTCGATCATTACCCAGACCGACAAGGCGCTGGTGGACACCAGCAAGAGCATGACCGGCTCGGTCGCAGTGACGGCGGCAACGGGCAACGTCTCGGTCAAGATCACCGACAAAGACGGTGTCGTGGTGCGTACCCTCGATATGGGCGCACAGAGCGCGGGCAGTTCCGACTTCATCTGGGATGGCAAGAACGCTGACGGTGAGGTCGCCCCGGCAGGGACTTACACCTTTACGGCCACCACCAAGAATGACGCGGGCGACGCAGTGGCTCTGGCCACTTCGCTGCCGGCGACGGTCACCAGCGTGACCCTGAGCAAGACCGGCGGCGAAATGCTGCTCAACCTTGCAGGCGGCATGGGCAGCGTCAAGCTGTCGCAAATTCAGACTATCGGTACATAGAGCCGGCTAGATACGGCAGAGGGAGAGAAACATGTCTTTTAACATCGGCCTGAGCGGCCTCTATGCGGCCAACAAACAACTGGACGTGACCGGCAACAACATCGCCAACGTCGCGACCACTGGCTTCAAATCGTCCCGTGCGGAATTCGCGGACATCTACGCGGCGTCCAAGCTGGGCACCGGCCAGAACAGCATCGGTAACGGTGTGAACCTGGCGGCCGTGTCCCAGCAATTCACCCAGGGCGACGTCAACAACAGTGGCGGCATCCTGGACATGGCGATCCAGGGCGGTGGCTTCTTCGTACAGAAGGGCAGCGACGGTTCGCTGGAATACACCCGTAGCGGTGCTTTCCGTGCAGACAAAGACGGCTACATCACCAACAACACCGGTACTTCGCGCCTGCAAGGCTACGCGGCGGATGACAACGGCAAGATCGTCAAGGGTGGCTTGGTCGACCTGCAACTCAACTTGTCGAACCTGCCGCCAAAAGCCTCCAGCACCGTCGATTCCACCAGTAACCTGAACTCCTCGGAGGCGGTGATCGACCAGGTGGCCAAGCCTTTCAACCCAACCGACACCAAGACCTTCACCACCCAGTACAGCACCACCTTGTACGACACCCAAGGCAACGCTCACCCGATGGTGCAGTACCTGGTGAAGACGGGTTCCAACCAATGGAACTCCTACACCCTGATCGACGGGCGTAACCCTGATGGTACCCCGATCAGTGGCGCAGGCGCGGTGGCACCTGTCGCGTCGACCCTGACGTTCGACACGGCCGGTAAGCTCGCTGGCGTGGTCACCCCGCCCAGCATAGTCTCCAACACCACCCTGACCATTTCCAACTGGAAACCGGGCACCGTGACCAACGGTGTATGGACTGCTAACGGCGCCGCTGCCAACACCGGCGGTATTGCGGTCAACATGGCGAATATCACCCAGTACAATTCGGCCAGCTATCGCAACCCACCGGTCACCGATGGCTATGCCACCGGCCAGATCACCGGGCTGAAAATCGACGGCAGCGGTGTACTGTTCGCCACCTTCAGCAACCAGCAGAGCAAGGCCATTGGCCAGATCTCCCTGGCCAGCTTCAACAACGAACAAGGCCTGCAACCGGCAGGCGGCACGGCCTGGAGAGAGACCTTTGCCTCGGGCCAACCGGGATACGACACCCCTCAAGCCGGCACCCTCGGTTCGATCGTGGCCAACTCCCTGGAGAACTCCAACGTCAACCTGACCAACGAGCTGGTGGACCTGATCAAGGCCCAGAGCAACTACCAGGCGAACGCCAAGACCATCTCCACCCAGAGCACCATCATGCAGACCATCATCCAGATGACCTGATGCGCTAACGCTGCACAAGAAGCCCCTCGATCGAGGGGCTTTTTTTTGCGTTTTATTTGGCATCAGGACCTTTTCCCACCCCCGATGCGGTTACGAGATGACACGCCTTTGTTGGAACGCACCACACCTGTCTTTCCACCTATCAAGCCGAGAGGCGTTGGGTTGTTTCATTACCTGGGAGAGGCGGTATGTGGAATTCATCGATATCCGGCCAAGGGGCTGGGGGGATGCGTTACGAGGGGGGGTGGGGAGGACAGTACCAGAAGGGGGTCAACCAGTCTGATGGCACCAAGGACGACAAGGGGGCCGTCAAGGACAGTATCACGAAGCTGATCAAGGAGCTTGAAGATGCCGAAAAAACCTCCAAGAACCAGACGGCCCAGGAGCTGCGGGACAAGCTGAATGAAAAGCGAAAGGAGCTCGGCGAAGAGAAGTTCAAGGAGATCCTCGAAGAGGTGAAGAAAGACGCGCCTGAGGGCTTTCAGGCGTTCATGAAGAGAGCCTTCCCGGAGGAATTTCCGGATGGCCCGGATGCGCCGCCGTCACCAGCACCGTCTCCATCCCCCTCTCCGGACGGCGGTGGGGGAGGGGGGGGCGGCGGCGGCGGCGGTGGAGGCGGTGGAGGCGGTGGAGGCGGCGGCGGTGGTTTCGGCCCCAGCGAGTCCATGAGCGACAAGCCGATTACCGAAGGCGCGAAGCATTTCGACTACAAGCCCGATGACAGCGAGCCGGGGAAAAAACCGGAGAATATCTGGAGCGGCTTCAGACAGGGGCCGGACGGCAATTGCGTGACGGTTTCAGCGATTAAAGCCGCCATGATGCAATTTGGCGAGAAGCCCACCGACGTCTTCAAAGAGGTCAAAGAGACGGGTAATGGCTACTCTGTGACCATGCGCGATGGTGTCAAGGTTGACCTGACCAAGGATGAAGTGCGGCTGGCTGCCACCCATGCACGTTTCCAGGGCGATGACCCGAAAATGATGACCAACGCCAATTTCATGTTTGCCGTCAGCGCAAAACGGGCGCAATTGGAAAACAACGACGGCACTGCCGGACGCAGCTTTCTGGATGGCATACGTACCCTCAATGATGGCGAGTACAGCCGGGAAGGCTTGGACCGTCTGGGCTTGCGCAAAAATTACCGGCAGGCCACGGATGCCGACTTGCGAAGCGGCAAGGTGGGGACGGTGGAGTATGGCGGTCATTCGATGGCGGTGATCGGTGGCCGGATTGAGCTGTGGGGCAAGCGGGGCGGGGTGCCCCGGTCGGGGATTGCGACCATATTGTTCGACGACTGATGAGCCTTTGCCCAGGCAAAAGAAAACCCCGATAAACCCAACTGCAGCAAGGGATTATCGGGGTTTTCCAATCCCGGGCCATCAAGCCCGGAACGTGCTCAGCTTATTGGCAGGCTTCGCAATCCGGCTCGTCGATCGCGCAGGCTTTCGGCACGGGGGCCGGGCCGGCTGGTGCGGCGAGCACCGAGTCATCACCGTGGTTGCCGCTGGAAACCGCGTTCAGCTTGCCGGTGTTGATGGTCGACTTCTCGGTGCTGGTCGCGGCCAGGGCACGGAGGTAGTAAGTGGTTTTCAGGCCACGGTACCAAGCCATGCGGTAGGTCACGTCGAGCTTCTTGCCCGAAGCGCCGGCGATGTACAGGTTCAGCGACTGCGCCTGGTCGATCCACTTCTGGCGACGGCTGGCGGCGTCAACGATCCATTTGGTGTCCACTTCGAAGGCAGTCGCGTAGAGCTCTTTGAGTTCTTGCGGGATGCGCTCGATCTGCTGCACCGAACCGTCGTAGTACTTCAGGTCGTTGATCATGACCGAGTCCCACAGGCCGCGGGCTTTCAGGTCGCGAACCAGGTACGGGTTGATCACGGTGAATTCGCCCGACAGGTTCGATTTCACATACAGGTTCTGGTAGGTCGGTTCGATCGACTGCGACACGCCAGTGATGTTGGCGATGGTCGCGGTCGGTGCGATGGCCATGATGTTGGAGTTACGGATACCTTTCTGCACACGGGCACGTACCGGCGCCCAGTCCAGGGATTCGTTCAGGTCAACGTCGATGTACTTCTGGCCACGTTGCGCGATCAGGATCTGTTGCGAATCCAGCGGCAGGATGCCTTTGGACCACAGCGAGCCCTGGAACGTCTCGTAGGCGCCGCGTTCGTCGGCCAGGTCGCAGGAAGCCTGGATCGCGTAGTAGCTGACCGCTTCCATGGACTTGTCGGCGAACTCGACCGCGGCGTCCGAACCGTAAGGAATGTGCTGCAGGTACAAAGCGTCCTGGAAGCCCATGATCCCCAGGCCAACCGGACGGTGCTTGAAGTTGGAGTTCTGCGCCTGTGGCACCGAGTAGTAGTTGATGTCGATCACGTTATCGAGCATGCGAACAGCGGTGTTGACAGTGCGCTCCAGCTTGGCAGTGTCCAGCTTGCCGTTGACGATGTGGTTCGGCAGGTTGATCGAGCCCAGGTTGCAAACAGCGATCTCGTCCTTGTTGGTGTTCAAGGTGATCTCGGTGCACAGGTTCGAGCTGTGGACCACGCCTACGTGCTGCTGCGGGCTGCGCAGGTTGCACGGGTCTTTGAAGGTCAGCCATGGGTGGCCGGTTTCAAACAGCATGGACAGCATTTTACGCCACAGGTCTTTGGCCTGGATGGTCTTGAACAGCTTGACCTTGCCTGGGTACTCGGTGAGGGCTTCGTAGTACTCGTAGCGCTCTTCGAAGGCCTTGCCGGTCAGGTCGTGCAGGTCCGGCACTTCGGATGGCGAGAACAGGGTCCACTTGCCGTCGTCGAAGACACGCTTCATGAACAGGTCAGGAATCCAGTTGGCGGTGTTCATGTCGTGGGTACGACGACGGTCATCGCCGGTGTTCTTGCGCAGCTCGATGAACTCTTCAATGTCCATGTGCCAGGTTTCCAGGTAGGCACACACAGCGCCTTTGCGCTTGCCACCCTGGTTGACCGCTACGGCGGTGTCGTTGACGACTTTCAGGAACGGTACGACGCCCTGGGACTTGCCGTTGGTGCCCTTGATGTACGAACCCAGTGCGCGCACCGGCGTCCAGTCGTTGCCCAGGCCACCGGCGAATTTGGACAACATGGCGTTGTCGTGGATCGCGTGGTAGATGCCCGACAGGTCGTCCGGCACGGTGGTCAGGTAGCAGCTCGACAGCTGTGGACGCAGGGTACCGGCGTTGAACAGGGTCGGCGTGGACGACATGTAGTCGAAGGACGACAACAGGTTGTAGAACTCGATGGCACGGTCTTCTTTGTGCTTCTCTTCAATCGCCAGGCCCATGGCCACGCGCATGAAGAACACTTGCGGCAGTTCGAAGCGGATACCGTCCTTGTGGATGAAGTAACGGTCGTACAGGGTTTGCAGGCCCAGGTAGGTGAACTGCTGGTCGCGCTCGTGGTTGATCGCCTTGCCGAGTTTTTCCAGGTCGAAGGTGGCCAGGACCGGGTTCAGCAATTCGTATTCGATACCCTTGGCGATGTAGGCCGGCAGGGCCTTGGCGTACAGGTCGGCCATCTCGTGGTGGGTGGCGCTGTCGGCCACGCCGAGGAAGCCCAGGCCTTCGGCACGCAGGGTGTCCATCAACAGGCGCGCGGTGACGAACGAGTAGTTCGGCTCGCGTTCAACCAGGGTACGGGCGGTCATCACCAGGGCGGTGTTGACGTCGGTCAGGGCCACGCCGTCGTACAGGTTTTTCAGGGTTTCGCGCTGGATCAGGTCGCCGTCGACTTCTTCCAGGCCTTCGCAGGCCTCGGTGATGATGGTGTTCAGGCGGCCCAGGTCCAGCGGCGCGAAGGTGCCGTCGGCCAGGGTGATGCGGATCGATGGGTGCGCGTGTACGGCGGCTTCGTCGGCCGGGGAGCGAACGGCACGTTCCTTGGCGCGCGAATCACGGTAGATCACGTAGTCGCGGGCGACTTTCTGCTCGCCGGCACGCATCAGGGCCAGTTCGACCTGGTCCTGGATTTCTTCGATGTGGATGGTGCCGCCCGAAGGCATGCGACGCTTGAAGGTCGCGGTGACTTGTTCGGTCAGGCGGGCAACGGTGTCGTGGATGCGCGACGAGGCGGCAGCGTTGCCGCCTTCAACTGCAAGAAACGCTTTGGTGATGGCGACGGTGATTTTGTCATCGGTGTAAGGAACGACAGTGCCGTTACGCTTGATCACGCGCAGTTGGCCGGGTGCAGTGGCGGACAGATCCATATTCGAATCAGCGGCCTGCGGCACGGAGCCCTGCGGGTTCTCGCGAGTTGTGTCGGTTTGCATGGGGGGTTGTCTCCACATTCTATATTTATTTGGGCACCATCACGGTGCCCACCGTTCCGTCCTGAAGCACTTACAGCAGGCCTTGGCCTGGCATAACAACTTCGGGACAGGAGGAAGGGGGGCTTATCGCGCCGCTTCCATGCCGAAGTCTTCGGTTTGGCGCTCAAAAGCGCCTCGCCGTATTCCTGGTGGGTGACAGTTGCCCGGTTCAAGCACTGCAACACCCGTACCGTTTTACGCTGTTGGAGCGCTAAAACGGTTGCCATCCGCATGAGCGGTTTGGGCTTTCAAAAAATGCTGGAGTTGGACCAAACAGGAGCAAGAAAGGGCTTGAGTTTCTTGTCTGATTTGTGTTTGGTCTTTTAGTTCAAAACCCTACATGTAGGGTTTTTTTGGCGCCGAGGTACAAGATAATGCGTTTTTGGAGGCTTAGCAATCCAGGGCCTGTGGATAACGCTGTGAGTAAAATGTGTATGAAACGTAGAATGCCCGTGTAGGCCGCAGTACTGCTGGACCGCGCCGTTTGTCACTGAATATTCCAAGAAAAAAACGGCTCTTTGGATTTTTGAGGGCGCGAACCCTATCACAAAAAAACCGCATCACCGAATGCATTTCCTGGCTTGTGTTCGAGGGTTGGGGCATGGCTACAATCGATCATTGTTATGCCCTCACAACATTACAAATAAGGTGTGGCTGGCGAAGATCAACATGTGGGAGGGAGCAAGTCCCCTCCCACATTTGATCGAGCAGACCAACCAATCCCCTAATAACAACGAGGATTACCTGTGGAGCATGAAGCCTGGCAAATCCTGATCGTCGAGGATGACGAGCGATTGGCCGAGTTGACCCGTGATTACCTGGAGAGCAACGGCCTGCGCGTGTCGGTGGAAAGCGACGGCGCCCAGGCTGCGGCGCGGATCATCGCCGAACAGCCGGACCTGGTGATTCTCGACCTGATGCTGCCCGGCGAAGATGGCCTGAGCATCTGCCGCAAGGTGCGCGAGCGCTACGACGGGGTGATCCTCATGCTCACCGCGCGTACCGACGACATGGACCAGGTATTGGGCCTGGACATGGGCGCCGACGACTACGTGTGCAAACCCGTGCGCCCACGCCTGCTGCTGGCGCGTATCCAGGCCCTGTTGCGCCGCAGCGAGCCAGCGGAACCGGCCGTCGCGCAAAACCAGCGCCGCCTGCAATTCGGCCCGCTGCTCGTGGATAACGCCCTGCGCGAAGCCTGGCTGCAGGGCGACGGCATCGAACTGACCAGCGCCGAGTTCGACCTGCTGTGGCTGCTGGTGGCGAATGCCGGGCGCATCCTGTCGCGCGAAGAAATCTTCATCGCCCTGCGCGGCATCGGCTACGACGGCCAGGACCGCTCGATCGACGTGCGTATCTCGCGCATCCGTCCGAAGATCGGCGACGATCCGATCCACCCGCGCCTGATCAAGACCGTGCGCAGCAAAGGCTATCTGTTCGTCCCCGAAGCCGCTGGCGACATACCGCTGTGAACTCGATCTTCCTGCGCATCTACGGCGGCATGTGCGCGGCGCTGATCCTGGTGGCGCTGCTGGGCGTGCTGGCGTTGCACCTGCTCAACGACGTGCGCAGCGGGCAGTACCGTGAACGTCTGGCCCACGGCACCTTTGCCTTGATGGGAGACAACCTGCAACCCATGAGCGTGATCGAGCGCCAGCGCGCGCTGGCGGTGTGGGAGCGCCTGTTGGGCATTCCCCTGATGCTGCGCACGTACACCGATGCCCAACTGGACCTCGGCCAACGCACCCGCCTGCAGCATGGCCAGGTGCTGGTGCAACAGACCGGCCCCCATGCGGCGCGGGTCCTGCGTTTGGTCAGCGAGCAGGATCAGTTGGTGCTGGAAGGTGAAGTGCAACAGATCAGCGAGCAATTGGCGCGGGCGACGATCTACCTGTTGGCCGACGAGTTGGTGCGTTTTCCGGTGGCCGAGCAACCGCAACGCCTGGCGGATATAAAGGAAGCCAAAGGGTTTGGCTTCGAGATGCACCTGATGGCCCTCGATCAGGCCGATATGGACGACGACCAGCGCCGCCGCGTGTCGGAGGGCGATACGGTGATGGCGCTGGGCAAGGGCGGCGACTCGATTCGGGTGTTTGCCGGCATGGTCGGCACGCCCTGGGTGCTTGAAATCGGCCCGTTGTATCAAATGAACCCGTACCCGGCGCAATGGTTGATCCTGATCGCATTGATCGGCCTGACCCTGATTGGCCTGATCGTCTATCTGTTGGTGCGTCAGCTCGAGCGCCGGCTCAGAGGCCTGGAGGCCGCTGCCACGCGTATTGCCAAAGGCAACCTGGAAGTGCGCGTGCCCGCGCGCGGCGCCGACTCGGTGGGGCGCCTGGCCGCCGCCTTCAATGGCATGGCCGAGCACCTGCAGCAGTTGCTCGCGATCCAGCGCGAACTGGTGCGCGCGGTGTCCCACGAGTTGCGCACCCCGGTGGCGCGCCTGCGTTTCGGCCTGGAGATGATCGGCGAGGCCGCCACCCCGCAGGCCCGGCGCAAATACCTCGAAGGTATGGACAGCGATATTCAGGACCTCGACGGCCTGGTCGACGAAATGCTCACCTACGCGCGCCTGGAGCAGGGCGCGCCGGAGCTGAATTTCCAGCGGGTCGACCTCAATGCGTTACTCGACCAGGTGATCGGCGAATTATCGCCACTGCGCCCGCAGGTCAGCGTGAGCCGTGGTATCTGCCTGTCATCGGTGCATTGGGACGATGCCTGGGTCGATGCCGAACCGCGCTACCTGCACCGCGCCCTGCAGAACCTGGTGAGCAACGCCATGCGCCATGCCCAGGGCCGGGTGCTGATCAGTTACCAGGTCGGCCAGGTGCGCTGCCGCATCGATGTGGAAGACGATGGCCCCGGCGTACCGGAAAGCGCCTGGGAACGCATCTTCACGCCGTTCCTGCGCCTGGACGACAGCCGAACCCGCGCCTCGGGCGGGCATGGCCTGGGCTTGTCGATTGTGCGGCGGATTATTCATTGGCATGGCGGGCGGGCATTGATCAGCAAGAGCAACAACCTGGGAGGGGCGTGCTTCAGCCTGAGTTGGCCACGGGACCAGGATAAATCCTGATACTGCTATCGGGAGCAAGCCGAACCCTCGCACCGCCCCTCTTGGAATGCATTCCAGTGTGGGAGGGGGCTTGCCCCCGATGACGCTAGATCAGACGCCGATTGCTACAAGGCTCAACAACTGTTCCCCATCCACCGCAAATTGCCCAACCAACTCCTTGCCGTGGCACCACTCGCCGGACAACTCCGTCAGCAGCCGCAACCGCATCTGGCCGTGCTCGGACCATTCCACCACTTCGGCATGCTCAAAGTAGAAGCGCTTCTGCACGATCGGGTAGAGCGCCTTGAACAGGCTCTCCTTGGCCGAAAACGTCAGTGTCACCAGCTGCGCATGTTGCTCACGCGGCAACCTGGCCATGCGCTGCAACTCATCGGCGGTGAGAATTTCCCCCGCCAGGCGTTCCGCGCGCTCCAGGCTCAGGACATTTTCCAGGTCCATCCCCAGCCCGCGCCATTGCGCCTTGTGCCCGACGATTGCCGCCGCGTGCCCGCTACTGTGGGTGATGGAGCCGCTGATGTGCGGCGGCCACACCGGCGCCCGGTCTTCGCCGATTGCCGGCACGCAGTCCAGGTTATCGAGCTGTTGCAAGGCGGCGCGGGCGCATAACCGTCCGGCGAGAAACTCCGCCTGGCGCTTGGCCACCGAACGCTGGATGCTCGCCGGCGGCGGCACCGCGCTGCGTTGGAAATCACCGGCGATCAACAGGGCCGGATCAAAGCGCGTACTGAGCAACACCGTACCCGGCAAGGGATCGGGCAGTGGCCAATGGGCGTCGAGTGGGGTGCAGCAAGCGGGTAGGGGCGTCATGGGCGGTATTTTGCCGAGTTGGCGCGCCAGTGGATAGTCCGTAGCGGTTCAGGCCAGGTTCAGAGCCTGTTCAGGGGGAGTTCAGGGGCGCTTGCGTAGTGTGGGCCTACAGCCTACGTGGAGGTAAGTACCATGACTGCAATCAAGAAGCTGATGTTGGCGTTGACCATGTTCAGTGCCACCGCCGGGGCGCAGGCCAGCGATGGCGCCTTTGCGGCATTCGGTAGCGAGAGAACCAAGAAATCCAGCACGCTGATGCAGCGTGTGAGCTTCGAGGCGGTGCGCAGCCAGGCCGCGCCTTGGGGCCAGTCGCTGGGTTCGAGCAGCCCGCAGGCGACGTATCGTGCCGGTTATGAGCATCTTGGTGGCCAATACAATGGCATTAAACTGCGCCCGCAAGACCTGCAGGGCCGCTATGATATCCCTCTGTCGGACAGTTGATTTGCCTTGGAGAGCCTTATGAAATTGCTGGTCGTGGAAGATGAGGCTCTGTTGCGTCATCACCTGTATACCCGCCTGACCGACAGCGGGCACGTGGTCGAAGCCGTGGCCAACGCGGAGGAGGCCTTGTACCAGACTGGCCAATTCAACCATGACCTGGCGATCATCGACCTCGGCCTGCCCGGCATGGGCGGTCTTGATCTGATCCGCCAACTGCGCGCCCAGGACAAGACCTTCCCGATCCTGATCCTCACCGCTCGCGGCAACTGGCAGGACAAGGTCGAAGGCCTGGCCGCCGGCGCCGACGACTACGTGGTCAAGCCGTTCCAGTTCGAAGAACTGGAAGCGCGGATGAACGCGTTGCTGCGTCGTTCCAGCGGCTTTACCCAATCGACCATCGTCGCCGGCCCCTTGCTGCTGGACCTCAACCGCAAGCAGGCCTCGTTGGACGAGCAACCCCTGGCGCTGACCGCCTACGAGTACCGGATTCTCGAGTACCTGATGCGTCACCATCAGCAGGTAGTGCCCAAGGACCGCTTGATGGAACAGCTCTACCCCGATGACGACGAGCGCGACCCGAATGTCATCGAAGTGCTGGTCGGCCGCCTGCGCCGTAAACTGGAAGGCCCGGGCGGGTTCAAGCCGATCGACACCGTGCGCGGCCTGGGCTATCTGTTCAATGAGCGCTGTCGTTGATTCGCTCGTTACGTGTGCGCTTGATGCTGGCGGCCGCCACCCTGGCCGTGCTGTTTATGCTGGGTTTGTTGCCGGCCATGCAGGGCGCGTTCAGCCTGGCCTTGCAGGACTCGATCGAGCAGCGCCTGGCGTCGGACGTCACCACCTTGATTTCGGCGGCGCGGGTTGAAAACAACCGCCTGCAAATGCCGGCGCAGTTGCCGGACGAACGCTTCAACCTCACCGATAGCCGGTTGCTCGGTTATATCTACGACCGCGAAGGCCATCTGGTGTGGCGCTCGCGGGCGACCCAGGAAGAAAACATCAACTACAGGCCGCGCTATGACGGGCGCGGGAATGAGTTTGCGCGGATTCGCGAGGGCAATGGCCAGGAATTCTTCGTGTATGACGTCGAGGTCAAGCTGCTCGGCGGCAAGAGTGCGGCGTTCAGCATCGTCGCGCTGCAACCGGTGCGCGAATACCAGTTGACCCTCGAAGGTCTGCGCGAAAACCTCTACCTGGGCTTCGGCGCGGCGTTGCTGGTGTTGCTGACGTTGCTCTGGCTGGGCCTGACCTGGGGCCTGCAAGCGTTGCGGCGCCTGAGCCAGGAGCTGGACCAGATCGAAGGCGGCACCCGCGAAAGCCTCAGCGAAGAACACCCGCGCGAACTGCTGCGCCTCACCGGGTCTCTCAACCGCTTGCTGCACAGTGAGCGCGAGCAGCGTACCCGCTACCGCGACTCCCTCGACGACTTGGCCCACAGCCTGAAAACCCCGCTGGCGGTGTTGCAGGGCGTGAGCGAAGACATGGCCCAGCGCCCCGAAGACCGCGACCAGGCCTGGGTGCTGCAATCGCAGATCGAACGCATGAGCCAGCAGATCAGCTACCAGTTGCAGCGCGCCAGCCTGCGTAAAAGCGGCCTGGTACGCCATCAGGTACGCCTGCAGCCGGTACTGCAAAGCCTGTGCGACACGCTGGACAAGGTCTACCGCGACAAGCACGTCAAAGTGAGCTTCGTATTGCCGGACGCGTGCGATGTGCCCATCGAAAAAGGCGCCTTGCTGGAACTGCTCGGCAACCTGCTGGAAAACGCCTACCGCCTGTGCCTGAGCGAAGTGCGTATCAGCCTGGTGGAAAGCCTGGATGGCATCGAACTGTGCATCGAAGATGACGGCCCCGGTGTGCCGCCCGACCAGCGCGCGCGGATTCTGCAACGGGGCGAGCGGCTGGACCGCCAGCACCCGGGGCAGGGGATCGGCCTGGCGGTGGTCAAGGACATCATTGAAAGCTACGGCGCGCGCCTGACCCTGGGCGACTCGCCTTTAGGGGGCGCGGCGTTCAAGATCCACTTTCCGGCCGTTTGACCTTCCTTGAGTGGCGCCTGCCTAACTCTCCTGTGCCCGATAAGCCCCCGGCGTCAATCCCGTCCACTTCTTGAACGCCCGATGAAACGCCGACGGCTCGGAGAACCCGAGCTGCCCGGCAATTTCCTGCAATGACAGATCCGCGCGTCCCAGGTGGTAAATGGCGATGTCCCGCCGCAGCTCATCCTTGAGCGCTTGAAAACTGCTGCCTTCTTCACGCAGATGTCGGCGCAGGGTCTGCGGGCTGATGTGCAAGTGCTGGGCAACGGCGTCCAGGTCCGGCCAGGGTGTGCGGTCACGGCTGAGCAGGCGGCGGATCTGGCTGCTCAAACTGTCGCCCTCATCGGGCCGCGACAACAAGTCGGCGGGGGAGCGCTGCAGGAAATGCTTGAGGGTGCGCTCGTCCTGCAGCAGCGGCAGGCTCAAGTAACGGGCAGGAAACACCAGGCTGCTGTTCGGTGCGTCGAACACCTGCGGGCAGGGAAACAACAAGTCGTACTCGCTGGCGTGGGCCGGCATCGGGTAGCTGAATGTGGCCTGCTGCAGGCGGATGCGCTGGCCGATCAACCAACTGCCGAGGCGATGCCAGATCAGCAGCAGGGATTCGCTGAGAAAGTGATCCGGGTCCCCGAGCTGGGAGTCGTCCAGGCTCAAGCGGGCCATTTCGCCTTCCCGTGTCAGCTGCCAACGCGGACCTTGTGGGAATAGGCTGTAAAACAACAAGCCGCGTTCGAGTGCCTTCTCCAGGGTGCGGCAATGGATCAGCGCGTGGCACATCATGGCGAACGTGCCGCGCTTGCTCGGACCTTCGGCAAAGCCCAGGTATTCGTCGTCCAGCGCGAGCCAGAGCATTTGCAACAGCCGGGTAAATTGTTCCGGGGCGATGCGGGCGCGGGGTTCGTTCAGCAGTTCCGGGGTGATGCCCACCTGCTGCAACAGGCCCGAGTAGTCGTAGCCGGCCCGGCGCGCACCGCCGAGGGCCGCTCGGGCGTAGTGACTGGCGATGGTACGTTCGCGCATGCAAGGGCCTCGTCCATGGAAGGGCGGATGGTAGCCATCACCCGCTACAGCGACAAGGCGGATATCCGCCAAATTGTAGGACGAGATACGGCGAGTTGGCGGAAACCCGCCATGCAATGGACGGCGCTCAGGCGCGCCTTGATCCCTCCAGCCCTGATGTCTAAGGGGCTTCAGGCCGTTTAAGCAAAGTGGCACGACGTTTGCGATAAGGATTACAGCGCAGGCTTGGTCCTACAGGTCTCGCAAACAACAAATCCCTCCAGTGCAGGAGGGTTCGCAATTCAAGTGCCGTGGGCAATGGCGGATATTTGCCACACGGGACGATTGAGGAACTTTGCAATGACGACTCGTCAGCCACTGTACAAATCCCTGTATTTCCAGGTGATCGTTGCCATCGTTATCGGTATTTTGCTCGGTCACTTCTACCCGCAGACCGGTGTGGCGCTCAAGCCGCTGGGTGACGGGTTCATCAAACTGATCAAAATGGTCATCGCCCCGATCATCTTCTGCACCGTTGTCAGCGGCATCGCTGGCATGCAGAGCATGAAATCGGTCGGCAAAACCGGCGGCTACGCGCTGCTGTACTTCGAAGTCGTGTCCTCCATCGCCCTGCTGATCGGCCTGTTCGTGGTGAACGTCGTGCAGCCGGGCGCTGGCATGCACATCGACGTGGCCACCCTGGACGCATCCAAAGTGGCGGCCTACGTGACAGCTGGTAAAGACCAGAGCATCGTAGGGTTTATCCTCAATGTGATTCCAAACACCATCGTCGGCGCATTCGCCAACGGTGACATCCTGCAAGTGCTGATGTTCTCGGTGATCTTCGGTTTCGCCCTGCATCGCCTGGGTGCCTACGGCAAGCCGGTGCTGGACTTCATCGATCGCTTCGCCCACGTGATGTTCAACATCATCAACATGATCATGAAGCTCGCGCCAATCGGTGCCCTCGGCGCCATGGCGTTCACCATCGGTGCCTATGGTGTCGGCTCGCTGGTGCAACTGGGCCAGTTGATGATCTGCTTCTACATCACCTGCGTCCTGTTCGTGGTGGTGGTGCTCGGCGCCATCTGCCGCGCACACGGTTTCAGCGTGCTGAAACTGATCCGCTACATCCGTGAAGAGCTGCTGATCGTTCTGGGTACGTCCTCGTCTGAATCGGCACTGCCACGCATGCTGATCAAGATGGAGCGTCTGGGCGCGAAGAAATCCGTGGTTGGCCTGGTGATCCCGACCGGCTACTCGTTCAACCTCGACGGTACCTCGATCTACCTGACCATGGCTGCCGTGTTCATCGCCCAGGCGACTGACACCCACATGGACATCACCCACCAGATCACCCTGTTGCTGGTGCTGCTGCTGTCCTCCAAGGGCGCTGCAGGCGTGACCGGCAGTGGTTTCATCGTGCTGGCCGCGACCCTGTCGGCCGTGGGCCACCTGCCGGTTGCCGGCCTGGCGCTGATCCTCGGCATCGACCGCTTCATGTCCGAAGCCCGCGCGCTGACCAACCTGGTCGGTAACGCCGTGGCGACCCTGGTTGTCGCCAAGTGGGTCAAGGAGCTGGACGAAGACAAGCTGCAAGTCGAGCTGGCTTCCGGTGGTCGTGGGATCTCCGACACCCGTGAAGAAGATGACCTGGGCGTGGCCGAAGGCCCTGCGCCGGTGATCAAGTAACCCGCTGATGGCGTGAACTGACGCCCACAGCAATCCGCAAACGCCCCGACTGGTTCGGGGCGTTTGCGTTTCTGCGCGGCCAAATTCGAATTTTTTGGTTTACAGTTAGTCAATGCTCCATCAAAGGCCCGGTGAAGATCCGTCTTCGCAAGAGAGCCTCCTCAGCCTGAGCCCATCTGCGTGCACCCGAACCAGCGATACCTTTCGCAGCAGATGGCTCGCCCCTAAATGCAAAAAATAGGCGGGCGTGCCCAATGATTACCCTGAAACTCAACGGTCAAGACCATCAACTGGACGTCACCGAGGATATGCCGCTGTTGTGGGCGATTCGCGATGTGGCGGGTTACAACGGCACCAAATTCGGCTGCGGCATGGGCCTGTGCGGCGCGTGCACCATTCATATCGACGGCGCCCCGGCGCGCAGTTGCATCACCCCGATCGGCGCGGTCAAGGGCCAGGCCGTGAGCACCATCGACAACCTGCACACCGACCCCATCGGCCAGGTCGTGCAGCAAGCCTGGCTGGACAGTGCCGTGGCCCAGTGCGGTTACTGCCAGGGCGGGCAAATCATGTCGGCCACCGCGCTGCTGAAAACCAACCCCAACCCCAGCGACGAGCAGATCGAGGAGGCGATGGTCGGCAATATCTGCCGCTGCGGCACCTACAACCGCATCAAGACCGCGATCCGCCAGGCCTCGACGCACCTGCAGGGGGCCAAGGCATGAACCGTTTACCCGCTGATTTCGTCCTCGATAACCTCAGCCGCCGCGGTTTCCTCAAGGGCGTCGGCGCCACTGGCGCGCTGGTGATCGCCGCCAGTTGGGGCCTGCCCGCAGCGTTTGCCGCCGATGGCGCCAAGAAGTATGGCGGCGATGCCATGCCCCATGGGCTGATCGATGACCCCAAGGTCTACGTCAGCATTGCCACCGACGGCACCGTGACCGTGATCTGCAACCGTTCGGAAATGGGCCAGGGCGTGCGTACCAGCCTGAGCCTGGTAGTCGCCGATGAGTTGGACGCCGATTGGGCCCACGTGCGCGTCCAGCAGGCGCCGGCTGACGAAGTGCGTTACGGCAACCAGGACACCGATGGCTCGCGCAGCATGCGCCACTGGTTCGAACCGATGCGGCGTTGCGGCGCGAGTGTGCGCGCGATGCTGGAACAGGCGGCTGCCGAACAGTGGAAGGTGCCGCTGGGCGAGTGCCGTGCGCAGCTGCATAAGGTGGTTCACCAGCCCAGCGGTCGCACCTTGGGCTATGGCGAGCTGGCCGCCGCTGCCGGTGCATTGGCGGTGCCGGCGCGCGACACGCTGCGCCTCAAGCAGCCGTCGGAGTTCCGCTACATCGGCAAAGAGGGCGTCAAGGCCATCGACGGCGCCGATATCGTCAACGGTCGCGCGGTCTACGGCGCGGACGTGCATTTCGACGGCATGCTCTACGCCACCATTGCACGGCCGACGGTGTATGGCGGCAAGGTCAAATCCTTCGATGCCAGTGCGGCGTTGAAGGTGCCGGGGGTGATCAGGGTCCTCGAAATCGAAAGCCGGCCTCTGCCCTCGGAGTTCCAGCCGCTGGGCGGCGTGGCCGTGGTGGCCAGCAACACATGGGCAGCGATCAAGGGCCGCGAAGCGCTGGCGATTGTCTGGGATGACGGCGTCAACGCCGGCTACAACTCGATCGATTACCGCAAGGAACTGGAAGCGGCCGCGCGGCAACCGGGCAAAGTGGTGCGCAACACCGGCACCCTCGAGCAGGCGATGAACGAGGCCGACAGCACTTTGGACGCCGCTTATTATTTGCCGCATCTGGCCCAGTCACCGATGGAACCGATGGTTGCCGTTGCCCGTTTCGACAAGGGCCAGTGCGAAGCCTGGGCCCCCAGCCAGGCGCCCCAGGTGACTCGTGAGCGCGTCGCCGAGCGCCTGGGCCTGCCTTTCGATAACGTGACGATCAATGTCACGCTGCTGGGCGGCGGTTTCGGTCGCAAGTCCAAGCCGGACTTCGTGGTCGAGGCGGCCATCCTCGCCAAGGAATTCCCCGGCAAGGCCGTGCGCGTGCAGTGGACTCGTGAAGATGACATCCACAACTCCTACTTCCACACGGTTTCCGCCGAGTACCTCAAGGCTGGCCTGAATAAGGACGGCCTGCCTTCCGCCTGGCTGCACCGCACCGTCGCGCCGAGCATCACCGCGTTGTTTGCGCCGGGGATGAACCACGAGGCGGCGTTCGAGCTGGGCATGGGCTTTACCAACATGGCCTACGCGATTCCCAACGTGCGCCTGGAAAACCCCGAAGCCGCCGCCCACACCCGGGTTGGTTGGTACCGCTCGGTGTCGAACATCCCGCATGGCTTTGCGATTCAGAGCTTTGTCGATGAGCTGGCGCACAAGGCCGGCCAGGACCCGTTGCAGTACCAACTCAAACTGCTTGGGCCGGACCGTCAGATCGATCCGAAAACCCTGAGCGATGAGTGGAACTACGGCGAATCCCCGGAGCGCTACCCGATCGATACCGCCCGCCTGCGCGGTGTCCTCGAAACCGCCGCCAAAGCCGCCGGCTGGGGGCGCACGCTACCCAAGGGGCGAGGCCTGGGGCTGGCGGTGCATTACAGTTTCGTCACCTATGTGGCGGCGGTGATCGAGGTGGAAGTCAAAGACGACGGCACGCTGATCGTCCACAAGGCGGATATCGCTGTGGACTGCGGCCCGCAGATCAACCCGGAACGCATTCGCTCGCAATTCGAAGGCGCCTGCGTGATGGGCCTGGGCAACGCGGTATTGGGCGAGATCAGCTTCAAGGACGGCAAGGTCCAGCAGGACAACTTCCATATGTATGAAGTGGCGCGCATGTCCCTGGCGCCCAAGGTTGTCGCGGTCCACCTGGTCACGCCACAGGGCGAGGTGCCGTTGGGCGGTGTCGGTGAGCCCGGCGTGCCGCCGATTGCGCCGGCGCTGTGCAATGCGATCTTTGCCGCCACCGGCAAGCGTATTCGCAACCTGCCCGTGCGTTATCAGTTGCAAGGCTGGCAGGAGGCGAAGGCTTGATGGACAGCGTGGATCTGAATGTCCTGCGCAGCGTGCTCGAATGGCGCCGCGCCGGGCAGCGGGTGGTGTTGTACAGCGTGGTCCAGACCTGGGGCAGCGCGCCGCGTCCGCCCGGGGCCATGCTGGCCTTGCGCGGCGACGGGGTGGTGATCGGCTCGGTGTCCGGCGGTTGCATTGAAGACGACTTGATTGCGCGTTTGCAGGATGGTCGGTTGGCGGACGACGGGCCCGCGGTGCAGTTGGTGACCTACGGCGTGACACGCGATGAAGCGGCGCGTTTCGGCCTGCCGTGCGGCGGCACCCTGCGCCTGACCGAAGAGCGCGTGACGGAGTGGCAGTGGGTGGCCGAGTTGCTGGCGCGCTGTGACGCCCATGAAATCGTCGCTCGGGAGCTGGACCTGGCCACCGGCGACGTGAGCTTGAGCCCCGCGAGCAAGACCGACGTGGTGAGCTTCGACGGCGAGCGCCTGCGCGCCATCTATGGCCCGCGCTGGCGCCTGCTGTTGATCGGCGCCGGGCAGTTGTCCCGCTACGTGGCGCAGATGGCGCGGTTGCTGGATTTCGAAGTGCTGATCTGCGACCCGCGTGAAGAGTTCGCGTATGGCTGGGAAGAACCGCACGGCCGCTTTGTGCCCGGCATGCCTGATGAAGCGGTGCTGAACATCCAGACCGACGAACGCACGGCCATCGTCTGCCTGACCCACGACCCGCGCCTGGACGATATGGCGTTGCTGACGGCACTGAACTCCAATGCGTTCTATATCGGCGCGCTGGGTTCGCGGGTCAACACGCGTAAACGCCGGGAAAACCTGGCGGCGCTGGGATTGTCTGCGCAGGCGATCGCGCGGTTGCATGGGCCGATCGGTTTGCATATTGGCAGCCATACACCGGCGGAGATCGCGCTGTCGTTGCTGGCGGAAATTGTCGCGATCAAGAATGGCGTGGTGCCGCTGCAGAAAAAGCCGCTGTCGGTGCAGGTTGAATGACCGTCACGGTGATTGTGCTGGCGGCGGGACAGGGCAGTCGTTTTCGCGCTGAAGCCGGGGCAGATCGGGATAAATTGCTGGCTAAGTGCGTCGGCCGGGACGCAGTGGTGCGGCCGGTGATCGAGCAGGTGCTGGTGAATTTGCCGGCGTGGGCGCTAAAGCGCGTGCTGGTGACGTCGCCCGAGCGGCTTGAAGTCATTCGTCTGGCGCAGGTCCATGGCTGCGAGGTAGTGCAGCTGTGCTCGGCCGGAATGGGCGACAGCATTGCGGCAGCGGTCGCGGCCAGTGCTTCCAGTGATGGCTGGCTGGTGGTGCTGGGTGATATGCCGTTCATCCTGCCGTCCAGCATTGAACGGGTGCTGGAGCACGTGGACAGCATCAACGTGCCGGTGCATGCCGGCCAGTATGGGCATCCGGTTGCGTTTGGACGAGCGTTTGGGCCAGCGTTGATGGCGTTGACGGGCGATCGCGGGGCCAAGCCGCTGTTTGCCCAGGGGCAGGTGCGCGAGATCCAGGTAAACGATCCTGGCGTACTCTGGGATGTGGATCTGCCACATCTGTTGGATTTCAAACCGCTCTGAAATGTGGGAGGGGGCAAGCCCCCTCTCACATTGAATCTTCGGTGTTTTCAGAATTTGTTGGCATAAAAAAGCCCCGCCTGAGTGATCAGGCGGGGCTTTTCAGTGGCTGATGGAATCAGACGAGGGGTTTAGGCTCGTGCTCTTCTTCCAGGGCCTTTGGGTGGTGCTCTGCCACTTCTTCAACGGAACGCGGGGTCTCGTCGACGATAGGGGCAGCGTGCTCGACCACTTCGGCGACAGCCGGTGCGGCAGCGGCAGCAGCGGCGGCCGCTTCGGCTTCCTTGCGACGACGGCGCACTTCACGTGGGTCGTTCGGCGCACGGCCGTTTTCGGTCAGGGCGCTGGCCGGTGCGGCTTCAACCACCGGGGCGGCGGCTTCGGCAACCACGGGCGCTTCAACCACGGGCGCAGGCTCGGCAACCACTACCGGAGCGGCTTCAACCACTTCGGCAACCGGGGCCGGTGCGGCTTCTACCACGGGGGCAGACGCTTCAACCGGGGCGGCAGGTTCGGCAGTCCACTGGAAGGCGGTCTGTTCTTCGCGAACTTCACGCACGGCCGGGGCGGCGGCTTCGACAACCGGAGCTTCCACGACAGCTTCAACCACTGGCTGTGGCTCAACCACCGGGGCAGGCTCGGCGGCAGCCACTTCTTCTTGCGCCTGGGCTTCGCGAACCGGCGCAACTTCCACTTCCGGAGCCGCGGGGGCTTCGATCGGGGTGGTTGCTTCTACGACTGGTGCTTCAACCACTGGGGTCTCGGCGACTGGCGCTTCTACCGCAACGGTTTCTTCGGCGGCGGCAGTGGCGCGTTCAGCCTGCTCGTGAGCCTGGGCTTCGGCAGGTGCGCTGATGACCGAGCTGGCAACAGCGGCGGTAACGGCCAGGCCGGCAGCCAGTTCGGTGCTGGTCGGTTCGCTGGTAGCGGCTTCTGCGTTCTCGCCGGCTTCTTCCGAACCTTCGATCACATTGCCGTTGGCGTCACGTTGACGCTCGCGACGGTTGCTGCGACGACGCTGGCCACGGGAGCGGCGGCGCGGACGATCGCCTTCGGCGTTGTCCTGGCCGTCTTCCTGCAGTTGCTCTTCGCCGGTCAGCACTTCTTCTTCGCTGGCGGCAGCCGCCTGCTCGGTACGTGGTTGACGTTCTTCACGCGGTGGGCGCGGTTGACGCTCTTCACGTGGCGCACGCTCTTCACGCGGCGGGCGAGCCGGGCGTTCTTCCTCGGTAGTGGCGGCAACAGCAGCGGCGGCAACGGCAACGGCTGGCGCAGCGTCCAGCGGCTCGCGCAGTTCACGCACACGTTCTTCACGCTCGCCACGTGGCTTGCGATCTTCACGCGGTGCGCGTGGTGGACGTGGTGCGCGCTCTTCGCGCGGTGCGCGTTCTTCGCGGGCTACGACCGGGGTCTCTTCACGGGCTTCGCGAGGCGCACGCTCTTCACGGGGTGCGCGCTCTTCACGCGGGGCCCGTTCTTCGCGCGGCTTGCGCTCTTCGTCACGGCGACCGTTGCGGTTACGGCTCTGCTGGCGACCGTTGCGACGCTCTTCGTTACGCGCCGGACGCTCGGTGGCAGGTTTTTCGACCACCACCGGTGCCGCAGGCTCTTCCTTGCTGGCGAACAGGCTGACCAGCGATTTCACCAGGCCCTTGAACAGGCTTGGCTCAGGCAGGGCGGCCGGGGCTGCAACCGGGGCAGCCACTTCAACCGGAACCGGTGCGTTGGCACGCGCCGGAGCGGTCTTCACGGCGGCTTCCTGGCGAACCAGGGTGCGGGTCGCGGCGGCTGGCTGGACTTCTTCCACTTCGGCAGCGGCAGCGGCGATTTCGTAGCTGGACTGGCCGCTGTGGGCTTCCGGGCTGTCATCACGCAGGCGCTGCACTTCGAAGTGCGGCGTTTCGAGATGATCGTTCGGCAGGATGACGATACGGGCACGGGTGCGCAGTTCGATCTTGGTGATCGAGTTGCGTTTTTCGTTGAGCAGGAACGCGGCAACCGGGATCGGCACTTGTGCGCGGACTTCGGCGGTGCGGTCTTTCAGGGCTTCTTCTTCGATCAGGCGCAGGATCGCCAGGGACAGCGATTCAACGTCACGGATGATGCCGGTGCCGTTGCAACGCGGGCAGACAATGCCGCTGCTCTCGCCCAGGGACGGACGCAGGCGCTGACGGGACATTTCCAGCAGGCCGAAGCGCGAGATGCGGCCGACTTGCACGCGGGCACGGTCAGCTTCCAGGCATTCGCGGACTTTCTCTTCCACGGCGCGCTGGTTCTTGGCGGGGGTCATGTCGATGAAGTCGATCACGATCAGGCCGCCGATATCACGCAGGCGCAGCTGGCGGGCGATTTCTTCAGCCGCTTCCAGGTTGGTCTGCAGGGCGGTTTCTTCGATGTCGCTACCTTTCGTGGCGCGCGCCGAGTTGATGTCGATGGACACCAGGGCTTCGGTCGGGTCGATCACGATGGAGCCGCCGGAAGGCAGTTCGACCACGCGCTGGAAGGCGGTCTCGATCTGGCTTTCGATCTGGAAACGGTTGAACAGCGGAACGCTGTCTTCGTACAGCTTGATCTTGCTGGCGTACTGCGGCATCACCTGGCGGATGAAGGTCAGGGCTTCGTCCTGGGCTTCGACGCTGTCGATCAGCACTTCGCCGATGTCCTGGCGCAGGTAATCGCGGATGGCGCGGATGATCACGTTGCTTTCCTGGTAGATCAGGAACGGCGCGGAACGATCCAGGGACGCTTCTTTGATGGCGGTCCACAGTTGCAGCAGGTAGTCGAGGTCCCACTGCATTTCTTCGCTGCTGCGGCCCAGGCCGGCAGTGCGGACGATCAGGCCCATGTCGGCTGGAGCGACCAGGCCGTTCAGCGCTTCACGCAGTTCGTTGCGTTCTTCGCCTTCGATGCGACGGGAAATGCCGCCGGCACGCGGGTTGTTCGGCATCAGTACCAGGTAACGACCGGCCAGGCTGATGAAGGTGGTCAGGGCGGCGCCCTTGTTGCCACGTTCTTCTTTTTCGACCTGGACGATGACTTCCTGGCCTTCGCTCAGGACGTCCTTGATGTTCACGCGGCCTTCGGGGGCTTTCTTGAAGTATTCGCGGGAGATTTCTTTGAGGGGCAGGAAGCCGTGGCGCTCGGAGCCGAAATCGACAAAGGCAGCCTCAAGGCTTGGTTCGATGCGAGTAATACGGCCTTTATAGATGTTGGCCTTCTTCTGCTCGCGTGCGCCGGACTCGATGTCCAGGTCGTAAAGGCGTTGGCCATCTACCAGCGCAACACGCAACTCTTCGGGTTGAGTTGCGTTAATCAGCATTCTTTTCATGTTGTACCGTCGGTTTCCGGGCTGCCGGAAACGGCGTTCGGCACACACGACTTCTCACGGTCGGTGTCAGGTGCGTCAAGAGTGGTTGGCCACTCCAGTGTCCAGCAATAACCGGCGAATTGGGCTGGTATCGCGACGGACGCGTCCTGCTTGTTAGCGGTGGTGACAAAGGCACCACTTCAACAAAAGCTAAGGTCAGGAGGAGGAATCAACCGGCGACTGTGGACGAGATGAAGCGTCTATATATAAGCCTAGTGCTACACGGTCCGACGGTTGTGCATCTCCACCCTACACGTATCCCTGATAATTCGGGTGCTGCCGCGCGCAGAATCCGCAGCGGGTTGGCATTTACCGTGTTCTCCAATGGGGAGTCCACGCTCATGGCTAAACAAGACCAAGTGTGGGCGATTGCGCTCTCACTCGGCTCTTAACAGGCGTTGTTTCCGAAGCATTCGCCATGGTGTGTCCCAAGACTGACTGCACTTTGTGAACTGGCCGTAAATATCGGCGCAAAATGCGAGTATTCACTCTGCTTTCTGCACTCGCTTCAGGCCTCATGTCACCTGCGCTTGTTACAATCTCGGGCTTTCCAAGGTAACGAAAGCCCCGTAGGACGGCCTCGCGTCCTGATGAATTGCGAAGGTCAGGGCCGGCAATTTGCCGCAAGTCCTCTGTCCAGGCCGCTTTTGGCGGCGTTCGCGACTATAGCAGTAATGATTAAGTGCTTCAATTCCATAAAAAATTGTTATCATCGCCGACATGACGACTACCGCCCCCCAGACCCCCAGCGTCCAGCTGCTTGAGGTCTCGCCGGAATATGCCGGCCAACGCATCGACAATTTTCTCCTGGCCAGGCTCAAAGGCGTGCCCAAGACCTTGATCTACCGCATTTTGCGTAAAGGCGAAGTGCGCGTGAACAAGGGTCGCATCAAGCCCGAGTACAAGCTGCAGGCGGGCGATATCGTCCGGGTGCCGCCGGTGCGCGTGCCTGAGCGCGACGAACCTGTGCCGCTGGCTCAGGGCCTGTTGCAGCGCCTTGAAGCGTCGATTGTCTACGAAGACAGCAAGCTGATCGTGATCAACAAGCCCTGCGGCATTGCGGTTCACGGCGGCAGCGGCCTGAGTTTCGGCGTGATCGAAGCCTTTCGTCAGTTGCGTCCGGATGCCAAGGAGCTGGAGCTGGTCCATCGCCTCGACCGCGACACCTCCGGCCTGCTCATGATCGCCAAGAAGCGCAGCATGTTGCGCCACCTGCACACCGCCCTGCGCGGCGATGGCGTGGACAAGCGCTACATGGCGCTGGTGCGCGGCAACTGGGCCAGCTCGATCAAGAGCGTGCGCGCGCCGTTGCAGAAGAGCAACCTGCGCTCCGGCGAGCGCATGGTCGAAGTGGACGAGGAGGGCAAAGAAGCCCTGACCCTGTTCAAGGTGCTGCGCCGCTTCGGCGACTTCGCCACCCTGGTCGAGGCCAAGCCGGTCACCGGGCGCACTCACCAGATTCGCGTGCACACCCTGCATGCGGGCCACTGCATTGCCGGTGACACCAAGTATGGCGACGAGGCGTTCTCCAAGGAGATTCGCGACCTGGGCGGCAAACGCCTGTTCCTGCACGCCTACATGCTCACCGTCCCGCTGCCCGATGGTGGCGAATTGAAATTGCAGGCGCCGGTCGATGAGATGTGGGCCAAGACCGTGGAGCGTTTGAGTGCCGCACCTTGACTACAAACTGCTGATTTTCGATTGGGACGGCACGCTGGCCAACTCCATTGGCCGTATCGTCGAGGCCATGCACATGGCCTCGACGCGTTCTGGCTTCGAGCTGTGCAGCGATCTGGCGGTCAAGGGCATTATCGGCCTGGGGTTGCCTGAGGCGATTCGCACCTTGTACCCGCACATCGCTGACGCTGAATTGGTCGCGTTCCGCGAGCATTATGCCGATCACTACATTGCGCTGGAGGCCGAGCCTTCGCCGCTGTTTGATGGCGTGGTGCAGTCCCTGGAAGCGTTCCGCGCCGAGGGTTATCAGCTGGCGGTCGCCACCGGCAAGGCCCGCCGCGGCCTGGACCGGGTGCTCAGGGCCCACGGCTGGGAAGACTATTTCGACGTTACCCGCGCAGCGGACGAAACCGCCAGCAAGCCCCATCCGCTGATGCTTGAGCAGATCCTCGCCCATTGCGGCGTGTCGCCACGCCAGGCGTTGATGGTCGGCGACGCGTCCTTCGACCTGATGATGGCGCGCAATGCCGGCATGGACAGCGTGGCGGTCAGCTACGGTGCGCAGGCTGCCGAGGCGCTGCAGGCATACGAGCCCAGGCTGACGATCGATCATTTTTCTGAATTGCAGGCCTGGCTCAGCCGGGCCCACTGAGTCTTTGCTGGGGTAGATGGCATGAGTGATGAGTGGAAAGCGCCCGAAAAGGCCGACAGCAGTGACGACAAGAGTTGGAAGCTGCTGGAGAAGACCCTTCTGGCCAGCGTGCAAGAGCAGCGTCGTTCGCGGCGCTGGGGGATTTTCTTCAAGCTGCTGACCTTTGTTTACCTGCTCGGCATGCTGGTGCTGTTCAGCCCGCTGGTGGACATGGAAAAAACCGCGACCCGTGGTCCCAACTACACCGCCTTGATCGAAGTGCGCGGGGTGATTGCCGACAAGGAGTCCGCCAGCGCCGACAATATCGTCAGCAGTCTGCGCACCGCGTTCGAAGACCCCAAGGTCAAGGGCGTGATCCTGCGCATCAACAGCCCAGGCGGCAGCCCGGTGCAATCGGGCTACGTGTATGACGAGATTCGCCGCCTGCGCTCGCTGCATCCGCAGATCAAGCTGTACGCGGTGATCTCCGACCTGGGCGCCTCGGGTGCGTATTACATCGCCAGTGCCGCTGACCAGATCTACGCCGACAAGGCCAGCCTGGTGGGTTCCATTGGCGTCACGGCGGCCGGTTACGGCTTTGTCGGCACCATGGAGAAGCTCGGTGTGGAGCGTCGCACCTACACCTCGGGCGAGCATAAGGCGTTCCTCGACCCGTTCCAGCCGCAAAAGGCCGATGAAACCCAGTTCTGGCAGAGCGTGCTCGACACCACTCATCGCCAGTTCATTGCCAGCGTCAAGCAAGGGCGCGGTGATCGTCTGAAGGACAAGGACCATCCGGAGCTGTTCTCCGGGCTGGTCTGGTCTGGCGAGCAGGCCTTGCCGCTGGGCTTGATCGATGGCCTGGGCAGTGCCAGTTCGGTGGCGCGGGACGTGATTGGTGAAAAGGAACTGGTGGACTTCACCGTTCAGGAGTCGCCGTTTGACCGTTTCTCCAAGAAGCTCGGCGCCAGCGTGGCGGAGAAGTTGGCCTTGTACATGGGCTTCCAGGGCCCGACCCTGCGCTGAGATCCCAAGGTCTGCGTAGATAAATGTGGGAGGGAGCTTGCTCCCGATAGCAGTGGATCAGCCAGCTTATCTGTAGCTGACCCACCGCAATCGGGAGCAAGCCCCCTCCCACATTTGGTTTTGCGCTGGTTTAAGGGATTTGCACGCCCTCGGCCAGCAGCATATCCACCAGGCGAATCAGCGGTAAGCCGACAAGGCTGGTCGCATCCGGGCCTTCGGTGCTTTGAAACAGGCTCACGCCCAGCCCTTCGGCCTTGAAACTGCCCGCGCAGTCATAGGGCTGCTCGATCCGCAGGTAGCGCTCGACCCGCTCCGCGTCCAGCACGCGCATGTGTACGGTGAATGGCACGCAGTCGACCTGGCAATGCCCGGTCTCGCTGTTCAGCAGCGCCAGCCCGGTGAGGAAGCTGACACGCTTGCCGCTGGCCGCCAGCAGTTGCTCGCGGGCGTTCTCGAAGGTGTGGGGTTTGCCGATGATCCGGCCTTCGAGTGCGGCGACCTGATCGGAGCCGATGATCAGGTGCCCTGGATGGCGGGCGGCGAGGGCGCGGGCTTTCTCTTCGGCCAGGCGTTTGACCAGTTCGACGGCTGACTCATTTGCGCGGTGGCTTTCATCGATATCCGGCGAGCTGCAGATGAACGGTAAGTGCAGGCGGCTCAGCAATTCCCGGCGATAGACCGAGCTGGATGCGAGTAATAAAGGCAGCATGGGCGTCTCCTCAGGGCGACCGGGGATTCTAGCGGGACGACCGGCTGACGCACAGGGCTGAATTTCCTTTGACATGGCTGGGGGCATCCCTATAATGCTGCGCCTATGTTGAATGACCCGATTCCACCTCACGTTGACCCGCGCAAATTGGCTGATCGTGGCACTTCCCTTCAAGGTGAATTGCTGCTGGCCGATTTGGAGAGACTCTGCGACCCGCTTTCCGACACTGTCGGTACGGTGCAGGCCAAATTCGTTTTTGAACGAGATGAACGTAAATCTGTGGTTATTCACAGCTTTATCGACACCGAGGTCAAAATGGTTTGCCAGCGTTGTCTTGAGCTGGTCACCCTGCCGATTCACAGCGAATGCAGTTACGCTGTGGTAAAGGAGGGTGCGAATACCCAGTCGTTGCCGAAAGGTTATGACGTGCTGGAACTGGGCGAAGATCCTTTGGATCTGCATGCACTGATCGAGGAGGAGCTTTTGCTCGCCTTGCCCATTGTGCCTGCTCATCATCCGGAAGAATGCCAGCAGCCGGCGGGCCTCGATGACGAGTCCGAACCGAGCGAGGACGAGGTAACGCGGTCCAACCCGTTCAGTGTATTGGCGCAGTTAAAGCGTGACCCAAACGTTTAGGAGTTAATCAATTATGGCTGTTCAGCAGAACAAAAAATCCCGCTCTGCCCGTGACATGCGTCGTTCGCACGACGCCCTGACGGCAAGCACTCTGTCTGTAGAAAAAACCACCGGTGAAATTCACCTGCGTCACCACGTATCGCCAGAAGGCGTATACCGTGGCCGTAAAGTGATCGACAAGGGCGCTGACGAGTAATCACTTGTCTGCTCAAGTCATCGCGATTGACGCAATGGGCGGGGACTTCGGTCCCCGCAGCATTGTTCAGGCTTGTATTGCCAGCCTGTCTGCTACGCCCTCGCTGCACCTGACCCTCGTCGGTCAACCTTCCCTTCTTGAAGAACTGATTGCCAGCCATCCGGCGGTGGATCGCGCGCGCCTGACGATTACGCCCGCCAGCGAAGCCATCGGCATGGATGAAAAGCCGGCGGTCGCCCTGCGTGGCAAGCCCGACTCTTCAATGCGGGTCGCCCTCGAGTTGTTGCGTGATGGCAAGGTGCAAGCCTGTGTCAGTGCCGGCAACACGGGCGCGCTGATGGCGTTGTCGCGGCACGTGCTCAAGACCTTGCCGGGGATCGACCGGCCGGCGATAGTCGCGGCGATACCGACGCAGACAGGCTATTGCCAGTTGCTCGACCTGGGCGCGAATGTCGATTGCAGTGCCGAGCATCTGTTCCAGTTCGCCGTGATGGGCTCGGTGGCTGCCGAGGCGCTGGGTGTGGCTCGTCCGCGCGTGGCCTTGCTGAATATCGGCATCGAAGACATCAAGGGCAACCAGCAGGTCAAGCTCGCCGCCGCTTTGCTGCAAGGTGCGCGGGGGTTGAACTACATCGGCTTTGTCGAAGGCGACGGTTTGTATCGCGGCGAGGCGGATGTGGTGGTGTGCGACGGGTTTGTCGGCAATATCCTGCTTAAATCCAGCGAAGGCCTGGCGACCATGATTGCCACGCGGATCGAGGCCTTGTTCAAGCGCAACCTGGCGACACGCCTGGTCGGCGCCCTGGCGTTGCCGCTGATGCGCCGCCTGCAGGAGGACCTGGCCCCGGCGCGACATAATGGCGCAAGCTTTCTCGGCTTGCAGGGCATCGTGGTGAAAAGCCATGGCTCGGCGGGGGTGGAAGGCTTTCAGAGTGCGATTGCACGGGCGTTGATCGAGATCCAGGAAAACCTGCCGCGACGCTTGCACGGCCGCCTGGAAGATCTGTTGCCTTAGGCGAATCGGCCCGGGAATGCTTAAATGTGACCGGCCGGTTCAATTGACCATCCAATCTGTCAGTTTCGTGCGCTCCCATCGTAGGGGCGCCTATATCCGACGACCAGATCATTAGGGGCTTGTTACATGTCTACATCCCTCGCATTCGTCTTTCCAGGGCAGGGTTCGCAGTCCCTCGGCATGTTGGCCGAGCTGGGCGCGCAATATCCGCTGATCCTGGAAACCTTCAAGGAAGCTTCCGATGCCCTGGGTTACGACCTGTGGGCGCTGACCCAGCAGGGGCCGGAAGAGCAACTCAATCAAACCGATAAAACCCAGCCGGCCATCCTCACCGCTTCGATCGCCCTGTGGCGCTTGTGGCTGGCGGAAGGCGGCGCGCGTCCGGCATTCGTCGCCGGTCACAGCCTGGGCGAATACAGTGCCCTGGTCGCCGCGGGCAGCCTGACCCTCGCTGAAGCGGTCAAGCTGGTCGAGCGTCGTGGCCAGTTGATGCAGGAAGCGGTTCCGGCCGGGCAGGGTGGCATGGCCGCCATTCTCGGCCTGGATGATGCGGTGGTGATCGCCGCCTGTGCCGAAGCGGCCCAGGGCGAAGTGGTCAGCGCGGTGAACTTCAACTCGCCGGGCCAGGTGGTGATTGCCGGTGCCAAGGCCGCCGTTGAGCGCGCCATCGAAGGCTGCAAGGCCCGTGGCGCCAAGCGTGCCTTGCCGTTGCCGGTGAGCGTGCCGTCGCACTGCGAGCTGATGCGCCCGGCGGCCGAGCGTTTTGCCGAGTCCATCGCCGCCATCAACTGGCAGGCACCGCAGATCCCGCTGGTGCAGAACGTCAGCGCGGCGGTTGCCGCGGATCTCGACACCCTCAAGCGCGACCTGCTGGAACAACTCTACAAGCCGGTGCGCTGGGTTGAATCGGTACAGACCCTGGCCGCCAACGGCGCCACCGAGTTGGTCGAGTGCGGCCCGGGCAAAGTCCTGGCCGGCCTGAACAAGCGCTGCGCCGACGGCGTGTCGACCTCCAACCTCAATACCCCGGATGCCTTTGCGGCCGCTCGCGCGGCACTGGCCTGAACCCCGAACTTAGGAGAAGCCTGCATGAGTCTGCAAGGTAAAGTTGCACTGGTTACCGGCGCAAGCCGTGGCATTGGCCAGGCGATCGCCCTGGAACTGGGCCGTCAGGGCGCCGTCGTGATCGGCACCGCCACTTCCGCCGCGGGCGCCGAGCGTATCGCCGCGACCTTGAAGGAAAACGGCGTGCAGGGCACCGGCCTTGAGCTGAATGTGACCAGCGATGAGTCCGTGGCTGCCGTACTGGCCGAGATCACCGCACAGTTCGGCGCGCCGGCGATTCTGGTGAATAATGCCGGTATCACCCGCGATAATCTGATGATGCGGATGAAAGACGACGAGTGGCATGACGTCGTCGACACCAACTTGAACAGTCTGTTTCGCCTGTCCAAGGGCGTTTTGCGCGGCATGACCAAGGCGCGTTGGGGTCGAATTATCAATATTGGCTCCGTAGTGGGTGCCATGGGCAACGCAGGCCAAGTAAACTATGCCGCGGCGAAAGCCGGTCTGGAAGGTTTCAGCCGCGCACTGGCGCGTGAAGTCGGCTCGCGGTCGATTACGGTCAACTCGGTGGCCCCTGGGTTCATCGACACCGATATGACCCGCGAACTGCCGGAAGCACAGCGTGAAGCCTTGCTGACGCAGATTCCGCTGGGCCGTCTGGGCCAGGCTCAAGAGATTGCGAATGTGGTCTCTTTCCTGGCATCCGACGGTGCGGCATACGTGACTGGGGCTACAATCCCGGTTAACGGCGGGATGTACATGAGTTAAATTGTGACGGATCGCTTCAAAAAAATGTCATACGAGCTGTCTAAAATCCGTTATAAAGCTGCAACTTAATTTATACGCGGGTGGCCGACCGGGTACGGGGTGAACCTTTCAGTTGAAAAGCTGAAATGGCTTTCTATACACTTACCCACTGGCCAGCTGCCTGAATTTGTCCATTAGGAGTGAAAACAAGGTATGAGCACCATCGAAGAGCGCGTCAAGAAAATCGTTGCCGAGCAACTGGGCGTTAAAGAAGAAGAAGTGGTCAACACCGCTTCCTTCGTTGAAGACCTGGGTGCCGACTCCCTTGACACCGTTGAGCTGGTGATGGCTCTGGAAGAGGAATTCGAGACCGAAATCCCGGACGAAGAAGCTGAAAAAATCACTACCGTTCAAGCTGCAATCGACTACGTTACCAGCCACCAGGCGTAATAGTTTGTAGTCGTCGCTTGCTGTCAGGGAAAAACCGCACTGCTGTAACGGCGTGCGGTTTTTTCTTTAGCTCTGATGAAAAGTGATTCTGAAGCAAAGTGTCGTCATTAGAAAAAGGAGAGTGCTGTGTCGCGTAGACGCGTCGTAGTCACCGGTATGGGTATGTTGTCGCCACTGGGCACGGATGTGCCGAGCAGTTGGCAGGGCATTCTGGCTGGCCGCAGTGGTATTGGTCTGATCGAACACACGGACCTTTCTGCCTATTCCACCCGTTTTGGCGGCTCGGTAAAGGGGTTCAATGTCGAGCAATACCTCTCGATCAAAGAGTCCCGCAAACTCGACCTGTTCATTCAATACGGCCTGGCAGCCGGTTTTCAGGCAGTGCGTGACGCTGGTCTGGAAGTCACCGACGCCAACCGTGAACGCATCGGCGTGGCCATGGGTTCGGGTATTGGCGGTTTGACCAATATCGAAGAAACCAGTCGCACGTTGCACGAGTCCGGTCCGCGTCGAATTTCACCGTTCTTCGTGCCGGGTTCGATCATCAATATGATTTCCGGTTTCCTGTCCATCCATCTGGGAGCACAGGGACCTAACTACGCCATTGCCACGGCTTGCACCACAGGCACGCATTGCATCGGCATGGCCGCGCGCAATATCGCCTATGACGAAGCGGACGTGATGATTGCCGGCGGCGCTGAAATGGCGGCCTGCGGCCTGGGCATGGGCGGCTTCGGCGCGTCGCGTGCGCTGTCGACCCGCAACGACGAGCCGGCTCGTGCCAGCCGTCCGTGGGACAAGGGCCGTGACGGTTTCGTCCTGGCCGACGGCGCCGGTGCGCTGGTACTGGAAGAGCTGGAACACGCCAAGGCGCGTGGCGCGACGATCTACGCCGAGCTGATCGGCTTTGGCATGAGTGGCGACGCCTACCACATGACTTCGCCACCGGCCAACGGCGCCGGTGCTGCGCGTTGCATCACCAACGCCCTGCGCGATGCGAAGATCAGCCCGGACCTGGTGCAGTACATCAACGCCCACGGCACTTCGACAGCGACCGGCGACCTGGCGGAAGCCGAAGCGATCAAGTCGGTGTTCGGCGAGCACGCCTACAAGCTGGCGGTCAGCTCCACCAAGTCCATGACCGGCCACCTGTTGGGTGCGGCGGGCGCGGTCGAAGCGATCTTCAGCGTGCTGGCCATCAGGGATCAGGTCGCTCCGCCGACCATCAACCTCGATGAGCCGGATGAAGGCTGCGACCTGAACTTCGTGCCTCATGAAGCGCAGAAAATGCCGATCGACGTGGTGTTGTCCAACTCGTTCGGTTTCGGTGGCACCAACGGTTCCCTGGTGTTCCGCCGGTTCGCCGAGTAATGCACAGCTGGGTCGACGGTCAGCCAGCGGACAGCGTGCCCCTGAAAGATCGTGGCCTGGCGTATGGCGATGGCCTGTTCGAAACCATCGCCGTCAAGGCCGGGCAACCGGTGTTGCTCGACCGCCACCTGCAACGCCTGGCCGAGGGTTGCAGGCGGTTGGCATTGGTTGTGGACCCGGCATTGGTCCGCAGCGAAGTGCTCGCTTATGCCAGCGCCCTCGGCGATGGCGTACTCAAATTGATCCTCACCCGAGGCGACAGCCTGCGCGGTTATGGCATCAACCCCGGCGCCCCGGTGCGCCGTATCCTGCAGGGCAGTGCGCCTGCTGCTTATCCCCAGGCCCATGGCAACGACGGTATCCGCCTGTTTCCGTGCGCCACCCGTTTGTCCGAACAGCCGCTGCTGGCCGGTCTCAAGCACCTCAATCGCCTCGAACAAGTGATCGCGCGCGCCGAGTGGCAAGATACCGAGCATGCCGAAGGTTTGATGCTGGATATGTCCGGGCGCGTCATCGAAGGCGTGTTCAGCAACCTGTTCCTGGTGCGTCACGGCGTGTTGTTGACCGCTGATCTGAATCGTTGCGGCGTGGCCGGCGTCATGCGTGCCGAGCTACTGGCCCAGGCGCAGGCGCTCGGCACCCCGGTGGTCGTGGCCGATATCAGCCTTGAGCAGTTGCAGTCGGCCGACGAGGTTTTTGTCTGCAACAGCGTTTATGGCATTTGGCCGGTGCGCAGCTGTGCTGCGATGAGCTGGTCGGTTGGGCCGCTCACCCGTAAACTGCAGGGCATTGTTCGCGCGCTATTGGATATTTGAGTTGATACGAAAACTGTTGTTACTGCTGCTGATCGGTCTGTTCGCGGCGGCGTTGCTGTTGGGGTTTTCGGCCTGGAAGCTCGACTCAGCCCTCAAGCAGCCCTTGCACCTGACCGAGGAGCAACTGCTCGACGTCCCCGCCGGAGCCACGCCGACCGGCACTTTCAATCGCCTGGAAGCCGACGGTGTGCTCGACGGCGCCTTCTGGTTGCGTCTGTACTGGCGCTTCAACCTCGAAGGCCAGCCATTGCACAGCGGCGAATACCGCCTCACTCCCGGCCTCACCGCCCAAGGCTTGATCGGCCTGTGGCAGCGTGGCGAAGTGGTGCAATACAGCCTGACCCTGGTGGAGGGCTGGAATTTCCGCCAAGTGCGCTCGGCGCTGGCCAAGCATGAAAAGATCGTGCAGAGCCTTGCCGGCCTGAGTGACAGCGAAGTGATGGACAAGCTCGGCCACCCAGGGGTTTTCCCCGAGGGGCGGTTCTTCCCCGATACCTATCGCTTTGTGCGCGGCATGACGGATGTCGAGTTCCTCAAGAAAGCCTACAACCGCCTGGACGACGTGCTCGCCCAGGAGTGGAGCAAACGCGCCGCCGACGCGCCGTACACCGACCCCTACCAAGCGCTGATCATGGCCTCCCTGGTGGAGAAAGAGACCGGTGTGCCGGAGGAGCGCGGGCAGATCGCCGGGGTATTCGTGCGTCGCATGAAGATCGGCATGCTGCTGCAGACCGATCCGACGGTGATCTACGGCCTGGGCGAGCGCTACAACGGTAAGCTGACGCGTGCCCATCTCAAGGAAGCCAACCCCTACAACACCTACATGGTTGCCGGGCTCCCGCCGACACCCATCGCGATGGTCGGCCGCGAGGCGATTCATGCGGCGCTGAACCCGGTGCCGGGCAGCAGCCTGTATTTCGTTGCCCGGGGTGATGGCAGTCATATTTTCTCGGACGACCTGGATGCACATAATGCCGCGGTGCGTGAGTTCCAGCTCAAGCGTCGCGCCGATTACCGTTCCAGCCCGGCGCCGCAGGTGAAGCCGTTGGAAGACCCCGCGCCGACGAACGATGCCCCCGACGCACCCGCCGAGCCTGCGCCGGACGCCGCCGCACCGCAAAGCCCGCAATGACTCTGACTAAGGACTGCCTGTGACTGGCTTGTTTATTACCCTGGAAGGCCCGGAAGGCGCCGGCAAAAGCACCAACCGCGATTACCTGGCCGAGCGTTTGCGCGCTGCGGGCGTCGAGGTGGTGCTGACCCGCGAGCCCGGTGGTACGCCATTGGCCGAGCGCATCCGTGAAGTGCTGCTGGCCCCAGGTGAAGAACAGATGAACCCGGACACCGAGCTGCTGCTGGTGTTCGCCGCACGCGCCCAGCACCTGGCCGAAGTGATTCGCCCGGCGCTGGCCCGCGGCGCCGTGGTGATTTGTGACCGTTTCACCGATTCCACCTATGCCTACCAAGGCGGTGGCCGCGGCCTGTCCCAGGCGCGCATCGCCACCCTGGAGACCTTCGTCCAGGGCGATTTGCGTCCCGACCTGACCCTGGTGTTCGACCTGCCGGTGGAAGTCGGTCTGGCCCGTGCCAGTGCGCGTGGCCGCCTGGACCGCTTCGAACTGGAAGGCCAGGCGTTTTTCAACGCCGTGCGCAGCGCATTCCTTGCCCGGGCCAAGGCCGAGCCGGCGCGTTACTACCTGTTGGACGCCGCCCAGCCGCTAGCCCAGGTGCAGCAGGCCATCGATGCGCTGCTACCCACATTGCTGGAGCGCGCCCGTGGCTGAAGCCTACCCTTGGCAGGACAGTCTCTGGCAGCAACTGGCGGGACGTGCCCAGCACGCTCATGCCTACTTGTTGCACGGCCCGGCGGGTATCGGTAAGCGCGCACTCGCCGAACGCCTGATGGCCAGCCTGCTGTGCCAACGTCCGGTCAACCTGGAAGCCTGCGGCGTGTGCAAGTCCTGCCTGCTGCTCAAGGCCGGCAGCCACCCGGACAACTACCTGCTGGAACCCGAGGAAGCGGACAAGGCGATCAAGGTCGACCAGGTGCGTGACCTCGTCAGCTTCGTGGTGCAAACCGCGCAGATGGGCGGGCGCAAGGTCGTACTGATCGAGCCGGTGGAGGCGATGAACATCAACGCGGCCAACGCCTTGCTCAAAAGCCTCGAAGAACCTTCCGGCGATACCGTGCTGTTGCTGGTCAGCCACCAGTCCAGCCGCTTGTTGCCGACCATTCGCAGCCGTTGCGTGCAGCAGGCGTGCCCATTGCCCAGCGAGGCGATGAGCCTGCAATGGCTGGAACAGGCTTTGCCGGACTGTTCCGAAGCCGAACGCGTCGAGTTGCTGACCCTGGCCGCCGGCTCCCCCCTGGCCGCCGTGAAGCTGCAGGCCCAGGGCGTGCGCGAGCAACGCGCGCTGGTGGTGGACGGGGTGAAAAAGCTGCTCAAGCAGGAGTTGTCCGCCACCCAGTTGGCGGAAACCGCCTGGAAGGACATCCCCTTGCTGCTGCTGTTCGACTGGTTCTGCGACTGGTCGAGCCTGATCCTGCGCTACCAGTTGACCCAGGATGAAAATGGCCTGGGCCTGCCGGACATGCGCAAGGTCGTGCAATACCTCGCGCAGAAAAGCGCACAGGACAAGGTGCTGAATATCCAGGACTGGATTCTCGCCCAGCGCCAGAAGGTCCTCGGCAAGGCCAACCTCAACCGCGTGCTGTTGCTCGAAGCGCTGCTGGTGCAGTGGGTCGGTTTGCTCGGCCGGCGTTAATTTCCGTGGCCGACGGGTGTATCGTCGGCCAGATCCTTCCCGTGATTGAAGTTGTCATTTCCTATGCTCGTAGATTCCCATTGCCACCTTGATCGCCTCGACCTCGCCCAACACGGCGGTTCCCTCGACGCCGCCCTGGAAGCGGCCCGCCAGCGTGGGGTCGGGCACTTCCTGTGCATCGGCGTCAGCGCCGACAATGCGGCCGACGTCAAAGCCCTCGCGGATCGCTACGCGGACGTGGATTGCTCGGTGGGTATCCACCCGCTGGACCTCAAGCCTGGCGAAGCTCCGGCCCTCGACTGGTTGCTCGGCGAACTCAACCACCCACGGGTGGTGGCGATTGGTGAAACCGGCCTGGACTATCACTACGAGCCCGAAGCCGCGCTATTGCAGCAAGCGTCGTTCCGCCTGCACCTGCACGCCGCCGAGCAGACCGGCAAACCGGTCATCGTCCACACCCGCGGCGCCCGCGCCGACACCCTGAGCCTGCTGCGCGAAGCCGCATTGCCCCAGGCCGGCGTGCTGCATTGCTTCACCGAAGACTGGGACATGGCCAAGGCGGCCCTCGACCTGGGGTTCTACATTTCCCTGTCGGGCATCGTCACCTTTCGCAATGCCGATGCCCTGCGTGACGTGGCGCGACAAGTGCCGGCCGACCGGCTGCTGGTGGAAACCGACTCGCCGTACCTGGCGCCGATTCCCCATCGCGGCAAGCCGAACCTGCCGGAGTATGTGCGTGACGTGGCGGATTACCTGGCGATGCTACGCGGTGAATCCTACGAACGCTTTGCCGAACAGACCACCGAGAACTTCAAGCGCCTGTTCCCGCTGGCGCACGTCGCGGGTTGACGCGACCAAATCCGAGGCAAAAAAAACCCGGGTTCTGGGGGGGGAATCCGGGTTAAGACCATTAGGAGTAAAACAAGGGCACGCAGTCCGTCGGTACCCAGGTCGACGCTTCACTTGGGGGAGATGTCGCGCCGACAGTTGAAGTATTGATCAGTATCCGATTCAGTCCAGTCGCGTCTGGTCGTTTTTTAAACAGATTTGGAATACGCGCGCTTCGCTTGAGTTCTCATTGAGCGGATGTACAGGCGTAGACGTCACGTATTATTTCTGACTGAACGCCATGAATTCGTCGGCATGCTGAAAGTAATGTGTGTGAGCGGTTCACATAAGCGTTGCCCAACGACCGTTCAGTCGGGATAATCCCTCGTACCGGGTAAATCGTATCGCCACGTCTCCTTGGCCCTGCGCAACCCTCCCTATACCGACCTCTGCAGACCTTTTCCTCATGCAAAAAGAACCCCGTAAGGTCCGTGAGTTTCGCCGCCGCGAGCAGGAAATTCTCGACACCGCCCTCAAGTTGTTCCTCGAACAAGGTGAAGACAGCGTTACCGTCGAGATGATCGCGGATGCCGTAGGTATCGGCAAAGGCACCATCTACAAGCACTTCAAGTCCAAGGCCGAGATCTACCTGCGCCTGATGCTCGACTACGAGCGCGACCTGAACGAGCTGCTGCATTCGGCCGATGTGGACAAGGACAAGGAAGCCCTGTCGCGGGCCTACTTCGAGTTCCGCATGCGTGACCCGCAGCGCTACCGCCTGTTCGACCGCCTGGAAGAGAAGGTGGTCAAGGGCCATCAGGTGCCGGAAATGGTCGAGGAGTTGCACAAGATCCGCGCCTCGAACTTCGAACGCCTGACCCTGCTGATCAAGGGCCGCATCAGCGAAGGCAAGCTGGAAGACGTGCCGCCGTACTTCCACTACTGCGCCGCCTGGGCGTTGGTGCATGGCGCAGTGGCGCTGTACCACTCGCCGTTCTGGAGCAATGTATTGGAAGATCAGGAAGGTTTCTTCCAGTTCCTGATGGACATCGGCGTGCGTATGGGCAACAAGCGCAAGCACAGCAGCGAGCTGCCACCCGTTGACGCTGCACCTGCTGGCACGCCTGCCGCGTAATGATTTGCTGCCAGGTGCAGTAACCCAGGAATATACTCAGGTAAGGCTATTGCTAAAAGCTGATTTATGAGTCAGCTTTTGCTGCGTCTGAATTATCCTCTGCCGGAGTGATCCATGATCGTTGATCGTCAAGGCAGGCGTTTTCGCAATTTGCGGATCAGCCTGACCTCAGCCTGCAATTACGCGTGTACCTATTGCGTGCCTAACGGCAAGCGGCTGGTGGCTGCCCAGGACGAACTCTCGGCCGAGGCCATGGCCCGTGGCGTGGCTTACCTGATCGAAGCCGCCGGTATCGAGCGCCTGCGCATCACCGGTGGTGAGCCGTTGGTCAGCCCCAAGCTGGAAGCCTTCATGGGCGCCGTGGGCGGGATGGGCCTCAGTGAGATCAGCCTGACCACCAACGGCCAACTGCTGGCGCGCAAACTGCCGCTGCTGGTGGACGCCGGCATTCGGCGCATCAACGTGTCCCTCGACACGCTGAACGCCGAGGCCTTTCGCAGCATCGCCCGTGGCGGCGACCTGGCCACGGTGCTCGATGGCATGGACCAGGCGCGCGCGGCCGGGATCAAGATCAAGGTGAATATGGTGCCGTTGCGCGGCCAGAACCTCGATCAGGTGATGCCGCTGCTCGACTATTGCCTGGAACGGGGCTATGAGCTGCGCTTTATCGAACTGATGCGAATGGGCCACCTGGCCAAGGACTCCAATGCCTTCCTGCAGCAATTCGTCAGCCTTCAGCAACTGCTGAGCCTGATCGGCGAACACCACGAATACCTGCAAGCCAACGCTCCCGTGGACGCCACGGCGGTGCGCTACGAAGTGCCGGGCAAGGGTTTCTTTGGGGTGATCGCCAACGAAAGCGTGCCGTTCTGCCGCACCTGTTCACGGTTGCGGCTGTCGTCCACCGGTTGGTTGCATGGCTGCCTGTCGTCGAGCAATCGTCACTATGTCGGCGACCTGCTGGATAAACCGCGCCACCAGGCGCTGCCGGCCTTGCAAGGCTTGCTGATGAAGGCCTTGGGCGACAAACAGGAAGTGGCGTTCTCCGGTGGTGCGACCATCATGAAAATCATCGGCGGCTAACCCGGTTTTCAAGATTGCGCACAATCCAGTGTGGGAAGGGGCTTGCCCCCGATTGCAATGTGTCAGTCCCCGATAATCTGACCGACTCGCCGCAATCGGGAGCAAGCCCCCTCCCCAAATGGCGCGGATTCTGCATCTCATGCCCATTCGCCGGTTTTCCGTCACCGGCTTCTGGAGGATTAGGATGCGTAGTCTGGTTTTGTTGCTGGCGTCGTTGACGCTGAGTGGTTGCATGACCGTCAGCGATATGGCCGAAGGCACCCGTTATCAGATGAGCGACGCCGGGTTGCTGGACCACAGCGACACCCGGCGCTCCGCGTCGATTCGCGTGCAGCCGGACTCCTTTGTCTTCATCGCCCAGGGCGCCTTCGTGCCGCCCGGCAGCGCCTATCCGCGCCCGAACGTGGTCGCCGAAGAAGCTTTCAACGGCTTCGTCGAATACTTCCCCATGGTGCGCCGCGCCCGCCAGCCCGAAAGCCTCGAACAAGCCATGGCCGAAGCCCGTGCGGCCGGCGCTCACTACTTGCTGTACTGCCGCTTCGCCAAGGCGGATGACCGCATCGGCAACGCCGATGAGTGGACCGATCAGCAGGCCCTCGACCGTGTCGGCCTGGACAGCGGCGTTATCCAGATTATGTTGATCGAGACCAGCACCCAGTATTTGATTGATACTGCACGGATTCGCAGTCGTGGCGGTTTACTGACGTTCCACGACAATACGCCCCAAGATCTGATCGCCCGCCCGCTGGCGCAGTACGCCCGAGGCCTGCTGGGCATGAGCGATCAGTAAGCCAGAGGAGAAGCCCATGACCGATTCCGCCAAGGCCAATGATCTATTGGCCCAACTGCCCAAGGGCAAGGGGCCGGCGCCAGTGCATCTGTGGAACCCGGACTTCTGCGGCAACATCGACATGCACATTGCCCGCGACGGCACCTGGTATTACCAGGGCACGCCGATCGGGCGCAAGCCGATGGTCAAGTTGTTCTCCAACATCATCCGCCGCGATGGCGATGAGTACTTTCTGGTCACCCCCGTGGAAAAGGTCGGCATCACCGTCGAGGATGCGCCGTTTGTCGCGGTCACCCTGGAAGTCGAAGGGCAGGGCGAAAGCCAGCGGTTGCGCTTCACCACGCAAGTCGACGAGCAGGTCGAGGCCGATCTTGAACACCCGCTGCGGGTGGTGATCGACCCCGACACCGAGGAGCCTTCGCCCTATCTGCGGGTGCGCGCCAACCTCGAAGCCCTGGTGCATCGCAATGTGTTCTACCAATTGGTCGA
Organism: Pseudomonas sp. 7-41; assembly: GCF_021233075.1. Lineage (NCBI taxonomy): Bacteria > Pseudomonadati > Pseudomonadota > Gammaproteobacteria > Pseudomonadales > Pseudomonadaceae > Pseudomonas > Pseudomonas sp. 7-41. Next base: position 5,262,984 of record NZ_CP089551.1, on the reverse strand, counting down.
GCTGGCGGTGAGCCGTCCGATCGACGGTCAGAACTGGCTCGGCGTGTGGAGCGGCGGGACGTTCTTCCCGATTGGCCTGGAGCCCTGAGAAGGTTTTTTCCTCTCCCTGAAATAATTCGCTTGCTGCAAACGGCTGCTTTCGGTTATCAATTTGTACATGATTAGACATGTCCGATTCGATAAGAAAAAACGCGTCGTCGACGAACTCATCCGCCGTATCGAAGGTGGGGTGATGGCCGATGGTTTCCTGCTGCCGGGTGAGCATCAACTGGCCGAAGAGTTTGCGGTCAGTCGCGGCACGCTGCGCGAAGCCCTGGCCGAGCTCAAGCGCCGCAACTACATCGCCACCCAGGGCGGCGTCGGCTCCATCGTCACCTATGACGGCATGGTGCTCGACCAACGCAATGGCTGGGCCCAGGCCCTGGCCGATACCGGCGCCCTGGTCAGCACCGACATCCTGCGCTTCGAAGCCGTGACCCGCCCGGACCTGTTCAGCCGCTTCGGCAGCGACCAATTCATCGCCCTCGACCGTCGCCGCCGCGCCGCCGATGGCCGCGCCGTGTCTTTGGAGCGCTCGCTGATGCCGGCCTCCGGAGGCCTGGAAGGCTTGCCCCGGGTCGGGCTGATCGACAACTCCCTGACCATCACCCTGGCCGCCTACGGTTACGTCGGCGCCGAAGGCGATCAATGGATCGGCGCCGAGCCTCTGACCGATGAAGACGCCGAGCTGCTCGAGCGCCCGGTGGGCACGGTGTTTCTCAAGGCGTCGCGCACCACTTACGACCGGCGCGAACGCTTCATGGAATACGTGGAGAGTCTGCTCGACCCGCTGCATTTTCGTCTGCACTTGCAGTTTGGCGCGACGAAATGAGCGCGCACAATCGTGCCCTCGGTGCCTTCTACGGTCTGGCGTTGGGCGATGCCTTGGGCATGCCCACCCAGTCTTTGAGCCGCGAGCAGGTCCGGGCGCGCTTCGGTGCCATCACCGGCCTGGAAGATGCCGACGCCGACCAACCCATCGCACCGAACATGCCCGCCGGCTCCATCACCGATGACACCGAGCAGGCGATCCTCGTCGGCGAGTTGCTGGTGGAAGGCCAGGGCACGATCGAGCCGAGCGTACTTGCGCGACGCCTGATCGACTGGGAAGCGCGAATGCGCGCCAAAGGCTCCCAGGACCTGCTGGGCCCGTCGACCAAGCGCGCCATCGACATGATCCTCGCCGGGCATACGCCTGAAGAGTCCGGGCGCTACGGCACCACCAACGGCGCGGCGATGCGTATCGCGCCGGTGGGGATTGCCGCCGATGTCAGCGACCCCGCGCCGTTCATCCGTGCGGTGATCCAGGCGTGCCAGGTGACCCACAACACCAGCCTCGGCATCTCCAGTGCCGCGGCAGTGGCGGCAGTGGTCTCGGCCGGGATCAACGGCGCGGACCTGGGCGCAGCGCTGAACATCGGCAGCCAGATCGCCCAGCAGGCCGAACGCCATGGACACTGGGTGGCCGGCGGCCGTATTGCCACGCGCATCGGTTGGGCGCGGACCTTGAGCGTCGCCAGTGGCGACAAGGCGCTGTTCGCCGACTTGCTCTATGAATTGATTGGCACCTCGGTCGCTTCCCAGGAATCGGTGGTGGTCTCGTTCGCCCTCGCGCAGCAAGTGGCGGTGGGCGAGATGAACGCCTTCGAGGCCTTGTGCGTGGCCGCCAGCCTGGGCGGCGACACCGACACCATCGCCGCGATCCTCGGCGCGATGCTGGGCGCGTGCCTGGGGATGCAATGCTGGCCGGCGGCGATGATCGAACAGGTCCAGCGGGTCAACGGGCTGGCGTTGCAGCCGTTGGTTGAAGGGCTGCTCAGCTTGCGCCAGGCGCTACAGGCCAGCGCGCTCGCGCACTGACCGAGTCAACATTGCGATTTGCGAATTTGCCACAACCCTAACAATACCGGCACCAGGAGCACCCGCACATGAGTACGTCCACTTCCGGCCCAAGCGCCGGGCGCTTGGAAACGCGCGGCATCGAACCGGTCCCCGAAGGCGAGTGCCACGGCCATCCGCTGCAACTGTTCTGGGTGTGGTTCGCCGCGAACATCAGCATCCTGGGGTTGCCGCTGGGCGCCACCCTGGTTGCATTTCGCGGCCTGGCCATCTGGCAGGCGGTCATCGTCGCCATCCTCGGTGCCGCCGGCTCCTTCGCGGTGGTGGGCATTATCTCGATCGCCGGGCGGCGCGGGCGTGCGCCGAGCCTGACGCTGTCTCGCGCCATCTTCGGCGTGCGCGGCAATATCGGGCCGACGTTGGTGTCGCTGATGTCGCGGCTCGGTTGGGAGACCGTCAACACCACCACTGCTGCGTTCGTGCTGCTGTCGTTGTGTACGCTGCTGTTCAACACCCCGGTCGCGGCGAAAAGTGCGCCGCTGCTGACGCTGCTGTTCATCGCCATTTTCGTACTGCTGACCCTGGCCGTTTCCGGCCTGGGCCATGCGACTTTGCTGGTGATCCAGAAGTGGGCGACCTACGTATTCGGCGCCTTGAATCTCCTGGTCGGCGGCTTCCTCTGCGCCACCATCGACTGGAGCGCAGTGTTCAACGCCACCCCGGCGCCCTTGAGCGCGATGCTCATCGGCATCGGCACCATGGCCGCCGGCACCGGGATCGGCTGGGCCAACGCCGGCGCCGACATGTCGCGCTACCAACACCGCAGCGTCACGGCCGTGCGCCTGGTGGCGTCTGCCGCGTTTGGCGCGGGCATTCCACTGGTGCTGCTGATCACCCTCGGCGGCCTGCTGTCGGTGGGCAACAACGACCTGGCGGCGGCGACCGACCCGATCGTCGCGATCCGCGACATGCTGCCCACCTGGATGGCCGTGCCGTACCTGATCACCGCGTTTGGCGGGCTGTTGCTGTCGAATAACCTGTCGGTGTATTCGGCCGGCCTCACTACCTTGACCCTCGGTTTGAAGGTCAAGCGCGTGTACGCGGTGATCGTCGATATCGTGGCGATCTTCGCCGGTTCCATCTACTTCATGCTGATCGCCGACAGTTTCTACGGCCCGTTCATCACCTTCATCTCGTTGCTGGCGGTGCCGATCACCGCGTGGGTGGGGATCTTCGTGGTCGACCTGATTCACCGTCATTACTACAGCCCCGACGACCTGCTGAACGTCAGCCCAAGCAGTGCCTACTGGTATCGCGGCGGCGTGGAATGGCGCGCGTTGGGGGCGTGGGCCGTGGCGATCGGGCTGGGGTTCAGTTTCACTACCATCGGCACCACCGCCGACAACATCTGGTTCGCCGGGCCGTTGTCCGATTCCTGGCTGGGCCACAACGGCCTGGGCTGGATCGTGACTTTCGTGGTGGCCGGCGGGATATATGCGTTGCTCGGCGGCGCGGCTGACCGGCGTCCGGCATTGGTCGAGCGTGCCAATGCCTAGGTTGCTGCACACCGGCCAGGTCATCGTCGACCTGGTCATGGCCCTCGATCAATTGCCGGCGAGCGGCGGCGACGTGCTGGCACAATCGGCCCGTTTCGAAGCCGGCGGCGGTTTTAATGTGATGGCGGCGGCGCGGCGCAACGGCTTGCCGGTAGTCTACCTGGGGCGCCACGGCAGCGGCCGTTTCGGCGACCTGGCCCGTGCGGCGATGCACGCCGAAGGCATCGACATCGCGCTGCCCGCCAGCGCAGGCAAGGACACCGGCCTGTGCGTGGCGCTGACTGAAGCCAGCAGCGAGCGCACCTTCATCTCCCATCTGGGCGCCGAGGGCGAGCTGAGCGCCGAGGACTTGGCCAACGTCGCGCCACGTGCCGATGACTACGTGTACGTGAGTGGCTACAGCCTGCTTCTCGACGGCAAGGCCCAGGCGCTGATCGACTGGCTACTGGCGCTGCCACGGGCGATTACGGTGGTGTTCGACCCGGGCCCGCTGGTCAAGGCGCCCGATTCGGCGTTGATGCGCGCGCTGCTGCCGCGTATCGACATCTGGACCAGCAACGGCCCGGAAGTCCTGGCGTTCACCGGCGCGGCGGATATGGCCGAGGCGCTGATCAAGCTCAACCGGTATCTGCCCGCCGACACACTGCGGGTGGTGCGCGATGGGCCGAACGGTTGCTGGGTCGGGCGGGCGAATGCGCTTGAGCCTGTGCCCGGCTTCAAGGTGCAGGCGGTCGACAGCAATGGCGCGGGAGATGCCCACGCCGGCGTGTTCATCGCCGGTTTGGCCAATGGTTTGAAACCGCTCGACGCGGCGTGCCGTGCCAATGCGGCGGCAGCCCTGGCGGTGACGCGCTGGGGGCCGGCGACTGCTCCCGACGCCGCGGAAGTCGACGCATTCCTCGCTGGATAAGCCCCCGCATTTTGAGCGGTGTTCGCCTGGCTATCGATGCGCGGGTCGGCGCCGTTGTCGATGATCGCGCCTGGATGCCGACGAGCGCTATCAGGACACCTGTAAGGTTTTGTGCGCCGCGAGCTGGCGCGCTATCAGGCGTGCCACGGTGATCATCCAGTTCAGTGCAGCGATGGCCAGTACGCCCATCATCAATGTCGACAGGCCGTAGTCGACGATGATCCTGCCCGCCAGCCAGGGAAACCCGAAGACGCCGACAAAATACGCCAGGCTGAACAGCAGCAACGCCTGGGACGTCGTGCCGGACGGCGCTTCGTGGGCGACCAGCCCATTGATCACCGAATACGTCAGGCCGTAACCCACCCCCAGCGTGGCAGCCGCCAGCAGGTAGCTGAGGTTACCGCTCACACCAAAAGCAAACAGTGCAATCGAGCCGAGCATGATCCCGGACAACACACAGGCGGCCCGGTAGGCATCACGCTTGACCACGAAGCCGGCGATCAACAGACGGCTGGTGATCGCGGCGCTCAGGAACCCCGCGAAGAACAGCGAATAATCCAACCCATGCGCGGCCGCGTAGCTGGTCTGGAACGATGAAAGCCCGCCAAACACGCAACCGCCCAGGCCGACCATGAGGATGGCGAACGCCGCCCTGGACGACAGCACCCGGCGGCTGGCGGCCAGGGAAATCCTCGACGTCGGCGCATTCGCATGGTGCTTGAGTTGTGCGCCCAATCGCCAGAACATCAGCACCCCAACGAGGCTGGCGGCCCCAGCGATATAGAAGGCGGTCGTCAGGGGCAGGTCCAGCGCACTGGTGGCTCGTCCGAGCAAGGGCCCGGAACCGATCCCGCTCAACATGCTGCCCGACAGCAGCGCAAAGTACTTGGCCCGCTGCCTGGGCTCGACCAGCAAGGTCACGATGATCGGGCCCAGCGTGTAGAACACGCCCCAACCCAAGCCGAGGGCCAGCCCGAACAGCATCAAGCCTTGGCCAAACCCCGGCGTCAGGGCAAAACCGAGGCAGGCCACCACCAGCAACACGCCCATTCCCGCAATCGCCCGCGCCGCGCCCACTGCATCGGCCAAATGCCCGGAGAGCACTACCGCGACGAAGGTACTGAGCATCGCCGTGGAAATCACACTGCCGGCGTCATGCTCATTCCCACCGCGCGAGTGAATCAGCAACGACAGCAGAAACGTCGAGCCGTAGGACAAGGACAACAGGAAGCTGGCCAGGCAAAACAGGACGAATAGTTTTCCGCCCACCGGAGGTGTGGAGTTCATGAGCACGCCTTGGAATCATTGGAGTTATGGCCACGTTCTACCATGCGTGTCAGGGCGGATTGTTCTGTGGTTGCTGGTGCTTGCTTTAGCCCGCAACGGAGTAAGGTGGCCTGGCGATCCCGAAATTGCACTGCAATCTGTCATCAAACCGTCTTAGTATGTGGCCTTTGAATTTGCCCAAGGCGCGCCCATGACCATCGAGATTCGCCCCGCCGTGCCCAGCGATGCTGCGCAGATCCTGACTTTCATCACCGAGCTTGCCGAGTTTGAAAAAGCCCGTCATGAAGTGATCGCCAGTGTGGCGGATATCGAGCGCAGCCTGTTCAGCGAAGGCGCCACCGCCCACGGGCTGATCTGCCTGCGCGACGGTTTGCCCATCGGCTTCGCGGTGTTCTTTTTCAGCTATTCCACCTGGCTGGGCAGCAACTGCCTGTACCTCGAAGACCTCTACATCAACCCCGAGCAACGCGGCGGCGGGGCCGGCAAGAAGTTGCTGCGCCACCTGGCGAAGATCGCCTGCGACAACGGTTGCGGGCGGTTCGAATGGAGCGTGCTGGATTGGAACGAACCGGCGATTGCTTTCTACAAATCCATCGGCGCCCAGCCCCAGGAAGAGTGGGTGCGCTACCGCATGGAGGGCGATGCGCTGCGGGATTTCGCCCAGGGCTGATCAAGTACCCGGTGAAAACCGGCGTCCAGACGCCGGTTTTTTTATATGCATTCTCACTATATGGGATGTAAATTTATATATTGAGATATTTAAAGGTCTGGGTTTATAGTCGGCTGCATCAGCACTCACTACCAAAAATAAAACAGGTGAAGCGATGCAGGCACAACCTCTGTCACTCCCCGCCGTGCCCGAACCGACTTATGGCGAGCGGCTCAAGCACAAGGTGGTGATCGTCACCGGCGCGGCCCAAGGCATTGGCGAGGCGATCGTGGCCTGCTTCCAGGCGCAGCAGGCACGTTTGGTGATCGCCGATATCCAGGGCGAAAAGGTCGAGCAAGTCGCCGCCCACTGGCGCGAACGCGGCGCCGAGATCTACGCGCAACCGGTCGACATCACGTCCCAGGCGCAATGGCAGGCGCTGGTCAACCTGGCCATCGAGCGCTTCGGCCGTGTCGATGTGCTGGTCAACTGCGCCGGGGTCAACGTGTTCCGCGACCCGTTGCAGATGACCGACGAAGACTGGCGGCGCTGCTTCGCCATCGACCTCGACGGCGCCTGGTATGGCTGCCGCACGGTGTTGCCGCACATGATCGAGCAGGGCATCGGCAACATCATCAACATCGCCTCGACCCATTCCAGCCACATCATTCCCGGTTGTTTTCCCTACCCCGTCGCCAAACACGGCCTGCTCGGCCTGACCCGCGCCCTCGGCATCGAATACGCGCCCAAGGGCATCCGCGTAAATGCCATCGCCCCGGGTTATATCGAAACCCAACTCAACGTCGACTACTGGAACACTTTCCCCGACCCCCACGCCGAGCGCCAGCGCGCGTTCGACCTGCACCCGCCCAAGCGCATCGGCCAGCCTGTGGAGGTGGCGATGAGCGCGCTGTTTCTGGCCACCGATGAGGCGCCCTTTATCAACGCCACCTGCCTGATGATCGATGGCGGACGGTCGGTGATGTACCACGACTAGAACTTGTCACTCTCCAATAACAACAAGAGGTGCCGTTCATGAAAAAAACACTCCGCGTACTCGCCGCCGCCATTGCGTTAAGCGGCTTCAGCAGCCTGGCCGTTGCCGAACCCGTAAAAATCGGCTTCCTGGTCAAACAAGCCGAAGAACCCTGGTTCCAGACCGAATGGGCCTTCGCCGAAAAAGCCGGCAAGGAACATGGTTTCACTGTGATCAAGATCGCCGTGCCCGACGGCGAGAAGACCCTCTCGGCCATCGACAGCCTGGCCGCCAACGGCGCCAAGGGCTTTGTGATCTGCCCGCCGGACGTGTCCCTCGGCCCGGCCATTGTCGCCAAGGCCAAGGTCAACGGCTTGAAAGTCATGGCCGTGGATGATCGTTTCGTCGACGCGAAGGGCAATTTCATGGAAGACGTGCCGTACCTGGGCATGGCCGCGTTCGAAGTCGGCCAGAAGCAAGGCGCGGCGATGGCCGCCGAGGCGAAGAAACGCGGTTGGGACTGGAAGGATACCTACGCGGTGATCAACACCTTCAACGAACTCGACACCGGTAAAAAACGCACCGACGGTTCGATCAAATCCCTCGAAGAAGCCGGCATCCCCAAAGACCATATCCTCACCGCCGCGCTCAAGACCCTCGACGTGCCCGGCAGCATGGACGCCACCAACTCGGCGCTGGTCAAGCTGCCCAGCGGCGCGAAGAACCTGATCATCGGCGGCATGAACGACAACACCGTGCTCGGCGGCGTGCGCGCCACCGAAAGCGCCGGCTTCAAAGCCGCCAACGTGATCGGCATCGGCATCAACGGCACCGACGCCATCGGCGAGTTGAAGAAAGCCAACAGCGGCTTCTTCGGTTCGATGCTGCCCAGCCCGCACATCGAGGGCTACAACACCGCGCTGATGATGTACGAGTGGGTCACCACCGGTAAGGAACCGCCGAAGTACACCGCGATGGACGAAGTGACGCTGATCACCCGCGCCAACTTCCAGGAAGAACTGACCAAGATCGGGCTGTGGAAATGACCGCAGCGGCACTGCGCTTTGACGGCATCGGCAAAACCTTCCCCGGGGTCAAGGCGTTGGACAACATCAGTTTCACCGCCCACCCGGGGCAGGTCCACGCGTTGATGGGCGAGAACGGCGCGGGCAAGTCGACGCTGCTGAAGATCCTCGGCGGCGCCTACATCCCGAGCAGCGGCAGCGTGCAGATCGGCGCGCAGACCATGGCCTTCAAATGCGCGGCCGACAGCATTGCCAGCGGCGTCGCGGTGATCCACCAGGAGCTGCATCTGGTGCCGGAAATGAGCGTCGCCGAGAACCTGTTCCTCGGGCATTTGCCGGCGCGTTTCGGCGTGGTCAACCGCAGCCAGCTGCGCCAGCGGGCGCTGGCGTGCCTCAAGGGCCTGGCCGATGAAATCGACCCGCAGGAAAAGCTCGGGCGCCTGTCCCTGGGCCAGCGCCAACTGGTGGAAATCGCCAAGGCGCTGTCGCGGGGCGCGCATGTGATTGCCTTCGATGAACCGACCAGCAGCCTGTCGGCCCGCGAGATCGACCGGCTGATGGCGATCATCACGCGCCTGCGCGACGAGGGCAAAGTGGTGCTGTACGTGTCCCACCGCATGGAAGAAGTGTTCCGCATCTGCGACGCGGTCACGGTGTTCAAGGACGGCCGCTACGTGCGTACCTTCGACGACATGCGTGCGCTGAGTCACGACCAGTTGGTCACCTGCATGGTCGGTCGCGATATCCAGGACATTTACGACTATCGGCCGCGCGAGCACGGCGAGGTGGCGCTCAAGGTCGACGGTTTGCTCGGCCCGGGCTTGCGTGAACCGGTCAGCTTTGAGGTGCGCAAGGGCGAGATCCTCGGCCTGTTCGGCTTGGTCGGCGCCGGGCGCACCGAGCTGTTTCGCCTGCTCAGCGGCTTGCAGCGCGCCACGGCGGGGCAGTTGGAACTGTGCGGGCAAGCGCTGCAATTGCGCTCCCCGCGCGACGCCATCGCCGCCGGCGTGCTGCTGTGCCCGGAGGACCGCAAGAAGGAGGGCATCATCCCGCTGGGCAGCGTGGCGGAGAACATCAACATCAGCGCACGCGGCGCCCATTCCCGGTTCGGCTGGCTGCTGCGCGAGGGCTGGGAGCAGGGCAACGCCGAGCAGCAAATCCGCGGGATGAAGGTCAAGACGCCGAGCGCCGCGCAGAAAATCATGTACCTGTCCGGCGGCAATCAGCAGAAGGCCATTTTGGGCCGCTGGCTGTCGATGCCGATGAAGGTGCTGCTGCTGGACGAGCCGACGCGGGGCATCGACATCGGCGCCAAGTCGGAGATCTACCAGATCATCCATGACCTGGCGGCGAGCGGCATCGCGGTGATTGTGGTGTCCAGCGACTTGATGGAGGTGATGGGGGTTTCCGATCGCATTCTGGTGCTGAGCGAAGGCGCCCTGACCGGTGAATTGAGCCGCGATCACGCGGACGAAGCACGGCTGCTGCAACTGGCACTCCCGCGTTCGCGGGTTTGAAGCATTCGAGGGCACAGGTATGTCTCAAGTAAAAACTGCAAAAAGCTTCTGGCCGGGTTTCAACCAGCGCAAGTTTCTCGATGACTGGGTGATGCTGCTCGCCGCGTTGGGCATCTTTGTGCTCAGCGCGTTGTTTATCGACAACTTCCTCTCGCCGCTGAACATGCGCGGGCTGGGCCTGGCGATTTCCACCGTGGGCATCGCCGCCTGCACCATGCTGTTCTGCCTGGCGTCGGGGCACTTCGACTTGTCGGTGGGCTCGGTGATTGCCTGCGCCGGGGTGGTGGCCGGGATCGTGATCCGCGACACCGACAGCGTGGTGCTCGGTGTGTCGGCAGCCTTGGCCATGGGCCTGGTGGTGGGGCTGATCAATGGCATCGTCATCGCCAAGCTGCGCATCAATGCGTTGATCGCCACCTTGGCGACCATGCAGATCGTGCGCGGCCTGGCCTACATCTTCTCCAACGGCAAAGCGGTCGGCGTGATGGACGAGCGCTTCTTCGTGTTCGGCAACGGCCAACTGTTGGGCGTGCCGGTGCCGATCGTCATCACGGTGCTGTGCTTTGTGTTCTTCGGCTGGCTGCTCAACTACACCACCTACGGGCGCAACACCATGGCCATCGGCGGCAACCAGGAAGCGGCGTTGCTCGCCGGGGTGAATGTCGACCGCACCAAGATCATCATCTTTGCCGTACACGGGTTGATCGGCGCGTTGGCCGGGGTGATCCTCGCGTCACGCATGACCTCGGGCCAGCCGATGATCGGCCAGGGCTTCGAGCTGACGGTGATTTCCGCCTGCGTGCTGGGCGGGGTGTCGCTCAGCGGCGGCATCGGCATGATCCGCCATGTGATCGCTGGGGTGCTGATCCTGGCGATCATCGAGAACGCGATGAACCTGAAGAACATCGACACCTTCTACCAGTACGTGATCCGCGGCTCGATCCTGCTGCTGGCGGTTATTATCGACCGCATGAAGCAGCGCTGAATTCATGCCATGTGAAGATCTAAGTGTGGGAGGGGGCTTGCCCCCGATGGCGGTCTATCAGTAACAGATGTGCAGACTGGCACACCGCTATCGAGGGCAAGCCCCCTCCCACATTTGGATCTCAACTGTATTGAGGTTCGGTATTTGCCATAATGCCGCTCGTTTTCGTACCACCACATAGGCCCGATATGCAGGAAACCGCCCACACCCCCGTCAAAGACGCCGCCCCCACTGGCACCCAGACCTTGCTGCGTGGCTTGGGCGTGGTGCAGGCGGTGGCGGCTGGTGCGCGGGATCTGAAAGAGATCGCCCGGCGCATCGGCACCACCCGCAGCACCACGCACCGCCTGGCCAGTTGCCTGGTGGAGGAGCGCTACCTGCGCGTGGTGCCGCAAGTCGGTTACCTGCTGGGGCCGAAGCTGATCGAGCTGGGGTTTCAGGCGCGCGAAGAGTTGCCGTTGGTGACCCTGGCGGTGCCGTACCTGGATGAGTTGTCGGCGCTGACCGGTGACACCATCCACCTGGCGATTCGCGAAGACGACGACGTGCTCTACCTGCACAAGAACCCCGGGCGCAACGGTCCGGAAATGCGCTCGCGGGTCGGCCACCGCATGCCGCTGGCGCGGACCGGCATCGGCAAGGCGCTGCTGTTGGATGACAGTGTCGAAGAGTGGCAGCGCCTGTACGAAGTCAGCCAGCCGGCGGCAGGGAAACACCTGCAGTGGCCGCAACACCCCGAGCAATCCTGGGCGCAGTTCGAGCAGCGCATGCATGAGTATGTGCTGGGCGGGTATGCATTCGACCTGGAAGACAACGAACCGTCGATCCGCTGCGTGGCGGCACCGGTGCGCGATGCCAGCCGGCGAATCGTCGCCGGCATCAGCATCGCCAGTACCGTGCCCTACATGCCGCTGGAGAAAATGGCCGAGCTGATTCCTGTGATCAAACAGGTTGCGGCGCGGCTGTCCGCGGAGTTGGGCGCGAAGGCCTGATCAGGCCTTCAAGGTCGCCATGTCGATGACAAAGCGGTACTTCACATCGCCGGCGATCATGCGCGTGAACGCCTCGTTGATCTGACGAATGTCGAGCATTTCGATGTCGCAGGTGATGCCATGCTCGGCGCAGAAATCCAGGACTTCCTGGGTTTCTGCGATGCCGCCGATCAGCGAACCGGCGAGCATTTTACGCCCCAGCACCAACTTGGCGGCGTTGACGGGCGGGTCCACCGGCTCGATCAGGCCAACAAGGATATGCACGCCGTCAAAGCGCAGCACATCGAGGTAGGGGTTCAGGTCGTGCTGCACCGGGATGGTGTCCAGCAGGAAGTCGAAGTGCCCGGCGGCGGCTTGCATTTGCGCGGCGTCGGTGGACACGATCACATGATCCGCGCCCTGGCGGCGGCCTTCCTCGGCCTTGCTCGCGGAGCGGGTGAACAGCGTGACTTCGGCGCCCATCGCCTTGGCGAACTTGATGCCCATATGGCCCAGGCCGCCCATGCCGAGAATCCCGACTTTATCGCCGGCCTTCACACCGTAGTGCTTGAGCGGCGAGTAGGTGGTGATGCCGGCGCAGAGGAGCGGTGCGGCGCTGGCCAGGTCGAGCTTGGCCGGGATCTTCACCACAAAGTGTTCGCTGACCACGATGCTGTCGGAGTAGCCGCCCATGGTGTTGCTGCCGTCCACACGGTCCGGGGTGGCGTAGGTCATGGTCGGGCCTTCGAGGCAGTATTGCTCCAGGTCCGCTTGGCAGGCGTCGCAATGGCGGCACGAGTCGACCATGCAGCCGACGCCGACCAGATCACCGACCTTATGCGCGGTGACGCTGGCGCCGACGGCGGTGACTTTGCCGACAATCTCATGGCCCGGCATCAGCGGGTACACGGCGATGCCCCATTCGTTGCGGGCCTGGTGGATGTCAGAGTGGCAGACGCCGCAGTACAGAATTTCGATCGCCACGTCATCGGCGCGCGGGCTGCGGCGTTCAAACGACATGGGGGCGAGGGGAGTGGTGGCCGACTGGGCGGCATAACCGATAGCGGTGTACATGAGTGAACCTCGCAGAAGCAGTGACAAGTGAGGTGGGCCATTTTCCGCGCCGACCCCGGAGGCGGCCATGGCGATTGCTCCGAGTCTCATGCCTATTCGTCCGGCAGTACGCCTGGTTTGGATGCACGGCGCGCCAGACCTGCGATGATGCTCTCATCCCTTATTCGCGAAGTTTTTTGCCATGTTGTTGACCCGCCATCTCGACGCCAACGCCACCCTGGTTTCCTTGATCGAGAGGCTGACGCCCTGCGACGGTTTCTCCCCGACCCACCTGCCGGGCGTGCAGGTGCTGCGCGCCAGTTGCGACGTCGCACGCGGGCCGCAGATCTATGAGCCGAGCCTGATGTTCGTCGCCCAGGGCAGCAAAGTCGCATACCTGGGCCCGCGTACCCTGGAGTACGGCGCGGGGCACTACCTGATCCAGGCGATGCCGGTGCCGTTCGAATGCGAGACGTTCGCCCTGGCGCCCGGCGCACCGCTGCTGGGGGTGACGGTGGGGATTGATCGGGTGGTACTGGGCGAATTGGTGATGGCCATGGGCATGCAGGCCGGGCCGCCGCCGACGGCGCAGACCTTGGAGTCGATGAGTTCGGTGGTGCTGGATGACGCCATGCGCGGTTGCGTCGAGCGCCTGTTGCAATGCCTGCACGATCCGTTGGAAAGCCGGATCATGGGCCCGGCGCGTGTGCGCGAATTACTCTTCACCGCCTTGCGCGGGCCCCAGGCCGATGTGTTGCGGGCGTTGGTGGAACAGCAGGGGCAGTTCTCGCGGATCGCCACCTCGTTGAATCACCTGCATGCTCATTACGCCGAGCCGCTGAATATCGAGACGTTGGCAGGTTACGCGCACATGAGTGCGTCGACTTTTCATGAACACTTCAAGCGCTGCACCTTGTTGTCGCCGGTGCAGTATCTGAAGCGTTTGCGTTTGCTCAAGGCGCAGCAGTTGTTGCTGGTGGAAGGCATGGGCGTGGCACAGGCGGCGCATCGGGTGGGGTATCAGAGTACGTCGCAGTTCAGCCGCGAATATAAGCGCTACTTCGAGCGCAACCCGGGCGAAGAGCGCGCTGCCTGATTCTCCCTGGCTCAACGGGATTAAAAATGTGGGAGGGGGCTTGCCCCCGATGACGGTGGGTCAGCCATCGATGTGCTGACTGTTCCACCGCTATCGGGGGCAAGCCCCCTCCCACATTGAGTTGATGCCAGCCACAAAAAAGGCTCCCGATCTGGGAGCCTCCTGGGTCATGCAACCCTTTTACATATTCGGGTAAGTCGGCCCACCCGCGCCTTCCGGCGTGACCCAGGTGATGTTCTGCGAAGGGTCTTTGATGTCACAGGTCTTGCAGTGTACGCAGTTCTGGGCGTTGATCTGGAAGCGCTTCTCGCCGTCTTCCTTGGTCACCACTTCATACACGCCGGCCGGGCAGTAGCGCTGCGCCGGTTCATCGTAGAGCGGCAGGTTGGTGCCGATCGGGATGCTCGGGTCTTTGAGTTTCAAGTGGCACGGCTGTTCTTCTTCGTGGTTGGTGCCGGAGATGAACACCGAGCTCAGTTTGTCGAAGCTCAGCTTGCCGTCGGGCTTGGGGTAGTCGATCTTCTGGCAGTCCTTGGCCAGCTTGAGGCAGGCGTAGTCCGGCTTGGTGTCGTGCAGGGTGAACGGCATTTTGCCGCCGAGGATGTTCTGGTCGAACCAGTTGAAGCCGGCACCGATGATCGGGCCGAACTTGTGCATCGCCGGGCCGAAGTTACGGGTGGCGAACAGTTCTTCGTAGAGCCAGCTGGCTTTGAACGCGTCGACGTAGTTGGTCAGCTCATCGCCGCCTTCGGCGTCGGCCAACAGGCGCTCGGCCACGGCGTCGGCGGCGAGCATGCCGGACTTCATCGCGGTGTGGCTGCCTTTGATCTTGGCCACGTTCATGGTGCCCAGGTCACAGCCGATCAATGCGCCGCCCTTGAACACCATCTTCGGCAACGAGTTGATGCCGCCCTTGGCCAGCGCGCGCGCGCCGTAGCTGACGCGCTTGCCACCTTCCAGATACTGGGCCAGCACCGGGTGATGCTTGAGGCGCTGGAACTCATCGAACGGCGACAGGAAAGTGTTGCTGTAGGACAGGTCGACGATCAGGCCGACCACCACCTGGTTGTTTTCCAGGTGATAGAGGAACGAGCCACCGGTGTTCTCGTTGCTCATGATGTCCAGCGGCCAACCGGCGGTGTGGACCACCAGGCCGGGTTGATGCTTGGCCGGGTCGATTTCCCAGATTTCCTTCAGGCCGATGCCGTAGTGCTGGGCGTCGGCGTCGCTGTCCAGCTTGAAGCGCTGGATCAGTTGCTTGCCGATATGGCCACGGCAGCCTTCGGCGAACAGCGTGTACTTGCCGCGCAGTTCCATGCCGGGGGTGTAGACGCCTTCCTTCGGCTTGCCTTCGCGGTCGACGCCGAGGTCGCCGGTGATGATCCCGCGCACCACGCCGTTTTCGTCGAACAGCGCTTCCTGCGCGGCGAAGCCTGGGTAGACTTCCACGCCGAGGTTCTCGGCCTGCTGGGCCAGCCAGCGGCACAGGTTGCCCAGGGAGATAATGTAGTTGCCTTCGTTGTGCATGGTCTTGGGCACAAAGAAGTCAGGCACCTTGGTCGAGGTGTCGGCGCTGCGCAGCACATAGATGTCATCGCGCACCACCGGGGTGTTGAGCGGAGCGCCGAGTTCTTTCCAGTCCGGGAACAGTTCGTTCAGGGCGCGTGGTTCGAACACGGCACCGGAAAGGATATGTGCGCCGACCTCGGAGCCTTTCTCGACCACGCAGACGCTGATTTCCTTACCGGCTTCGGCGGCCTTCTGCTTCAGTCGGCAGGCGGCAGACAGGCCCGCCGGGCCAGCGCCGACGATGACCACGTCGAATTCCATGTATTCGCGTTCCACAGGCTATCTCCTACTCAGGCTCACAGGCTTTTTTTCTAATGGGTGGAGGTTGGGTGTCGTAAGCGTCATCGCTGCGTTCACTGGGCAGGCGGATGACCACCTTTCTCTCTAGGTGGCGCATTATATCTACACCACTCTCAGCGTCCAATACAAACGTTTGTTTGAATTGCTTGGAAGCTAGGTAAATCAAAGCAACGGGGCTTATGACTGGCCATTTTGCCGTATTGACCAGAATAGGCGTTCCGGTCAAGATACGGTCGGTTTTGCGCTCGCCGTAGGCTGACTGTAGGTTTCAAGAGCACCTTTAAAGACAGGCGAAGGCGAAAAAGAGTGACGCGTGCCCAATGCTGGCGCGCAGTTTACACGTCGCGATCATGAATGACCTCCCAGTCACCACTGACGAACGGTCATCACTCTCCATCGCTGCGTCACTTGCCGAAGGTTTTGAAGGTGCCCTTGTGTGCCGATGAGCATCAACCGCCAGGTTCGCCTAGGCGACTTTCTTTTCACCGGAGAGTAACGAGGAATCCATGAAGGTTCTTGTAGCTGTCAAACGCGTTGTCGATTACAACGTGAAAGTTCGCGTCAAGGCGGACAATTCCGGCGTCGACCTCGCTAACGTCAAGATGTCGATGAACCCTTTCTGCGAAATCGCCGTGGAAGAAGCCGTGCGCCTGAAAGAGAAAGGCGTGGCGACTGAAATCGTCGTGGTTACCATCGGCCCGACCACTGCTCAAGAGCAGCTGCGTACCGCTCTGGCCCTGGGCGCCGATCGCGCCATCCTGGTCGAGTCCGCTGAAGAACTGACCTCCCTGGCCGTGGCCAAGTTGCTCAAAGCCGTTGTCGACAAGGAACAGCCATCGCTGGTGATCCTCGGCAAACAGGCCATCGACAGCGACAACAACCAGACTGGCCAGATGCTGGCTGCACTGACCGGTTACGGCCAGGGCACCTTCGCCTCGAAAGTCGAAGTGAGCGGCGACAGCGTTGCCGTGACCCGCGAAATCGACGGCGGCGCGCAGACGGTTTCGTTGAAACTGCCGGCCATCGTCACCACCGACCTGCGTTTGAACGAGCCGCGCTACGCGTCTCTGCCAAACATCATGAAAGCCAAGAAGAAGCCTCTCGAAGTGCTGACTCCGGATGCTTTGGGCGTTTCCACCGCCTCTACCAACAAGACCGTCAAAGTCGAAGCGCCGGCTGCACGCAGCGCGGGCATCAAGGTCAAGTCGGTGGCTGAACTGGTCGAGAAACTGAAAAACGAAGCGAAGGTAATCTAATCATGACTATCTTGGTAATCGCTGAACACGACAACAAGGTACTGGCTCCGGCCACCCTGAACACCGTGGCCGCCGCGGCGAAAATCGGTGGTGACATCCACGTGCTGGTTGCAGGTCAGGGCGCTGGCGCCGTGGCTGAAGCCGCGGCGAAAGTCGCTGGCGTGAGCAAAGTACTGCTGGCCGACAACGCCGCTTACGCTCACCAACTGCCGGAAAACGTCGCGCCTCTGGTCGCCGAGCTGGGTGCTGGCTACAGTCACATCCTGGCCGCTGCCACCTCCAACGGCAAAAACATCCTGCCGCGGGTTGCCGCGCAACTGGACGTTGACCAGATCTCCGAGATCATCTCGGTCGAAAGCGCCGACACCTTCAAGCGCCCGATCTACGCCGGCAACGCCATTGCCACCGTGCAATCGACCGCCGCGGTCAAGGTCATCACCGTGCGCGCCACCGGTTTCGACCCGGTTGCCGCCGAAGGCGGTTCGGCCGCCGTTGAAGCCGTCTCCGCGGCTCATGACGCGGGCATTTCCAGCTTCGTCGGCGAAGAGCTGGCCAAGTCGGATCGTCCTGAGCTGACCGCTGCCAAGATCGTCGTTTCCGGCGGGCGTGGCATGCAGAACGGCGACAACTTCAAGCACCTGTACGCCCTGGCCGACAAGCTGGGCGCTGCCGTCGGCGCTTCCCGCGCTGCGGTCGACGCAGGTTTCGTGCCCAACGACATGCAGGTCGGCCAGACCGGCAAGATCGTTGCGCCACAGCTGTACATCGCCGTCGGTATCTCCGGCGCGATCCAGCATTTGGCCGGCATGAAAGACTCCAAGGTGATCGTAGCGATCAACAAGGACGAAGAAGCACCGATCTTCCAGGTGGCTGATTACGGCCTGGTGGCGGACTTGTTCGAAGCCGTACCTGAATTGGAGAAGCTGGTCTAATCCAGTTGCTTCACTTATAAAGAGCCCGGTCTTTTGACCGGGCTTTTTATTATCGGAGCACCTCGCCATGGAATTGCGCCCCTGGGCCACACTGCTGGGTTTCACACTGTTGCTGCCGACCCTGTCGCTGGCGACCGGCAAATGCGAGCGCCTGGTGGCTACCGGCAGCCCGGACGCTCCGCCTTTGCTCTGGCGCGATCCCCAGGACCCCACGCACTTGATCGGCGCCACCGCCGACATGTTGCAGCAAGTGGCCCAGGACCTTGGGTTGAAAATCGACCTGCTCTATGGCGGCAAGCGTTCCCAGGCCTTGGACGAAGTGCGCAGCGGGCGCATGGATCTGCTGGCCGATGCGCCGTTGAATATCGGCGAGCTGGAAACCCTCGACTACCTCCACCCGGCGCTGGTGCAGATCGACTATCTGGTCTGGACCCGCAAGGACTCGGCGCTGGCCTATGCCACGGCCGCCGACCTGCACGGCCATCAGGGCGCGGTGTCGGAACGGGCGCGGTTGAGCCACGACTTTGAAACCTTCGCCGCCCAGCAATTGACCCTGCAACGCCTGCCCACCTTGACTCCGGCGTTTCAGAAACTGCTGCTGGGGGAAGTGGACTACGTACTCGCCGGGCGTTACTCCGGCATGGCCATGGCCGAGACCCTGGGCATGAGCAATGACCTGTTCGCCCGCGACGTGCCCGTCGATCAGCCTGGCTTGTACCTGGCGATTTCCCACAACTCCGCGTGCAATGACCCCTGGCTGCGCGGACAGCTGGCGAAAAAGATGACAGAATTGTCCGGGTCTGGTGTGGCGCAAGCTGCGCTGCAGCGCAATCTGGAGCGCTGGAAAGCGCAATTGCAACAACCCGTCGGCACCCCAACAAAGTAGGGATTTTCAGTGATTTTTCGACCTTTTTTAGCGGCCCTCGCCGTCGTTGCTCTGGCGGGATGTGCAGCCGATCCTGCGCCGAATGAACAAATACGCCTCACCCAGCAAGCGTTGGAACAAGCCAGCGCCGTGGGTGCCAACTCCGATGAATCGTCCGAACTGAAACTGGCTGAAGGTAAATTCGCCCAGGCTCAGGCTGATATGGCCGACCAGTCCTACAAGAACGCGCGCATGCAGGCCGAACAGGCCGAGCTGGATGCGCGTCTCGCCGAAGCCCAAGTGTTGACCCGCAAGAGTCAGGAACAACTGAACGTGCTCAATACCCGTATCACCCGCCTGCGCAAGCAATTGCAGCTGGGAGAAGCCCAATGAGCCCGATGATCCGTGGCTTGAGTTGCGTCGTGCTGCTGGGCAGCGCGGCCCTGGGCGGTTGCGCCAGCCACCCGAATGGCGAGCAGGCCCTGCAACAGGCGGGCAGCGACTTCCAGAAGGTCAAGGAAGACGCCAACGTGCTGCGCTTCGCGCCCAAGGACGTGATCCGCGCCGGAGAGTCCCTGGCCCGTGCCGATCGCTTGTCCAGCTATTGGGGCAGCGGTGCCGACGTGGTGCATTACGCCTACCTCAGCCAGCGCTACAGCGCGATCGCCCGCGAACACACCGAGCAGGCGCTCAATCAGGAACGCGGCACCAAACTCGAACTGGAACGCCAGCGCCTGCAACTGGCCCTGCGCGAGAGCAAGCTGATCAGCGTGCAGCAGCAGGGCAAATGGCTCGAGGAACAGATCGCCAGCCTGGCCACCACCCAGACCGATCGCGGCCTGGTGATGACCCTGGGCGACGTGTTGTTCGACACCGGTGAAGCCGAACTGAAAAACTCGGCCAACCGCACCGTGCTGAAAATCGTCCAGTTCCTGCAACTGAACCCCAAGCGCATCGTGCGTATCGAGGGTTACACCGACAGCACCGGCGGCGAGCAGGAAAACCTCCAACTGTCCCGCGACCGCGCGCAATCGGTGGCGGATGTGCTGGTGGACCTGGGGATCGACGAAAAGCGCATCCAGGTCGAAGGCTATGGCGACCAGTACCCGGTGGAGGCCAATGCTTCCGAGCGCGGCCGCGCGCAGAACCGCCGGGTAGAGATCGTGTTCTCCGACGCGAAGGGCCAGTTGGGCGCCGCCCGCTAGGAACCTGGCGCAAGCAAAATGTGGGAGGGGGCGCCCCCTCCCACATTTTTTCGGGGGTACTCGAAACGCCTCAGGCCACCCTTACAGTTTTTTCTATCACTGCCGCTCGCGCTCGACTATTGTGGCAACTGTCCCCGTACACTTCTAAACTGTGCCGGTATGTTTCACACAAAAATAAAATAGCCGTGAAATCGAGTGCTGCGTCATGACCAATCTGTTGCTTTACCAACGTATCGCCCAGCAACTGGCTGAGGATATCCGGCGCGGTGTCTATCAACCGGGCGAGCGCGTGCCTTCGGTGCGCAAGATGAGCTCCCAGCTCAACGTCAGCCATGCCACGGTGTTGCAGGCTTACGCCAACCTGGAAGATCAGGGCTTGATTCGCGCACGGCCGCAGTCCGGGTATTACGTACACCAGACACCGGCGCTGACGGCGCCGACGCCGGATATCGCCCGGGTCGAGCGCCCGGGGTTGGTGACGCGCAGCAGCATCATTCAGCAAGTGTTGGTGGAGTCGCGTCGCGAAGGCGTATTCCCGCTGGGCGCGGCCGTGCCGAGTGTGGATTACTTGCCGGTACGCGCACTGCACCAGCAGTTGGCCAAGGTCACGCGCTTCCAGAGCCCGCGGGCGTTCAGCTACATGTTCAGCCCTGGCTTCGAGCCGTTGCGCCGCCAGGTGGCGATCCGCATGCGCGATGCCGGCGTGGTGGTGGACCCCTCCGAAGTGGTGATCACCCACGGCTGCGTCGATGCCCTGCAGATGTCGTTGCGGGTGCTGACGCGGCCGGGCGACCTGATCGCCGCCGAGTCGCCGACCTATTACGGCTTGCTGCAGTTGGCGGATCTGCTGGGCCTCAAGGTCATCGAGATCCCCAGCGACCCCGCCACCGGAATGAGCCTGGAAGCCCTGCAATTGGCCGCTAACCAGTGGTCGATCAAAGCCCTGGTGCTGACCACGCGCCTGAGCAACCCGTTGGGCGGCACCATGCCCGAGGAGCGGCAGAAACACTTGCTGCGCCTGGCCTCGGATTTCGATATCCAGATCGTCGAAGACGATATCTACGGCGAACTGATGTTCGAACTGGGGCGCACCAAAGCCCTGAAAGCCTACGATCGCCTCGACCGCGTGATTTATTGCTCGAGCTTTTCCAAAACCTTGTCACCCGGCGTGCGTATCGGCTGGATGATCGCCGGCAAGTACCAGCAGGAAATCCAGCGTTTGCAGATGTTCAGCACCCATTCGGCGTGCAGCGTCACCCAGATGGGCGTCGCCGCGTACCTGGAGAACGGCGGTTACGATCGGCACCTGCGTTACATCCGCCAGGAGTACCGCAAGAACCTCAGCGCTTTCCAACTGGCGGTTCAGCAGTATTTTCCCGAAGGCACCCAGATGACCCGTCCGACCGGCGGTTTTATCCTGTGGGTCAGTTTGCCGGGGCGGGTCAATACCCAGGAACTGCACGTGCGTGCATTGCAGCAGGGCATCAGCATCGCACCGGGGTTGATCTTCAGTAATACGGAACAGTTCAACCACTGTATTCGTCTGAACTGCGGCACGCCGTGGAATCGCGAGGCAGAGCGGGCGCTGATGACTTTGGGGATGCTCGCCAGTCAGTTATGCCTGGAGACAGCGGCCGGCTTGTGAGGCTCGCCAAGCAGCCAGTTCTGATAGCTGGCCAATCACCGCGCTTGTCATGCTGCCCTCAACAAGCGAGCATATGGCCTTCTGCCGTTAAAGCTGTTGGCAATATGACTTCTATTTTTCGCGCTGTTTTAGTGATTAGCCTGTTCAGCCTGAGTCACGTCGGCGTCACGCTGGCGGCGACGCCTGTGGCGGACCCCGCACCGACCGCGAGTACCGAGCACACAACCCCCGCAAAAAAACCGACCCCGGCGAAAAAAGCCCCGGCGACCAACAAAAAAAACGCGTCGGCAAAAAAACGCGCGCCGATTGCGAGCAAGTCCAAGTCCGCCCGCGAAGTGGCCCAGACCCACTTGCCACCGGCACAGTTGGATTTGTCCCTGCCTTCCGACATGGTCAGGCACCTGCAGCCCATCGGCAGCATGCCCGCGCCAAAAAACGTACCGTTGTTGCCGCCGATGTTTGGTGAAAAGCCGGCTGACAACAGTGCGTTCCAGATCAACGGTCGCCTGCTCAGCAATGAGATGAAGCTGCAACTGCGCAACGAAGAACGGCGTGAGGTGGAAGGCGCGGCGCTGGATTTCGAATTCAAACAATAAACTTTTCCGACGAAGGTGACGTCGACACCCGACCATCTGTCGCAGACTGGTCAGTCACTTTTATTTTCTGCGAAAAACCCCTGTTAGACCATTTTAAAACGGCTGTTTAAGGGCGTACTCTAGCCCGGCCGTCCCTATTGAGCCGTCGAGGACCTGTTGCTCATGAAATGCCGTGAAGGCTGTGGCGCTTGCTGCATCGCCCCCTCCATCAGTTCACCGCTGCCGGGAATGCCCCACGGCAAACC
Source organism: Pseudomonas sp. 7-41 (assembly GCF_021233075.1). Taxonomy (NCBI): domain Bacteria; kingdom Pseudomonadati; phylum Pseudomonadota; class Gammaproteobacteria; order Pseudomonadales; family Pseudomonadaceae; genus Pseudomonas; species Pseudomonas sp. 7-41. Next base: position 5,240,468 of record NZ_CP089551.1, on the reverse strand, counting down.
CGCGGGCGAACGCTGCCTGCACCTGTCGGTCGAACAGTTATGCCTGCTGTTCGGACAACCGGAACGGCCGGCGGTGTGCAGTGATTTCAAGGCGGATATCGAGGTCTGCGGCACCGACCAGGCCGATGCGATCAGGTTGATCGGCTGGTGGGAGCAGATGACGGCGGCTTGATGGCTTTACTATCGGAACTTCAACAATAAGGAATACAACAATGGGTTCGCTGAAACGAATGGCTGTGTTGTGCGGTTTTACGGTGTTGTTTGCTGCCACTGCTCAGGCTGAGGATTGGCAAGTCGCCAAGGATGAAGACGGGATCAAGGTGTCGCTGAGCGAAGTCGCCGGTTCCAAGTACAAGGCGTATCGCGGTGTGACAGTGATCAAGGCCCCCGTGGCCAAGATCGAGGCCTTGCAGGAAGATGCGGTCGGTGCCTGCGCCTGGATTCATGACTGCAAGTCGCAAAAACTGCTCAAGCAGGAGGGCGTCAAGAGCTGGACCTACACCCAATTCAAGGCCCCGTTCCCAGTGACCGACCGCGATTCGATCCTGGAAATCACCACGTCCAAGGCCGCCGACGGCAGCGTGACCCGCACGCTGCTGGAAGTGCCGACCTATCAGCCGGAAGTGAAGGGCTATGTGCGCGTGGCCCAGGTCGATGGCTACTGGAAACTGGTGCCTAAAGGCGCCAACGAAACCGAAGTGACCTACCAGGTACACACCGAGCCAGGCGGCAGCGTGCCTTCGTGGTTGGCCAACAAGTTCGTGGTGGACGCCCCGTTCAACACCTTGAAAGCCCTCAGGGAACGCGCCGAGAAGTAAGCGCGGCAGACCCGGTGCCTGCGACCTTGAGTGGAACGTTTAGCGAGCCCTCAAGGTCCAGATAGAGGTAAGCCCACACGCGGGCTTTATCGAGGAGGCACCGATGCAAAAGTGGCAGATTACCTTCGTTGATGATCACGGCGTGCAGTCCGTGGAGCAGTTCACCTGCGAGCACAAGCCCAGCCTCGAAGATGCGGCACACTTGATTCGCGACAAGCTGGTGCCGGTGGCCGCCGAACTCGACCTCAATGACCTGGAAGGCCGTAAACCCGAACCGACGGTCAAGATCCTCAAAGACCAGAACAGTATCCAGATCCTCGACATCTCTCCCGTCGTCTGAACATTCCCTGTCTGCCATTCAAGCGCCTCTGGTGGAGGTGATAGCTTCGCGCTACTCTGCAAGTGAGATCAGCGAATGAATCGCTAAGGTCTGGTCTTGTCAGCTACATGCTTGTTTTCCAGCGGTGATGTCATTGCCGTAGTACCCGCGCCAGTAAGGCGTGGGCTTCGGGAAGCACGGAAAGTCTATCCATCGGTTTGAGGAGGACGTTTCATGAGCACAGCCTATCAAGAAGACATCAGCACCAACGTTCTGCGCCGCATGAAAGAAGGCGGCTTCGATTTTTCACGGTTCCACCCCATCGAGTTCTACGCCATTTTCCCGGACGAGGAACGGGCGCGCAGGGCTGCGGGTCGGTTTCGTGGCGAATCCCTGAATGCCCAGGTCAGCGCGCGCGACGATGGCGCCTGGTACCTGGAACTGAGCAAGATCATGTTTGCAACCTACGACGGCATAGGAGACTTCGAGCAAGACTTTGAAGCGGTGGTCGAGCCGCTGGGCGGGATCATCGAAGGATGGGGCGTCAAGCAGGAGGTGCGTGGGTTACCCATGTAGCAGTATGAGAAACACAGCGTATCGGCTGACCTTTGGGTCGGCCGATTTTGTTTGTGGCGTCTGAAATCAGACGCAACTCGCGCGGTATTTCCAGGCAAAAAAAACCACCCGAGTGGGGTGGTCGAAAGGGAAGACCGGAGGAGTCGGTCGATACACGAGATCACACGGTACCGATTGCGCGATGGGTAAGGCTGTAGGACGAGTCCTGTTCAGCAGATGACGGTGATTATCCGCACCGGGGGGCGGGCAGTGAAATCAACACTGGCTATGCTGTTGATAGTCAAAGCCCGCATTGTGATGAAGCGCGCGACAAGACACCGGGCATTCCGCGCACCAGGATGGTGCGCTTAACTCCCCGCTATTATTTAACTCACTGATTTTTAAGTGTTTATGCCGCTGGCACGGGCCTTGCGATGATTCTTGCGTCCGGGTGACAAGGAGTACGGCATGATCCGCACTTATTACGACGAAATGTACGATGGGGCAGGGCAGGTTCGCCCTCATTACCGCGAGTTCGCCCGCTGGTTGGCCGAAACCCCCGCTGAACTGCTGGCCCAGCGCCGGCGTGAAGCCGATTTGCTGTTTCACCGCGCCGGGATCACTTTCACCCTCTACGGGGATGAGCAGGGCACCGAGCGCCTGATACCCTTCGACACCATCCCGCGCAGCATTCCCGCCAGTGAATGGCGGATTGTCGAACGTGGCTGCATTCAGCGGGTCAAGGCGCTGAACATGTTTCTCGCCGACCTCTACCATGAACAACGCATCATCAAGGCCGGGATCATTCCCGCCGAACAGGTGCTGGCCAACGAGCAGTATCAGTTGGCTATGCAGGGCTTGAATCTGCACCGCGATCTGTATTCCCACATCTCCGGTGTCGATCTCGTGCGTGATGGTGACGGCACTTACTACGTGCTGGAGGACAACCTACGCACGCCCAGCGGCGTCAGCTACATGCTCGAAGACCGCAAGATGATGATGCGCCTGTTCCCCGAACTGTTCGCGGCCCAGCGTATCGCGCCGATCGACCACTACCCCAACTTGCTGCTCGACACCCTGAAAAGCGCCAGCCCCCTGGATAACCCCAGCGTGGTGGTGTTGACCCCCGGGCGTTTCAACAGTGCGTTCTTTGAGCATGCTTTCCTCGCCCGGGAAATGGGCGTGGAACTGGTGGAGGGCGCCGACCTGTTCGTGCGCGATGATCGCGTTTTCATGCGTACCACCGACGGCCCCAAGGCCGTGGACGTGATCTATCGCCGCCTCGACGATGCGTTTCTCGACCCGCTGGCCTTCAATCCGGACTCCATGCTCGGCGTCCCCGGCCTGCTTGCCGCCTATCGTTCGGGCAATGTGGTGTTGGCCAACGCGATCGGCACCGGGGTGGCGGATGACAAGTCGGTGTACCCCTTTGTCACCGAGATGATCCGTTTTTACCTGGATGAAGAACCGATCTTGAAGAACGTTCCGACCTTCCAATGCCGTAAGCCCGACGAACTGTCCCACGTACTGGCTAACCTGCCGCACCTGGTGGTCAAAGAAACCCAAGGCTCCGGCGGCTACGGCATGCTCGTCGGTCCGGCTTCCACGGCGGCGGAAATCGAAGCCTTCCGCGCGCGTATCAAGGCCAAGCCCCACGCCTATATCGCACAGCCGACCCTGTGTTTATCCACCTGCCCGACCTTCGTCGAAAACGGTATCGCCCCGCGCCATATCGACCTGCGCCCGTTCGTGTTGTCCGGCAAGGAAACCCGCGTGGTGCCCGGCGGCCTGACCCGCGTGGCCCTGCGCGAAGGTTCACTGGTGGTCAACTCGTCCCAGGGCGGCGGCACCAAAGACACTTGGGTGGTTGAGGACTGATGCCATGTTGAGTAGAACTGCCTCGGATCTGTACTGGATGTCGCGCTACCTCGAACGCGCGGAAAACCTCGCACGCATGCTCGACGTCAGCTATTCGCTGTCGCTGATGCCCCAGGACGGGCGCGGCGACGGCCTGCATGAACTGGCCATGCCGTTGCTGATCACCGGCACGCTGGACGACTACCACGCGCGACACGGTGAGCTGCACGCCGAACGCCTGCTGCACTTTTTCGCCCTGGACGCGGCCAACCCGGCCAGCATCTACAGCTGCCTCGGTGCTGCGCGGGCCAGCGCCCATGCGGTGCGTGGGCGAATCACGGCCGACATGTGGGAAAACATCAATGCCACCTGGCTGGATATCCGCGACATCGCCCAGCAAGGCTTGAGCCGCTACGGCATGAGCCGGTTCTGTGAGTGGGTCAAGGAGCGTTCGCACCTGTTTCGCGGCGCCACCTACGGCACCATCATGCGCAACGATGCTTTCCGCTTTATCCGTCTGGGCACTTTCATCGAGCGCGCCGACAACACCCTGCGCCTGCTGGACGCACGCTATGAAATGGCTGGCGACCAGGCCGAAGCGGTCAGCGATGGCACGGCCCACGCGTACTACCAGTGGAGTGCCTTGTTGCGTGCGTTGTCGTCGTTCGAGGCCTACACCGAGATCTACCGCGACGCCCCCGGCGCTCGGCAAGTGGCGGAGCTGTTGCTGTTGCGCGCCGATGTGCCGCGCTCACTGCGGGCCTGCAGCGAAGAGATCGACCAGATCCTCGCCAGCCTGCCCGGCCTCAACGGCCGCCCGGCCCAGCGCCTGGCCGCCGAAATGGATGCGCGCCTGCGCTTTACCGCCATCGACGAAATCCTCGAGGAAGGCCTGCATGCCTGGCTGACCGACTTTATTCCCTTGGTCCGCCAGTTGGGCGACGCCATCTACAGTTCCTACCTGGAGGCGGCATGAGACTCTCCATCAGCCACGAAACCACCTACCACTACGACGATCAGGTGCGCGCCAGCATCCAGTACCTGCGCCTTACGCCCCACGACAGCGAACGCCAGCACGTACTCAGTTGGCAACTGGATCTACCGCGTCCGGTGCGCGCCCAGGTCGACCCGTTCGGCAATATCCTGCATGTGCTGACCCTGGACGAGCCTCACGACGCCATCATCATCGGCGCCCGTGGCCAGGTCGATATCGACGAGTTGCGCGAGGCTGAGCACGAGAGCCAGTCGGCCTACCCATTCCTGCGCAGTACGCGGCTGACCGAGCCCGACGAAGCCCTGCGCCGCTTTGCCGAGCAGCATTGCCATCAGCGCCGCGACCGCAGCGCCTTGATCGACCTGATGCACGCGCTCAACCACTCGATGGTCTACACGCCCGGCGCCACGGAGGTCGACACCAGCGCCGCGCAGGCCTTCGCGGGGCGTGCGGGGGTGTGCCAGGACCACACCCATGCGTTCCTGGCCTGCGCGCGCAGCCTGGGGATTCCAGCGCGGTATGTGTCGGGGTATTTGTACACCGAGGACAGCACGCACCTGGCCAGTCACGCCTGGGCCGAAGCCTGGCTGGACGACGCCTGGTACAGCTTTGACGTGACCAACCAACTGGCGCGGCCGGAGCGGCACCTGAAACTGGCCGTGGGCCTGGATTATCTGGACGCCTGCCCGGTACGCGGCATGCGGCGCGGCGGCGGGCATGAGCAGATGCATGCCAAGGTGTCGGTGGCGCCGACGCCGCTGGTTTCGGTGCAGCAGCAATAGCTCAGGGCTGCTGCTTGCGCCCGGCCATATGCTTCAAATACTCCACCAGCAACGCCAGCTCGCTGTCGGGCAACACGCCGACGGCGAAGGCCGGCATTTTCGCCTGGGGCCAGCGCCGCAGGCTTTGTGGGTCGCGGATATAGCGCTTGAGGAAATCGCCGCTGAAATATTCGGTGGGGTTGTAGGGAAGGTTCAGGTCCGGCCCTACCTGTGCATCGCCAGCCCCATTGAGGCGGTGACAGGCCAGGCAGTTTTTCTGGAACAGCGCAAAACCTTGGTTGACCGGATCATTCGCACCCAGCTTCGGATCGGGCAACAACGCCGGAAAACGCTCGGCAACCGTCTTCAACTGCTTGATCCCGGAGATCTGGAACGGCCATTGCTCGGGGCTGATGTGCCCGGCCTGAGGGTTCGTCCACACCAGGTAGAACGGCCCGGCACTCGGCTTGTCGGCGGCCAGCGCGGGCCACGGATCGGTGGGATCTTCCACCGCCAGCCAGGCGCGGGCGCCGTGTGTTTCCAGCAAAGGCGCGGCGCTCAGTTCGGCGGCGAACCCGTCGAGCGCGATGGCCTGCAGATGGTTTTCCGTCTGCAGACCCGGTAGGAGTACCGCCAGTGGGACTGCGCGATACGTCATGCTTCGCTTGTAGGAAACGTCATCAACGATAGGCACCGTCTGTGCATCGGGGTGCTTGAGCAGGTCTTCGGTCTGCCAGGTCTTGCTGGTGTGGTCCAGCTCGATGGTCAACTGCGCGGCGGCAACGGGCAGGGCGAGGAACAAGGCGAAGAGGGCGAGGATCGATTTCAAGAGAGAGGCCCGGTGCGAGAAGAAGTGGCGCCTAAGATACCGGAAAATTCCCAGGCAAAACGGCAGCCCCTGCAACAGGACCGCTATACGCAATGTCCTCGCAGGAGCTGCCAAAAACTGCAAGCCTGATGTACAGAATGGCGCGTGTGATTCGTCACCCAAGCACCTTGGTCAGGTTGGGCAAGATCAGAATCAGTGTGGTGGCGAACAGAATAAGTCCCGCCTGACGTATTTTCGAATGCTTGAACATGGCTGACTGCCTTTTGTTGTTATTCCTGAGCGTCAAATGCGTGCCGGTTTATTTCAGTATCGCAACGTGACGTGTCGCTTTTCTTACAGCTGCTCCAGCAAAACCCGGCAGCAACTTCCTACTGAGTGAACCTTAGAGCCCTCGTTCTGCGTGGCTTAGATCCATTTCATATCAACTTGTCATATTTTTTACTGAAAAAGGTATGAGGCCTATCGCCATCTTGGCGCCAATGCCTTGGCTAGACCGCTAAAACGATTAATCAAACGGTTGCACTCATCTGCTACCGTTCGTCCGAGCGAGGGGGTCAAACGCAATGAGCGCATCCGTCATTGAAACCGTGTCAATCGGGCCTAAGGTAAGGGCACACATGCACAGCGGTTCGAGGATGTCATGACCCAAGCTTTGATCTTTGATGCGATACGCACGCCCCGGGGCAAAGGCAAGGCCGACGGTGCCTTGTACAGCGTCAAGCCGGTAAACCTGGTGGCGGGTTTGTTGACGGCGCTGGCCCGGCGCAGCGACCTCGATACCCGCCAGGTCGATGACATCGTCCTCGGCTGCGTCACCCCCGTGGGCGACCAGGGCGCGGACATCGCCAAGACCGCCGCGCTGGTGGCGGACTGGGACGTCAGCGTCGCCGGTGTCCAGGTCAACCGCTTCTGCGCCTCGGGCCTCGAGGCCGTGAACCTGGGCGCGATGAAAGTGCGTTCCGGCTTCGAAGACCTGGTGGTGGTCGGTGGCGTCGAGTCGATGTCCCGCGTGCCCATGGGCAGCGATGGTGGCGCCTGGGTGCTCGATCCGCAAACCAATCTGCACAGCCATTTCACGCCCCAGGGTATTGGCGCGGATTTGATCGCGACCCTGGAAGGCTTCAGTCGTCAGGACGTCGACGCCTTCGCCCTGCATTCCCAGCAGAAAGCGGCCCGGGCGCGCGCAGACGGTTCCTTCAATAAGTCGCTGATCGCGGTGCAGGACCAGAACGGCCTTGTGCTGTTGGACCACGATGAATTTATCCGTGCCGACTCCACCCTCGAAGGCCTGGGCAAGCTCAAGCCCAGCTTCGAGATGATCGGGCAGATGGGCTTCGACGCCACCGCGCTGCGGGTCTATAGCCATGTCGAGCGGATCAACCATGTCCACACCCCCGGCAACAGCTCCGGTATCGTCGACGGTGCCGCGTTGATGTTGATCGGCTCCGAGGCCAAGGGCCGCGAGCTGGGCCTGCAAGCGCGGGCGCGGATTGTCGCCACGGCGGTCACCAGCACCGACCCTACCATCATGCTCACCGGTCCGGCGCCAGCCACGCGCAAGGCGTTGGCCAAGGCCGGGCTGCGCGTCGAAGACATCGACCTGTTCGAGGTCAACGAGGCGTTCGCCTCGGTGGTACTCAAGTTCATCAAAGACATGGGCATCGACGCCGCCCGGGTCAACGTCAACGGCGGCTCGATCGCCATGGGCCACCCGCTGGGCGCTACCGGTTGCGCGATCCTCGGCACCTTGCTCGACGAACTGGAAGTGCGCCAACAACGCTATGGCCTGGCCACCCTGTGTGTCGGCGGTGGCATGGGCATCGCCACCATTATCGAACGCCTCTGAGCCCAAGGAATTGTCATGACCCAAGCCATTCGTTACGAAAAAGGCCAGGACCAGATCGTGGTCCTGACCCTCGACATGCCCGGCCAGAGCGCCAACACCATGAACGCTGTGTACCGCGAGGCCATGGCGGCCACCGTGGCGCGGCTGCAAGCGGAAAAGGACGGGATCGCCGGCGTGGTCATCACCTCGGCGAAGAAGACGTTCTTTGCCGGTGGCGACCTCAATGAACTGATCAAGGTCGACAAGGCCCACGCCAAGGAATTTTCCGACAGTGTGCGGGTACTGAAGGCGCAACTGCGCAGCCTGGAAAACCTTGGCAAACCGGTGGTCGCCGCCATCAATGGCGCGGCCCTCGGCGGCGGCTGGGAGATTTGCCTGGCGTGTCACTATCGGGTCGCGCTGGACGACCAGTCGCTACAACTGGGGCTGCCGGAAGTCACCCTGGGCCTGCTGCCGGGCGGCGGTGGTGTGGTGCGGATGGTGCGCCTGTTGGGCTTGGAAAAAGCCCTGCCGTATTTGCTCGAAGGTAAGAAGATCCGCCCACGGCAGGCCCTGCAGGCGGGCCTGATCGACGCGCTGGCAGTGGATCGCGACGAACTGCTGGCCAAGGCTCGCGCCTGGATTCTCGCCCACCCCGACGCCGCGCAGCCGTGGGACAACAAGGCTTACCAGATCCCCGGAGGCACGCCGTCCAGCCCGAAAGTCGCGCAGATGCTCGCCATCGCGCCCTCGATCCTGCGCAGCAAAACCAATGGCTGCTTGCCGGCGCCGGAGAAAATTCTCTGCGCGGCGGTGGAAGGTGCCCAGGTGGATTTCGACACCGCGCACCTGATCGAAACCCGCTACTTCACCGAATTGGTCACCGGGCAGGTGGCGAAAAACATGATCGGCACCTTCTGGTTCCAGCTCAATGACATCAACGCCGGGCGTTCGCGCCCTGAGGGTTTTGCGCCTTACCTGACGCGCAAGGTCGGCGTGCTCGGTGCCGGGATGATGGGCGCGGGGATCGCTTATGTCAGCGCCTGTGCAGGCGTTGAAGTGGTGCTCAAGGACATCAACCTCGCAGCCGCCGAGAAAGGCAAGGCGCACTCGGCCACACTGTTGGACAAGAAGGTCAGCCGTGGGCAATTGACCGCCGAGCAGCGCGAAGCCACCCTGGCGCGTATCCATCCTACGCAGTCTGACGCCGACCTGGCCGGCTGCGACCTGATCATCGAAGCGGTGTTCGAAGACCGTGAGCTCAAGGCCAAAGTCTCTGCGGCCGCGCAAAACGTGGTCGGCCCGGACGCGGTGATCGCTTCCAACACGTCCACCTTGCCTATCAGTGGCCTGGCCACGGCCGTACCGGATCAGGCCAAGTTCATCGGCCTGCATTTCTTCAGCCCGGTGGACAAGATGCCCCTGGTGGAAATCATCAAGGGTACACAGACCTCGGACGAAACCCTGGCCCGTGGTTTCGACTTCGTCCTGCAAATCAAGAAAACCCCGATTGTGGTCAACGACAGTCGCGGCTTCTTCACCTCGCGGGTGTTCGGCACGTTCACCAACGAAGGCATCGCCATGCTCGGCGAAGGCGTGGCTGCGCCGATGATCGAGACCGAAGCGCGCAAGGCCGGTATGCCGGTGGGGCCGCTGGCGGTGTCTGACGAAGTGTCGCTTAGCCTGATGAGCCATATCCGACAGCAGACAGCCAAGGATCTGCAGGCCGAAGGTAAAGCCGCGCCAACCCATCCGGCGACGCAGGTGATTGATCTGTTGGTCAACGAATACCAGCGCATGGGCAAGGCGGCGGGGGGCGGTTTCTATGAGTACCCCGCAGGTGGGCAGAAGTATTTGTGGCCGGAACTGAAAAGCCGCTTCGAACGCCCCGACCAACGCATTTCAGCGCAGGACGTGCGCGACCGTTTGTTGTTTATCCAGGCCATCGAAACCGTGCGCTGCGTGGAGGAGGGCGTGTTGATGTCCACCGCAGACGCCAACGTCGGCTCGATCTTCGGTATCGGCTTTGCGGCGTGGAGTGGTGGCGCTTTGCAATTTATCAACCAGTACGGCTTGAACGACTTTATTGCACGGGCGCGCTACCTGGCCGAGCAGTATGGCGAGCGCTTCTCGCCGCCAGCGTTGTTGCTGCAGAAAGCCGCACAGGGTGAAGTATTTCGGTGATCAATGCGGGGCTTGCTTTGCAGGTACATTTCAAGGCAGGCTCTGGAGGTGTTCAATATTCCCATCGCCGTGTCAGGTATTTTTTATGTCGCTACGCGTCTGCATCCTGGAAACCGATATCCTGCGTCCAGGCTTGATCGATCAGTACCAAGGTTACGGGCAGATGTTCAAGCGCCTGTTCTCCAAGCAGCCGATCCCGGCCGAGTTTGTCGTGTACAACGTGGTGCAGGGTGAATACCCGTCGGATGATGAAGTGTTTGACGCGTATCTGGTAACCGGCAGCAAGGCCGATTCGTTTGGCACCGACCCTTGGATTCAGACGCTCAAAACCTACCTGCTCGACCGCTATGAGCGCGGCGACAAGTTGTTGGGCATCTGTTTCGGTCACCAATTGTTGGCGTTGCTGCTAGGCGGCAAGACCGAGCGCGCCGGCCAGGGCTGGGGCATGGGCATCCACGATTACAAAATCGATGCCAAGGCGCCGTGGATGAGCCCTGAGGTACCGGAGCTGACGTTGTTGATCAGCCACCAGGACCAGGTGACCACCTTGCCGGACAATGCCACGGTCATCGCTTCCAGCGAGTTTTGCCCGTTTGCGGCGTACCACATCGGCGATCAGGTGCTGTGCTTCCAGGGGCACCCCGAGTTCATCCACGACTATTCCCGCGAGCTGTTGGAGATTCTTCAGACAACCTTGGGCGAGAAGGTCTACAAGAATGGCGTGGCTAGTCTCGAGCGCGACCACCACGGTGTGACCGTGGCGGAGTGGATGATGCGCTTCGTCGCGCACAAGCCTGAAGCCAAGGTTAAAGCCAGCCCGAACGCTTGAAGCTGACCCACAAGCCGCTGCACCCTACGGCGATGAACCCCAGCACGCCAAAATAACCGTAATGCCATTGCAGCTCGGGCATGTTCTGGAAGTTCATCCCGTAAATCCCCGCCACCGCCGTGGGGAACGCCAGGATCGCCGCCCACGCGGCGAACTTGCGCTGCACCACGCTCTGGCGCGATGCCTCCAGCAACACACCGATCTCGATGGTCTGGCTGGCGATGTCGCGCAGGGTGGCCAGGTCTTCCATCTGCCGTGTGACGTGGATTTGTACATCACGAAAATACGGGCGCATGTTCTTGTCGATGAATGGAAAACTCAGCTTCTGCAGCTCTTCGCTGATCTCCACCATCGGTGCCACGTAGCGGCGCAGGCGCAGTACGTCACGGCGCAGGCCGTGGAGGTTCTGGATATCGTGCTCATTGAGTGAGCTGCACAGCACGTTGCGTTCCAGCTCATCGATCTCGGCGTGGATCGCCTCGCTGACCGGCTGGTAGTTTTCGGTGACGAAATCCAGCAGTGCATAGAGTACGAAATCTTCCCCATGCTCCAGCAACAATGGCCGTGCCTCACAGCGCTGGCGCACAAAACCGTAGGACGCTGAGTGCCCGTTGCGCGCCGTGATGATGTAGCCGTTGCCGGCAAAGATATGGGTTTCGATAAATTCCAGCTTGCCGTTCTCGCGCACCGGAGAATAAGTGACGATAAACAGCGCGTCGCCGAAGGTTTCCAGCTTGGGGCGGCTGTGTTTTTCCAGGGCGTCTTCGATGGCCAGTTCATGCAGGTTGAACTGGCGTTGCAGGTTGGCCAGCTCGCGGGCGTCGGGCTCTTCCAGGCCGATCCAGACAAAATGCCCGGGTTTGGCGGCCCAGGCCGCGCCTTCGTCGAGGGTGATATCGGTAACTTTCTTTCCGGCACTGTAAACAGCGGCCGCAACAACTCTACCCATGGTGCCGATCACTTCTTATCAGGGGAACAGATGTTGGGCAGCTTAGCTGGAAGCGAGTTCTATTGTTATGGCACTTTGCAGTTCGTGGTCCATCGCCTTGATGCATTCATCCATCTGCGCGTAGCAGGCTTGCATCAACGCCGGGATGTCATCCGCCGTCAGTCCGGTGGTAGGAATCGGCGGCAGCGAGCGTATGCGTACATCGCCACTGTTCCAGCGATTGAGTTGCATATGGGTGACGTAATTGCTCACGCACACCTGCACGATGGGCACGCCAGCGGCAATCGCCATGTGGAACGCGCCTTTCTTGAACGGCAGCAGGCCCTTGCCCAGGTTGCGCGTGCCTTCCGGGAAGACCCAGATCGACGTGTCCTTATGCTGCAACGTCCGGGTGGTGGTGAGCATCGCACGGCGTGCCTTGTACGCATTGCCGCGGTCGATCAGCACGTTGCCCGCCAGCCAGAACAACTGGCCGAACAACGGCACCCATTTCAGGCTTTTCTTGGCGATACACACGGTGCGGTGCGGCACCACGGTGCCCAGCACAAACAGGTCATAGTTGGACTGGTGGTTGGCGATGATCAGACAACTGCCGGGCTTGTTGCACAGCGAATCGACATCGGCCTTGACGCGCAGCCCCAGTATTCGCATCGCCGGCAGCGCATACAGGCGCGCGCACAGACGGCTATTATCCGGGTTGAACGGCCGACAGATCCCCAGCAACACGCCCAAGCCGCCGGCGAGGATAAAGTGCAGGCCCATCAACGACATACGCAACAGAAACAGCATCGACACGGCACCATCGAGACAAAAGGTGGCGCAGTGTACGGATGTACACTGTATTCGGCAATTGCCCCGATAGAGGTAGGAGATAGGCGATGTTTAAGTACATGTTTCAATAAGTGCCAGCAGGGGCAGACTAGAGCGGCCAAGGATTAGTCGGTTGTTTTTGTAAGAAAAAGCCCGACTCAAGGTCGGGCTTTGATACGGCGCATGCAGGCGGCTTAGCTCAAAATATGGCCCTGGTCCTGGATGATTGCTTCGTCCAAGGCTTCGAGCAGGGCTTTGCGCACTTTCAATTTGGTCTGCTTGTGGGCGTTCATATTGAGCTTCTTCAACTGCCGCGCTGCTTCCAGTGCCGCGGTGTGCAACGCTTCTGGCGCCACCACCTTGTCGAGGAAACCGGCTTGCAATGCGCCTAGCGGGTCGAACATCTCGGCGTTGATCACCGAGCGGTGAAACGCCGACTTGCGCAGACGATCGCGCGCCAATTCGATCCCCGCATGGTGCATGGTCATGCCGATCGCCACTTCATTCAGGCCAATGCTGAACGGGCCCTCGACCCCGATCCGATAATCCGCCGACAACAGCAGGAACGCGCCCTTGGCCACCGCATGCCCAGGGCACGCGACGATCACCGGGAACGGATGCGCCAACAGGCGCCGCGCCAGCGTCGAGCCCGACGTCACCAGGCCGATCGCCTCTTTAGGACCGGCGGTCATCACTTTCAAATCATAGCCACCCGACAGAATCCCCGGCGTCCCGGTGATGATCACCACCGCCCGATCCTTCTCGGCCTGATCCAGCGCTTCATTAAATGCACTGACCACCGCCGGAGAAATGGCATTCACCTTGCCGTTGCTCAAGGTCAGGGTCGCGATACCGTCTTCCAGGTGGTAGGAGATCAACTCACTCATGACGTGGTTCCTTGTAGGACTTGTTATAGAGGTGCATGCGCAGACGTTACTCACCACGCCCGGCCTGGTAAAGCGCTGTGACTGACTGGCCAGTCAGGCTTTCCCTCTATACCCGGCGGTAAACCGCCTGGGGCAGGGCGCAGCAACCGTCCCAGACGCGTGCCGTCGATGCCTGAGAATGGCAGAATCATCGCCCTCGCCTGGCTCGTCACGGAATACCGGTCTAACCGCATGAAAATTCTGAAAAAAACCTTTGCCATCAGCAAGTCTTTCGACTACATTAGCGCGCCTCGACAGACTGAACTGGTTTGACGAGATACGGTGAAGTGTCCGAGTGGCTTAAGGAGCACGCCTGGAAAGTGTGTATACAAGAAATTGTATCGAGAGTTCGAATCTCTCCTTCACCGCCACATTCTGCAAACACAAACCCCTGATTTTCCTAGTGAAAGTCGGGGGTTTGTGGTTTCTTGCGGCTGAAAAAAAGGCCATATAGGCCCAATGTGGGACTGACGCTGTTTTTTTCCGTCAGCCTTCGGACACGCCCGCTCGGCGCGTTCAGAATTGGCAGGTGGGCTTCCAAGCTGGTTAAACGGGCTGTTTCGGTCAACGATGGTCGAAGAGGTGCCTGCGAAAACAAGGACGATTCATCCTGCATCGAATCGTTTGCAATTCTTCCGCCCATCCGGACTGCGTAATATGACCACCCGACCGAAGCCGAAACTCAACCTTCGTATTCTGATTCTTATCTTTGTAATGCTTTCGGCAATCGCAACCCTGGCCAACAGTTTTTGGGTGACGTTCACGATTCAGAAGCAGGAGTTGATCGAGAATGCGCTGGAAGTGAACAAGGCCTACGCCTCTCGGATCGCCCGGAGTGTGGAGCAGGTACTCAATTCCGACCTCGATAAATTGAAATACAGCTCGTTCGTCATTGGCAAAGCGTTTGGCGATAAGCAGAATTTGACGGAGGAAGCCCAGCGACTGTTTGGGCAAGACGCCAGTTTCAACTCCGTGTTGATCGCCGATGCGACGGGGACAATCATTGCCTCGGCTCCCGAAAACCTCCACCTCGATGGGCGCACGCTGCAACACCGCGAGCCTCTCAGCCTTCGCGTGCCGATAATCAGCAACGCGTTCAAGTCCATGGCTGGCAATCTGGTGGTCTTTGTCAGCCACCCCATATTCGACGCGAAAGGAGAGTACCTGGGGCTGATCGGGGGCAGTGTCCGACTTGAGCAGAGGAATACGCTCCAGGCGCTGATGGACACCAATGTGCGCAAGGACGGGGCGCATGTCTATCTTGTCGACAGCGCCCGCCGGGTGCTCTATCACTCCGATCCCGAGCACATCGGGACAGTCGCTGGAAAGGGGTTGATCGACGACGCGGCGCTCAGTCGCGACGGGGGAACATTGCAGGCGATAGATGCCGATGGCGTGCAAATGCTCGCCGGTTTCGCCAGGGTGCCCATCAGCGGTTGGGGGGTGATCTCGCAGCAGCCGCTCGATAACATCCAAGCCATCCTGCGACACACCATGGCCAAGGTGGCGCAGGGCATCGCGCCGCTGGCGCTGTTCGGAATCGTGTTGATCTGGTGGCTGGGCGCGCGAATCTCGGTGCCGTTGTCCAGGCTTGCCGATTGCGCCAAACGGCTGGATTCGCCGGACAGCTACGAACGTATCAGCGCAATCCCGACGCGCTATTTCGAAAGCTGGCAGATTCGCAGAGCGCTGCTGCTCGGCGCCACCCTGCTGCAGGAAAAGATCGGCAAACTCAACCAGCAAGCGCAAACCGACGTGTTGACCGGGCTGGCCAATCGCCGGGCGATGCAGGACGTTCTGTTGCGCTGGCAGGATGCTGACAAAGCGTTCGCGGTCGTGTCCATGGACATCGATCACTTTAAGCGCGTGAACGATACGTTTGGCCATGGTGTGGGCGATGAAACGCTGCGCGCCATTGCGGGGCTCATGCAGCAGAATTCTCGGTCCAACGACCTGCCTTGTCGGGTCGGTGGCGAGGAGTTCGTATTGTTGTTACCCAATAGTTCGCTTCAGGTTGCAACGGATGTCGCCGAGCGACTGCGTGCCTCGATCGATGCCGCCAACATCGAAACGGTCGGGCACATCACCGTTTCGCTGGGCGTCGCGCTATGGCATCCCGGTGGCGATTCGATATCCGCTGTGCTGGAGAGGGCTGATCAGCTTTTGTATCAGGCCAAGCAAAGCGGGCGTAATCGGGTGGTAGCGGAGCAGGCTTGATGGGAGGCTGTGGCTATCGGGTCAAGCCTTTAATGCCGATGCCGATGATGAATATCCGGAAAATGTGGATGGCTATGCTTGATCGGGCTATGGGTATGCAGGTGACTGTGCGGCATCGCCGGGTCCCACTCGAACGGGTGTTCATGTTGATGGTGTTCATCGTGGACATGCCGATGCCCGTGTTCCGTCGCCTCATGCTGATGTGCATGGGCGTGGCGCTCGGTCAGGTGCAGCCACACCCCGGCGGCCATCAGCGCTGCTGCAATCCAGAACGCGCCGGTCACCGACTCGCCCAGCACCAGCAAGGCCAGCGCGGCGCCGAGGAACGGCGCGGTAGAGAAATAAGCGCCGGTACGCGCACTGCCCAGCCCGCGTAAGGCCAGCACAAACAGCACCAGGCTGATGCCATAGCCGAGAAACCCGACCAGCAAGATCGGCGCGAGCTGCGCCAGGCCGGGGATCTGCGCGCCGAGATACAGCGCCAGGCTGCAGTTGACCACGCCCGCGATCAAGCCTTTGGCGCCGGCGATAAACAATGCGTCCGAGGCCGACACTTTACGTGTCAGGTTGTTATCGATGCCCCAGCACAGGCAGGCCACCGCCACGGCGAGCGGCCCGGTCCAATCGTGACTGTCGGCGCCGCCTTGGGGCCATGACAACGCCACGCCACCCAGCACAATCGCAATCATCCCGAGGACGATGCGACGGTCTGCGTTTTCCCTGAACACGAGCCAGGCGATCAACGCGGTCAATACCGATTCAAGGTTGAGCATCAGCGACGCGGTGGCGCCCGAGGCGCGGGTCAGGCCGAACATCAGGGCCACGGGCCCGAGGATGCCGCCGAACGCAATGGCGCCGAGCAGCCAGGGCCATTCGGAGGGGGTCAAGCCGGTGGGGGTCCAGCCGCGATCGCGGATCAGGCGCACGATGGCGAGTCCGGCACCGCTGCCGAGGTAAAGCAGGCCTGCGAGCAGCACGGGCGAGAGGCCCAGGCCGAGGCTTTTGGCGAGCGGGGTGCTGGCGCCGAACAGCGCGGCGGCGGCGAGTGCGTAAAGGATACTGAGGTTCATGGGCCATCCTCGAAAGGTTGGCCCATGATACGTCGCTTGCTCAGGTCAAATCCCGCGCAAATAGAGCAACGTCCGGCTTAGTGTGCAGTTTTCAGCTTGACCACATCACCGGAGATCTTGGTGGTGTAACCGCTCAGCACCCAAGCCCAGAACCATTTTTCCTGGACTTCGGTATTGATCAGCGCGTCGCCACCTTTTGCCTGGATGGCAGCCGTCTGGGCGCGGACGAAACGGCTGTTCTGGCCGATCGGGATAACACCGAACAGCATGATGCCGGTGGCGCTGGCTTCACTGTGACCCAGCACGGTGTATTGGCTGCTGTCGTATTGCGGGGATTTGATGGCGGTGCCGGTGCAGCCGGCGAGGGTGAAACCGAGAACTGCTGCTGCAACCACTTTACTGACGTACTTCACTGAGTAACTCCATGGACTGAATCCCGAGATTCAATTCTCGGGGGCGATACTCTAAACGCTCCTGTAACAGATTGAAATCAATCGCCCGTCGTTCAGGCTTGCACATACACCCAAGCCGTGAGGCCCGATGCCAGCGCCACGCTGACCCGCTTGTAGTCGGACACTTCATACGCATCCGCCGCCGCCAACTCCTGCTCGCTAATCTGAAACACCATGCCTTCAACGCTGGCGCCTTGTTCGGTGCTCGGCGCGACGATCGGGTGGTGGGTCTTGCCACTGGTGGCCAGCACTTGCGGGTCGGTAATTTCTACCCAGTTTTTCGAGTAGCCCAACATGGCATCGTGCTGGCCTGCCAGTTCTCGGCCGAAGTTGGCGAGTTGGACTGCTTTGTCCTGCAGGGTGCCGTAGGAAAACAACAGCACGGGAAATTCGGCGTAGCGTTCCATTCTGGTTCCTTTGAACGATTAAGCGAGGAGGTCTTCATAGAATGCGCCATACGGCTTGCTCGGGTGAGCGATCTGGATCTCCAGAATCCACAACCCTGCATTCGGGTAGTGCTCGAAGTCGCCGAGGTTGCCGCCACGATGGATCGCGTGGGGAAAGTCGCTGACGCGGTGGCCCTTGATGTCGAGGTTCAACTGCCAACCCATGGCCTGGGCTTGTGCCTCGGCGTAGCGGTAGAGTTCGAGGCCGATGACCTGGTCGTTTTTCCAGCGCGCTTGCACGCGGTCGAACAGCGCTTTGGCCGCGTTGGCGCAGGCGATCATGTCCGGGTCGGTGCCGGTGGTGAACGTGGCGCCGGCGTCGCCTTCGTGACCTTGCCAGACCGCGCCCATGTCGATGAAGAAAATATCGTTTTCACCCAGTACCGGGTCGCCGTCGGAGTGTTGCTTGAAGGCCTTGAGGGTATTGGCGCCGAAGCGCACCAGCAGCGGGTGCCAGATGCGCTGCATGTCGAGGTCGGCGAGGACGTGTTTGCCCAGCTCGCGCGCTTCGGATTCGAGCATGCCGGGGCGGATGCGTTGGGCCAGTTGTTCGATGGCCTGCCAGGTCATGGCCTGGGCGTAACGCATGGATTCGATACTGTAGGCGGCGCCCACGGCTTCTTTGGGTAGTACGGACACCGGTATCTCCTTGTGCGGTGGTTAGCGTTGTGCGGTTTACTATATAGCGACGGGTGTTGGGCGCCCAAGCGAAATTATCAGAAATGCAGCCCCGCCAGGCCGCCCAGTACCAAGGCCACACCGCCCGCGGTATACGACAGGCGCTTCAACCATTCCTTGCGCGTCAACAACGTGATCGCCGCCAACGAAATCGCGATCTGAATCGCCGTCATCGCCTGGGCCCAGCGGTGATGCTGGTGCAAGGCTTCTTCGGATTTCTGATCCCATTCCCGTGAGGTTGCCTCCAGCTTTTCGGCCTGTTTGCGCACGTCTTCCTTCTGGCCCTTGTAGCGCTCGCTCTCATCCTTGTAATGCGCGGCGTCCACACCGGGAATATGGGTAGCCAGTTCCGCCAGGTTTTGCCGGCTGGATTTGGCCTGGTAGTAGTTCCACTGGTTGGCGGCTTCGGTCTTGAAAATGGCAGCGTTGTTCTTGTCCATCGCCGCTTCGCTTTCGGTGGAGCCGGCCTGGTAGCTGAGCATGGCGCCAAGGGTGGCCATCAGCGCGGTCATCACGGCAATGCGGCTGGCGAAATTGTCACCGCGCGCGTGGGCATGTTCGGTAGTGTGTTCGATGTGTTTTTCGTGGGGGCTGGGGACTTCGAAGGCTTCGGTCATGGCGGCGGCTGTGAAGGGATTGAGGGATTTTCATTGTTCCTCAGCGAAGCTGTCTCAATCCTGTACGTAACGTTGCAAACCCGCCACCAGCGCATCAAACGTCGCCCGGCAGCGCGGGCTGTTGCGCAGGTCTTCGTGCATGGTGACCCAGGTGTCGAGTTTGAGCGCGAATGCCTCCGGCAGTACCCGGCGCAGGCGCGTGTCTTGTTGGGCCAGCTTGACCTGGCATCCGCCGATGCCGGCGCCGGCACGGATCAGCGCCAGTTGCGCCAAGTCGCTGTCGCTGCTGAGGGCGAAGGTGCCGCGCTCGAAGCCTTTGACGGCCAGGCTGCGGATAAACGCGTTTTCCCGGTCGTAGCCGATCACCGCGTGGTCGGTCAGGTCTTTCAACTCTTGCGGCGTACCGTGCTGGTGCAGGTAATCGTCGCGGGCATGCAGGCCGACTTCGATCAGGCCGATGCGCTGTGCCAGCAATTGCTCCTGGCTGGGGCGGACCATCCGCACGGCGATGTCGGCTTCCAATTGCAGCAGGTCGCTCAGGCGGTTGGTCAGGACCAGTTCGACCTTGAGCTGAGGATGCTGTTGGCGCAACCGCGTGATGATCGGCGGCAGTACTTCCACGCCGACCACTTCACTGGCGGAGACACGCACCACGCCGCGCACTTCGTCGCCCTGGGAGGAGGCGCTGCGTTCCAGGGCGGCGGCCGTGCGCTCCATGGTCTCGGCGTGGGCCCTCATGGTGTGAGCCACTGCCGTCGGCAGCAGGCCGGTGGGGGAGCGAGTGAACAGCACCACGCCCAGGGCCGTTTCCAGCGCGGCAATGTGCCGACCGACGGTGGGCTGTGTGATGCCGAGCTGCCGTGCGGCCCCCGACAGCGATCCTTCCTTGAGTACGCCAAGAAACGATCGGTAAAGCTCCCAACCAATGTTCAATGCCATGCGTAAATGTATAGCGTCTGGATGGTCTTCGGCAATTCCTCTATAGCCAGGTTGCGAACAGAATGGCCACTCCAACCAACGTGGGAGCGGGTGATGAGCAAGGTACTGGTATTGGGTGCAACCGGCGGTATCGGCGGCGAAGTGGCGCGACAGTTGAGCGTGGCGGGCTGGCAGGTGTGTGCGTTGACCCGGGATGTCGCCAAGGCCCGTAGCCAGAATGCCGCCTATACCTGGCTCAAAGGCGATGCGCTCAATCGCCAGGACGTCATCGCTGCCGCCCGTGGCTGCGCGGTGATCATCCATGGGGTGAACCCGCCGGGCTATCGCAATTGGGCCGAGCAGGTGCTGCCGATGATCGACAACACCATTGCAGCCGCCATCGCCGAGCGCGCGACCATCGTGTTGCCCGGCACGGTCTACAACTTCGGGCCGGATGCGTTCCCGGTGCTTTCCGAAGACTCACCCCAGCACCCGCTGACCCGCAAGGGCGCGATACGTGTGCAACTGGAGCAGCGCTTGCTTCAGTCTTCCCGCGAGGGCGCTCGTGTAGTGATCGTGCGTGCCGGGGATTTTTTCGGCGCCGGAGCGGCCAACAATTGGTTCTCCCAAGGCCTGGTCAAACCCGGTAAACCGGTGCGCGCGGTCAGCGCCCCAGGTGCGCCAGGCGTCGCCCACCAATGGGCCTACCTGCCGGATGTGGCGCGCACCATGCTCGAGTTGATTGAGCGCCGCGCCGCCCTCGACGCCTTTGCCTGCTTTCATATGGCCGGGCACGTGGACAGTGATGGCACGCAGATGAGCCAGGCGATCCAGCGCGTAGTGTTACGCAGGACGGGCCTGCAACCGCGTGTAGGCGTATTTCCCTGGTGGCTGTTGAAGTTGGCTGCGCCGTTTGTCGTGACCTTTCGCGAGATACAGGAGATGCGTTATCTGTGGCAAACCCCGTTGCGTATGGATAACCAACGCTTGCTTGCGGCCCTGGGCCACGAACCCCATACGCCGTTGGAGCACGCGGTGGAGGCCGCATTGACCAGCCTGGGCTGCCTGCCCACGCCGGCCTGATCAGGCGCACAGCCTAAAAGGTTGCCTGCCGACAAGCGTGGCCGTTATTGTGCTGAATCCTTTTAGTCCTACCTCCAGGGTTTCGTCACGATGAATGCACCGCGTAGCGCAGTCGGTCCGATCAAGGCCGTGATTTTCGATATGGACGGCTTGTTGCTGGATACCGAAGGCATCTACACCGAAGTGACGCAGATCATCGCCGAACGCTTCGGGCGTACCTATGACTGGGGGATCAAACAGCACATCATCGGGCGCGGGGCCCAGGACCTGGCCGACTACGTGGTCAAGGCGCTGGACCTGCCGATCACGGCGGCTGAGTTCCTCGAAATCCGTGAGCCGCTGATGAGCGAGCGTTTCCCCAGGGCGTTGGGCATGCCCGGCGCCGAAGCGTTGGTACGGCACCTGAACGCGCACAATATTCCGATTGCGGTGGGCACCAGTTCGTCGCGCAACTCCTTTGGCCACAAGACCACGCTGCACCGCGAATGGTTTGGCCTGTTCGGCACCATCGTCACGGCTGACGACCCGGAAGTCGGTGCCGCCAAACCTGCGCCGGACATCTTCCTCACCGCCGCGCGGCGCCTGGGCATCGCGCCGCAAGATTGCCTGGTGTTTGAAGACTCGCCGTTCGGCGTCACCGCAGCAAAGGCGGCCCGGATGACCGCCATCGCCGTGCCCGACGAAGCCATGGCCGACAGCAAGTACCACCACGCCGACCAGATCATCCGCAAACTCGCGGACTTCGACCTCGCCGCCTACGGCCTGCCGCCCATGTCCTGACCCGGCGCCTACAGGCGGTTATGCGCTGAAGCCACCGTCGATGGTCAGGCTGGCCCCAGTGATGTAACCCGCTTCCGGCCCGGCCAGGTAGGCCACAAAGCTGGCGATCTCCTCGACATGGCCATAACGGCCCACCGCCATCAACCCGATCAGGCTCTCGGCGAACTCACTGTTCGCCGGGTTCATGTCGGTGTCCACCGGCCCTGGCTGCACGTTGTTAATGGTGATGCCACGCGGCCCCAGGTCCCGCGCCAGGCCCTTGGTCAGGCCGACCAGCGCCGCCTTGCTCATCGCATACGGCCCGCCGCCGCCAAAGGGCATGCGTTCGGCGTTGGTGCTGCCGATGTTGATCACGCGGCCGCCTTCGCCCATGTGCTTGGCCGCTTCCTGAGTGGCGATGAATACGCTGCGCACGTTGATTGCCAGGGTCTGGTCGAAGTCCTCCAGTTTGAAGTCTTCCAGCGGCGCGATGGCCAGCACGCCGGCGTTGTTCACCAGGATATCCAGGCGCCCAAAGGCTTGGACCGTGGCGTTGACCGCGTTGCGAATCGCCGTGGCATCGGCGCTGTCGGCCTGAATCGCCAGGGCTTTGCCGCCGGCGCTGATCACGCTGTTCTGCAGTTCTGCGGCCTTGGCGGCGGAACTGACGTAGGTAAAGGCGACGGCCGCACCTTGCGCCGCAAGACGCTTGACGATGGCGGCGCCGATGCCGCGTGAACCGCCTTGAATCAAGGCGACTTTGCCGCTGAGGTTCTGGGTAGTCATGTTGATCTCCTCACTGTTCAAGGCGGGATGCCTTGTGGATGCAGCCGAGTATCGACCTCACCCGCCGCTGTCGGTAGACCCGGATTGCTATAGTCTGTGTAAACCAAAAGTTTAGAGTGGGCAGATATGGAGAGCTTCGGCAGTATCGAATGCTTTGTGCGCAGCGCCGAAGGCGGCAGCTTTGCCGAAGCGGCCCGGCGCTTGAGCCTGACCCCGGCGGCGGTGGGCAAAAGTGTCGCCAAGCTGGAAGCGCGCCTGGGGGTGCGGCTGTTCCAGCGCAGCACCCGGCGCCTGACCCTGACCGAAGCCGGCAAGCGGTTCCTCGCCGAAGTCAGCGACAGCCTCATCACCATTCAGAACGCCGTGGCCAACCTGGCCAGCGCCGAGGGGCGGCCGGTGGGGACGCTCAAGGTCAGCATGGGCACGGTGTTCGGTAATCGTTATGTCATGCCGTTGCTGGGGGAATTCGTCCGGCGTTTTCCGGATATCAGCCCGGATTGGCATTTTGACAACCGCCAGGTCGACCTGATCGGCCAGGGCTTCGATGCGGCCATCGGCGGTGGTTTTGAGCTGCCCCAGGGCGTGGTTGCACGCAAGCTGACGCCCGCGCACCGGGTGTTGGTGGCGTCAGCGGATTACCTGGCGCAACGCCCGCCGGTACTGGCGCCCGAGGATTTGGCGCGTTGCCTGGGCATCCTGATCCGCTCCCCGCAAACCGGCCGCGTGCGCTCCTGGCAACTGACCAGCCGCGAGCGCGAACAGCGTCCATTGGCGCTCAAGCCGCGCATGACCCTGAGCGACTCGGAGGCCGCCTGTTGCGCGAGTGCCCAGGGGATGGGCATTGCGCTGGTGAGCATGCCGATGGCAGTGCCGTTCCTCGACAGTGGCGCGGTGGTGCGGGTGCTGCCCGACTGGTACGTCGACGACGGCAACATCTCCCTCTACTACGCCGAACACAAACTGCTGCCCGGCAAGACCCGGGCGTTTGTCGACTTCATCCTCGAGCAGTTTTTAATCGCGGGACTGGCGCAGCGCTTCAGCGCGATTTGATCGCCGCGACCTGTTCTATCGGCTGCGCGGCCAGCCGATGACAGTCTTCGGCCGCGGGGTGGCGTAGGTCCTGACCTTCGACGTCGACAACCCCAATCGCACCAACCCTTCGGCAATCGTCACCGCCGCCGTTACCCCGTCCACCACCGGCACCCCGGTGCGCTGGCGAATGCGTTCGTCCAGCCCGGCCATGCCGCCGCATCCCAGGCAGATCACCTCGGCCTTGTCCTCGCGGATCGCCAGTTCAGCCTGCCGCACGATGGCCTCCATGGCCGCCAGCGGGTGTTCTTCCAGCTCCAGCACCGCCATGCCGCTGGCCCGCACCGAGGCGCAGCGTTGATACAGACCGGCGAGTTTCAGGCGGTCCTCGATCAGCGGTACGGTGCGGTCCAGGGTGGTCACCACCGAGTAGGCGTGGCCGAGGAACATCGCGGTGGTGGCTGCCGCTTCGGTGATGTCCACTACCGGCACATTCAACAATTCCTGTAGGCCTTCGCGCCCATGTTCGCCATACCCGGCCTGGATCACCGCATCGAACGGCTGGTCGTAGGCCATCACGCGGTCCATCACCGCGATGGCCGCCAGGTAGCTCTCAAAATTGCCTTCCACCGATTCGGCGCCGAAGTACGGCGTGAGCCCGATAATCTCGGTGCCCGGCGAGGCCACGGACCGCGCTTGCTCGGCGATGGTCTGGGTGATGGATTCGGTGGTGTTGACGTTGACCACGAGGATACGCATGGAATGTCCTTTTTAATGACTGACGTTATCGACTGCAATGCTTTCACCGCTGACATCAGCGTAGAACGCTTGGCGCTTGGCGATCAGCCGGTACAACAGCCCTGCAATACCGGCGCCAAACAACCAGGAAAACGGCGAGACACTGGCAAACCCCGGCAACAGCGCCAGCAGGATGGCGATCACCGCCGCAGGAATAAATGCCGCCACCGCGCGCATATTCACGCCACGGCTGTAGTAATAAACGCCATTCGGGTCTTCGCTGTACAGTTGCGGCACATCGACCTGGCTTTTACGGATCAGCCAGTAATCGACCATGATCACCCCGTACAACGGCCCGAGCAGCGCGCCCAGGCCGGAAAGGAAATACACGATCACCAGCGGGCTGTTGTAGAGGTTCCACGGCAGGATCAGCACCGCCACGGCTGCGCTGATCAACCCGGCGCGGCGGAAGTTCAGGTACTTGGGCGCCAGGTTGCTCAGCACAAAGGCCGGGGCGACGAAGTTGGCCATGATGTTCACCGCCACGGTGACGATCAGGAACGCCAGGCAGCCGAGTACCAGGAAGAACGTATTGGGGATCGCCGCGATGATCTCGGTCGGGCTTTCGATCACCCGGCCATTGAGCTGGAACTGCCCGCCGCAGAGCAACACGGTGATGGCGGCGAACACCAGGATGTTCACCGGCAGGCCCCAGAAGTTGCCGACCTGGATGGTCTTGCGGCACGGCGAAGAGCGCGCGAAGTCGCAGAAGTTGAGGATCAACGTACCGTAGATCGCCAGCCACAGCGCGCCGCCGGCAAAGATATTGCGCCACATCTCGCCACCGGTGAGCGGCTCGCGGATCGACCAGGCGATGTGGCCGTCGGCCTGGAAGTACATCCAACCGGCCAGCGAAGCGACGGTCAGCAAAATCACCGGCCCGGCGAAGCCTTCGTAGCGACGCACGGTCTCCATGCCATAGGCCAGGATCACCAGTTGCACGAACCAGATTGTCACAAAGCACGCCCAGCCCAGGCTCGACAGGCCCAGGATCGAGTTGTGGTCATAGTCGGCAAACCCCGGATGAATCGCCGTCAGCAATACTCGGAACACCACCGAGGCCAGGTAGGTCTGGATACCAAACCAGGCAATCGCAATGACCGCACGGATCAAGGCTGGAATCTGTGCGCCGTGAATGCCGAAGCTGATGCGGCTGATCACCGGAAACGGCACCCCGGTCTTCTGCCCCATATAACCCGACAAGTTCATGAAGAAGTACACCAGCGCCGCGCCGATCCCCAGGGATAACAGAATCTGCCAGCCACCCAGGCCCAGCGCATATAAGCCAATGGCGAACGAGTAATTGGCGATGTTGTGTACGTCGTTGGTCCATAACGCAAAGATGCTGTAGCGCCCCCAGCGTCGGCCTTCGACCTTGGTCGGCGCCAGGTCCCGGTTGTGCAGGCGCGGGCTGAGTACCAGCGGGCCGGGACTCGCGGCCTCGGGGTTGAGGGCGGAGGAGGGCAGATCCAGTGCGAGGGTGTTCGAGAGGCGTGTACGCATTCCGGCAGGCTCCAGCACTGCTGCAGCAAAGCCGCAGCGGGAAAGTGTATGTATGTTTTGTATTTATTGTATACAAAGCGTACTTCACCTTAAGCCACATACGTGCCAGTTTTCGATCTATGAAAATCTTGGTTAATTTCGTTTTTATAGGTTCTATAAATAACTGACTGAATTCAAAGCAATATAAATTGACCGTTTGAACAGGTATTTATTTTTGACGGGGCAGAACCTCTGTTTAGAGGATAAACAGCGGCAGAGAGGAGATGTTACGTTTTGGTGCGAAGGTCGATGGATTGCACACATAAATGGCACCGATGGTTACATTTGTGTGTACATTTTTACGCTCGGCACAAAACAAATGTGGGAGGGGGCTTGCTCCCCCTCCCACATGGTTGACTGCGTCAGCGCTTAGGCCTTGCTGATGAGATTCCCGGCATGCAGCCCGCATTCCTTCTGCGTGGCTTCTTCCCACCACCAGCGGCCTTCGCGTTCGTGTTGGTTTGGCAACACCGGGCGGGTGCAGGGCTCGCAGCCGATGCTGATAAAACCGCGCTCGTGCAGGCTGTTGTACGGTAGCTCCAGCATGCGGATGTAACTCCAGATCTCTTCGCTGGTCATCTGCGCCAGTGGGTTGAACTTGTACAGGGTGCGTTCCGGGGTGGAGAAGGCCGTGTCGATTTCCAGCGCCGCCACTTGGCTGCGGGTGCCGGGGCTCTGATCGCGGCGCTGGCCGGTAGCCCAGGCGCGCACGCCGGAGAGCTTGCGGCGCAGCGGCTCGATCTTGCGCACGCCGCAGCATTCGCCATGGCCGTCTTTGTAGAAGCTGAACAAGCCTTTCTCTTTGACGAAGGGTTCCAGTTTGCTCTGGTCCGGCGAGATCAGCTCGATGTCGATCTTGTAGAACTCGCGCACCTGTTCGATGAAACGGTAGGTCTCCGGGTGCAGGCGGCCGGTGTCGAGGCTGAACACCTTGACGTTCTTGTTCAGCTTCCAGGCCATGTCCACCAGCACCACATCCTCGGCACCGCTGAAGGAAATCCACAGGTCATCGCCGAACTGGCTGAACGCCAGCTTGAGAATGTCCTGGGCAGATTTGTTGGCATAGGTCGTGGCGAGTTCAACGACATCGAAGGCTTGGTTCATCAGGACGGTTCCTACAGGTCAGTGGCGCTGAGCGCTCTATAGGAGAGTGATGGTATCAAAATCCGCCCTGCGTTGCGGCCGCCGCCTTGAATCGCTAGAGTTCGGCAGTCTTTTTGCTCGCTCGACTTGAACAATACAAATAGGAGTGTCTCGTGGAAATTGCCTGTCTCGACCTGGAAGGGGTATTGGTTCCGGAAATCTGGATCGCCTTCGCCGAAAAAACCGGTATTGAATCCCTGCGGGCGACCACCCGGGACATTCCCGACTACGACGTGCTGATGAAGCAACGCCTGCGCATCCTCGACGAACACGGGCTCAAGCTCGCCGATATCCAGGAAGTGATCGCTACCCTCAAGCCGCTGGACGGTGCCATCGAGTTCGTCAACTGGCTGCGCGAGCGCTTCCAGGTGGTGATTCTGTCGGACACCTTCTACGAATTCTCCCAGCCGCTGATGCGCCAGCTGGGGTTCCCGACCCTGTTGTGCCACCGCCTGATCACTGACGAAACCGACCGCGTGGTCAGCTACCAACTGCGCCAGAAAGACCCCAAGCGCCAGTCGGTGCTGTCGTTCAAGAGCCTGTACTACCGCGTGATCGCTGCCGGTGATTCGTATAACGACACCAGCATGCTGGGCGAGGCCGACCGCGGGATTCTGTTCCATGCGCCGGAGAATGTGATCCGCGAGTTCCCGCAGTTCCCGGCGGTGCATACGTTTGAAGAGCTGAAGAACGAGTTCATCAAGGCTTCGAACCGGCCGTTGAGCCTGTAAGTCGTTCCGCGCAGCTGACGGCCCTATCGCGAGCAAGCCCGCTCCCACATTCGACCGCGTTTATCCTCTGGAAGCGCGGTCGAATGTGGGCGCGGGCTTACAGCCGCCTGAGTTCTTAAGCCCCTGCCAGCAGCCGTTCATACGGGATGCTCAAGCCTTCATGCAGGCGCTTGATCATCGACAGGCTCAGCTTGCGCTTGCGGTTGAGCACTTCGGACACCCGGCCGCTGGTGCCGATGAAGGCCTCCAGGTCGCGCGCCGTCATGCCGAGTTGCTCCATGCGAAAGCGGATGGCTTCCACCGGGTCCGACGGCGGCATCGGATAATGTTCGGCCTCGTACTTTTCAATGAGGACCGCAAGAATTTCCAGCTCATCGCCCTCAGGCGAGCCGATTGGCGCTTCCCATATCTGTTCGACGCGTGCGAGCGCGGCGGTGAGGTCTTCTTGGGAATGTATGGGTTTGATGTTCATCACACGGTCTCCGCGTTGATCTGATCGTACTGTGCGTGGGTTCCCACGAAACGTATGAACCCAAGCTGACGCTGATAATTGATCGCCATGATCACTCGATACCGGTTGCCGCCCACGTTGAATACAACCCTGCTGCCTTTGAGGATGCTCGTGGTTCCGAGCTCCGTCTTGAGCGCTTGCGGCGTTGGGTATGCAGCCTTCTCCATATGGCGATACAACTCGACCAGCGGTGTTTTGGCGTCGATACAAGCTGGGTGGCTCTCCCAGAAGAGACGTAAGGTCGAGAACGCGATTATCCGCATGAGTCAGACCTCCCAATTTGGGAGATATTAGGCTCAGGCAAGTGCAGATGCAATCTTGGAAATATTTTCTGACGAGTAAGCAATCGCTTCATGTGATCCTTCACAGATGGCGGGTGGACGGTCGAAACCGGACGCTATCCTCCGGTTCACAGGCCGTCCACAGCGGTTCTGATTCAGGTTTTTTCCGCGGCCGGGCGTTGCCTCCCAACGCCAGGAAGGGCGCTGCGTTACAGGCTTTCCAGGGTTTGTAACAACACCCGCACCTTGGTCAGCGACTCCTGATATTCCGCTTGCCATTGCGAGTCGGCGACGATCCCGCCGCCGCCCCAGCAGCACACCTGGCCGTCCTTGACCAGCAGGCTGCGGATGGCGATGGAGCTGTCCATCTCGCCACGCACGTCCAGGTACACCAGCGAGCCGCAGTACAGCCCGCGGCGGGTTGGCTCCAGTTCGTCGATGATCTGCATTGCGCGGATCTTCGGTGCGCCGGTGATGGAGCCGCCAGGGAAGCTGCCGGCGATCAGATCCAGGGCGTCCTTGTCGTCGGCCAATTCGCCGGTGACGCTGCTGACCAAGTGATGCACGTTGGGGTAGCTTTCCAGGCTGAACAACTCCGGTACTTTCACCGAGCCGGTGCGGCAGGTGCGCCCGAGGTCGTTGCGCAACAGATCGACGATCATCAGGTTCTCGGCACGATCCTTGGGGCTGGCCAGCAGTTCGGCGGCGTTGGCGGCGTCTTCTTCAGGCGTCAGGCCGCGCGGGCGGGTGCCTTTGATCGGGCGGGTTTCGACCTGGCGCTGGCTGATCCTGACGAAACGTTCCGGCGACAGGCTCAGTACCGCGCCGTCATCCGGCAGGCTCTGGAACCCGGAAAATGGCGTCGGGCAGGCTTCGCGCAAGGCGCAGTAGGCCGCCCACGGATCGCCGCTGCACGCTGCGCGAAAGCGCTGCGTGAAGTTGACCTGGTAGCAGTCGCCCGCGCGGATATAGTCGTGGATGCGGGCGATGGCCTGCGCGTAGGTCTGGGCGCTGATGTCGGGGGCCATGGGGCCGTGGAGCTTGAAGTTGGCGGCTATCTCGGCGGCTGGCTGGCTGAACAGCTTGATCAGTCGCTGCCGCTCGCCATCGGCCAGTGTCGGGTGAAACACCAACTGGCTGGTCTGCGCATGGTGATCGCTGACCAGGGCCCAGGCGTACAGCCCAAAACGTGCGTCTGGCAGGTGCAGATCGTCCACCGCGCGGTGCGGCAACTGTTCCAGGTGCCGGCCGAAATCGTAGCTCAGGTAACCGATCAGGCCGCCGGCGAACGGCAACTCGTAGCCGGCCGGCAATGCCGCCTCACCCAACTGTGTAAGGTTTTCCCGCAGGCGTTGCAGGAACTCGCTGCCGCTCTCGTCAGGCCGCACCGCCAGCGTCGCTTCGGGCCAGGCGCTGAGCAGGTCATAACGGCCCCGCTCGGCTGTCGGGCGGCCGCTGTCCAATAGCACCGCGCCAGGGGCATGGCGAATCGCCGCAAAATACTCGGCGGGGTTGGCCCGGTAGGGCAGTGGGTGTACGGAACAGGTCGACATGCGGGGTGGATCAGCTGATGGCGTGGGGGAGGGGATTGTAGACCCCTGTAGGATTTGGTCCTAGAGGGGATGTCGGGGATAGACAGATCGAAGGCTGGCTCAACCTTCGACGGCGGGGATGTGCCCGAACATGGCCTGCACGAACTTCACCCGTTCTTCCGGCGTTTCCGTCACGCCGGCAGCTTTCAGGGTTTCCAGTCGTGCCTCGACCGCGTGGGTGCGCAGGGTCAGGCCGCAGTCGTTGGCGATCTGGATATTCAGCCCCGGTCGCGCATTCAGTTCGAGGATCAGTGGGCCTTTTTCCTGGTCCAGCACCATGTCCACGCCGATGTAGCCCAGCCCGCACAGCTCATAGCAGCCGGCGGCGAGCTTCATGAAACCGTCCCAGTTGGGCAGTTGCACGCCATCCACCGCGTTGGTGGTGTCAGGGTGTTTGGTGATGATGTTGTTCAGCCAGGTGCCGCGCAGGGTCAGGCCGGTGGCCAGGTCGACGCCCACGCCGATCGCGCCCTGGTGCAGGTTGGCCTTGCCGCCGGACTGGCGGGTCGGCAAGCGCAGCATGGCCATCACCGGGTAGCCCATCAGCACGATGATGCGGATATCCGGCACGCCTTCGTAGCTGATGCTCTTGAAAATCTGGTCGGGCACCACGCGGTACTCGATCAGCGCGCGGTCGCGGTGGCCGCCCAGGGAGTACAGGCCGGTGAGGATGCTGGAAATCTGATGCTCGATTTCCTCATGGCTGATGATCTTGCCGGAGACCGTGCGATAACGCCCCTCAAAGCGGTCGGCGATAACGAGGATGCCGTCACCGCCGGCGCCCTGGGCCGGCTTGATCACGAAGTCGTTGCGTCCACCGATGATCTCGTCGAGCTTGTCGATTTCCTTCTCGGTGGAAATCACCCCGTACATTTCCGGCACATGGATGCCGGCCGCCAGCGCGCGTTCCTTGGTGATGATCTTGTCATCCACGATCGGGTACAGGCTGCGCTTGTTGTACTTGAGCACGTAGTCCGCATTACGCCGGTTGATGCCCATGATGCCCCGCGCTTCCAGGGCCTTCCAGGTCTTCCAGAAGCCGAACATTACGAGTCAGCCTTGAGGAAGGCCTTGAAGCGCACCAGCTCGGTCAGGCGGTAGCCGCGATAACGCCCCATGGCCAGCATGAAGCCCACCAGGATCAGCAGGATCGCCGGGAAGGTGAACACAAAGTAGACCAGCTCCGGCACGCTCATGATCAGGTGCGCCAGGGACGCCGCGAACAGCGTGCCGATCGCCACTTTCAGCGCATGGCTGGCGCCGCGTTCTTCCCAGGTGATCGACAGGCGTTCGATGGTCATGGTCAGAATCACCATCGGGAACAGCGCCACCGACAGCCCGCGCTCCAGCCCCAGTTTATGGCTGAACAGGCTGATGGCCGCGATCAGCACCACCACGAAGGTCAGCACCACCGACAGCCTCGGCAGCATCTGCAACTTCAGGTGTTCCAGGTACGAGCGCAGCGACAAGCCCAGCGCGGTGATGATCGTAAACAGCACAATCCCGAAGCCCAACTGAGTCTCGCGGAACGCCAGGGCGATCAGCACCGGGGTAAATGTGCCCAGGGTCTGCAGGCCGATCAGGTTGCGCAGGATCAGGATCACCAGCACGCCGATCGGGATCATCACCATGATCATGAAGGTCTGCTGGGTTTGCAGCGGCAGGCCGTACAGCGAGTATTCGAGGAAGTTGGCGTCGGTGTTTTCGTCGGTCAGCTTGGCCAGGCGGATCGCGTTCATTTCGCTGTTGTTCAGGCTGAAGGTGACCATGGCTTTCTTGCCGCCATCGACGGTGATCAGGTTTTCATCGCCGGTCCACCACAGCAGGCGGTCGGCGGGCAGGCCTGGTTCGCCGGTTTCCGGGTTGAAGTACAGCCAGTCATTGCCATTGAAGCTGCGCAGCCACAGTTCCGGGGTTTGCGGCTGGTCGGCGACGAGGCGGATGGTGTGGACCTTTTCCACCGGCACGTGGGCGATGGACAGCAGCAGTTCGACGATCTTGGCCTTGTGCGGTGTCGACGGGTCGCCCGCCAGCAGCAGCTTGACGTTGTCGTCGTTGAGGTTGTTGGTGCGCTTGATGGCTTCGGTAATAAAGGTTTCCACATCGGCCGAGTGCTGGCGGATCGGCGCGAGCAGGGCTTCGGCGGCGATTTTTTCCGGGCCTTCCACGGCGATGCTGTCGCGGAAGGTCGGGCCCTTGATCTTGACCTTTTCACCGCTGTAACGCTTGGTCAGCACCAGGCGGTAATACAGGGTCTGCTTGCCCTTGGCCCGGCGCGCCGACCAGGTGACCTTGCGGTTGCCATCGATGCGGTTGACGCTGACCCCGTAGTTATTCGAGATGAAACTCTCATTGAGGCTGACGAAGTCGCGGCTCAGGGGCGGCACGAACATCTGGATCTTCACCGGGTCTTTCGGGTTGGCGACGAACTCGACCTTGGCGTCGATGTTCCACAAGTCGTCGGTGGCGTCCTCGGTGACGGGAATGCCCAGCACGAAGATCTGGTAGGCGGTGACCGAAATACCCAGCACCACCAGGAGGGTGATGAGGATTTTCAGGTGCAGGGTCAGAGAGCGCATTCGGTTTACTCGGCGGTATGAGCGTCGGCGGCGCAGGCAGGTTTGCCCGCTGCGTATTTAAGACTGGGGTCGACCAGCGCATCAAAGCGTTTCAGCGCTTCGGAGCCGATCAGCAGCGGGTATTGGAAAGCGCTGCGGTCAGTCAAGTTCACTTCGATGCTGCGTAAAGCGCTGCCCATGCAGATATCCAGGGCAATCACCGGACGGGCGGTGTAGTTCTTGTCCTCATCGGGGTCGTAATCACCGGCGCGGCGCTTGATCTTGCTGACGCGGGCCAGTGGGCGTTCGATGGGGTGGGAATGGGCAGTGTCGATGGCCAGGTAGAAGCGTACCCAGGATTCGCCGTTGCGCTTGAAGCGTTTGATATCGCGGGCGCTCAACGAAGCGGTCTTGGCGCCGGTGTCGAGTTTGGCCGCCACTTCCAGGTCGATATCCGCCAGCTTGGCGTATTCGTTGAGGCCATACACGGTCTTCTCGGCGGCAGCGCATAGCCCCGGCATAAGTCCTGGTATGAACAGTAGGCAAAACAATCGGGGGAAGGGCTTGAGTCTCATAAATCCTGAGGCGGTGCAGTGCGATGTTCAATTCAAGGCGACTGGCATTGCTGCGCAAGCTCCCTCGTGCGCCGTTTCATCAAGAGATGTCAGGCAAAAGCGGCGTCTATTCTAACATGATGCTTTTTTGGCGCCAGCGCTGGCAGGCGGCCATGCCCTTGTTGCTTATAACGGTGGTTATTAGACGATTGTCGACAATGTTGATTTATTCTTTGACTAAGTAGGGCTTATTGGCTAGTTTTTGCGGCATTGCTTTTAAAGGTGTCGACAATATGCTGGATCAATCGGAAGCTCCGGTGGTCTCCCCGGAAGAATCCCAGACAATGTCGGAGAACGTCTTTAGGCGTATACAGGCCGCTATCGTCAAAGGCGAGATCGCCCCCGGCAGCAAGATCTCCGAGCCGGAACTGGCGCGCACCTACGGCATCAGCCGCGGCCCGTTGCGTGAGGCGATTCACCGTCTCGAAGGCCAGCGCCTGCTGGTGCGCGTGCCCCATGTGGGCGCTCGCGTGGTGTCGTTGAGTCACGCGGAACTGATCGAACTCTATGAAATCCGCGAATCCCTCGAAGGCATGGCGTGCCGCCTGGCTGCCGAGCGCATGACCGATGCGGAGATCGAAGAACTGCGCCAGGTGCTGCACACCCACGAACGGGATGCGGCGTTCCAGGCGGGTGTCGGCTATTACCAGCAGGAAGGCGACTTCGACTTTCATTACCGGATCATCCAGGGTGCGGGCAACCGCACCTTGACCCAAATGCTCTGCGGCGAGCTGTACCAGTTGGTGCGTATGTACCGCATCCAGTTCTCCGCAACCCCCAATCGTCCACGCCAGGCCTTTGCCGAGCATCACCGTATTCTTGACGCGATCGCCGATCGCGACGGTGAACTGGCCGAGTTGTTGATGCGTCGTCACATCGGCGCCTCCAAACGCAATATCGCCCGCCACTTCCCAGGCGGTGCTCCCCAGACAGCCACTCAGCGAGGTGAGTCATGAGTTCCAATAACAACCGCACTCCAGGCCAGCGTTTCCGTGACGCGGTCGCCAGCGAACACCCATTGCAGGTGGTCGGCACGATCAATGCCAACCACGCACTGCTGGCCAAGCGCGCCGGTTTCAAGGCGATCTACCTGTCGGGTGGCGGGGTGGCCGCGGGCTCCCTCGGCGTGCCGGACCTGGGCATCACCGGCCTCGATGACGTGCTGACCGACGTGCGCCGCATCACCGACGTGTGCGACCTGCCGCTGCTGGTGGACGTGGACACCGGTTTCGGCTCCTCGGCGTTCAACGTGGCACGCACCGTCAAGTCGATGATCAAGTTCGGTGCCGCGGCCATCCATATCGAAGACCAGGTCGGCGCCAAGCGCTGCGGTCATCGCCCGAACAAAGAAATCGTGTCCCAGCAGGAAATGGTCGACCGCATCAAGGCCGCCGTGGATGCGCGCACCGATGACAGCTTCGTGATCATGGCGCGTACCGATGCGCTGGCCGTCGAAGGCCTGGAATCCGCCCTGGACCGCGCCGCCGCCTGCATCGAGGCCGGCGCCGACATGGTGTTCCCGGAAGCCATCACCGAGCTGGACATGTACAAGCTGTTCGCGTCAAAGGTAAAGGCGCCGATCCTGGCTAACATTACCGAGTTCGGTGCAACCCCGTTGTACACCGTCGATCAACTGAAATCTGCCGATGTTTCCATCGTGCTGTACCCGCTCTCGGCCTTCCGCGCCATGAACAAGGCCGCCGAAAACGTCTACACCGCGATCCGTCGCGACGGCACCCAACAGAACGTGATCGACACCATGCAAACCCGCATGGAGCTTTACGATCGCATCGACTACCACACCTTCGAGCAGAAGCTCGACGCGCTGTTCGCCGCCAAGAAGTAACGAACGCGCCTCCCGGATAACTACAAAATTGGAGAGTAACCATGGCTGAAGCAAAAGTACTGAGCGGCGCTGGCCTGCGTGGCCAGGTGGCCGGGCAGACCGCACTGTCCACCGTGGGCCAGGCCGGTGCCGGCCTGACCTATCGCGGCTACGACGTGCGCGAACTGGCCGCTGATGCGCAGTTCGAAGAAGTCGCCTACCTGCTGCTGTACGGCGAATTGCCGACCAAGACCGAACTGGCTGCCTACAGCGCCAAGCTGAGCAAGCTGCGTGACCTGCCCCAGGCGCTCAAGGAAGTGCTCGAGCGCATCCCGGCCGACGCCCACCCGATGGACGTGATGCGTACCGGTTGCTCGTTCCTCGGCAATCTCGAGCCGGAGCAGGACTTCAGCGTACAGCGCGATGTCACCGACCGTCTGCTCGCTGCCTTCCCGGCGATCATGTGCTACTGGTACCGCTTCAGCCATGACGGCAAACGCATCGACTGTGTGACCGACGAACCTTCCATCGGCGGTCACTTCCTGCACCTGCTGCACGGCAAGGCGCCGAGCGAGTTGCACGTCAAAGTGATGAACGTGTCGCTGATCCTGTACGCCGAGCACGAATTCAACGCGTCGACCTTTACCGCGCGTGTCTGTGCGTCGACCCTGTCTGACTTGTATTCGTGCATCACCGCCGCCATCGGTTCGCTGCGCGGCCCGCTGCACGGCGGCGCCAACGAAGCGGCGATGGAAATGATCGAGCGCTTCTTGTCGGCCGAGGACGCCGTCGACGGCACCCTCGCCATGCTGGCGCGCAAGGACAAGATCATGGGCTTCGGTCACGCGATCTACAAAGACAGCGACCCGCGTAATGAAGTGATCAAGGGCTGGTCGAAACTGCTCGCCGAAGAAGTGGACGACAAAGTGTTGTTCCCGGTCTCCGAAGCCATCGACAAGGTCATGTGGGAGCAGAAGAAGTTGTTCCCCAACGCCGACTTCTACCATGCCTCGGCGTACCACTTCATGGGCATCCCGACCAAGCTGTTCACCCCGATCTTCGTGTGCTCGCGCCTCACCGGCTGGGCCGCGCATGTGTTCGAACAGCGCGCCAACAACCGCATCATCCGTCCAAGCGCTGAGTACATCGGCGTCGAACAGCGCAAGTTCGTGCCAATCGAACGTCGCTGAAGGCCGACGATTCCAGGATTGAAATGAGGTCAAAAGGTGGGAGGGGGCTTGCCCCCTCCCACATTTGAATCGCATTTCAAATCTGGATCAGTGGGTTCCTTTTGTAATCACCGTGACCGAGTCCTGACGATGAACACTGAATTTCGCAAATCGCTCCCCGGCAGCCGCCTCGATTACTTCGACGCCCGCGCGGCTGTCGATGCAATCACCCCCGGCGCCTACGCCACCTTGCCTTACACCTCCCGCGTACTCGCGGAAAACCTGGTGCGTCGTTGCGACCCGGCCACCCTCAACGCTTCCCTGAGCCAACTGATCGAGCGCAAGCGCGACCTCGACTTCCCTTGGTTCCCGGCGCGGGTGGTGTGCCATGACATCCTCGGCCAGACCGCCCTGGTCGACCTCGCCGGCCTGCGCGATGCCATCGCCCTGCAAGGCGGCGACCCGGCCCAGGTCAACCCGGTGGTGCCGACCCAACTGATCGTCGACCACTCCCTGGCCGTCGAAGCCGGTGGTTTCGACCCGGACGCGTTCGAGAAAAACCGCGCCATCGAAGACCGCCGCAATGAAGACCGCTTCCACTTTATCGAGTGGACCAAAAAAGCCTTCAAGAACGTCGACGTGATCCCGCCGGGCAACGGCATCATGCACCAGATCAACCTGGAGAAAATGTCTCCGGTGATCCAGGTGCGTGACGGCGTGGCCTTCCCCGACACCTGCGTCGGCACCGACAGCCACACCCCGCACGTGGATGCCCTCGGCGTGATCGCCATCGGCGTCGGCGGCCTCGAAGCCGAGAGCGTGATGCTCGGCCGCGCCTCGTGGATGCGCCTGCCGGAAAGCGTCGGCGTGGAGCTGACGGGCAAGCTGCAACCCGGTATCACCGCCACCGACATGGTGCTGGCGCTGACCGAGTTCCTGCGTCAACAGAAAGTGGTGGGCGCATGGCTCGAGTTCTTCGGCGAAGGTGCATCGGCACTGACCCTGGGCGACCGCGCGACCATCTCCAACATGGCCCCGGAATACGGCGCCACCGCGGCGATGTTCTACATCGACCCGCAGACCATCGCCTACCTGAAACTCACTGGCCGTGAAGACGCACAAGTCGCCCTGGTCGAGCAATACGCACGCCAGACCGGCCTGTGGGCCGACGACCTCAAGGGCGCGAAATACGAGCGCGGCTTGACCTTCGACCTGTCCAGCGTCGTGCGCAACATGGCCGGCCCGAGCAACCCGCACGCCCGTGTCGCCACCAGCGACCTCGCCGCCAAAGGCATCTCCGGCCAGTGGGAAGAAGTACCGGGGCAAATGCCCGACGGTGCGGTCATCATTGCCGCGATCACCAGTTGCACCAACACCAGTAACCCGCGCAACGTGATCGCCGCCGGCCTCCTGGCGCGCAACGCCAACAAGCTGGGGCTGAGCCGCAAGCCGTGGGTCAAGTCGTCCCTGGCGCCCGGTTCGAAAACCGTGGCCATGTACCTCGAAGAAGCCGGCCTTGGGCACGAACTGGAAAAACTCGGTTTCGGCGTGGTGGCCTTCGCCTGCACCACCTGCAATGGTATGTCCGGTGCGCTCGACCCGGTGATCCAGCAAGAGATCATTGACCGCGACTTGTACGCCACCGCCGTGTTGTCGGGTAACCGCAACTTCGACGGGCGTATCCACCCGTATGCTAAGCAAGCGTTCCTGGCTTCGCCGCCGCTGGTGGTGGCCTATGCGATTGCCGGCACCATCCGTTTCGATATCGAGAAGGACGTGCTGGGCCTCGACGCCAACGGCAAGGAAATCCGCCTGAAAGACATCTGGCCGAGCGACGAAGAAATCGACGCGGTGGTCAAGGCGTCGGTCAAGCCGGAGCAGTTCCGCAAAGTGTATATCCCGATGTTCGCGATCCACGAAGACACCGGCCCGAAAGTCGCGCCGCTGTATGAGTGGCGCCCGCAAAGTACCTATATCCGCCGTCCGCCGTACTGGGAAGGTGCGCTGGCCGGTGCGCGGCCGCTCAAGGGCATGCGCCCGCTGGCAGTGCTGCCGGACAACATCACCACCGACCACCTGTCGCCGTCCAACGCGATCATGCTCGACAGCGCCGCCGGCGAATACCTGGCGAAAATGGGCCTGCCGGAAGTCGACTTCAACTCCTACGCGACCCACCGCGGCGACCACCTGACCGCGCAACGCGCGACCTTCGCCAACCCGAAACTGTTCAACGAAATGGTCGTCGAGAACGGCAAGGTCAAGCAGGGTTCCCTGGCGCGCATCGAGCCGGAAGGCAAGGTCACACGCATGTGGGAAGCCATCGAAACCTACATGGAGCGCAAGCAGCCGCTGATCATCATCGCCGGCGCCGACTACGGTCAGGGTTCGTCCCGCGACTGGGCGGCCAAGGGCGTGCGCCTGGCGGGTGTGGAAGCGATTGCCGCCGAAGGTTTCGAACGCATTCACCGCACCAACCTGGTGGGCATGGGCGTGTTGCCGCTGGAGTTCCTGCCGGGCACCGACCGTCACACGTTGAAGATCGACGGCAGCGAAACCTATGACGTGGTCGGCGAACGCACCCCGCGCGCGCAGTTGACCCTGGTGATCAACCGCAAGAATGGCGAACGTGTCGAAGTGCCGGTGACCTGCCGCCTGGACACCGCTGAAGAAGTGTCGATCTACGAGGCGGGCGGCGTGTTGCAACGTTTTGCCCAGGACTTCCTGGAATCGGCGGCGACCGCCTGAAGAGGATAACCATGTCACACGTACCGCAAATCAAGATCCCCGCCACCTACATGCGAGGCGGCACCAGCAAGGGTGTGTTTTTCAGCGTCCAGGACCTGCCCGAGTCGGCGCAGGTCCCGGGTGCCGCACGCGATGCCCTGCTGTTGCGGGTGATCGGCAGCCCCGATCCCTACGACAAGCAGATCGACGGCATGGGCGGCGCCACGTCGAGCACCAGCAAAACCGTGATCCTGGCCAAGAGCAGCCGCGCCGAGCATGACGTGGATTACCTGTTCGGCCAGGTCGCCATCGACAAACCGTTCGTCGACTGGAGCGGTAACTGCGGCAACCTGTCGGCGGCGGTGGGTTCCTTCGCCATCAGCGCGGGCTTGGTCGACCCGGCCCGCGTGCCGCGCAACGGCGTGGCCGTGGTGCGGATCTGGCAGGCCAATATCGGCAAGACCATCATCGCCCACGTACCGATCACCGACGGCGCGGTGCAGGAAACCGGCGACTTCGAACTGGACGGCGTGACCTTCCCGGCCGCCGAAGTGCAGTTGGAGTTCCTGGACCCGGCCGCTGAAGAAGAGGGCGGCGGTGGTTCGATGTTCCCCACCGGCAACCTGATCGATGACCTGGAGGTGCCGGGCGTCGGCACCTTCAAGGCCACGCTGATCAATGCGGGTATCCCGACGATCTTCATCAACGCGCAAGACCTGGGCTATACCGGTACCGAGCTGCAAGGCGCGATCAACGGCGACCCGAAAGCCCTGGCGATGTTCGAGACGGTGCGGGCCTATGGCGCGTTGCGCATGGGCCTGATCAAGCATCTGGACGAAGCCGCCCAGCGTCAGCACACGCCGAAGGTGGCCTTCGTGGCACCGCCTGCGGACTACGTGGCTTCCAGCGGCAAGGCGATCAAGGCCGGCGATATCGACCTGCTGGTGCGTGCCTTGTCCATGGGCAAGTTGCACCACGCGATGATGGGCACCGCAGCGGTGGCGATCGGCACGGCGGCGGCGATTTCCGGGACCTTGGTCAACCTCGCGGCGGGCGGCGTGGAACGCAACGCGGTGCGCTTCGGGCATCCGTCCGGCACCTTGCGGGTCGGCGCTGAAGCCACCCAGGTCAACGGCGAATGGGTGGTGAAGAAGGCCATCATGAGCCGTAGCGCGCGGGTGTTGATGGAAGGCTTTGTACGCGTCCCAGGCGACGCCTTCTAAAACCCAACACCAATCCCCTGTGGGAGGGGGCTTGCCCCCGATAGCGGTGTGAAGTCGACACATTCATTGACTGACCCACCGTCATCGGGGGCAAGCCCCCTCCCACAAGGGATCTCTATTCCAAGGCAGGCATCGAAGATCTGCTTCCAGTAACCGTGAGCCCGAGGACTGACCCCCCACCCACTTTGGAGAACAGCCATGAGCGCCAACGTCGACCAGAACACCCGCCCCGACTACGACCAGGTTTTGCAGGACATCGCTGACGGCGGGCGGCGCTGAAGCCACCCAAGTCAACGGCGAATGGGTGGTGAAGAAGGCCATCATGAGCCGTAGCGCGCGGGTGTTGATGGAAGGCTTTGTACGCGTCCCAGGCGACGCGTTCTAAGGCTCGATACACATCCAATGTGGGAGGGGGCTTGCCCCCGATAGCGGTGTACCAGTCGACACATTCATTGACTGACCCGCCGTCATCGGGGGCAAGCCCCCTCCCACAAGGGATCTCTATTCCAAGGCAGGCATCGAAGATCTGCTTCCAGTAACCGTGAGCCCGAGGACTGCCCCCCCCACCCACTTTGGAGAACAGCCATGAGCGCCAACGTCGACCAGAACACCCGCCCCGACTACGACCAGGTTTTGCAGGACATCGCTGACGGCGGGCGGCGCTGAAGCCACCCAGGTCAACGGCGAATGGGTGGTGAAGAAGGCCATCATGAGCCGTAGCGCGCGGGTGTTGATGGAAGGCTTTGTACGCGTCCCAGGCGACGCGTTCTAAAACCCAACACCAATCCCCTGTGGGAGGGGGCTTGCCCCCGATAGCGGTGTACCAGTCGACACATTCATTGACTGACCCACCGTCATCGGGGGCAAGCCCCCTCCCACAAGGGATCTCTATTCCAAGGCAGGCATCGAAGATCTGCTTCCAGTAACCGTGAGCCAGAGGACTGCCCCCCCACCCACTTTGGAGAACAGCCATGAGCGCCAACGTCGACCAGAACACCCGCCCCGACTACGACCAGGTTTTGCAGGACATCGCTGACGGCGGGCGGCGCTGAAGCCACCCAAGTCAACGGCGAATGGGTGGTGAAGAAGGCCATCATGAGCCGTAGCGCGCGGGTGTTGATGGAAGGCTTTGTACGCGTCCCAGGCGACGCGTTCTAAAACCCAACACCAATCCCCTGTGGGAGGGGGCTTGCCCCCGATAGCGGTGTACCAGTCGACACATTCATTGACTGACCCACCGTCATCGGGGGCAAGCCCCCTCCCACAAGGGGTCTCTATTCCAAGGCAGGCATCGAAGATCTGCTTCCAGTAACCGTGAGCCCGAGGACTGCCCCCCCCACCCACTTTGGAGAACAGCCATGAGCGCCAACGTCGACCAGAACACCCGCCCCGACTACGACCAGGTTTTGCAGGACATCGCTGACTACGTCCTCAACTACCGGATCGACTCCCCAGCCGCGCTAGACACTGCGCGCAACTGCCTGATGGACACCCTCGGTTGCGGCCTGCTGGCGCTGCGGTTCCCGGAATGCACCAAGCACCTGGGGCCGCTGGTCGAGGGCACGGTGGTGCCGTTCGGCGCGCGGGTGCCGGGCACGTCGTTCCGGCTCGACCCGGTCAAGGCCGCCTGGGACATCGGCTGCATCGTGCGCTGGCTCGACTACAACGACACCTGGCTCGCCGCCGAATGGGGCCACCCCTCGGATAACCTCGGCGGCATCCTCGCCGTGGCCGATCACCTCTCGCAACGACGCGTGGCCAATGGCGACGCGCCGCTGACCGTGCGCGCAGTGCTGGAGGCGATGATCATGGCCCACGAGATCCAGGGTGTGATTGCCCTGGAAAACGCCTTCAACCGTGTCGGTCTCGACCATGTGCTGCTGGTGAAAGTCGCCTCGACGGCGGTCACCGCCAAGCTGATGGGCGCCAACCGCGAGCAACTGCTGTCGGCGCTGTCCCACGCCTTTGTCGACGGTCAGGCATTGCGCACCTATCGGCACGCACCGAATGCCGGTTCGCGCAAATCCTGGGCGGCGGGCGATGCCTCCAGTCGCGGTGTGCGGCTGGCAGACATCGCGCTGCGCGGCGAGATGGGCATCCCCGGGGTGTTGAGCGCGCCGCAATGGGGCTTCTACGATGTGCTGTTCAGCCACACCAACAAGGACCTGGCGCTCAAGCCCGAAGACAAGCGCACCTTCAGCCTGTCCCAACCCTACGGCACCTATGTGATGGAAAACGTGCTGTTCAAGATCAGCTTTCCCGCCGAGTTCCACGCGCAAACCGCCTGCGAAGCTGCGGTGACCTTGCACCCGCAGGTTGTGGATCGCCTGCACGACATCGAACGCATCGTGATCACCACCCATGAGTCGGCTATTCGGATCATTTCCAAGGTCGGCCCATTGGCCAATGCGGCCGACCGCGATCACTGCCTGCAATACATGACCGCCGTGCCGCTGGCCTTCGGCACGCTGGTGGCCGAGCAGTACGAAGATGAGTTCCACGCTGCGCACCCGATCCTCGACGAGCTGCGCGAAAAGATGGTGATCGTCGAAGAGCCCCGCTACAGCCGCGAATACCTGGAGGCGGACAAGCGTTCCATCGCCAACGCGGTGCAGGTGTTCTTCAACGATGGCACCCACACCGAGCAGGTCGCGGTGGAGTACCCGATTGGGCATCGTCGGCGCCGGGTGGACGGTATTCCGTTGCTGGAAGACAAGTTCAAGGCCAACCTGGCGACGCGCTTTACGGCCCAGCGCAGTGCCGAGATTTTTGCGTTGTGCAAGGATCAGGCGCGGCTTGAAGCCACGCCGGTGAATCGCTTTGTGGATTTATGGGTGATATGAACGCGCCGTGGTTGCGCACGCTCGCGAAGGGCAGGTTTTGACACAGACATACTTTGCGATTGATGCGTCCTACATCTTCGGAACCGTTTTCAGATAGAAGCCAATCAGGTGTCAGATGCCCTGCAGGCGCGGGTCATCTGGCAAGCGATGCTTGTGGATCAAACACCTGAATCTGAAAAGGCCCTTTTATGAATAGCGTAAACAATCGCCCGCCAATGCCCAACACCGTCGGCTATGACATGTCGCCGAACGCCAGGCTCCGTCGCGCCGACGAGAGCCTCAGAGTACCTGACAGTCCTCTGGCCAAGGCGTCGTCTGCGGCAAAAAACGCGGTACCCGCTCATCTGGAACACCTCTCTGGCCAGAACAAACAGTTGGCCGAAAAATATGATCAGATGGTCGCCAAGTTAACGCCGCAAATCATGAAGCTTCAGGAGCAAGTGAACCAGCTTGCGCAGCACCCCAAGGTGAAGGCAGCGTCTGGAAAAGAGGCGGCACCGTCGAACCCCAGTACTCGTGGTGATCCTGCGGCGAAGCAGAACGGCACGTCGCCTGAAGCGCGCGGCCGTATGGACAATACACAAGGGGCCGGGCGGGATGCTCCTCCCTCCCTTGAGCGCTTGACTGCCGAAAATAAGCAACTGGGCGATAGGCTCAATAAGTTGGAGTCCGGTTTCAATTCGGTCGTTAAAGGGCTTCAAGACCAGATCGGTGATTTGAGTAAGAGGTTGGGCGCGGATACTCCCCAGACCCGGATGCCTCCCGCAGCGCAGGGGCAGGGGCAGGGGCAGGGTCAGGGTCAGGGTCAGGCCAATCAGGGAGCTTCTTCCGGTCAGGGCAAGCAAGGCGCGGCGCAGGGTCAGGGGCAGGCCAATCAGGGTGCTTCTTCCGGTCAAGGCAAGCAAGGCGCGGCGCAGGGTCAGGGTCAGGGTCAGGGTCAGGCCAATCAGGGTGCTTCTTCCGGCCAGGGCAAGCAAGGCGCAGCGCAGGGTCAGGGTCAGGGTCAGGGTCAGGGTCAGGCCAATCAGGGGGCTTCTTCGGGCCAAGGCAAGCAAGGCGCGGCGCAGTCCAACGAAAGCAACCCGTCGGCCCGGTCCGATGAATCAAACCAGGCGCCTCGTACCCTCGAGGATCTCGCACGCGACAATGAGCAACTTCGCACACGCATCGACCAGATGATGGCTGAATTTTCCAAGGTGATTTCCGAACTGCAGAAGCAAATCGAGCAGCTGAATAACCAGATCAAAGCGCTGAAGGGTTAAGTTCAGCGATAGAAAAACGGGTCAATGTGGGGCGGTAAGCCCGCACCTGCATCGACCCCGTTCTGCTGAACATTCATTCAAAGCGCAAAATAACCCGACGGTTATGCTTGCTCTTCTTCTCGATCTTCTCGCAAAACACCCGGCCGATTTCTTCGGTGTTGATCACATGGGTGCCG
This sequence comes from Pseudomonas sp. 7-41, assembly GCF_021233075.1. Lineage (NCBI taxonomy): Bacteria > Pseudomonadati > Pseudomonadota > Gammaproteobacteria > Pseudomonadales > Pseudomonadaceae > Pseudomonas > Pseudomonas sp. 7-41. The sequence goes on along the minus strand of NZ_CP089551.1, from coordinate 5,195,765 downwards.
CCGCATGGCTGGATATCGATTCCGGCAATTTCAATTACGCGCACCGAGCCCTGGATCACGGGCGGAGCTACCGCTTGGGTGCGGGTGATCTGCAGCAGGGTTGCGTACTCCGACGCGGGCATCGACAGGGTTTTCACCTGATGAGCCTGTTCGATCAGCGCGTTGATATCGCGGGTGATGCTGTCTTTGTCCAGGGTCATTTCCGGCAGGTCGAAATCCAGTCGCCCTTTGTCGGCGCTGATGCTGCAGCCGGTGACCGGGGCGTCGATGAGCGAACACAGCAGGTGCAGGCAGGTGTGCATTTTCATGTGCTGGTAGCGCCGTTCCCAATCGAGGCTGGCATCCACCTGGACCCCGGCGCTCAACTGCTCGGGACAGTGTTCCACCTGGTGCCAGATGATCGAGCGCTGCACCGGGTCGCGCACCGTGCCGAGGATGTCCACGCGCGTGCCGTCGTCCAGGGTGAAGTGGCCGCTGTCGCCGGGTTGCCCGCCGCCGGTAGGGTAGAACAGCGTGTGCTCCAGGGCGATGCCGTGTTCGCTGACGGCAATCACCCGGGCGCTGAAGGCGTTCTGGTAGGGCGCGCTGTCAAACAGCGCCAGGGTTTCCATGGTGTGCACAGACATGTTCAACCTCCGACAATCAATGGGCTGGCTTGCAGCAGGTGACGCACCATTGCGCTCAAGCCAGGGGGGGAAAGCAGGGTGATTTCAAATTCCGGCCCGCAGACTTTCAGGTTCAGCGGCAGGCGTGGCAGGCGGTCGCCCATTTCGATGTGGCGCAGGCGAAATTGCAGGTGATGGCGTTCTTTCACCGTGGGTTCGAGCATCAGCCCCTGCAACGGGTGAAAGTCGGCGTCCAGCACCGTGACCTTGTGGTTGGCGTTGATCTCGCCGACCACGTGCAGGCGCTCATCGAGAGCGAAGGCGCCGAGGTAGCTGCTGTGCTCCGATTCGTCGTTCTTTTGCAATTGGATCTGGTTGACCACCTTGACCTTGGTCCCCGCCGGTACGTCCTGGGTGATCACGCACGCTGGGCTGATGAACACGTTGTCGCCGATCTGCACGTAGCCCAGCACGCGGGCGCCGGAGCCGATTTCGACGTTGTTGCCCAGGCGCGGGTGGCGCTTGCCGTCGGGGTTGTTGGCGATGCCGCGAGCGCCGAGGGTCACGCCGCAGAGGATGTAGCAGTCGTTGCCGATCTCGCAGGTTTCACCGATCACCGTGCCGTAGCCATGGTCGAGCACAAAGCGCCGACCGATGCGCGCTGCCGGGTGAATCTCCGCGCCGGAGAGGATCTTGCCCTGGTTGCTGAGCTTGAGGGCAATGCGCGAAAACATCCCGTTGGTCTGGTCGGGAAAATGCCACACCCGGTGCGCCAGCCGGTAGAACAGCACCGCCTTGAACGAGGCATAGGATTCCAGGATCAACTCGCCGCGTCCGCGCGACGCCGGGTCGCGGTAGGCGTAGGCAATCAGGTCCTCGGCCACCGCCTGGGCGGCGCTCTGGACCAACGGCGCCAAGTGCGGCTCCAGCTGCTTCATCTGCGTGGGCGTCAGGGTCTTGATGAGGTGGGTAAGCAATTCATCGTGCAGATGTTGCATGTCGATAAAGCCGCCCATGGAGGCACCCCCGCATTCTGGATGGTTGGATAACCGGTTATTCGAAACTGGGCAGGTAGCTGTCGGCATTGTCGTAGACCATGGTCAACACCACCGTTTCGGGCGGTAACTCCGGGGCGAGCTTGGCGATGGCCACCATATTGGCGGCCGAGGACAGGCCCAGGCTGATGGCATCGGTACGCATGATGCGTTTCATCATGTCGAGGCATTCCATGCGCGACACCTTGAGCATGCCGTCCAGCACGTCCAGGTTGAGGATGCTCGGGATCAAGCCGATCGACAGGCCCTGGATATGGTGGGGTGCGTGCTGGTTTTTCAGCAGGTCGCATTCCTCCGGTTCCACGCCCATCACGCGCAGGGCCGGCCAGGCGGCCTTGAGGGTTTCGCCGATGCCGGTGATATGGCCGCCGGTGCCGATGCCGCTGACGAAGTAATCCACGCGCTGCTCACCGAAGGCGCTGAGGATCTCCGGCGCGGTGGTGTCGCGGTGGGTCTGCGGGTTGGCGCCGTTGCGTTGCTGGTTGAGCATCACGTAGCTGGGGTTTTCCAGTTGCAACTCCATGCATTTCTCGCCATGGGAATTGTTGCCGAGGCGGCTGTCCGACAGCACCACCTTGGCGCCATACAGGCGCAGCAGTTTCTGCTTTTCGGGGCTGTAGTTATCCGGGATCACCAGCACCACTTTGTAGCCGAGCACGTTGCCAGCCATCACCAGGCCAATGCCGGTGTTGCCGCCGCTGGGTTCGATAATGGTTTGCCCGGAGTCGCGCATCAGCACGCCGCGACGCTCGGCGTCGAGGATCATGCCCAAGGCGATGCGCGCCTTGTGGCTGCCGCCGGGGTTGAGCGATTCCAGTTTGGCGTAGACCTCGATGCCGAGGTCTTCGGAAAACTGCGCCAGGCGCACGATCGGTGTGTGGCCGATGGCGTCGAGAATTGAGTTATGCAACATCAGGTCGTTACCCAGGGCCGTGATCAGTACAAAGGCATATCGGGTTCGACGTCGCGAACCCAATGTTTCATGCCGCCTTGCAGAACTTTGGTGTTGGCGAAGCCGGCCGCCAGCAGGGTGCTGGCCGCTTGCTCGGCGCGGGTTCCGGCGTAGCAGATCAGGTAGTGGGTGTTGTCTCGGCTGAGACTGTCGAGCTGACCGTCCAGTTCAGCGAGGGGGATATGCACCACGCCCGGCAACTTGCAGACCTCCAGTTCGCTGGCGTCGCGCACGTCCAGCAGTACGTCGGCGCTGCTGTGGCGTTCGAGCAGTTGTTTGAGTACCCGCGGCTTGATGTAGCGCTCTTCGGCCAGGCTGGGCTTGCTCGGTACGGCGTCGGCGCAGACTGTCGGCGCGAGGGGTGCGCTGTGGCGCAGTTCCGAACAGCACGGGCAGTCGGCGCGGCGCTTGAAGCGGATCTCGCTGAATTTCATCGCCAGCGCATCGAAGCGCATCAAGCGGCCGGACAAGGGTTCGCCGATGCCGATCAGCAACTTGATCGCCTCGGTCGCCTGGATCATCCCGACTACCCCCGGCAGCACGCCGATCACTCCGCCAGCGCTGCAATTGGGCGCCAGTTCCGCCGGTGGTGCCTTGGGGAACAGGCAGCGGTAGCAGGGCCCGCCTTTGTAATTGAGCACGCTGATCTGCCCGTCGAAACGGTAGATGGCGCCGAACACCAGGGGTTTGCCCAACTGCACGCAGGCGTCGTTGACCAGGTAGCGCGTGTCGAAATTGTCGGTGCCGTCGATCACCAGGTCGTAGGCGCCGACCAGTTCCAGGGCGTTGTCGGCGGTCAGCGCGGTGTCGTGGGCATTGATCTGGATGTGGCTGTTGAGGTCTTGCAAGCGTTGCTTGGCGGACGCGACCTTGGACATGCCCAGGGTGCTGTTGCCGTGGACGATCTGGCGTTGCAGGTTGCTGCTCTCGACCACATCGAAATCCACCAGCCCCAGGGTGCCGATGCCGGCCGCCGCCAGGTACAGGCTGATGGGCGAGCCCAGGCCGCCGGTGCCGATGATCAGCACCTTGGCTTTTTTCAGGTTCAACTGGCCTTCGCGACCGACGCCGGGCAGGGTGATATGGCGCACGTAACGCTGCACTTCTTCATTGCTCAGGCTGTCGACGTCGATGCCGCCGGAGGTGGCGAGCAACACTTCGATCCTGGCCTTTTCCGGTAGCCGGTCGTCCGCTTCGATCAATGCTTCCTCGGCGGTAAACAGGAAGTGTTCCTTGAGCTGGTTGTTGTTCTCGTGGAACAGGTGCATACGCAACTGCGGGTGGCTGTCGCAGAGGTTTTCAATGACTTCGCGCAATGTCGATCCGGTGCCCTCAAGGGTCGATTCCGGCAGCTTGGCCACGCGAACCAGAATGTCGGGGAAAGAGACAGCGTTCATGGACAACTCCGTGTGCAGGTCGTTGAAGGGTTGAAGGGCGAAATGCTTGCCATCCCAGGCAAACAGCTTCGAGCCCAGGGCCTGGCCCTGGCGAACATCCACCACCAGGTAGCTGACGGGGTAGATCGGCTCGCCCATGAACAGCGCCTTGTCCTGGTCTTCGTCGCTGAAATAGGCACCGACGTCAGGGTGGGAGTGGTAGATCACCACCACCGGGTTGTCGCTGCGAAGTGCCTTGTTCAGCAGCAGCGTGTCGGCCACGGAAAAGGTGTAGCCGTTGGCCGCGCTGCGCGGGTACATCTCGGGGTTCTTGCGGTGCAGCTCGTTCTGGATATTGCGGCCCAGGTACACGCTGCCGTCGGCGAAGACGAAGCCACAGCATTCCTCGGGGTAGCTGCGGCTGGCGTGGGCATAGATCTGTTCCAGGGCTTCTGGGCGGAGGACGTCCATGTTTCTCTCGCGTTCAAAGAGGCTCAATTTTTCTTGGCCATGAGTTTTTCGATGGGCAACTTGGTGATCGCAAAACCGGCCAGCAGAATGGCCGAATACAGCATGAGGTCGCGGGAAATCGCCACGCCTTCGTACCAGGCGCCGATGATCACCGCGAACACCGGGAAGATGATGAACACGAACGAGAGGATGATCGGGCTCAGGCGCTTGAGCAGCATGAAATACACGATGAACCCGCCCACCGATGCGACCAGGCCCAGGTAGAACAGGGCGCCCCACGAACGCAGGGTGATGGCTTCGAAAGTCGGTGTTTCAAACCACAGGCCGGCGACGAACAGCATCAGCCCGGCGATCCCGATGGGCAGTGTGTTGTAAGTGATCACGCTGATGGCGCTGCCTTTTTGCTTGGTAATGACGTAGCACAAGGCATGCATGATCGCGGCGCTCAGAATCGCCAGTACCCCGAAGAACTCAGCGTGGTCCAGGTGCAGGCCCTGGCTCCTGATGATCATGTAAAGGCTGCCGAAGCCGATACCGATGCCGACCACCTGGGAAAAGTAGATGCGCTCGCGCAGGAACAGCGCGGAGAAAATCAGGATGAACACCGGCATGCAACTGAACAGCAGCGCGGTGAGGCCGGACGAAACATGCATTTCGCCGTAGTTGAGCAGGTAATAGGGCACGCTGAAGTAGGACAGGGTCACGAACACGAAGAACCAACGGCTTTCCCGGGGGAACAGGATCGGCTCGCGACGCACCATGGCAAAACACAGGAACAGCGGGAACGCGATCAGGAAGCGCAAGCCGGCGGAGGTCAGCGGCGGCACGCTCTCCACGGCGATTTTGATGCCGAGCCAAGTGGTACCCCAACTCAGGCAAACGATGAGAAACATCACACTGGTCACCAGGCCGGCCAACCACTGTTTTTGAGTTTTGGTTTTTGCAGCGTTTTCGAGAACGGCGGACATTGGCATCGTTTATTGCTTCCCTGAGCCGGAATTGAACTCTATATTGAACTTGTAATGAGTTATTTTTTTCGGCGATTGAACCCGTAAAAGCACACTATTAGGGCTAAAGATGGCTGTCAAAACAAATATTGACATGGTGTCAATTATGCGTGAGGGGTTGTCCAATGGGCAGGGCGTCAAGTACAAGCGCCTGTCCGATGTCATGGAACGGGGCATCCTCGAGGGCTTGATTGAACCGGGACGGAAACTGCCGCCCCATCGGGTACTTTCCGACAATCTGGGGGTGACCATCGGCACCATCAGCCGGGCCTACGGCGAGCTGGAACGCCTGGGGTTGGTGGTGGCACGGGTAGGTGACGGCACGTTCGTGCGCAAGCGTGGGATGGAGCGCCAACGGGATGAAGGTTTCCGCAACTTCAGCGAGGAGCCGCGCCAATACTTCGACATGAGCCGCAACATGCATATTCCGGGGCAGGAGACGGTGTTCCTGGCGCAGAGTTTCCAGACCCTGTCGACCAACGCCAAGTTTCTCCAGGACATCAGTGCCTACACGCCGGACGCCGGCCTGCCGCGTTACCGCGAAGCGGGTGCGCAGTGGCTGGTGCAGCGCGATTTTCATCCCATCCCCGAGCAGGTCATTTGCGTCAACGGCGGCCAGCACGGGTTGCTCTGCGCGATGATGGCGCTGCTGCGCGCTGGCGACACGGTGGTCACCGAGCAACTGACGTATCCAGGGCTGATCACCGCCGCGCGAATGCTCGGTGTGCGCCTGATCGGCCTGGAGATGGATGACGAAGGTGTGCTGCCCGGGGCACTCGATGAAGTCTGTCGCAATCACAGGGTTTCGGCGTTGTACTGCACGCCCACCATCCAGAACCCGACCACTGCCGTGTTATCGGTCGCACGCCGCGAGGCGCTGGTCAAAGTCTGTCGTGAGCACAACCTGCTGATTCTTGAGGATGAAGCCCACGGTGTGCTGGTGGAAGACCGACCGCCGCCCCTGAGTTATTTCGCGCCCGAGCGTACGATTTTGATCAGCAGCTTGAGCAAGGCCGTGTCGGCGGGGCTGCGTGTCGGCTATGTGCATGCGCCGCCGGCATTGGTCAGCCGTATTTCAGCGGCGCTGCGTTCGACCTGCTGGATGGCCACGCCGGTGACCCTGGAGTTGGCGACCCAGTGGATCGAGAACGGCACGGCGGAATACCTGCTGCGCCAGCAGATCAACGAGATCAGCCGACGCAAGGCGTTGGTGCAGGGCCTGTTGGCCGGCCTGGAATACCGCACGCACCTCAATAGCCCGCACTTCTGGATTGAAGTCCCGGAGCCTTGGCGAGCGTCGGAAATCGAGGCCGAACTCAAGCAGAATAATTACCTGATCGCCACCGCCGAGGCGTTTGCCGTGGGGCAGACCGCAGTGCCGCAGTTTATCCGGGCGAGTATCTGCAATACGTCGGGAGATGATCAGTTGTTGCGGGCGGGGTTTGATGCGCTGGCCACTGCGTTGGGGCAGGGCGGTGGGCGCTTCCACCTTTAGGCGGGTTCGCCGAGTTATCGTTCATCGTGAGCACGCCAGCTCCCACCTTTGGAATGCATTTTCCTGTGGGCGCGGGCTTGCTCGCGATGGTGTCGGTTCAGACAAACAGATTATTTAAAGCGGCGTTCGACGCCTTTCTCCACCAGAATTTTCGCCGAGATCTCTTCCACCGAGAAATGCGTGGAATTGATGTGCGCAATGTTCTCTCGACGGAACAGATTTTCCACTTCGCGCACTTCGAATTCGCACTGGGCATAGCTGGAGTAGCGGCTGTTGGGCTTGCGCTCGTTGCGGATGGCCGTCAGGCGGTCCGGGTCGATGGTCAACCCGAACAGCTTGTGCGAATGCGCGCGCAGGGCCGTCGGCAGCGTCAGGTGTTCCATGTCGTCTTCGGTCAGCGGGTAGTTGGCCGCGCGGATGCCGAATTGCATGGCCATGTACAGACAAGTCGGGGTCTTGCCGCAGCGCGACACGCCCACCAGGATGATGTCGGCCTTGTCGTAGTAGTGGGTGCGGGCTCCGTCGTCGTTGTCGAGGGCGAAGTTCACCGCCTCGATACGCTCCATGTAGTTGGAGTTATGCCCAATGGAATGGGACTTTCCGACGGAATAGGAGGAATGTTCACTCAACTCTTGTTCCAGCGGCGCCAGGAAGCTCGAGAAAATGTCGATCATGAAACCATTGGACGTAGCAAGGATCTCACGAATGTCTTGATTGACGATGGTGTCGAAAATGATCGGACGAAAGCCGTCTTTTTCTGCCGCCAGATTGATTTGTTGTACCATGGCCCGCGCTTTATCCGCGTTGTCGATATACGGCCGCGTGAATTTGGCGAAAGTAACGTTTTCGAACTGCGCGAGCAGGCTTTGGCCCAGTGTTTCGGCTGTGATGCCGGTGCCGTCGGAAATAAAGAAAGCAGATCGTTTCATTTGAGCCCTGGGCCTTAAGCTGATGGCGAATCTTGGATATGATAGGCGCGATTTTGCCGTCCCTCTGTGGGCCGCATTCTCACTTATTTTCCAGGTCCAGGCCACAAGCGCTGGCGAATGCTCCTACTGAGCAGCCGGCGTCCTGAGCTTTTCCAATACAGAAAGTGGAGAGATCACCTTGGTAGAGTACGTAGTTTCCCTCGATAAGCTCGGCGTCCATGATGTGGAGCACGTAGGGGGCAAGAACGCATCCCTCGGCGAGATGATCAGTAATCTTGCAGGCGCTGGCGTCTCGGTGCCAGGTGGTTTTGCCACCACCGCCCAGGCTTACCGTGATTTTCTCGAACTGAGCGGCCTCAACGCCCAGATCCACGCCGCGCTGGACGCTCTGGACGTCGATGACGTCAACGCCCTGGCCAAGACCGGCGCCCAGATCCGTCAGTGGATCATGGAAGCCGAGTTCCCCGAGAAACTCAACGAAGAAATCCGCACGGCGTTCGCCACGCTGTCGGCCGGCAACCCGGACATGGCTGTCGCCGTGCGCTCCTCGGCCACCGCCGAAGACTTGCCCGACGCCTCTTTCGCGGGCCAGCAGGAGACCTTCCTCAACATCCGCGGCGTGGAAAACGTGATCCGCGCAGCCAAGGAAGTGTTCGCTTCGCTGTTCAACGATCGTGCCATTTCCTACCGTGTACACCAAGGTTTCGACCACAAGCTGGTGGCCCTGTCTGCCGGCGTGCAGCGCATGGTGCGTTCGGAAACCGGCACCGCCGGTGTGATGTTCACCCTGGATACCGAATCGGGCTTTCGTGACGTCGTGTTCATCACCGGCGCCTACGGCCTCGGCGAAACCGTCGTACAAGGCGCGGTAAACCCGGACGAATTCTACGTACACAAGGGCACCCTCGCAGCGGGTCGCCCGGCCATCCTGCGCCGTAACCTGGGCAGCAAGGCCATCAAGATGATCTACGGCGACGAGGCCAAGGCCGGTCGCTCGGTGAAAACCGTCGACGTGGATAAGGCCGAGCGCGCGCGCTTCTGCCTGACCGACGCTGAAGTCAGCGAGCTGGCGAAACAGGCGATGATCATCGAGAAGCACTACCAGTGCCCGATGGACATCGAGTGGGCCAAAGACGGCGACGACGGCAAGCTGTACATCGTGCAGGCGCGTCCGGAAACCGTGAAGAGCCGCACTTCGGCCAACGTCATGGAACGCTACCTGCTCAAGGAAACCGGCACTGTGCTGGTGGAAGGCCGCGCCATCGGTCAGCGCATCGGCGCCGGCAAGGTGCGGATCATCAAGGACGTGTCCGAGATGGACAAGGTCCAGCCCGGTGACGTGCTGGTCTCCGACATGACCGACCCGGACTGGGAACCCGTGATGAAGCGCGCCAGCGCCATCGTCACCAACCGTGGCGGGCGTACCTGCCACGCGGCGATCATCGCCCGTGAACTGGGGATTCCTGCGGTAGTCGGTTGCGGCAACGCCACCCAACTGCTCAAGGATGGCCAGGGTGTGACCGTATCCTGCGCCGAAGGCGATACCGGCTTTATCTTCGAAGGCGAGCTGGGCTTCGACATCAAGCAAAACTCCATCGATGCGATGCCTGACCTGCCGTTCAAGATCATGATGAACGTCGGCAACCCGGACCGTGCCTTCGACTTCGCGCAACTGCCGAACGCCGGTGTGGGCCTGGCTCGCCTGGAATTCATCATCAACCGCATGATCGGCGTCCACCCCAAGGCCCTGTTGAACTACGACGGCCTGCCGCCGGAAATCAAGGACAGCGTCGACAAGCGCATCGCTGGCTACAACGACCCGGTGGGCTTCTATGTCGAGAAGCTGGTGGAAGGCATCAGCACCCTGGCCGCGGCGTTCTACCCGAAAAAGGTCATCGTGCGTCTGTCGGACTTCAAGTCCAACGAATACGCCAACCTGATCGGCGGCAAGCTCTACGAGCCGGAAGAAGAAAACCCGATGCTGGGTTTCCGTGGCGCCTCGCGTTACATCAGCGAAGCGTTCCGTGATTGCTTCGAACTCGAGTGCCGCGCCCTCAAGCGCGTGCGCAACGAGATGGGCCTGACCAACGTCGAGATCATGGTGCCGTTCGTCCGTACCCTGGGCGAAGCGAGCCAGGTGGTGGACCTGCTGGCCGAAAACGGCTTGTCCCGTGGTGAAAACGGCCTGCGCGTGATCATGATGTGCGAGCTGCCATCCAACGCCATTCTGGCCGAAGAGTTCCTGGAGTTCTTCGACGGTTTCTCCATCGGCTCCAATGACCTGACCCAACTGACCCTGGGCCTGGACCGCGACTCGGGGATCATCGCGCACCTGTTCGACGAGCGTAACCCTGCGGTCAAGAAGCTGCTGGCCAACGCCATTCAGGCCTGTAACAAGGCCGGCAAGTACATCGGCATTTGCGGCCAAGGCCCTTCCGATCACCCTGACCTGGCCAAATGGCTGATGGAACAGGGCATCGAAAGCGTCTCGCTGAACCCCGATTCGGTGCTGGAAACCTGGTTCTTCCTGGCGGAAGGCCAAGCGTCCGCCTAAGGTCGACGCGTCAAAAGTGCCGGTCAATCGTCAGGTTGGCCGGCATTCTTATCTGTACAGGGCGGAACTCCTTCCGGACGCCGCCCTTTTTTGTGCAAGAGCATTATGCAAAGCAGCAGCAACCTGTTTCCCGTCGCCCTGATCAGCGCTGAACGTCGTGGCGACCTGAGTGAAGATGTGTACCGGCTCAAACCCGGCAACAGTCCCGACGGCACCGTCGAGCTGGCCGTGACGCGTCTGGGCCTGGCCGATGTCGCGCAAAACCGCGGCATCCCTGTGATTTTGTTACATGGCAGCTTTTCCAACCGGCGCTTCTGGTACTCGCCCAAAGGCGTCGGCCTGGGCGCCTACCTGGCACGCCAGGGGTTCGATGTGTGGATACCGGAAATGCGCGGCCACGGCCTGTCCAAGCGCAATCAGGACTACACCCGCAATCGGGTCGCGGACTACGCCCGCTACGATTTGCCGGCCATCGGTGCGTTCGTGCGCGAACAGAGCGCGCAGATTCCCCACTGGATCGGGCATTCCCTGGGCGGCACCACCCTGGCGGCGGCCTTGGGTGGCCAGTACCTCGGTGCGCCGGCGGTGGCTTCAGTGGCGCTGTTCGGCAGCCAGGTCAGTCGCACCTACTGGCCGTTGAAAATTCCACCGCTGGAGTGGGGCGCTCGCTTGCTCCTGAAGCGCTTTGGCCAGTTGTCCGGCCCGCGGCTCAAGCGCGGCCCCGAGGACGAGCCGGTGGGCGTAATGATCGAGAGCATGCGCTGGCATGGCCTCTTCGGCCGGTTTGGCGAGGCTGGTCGTGATTGGTGGAAAGGCCTGGCGGAAGTCGACGTGCCGCTGCTGGTCGTCAGTGCCGCCGGCGACCAGCAGGACCCGGACTGGGCCTGCCGCAAGCTGTACGAACAAGTCGGCTCGGCGCCGCGGCAATACCTGCGCCTGGGGCGCCAACAAGGTTTTACCGGGGATTTCGGGCATGTGGAGATGTTGGTCAGCAAAGCGGCCCAGGCCGAGGTCTGGCCGTTGGTGGCGCAATGGCTGAAAGATCCGCTGACACCATTGTTGGGTGCTCAGGCTGATGCATTGGTCGTAGTTTGACGCAGCGCTCTGCCAAGGGCGTTTCGCTCGTCTTTGGTTGCGGCTAAGATATGACGCGTTAAATGCTTCTGGTCATATTCAGTCGCGCAGTGGCTATTGCGTAACGGCGAAACGGATGGGATGTTTTGCTGCTGCTTCGGCCGGCGCCTCTTTCGAAAGACACGTCTTTGACAGAAAGGAAATTTTCAATGAACCACTACGTCACTCCCGATCTTTGCGACGCCTACCCGGAACTGGTGCAGGTGGCCGAGCCGATGTTCAGCAACTTCGGCGGCCGCGATTCCTTTGGCGGCGAGATCGTCACCATCAAATGCTTCGAAGATAACTCCCTGGTCAAGGAGCAGGCCGACCAGCCAGGCGCCGGCAAGGTGCTGGTGGTCGACGGTGGTGGCTCCCTGCGTCGCGCGCTGCTGGGCGACATGATCGCCGAGAAAGCCGCGAAAAACGGTTGGGAAGGGCTGGTGATTTACGGTTGCATCCGGGATGTCGACGTCGTCGCCCAGACCGACCTCGGCGTGCAGGCGTTGGCTAGCCACCCGATGAAGACTGACAAGCGCGGCATTGGCGACTTGAACGTGGCAGTGACCTTTGCCGGTGTGACATTCCGTCCGGGTGAATACATCTACGCCGACAATAATGGCGTGATCGTGTCGCCCAGCCCGCTGAAAATGCCTGAATAAACCGCAATAACCGACAGGGGTGAGGATGTTCGAGGAAGAAAACGCGCAGTGGGGCCTGGTGCATGCCCTGGTGCTGGATGGTAAAGGCGGTGCGCGTTCGATTGCCCGAACTGAGCTTGACCAATTGCAACTGCAGCCCCAGGAAAGCCTGTGGCTGCATTGGGATCGCAGCCACCCGCAAACCCAGACCTGGCTGCGCAAGGCCAGTGGCTTGAGTGAGTTCGCCTGTGACCTGCTGCTGGAGGAGAACACCCGCCCGCGCCTGTTGCCGTTGCCGGACGCGGAACTCCTGCTGTTCCTGCGCGGGGTCAACCTCAACCCTGGCGCCGAGCCGGAAGACATGGTTTCGGTGCGTATCTTCGCCGCTGCCAGCCGGGTGATTTCCCTGCGCTTGCGCCCGTTGCGCGCCACCGATGAGTTGCTGGTGCAGTTGGCGGATGGCAAGGGGCCAAAAACCGCGTCTGAACTCATCCTGTATATGGCGCAGTACCTGACGCACAAAGTCCAGGACCTGGTGTCCGACCTGTCTGAAATCGTCGACGTAGAGGAAGAAAAACTCGATACCGACGAACGGTATACCCCGGAGCATGGCAGCATTTTGCAGATCCGTCGGCGAGCGGCCGGGCTCAAGCGATTCCTGGCGCCGCAGCGGGATATCTTTGCCCAACTGACGCGGATCAAATTGTCGTGGTTCTGTGATGACGATGCCGACTATTGGAACGAATTGAACAACAGCCTGACCCGCTACCTGGAAGAACTCGAATTGACCCGGGAGCGCGTGGGGCTTGTGCTGGAGGCCGAAGATCGGCGCTTGAGCGTACGCATGAACCGTACAATGTACCGCTTCGGGATCATCACCGGGATCTTCCTGCCGATGAGTTTTCTGACCGGCTTGTTAGGTATCAATGTGGGGGGCATACCGTTCTCCGCCAGCCCTTATGGATTTGTGATTGCCTGCCTGTTGATGGTCTCGGTGGCGCTCGGACAATGGTGGCTATTTCGACGATTGCGCTGGGTTTGAGCTGAATATGACCTGAACGTAGGAAGGGGCCGATGTGACCTCAGGAATTTAACCCTCGTCTTTTAAAACACTTGCGAGAGGTCTTTATGCACGATCCGTTCGAACAGTCTTTGCGTGACATGCTCAATGCTTCGCCATCCAACCGGGATGACGATGCCTGCCTGGGCCGCGTGTTGAAAACCGCCAACCGTCAGGTCGGGGCGGGGGATCTGTTCGGTCTGCTCGGTCGTTGGCTGCCGGCGTTGATGATGGCCCTGAACAATGGTTCGGCCCACGTCTCGCCGGTTTCCCGTCGTAAACCTCTTGCTCGCACTGCTGATAAGGCTGATTGAATATGGAACTTGATCTCTGGACCCAGAGCCTGGTCACCGCGATGACCGCATTGTGGACCAAGGTGGCGAATTTCATTCCCAACCTGTTTGGGGCGCTGGTCCTGGTATTGCTGGGTTTTGTCGTGGCCAAGCTGCTCGACACCCTGCTGTCCAAGCTGCTCGCCAAACTCGGTCTGGACCGTTTGATGGCAGGCACCGGCCTGACCAAGCTGCTCGGCCGCGCCGGGCTGCAAGTGCCGATCTCGACCTTGATCGGCAAGATCGTTTACTGGTTCGTTTTGTTGATTTTTCTGGTTTCTGCGGCTCAATCCCTTGGCCTTGAGCGAGTTTCAGCTACGCTGGACATGCTGGCACTGTATTTGCCGAAGGTATTCGGCGGCGCGCTGGTGCTTCTCGTCGGCGTTTTGCTCGCACAATTAGCCAACGGGTTGGTACGCGGGGCCGCTGAAGGGGTCGGGCTGGACTATGCGGCAGGCCTGGGGCGAATCGCCCAGGGGCTCGTGATCATCATCAGTATTTCCGTCGCGATCAGCCAGTTGGAGGTCAAGACTGACCTGCTCAACCACGTGATTGTGATTGTTTTGATTACCGTTGGTCTGGCCGTTGCGCTGGCCATGGGTCTGGGAAGTCGGGAAATTGCCGGTCAGATTCTGGCGGGAATCTATGTGCGTGAGTTGTATCAGGTAGGGCAGCACGTGCGTGTGGGCGAGGTCGAGGGGCAAATCGAGGAGATCGGTACGGTCAAGACAACTGTGCTGACCGATGACGGCGATCTGGTGTCGCTGTCCAATCGGATTCTCCTGGAGCAGCAGGTCAGTAGCCGCTAACCCGGCAAACCCTGCTAATGTACGCCGCCGCGAACCCGGGTGACCGGGCTGTGGCGGACATTGACCTGACTGTCGGCACGACTTGTTTTGAATAAAGCCCAAACGCTGTCCACGCGCTATGACCCCCGTGAGCTCTCTGATGAGGAGTTGGTCGCGCGCTCGCACACGGAGCTGTTTCACGTAACACGCGCGTATGAAGAATTGATGCGCAGATATCAACGCACTCTGTTCAACGTTTGTTCAAGGTATTTAGGGAACGATAGAGATGCGGATGATGTCTGTCAGGAAGTGATGCTCAAGGTGTTGTATGGCCTGAAGAACTTCGAGGGCAAATCGAAGTTCAAGACCTGGCTCTACAGCATCACGTACAACGAGTGCATCACGCAGTATCGTAAGGAACGGCGAAAGCGTCGCTTGATGGACGCCTTGAGTCTGGACCCCCTTGAGGAGGCGTCTGAAGAAAAGACGCCGGCACCCGAGGAGAAGGGCGGACTTGATCGCTGGTTGGTGCATGTGAACCCGATTGACCGCGAAATTCTGGTGCTACGTTTTGTCGCAGAGCTGGAATTTCAGGAAATCGCTGACATCATGCATATGGGTTTGAGTGCTACAAAAATGCGTTACAAACGTGCTCTTGATAAATTACGTGAGAAATTTGCGGGCGAGACTGAAACTTAGTGCGTGGCAAATATCTCTTACGTGTAGGCAAGTTCTGTTAGACTTGTCGCCGAGTTGTCCCCCGGTTTGTGGGACTGCTTTACAATCACCAGATGGGGATTTAACGGATGAAACTGAAAAACACCTTGGGCTTGGCCATTGGTTCTCTTATTGCCGCTACTTCTTTCGGCGTTCTGGCACAAGGCCAAGGCGCAGTTGAAGGCGAGCTGTTCTACAAGAAGCAGTACAACGATAGCGTCAATCATATCGAAGACGGCTTCAACCCAGGCGCTCGCATTGGTTATTTCCTGACCGACGACCTGTCGTTGGACTTGTCCTACGACAAGACCAACCACACCCGTTCGAACGACGGTACCGGTAGCCAGAAGATCAAAGGCGATACCACCAGCCTCGTGGCCCAGTATCACTTCGGTCAAGCTGGCGTCGACTCCCTGCGTCCATACGTAGAAGGCGGTGTCGGTCACCAGAGCCGTGGCAACGTTCGTGCTGACGGCCACAGCGGTCGCGACCAAACTACCCAGCTCATCGCTGGTACTGGCGTGAAGTACTACTTCACCAACAACCTGTACGCTCGTGCCGGTGTTGAAGCTGACTACGCACTGGACAACGGCAAGTGGGATTACTCCGCACTGGTCGGCCTGGGTGTGAACTTCGGCGGTAACGCTGGCGCAGTTGCTCCAGCTCCTACCCCAGCACCAGCTCCAGAGCCAGTTGCAGAGCCAGAAGCACCGGTTGCCAACGTTGTTCGTGTTGAGCTGGACGTTAAGTTCGACTTCAACAAGTCCGTGGTTAAGCCTAACAGCTACGCCGACGTGAAAAACCTGGCTGACTTCATGAAGCAGTACCCAGCTACCCACGTAGAAGTGGCTGGTCACACTGACTCCGTGGGCCCAGACGCCTACAACCAGAAGCTGTCCCAGCGTCGTGCTGACGCTGTTAAGCAAGTCCTGGTTAAAGACGGCGTAGCTCCTAGCCGCATTAGCTCGGTAGGTTACGGCGAATCCCGCCCAGTTGCTGACAACGCAACTGAAGCTGGCCGCGCTATCAACCGTCGCGTAGAAGCTGCTGTTGAAGCTCAAGCTGCTCAGTAATTACTGAGTAGTAGAAAAAAACCCGGCTTCGGCCGGGTTTTTTTTCGCCTGGGGTTTGCCTCAGGCGCTGGCTGCCGCTGCGACGCTCGCTGCTTGCGAGGTGGCGGCGACACTGCCGATCACCAGGATCGCCGGGCTCTTCAGGGCGAACGCCTGTGCATCCTCGTGCATCTGCGACAAATGGCTACGGCACTCCCGCTGCTGCGGCAATGAGGCATTTTCGATCATTGCCACGGGCATATCCGCGGCCATCCCGCCTTCCAGCAACTGCTGACGAAGCTCTTCCAGCTTCGCCACCCCCATATAGATCACCAGTGTCGTCCCGCCTTCCGCCAGCGCGCGCCAATTAAGGCTGCTGTCGTCCTGGGTGTGCGCTGTGACCAGCGTCACGCCGCGGCTGACACCACGCAAGGTCAGTGGAATCGCGCAGTTCGTCGCGCCCGCCAGCCCGGCTGTGATCCCGTTGACCAACTCGACTTCGACGCCGCGTTCGCGCAGCCACATCGCCTCTTCGCCACCGCGCCCGAAAATGCACGGGTCGCCGCCCTTGAGCCGCACCACGCACTTGCCCTGGCGGGCGTAGCGCAACATCAGGCGGTGGATGAAGTCCTGCGGCGTTGAGCGGCAGCCCCCACGTTTACCGACGGTGATCACCCGCGCTGCCGTGCAGTGTTCCAGTACCTGCGGGTTGACCAGATCATCGATCAGCACCACATCGGCGCAGTTCATCGCCCGAACCGCCTTGAGGGTCAACAGCTCCGGGTCGCCAGGGCCCGCGCCCACCAGCCAGACTTTTGCGTTCATGTGTTTTCCCTCGTCTAGAGATGACGTCAGCGGTGAAAGAGTAAGTAAAGAAGCGTCAGATTGATCAGCATCGAGAGCAACCCCAGGGTGCGCCAGACCTTCAAGGGTTCCCGCTCCAGCAACGGCCGGGGGCGGACACTCAGTTCCCGTCGGTCTGCCTGCTCCAGCACCAGCAGCCATTCTTCGGCGGTTTCATAGCGTTGTGCAGGTTGAGCCGCCACCGCGCGTTCGAGGCTGAGCGGTAACCAGTCCGGCAGGTCGGGGCGGTAGCGGCTGGCGCTGACCGGTTGGGTGAATCTGGGCCGTTGGAAAGCCTCAATTTCACCGTAGGGGTAATGCCCAGTCAGCAAGTAATACAGGCTGACACCTACGCTGTATAAGTCTTGTTGGGCTGTGGGACGGTCGCCCTGGAACGCTTCGGGCGCGATAAAGCTTGGTGTGCCGGGCAGTACATGCGCGCGATCCTCGGAGAGACCCGGGCAGTAGGCCAGGCCGAAATCCAGTACGCGCAACTCACCATCGTCACCCAGCAGCAGGTTCTCCGGTTTGATGTCACGGTGCAGTATTTGCCGACGATGCAACAGACCCACCGCCCGCAGTAAACGTTCGGCCACGAATTGCCATTGCGCCAGGGGCAATGGGCCCTGTTGCAGGAATAATTGCGCCAGGGTTTGCCCCGGATATTCACGCATCACGTAGTACAAGTGCTGACGCCCGCTGGCCGCGTGGACTTCAGGAAACGCGCGCCCGGCCACCCGCCGCAGAAACCATTCCTCCGACAGCAAGGCTTGACCGGCGTCGTTGTCATCGTCACGGCTGAGGGGCAGGGTTTTCAGCAACCAGGGTTGCTGCTGGGCATCGCGGACCCGGTACAGCAACGACTGGCGGCTCTGCGCCAATACGCTTTCCACCTGCCAGCCTTCGAACTGTTGCCCGGCTTTCAGCGCGGGTGGCAGCGGCCATTGCTGCAATTGCACCAGCGCGTCGCCCAGGGTCGCGGCGCCGAGTTTATCGATGCGTACCAGCAGGGCACTGGCGTTGTCCTGGCTGCCGGCCAGGTGTGCGGCGGTGACCAGGGTGTGTACCGCCAGATCGAGGTCGGTCTGCTCGCGCAGGATCGCACTGATGCTGTGATCACCCAAAGTCGCCCACACACCGTCGCTGAGCAGCAGGAAGCATTCGCCCTCGCGCAATTGGCCGTCGAGAAAATCCAGCACCAGGTGTTGATCCAGGCCGAGCGCGCGCTTGAGCACATGCTGCATGCCCGGCTGTTCCCATACATGATCTTCGCTGATGCGCTGCAATTCGCCGTCCAGCCAGCGATACGCCCGGCAATCGCCGACGTGGGCCAAGGTGAAGCGTTGCCCGCGAAACACCAGGGCACTGAGGGTGGTCAGCAACGGCTGGCCACCGCCATTGGCCCGCAGCCAGCGATTCTGCGCGAGCAATAGACGTTCGAGCGCCTGGGCCACACCCCAGGTTTGCGGCGTGGCGTAATAGTCCAGGGCCAGCGCCTGCAAGGTCGAGCGTGCGGCCAGACCGCCGTCGGCGCATTGGCTGACACCGTCGGCGATGGCGCACAGGTAACCCTTGCTCGCGGCCAGCTCCGCCAGGGGCGTGACCACGCGCAGGGCGTCCTGGTTC
The DNA here is from genome assembly GCF_021233075.1 of Pseudomonas sp. 7-41. Classification (NCBI taxonomy): domain Bacteria; kingdom Pseudomonadati; phylum Pseudomonadota; class Gammaproteobacteria; order Pseudomonadales; family Pseudomonadaceae; genus Pseudomonas; species Pseudomonas sp. 7-41. The sequence continues at coordinate 5,177,149 of NZ_CP089551.1, read as the reverse complement.
TCGGCGCGCGGGCCGATGACGCTGGCCTGGGCGACGCTCAGGTGCAGGCTCATCAGACGCGCGCGGCGGTCACGGCAGCCGAGCCCCAGGTGGTTCTCCAGCGGCGCTTGACGCCGTGCAGGCCGAACCAGGCCAGTACGCCAAGGCTGGCGAACAACCACAGGGCCAGTTGATAGCTGCCGGTGCTTTGTTTGATCGCACCCATGCCTGCTGCCAGGGCGAAACCGCCGATACCGCCGGCCATGCCGATCAGGCCGGTCATTACGCCGATCTCGCGGCGGAAACGCTGGGGCACCAACTGGAACACCGCGCCATTACCGGCGCCAAGGCCGAGCATGGTGCAGACGAACAGTGCCAGGGCCGCGTAGGAGCTGGGCAAGTTGAAACCCACCGCAGCGATGCAGATCGCCGCCACGCTGTACATGCCCAGCAACGTGCGAATCCCGCCGAATCGGTCGGCCAGGGCGCCGCCGAGTGGGCGCATCAGGCTACCGCCGAACACGCAGGCGGCGGTGTAGTAGCCGGCGGTCACCGGGCTCAGGCCGTATTGGTCGTTGAAGTAGCCGGGCAGGGCGCTGGCCAGGCCGATAAAGCCGCCGAAGGTCACGCTGTAGAAAAACATGAACCACCAGCTGTCACGGTCGCCGAGGGCCTTGAAGTAATCGGCCATGGATTTGGCCTTCGGGCGTTCGGGGGCATTGCGCGCAAGCCAGGCGAAGATGATCAGGGTCAGGATCAACGGAATCAGGGCGAAACCGAACACATTGCTCCAGCCGAACGCCGCTGCAAGCACCGGTGCCAATATGGCTGCGAACACAGTGCCCGAGTTGCCGGCGCCGGCGATGCCCATGGCTTTGCCCTGGTGCTCCGCGGGATACCACTGGGACGCCAACGGTAGGGCGACCGCGAAGGACGCTCCGGCCATCCCCAGGCACAGCCCCAGCAACAGGGCTTGTTCATAGCTGTGGATGCCGAGTTTCCAGGCGCCGAAGAGTGCGGCGATCACAATCACCTGGCCGATCAGCCCGGCGGTCTTGGGCGAGAGTCTGTCCGCCAGCATGCCCATCAGAAAACGCAGCACTGCGCCTGCCAGGATGGGGGTCGCCACCACCAGGCCGCGTTGTTGCGTGGTCAGGTGCAGGTCGGCGGCGATCTGCACCGCCAGCGGGCCCAGTAGGTACCAGACCATGAAGCTCAGGTCGAAATACAGGAACGCGGCAAACAGGGTCGGGGTGTGCCCGGATTTCCAGAAGCTTGATTTCATCACGCACCTCAACGGTTGGGAGTCTTGTAAGAAGGCCTGGTGATGGAACAGCCGGCTACGGCCGCCCCACCGGCCCCGTGTCAAAGGGCCAAAACAAAAAAACGCCGCCACCGGGTTCGCGAGGGCAAACCGGGTGTGCGACGTCTTTGTCGTGAAGGGGCAACCGCCGTTGGTTACCTGTGTTGAATACTTAGCAAGTCCTGGGCCAATCTGCCGTAGCCGCTGTCGAGGAGGGTTAGCCCAGCAACTCGCTCATGGCGATGATCTGCTCCGCCACCTGGATCAGTTTCTGCTGGCGGCTCATGGCCTGGCGGCGCATCAGGGTGTAGGCCTCTTCCTCGTTGCAGTTCTTCATTTTCATCAGCATGCCTTTGGCCAGTTCGATGCGCTTGCGCTCGGCCAGCTGTTGATCGCGGGCCTGCAGCTGGGCGCGCAGGGCCTGGTCGCTTTCGAAGCGGGCCATGGCCACGTCGAGGATCGGCTGCAGGCGTTGGGCCTGGATACCTTCGACAATGTAGGCGCTGACGCCGGATTTGATGGCCTGGCGCATGACGTCCGGGTCGTGCTCGTCGGTAAACATCACGATCGGATGCGGTCGGTCGCGGCTGACCAGCACCACTTGCTCCATCACATCGCGGCCGGGTGACTCGGTATCGATCAGGATTACGTCCGGCCGCACCGTTTCGACGCGCGCAGGCAGATCGATGGTCAGGCCCGACTCATCGATCACCTCAAACCCGGCCTCGGTCAGTGCCGCCTTGAGGCGCCCGACCTTGCGCGGTGTGTCGTTGATCAACAGGATTCGCAACATATTGGTCCTCCTGTCAGCGCAAGGCGTGGCGGCTGGTGTGGTCAGCCAGGGCATGCAGGCGGAAGCTGCGGGCGTAGGCGGCGGGGGCGGAGCCATCCCAGATCTTGCCGTCGATCAGTTGGCTGCTGCGCATGTCCTGGGCGTTCGCGGTGACGCCGACGGCATCGGCTGCCTGGCGATACAGCTCCAGTTGCTGCACTTGGCGGGCAATGCCGAGGTAGTCCGGGTCTTCGCGCAACAGGCCCCAGCGGCGAAACTGGGTCATGAACCACATGCCGTCGGAGAGGTAGGGCACGTTCACCTCGCCATCGGCGAAAAAGCGCAGTGCGTGGGGATCTTGCCACTGGTTGCCAAGCCCATCGTCGTAAGTCCCGAGCAGACGCGGCTCGATGCAGTCGAGTGGCGCGTCGAGGTACTCGCGGGCGCTGAGCAGCTGCGCGGTGGAACGGCGGTTTTCGTGGCTCGCCTCGATAAAGCGGCTGGCCTCCAGAATCGCCATCACCAGTACGCGGGCGGTGTTGGGGTATTGGTCGACGAACGCTTGGGTGCAGCCGAGCACCTTTTCCGGGTGGTCCGGCCAGATCGCCTGGCTGGTTGCCAGGGTGAAGCCCTGGTTCTGCTTCACCGCACTGGCGCTCCAGGGTTCGCCGACACAAAAACCGTCGATGCGCCCGGCCAATAGGTGCGCCACCATTTGCGGTGGCGGTACCACCACACTGTTCACATCCTGCAATGGATGGATACCTTGGCTCGCCAGCCAGTAATACAGCCACATGGCGTGGGTGCCTGTGGGAAACGTCTGGGCGAAGGTCAGTTTTGTTCGGCTTTGGTGCACGTGGCGATCCAGTGCCTCAGGAGTGACCACCCCTTGCTGTTGCAGGTCGTGGGACAGGTTGATGCTCTGCCCGTTCTGGTTCAGCCCCATCAGTACCGCCATATCGGTGGCGGCCACGCCGCCGATGCCCAGGTGTACGGCGTAGATCAGCCCATACAGGCTGTGGGCGGCATCCAGTTCGCCGCTGACCAGTTTGTCGCGCAGGTTGGCCCACGACGACTGACGCTTGAGGTTCAGTGTCAAGCCATAGGGTTGCGCGAAGCCCTGGGTGGCCGCGACCACCAGCGAGGCGCAATCGCTCAAGGCCATGAAGCCCAGGTCGAGGCTGCTCTTTTCCGGGGCGTCACTGCCGTTGACCCAGGCCAGCGGGTCGTTTATCGGGCTGTTGCCGTCCGAATCGTTCATCAACACCTACCTTTTCGTTCAAAAAAAAGCGTCGCTCCCTCAGATGGCGGCGCGAGCCATTGCGGGTAACGACGCCTTTGTCCGTAAGCCCGCTCCGACGTTGGCGCGCGCTCTGATACAGAGTGCATAGCAAGGCACATGCCACGGGCGGAACGGCGTGTTACGCCGTCAACTTTCCATCAAGATTGAAACGCCACAGGCTTTCAGTATGGCCGCTTCCCTATGCCAGACTGCCCAGGAAACCCCACGGTGTACGCTGATTCTCCGACAACGATGGCCGCCCATCGGCTGTGCCGCTGGCTGTTTTACGCGGTGTTGATGCTGGGCTGTGCGTCTGCCCGGGGTGAGACTTACCAGGCGCGGGACGAAAGCCTGCACACGTTTTTCAGCGCGTTGTCGCTGCCTCTCGGCCTGCCGGTCGTTGTCAGCCGGGCGGCGGCTCGGCAACGCGTTGACGGAACCTACGATTTCAGCCGGGCGCAGCAGGTGCTGGAGGCGGTAGCCGAGCAGCATCACCTGATCTGGTACAGCGACGGGCAGGTGCTCTACCTCTACGCAGCAGATGAAGCGAAGAGCTCGGCGGTGACGCTGCGGCATATTTCCGTCTCAAGGCTGCGCGAGTTCATGCGTCGCTCGGGGCTCGATGAGTCCCGCTACCCGCTGCGGGAGAGCGGGGGCCGGATGTTCTATGTGTCCGGGCCGGCGAACTATGTCGACCAGGTGCTGCACCTTACGCAATTGATGGACCGCCAGCGGGCCGCGCTCCGTGTGGGCCAGCAGGCGTTTGGCGTGGTGCAGGTGCTCAATACCCATGTGGCGGACCGCGAGTACGTCATGGGCGAGGAAAAGGTCAATGTGCCGGGCATGGCGTCGCTGATCGAGACCGTGCTTTCCCGCGAACAACAGGCGCCCGCGCAACGGCCGCCCGGCTTGCTGGCCGACAAGAGCCTGGCCGTGATTCCTTACCCGGATACCAACAGCCTGCTGATCAAGGGCAAGCCTGCCCAGGTGCGTTTTATCGAGCAATTGGTGGCGGAGCTGGATGTGCCCAAGCGCGCGATCGAGGTTTCGCTGTGGCTGGTGGATGTGGACCGTGACGAACTGAAGAAAATCGACCAGGCCTGGGCCGAGGAAACCCACACATCAACTTCGGCGACCCGGGTGCTGGAGCCGTTGGAGGACAATCGCCTGATGGCGCAGATCGCCGTGCTGGAGCGACGACGGCGCGCGCGGGTGGTGACACTGCCGGTGATTCTCACCCAGGAGAACGTTCCTGCGGTGTTCCAGGATAACCACACACTCTACGTGCCGGGGCCCGCCGCCGCTCGCACCGACTGGAAACCCATACGCTATGGCACCCAGGTCAGCGCGTTGCCGCGGTTTGCCGAGGCGAACGAGATCGAGATGCTGCTGAGCCTTGAGGATGACCGCCAGATGGGCGAGGCGGGGCGGCGTCAGAAAATGACCGCAGTCGGGCGGGTCAGCGTCAGCAGTGTCGTTCGGATGCCACAGGGGAAACGCCTGTGGTTGGGCGGGTTTCGCCGGGATGTTGATGCGCAGGGGCGTGCCACTGCGCCTGGCCAGCGTGCCGAAGTACGGCTGTTTGTGATTCAGGCCCGGGCCGTGGGCAACGAGCTCAAGACCCTGGATGGCACCGTCGGGCCGCCACCGCTGACTCAGCCGCAATACGAACGGGTGCACCGTGCGTTTGCGCGGTCGATTCGCGATGTCGATCAATGAGGTAGGCGCTCGTCATGCATCTGGAAATTCTTTTGCAGGAACAACTGATCACGCGCAAGCGGCTGGCGTTGTTTGCACCGGGGAAAGTGCTGCCGCTGGCACCGGAGGTCATCCATTGCGTGGAAGTGCGCGTCAACGGTCAGTTACTGGCTCTGGGCGAGCTGGTGCAGTTGGAAGACCGCCTGGGGGTTGAGCTGCTTGAGGTCTACCAGGAGTGGGTATCGCCTTAGTTATCAGTTCCAGTGAGATTTCTTACAAGGCGATTCCGGAAAGCCCTGCTGATATGGGCTTTCTCCTAGGGTGGCTCGGGGAGGCTTTTTTTATAGTCGTGCAGTCGGCGTATGCGCCATTTCTGGAAATCAGGATTTCAATGTCAGTGGTTGGATGCAGAGGTGTGTATGGCCGTGGTGAATGATGGAGGGATGACGATTTCCCTGGTCTTTGGCCGCTGGACCCTGCATGGCGATGGACGCTTGACCGGCGAGGACGCGGATATCCAGTTGCCGCCCAAGGAATGGCAAGTGCTGCGCTTGTTGTTGGTGTCCGGTGGTGCGCTGATGACCAAAGACTGTTTGCTTGAAATGGCTTGGCGCCAGGGGGAGGTGTCGGAGGAATCGCTGACACGCTGCATTTATTCGTTGCGTAAACATCTGCGCGCCGACAAAGGGTTTATCAAGACGATCTATGGCAGGGGCTATCGCTTTACATGCCCGGTGCGGCCAGCCGAGCGCGCCTCGTTGCAGCCTATCGATGTTTGTTCGGCCTGTGGCAGGTAGCCCCGGGATGCGCAATGCGTGGCGCAAGGGCCTGTTGCTGGTGGTGCTGATGGGCAGCAATAAGGCGCTGGCGTATTGTTGGGACGAGGTGGCCAGTCGCTACGATCTTGAGCCGGAATTGCTGCAGGCCATTGCCGCCGTAGAGTCGGGTTACCGTGCGGGCGCGATGAATTACAACAATCGCAACGGCACCCGCGATATCGGCCTGATGCAGATCAACAGCATTCACTTGCCCCGCTTGCTCAAACTAGGCATCACCGAAGACCGGCTGTTGAGTGAGCCGTGCCTGTCAATAGAGGTCGGGGCCTCGATTCTTGCCGAGTTCGTTCAGCGCTTCGGCTATAACTGGACGGCCATCGGCGCCTATAACGCAGGCCCGGGGCCTGGTCCACAGCGTGAGGCGTTGCGCTTGCAGTACGCACAGAAGGTCTGGGCCCGTTACGAAGCGTTGGTCGCGCATCGCTACTGACGATTGGGCGGCACGCCTCGCACGCAGGCCGCCAGCCCGGCTATAATCGCCGCCACTTATCGCCGCCATCCGAGTCTAGCCCGCCCATGTATACCCTGGCCCGCCAGCTGTTGTTCAAACTCTCCCCGGAGACTTCCCATGATCTGTCCCTGGACCTGATCGGTGCCGGTGGCCGCCTGGGGCTCAATGGCCTGGTATGCAAGGCACCGGCGAAAATGCCGGTTTCGGTGATGGGGCTCGACTTTCCCAACCCGGTCGGGCTGGCTGCCGGCCTGGACAAGAACGGTACGGCCATCGATGGCTTTGCGCAGTTGGGTTTCGGTTTCGTCGAAATCGGCACCGTGACCCCGCGCCCTCAACCGGGCAACCCCAAGCCGCGCATCTTTCGCCTGCCGGAGGCCGAGGCGATCATCAACCGCATGGGCTTCAACAACCTCGGTGTCGATCACCTGCTGTCGCGGGTCCAGGCGGCGAAGTACAAGGGCGTCCTCGGGATCAACATCGGCAAGAATTTCGATACGCCGGTGGAGCGCGCGGTGGATGACTACCTGATCTGCCTGGACAAGGTCTACGCCCACGCCAGCTACGTCACGGTGAACGTCAGCTCGCCCAACACCCCGGGCCTGCGTAGCCTGCAGTTCGGTGACTCCCTCAAGCAATTGCTCGAAGCCTTGCGCCTGCGCCAGGAAGACCTCGCCGTGCGCCATGGCAAGCGTGTGCCGTTGGCGATCAAGATCGCCCCGGACATGACGGATGAAGAAACCGTGCTGGTCGCCCAGGCCCTGGTGGAGTCAGGCATGGATGCGGTGATTGCCACCAACACCACCCTCAGCCGTGTCGGCGTTGAAGGCCTGGCCCATGGCGACGAGGCGGGCGGCTTGTCGGGCGCTCCAGTGCGTGACAAGAGCACGCACATCGTCAAGGTGCTGGCCGCCGAGCTGGCCGGGCGTTTGCCGATCATCGCGGTCGGCGGTATCACCGAAGGCAAGCACGCGGCCGAGAAGATCGCCGCTGGTGCGAGCCTGGTGCAGCTGTATTCCGGCTTTATCTACAAAGGCCCGGCGCTGATTCGCGAGGCGGTGGACGCGATCGCGGCATTGCCCAAAAAGGCCTGACACACGCCCAATAAAAAGGGCTCCTCAAGAGGAGCCCCTGGGCCGAAGCCCGCCGCCTGGATAGGGCGTGCGTGGTTAAGTCGTTAGCTATATTCGTGCTGGTGTCGGAATTGAATGCCCTTGATTAGCCGACCGCGTGAAGTTCGTTGAGTCTGTGGATGCCCGCAGTGCCTGTCATACCGTCCCAGTTGTCGCCGCGTCCTTCTCGCCAGCCGTTGATCCAGGCTTGGCGTACCGACGGTAGAGTAAATGGGCAAAGCTCACGGGATTTGCCATGAACGCCGTATTGATATCCGCGTAAAAATGCTCTTTCCAACGGATCACGCTTAAGTCTTCTCATAGGGTGTTTCCCTCACTTGTTGACTGTCTTGATATCCTTCGGCCTCGTCTGAGGCCGGGCAGAGTTTTTCTGCCGTTGGTGCGGCCCGCTGCCGGCGTGGCGAGCCAATGTGCCAGTGCCGTTGTGGCGCTGACCTGTGTTGAGTTCTAACCAATAGGTCACATGGATTCAATGATCGTTTTGTCATAAGCACGTAACAATAACGATGTTATAGCCATAAGCTGGGATGGCTTTTCGCCCCTTTTATTGGGCAAAGCCGGCTATGATGTGCCTTACGAAGAGAATGGCTTAATCCCTTGCTGAAAAAGCCCGCCCGTTGCAGTCGGTTATTATTCGACGAAGGGTCTGAATATTTCTTTTTGTTGCATAACTTATCTCTCTGCCCCGTCAATCAAGGCCCACAGGCCCGCCAGACGGGGTGGGACGGCACATTCGTGCCACGCGGGCACTCTTCAAGAAAAGTGCTTGATTGAAAACCGAGCCGGCGATGCGTCGCCCGTTCATTTATTGCTGAAAAGCCTGGATTGCCCATGTCGGACCGTTTTGAACTCTTCCTCACCTGCCCCAAGGGCCTCGAAGGCCTGCTGATCGAGGAAGCCGTCGGGCTTGGCCTTGAGGAAGCCCGCGAGCACACCTCGGCCGTGCGCGGCATGGCCGACATGGAAACCGCCTACCGCCTGTGCCTCTGGTCGCGCCTGGCCAACCGCGTGTTGCTGGTCCTCAAGCGCTTCCCGATGAAGGACGCCGAAGACCTCTACCATGGCGTGCTGGATATCGACTGGGCCGATCACATGGTCCCGGACGGCAGCCTGGCGGTGGAGTTCAGCGGTCACGGCTCGGGCATCGACAACACCCACTTCGGCGCGCTGAAGGTCAAGGATGCGATTGTCGACAAGCTGCGCACCCCGACCGGCGAGCGTCCGTCCATCGACAAGATCAACCCGGACCTGCGCATCCACCTGCGCCTGGACCGTGGCGAAGCGATTCTCTCCCTCGACCTGTCCGGCCACAGCCTGCACCAGCGCGGTTACCGCCTGCAGCAGGGCGCGGCACCGTTGAAGGAAAACCTCGCTGCAGCCATCCTGATCCGTGCCGGCTGGCCGCGCATCGCTGCGGAAGGCGGCGCGTTGACCGACCCGATGTGCGGCGTCGGCACCTTCCTGGTGGAAGGCGCGATGATCGCCGCCGATATGGCGCCCAACCTCAATCGCGAACTGTGGGGTTTCACCACCTGGCTCGGTCACGTCCCGGCGTTGTGGAAGAAACTGCACACCGAGGCCAGCGAGCGCGCTGCCATCGGCATGAACAAGCCGCCGTTGTGGATTCGTGGCTACGAAGCCGATCCGCGCTTGATCCAGCCTGCTCGCAACAACATCGAGCGTGCCGGTCTCAGCCATTGGATCAAGGTGTACCAGGGCGAAGTCGGCACGTTCGAGCCGCGCCCGGACCAGAACCAGAAAGGCCTGGTGATCTGCAACCCGCCCTACGGCGAGCGGCTGGGCGACGAAGCGAGCCTGTTGTACCTCTACCAGAACCTCGGCGAGCGTCTGCGCCAGGCGTGCATGGGCTGGGAGGCGGCGGTGTTCACCGGCGCGCCGGACCTGGGCAAGCGCATGGGCATCCGCAGTCACAAGCAGTATTCGTTCTGGAACGGCGCTTTGCCGTGCAAATTGCTGCTGATCAAGGTCAACCCGGACCAGTTCGTCACCGGCGAGCGCCGCACCCCGGAGCAGCGCCAGGCCGAACGTGAACAAGCCGCCTACGACCAGGCCCCGACCGAGCCGCAAGAGCGTCAGTACAACAAGAACGGCAACCCGATCAAACCTGCACCGGCGCCGGCCCCTGTGGTCGAACAGGCGCGCCTGAGCGAAGGCGGGCAGATGTTTGCCAACCGCCTGCAAAAGAACCTCAAGCAACTGGGCAAGTGGGCCAAGCGTGAGGGCGTGGATTGCTACCGCGTCTACGATGCCGACATGCCGGAATATTCCATGGCCATCGACCTGTATCACGATTGGGTCCATGTGCAGGAATACGCCGCGCCGAAATCCATCGACCCGGAAAAAGCCTCCGCGCGCATGTTCGACGCATTGGCGGCCATTCCCCAGGCGCTGAACATCGACAAGAGCCGCGTGGTGGTCAAGCGCCGCGAGCGTCAGAGCGGCACCAAGCAGTACGAACGCCAGAGCGCCCAGGGCAAGTTCACCGAGGTCAGCGAAGGCGGCGTGAAGCTGCTGGTCAACCTCACCGACTACCTCGACACCGGCCTGTTCCTCGACCACCGGCCGATGCGTATGCGTATCCAGAAAGAGGCGGCCGGCAAGCGTTTCCTCAACCTGTATTGCTACACCGCCACCGCCAGCGTGCATGCGGCCAAGGGCGGCGCGCGCACCACGACCAGCGTCGACCTGTCCAAGACCTACCTGGACTGGGCGCGCCGCAACTTCTCCCTCAACGGTTTCTCCGACAAGAACCGCCTGGAGCAGGGTGATGTGATGGCGTGGCTGGAAGCCAGTCGCGATGAGTTCGACCTGATCTTCATCGACCCGCCGACCTTCTCCAACTCCAAGCGCATGGAAGGGATCTTCGACGTGCAGCGCGACCACGTGCAACTGCTCGACCTCGCCATGGCGCGCCTGGCACCGGGCGGCGTGCTGTACTTCTCGAACAACTTCCGCAAGTTCGTGCTTGAGGACAACCTCAGCGAACGCTACGCGGTCGAGGAAATCAGCGACAAGACCCTCGATCCGGATTTTGCGCGTAACGCGAAGATCCATCGGGCCTGGAAAATCACTGCTCGCTGATTGCTCCACCCATCAGCCGCAAGCCTGGAATTATCCGGTCTTGCGGCTTTTTTACGCTGGTCAAACGGAGGGCCGCTCGCTATAACTAAATGTCCGGCCAAAGTGATCCCCCACACGCTGGCGTTGTGAGTGTTGCCTATGCCGTTGCAAGCCGTTCGCCCGAAGATCCTAGGTTTTATCAATGAGCAGGTATCGGCTTGGTTGATGGCATTGGTGGTGTTTCTGGGCGGTAGCGCTTTGACGATCATCGTCGCCTGGGCGACATCCGATCTCTATCAACAGCAGGGGCGCCAGCGTTTCCAGCTGTTGGTCAATGAGCGATTCACCCGTCTGCAGGAGCGTTTCGAGGACCAGGAGCAACGCCTGACCAGCCTGCAACGCTTCTTCGTCAATTCCAATGATGTGTCCCGCGACGAGTTCGACGGTTTCGCCCAGCCTTTGCTGCTGCGTTCCCGGGCCTATGCCTGGGCGCCGCGGGTTATGCGTGATCAGCGCGCTCAGTTTGAACAGGACGTATCGCGCCAGCGCGGTCTGCCGTTCAGCATACGGGAACTGAATTCACGCGGTGAGTTGGCCCCGGCGGTGGAGCGCGATGAATACGTGCCGGTCCTGTACAGCCAGACCCGAAGCCTGCTCGGTTCGCCGCTGGGCTTTGACCTGCTGGCCCAGCCGTTGCGACGCTCGACCCTGGAGCGCGCACAAGCGAGCGGCAAGCTGGCCGTGTCCCAGCCCATGCAGTTGGTGGGGGTGGAACCGGCCTATGCCACCGGGGTGTTATTGGTCGCGCCGGTCGTCTCCCCGGGCGGAACGGAACCCTACGGCTTTGTGATGGCCGTGATCAGCATGCGCCAGTTGATGGCCGACGGCTTGCCCAAGTCGGATCGCGATAATCTGGTGACGCAGATCGTCGACACTTCCGACCAGCAAGGGCGCCTGTTGTACGAATCCAGCAATGCCCTGGCCGACAGCGATCTGGTCGCCGCGCGTCGCCTCACCCTCGGCGATCATGTCTACGCCCTGAACCTGCGCCCCAGCCAGGTGTTCGAACAGGGCAACGGCTCGTCGTTGGTCCCGATCCTGGCCGTGGGCGGGCTCTTCAGCCTGTTGCTCAGTGTCTTGCTCTATATGTTGGTCAGCCAGCGTCAGCGCGCCTTGAAACTGGTGGAGCAGCGTACCGTGCAGCTACGCCTGCGCGAGCAGGAACTGCGCAGCGCCCATGGCCAGTTACGCAGTGTGCTGAACGCCGCGACGCAGGTTGCGATCATTGCCACCGACTTGCACGGCGTGATCAACACCTTCAACGCCGGTGCCGAGCAGATGCTGGGGTTCAAGGCCGAGCACATACTCGGCCGCTCGACCCTGGAGAGCCTGCATGTGGCGGCGGAGCTGGATGTGCGTGCGGCGAGTCTGAGCATTGCATTGGGCCGGCGAATCCCGCCGAGCCAGGCGATGCTGGTGGAGAGCCCGGGCAGCCCGCACGAGGCGCGCGAGTGGACCTTGGTGCGCGAGGATGGCAGCCGTTTGACGGTGAATATGTTGGGCACCGTGTTGCTGGATGACCATGGCTTATGGGTCGGGCACCTGGCGATGTACCTGGATGTCACCGAGCAAAAACGCGCCTATGAGGCCCTGGCCGTGCGCGACCGTCTGCTGAAAAAGCTCAGCGCCCATGTCCCGGGCGGGATCTTCCAATTCACTCTGGAACCCCAGGACAAGTGGCGGTTTGTCTACGCCAGTGATGGCATGCGCGATATCTATGAGATCGACACAGGGGTGCTGCAACGGGATGCAACGCAGGTCTTGGAGCGCATCCACCCGCTGGACGTCGAGCGGGTGCGTGCGTCGATCCGCTTATCCGCGCTGCAATTGAGCCACTGGCGCGAAGAGTACCGCGTGCAACTGCCGCAACGGGGCCTGCGCTGGATTCGCGGTGAGGCCACGCCGGAAGAACTGCCGGGCGGCGGTACGCTGTGGCATGGCTATGTGTCGGACATTTCCGATCTCAAGCGCGTGGAAGAAGAACTGCGCGCGCTGTCCATCACCGATGCCCTCACCGGGATCCATAACCGTCGGTATTTCCAGGATCGTCTCAAGGCTGAGATGGTCCGCCTCAATCGCACCTCGGGGGCGTTGTCGGTGATCATGCTGGATATCGATCACTTCAAGCGTATCAACGACCAGTACGGCCATGCGGTCGGCGACGGGGTGTTGCAGGAACTGTGCAAGCGCATCAGCCAGCGTCTGCGCCGCACCGATGTGTTCTGTCGCCTGGGTGGCGAGGAGTTCATGGTGTTGTGCCCCAACACCGACGGCGCCCAGGCCTACGGTTTGGCGATGGAGCTTTGGCGGGCGCTGCGCGATGCGCCGATGGGGACGGTGGGAGTCGTCACCGCCAGCTTCGGGGTGGCCAGTTGGCGGGTCGATGAGGGGATCGACGGGTTACTGCTGCGCGCGGATTCGGCGGTGTACGTGGCCAAGCAGGCGGGCAGGGATCGAGTCGAAGCGGAACGCTTGCCGGTGTGAATGTCGACGTCGTACACAACCTGTGGGCGCGGGTTTGCCCACAGGTTGTGGCGGTGTCTAGAGGACTGGCGCCGCTGCCGCCAGCTTTGGCTGGCGGTACAGGTCCAGCAGCACCTGGTCGAGCACCGACGACGCACCCCACGGCTTCGGATCGTTGAGGATCGCCACCACCACCCAGGTATTGCCGTTGTTGTCGCGGCTGAACCCGGCGATGGCGCGCACGGTGTTCAAGGTACCGGTCTTGACGTGGGCTTCACCGCGCATGGCGGTGGTCTTCAGGCGTTTACGCATGGTGCCGTCGGTGCCGGCGATTGGCATCGAGCTGATGTATTCCGCGGCGTAGGGGCTTCTCCACGCGGCTTGCAACATGGCCGCCATCTCACGCGCGCTGACGCGTTCGGCACGGGACAGGCCCGAACCGTTCTCCATCACCAGGTGCGGTGAGGTGATGCCTTTTTTCGCCAGCCACTGGCGTACCACGCGTTGCGCGGCCTTGGCATCGTCGCCGTCGGCGTCGTTGCGGAACTGCGCGCCCAGGCTCAGGAACAACTGCTGGGCCATGGTGTTGTTACTGTATTTGTTGATGTCGCGGATGATTTCCGCCAGGTCCGGCGAGAAGGCCCGCGCCAGTACCTTGGCGTCCTTGGGCACCGGTGCCTGGATGTCACGGCCCTGGATGGTGCCGCCCAACTCCTGCCAGATCGCCCGCACGGCGCCGGCGGTGTACGTGGCGTGGTCGAGCAACGACAAGTAGGTCTGCGAGCTGCAGCCATCGCCCAACTGGCCGCTGACGGTCACGGTGATGCTGCCATCCGCCGCCGTCACCGGGTTGTAGCGCACGTCGCCGGTACATTGCTTGGCGTTGGACGCCTTGACCTGATTGTCGATGCGAATGCTGGCGATCGGCGGCTCGACCGACACGATCACGCGTCCCGAATCGTTGCGGGTCACGAAGCGCAGGGCCTTGAGGTTGACCAGCAAGGCATCGGGCTTGACCAGGAACGGTTTGTTCTCGTCATTGCCGTCGTCATTGAATTCCGGCAGTTGCGGCGGGATAAAGAAGCTACGGTCCAGCACCAGATCGCCGGTGACTTGCTGCACGCCATTGGCCCGCAGGTCGCGCATCAGCAGCCAGAGTTTTTCCATGTTCAGCTTGGGATCGCCGCCGCCCTTGAGGTACAGGTTGCCGCGCAATACACCACCGCTGAGGGTGCCGTCGGTGTAGAACTCGGTCTTCCACTGGTGGTTGGGGCCGAGCATTTCCAGGGCTGCGTAGGTGGTGACCAGCTTCATGGTGGAGGCCGGGTTCACCGAGACGTCGGCATTGAAGACGGTGGGGGTGCCGGGGCCGTTCAACGGCAGCATCACCAGGGACAATGCGGTGTTCTGCAACTTGGCCTTCTGCAGGGCCTGTGCAACGTTGGGTGGCAGGGTGTTATTGATCGGGGCGGCGGTGGCGGAAAAAGCCAGCGGCAGGAGAACGCCGGCAAGGAGCAATGGACGCAAAGATTTGATCATAAGGAATAAAACCCTACTGCTGAGGAGGGTGAAAAAGGCGAGGGGTATGTAAGAAAATCCCTCAGTAGTCATGAAAGTGTCGGCATTATGCCCCAAGCTGGAACCACTTGTAGCTGAACGATAGCTGCTAATCGGGGTTTTTTTTCCAGGCATTTCGCCGCCTGTCCCAGAGAGTCGGGCAATCGCTGCCTTAAGCTGCTAAAGTGCCGCCCGTTATTACTTATGAGGATTGTTCCAATGGCGACTAACCGTTCCCAGCGTCTGCGCAAAAAACTGTGCGTTGATGAATTTCAAGAGCTGGGTTTCGAACTGAACCTGGACTTCAACGAAGGCCTGAGTGAAGAAGCTATCGACGCTTTCCTCGAAGCATTCATCAAAGAAGCCATGGAAGCCAACGGTCTGGGCTATGTCGGCGGCGATGACTACGGTCTGGTTTGCCTGCAGAAGCGTGGCTCGGTCTCCGAAGCGCAGCGTGCTGCCGTTGACACCTGGCTGAAAACCCGTTCCGAGCTGACCAAGGCTGAAGTCAGCCCGTTGATGGACGTGTGGTATCCGGAAAAGCCGATCAACGCGGCTAAGTGATACTAAACAAAACGGCGACCTGAGGGTCGCCGTTTTTTTATGCCTTGCGCCAGTTCAGAATCAGCAGCGTCAACACCCCCGCCACGATCCCCCAGAACGCCGACCCGATGGAAAACAACGTCAAGCCTGACGCGGTGACCATAAAGGTGATCAGCGCCGCTTCCCGTTCCTTCGGCTCATTCATGGCGATGCTCAAGCCATTGATGATCGAGCCAAACAACGCCAACGCCGCAATCGACAGCACCAGTTCCTTGGGCAATGCTGCGAACAAGGCCGCCAATGTGGCGCCGAACACCCCGGCAATGCCGTAGAACACGCCACACCAGACTGCCGCCGTGTAGCGCTTGTTACGGTCTTCATGGGCGTGGGGCCCGGTGCAGATCGCCGCACTGATCGCCGCCAGGTTGATGCCGTGGGAGCCGAACGGCGCCAACACCAGCGAGGCCAGGCCGGTGACGGTGATCAGCGGCGACGCTGGCACGTTATAGCCGTCGGCGCGCAACACTGCGACGCCCGGCATGTTTTGCGAGGTCATCGCTACCACGAACAGCGGGATGCCGATGCTGATGGTCGCCGCCAGCGAGAAGTGCGGTGTGGTCCAGACCGGCGTTGCCACTTCCAGGTGAAAGCCGCTGAAATCCAGGAGCCCCATCAGCCCGGACAGCACGCTGCCGATCACCAGCGCGGCGAGTACCGCATACCGCGGCGACAGGCGTTTGATGAGCAGGTAGGTGAAAAACATCCCCAGCACCAGGCCGGTGCGATGCTGCGCGGCGACGAAAATCTCGCTGCCGATCTTGAACAGAATCCCCGCCAGCAAGGCCGCCGCCAGCGACGCCGGGATGCGTCTGACCAGTTTTTCGAAGCTGCCGGTCAGCCCGCAGAGCGTCACCAGCACCGCGCAGGTGATGTAGGCGCCGATGGCTTCGCCGTAACTGACGCCGCCGAGGCTGGTGATCAACAGCGCTGCGCCGGGTGTCGACCAGGCAATGGTGATCGGTGTGCGGTAGCGCAGGGACAGGCCGATGCTGCACACCGCCATGCCGATGGAAATCGCCCAGATCCACGAGGAAATCTGCGCGCTGGTCAAACCGGCGGCTTGGCCGGCCTGGAACATGAGCACCAGGGAGCTGGTATAGCCGGTCATCATGGCGATGAAACCGGCGACGATGGCCGAGGGAGAAGTGTCGGCCAGTGGGCGCAAGGGCGCTTGGGTGGCGTCGGTCATGGCGAGGTGTTCCTTTTACCTGGGAGTTTGCCAGTGAAGGCGCAGATTCAAGCCTAAACTCAAACGTAACGACTCATTGCAATACAGCCGGGCTCGCAAACAGCCGTACAGTGTGTTGGCGCATGGGGTTGTGTACAATGTGCGCTGATTTTAGCTGATACTTGCCAGCGCCTCTTTGTTGCCGTATTACCGTTAATTCGCCGCCGTTCTCCCGATCCGAGTGCCCATGAACGAACAGTTGCAACCTCTCAAGAAACAACCGCGAGCCAGCAAGACCGGCCGCAGCGGAACCCAGGACGATATCGTCTACGCGCATATCTTCGAGGCGATTCTCGAACAACGCCTGGCACCCGGTACCAAATTGAGCGAAGAGGCACTCGGCGAAATCTTTGGCGTGAGCCGCACCATCATTCGCCGCGCGCTGTCGCGCCTGGCCCATGAAGGCGTGGTACTGCTGCGGCCCAATCGCGGCGCGGTGGTGGCCAGCCCGAGTGTCGAAGAAGCGCGCCAGGTGTTCCTGGCCCGGCGCCTGGTCGAGCGGGCGATCACGGAGCTGGCGGTGCAGCACGCCACGGCGGAGCAGTTGGCCGAGTTGCGGCAGATGGTCAACGACGAACGCGACAGCTTCTCCCGCGGCGATCGCGGTGCCGGTATCCGCCTTTCCGGCGAATTCCATCTGAAGCTGGCCGAAGCGGCGAAGAACGCGCCGCTGATCAGCTTCCAGCGCAGCCTGGTGTCCCAGACCTCATTGATCATCGCGCAGTACGAAAGCGGCAACCGTTCGCACTGTTCCTACGATGAACACAGTCAGTTGATTGATGCGATCGAAGCCCGAGACGCGGCGCTGGCAGTGAATTTGATGATGCATCACATGGATCATATCGACAGCAAGCTCAACCTCGACGAGGAAAGCGCGTCGGATGATTTGCATGCGGTGTTCTCGCATTTGTTGCAGAGCAAGAAGCCGGGGCGTTCGTCGGTCAAACTCTAAGCCCGATCAAAAATGTGGGAGGGGGCAAGCCCCCTCCCACATTTGGGTTTGTGGCATATCTGAAATTAGCGTTGGTGGACCAGATTACCGGCCGCATAGGTCTGCAACACCGCCCGGTCATCCCCCAACGTCATCAATACAAACAACCTCTCGGCAATGTCCTTGGCCTGCTTCATGCGATAGCTGAGCAGTGGCGTGGCGTTGTAATCCAGCACCAGGAAGTCCGCATCGGTACCCGGCTGCAACGTGCCGATCTTGTCCTCCAACCGCAGCGCCCGCGCACCGCCCAGGGTGGCCAGGTACAGCGACTTGAACGGGCTCAGTCGCGCGCCTTGCAGTTGCATGACCTTGTAGGCTTCGTTCAACGTCTGCAGCAACGAGAAGCTGGTGCCGCCGCCGACGTCAGTGCCCAGGCCCACGTTGAGTTTGTGCTTCTCGGCCATCGGCAGGTTGAACAGCCCGCTGCCGAGGAACAGGTTCGAGGTCGGGCAGAATGCGACTGCCGAGCCGGTCTGCGCCAACCGCGCGCATTCGTCATCGCACAGATGCACGCCGTGGGCAAACACCGAGCGTTCGCCCAATAGCTGGTAGTGGTCGTACACATCCAGGTAGCCGCTGCGCTCGGGGAACAGCTCGTTGACCCACTCGACTTCCTGCTTGTTCTCACTGATGTGCGTCTGCATGTACAGGTCGGGGTATTCGCCCAGCAGTTGCCCGGCCAGCGCCAATTGCTGCGGCGTGCTGGTAGGTGCGAAGCGCGGCGTCACCGCATAGTGCAGGCGGCCCTTGCCGTGCCAGCGTTCGATCAGCGCCTTGCTCTCCTGGTAGCCGGATTCGGCGGTGTCGGTCAGGTAGTCGGGGGCGTTGCGGTCCATCATCACCTTGCCGGCGATCATGCGCAGGTCGAGTTTTTCGGCGGCCTCGAAGAATGCCTGCACCGATTGCGGATGCACGCTGCCGAACACCAGCGCGGTGGTGGTGCCGTTGCGCAGCAGTTCCTTGATGAAAATCTCTGCGACGTCCTCGGCATGGGCCTTGTCGGCGAACTGGCGCTCGCAGGGGAAGGTGTAGGTGTTGAGCCAGTCCAGCAACTGTTCGCCATAAGCGCCGACCATGCCGGTTTGCGGCAGGTGGATATGCGTATCGATCAGCCCGGGGGTGATCAGCGCGTCCTGGTAGTGGGTGATTTCGACCTCGGCGGGCAGGTGCGGCAGCAGGTCGTGGGCGTGGCCCAGGGCGCTGATCCGGCCGTTGTCGATGACCAGCAGGCCGTCTTCGAAATACTCATAGGACGCCTCGATCCCCACTTCGGCGGGGTCGGCGAGGCTGTGCAGGATGGCGGCGCGGTAGGCTTTGCGAGTCGAAGGCATGGTGATCTCAATTTAGATAGCTTGGCTGCGACGCGAAGCCGGCAGCAGTTGGGCAATGGGTTCGGCGCTCGCGGTGTGCTGGCCGAAATGGGCGTTATAGGTGGCGATGATTTCGCCGGCGATGGAGATGGCGATTTCCACCGGCAATTTGCCCTTCACTTCGCTAAGGCCCATGGGACAGCGCATGCGTTGCAGTTGTGCGGCGTCGACGCCGCGATCCCGCAGGCGGTGCTCGAACTTGACGCGCTTGGTCTTTGAACCGATCAGGCCGAAGTAGGCAAAGTCATTGCGCTTGAGCAGGGCGGCGCTGAGTTCCAGGTCCAGCGCGTGATTGTGGGTCATCACGATGCAGTAACTGCCTACGGGCAGGTCGGCAATTTCGTCGACCGGTTCTTCGCTGACGATTTTGCGCACGCCTTGTGGGATGTATTCCGGGAACTCTTGCTCGCGCGAATCGATCCAGCGCACCCGGCACGGCAGGCTCGCCAGCAACGGCACCAGGGCGCGGCCGACGTGGCCGGCGCCAAATACGGCGATCTGTGCCTGCACCTGGCCCATGGGTTCGAACAGCAGCACGGTCGCGCCGCCGCAGCACTGGCCCAGGCTCGCGCCGAGGCTGAAGCGCTCCAGATGGGTGTGTTGCTGGCCGCGGGCGAGCATGTCGCGGGCGATCTGCATCGCTTTGTATTCCAGGTGCCCGCCGCCGATGGTGTCGAACGTGTGTGCGGCACTGATGACCATCTTCGAACCGGCATTGCGCGGCGTGGAGCCGAGCTCTTCGATGATGGTCACCAGCACGCAGGGTTCGCCCTGGTTTTGCAGGTTGGCGAGGGCGCTGATCCAGTTGTTCATGTCTACCTCAACATTTCTGTTGTCAGTTCTACCGTCATCGGGGGCAAGCCCCCTCCCACACTTGAATGTATTCACAGATCAAAAATGTGGGAGGGGCAAGCTCCTTCTCACACTTGAATGTATTCACAGGTCAAAAATGTGGGAGGGGCAAGCCCCTTCCCATACTTGAATGTATTCACAGGTGAAAAATGTGGGAGGGGCGGTGCGACGATTCGACTTGCCCCCGATGGCAGCACCTCGATTTACAGCGAAGCCATCTCGGTTTCAGCCTCAACCGCCTTCGCAGCCCCCAACTTCCGCATCTGCTCACAGCCCCACAACACCCGCTCAGGCGTCGCCGGCGCATCGATGTTCGGCTGGTGGCGATAGTCACCCAGGCTCGCCACCGCATCCTTGATCGCGCACCACGAGGCAATCCCGAGCATGAACGGTGGTTCGCCCACGGCCTTGGAATGGAACACCGTGTCTTCCGGGTTCTTACGGTTTTCCACCAGCTTCACGCGCAAATCCAAGGGCATGTCGGCCACGGCCGGGATCTTGTAGCTGGCCGGGCCGTTCGTCATCAGCTTGCCCTTGTCGTTCCACACCAGCTCTTCCATGGTCAGCCAGCCCATGCCCTGGATAAAGCCGCCTTCGACCTGGCCAGTGTCGATGGCCGGGTTCAGCGAAGCGCCGACGTCGTGGAGGATGTCGGTGCGCAGCATCTTGTATTCGCCGGTCAGGGTGTCGACGATCACTTCGCAGCAGGCCGCGCCGAACGCGAAGTAGTAGAACGGCCGACCGCGCGCCTGGCTGCGGTCGTAGAAGATTTTCGGGGTCTTGTAGAAGCCGGTGCTCGACAACGACACCTGGGCGAAATACGCCTGCTGGATCAGGCTTTCAAAGCTCAGGATCTGCTCGCGCACGCGCACATGGCCATTGTGGAATGCCACGTCCGCTTCGCTCACCGCGTAGTGGCGCGCGGCAAATTCCACCAGGCGTTGCTTGATGGTTTCGGCGGCGTTCTGCGCGGCCTTGCCGTTCAGGTCGGCACCGCTGGAGGCGGCGGTCGGCGAGGTGTTGGGCACCTTGTCGGTGTTGGTGGCGGTGATCTGCACACGGTCGATGTCCACCTGGAACACCTCGGCCACCACTTGCGCGACCTTGGTGTTCAAGCCCTGGCCCATCTCGGTGCCGCCGTGGTTCAGGTGAATGCTGCCATCGGTGTAGATATGGATCAGCGCGCCGGCCTGGTTGAGGAAGCTGGCGGTGAAGGAAATGCCGAATTTCACCGGGGTCAGCGCCAGGCCTTTTTTCAGGATCGGGCTGTGCGCGTTGTAGCGGCGGATCGCTTCGCGGCGCTCGGCGTATTGGCTGCTGGCCTCAAGCTCGGCAGTCATCTCTTCGAGCAGGTTGTGCTCGACGGTCTGATAGTAGTGGGTGACGTTGCGCTCGGTCTTGCCGTAATAGTTGGCCTTGCGCACCGCCAACGGGTCGAGGGCCAGATGACGGGCGATGGCGTCCATCACTTCTTCGATGGCGACCATCCCTTGCGGGCCGCCGAAGCCGCGATAGGCGGTGTTGGACGCGGTGTTGGTCTTGCAGCGATGGCCGTTGACCGTGGCATCGCCCAGGTAATACGCGTTGTCGGCGTGGAACATGGCGCGGTCGACAATCGAGTTCGACAGGTCCGGCGAGCAGCCGCAGTTACCCGCCAGCTCCAACTGGATGCCGTGCAAGCGCCCGCTGTCGTCGAAGCCGACGTCGTATTCGATATAGAAGGGGTGGCGCTTGCCGGTCATCAGCATGTCTTCGACGCGCGGCAGACGCATCTTGGTCGGCTGCCCGGTAAGGCGCGCGACCACCGCACACAGGCACGCCGGGCTGGCGGCCTGAGTCTCCTTGCCGCCGAAACCACCGCCCATGCGGCGCATGTCGACGACGATCTTGTTCATCGACACGTCGAGCACTTCGGCCACCAGCTTCTGCACCTCGGTGGGGTTTTGCGTGGAGCAGTAGACGATCATGCCGCCGTCTTCGGTGGGCATCACCGAGGAAATCTGGGTTTCCAGGTAGAAGTGTTCCTGGCCGCCAATATGCAGCGTGCCCTGGATGCGATGCTTCGCGGCCGCCAGCGCTGTCGCCGAATCGCCGCGTTGATGGGTGTGGCTGTCCAGCACGAAATGCTGGTTGCGGTAGGCCTCGACCACGTCCAGCACCGGCTCCAGGTCTTCGTATTCGATCACTGCGGCCAGCGCCGCTTTACGCGCGGTTTCCAGGTCGCGGGCGGCCACGGCCAGCACCACCTGGCCGACGAACTGCACGGTGTCGATGGCCAGCAGCGGATCACCCGGCAGCAGCGGGCCGATGTCTTTGAGCCCCGGCACGTCTTCGTGGGTGATGACGATACGCACGCCGTCGAAGGCGTAGCAGGGCGCGGTATCGATGTTGAGGATTTTGGCGTGGGCGCGGTCGGACAGGCGCGCATACAGGTGCAACTGGTTGGGGAATTCCAGGCGGTCGTCGATGTACTGCGCTTCGCCGGATACGTGCTTGGCGGCGCTGTCGTGCTTGACGCTGCGGCCGACGCCGGAGGTCAGGTCCTGAGAAAACAGCTCGGCCAGTTCGGCCTGGGTTTTTGCCACGGCGTGATGGTTAGACATAAGCGGTCACCCGAGTTTCGATGTGCGGCGTTTGCAGCTCGATGAAGTATTTGCGCAGCAGGTTCTGCGCGCTGAGCAGGCGGTATTCCTTGCTGGCGCGAAAGTCCGACAGCGGGGTGAAATCCTCGGCCAGGGCGGCGCAGGCGTGCTCCACGGTGGCGGCATTCCAGGGCGCGCCGATCAGCACGGTTTCGCAGTGTTGTGCGCGTTTGGGCGTGGCGGCCATACCACCGAAGGCGACGCGGGCGTCGCTGATCACACCGTCGTCGATCTTCAGGTTGAACGCCGCGCACACTGCGGAAATATCGTCGTCCAGGCGCTTGGATACCTTGTACGCCCGGAACCGCGTGTGGCCCTTGGGCACGATGATCTTCTCGATGAACTCGCTGTCTTGGCGTGCGGTGACGCGGTAGTCGATGAAGTAATCTTCCAGCGCCAGGGTGCGACGGACGTTGCCCTTGCACAGCACGATCTGCGCGCCGAGGGCGATCAGCAGCGGCGGCGAATCGCCGATCGGCGAGGCGTTGCCGATGTTGCCGCCCAGGGTGCCCTGGTTGCGGATTTGCAGGGAGGCGAAGCGCTGCAGCAGTTCGCCGAAGTCCGGGTATTCGTGGCGCAGCGCGGTGTAGCAATCGGAGAGGGCGGCGGCAGCGCCGATTTCCAGGCGATCGTCGAACGTCTCGATGCGCTTCATCTCGTCGATATTGCCGACGTAGATCATCACCGGCAGCGTGCGGTGGAACTGCGTGACTTCCAGCGCCAGGTCGGTGCCACCGGCCAGCAGGCGGGCTTGGGGGTAGGCGTCGTAGAGGTCGGCCAGGTCGGCGACGGTCAGCGGCACCAGGCAGCGTTTGTCGCCGCTGTTGAGTTCAGCGGTGTGCGTCGGCGCGATAGCCTTGAGGCGGGCGATGGTCTGGGCCTCGCGGCTGTCGAACTGATCCTGGGGTTTGTTGCAGCAGGCCTGTTCGGCGGCGGCGAGGATCGGGCGATAGCCGGTGCAGCGGCACAGGTTGCCGGCCAGGGCTTCATGGGCTTTGTCGCGGTCGGGCGCGTCGCTGTTCTTTTGCAGGGCGAACAACGACATCACAAAACCGGGGGTGCAAAAGCCGCATTGCGAACCGTGACACTCCACCATCGCCTGTTGCACGCTGTGCAGTTGGCCCTGGTGCTTGAGGTCTTCGACGCTGATCAACTGTTTACCGTGCAACGACGACACGAACGTCAGGCACGCATTCAGGCTGCGATAGCGAATCCGCTCGCCCTGCTCATCGCTGTGCAGTTCGCCGACCACCACGGTGCAGGCGCCGCAATCGCCGCTGGCGCAGCCTTCCTTGGTGCCGGGTTTGCCCACATGCTCGCGCAGGTAGTTGAGCACGGTCAGGTTGGGGTCCAGGGCGTGCTCGCTACGGAGTTCCTGGTTAAGTAAAAACTGGATCACGGAAGGCCTCGCAGACTCATTATTGTTGTTAACCGCTTTGCGCCGAATCTAGTCATGTCTGACTTTTCGGTCAATGATTTTCTGACCTAAAGGTCAAGAAAATGCGGTCACAACCCTATCAATTATGGTCCAGTCTTCTGGAACCGGCGTTTTTGGGGGCTTCTGGCGGTTCATCGTTGCTTATTTCATGCCAAATTCTTGAAGGTGGGCCGAGCGCCATCAGCGGGCATTTGCGCTACACTGGCGCGCTTGTATCGATAGAAGATTTTGAAGGGAAAACATGACGTTCAAGGCGCCGGACAGTCTCGCCGAGCAAATCGCTCACCACCTCGCCGAACGTATCATTCGCGGCGATCTCAAGCCTGGGGAACGGATCCAGGAACAGAAGGTTACGCTGGCACTCAATGTCAGCCGCGGTTCCGTGCGTGAAGCCTTGCTGATCCTCGAACGTCGCCACCTGATCGCGATCCTGCCGCGCCGTGGCGCCCACGTCACCGAACTCACCGCGCACAAGGTGCAGAGCCTGTGTACGTTGATGGCCGAGCTGTACATCCTGCTCGGCAATGCGGTGGCGCAGGGCTGGCAGACCCAGGCCGACATGGCGCCGTTCGTGCAGATCCAGCAGCGCCTGGTGAGCAATTTCGAACGCCAGGACATCCGCGCCTTCGTCGCAGAAAGCTTCAATGTGATGCGTGCCGCGTACCCCTTCGCCAACAACCCGTATTTGCAGGAAACCGTCGAGAACCTGCAGCCGGCGATGAACCGCGCCTATTACCTGGCCCTGGATCAACGCAAGGCTTCCATGAGCGAATACCTCGCGCTGTTCGAGCAATTGCTCGCCGCCGTGCTCGCCCGTGACTTGCCGCAGATTCGCCTGGTGCTGTCGGCCTACGGCCAGCGCAGTTGCTCGCTGGTGATCGCTGCGTTGGCGGACGCCTAAGCGTGCGGCTCAAGTGCATCAAACTGGCGGGGTTCAAATCCTTCGTCGACCCGACCACGGTGAACTTCCCCAGTAACATGGCGGCGGTGGTCGGGCCCAATGGCTGCGGCAAGTCGAACATCATCGATGCCGTGCGCTGGGTGATGGGCGAGAGCTCGGCGAAAAACCTGCGTGGCGAGTCGATGACCGACGTCATCTTCAACGGCTCCACCAGCCGCAAGCCGGTGAGCCAGGCCAGCATCGAACTGGTGTTCGACAACTCTGACGGCACCCTGGTCGGCGAATACGCGGCCTACGCGGAAATTTCCATCCGCCGCAAAGTGACGCGCGACAGCCAGAACAGTTACTTCCTCAACGGCACCAAGTGTCGCCGTCGGGACATCACCGATATCTTCCTCGGCACCGGCCTTGGCCCGCGCAGCTACTCGATCATCGAACAGGGCATGATCTCCAAGCTGATCGAAGCCAAGCCCGAAGACCTGCGTAACTTTATCGAAGAAGCTGCCGGCATCTCCAAGTACAAGGAGCGCCGTCGTGAGACCGAAAACCGTATCCGCCGCACCCATGAAAACCTCGCCCGCCTGACCGACCTGCGCGAAGAGCTGGAGCGCCAGTTGGAGCGCCTGCACCGCCAGGCCCAGGCCGCCGAGAAGTATCAGGAATACAAGGGCGAAGAGCGTCAGCTCAAGGCACAACTGTCGGCCCTGCGCTGGCAGGCGCTGAACGATCAGGTCGGCCAGCGCGAAGCGATCATCGGCACCCAGGAAATCAGCTTCGAAGCCCTGGTGGCCGAACAACGCAACGCCGACGCCAGCATCGAGCGCCTGCGCGACGGGCATCATGACCTGTCCGAGCGCTTCAATCTGGTGCAGGGCCGCTTCTATTCGGTGGGCGGCGACATCGCCCGGGTTGAGCAGAGCATCCAGCACGGCCAGCAACGTCTGCGCCAGTTGCAGGACGATCTGAAGGAAGCCGAGCGCGCGCGCCTGGAGACCGAGTCCCACCTCGGCCACGACCGCACCTTGCTGCTGACCCTCGGCGAAGAGCTGGACATGCTCACCCCCGAACAGGAAATCACCAGCGCCGCTGCCGAAGAAGCCGCCGCCACTCTGGAAGAATCCGAGACCACGATGCACGGCTGGCAGGAGCAGTGGGACACCTTCAACCTGCGCTCCGCCGAACCGCGCCGCCAGGCCGAGGTGCAGCAGTCGCGCATCCAGCAACTGGAAACCAGCATGGAGCGCCTGGCCGAGCGCCAGCGTCGCTTGCAGGAAGAGCGCGTGCTGCTCGCCGCCGACCCGGAAGACGCGGCGATCCTGGAGCTGAGCGAGCAACTCGCCGAAAGCGAAATGACCCTCGAAGAGCTGGAAGCCAGCGAAGAACAGCAAGTGGAGCGCCTGGAGCAATTGCGTCAGCAACTGCAACAGGCGACCCAGGCCCAGCAACAGGCCCAAGGCGATCTGCAGCGGCTCAACGGGCGCCTGGCGTCCCTCGAAGCCTTGCAGCAGGCCGCGTTGGACCCTGGCACCGGCACCGCCGAATGGCTGCGTGACCAGCACTTGGCCGAACGCCCGCGTCTGGCGGAGGGTTTGAAGGTCGAGGCCGGTTGGGAACTGGCGGTGGAAACCGTGCTCGGCGCCGACCTGCAAGCGGTGCTGGTGGATGATTTTGCCGGCTTCGACCTGGCCGGTTTTGCCCAGGGCGATCTGCGCTTGCTCAGCCCCGCCGCCGATGGCGCGCGCGTGCCGGGCAGCCTGCTGGATAAAGTCGAGGCCGCACTTGACCTGGCGCCGTGGCTGGGCCAGGTCAAGCCGGTGGAATCCCTGGAGCAGGCGCTGGCCCAGCGCGGTCAACTGGGCGCCGGCGAAAGCCTGATCAGCCGCGACGGCTATTGGGTCGGCCGCCACTTCCTGCGGGTGCGCCGCGCCAGTGAGGCGGAAAGTGGCGTATTGGCCCGTGGCCAGGAAATCGTCAAGCTGATCGCCGAGCGTGAAGAGCGCGAAGCCACCCTGGAAAGCCTGGAAACCGAACTGCAGACCCTGCGCGCCACCCAGCGCCAGCAAGAGACCGGCCGCGAACACCTGCGCCGCCTGTTGCAGGACGAAGCGCGCCAGCAGGGCGAATTGAAAGCCCAGTTGTCGGCGAGCAAGGCCAAGGTCGAGCAACTGACCCTGCGCCGCACTCGCCTCGACGAAGAAGTGGCCGAGATGGGCGAGCAGCGCGCCCTCGAACACGAACAGATCGGCGAGGCGCGCCTGCAATTGCAGGAAGCCCTCGACAGCATGGCCGTCGACACCGAGCAGCGCGAATTGCTGCTGGCCCAGCGCGACAGCCTGCGCGAACGCCTCGACCGCGTCCGCCAGGAAGCGCGCCAGCACAAGGACCACGCCCACCAGTTGGCGGTGCGCCTCGGCTCCCTGCGTGCCCAGCACGATTCCACGCGCCAGGCCCTGGAGCGCCTGGAGATGCAGTCCGAGCGCCTGACCGAAAAGCGTGAGCAACTGAGCCTCAACCTGGAGGAGGGCGAAGCGCCCCTGGAAGAGTTGCGGCTCAAGCTCGAAGAACTGCTCGACAAGCGCATGACCGTCGACGAAGAACTCAAGACCGCGCAAATCGCCCTGGAAGACGCCGACCGCGAACTGCGCGACGCGGAAAAACGCCGCACCCAGGCCGAGCAGCAATCCCAACTGATTCGCGGCCAGCTCGAGCAACAGCGCATGGAATGGCAGGCCCTGACCGTGCGGCGCAAAACCCTGCAGGACCAACTGCTCGAAGACGGCTACGACCTGCACGGCGTGCTCAACACCCTGACCGCCCAGGCCAACGAGAAAGACGCCGAAGAAGAACTTGAGCGGATTGCCGCGCGTATCCAGCGACTCGGTGCGATCAACCTCGCTGCCATCGACGAATACCAGCAACAGTCCGAGCGTAAACGTTATCTGGACGCCCAGGACGCCGATCTGGTGGAAGCCCTGGACACCCTGGAAAACGTGATCCGCAAGATCGACAAGGAAACCCGCAACCGCTTCAAAGATACCTTTGATCAGATTAACGGCGGTTTACAGGCGTTATTCCCAAAAGTTTTCGGTGGCGGCAGCGCTTACTTGGAACTGACGGGCGAAGATCTACTCGATACAGGGGTAACGATCATGGCGCGGCCTCCGGGCAAGAAGAACAGCACCATCCATTTGTTGTCCGGCGGCGAAAAAGCCCTGACCGCATTGGCCCTGGTGTTTGCCATCTTCAAGTTGAACCCGGCGCCGTTCTGCATGCTCGATGAAGTTGACGCGCCACTGGATGACGCTAACGTTGGACGTTACGCACGCCTGGTCAAAGAGATGTCCCAGACCGTGCAGTTCATCTATATCACCCACAACAAGATCGCCATGGAAATGGCGGATCAGTTGATGGGGGTGACGATGCACGAGCCGGGCTGTTCGCGATTGGTGGCGGTGGATGTCGAAGAGGCGATGGCGATGGTGGATTCCTGAGCCATGCCGGCAACGAAGATTATCAGCGCGATGTAGGGCGGTTTACCGGTCTGACGAAAGTGGCAAATTGGCATATTTGTTCAAGGCATTTTGACAGACGGTGTAAAGTTATCTTTGGTCGTGCTAGTTTAATGTCAATTTTTCGTATGCGTGGGCAAAACGTCAGTCAGAACATAGAGTTGGCGCCACGTTTTAAAGCGGTTTGCACGGTGCTAAACCCCTTATTTTTCAGCATTTTTTATTAGAGGCACGGGATTACATGGAAATCGGTCTGCGCGAGTGGCTGATCGTCATCGGCATTATTGTCATTGCCGGTATTCTTTTTGATGGCTGGCGCCGTATGCGCGGCGGCAAGGGCAAGCTCAAGTTCCGTCTGGACCGCAACCTGTCCAACTTGCCCGACGACGACGGCAGCGCCGAGCTGCTGGGGCCGCCCCGTGTGCTGGATACCCACAAGGAACCGCAACTGGACGAACATGACTTGCCGTCCATGAGCGCCCCTGTGCGCGAAGCCCGCGAGCCGTCCTCCAAGCGTGGCAAACGTGGCAGTGCCGCCGCCGCCGAGCCGCATCAGGGCGACCTGAACCTGGGCGTGGACGACGGCCCGAGCTTCAGCAGCCGCGATGACGATTTCCCTGACGAGAGCCCGGCCAAGAGTGCGCCGCGCCAGTCGGTGAACGATCAGCCGGCCGCCGAAGAAGTCCTGGTGATCAGCGTGATCTGCCGCGACGCCGCTGGCTTCAAGGGCCCGGCACTGTTGCAGAACATCCTGGAAAGCGGCCTGCGCTTTGGCGAGATGGATATCTTCCACCGCCACGAAAGCATGGCCGGTAATGGCGAAGTGCTGTTCTCGATGGCCAACGCGGTCAAGCCGGGCACCTTCGACCTGGACGACATCGACCTGTTCAGCACCCCGGCCGTGAGCTTCTTCCTCGGCCTGCCGGGTCCGCGTCATCCGAAACAGGCTTTCGACGTGATGGTTGCCGCAGCGCGCAAGCTGTCCCAGGAGCTCAACGGCGAACTGAAGGACGATCAGCGCAGCGTCCTGACCGCCCAGACCATCGAACACTACCGTCAGCGCATCGTCGAGTTCGAGCGTCGCGCCCTGACACAGAAACGCTGAGGTTTGGCCTCAAGCGTTGTCGATAGAATAAGCGCACCAACATTTGAGCAGCTTCGGCTGCTCTTTTGCTTTATGAGAGAACACCCATGACCGCCGCCCACACCCGCATCCTCGAATTGCGCGCTGAACTGGATCAGCACGACTACCGTTATTACGTCCTCGACGAGCCGAGCATCCCGGACGCCGAGTACGATCGCTTGTTCCAGGAACTCAAGGCCCTGGAGGCCGAGCATCCGGAGCTGGTCACGCGTGATTCGCCGACGCAGCGGGTCGGCGGTGCGGCGTTGTCGGCGTTCACTCAGGTCAAGCATGAGATTCCGATGCTCAGCCTGGGCAACGCCTTCGATGAAACCACCATGCTCGAGTTCGATCGCCGGGTGACCGAAGGCCTCGACCTGCCGACCGGCGACCTGTTTGGCGGCGGTGCTGTGGTGGAATACAGCTGCGAGCCGAAGTTGGATGGCCTGGCGGTCAGCCTGCTGTATCTGAACGGCGAACTGGTGCGCGGCGCCACCCGGGGCGACGGCACCACCGGCGAAGACATCAGCGTGAATGTGCGTACCGTGCGCAATATCCCGTTGAAGCTGCACGGCAGCGGCTGGCCGGCGACCCTGGAAGTGCGCGGCGAGGTGTTCATGTCCAAGGCCGGTTTCGAGCGCCTGAACGCCTCGCAACTGGAAGTCGGCGGCAAGACCTTCGCCAACCCGCGCAACGCCGCCGCCGGCAGCCTGCGCCAGCTGGATTCGAAAATCACCGCCAGCCGCCCGCTGGAGTTCTGCTGCTATGGCATTGGCCAGGTGACGGCGGATATCAGCGACACCCACATCGGCAATTTGCAGCAGTTGCAGAAGTGGGGCATGCCGATCAGTCATGAGCTGAAACTGGCCAAGGGCATCCAGGAATGCCTGGACTACTACCGCGATATCGGCGAGCGGCGTAGCAACCTGCCCTATGAAATCGACGGCGTGGTGTTCAAGGTCAACAGCATTGCCTCCCAGCGCGAACTGGGTTTCCGCGCTCGCGAGCCGCGGTGGGCGATCGCGCACAAATTCCCGGCCATGGAAGAGTTGACCGAGCTGCTCGACGTGGAATTCCAGGTCGGCCGCACCGGCGCCGTCACCCCGGTGGCGCGTCTGAAACCGGTCAAGGTCGCGGGTGTGACCGTGTCCAACGCCACCCTGCACAACATGGATGAAGTGGCGCGGCTGGGCCTGATGATCGGCGACACTGTGATCATCCGCCGCGCGGGGGACGTGATCCCGCAGGTCGTCTCGGTGGTCACCGAGCGCCGCCCGGCACACGCCCGCGCGGTGCATATTCCGGAAAGCTGCCCGGTGTGCGGCTCCCACGTCGAGCGCACGCAACTGGTCAAGCGCAGCAAGGGCAAGGAAACCGTCAGCGAAGGCGCGGTGTACCGCTGCGTCGGTCGCCTGGCCTGCGGGGCGCAGCTCAAGCAGGCGATCATCCATTTCGTCTCGCGCCGGGCGATGGACATCGACGGCCTGGGCGACAAGACCATCGAGCAATTGGTCGACGAAAAACTCATCGCCTCGCCGGCGGATCTGTACATGCTCAAGTACGAACAGATCATCGACCTGGAAGGCTTCGCCGATGTCTCCAGCAAAAAGCTGATCAGCGCCATCGAACACAGCAAGACGCCGACCCTGGCGCGTTTCATCTACGCCCTGGGCATTCCCGACGTGGGCGAGGAGACCGCCAAGGTGCTGGCGCGCTCCCTGGCGTCCCTGGAGCGCGTGCAGCGCGCTTTGCCGGAAGTGCTGACGTACCTGCCGGACGTGGGCCTGGAAGTGGCGCACGAGATCCACAGCTTCTTTGAAGACCGCCACAACCAGGACGTGATCGGCGCGCTGTTGGCGCCGGACAAGTGCGGCCTGCAACTGCAGGACCAAGGCGACCTGAGCGCGGAGTTCGCCGCCAGCACCACCCTCGGCGGTTTGCTCGACAAACTCAACGTGCCCAGCGTCGGCCCCGGCGCCGCGCAGAAACTGGCGGACAAGTTCGGCTCCCTCGAAGGCGTGATCAAGGCCGACTGGCTCGATATGCGCCAGGCGCTGCCCGAGAAGCAGGCCAAGGCCGTGCGCGAGTTCTTCGATAACCCCGACCACGCCCAGCGTGCCCTGGCCATCGAGCAGCAACTCGAGGAA
The DNA here is from genome assembly GCF_021233075.1 of Pseudomonas sp. 7-41. Lineage (NCBI taxonomy): Bacteria > Pseudomonadati > Pseudomonadota > Gammaproteobacteria > Pseudomonadales > Pseudomonadaceae > Pseudomonas > Pseudomonas sp. 7-41. The sequence goes on along the minus strand of NZ_CP089551.1, from coordinate 5,145,730 downwards.
TTCGGCATGCACTGGCAGAGCGCGAAAAAAGTGATCGAAGGTTTGCCGGAGGCGGGGCACACCTGGGTGCTGACCGGCTCGCTGGAGCGGATGAGCCGCGACGTGGCCAAGGACAAGCTTGAAAGCCTCGGCGCCAAGGTGGCCGGTTCGGTGTCGGCGAAAACCTATTGCGTGGTGGCCGGGCCGGGTGCCGGTTCGAAGTTGGCCAAGGCCAGCGAACTGGGCCTGAAGGTTCTGGACGAAGACGCCTTCGTGGACTTTCTGGCTCGGCACAACATCACCGTCTGACAACTTCTTGTGGTGCGGGCGCTTGCTCCCGCTGGGCTGCGAAGCGGCCCTTCGAAGAAAGTGGAACGATCCCGGGCGCGAAATGATCTAGTCTTCGTCACCCCGGGAGAGATCGCCATGTACCGCTTCTTCGAGCAACTCAGTTCGCGCATCGCCGCACCGTTCACGGCCGAATCCTCGCGCAACAGCAAGGTCTGGCAGTGCCGGTGTGGCCAGTCGCTGTTCTTTCGCAACAGCCAATGCCTGGCCTGCTCGGCGCTGCTCGGCTACCCACCGCAACAAAGCCGCCTGTCTTCATTGCACGCGGGCCCGGTCGCCGACACTTGGCTGCTGGACGACAACCCCGACGCCGGCGCTTTCCGCCGCTGCGCCAACCTCGACAGCCCGGCCGCCTGCAACTGGCTGATTCCCGCCCACAGCACCGCCGCGCTGTGCGTGGCGTGCAGCCTGAATCGCACCATTCCCGACCTGTCGATCGCAGAAAACCCCGAGCGCTGGGGCAAGGTCGAGACCGCCAAGCGCCGGCTGGTGGCGCAACTGATCAGCCTGGGCCTGCAGGTCGTGCCCAAAAGCGTCGACGAAGACAACGGCCTGGCCTTCGACTTCGTCGGCATCGACCTGGAAGGCAATGCGCCGACCACCGGCCATGCCAACGGCCTGATCACCCTCGACATCAAGGAAGCCGACGACGCCCACCGCGAAAAAATCCGCGTGCAGATGCGCGAGCCGTACCGCACCTTGCTCGGCCACTTTCGCCATGAAGTCGGCCATTACTATTGGGATCGGCTGATCGCCAACAGCCACTGGCTTCCAGCGTTTCGCCACCTGTTCGGCGACGAACGCGCCAGTTACGCCGACGCCCTCGACCAGCACTACCAGAACGGCCCGCGCGCGGATTGGCACCACACCTGCGTCAGCGCCTACGCCACCATGCACCCCTGGGAAGACTGGGCCGAAACCTGGGCGCATTATCTGCACATGATGGACGCCGTCGACACCGCCCTGGGCTTCGGCATGAGCGCCCGCGAAATGGACCTGGATTACCAGCCGTTCCCCCGCACCACCCTCTACGACCCCGAACACCCCGGCGGCGCGGCGTTCCTGTCATTCGTCAACGCCTGGATCGAACTGGCCGGCATGCTCAACGAACTGTCCCGCGCCATGGGCCAGCCGGATTTCTACCCCTTCGTACTGCCACCGGCAGTGATCGCCAAGCTGCACTTCATTCACCTGGTCATCCAGGAAGAGGGCGGCAGGGCGGATGAGGCCCTGCAGGCACAGGCATGAAGGAGAGATCCGGGCGGTTAGGGCAAGTGCTTGAACCTCTTCATTTTTTAATCCCGCACTAACGGTTGTAACTTCCGATCAGATCGGTACAATGGCGCGGCTTGCCGAGAGGCCAGCGTCGTTATGGTGACCCCATCGGTCCCCCCGCAACGATTACCCGTGAACCTGGTCAGAGCCGGAAGGCAGCAGCCACAGCGGGAACATTGTGTGCCGGGGTGTGGCTGGTGGGGTTGCCTCCATAACGCTCCTCCTTGCCGTACCTCTTCTGTTTCACATCCTTCCAGCTTCTTTTCAGTCATCTGCCGTTGTTTTACTGCGCAGCGTATGACGGCTATTCCACACCGTTAAAAAGCCCTGCTGGACAACCTCAAAGCACCTTGTTAGTTTCCGCCGGCCACTTGTTTCAGAGTATGACAATGGTGCTGATTTGATATTGAAGTGCTATCACTTCTTTAACTAACAAGGATGTCTGTGATGAAAAGCCTGCAAGGGTTACCCCGTCTTATCAGTGCTTCAGTTGGCGCGCCCGGTAAAGCCCGTAACTTGCCCGCCGATGTTCAGTGCATTCAGTATTTATTCAATTTGATCATCCCCAAGATGGGGTTTCCGTTGGCTGAAAACGGCAAGTGCGACGGCCAATTGGTGCAGTGCATCAGCCAGTATCAGTTCCGCCATCTCAAGTACGCCCATCCCGATGGCGTGATCGACCCCACCGGCCGCACGTTCAACAGCCTGATCGAGGAAGCGGTGAAGGTGCCGGTGAAGGCCTTCCCGACGATGCGTATCCCGAGCTTTCTCAATGTGTTCGGCAACAACAGCGGCGATGCGGTGCAGGCCACGGTCAATGTGTACCTGGACCGCATGCGCGCGATGGTCGAGGCCGAGCGGCGCAATCGGCAGTTGATACTTCAGGCCACGTGCGACGGGGGCATTACCCTGAGCGATAGCGACTTCCAGAACGCCGCTACGCAGTTGGGCAATGGTATTTCCGTCAATATCATCAGGGCCTTCGCCACCGTGGAATCGGGTGGGCGTTCCGGGTTCGGCCCGGCCAAGTTGCCGGTGATCGCCTTTGAGGGGCACCAGTTTCGCAAGTACACCAAGCGTATCTACGACCAGGCGCACCCGTTGCTGTCGTACCCCTACGTCAGAAAGGCCGGGCCGCAGTGGCAGGTCAATAACAAGGATCAGATCAAGGCCTGGGAAACCATGGCCACCGCATTTGCGCTGAATCAGGAAGCTGCCTTGATGTCGGCGTCATGGGGCATGTTTCAGATCATGGGGTTCAATTTCGCGGCATGCGGTTACACAAGCGTATTTGAGTTCGTTGCCGCATTAAAAGTTAATGCCGGTAATCAACTAAAGGCTTTCCTCGCCTTGTGCAGCCACAGCCCGGCATTGATGAAAGCCATGAAAGCCAAAGACTTTACCGCCATGGCCCGTAACTATAACGGCGAGGACTACGGCAACTATGATGACCTCATGAAAAAAGCCTACGACGCACTTGAGAGGAAAAAATAAGATGATCCGTTATCTCGCGATGGGTGTGTTGTCGTGGTGTGCCGTGGCGCCGGTATTCGCCGGTTCCGCTGTGTTGCATTCGGGCAAGTACGAAGGGTTGATGCTGGCGGTGACGCCCGAGCATCAGGTCGAAGGTTTCTACGCCGAAGAACTGGGCGAGGGCGTGACCCGTGGTTGCGCATTCTACCTGCAGGGCCAGCCCGACGCGTTGACCACCTGGCTTGACGATGCCTACCCCGGCAGCGTGGCGCCTTCGTCCGACGGCGTGACCCTGACCGTCGAACAGGGTCGTCAGCATCCCGGTTGCATCAGTGTGTTGATGCCGGAAATCGCCACCGGCCTGGACCTGAGCCAGACTGCCAACAAGCCATGGATCGGCCTGGTGACCGTGTCCGCCGACAAGGCCTACTTGCTGAAGACCCCGGGCGCCAAGGCGGCCAAGCGTGCGTATATCGTCAAAGGGGATGTGGTCGGCGTGCTGGCGTTCAAGGACGGCTGGGCCCAGGTCGAGTTCGTCAATGCTCAGGATCGGTCGTTCATCGGCTGGATCAGCCAGGATCAGTACGCGCGATTGGCTGCCCCGAAAAGCTGATGTTCGCTCAGGGTTGGCCGAAGGTTTCGCGCAGCAGCCCTGCGAATGCATCACGGGCCAGATGTCGCTGGGTGTCCTTGTGCCAGAACAGCAGGTTATCCACGGCCGCCAGTTCTTCGAACCGGTATGACGCCAGCTGATTGGCCTGCTCATAGCGCGCCAGAATGCCCTCCGGCGCCAGCGCCACGCCGATCCCCGCGCTGACGCAGCCGATGATCGTGCCCCAACTGGCATAGCTGGCGATGGTCGGCTTGAAGTCATGGGGCTTGACCCAGTTTTCCAAGGCGGCGCGATAAGGGCAGCCAGGCGGCCAGACGAGCAGGGTACGCCCTGCCAGGTCCTCGGCACGCTTGATCGGTGCGCTGCAGGCGCTGGCGATCAGCACCAGGCGTTCGCTGTAGACCACGCTGTTTTCGAGCTTGGAGCGTTTGTTGCCGGCGGCCACCAGCGCCACGTCCAGGCGGTGGTGTTGCAGGTCGTCGAGCAGTTGGCCCCAGGCGCCGGTCACCAGTTCGAGGCTGACGTCGGGGTAGCGTCGATGGTATTCCGCCAGCAGCGGTGGCAGGCGGCCGCTGGCGCAGGACTCCACCGCGCCGATCCGCAAGGTGCCCCGCGGGATAGCGTTGGCGTCCACCGCGCGTTTGGATTCGTCCACCAGGGCCAGGATGCGTTCGCAGTAATCGAGGAAGATTTCACCGGCGGCGCTGATCGCCAGCCCGCGTCCGGCACGGATGAACAGCGGCGTGCCCAATTCGCTTTCCAGCTGTTTGATGCGCGTGGTGATGTTCGACGGCACGCAATGCAATTGCGCCGCGGCCTGAGCCACGCTGCCGGTTTGCGCCACGGCTCGCACCATCTTCAGTTGGGCCATTTCCATTGCTCAGTTCCACTGATTTCAGAAGTCAGAAACGCTTAATTGTCCTACGACGTGACCCGGCCAAGACTGGCGGCATTCCTTCTCTGTTTCTGGATGCCGTTGATGAATTCCCCGTCACGCCTAAAGCTTACGCTAGTCATCGCCAGCGTGATCCTCTGCTGGGCCTATTCGCCGATTGGCGTACACATGGGGTTGCGCAGCTACAGTCCGGGTCAACTGGCGTTGCTGCGATTTTTGATTGCCTCGGTGTTTATGGGCGGCGTCGCGTTGGTGCTGGATATCGGTCGGCCGCGCCTGCGAGATGTGCCGTGGTTGCTGGTGCTGGGTTTTTTCGGGGTGTTCCTGCATCACACTTGCCTCAACTATGGGCAGCAATGGGTCACGGCGGCGGCGTCCAGTGTGTTGGCGCAGTCGGCGCCGCTGTTCAGTGTGCTGATCGCGTTTTTTTGCTTGAGGGAGCGGGTCAGTGTCTGGCGCTGGAGCTGTGTGTTACTGGGGTTGCTTGGCGTGCTGGTGGTGATCTGGGGTGAGCAGGGCGTGGGCGACATCGACCCGCGTGGCCTGTTGATCCTGCTGGCGGCGGTGTCATGGAGCGTGTATTTCGCCATCCAGAAACACTGTGCCCACCGCTACAGCCCGCTGACCCTGGCGTGCTACATGGTGTGGTCGGGCACCTTGATGCTCTGCGTGAACCTGCCAGGCCTGCCCGCCGCCGTGGCGCAGGCGCCCTGGCCGGAAAACCTGGCGGTGCTGGTGCTGGGCATTTTCCCCAGTGCCTTGGCGTACCTGGCCTGGGCTTATGTGTTGAAGCATGTCGAGGTCACCCGTGCATCGGTGGCGATGTACTTGATTCCGCCGGTGGCCATGGCGATGGCGGCGATACTGCTGGGCGAGCACGTCGCCGGGCAGGTGATGCTCGGCGCGATGATCGTGCTCGCCAGTGTGGCGGCCATCAGCCTGGAAGGCCGTTGGCGGCGCGGCTCAGTTGCTCATGCAGAACGCGCGCAACCGATGACCGTCGAGGTCCTGGGCGACAAAGGTGTAGCCAAAGTCCAGGACGGTCGGTGACTGGATGATCGTGGCGCCCCGCGCCAGCCATTGGGCATGCAGGGCATCCACGGCGGCGTTGTCGGGCAGGGGGAAACCCAATTCGCCGCCACCGCCCGTGACCTGGGTGGCCGGCTCTACGCTGTGGCGCGACCACAGGCCGAGCTTGACGCCATTATCGAGAATGAACAGGGCGAAGGTCGGGTTCAATTCAACCGGTGGCTTGTCCAGCAGGCGGCTGTAGAAGTTGGCGCTGGTGGCGGGGCTGTCGACATACAGCAGGAAGTATTGGGCGACGGCGTTCATGGAGGCTCCTTGAGGACGGGGTGGTTGAGCCCAGTCTAAAAGGCGGCGCTGTCAGTTCTTGTCAGGAGCGTGCAGGGGCACGGCGTTTTCGCCGGTGTACAGCTGGATGATGTCGTCGATTTCGCCTGACATCTTCATCCGCAGCAGGGTGCGCAGGATTTGTTGCACCGGCAGGTCCGGGTCGTTGCGCACGGCGCAGCCCAGGCTTTGCTCCTCGATGACGGCGACTTTGTGCAGTCGCTGTTCCATCGGCAGGTGCTGGTTGAAGCGGTCGACGATCCATTCATTGCTCACCGCATACTTGAAGCGCCCGGCCACCAGTTTGTGCAGCACTTGTTCTTCGCTGCGGGCGTCGTCGCGCCTCAGTTGGCCTTTGGCGAACAATGGGTCGAGCGTGGGGTAGCGGTAATTGAGCACCGTTCCGATCGACTGCGGCGCCAGCCGGGCCAATTGCACCGGCTGGTTGCGGACGCTGACCAATACGTTGCGCTGGACCAGCAACGGCAGGCTCCAGAGGTAGTCGCCAGACAGGTTGTCGAGCCAGGCCTGGGCGACATAACAGCGCACATCGATGTCGCCATGGGCCATGGCTGCGGCAATGCGCGCCCGCGCCAGTACGTGGAACTCGGCCGGGCGGCCGACCTGGGTGGCCAGGCTCGACATCAGGTCATACAAAATACCCTGGGTGGGCTGGCCGTCCTCCACTTGCACCATAGGCATCGCCCAACTGTCGGAAACCGAGAAACGCAACGGTGCGGGCGCCGCAAGGCTGGCGGTGGTGAGCATCCATAAGGCGCCCAGGACTACGCGCATACACTCTCCGGGTTCAGGCCTTTTCGGGGCCGCTCAGGCAATCTTAGGCAGATAAGGCAAGCGTGCCGGATGCAATTTCCCCCTTGCTCCGCTAGCATTACCGGCTTCCGCTTCTCAGTTGCGACGGTTTTCGATGAGTTATCAGGTTCTTGCACGTAAATGGCGCCCGCGCTCGTTCCGCGAAATGGTCGGCCAGACCCATGTGCTCAAGGCTCTGATCAATGCCTTGGACAGCCAACGGCTGCACCACGCCTACCTGTTTACCGGTACTCGCGGTGTCGGCAAGACTACCATTGCCCGAATCATTGCCAAGTGCCTGAACTGTGAGACGGGCATCACCTCGACGCCCTGCGGCACCTGCTCGGTATGCCGCGAGATCGACGAAGGGCGTTTCGTCGACCTGATCGAGATCGACGCCGCGAGCCGCACCAAGGTCGAAGACACCCGCGAGCTGCTCGATAACGTGCAGTACGCGCCGAGCCGTGGCCGCTTCAAGGTCTACCTGATCGACGAAGTCCACATGCTTTCCAGTCATTCGTTCAACGCATTGTTGAAAACCCTGGAAGAGCCGCCGCCCTACGTCAAATTCATCCTGGCGACCACCGACCCGCAGAAACTCCCTGCAACGATTTTGTCGCGGTGCCTGCAGTTCTCCCTGAAAAACATGACCCCGGAGCGCGTGGTCGAGCACTTGACCCACGTGCTGGGTGTCGAAAACGTACCGTTCGAAGACGACGCGCTGTGGCTGCTCGGCCGTGCCGCCGATGGTTCGATGCGTGACGCCATGAGCCTCACCGACCAGGCCATTGCCTTTGGTGAAGGCAAGGTCATGGCCGCCGATGTGCGTGCCATGCTCGGTACCCTCGACCACGGCCAGGTGTTCGACGTGCTGCACGCGCTGATCGAAGGCGACGCCAAGGCGTTGCTCGAAGCCGTGCGCCACTTGTCGGAACAGGGTCCGGACTGGAACGGCGTGCTCTCGGAAATCCTCAACGTGCTGCACCGCGTCGCCATCGCCCAGGCCCTGCCCGAAGGCGTCGACAACGGCCACGGCGACCGCGACCGCGTGTTGGCCCTGGCCCAGGCGTTGCCGGCCGAAGACGTGCAGTTCTACTACCAGATGGGCCTGATCGGTCGCCGCGACTTGCCCCTCGCACCAGACCCGCGTGGCGGCTTCGAAATGGTCCTGCTGCGCATGCTGGCCTTCCGCCCCGCCGACGCGACGGACGCGCCGAGACAGCCGCTAAAGCCAGTGGGGATCAGCCAGGCCACAGTTGATTCCGCCAAATCAGTGGCTGGCGCGGCGGTGGTCGCGCCAGCGGTTGCTGCGCCTGCGCCGGTTGCGCCGGTGCCTGAGCCGGTGGTTGTCGCGCCGGTGATCGCGCCGGTGCTGGTCGTCGAGCCCGAACCGGCCCCGGTGGTCGACCTGCCCTGGAATGCCCCGGCAGAGGCTGAACCCGAGGTTGAGCTGCAGCCCGCCGTGGAGCCCGTGCTGGAAACCGCCGGCGAGCAGCCCGAGCTGACGCCGATGCCTACGCCAATGCCGGACAGCGTGGTACCGGATGCGCCGGAATGGGTCAGTGCGCCCGTCCCCGAGCCGACCGTCGCCCAGGTGGACGCCGCAACGCCCGGCATCGACCTGGACGACGAACCGCCGCTGGACGAAGACTACATCGAGCCGGACATCGATTCGGCCTACAGCTACCTCGACGAACTGGCCAGCGAACACACCGCCGAGCCGGCCCCCGAGCCCGAAGCGGAACCCGCTGCCGCGCCGGCCACCGGCCTGGCCCTGCAATGGCTGGAGCTGTTCCCGAAACTGCCGATTTCCGGCATGACCGGCAGCATCGCCGCCAACTGCACCCTGATCGCCATCGAGGGCGACCACTGGTTGCTGCACCTGGACCCGGCCCACAGCGCCCTGTTCAACGCGACCCAGCAGCGCCGGCTCAACGATGCCCTCAACCAGTATCATGAGCGCACGCTGAGCATCACCATCGAGTTGATCAAGCCCGAGCAGGAAACCCCGGCCCAGGCCGCGACCCGCCGACGCCTCAATCGCCAGCGCGAGGCTGAGGAGTCGATCCACGGTGACCCGCTCATCCAACAATTGATGCAACAGTTCGGCGCGGTCGTCCGTCACGATACTATTGAACCTGTCGAAGCCCCGGTGCCCCAGGCGTCATGACACCGGGCTACTTATTGATCCACGTACTTTTGAGGTGATTCCCATGATGAAAGGTGGCATGGCCGGCCTGATGAAGCAGGCACAGCAGATGCAGGAAAAGATGGCCAAGATGCAGGAAGAGCTGGCCAACGCCGAAGTCACCGGTAAAGCCGGTGGCGATATGGTCAGCGTGGTGATGACCGGTCGTCACGACATCAAGCGCGTGAGCATCGACCCGAGCCTGCTCGAAGGCGTCAGCGATGACGACCGTGAAGTGCTGGAAGATCTGTTCGCCGCGGCCGTCAATGACGCAGTGCGCAAGATCGAAGCCAACAGCCAGGACAAAATGTCCGGCGTGACCGCTGGCATGCAACTGCCACCGGGCATGAAACTGCCGTTCTGATCGGCCAGCCTTGGCTAGACTGGAATGCCAGGCATCGCGCCTGGCATTTTTTTTTGGCTGTTTTCCCCTGCGTAGCGGCTACGCAAGGGTAACTTTGTCGAACCTCGGTGCCTTGGCCAGTGTCTGCACTTGATGCCATTGAATTCGACCCTCGATAACGGAGCCCCCCGATGCCTCAAGAACCGATGCTTAACCAGCGCATTGTCCTGGTCTCGCGCCCTCACGGCGCGCCAACCGCGGAAAACTTCCGCCTCGAACGTGTGACCCTGCCGGAACTGGCAGACGGCCAAGTCCTGTTGAAGACGCTGTACCTGTCCCTCGACCCCTACATGCGCGGGCGCATGAGTGATGCTCCGTCCTACGCCGCTCCGGTGGAAATCGACGAAGTGATGACGGGTGGCGCTGTCAGCCGTATCGAGCAGTCGCGCAACCCGAAATTCGAAGCGGGCGACCTGGTGGTCGGCTCCACCGGCTGGCAAAGCCACAGCATTAGCGACGGTCGCAACCTGATGCCGGTGCCCAACGGTCTGGCCAGCCCGTCGATGGCGTTGGGCGTGCTGGGCATGCCGGGCATGACCGCCTACATGGGCCTGATGGACATCGGCCAGCCCAAGGCCGGCGAAACCCTGGTGGTGGCGGCCGCGTCCGGTGCGGTGGGCTCGGTGGTGGGCCAGGTGGCCAAGCTCAAGGGCCTGCGCGTGGTGGGTGTCGCGGGCGGGGCCGACAAGTGCCGTTACGTGGTGGATGAGCTGGGCTTTGATGCCTGCATCGATCACAAAAGCGAGAACTTCGCCGATGAATTGGCCCTGGCCTGTTTCAAGGGCGTGGATATTTACTTTGAAAACGTCGGCGGCAAGGTGTTCGATGCCGTGCTGCCGCTGCTCAACCCCAAGGCGCGGATCCCGCTATGCGGGCTGATCGCCGGCTATAACGCCCATGAAGCGCCCAGCGGCCCTGATCGACTGCCGGCGCTGCAACGCACCTTGCTGACCAAACGCGTGCGTATCCAGGGCTTTATCGTGTTCGATGACTACGGCGATCGCCAGCCGGAATTCCTCAGCGCCATGGCGCCGTGGGTACGCGACGGCAAGATCAAGTTCCGCGAAGACATGGTCGACGGCCTGGAACACGCGCCTCAAGCCTTTATCGGTTTGCTCGAAGGACGCAACTTCGGCAAGTTGGTGGTGCGCGTCGCGCAGGATTGAGCATTTGACGCTAATCCGGGGCGCGGGTATAAACCGCGTCTCGTTGTTTTGTCGGACCCTTCGCCCATGAGCTTCAGCCCCCTGATTCGCCAACTGATCGACGCCCTGCGCACTTTGCCCGGTGTCGGCCAGAAAACCGCCCAGCGCATGGCGCTGCAACTGCTGGAGCGTGATCGCAGCGGCGGCACCCGGTTGGCCCAGGCCTTGAGCCAGGCCATGGAGGGCGTTGGTCACTGTCGCCAGTGCCGCACCCTCACCGAGGAAGAACTCTGCCCGCAATGCGCCGACCCGCGTCGCGATGACACGCTGTTATGCGTGGTGGAAGGGCCGATGGACGTGTACGCGGTGGAACAGACCGGTTATCGCGGGCGCTATTTCGTGCTCAAAGGCCATCTGTCGCCGTTGGACGGCCTGGGCCCGGAAGCCATCGGCATTCCGCAATTGGTGGCGCGGATCGAAGCGCAGGGCACGTTTACTGAAGTGATCCTGGCCACCAACCCGACCGTGGAGGGTGAAGCGACCGCGCATTACATCGCCCAACTGCTGAGCAACAAAGGCCTGGTCACCTCGCGGATCGCCCACGGTGTGCCGCTGGGTGGCGAGCTGGAGTTGGTGGACGGCGGCACCCTGGCGCATTCGTTTGCCGGTCGCAAACCCATCGCGCTTTAAGCCACGCGGCAGGTCAAGGTGTGGGAGGGGGCTTGCTCCCACATGGGTTGTGTGGTGTCGGTGATAATCCTCAACGCTCGCTCAGCGCAAATTGCGTCAGGCAAAACGTCGGAATCCCCATATCTTCCAGGCGTTGCGTGCCACCCAGTTCCGGCAGGTCGATAATCGCCGCCGCTTCGAACACCTTCGCGCCCATGCGCCGCACCAGGTTCGCTGCGGCGATCAGCGTGCCGCCAGTGGCGATCAGGTCATCGAAGATCAGCACCGAGTCGCCTTCACACAGGCTGTCGGCATGCACTTCGAGGAAGGCTTCGCCGTATTCGGTCTGGTAACCCTCGGCCAACACGTCGGCCGGCAGCTTGCCCTGTTTGCGGAACAGGATCAGCGGTTTGTTCAATTGGTAGGCGATGATCGAGCCGATCAGGAAACCCCGGGCATCCATCGCACCGATATGGCTGAAATCGGCTTCGACGTAGCGGTGGACGAAGGTGTCGGCCACCAGGCGCAGGGCCTTGGGCGACTGGAACAGTGGCGTGATGTCACGAAAGATCACCCCAGGCTTGGGGAAGTCGATGACAGGGCGGATCAGGGATTTGATGTCGAACGAATCGAAGGTCATCGTCGCAGAGTCCAGGGGCGGAAAACGGACTCGAAGTATACCTTGCGGCCTGGCCGATTGGCGCGGCCGCAAGTGTCTGGATCAGCCCTCCAGGGAGCCGCCCGCCAACGCACACAGCTGGATCGGGTCGAGGATGTGTACTTCCTTGCCTTCGGCGGCAAGCAGTTCGTTCTGCTGGAAACGGGTAAATACCCGGGACACGGTTTCCACCGCCAGGCCCAGGTAATTGCCGATTTCATTGCGCGACATGCTCAGGCGGAACTGGTTGGCCGAGAAACCACGGGCACGGAACCGCGCCGACAGGTTGACCAGGAAGGTGGCGATGCGCTCGTCGGCGGTTTTCTTCGACAACAGCAGCATCATTTGCTGGTCGTCCCGGATCTCGCGGCTCATGACACGCATCAGTTGGCGGCGCAGCTGCGGCAGTTGCAGGGCCAGTTCGTCCAGGCGTTCGAAAGGAATTTCGCACACCGATGTGGTCTCCAGTGCCTGAGCCGACACCGGATGAATCTCGGTGTCCATCCCCGACAACCCGACCAGCTCGCTCGGCAGGTGGAAGCCGGTGATCTGCTCTTCGCCACTGTCGCTCAGGCTGAAGGTCTTCAATGCACCCGAACGTACTGCATAGACAGAATCGAACTTGTCGCCCTGGCGATATAGAAACTCGCCTTTTTTCAGTGGGCGTCCACGTTTAACGATTTCGTCCAGCGCATCCATGTCTTCCAGATTCAATGAAAGTGGTAAGCAGAGGGGGGCCAGGCTGCAATCCTTGCAATGGGCCTGGCTGTTAGCGCGCAGCTTAACGGGCTCGGACATTTCTTAAATCCTTGTGGGAAAACACACATAAGACATAAGGGTAACGCACTGTGGGTAGAAGAGGCCAGCATGGACGAAAAACCGATGCCGGGATAAAGATTATTGTATCGATGCCGATACAAGTCAGTGTCCCTTAGAGCCTGGAGGCTCACATCATGCTTTCCATCGGTGAAAACTCTGCTGCCAAGCTGCCGGTTCCGGCGGTTCGCGAGCCCAAGGACCTGGTGGCGGAGGCTAAAGAAGCCAAGGCCGCCAAAGCACTTGAGGACGCCACCTCGGCGCCGCTGCGTCCGGCCAAGGCGGTCGAGGGCGTGACCGTGACTATTTCCGGAGCGGCGTTGAAGGCGGCGGGTACCGCGAAGAAAGCCAACAGCGATATCGAAGAGAGTGGCCTGCCGGATAACATTCAGCAGACGCTGAAAATGATCCGTCAGATCAAGGAGCAGATCGCCAAGAAACAGGCCGAGCTGGCCGCAGTGATGGCGGACACGAGCCTGACGCCTGACCAGGCGCGGGTCAAGGCCAGCAACCTGCAAGCCTCACTCAGCGCACTGCAGGCGAGCCTGGTGACCGCGCAAGCCTCGCTGGCCAAAGCCATGAAAGGCCTGAGCGGCGAAGACGCCATGAAGGCGGCCTCCCTGGCGATGGCATAGAACCTTCAGATCACCCGCGAAAAGCGCTGCCGGTTCTGATGTTCCAGGTAGGCATCGAACACCATGCACACCGAGCGCACCAGCAGCCGCCCGGCCGGTAGAACGCGAATGCCTTGTGCGTCCAGTTCGATCAGGCCGTCGTCGGCCATCGTTTCGAGTTGCGGCCAGATCTCGTCGAAGTAGCCGCGAAAATCGATATTGAACGCCTGTTCGATCTGCTCGAATGTCAGGCTGAAATTACAGATCAATTGCTGAATCACTTCCCGCCGCAACCGATCGTCCGTGGTGCAGACCAGGCCGCGGTTGGTCGCCAGTTGCGCGTCGGCCAGGGCGTTCTGGTAGCTATTGAGGTCGCTGGTGTTCTGGCAATACAGATCGCCGATCTGGCTGATGGCCGACACCCCGAGCCCGATCAGGTCGCAATGGCCGTGGGTGGTGTAGCCCTGGAAGTTGCGTTGCAGGGTGCCTTCTTCCTGGGCAATGGCCAATTCGTCGTCCGGTAGCGCGAAGTGGTCCATGCCGATGTAGCGGTAGCCGGCGTCGGTCAACTGTTCGATGGTGGTTTGCAGCATCTGCAGTTTTGCCGCCGGGGACGGCAGGTCATCGGCGTTGATCCGCCGCTGAGGCATGAAGCGTTCCGGCAAGTGCGCGTAGTTGAACACCGACAGGCGATCCGGTTGCAACTTGATCACTTCTTCCACGGTGCGCGCGAAGTTGATCGGGGTTTGTTTGGGCAGGCCGTAGATCAGGTCGATATTGATCGAGCGGTACTGCAAGGTGCGCGCGGCATCGATCACGGCGCGGGTTTCTTCCAGGCTTTGCAGGCGATTGACCGCCCGTTGCACTTCCGGGTCGAGGTCTTGCAGACCGATACTGACGCGGTTGAAGCCCAGCTCGCGCAGCAGGCCCATGGTTGCCCAGTCGGCTTCGCGCGGGTCGATCTCGATGCTGTAGTCGCCGGAATCGTCATCGAGCAGGTTGAAATGCTTGCGCAGGCAGGCCATCACCTGGCGCAGTTCGTCATGGCTGAGAAAAGTCGGGGTGCCACCGCCGAAATGCAGCTGCTCCACGGTCTGTTTCGGATCGAGGTGGCAGGCGATCAGTTGGATCTCTTGTTCCAGGCGCTGCAGGTAGGGCTGGGCGCGGCCGCGGTCCTTGGTGATGACTTTGTTGCAGGCGCAGTAGTAGCAGATGTTGGCGCAGAACGGCACGTGCACATACAGCGACAACGGGCGTGCAGCCTTGCGGCTGTCGCGCAGGGCGTGGAGCAGGTCGAAGGAGCCGACCTGGCTGTCGAATTGCACTGCGGTGGGGTAGGACGTGTAGCGTGGCCCCGCCAAATCGTAGCGATGAATCAGGTTGCTGTCCCAACGAATGGCGTCGAGCATGCGGGCGTTCCCCCGGATAGACTAGTCGGCCGAGTCTAGGGGCGTGGCGGATATGGCATCTTGATTTGCGTCAACGGGGAGCGGCGCTATGCCACATGGCCTTTTAGTGGCCCATTAGCCAGTGCTGATGGGGGCCGGGCAAGGTCCAGATACCGAACAGAATCACCAGCACGCCGCCGGCGGTACGCACACTGCGTTTGCGCAATAATGCCGTGACGCGTTCGGCGGCCAGCCCGGTCGCCAGCAGCACTGGCCAGGTACCCAGGCCGAACGCCAGCATCAGCACCGCACTGTCCAGCGCATTGCCTTGGCTGGCGGCCCACAGCAGGGTGCTGTAGACCAACCCGCACGGCAACCAGCCCCACAGCGCGCCCAACAGCAGGGCGCGGGGCAGGCTGGACACCGGCAGCAAACGGTTGGCAACCGGCTGGATGTGCCGCCACAGGCCGCGACCGAGGCTTTCGATGCGGGTGAGGCCGCTCCACCAGCCGGCCAGGTACAGGCCCATGCTGATCAGCAGCAGGCCGGCCAGCCCGCGCATGAACATCGCCGCCGGGCTGTTGGCCACGGCCCAGCCGGCCAGGCCGATCAGCAGGCCGGCGGTGGCGTAGCTGAGGATGCGCCCCAGGTTGTACGCGAGCAGCAGGCGGAACCTGCGGCTGCGTTGCTCCTTGGGGATCGCCAGGGTCAGCGCACCCATCAGGCCGCCGCACATGCCCAGGCAATGGCCGCCCCCCAGCAGGCCAAGGATCAGCGCGGAGACCAGCAGCGGCGCCAGATCAAGCATGGGGCGGATCTTTCGGGGCGGCCGGGGGCTCGGGGCTGTTGGCCTCGTCGACGGCGGCCAGGTGGTTTGGGTCCTGATCGTCGAACAGCACGCTGTGGGCCGGGCCGTCGAGGTCGTCGTACTGGCCGCTGTCCACCGCCCAGAAGAAGATGTAGATGGCGATGGCCACAATCAGCAGCGCCGCCGGAATCATCACGTATAAAGCTGGCATCTGCACTCCATGCCCGCGCGGCTCAAGCCGGCAACGGGCGGGTTACTGAGGGGGTGCTGGCGGTCGGCGCGCTCGGCAGGCGAGTCAGGCGCAGGGCGTTGAGCACCACGGTCAACGAACTGAGGGACATGCCGACCGCGGCCCAGATCGGCGTGATCCAGCCGAGCGCGGCAAACGGCAGCATAAGGCCATTGTACAGCCCGGCCCACAGCAGATTCTCCATGATCACCCGACGGGTGCGCCGCGCCAAGGTAAACGCTTGCACCAGGGCGTCGAGGCGGTTGGACAGCAGCACCGCGTCGGCGCTGGTTTTTGCCAGGTCGGTGGCCGAGCCCATGGCCACGCTGATATCGGCGGCGGCCAGCACCGGCACATCGTTCACCCCATCGCCGAGCATCAGCACTTTGCGCCCTTCTTTGTGCAGTTGTTGCAGCACTTGCAGCTTGTCATCGGGGCGCAGACCGCCGTGGGCTTCGTCGATGCCCAGTTCGGCGGCGACGCTGGCGACCATCGGCGAACTGTCGCCCGACAGCAGCAGCGTGCGCCAACCGCGTGCCTTGCAGGCCGCCAGCAGGGCCGGGGCGTCGCTGCGCAGGCGGTCATCCAGGACGAACCAGGCGAGGGCGCCGTCGCGGTCGCCCAACAGCAGCCATTGCCCGGCTTCATCCGGCGCGGCGGGGATCGGGCAGCCGCTGAGTTCACACACATAGCCCGGCTGGCCGATGCGCAGTTGACGTTCGCCCACCCAGCCTTCCAGGCCGAGGCCGGGGGAACTGAGCACTTCGTCGGCGGCCAGGGGCGCGCGCCCGAAGGCGCGGGCGATCGGGTGTTCTGAGCGATTTTCCAGGGCGGCAGCGAGGCCCAGGCACTGGTCGCTGTTCAACGCTCCCAGGGGGCGGATCGCACGCAGCGCCAGGCGCCCTTCGGTGAGGGTGCCGGTCTTGTCGAAAATCACCGTGTCGATCTGGTTCAGGCCTTCCAGCACATGGCCGCGGGTCAGCAGCAGGCCGAGTTTGTGCAGGGTGCCGGTGGCGGCCGTCAGGGCGGTCGGCGTGGCCAGCGACAGCGCGCACGGGCAGGTCGCCACCAGCATTGCCAGGACGATCCAGAACGCCCGCGACGCGTCCAACTGCCACCACAACAGGCCGATCAGCACGGCGGCGACCAGCGAGCCGAGCAGGAACCACTGTGCGGCGCGATCGGCGATTTGCGCCAGGTGCGGTTTCTCGGCCTGGGCCCGCTCCAGCAGGCGCACGATGGCGGACAGGCGCGTGTCATGGCCCAGGGCGCGCACTTCGACGGTCAGCGCGCCCTCGACGTTGAGGGTGCCGGCCGTTACCGCATCGCCGACTTGACGCGGTTGCGGCAGGTATTCGCCGGTGAGCAGGGATTCGTCGATGCTCGACTGGCCGTCGAGAATCACCCCGTCCGCCGGCAGCACGGCACCGGGATGAACCAGCACGCGGTCGCCCAGGGCCAGCTCGGGGAGCAGGATGCGTTCGCTCTGGCCTTCAGCGTTCAAACGCAGGCATGAGGCAGGCAGCAGGTTGACCAACTGCGCGGTAGCGGCGGCCGTGCGTTCGCGGGCCCGCCGCTCCAGGTAGCGGCCGGCCAGCAGGAACAGCGCGAACATGCCCACCGCATCGAAATACAGTTCACCGACGCCGGTGATCGCGGTCCAGATGCCGGCCAGGTAAGCCCCGCCAATGGCCAGGGATACCGACACGTCCATGGTCAGGTGGCGGGTGCGCAGGTCGCGCATGGCGCCCTTGAAAAACGGCGCACAGCTGTAGAACACGATGGGCGTGGTCAGAAACATCGCGACCCAGCGCAGGATGACGTGCAGTTCGGCGCTCAGGTCGATATTGAATTCCGGCCAGGTGGCCATGGTCGCCATCATCGCCTGGAACCACAGCAACCCGGCAACGCCGAGTTGGCGCAAGGCCAGACGGTTTTCGCCGGCCAATTGCTCGGCGGCGCGATCTGCCTGATAGGGGTGGGCGGCGTAACCGATATGGCGCAGCTCACTGAGCAGTTGGCTCAGCGGCAGTTGCCCGTCGGCCCAGCGTACCTGCAGGCGATGGTTGGACAGGTTCAGGCGCGCCTCGGCCACGGCGGGCAGGCTGCGCAGGTGTTTTTCGATCAGCCAGCCACAGGCCGCGCAACTGATGCCTTCCATCAACAGCGTGGCTTCGGCCAGTTCGCCATCGTGGCGCACGAAGGGTTTTTGCACATCGGCGCGGTCGTACAGCGCCAGTTCGTCGACCAATTGCACCGGCAGTGCCTCGGGGTTGGCCGAGGCTTCGCTGCGGTGCTGGTAATAGCTTTCCAACCCGCCCGCCACGATCGCTTCGGCCACGGCCTGGCAGCCCGGGCAGCAGAGTTCGCGGCGCTCGCCGAGGATCACGGCGGTGAAGCGGCTACCGGGTGGAACGGGCAGGGCGCAGTGGTAGCAGGGGGTTGGGGTGGTCATGGCGTTAGATCTTTGGTGGCGGGTAGGGCCTCATCGCGGGCAAGCCCGCTCCCACAGTGGATCGCGGTGTCCATGTGGGAGCGGGCTTGCCCGCGATGCGTGAAGCGCAGCCTGTTTACTTCTTCAGGTCTTCAGCACCCTGCAGCGGTTCATCCCCGAGCAGCAAGTCCTTGTCGTGGTTGACCTGTTCTTCTTCGAACAAGCGCCAGGTCCTGTCGCCTTCCACGCCGAGCAGTTCGACGAAGCGCCGACCTTCGACCTTGTCGGTGACCTGGCCGATGTAGCGACCGGGTTCGCTGTCGCTGCGGGCCAGGTTGATCTTGCGGTCCTTCTCGGGCTGAGTCGGCGAAATCAGGTTCAGTTCCAGGGTGCTCGGGTTGCTGTAGCCGGTGAGGTGCAGTTCGACTTCACCGGTCAGCTCATCCAGATGCACCTTGGCGCGCAGTTGCAGGGTCTGGGCCAGGCGTTCGCGGTCCAGGGAGCGGTTGATGCCTTTGCCGGCCTCGTAGTAGTTGTCGTTGACCAGATTGTCCGGGTTGTTCACTGCAATGGTCACCATGGACAAGGTCAAGGTCACCGAGCAGGCCAGGATACCAATGATGATCCAGGGCCAGAGGTGCTTGTACCAGGGGCTTGCGGCAGTGGCTACGGGCATTGTTCAGCTCTCTCGTTAACGAACTTGTGGGCCGATGAATCGGCTCTTGGCTTCAATGTGGACGCTGGCGTCATCGGCATCCTTGAGGATGAATTTCACCTCGTTGGTGCTCGACGGCAATTGCTCCGGCGCACTCGACAGTTCGACCGGCATGCTGACGATGTCGCCGGCAGCCACCTTGATTTCGCGGCGGCCTTGCAGCTTGAGGTCCGGCAGCCCGGCAGCATCAAGCACATACGTGTGGTCGCGCTGGTCTTTGTTCATGATTTTCAGGCTGTAGACGTTCTCGATCCGTCCTTCAGCGTTTTCGCGGTACAGCACACGGTCTTTGCTGACGTCGAAACCCACCAGCGGACGCATGAAAAATGCCGTGGCCAACAGGCTCATCATCGCCAGCAATACCAGCGCATAGCCGATCAGGCGCGGACGCAGCTTGTGGGTTTTCTGCCCCGACAGGTTGTGCTCGGTGGTGTAGCTGATCAGGCCGCGCGGGTAATCCATCTTGTCCATGATGTTGTCGCAGGCGTCGATACACGCGGCGCAGCCGATGCATTCGATCTGCAGGCCATCGCGGATGTCGATGCCGGTCGGGCACACTTGCACGCACATTGTGCAATCGATGCAATCGCCGAGGCCCTGGGCCTTGTAGTCGGCGCCTTTTTTACGCGGGCCACGCACTTCGCCACGACGTGGGTCGTAGGAGACGATCAGGGTGTCTTTGTCGAACATCACGCTTTGGAAGCGCGCATAGGGGCACATGTAGATGCACACCTGCTCGCGCAGCCAGCCGGCGTTGCCGTAGGTGGCGAGGGTGAAGAAACCGACCCAGAAATACGACCAGCCATCGGCCTGGCCGGTGAAGAAGTCGAACACCAGTTCGCGGATCGGCGAGAAATAACCGACGAAGGTCATGCCGGTGACAAAACCGATCAGTAGCCACAGCGTGTGTTTGCTGAACTTGCGCAGGAACTTGTTGGCGCCCATCGGCGCCTTGTCCAGCTTGATGCGCTGGTTACGGTCGCCTTCGGTGACTTTTTCGCACCACATGAAGATCCACGTCCACACGCTTTGCGGGCAG
The DNA here is from genome assembly GCF_021233075.1 of Pseudomonas sp. 7-41. Taxonomy (NCBI): domain Bacteria; kingdom Pseudomonadati; phylum Pseudomonadota; class Gammaproteobacteria; order Pseudomonadales; family Pseudomonadaceae; genus Pseudomonas; species Pseudomonas sp. 7-41. The sequence continues at coordinate 5,125,875 of NZ_CP089551.1, read as the reverse complement.
GTATACCCGCACCAGATGCGCCCGGCGTACACCGTGATGAAGAACAGGCCAAAGGCCGCGACGATCAGGATGCCCGAGAGGAGGATGAAGTCCTGGGGCCAGAAGGTCGCCCCGAAAATGAAGAACTTACGTTCCGGCAGGTCCCACCACACGGCCTGGTGGCCACCCCAGTTCAGCCACACCGTGCCGAAGTAGAGCAGGAACAGACCGGCGCCGCCAAGCATGCGCAGGTTGCGGAACAGGCCCGTGAAGGCGCGGGTGTAGATTTTCTCTCGCGACGCGTAGAGGTCGACACCGTTGTTGGAGTTTTTGGCAGGTGGAGTAACGTCTTGTACCGGTATTTGGTTGCTCATCATTGCATCCCACGGCGGTGGAGATTTGCCTCGGCCAGTACGTGCCGGTCGGGGTCAAATGAAGGGTCTTGCAGTGGCGTAATGATACGCCCCCGATGACGCGCAAAGGGTGCGACCTTTGGTCGCGTTGGGGGAAATCAATTGATGGTGTAGGTGACGTGGATCAATTGACTTGTGAAGTATGGACGGTTTTTGCGCGTGGAGCGGTCATTCGTCCCATGGGTTAATCAGTGAAACGCCGCTGGATTTGAATTCACTGACATTGCGCGTAACGACGGTTAACCCATGAACCAGAGCAGTAGCGGCGATCAGCGCATCGATTTCATTGGCCCGGTCAGGAACATGCAGATGTGCACAACGTACATGGGCAGGCTTGCCGCGATCGGTGATAAAAACCGGCCCTATGCGGGCGGCTTTTTTGGCACCGCTTGTGTCTTGGTTGAATTCGCGGCTTGAGATGGTAGTGATGGTCATGGGATCGCCCTCCCTTCGTTAGACTCTATGTAGCTACGTAACTACCGGTGTGCCGCGCGTGGCAAGCCCGGTGCAGCAAGCGGTGGGTGTATTTCATTCTGGCGATCTATCGCAGTGGCAAAAATTATTGCCGAGGCTGCCTTTGACATGTTCTCTGTACAGCATGTGATCAATTTCTACGTCTAAAGCCCTCGCTAAATTATGAGGAGTCAAATACCCCAAAATGTGCGATCTCCGAAATATATCGATGTAGGTTGAATGCTACTGCGGTTGTAGGAAATATTTATATACAGATGCTTTTTTGTTGAAAAGGAACGGAGCGGGCGTTTGTGCCACAAATAATATGCACATAAAAAGTGGTCATTTACTTGAGGTTTTTAATGAGTAATATTAACGGGGTTTCTAATAGTCCTGTAGTTACAGTGCCTCGCGCTTCGGCACCTTCGATAACTCCAGCTCCCACAAATCATCTCAAAACCTCCACCAGTGAAGGTTTGGTTTTTCTTCTGCGTACTTCTTTTGAGAAATTTTCCGATCCGAGTGAGCCGGGCGTTATCAGCAGGGAGTCGCTGGCGAAGAAAGCGTATTCTCCTGAAGGTAACAGTGACAGTATCTACGAATCACAACTGGCACGGGAGGTTTTAGAGCGGAATCGCCTGTTTGAACAGTTAGATGGATTTGGCGAGCATAAACAAGATGGGAAGATCACCCAAGAAAGTCTGGGTGCTTTTGAGGCAAAAGAAAACGGACGATTCAGTACCATGAACGATAAGGATATTGGGAGGTACTTTTTTGATAATTTTAATGATTTTAGATATCTGGATCCCCTGAGCGAAAGTTATCGCGAAGAGCTGGGAGTACCAACGTTGGAGAGTGCCGCAACTTCGTCGACGTCCGGTTCAGAAAAAAAGATGTTCGCACGTGAACTCTTAGGTCGTCCTGAACTGCTGGAGCAGTTGGGACTCGGATATAGGAGTGCGAGGGTTACACGCGGTGATGTCGAGCAAGCTCTTCCAACTATCAAGTAGGTGCGTGAAAAACTTAGATAGTTGCTGAGCGAGGCAGTTATAGCTGCCAGAAAAAAGCCCCGCCAGTTTGTACTGTACGGGGCTTTTGTGTTTCTGATGAAGCTTACTGCTCTTGAGCCTTCTTATCCCCATGGGACAAGCTGTAAACATATGCGGCCAGCAAATGCACCTTGTCGTTACCTTGCAGTAGTTCCTGTGCAGGCATCTGGCCCTGGCGGCCGTAACGGATGGTCTGCTGCAGTTGGGCGAAGCTTGAACCGTAGATGAACGCGCCCGGGTGAGTCAGGTCGGGTGCGCCCATGGCGGGCGTGCCTTTACCGGCCGGGCCGTGGCAGGCCACGCAGTTGGCGGCGAAGAGTTTCCCGCCGTTGGCCACATCGGCCTTGGCGCCTTCCGGCAGTTTGCGGCCGTCGAGGTTGGTCACCACGAAGCCCGCCACGTCGGCCACGCCCTGTTCGCCGATGACTTCGGCCCAGGCCGGCATCACCGCGTGGCGGCCTTTCATGATGGTTTCCTTGATGGTCGCGGGCTCGCCGCCCCAGCGCCAGTCGGCGTCGGTCAGGTTAGGGAAGCCGTAGGCACCCTTGGCGTCCGAACCGTGGCATACCGAGCAGTTGGACGCGAACAGACGGCCGCCCATCTTCAGGGCCTGCGGGTCTTTGGCAACCTCCTCAATCGGCATCGCGGCGAATTTGGCGAAGATCGGCCCGAACTTGGCGTCCGACCTGGCCATTTCCTTTTCCCACTCATGCACGCCGGTCCAGCCGGTCTGGCCGTTGGCGAAGGCGGTCTGCTTGTCGTTGTCGAGGTAGTTGTAGCCCGGCAGCAGACCTTTCCAATTGCCCAGGCCGGGGTACAGCACCAGGTAGCCGAGGGCGAAGACGATGGTGCCGACGAACAGCATGAACCACCATTTCGGCAGTGGGTTGTCGTACTCCTCGATACCGTCGAACGAGTGGCCGACAGTCTCGTCCGTTTGCTCGGCGCGCTGGCCCTTGCGGGTCGACAGCAGCAGCCAGGTCAGGGCGAAAATGGTACCCAGACTGAGGACTGTGACGTACAGACTCCAGAACGTAGTCATTCTTTGTTACTCCTAGAAGCTTGCTCGACGTGCTTGATGGCTTCGGGGTCATCCGCAAAGGGCAGCATGGTTGCGTCGTCAAACTCCGACTTGCGCTTGGGGCTGAACACCCACAGCGCCAGGCCGATAAAGGCCACCATCACGACAACGGTGCCCAGGCCACGAATCATCCCGATATCCATGAAGAATCACCGTTTGCTTTTGATGATGGTGCCAAGGCCTTGCAGGTAGGCCACCAATGCGTCCATTTCGGTCTTGCCCTTCACGGCTGCGGCTGCACCGGCGATGTCTTCGTCGGTGTAGGGCACGCCCAGGGTGCGCAAGACTTCCATCTTCTTCGCGGTGTCCTTGCCGTCGAGCTTGTTTTCCACGAGGAACGGGTACGCCGGCATTTTCGACTCAGGCACAACGTTGCGCGGGTTGTACAAGTGCGCGCGTTGCCAGTCATCGGAGTAGCGTCCGCCGACACGGGCCAGGTCCGGCCCGGTACGCTTGGAACCCCACAGGAACGGGTGGTCCCACACGCTTTCACCGGCCACGGAGTAGTGGCCATAACGTTCGGTTTCGGCGCGGAACGGACGGATCATCTGCGAGTGGCAGCCGACACAGCCGTTGGCGATGTAGATGTCGCGGCCTTCCAGTTCAAGGGCGGTACGCGGTTTCATGCCTTCGACCGGCTTGTTGGTCACGTCCTGGAAGAACAGCGGAACGATCTGGGTCAGGCCGCCGATACTCACGGCGATGACCATGAAGAAGGCCAGCAGGCCGATATTCTTCTCGACTACTTCGTGCTTCATCAGTGGGCTCCCACAACGGCGATCTTGGCGGCGGCTTCGGCTTCTGCAGGGTCGGAGGCACGCACGGTGCGCCAGACGTTGTAGGCCATGAACAGCATGCCGGAGGCAAAGAACGCGCCGCCCAGGGCACGGACGATGTAGCCCGGGTGGCTGGCTTGCAGCGCTTCGACGAAGGAGTAGGTGAGGGTGCCGTCATCGTTGATCGCACGCCACATCAGGCCTTGGGTAATGCCGTTGACCCACATCGAGGCGATGTAGAGCACGGTGCCGATGGTGGCCAGCCAGAAGTGCGTATTGATCAACCCGACGCTGTGCATCTGCGCACGCCCGAAGATTTTCGGGATCATGTGGTACAGCGCGCCGATGGAGATCATCGCTACCCAGCCGAGCGCACCGGCGTGTACGTGGCCGATGGTCCAGTCGGTGTAGTGCGACAGCGAGTTGACGGTCTTGATCGCCATCATCGGCCCTTCGAAGGTCGACATGCCGTAGAACGCCAGCGAAACCACCAGGAAGCGCAGGATCGGGTCGGTGCGCAGCTTATGCCAGGCGCCCGAGAGGGTCATCATGCCGTTGATCATGCCGCCCCAGCTTGGCGCCAGCAGGATGATCGACATCGCCATGCCCAACGACTGTGCCCAATCCGGCAGCGCGGTGTAGTGCAGGTGGTGCGGACCGGCCCAGATGTACAGGGTGATCAGCGCCCAGAAGTGGACGATGGACAGACGGTAAGAGTAGATGGGACGTTCGGCCTGTTTCGGCACGAAGTAGTACATCATCCCCAGGAAACCGGTGGTGAGGAAGAACCCCACGGCGTTGTGGCCGTACCACCACTGGATCATCGCATCCGTCGCTCCGGCGTAGGCCGAATAGGACTTGAACAGGGTGACCGGCAACGACGCATGGTTGACGATGTGCAGCATCGCCGTCACCAGGATGAAGGCACCGTAGAACCAGTTACCCACATAGATGTGCTTGGTCTTGCGCTTGGCGATGGTGCCGAAGAACACCACCGCGTAGATCACCCAGACAATCGCGAGCAAAATGGCGATGGGCCATTCCAGCTCGGCGTATTCCTTGGTGGTGGTGTAGCCCAGCGGCAACGAGATGCCGGCCCCGACGATCACGGCTTGCCATCCCCAGAAGGTGAAGGCGGCGAGGCCGTCGGAAATCAGTCGCGTCTGGCAGGTTCGCTGCACGACATAGTAGGAGGTGGCAAATAATGCACATCCGCCGAAGGCGAAAATCACCAGGTTAGTGTGCAGCGGGCGTAGGCGGCCGAAGGTCGTCCATGGCAGGCCGAAATTCAATTCCGGCCAGACCAGTTGCGAGGCGATGAAGACCCCGAGCCCCATGCCAAGGATCCCCCAGACCACCGTCATGATGGCGAACTGGCGGACTACCTTATAGTTATAAGCAGTCGGACTGATTGCTGTGCTCATTCTAAGGTTCCACGGTTTAGGTTTTTTTATAGGTAAAAATCGGTCGCAAGTATGTAGAAACCGAGGTGCCATTGCAACGCAAGGGTGACCTGTGTCAATGCGTGCCACGCCAGATTCTGCGCCCTTTCCATGTTTGATGTAAGGACAAAATCCGAAATCAAAAACTGATCGATCGGACAGGAATTTTTGCGTGACGCGTCGGCGGGTGACTCGCTGTGTGTCGACACGCTGCTGAAGCGATGAACGGTCAGTGGCACGACAGCCGGTCGCTGCCAGCCTTTGCGCCTGTCATCCCTGCAGAAGTATGCAACCCAGCGCGTGCAAGTCGACCGTCGACCGGTCTGTACCGATCCGCTGTGCAGACAAGCGTAGACCCGAATGGCAGGAGGGGAAAGCAGTGCTTTGGAAGGGTGCGACACTTGGTCGCGTAGGAGGGTTGAGCTACCGCCCCCGGATCAGGGGCGGCAGTTCAGGGGTGGAGCGTTACTCTGCCTGGCGTTGCGGCGTTGCGCCGTCAGCGTTGTGGGAGAGGCTGTAAACATAAGCGGCCAGCAGGTGAACCTTGTCATTGCCTTGCAGCACTTCCTGCGCCGGCATCTGGCCTTGACGGCCGTGGCGAATGGTTTGCTGCAACTGCGCCAGGCTGGTGCCGTAGATAAAGCCGCTTGGCTCGGTCAGGTTCGGCGCGCCCATGGCTTCGGTGCCGTGGCCTTGCGGACCGTGGCAGGCCACGCAGGTGGTGTTGAACGTGGCTTGGCCGGCGACCAGGTCAGCGCCGCTGTCGGCTGGCAGTGGCAGCTTGGCCAGGTCGTGACGCACATAGGCCGCGACGTTTTTCACACCGTCTTCGCCCAGCACTTCGCCCCAGGCCGGCATCGCCGCGTGGCGACCGCCCATGATGGTGGTCTTGATCGCCTCGGCGGAACCGCCCCAGCGCCAGTTATTGTCCGCCAGGTTCGGGAAGCCATACGCGCCCTTGGCATCCGAGCCGTGGCACACCGCGCAGTTGGAGGCGAACAGGCGCCCGCCCATTTTCAGCGCTTGTGGGTCTTTGGCGACTTCTTCCACTGGCATGGCCGAGAATTTGGCGAAGATCGGCCCGAACTTGGCGTCGGCCTTGGCCATTTCCTTGTCCCATTCCTTGGTCGAGGTCCAGCCACCTTCATAGCCCGGCAGGACGCCTTTCCAGTTGCCCAGGCCCGGGTAGAGGATCAAGTAGCCGACGGCGAACAGCAGGGTGCCGGCGAACAACATGAACCACCACTGAGGCAGCGGGTTGTCGTATTCCTCAATGCCGTCGAAGGCGTGGCCCATGGTCTGGTCGACACTGCCCTTGGTCTCGCCCTTGCGGGTGCCGAACAGCAGCCAGGTCAGGCCGATCAGGCTGCCGATGGTCAGTACGCAGATCCATGTACTCCAGAAGGTAGTCATGGCCGATTGCTCCTTGTTGCAGGCGCTTCTTGAGCGTCGGATGGGGTGGCGGTGGGTTCGTCGGCAAACGGCAGCAGGCGTGCCTGCTCGAATTCCGCATTGCGTCGGTTGTTGAATACCCACAGCGAGAGGCCGATAAAGGCGATGGCGACGACTAGCGTGCCGAGGCCGCGGATGGTGCCCGCATCGAATTCAAATCCCATGGCTCACCTCTTGCTCTTGATGGCGGTGCCGAGGACTTGCAGGTACGAAACCAGTGCGTCGATCTCGGTCTTGCCCTTGAGGCTGGCCACTGCGCCGTTGATGTCGTCGTCGGTGTAGGGCACGCCGAGGGTACGCATCACTTTGAGCTTGGCTTCGGTGTGGCTGCTGTCGAGCGGTGCCGTCACCAGCCATGGGTAAGCCGGCATTTTCGACTCAGGCACTACGTTGCGCGGGTTGTACAAGTGCGCGCGGTGCCAGTCGTCCGAGTAGCGTGCGCCGACGCGCGCCAGGTCTGGCCCGGTACGCTTGGAGCCCCACAGGAACGGGTGATCCCAGACGCTTTCGCCCGCAACCGAGTAGTGCCCGTAGCGCTCGGTCTCGGCACGGAACGGACGGATCATCTGCGAGTGGCACTGTACGCAACCTTCGCGGATGTAGATGTCGCGGCCTTCCAGTTGCAGCGCGGTGTAGGGCTTCATGCCTTCCACCGGTTTGTTGGTCACGTCCTGGAAGAACAGCGGGACGATCTGGGTCAGGCCGCCGATGCTCACGGCAAGCACCATCAGCAGCATCAGCAGGCCGACGTTCTTTTCAATCGTTTCGTGTTTCATCACTGACTCCTCAGGCCGTCTGCGCGGCAGGGGTGGCTTCGACAGGTTGTGCCGAGCGCACGGTGCGCCATGTGTTGTAAGCCATCAGCAACATGCCGCTGAGGAACACCGCACCGCCCACCAGTCGCACGACGAAGCCAGGGTGGCTGGCCACCAGGGTTTCGACGAAGGAGTAGGTCAAGGTGCCGTCTTCGTTGATCGCACGCCACATCAGGCCCTGGGCGATGCCGTTGACCCACATCGAGGCGATGTAGAGCACGGTGCCGATGGTGGCCAGCCAGAAGTGCGCGTTGATCAGGCCGACGCTGTACATCTGCTCGCGGCCGAAGACTTTCGGGATCATGTGATACAGCGCGCCGATGGAGATCATTGCCACCCAGCCGAGCGCGCCGGCGTGTACGTGGCCGATGGTCCAGTCGGTGTAGTGCGACAGCGAGTTGACGGTCTTGATGGCCATCATCGGCCCTTCGAACGTCGACATGCCGTAGAACGCCAGCGAGACGACCAGGAAGCGCAGGATCGGGTCGCTGCGCAGCTTATGCCAGGCGCCCGAGAGGGTCATCATGCCGTTGATCATGCCGCCCCAGCTTGGTGCCAGCAGCACCAGGGACATCACCATGCCCAACGACTGTGCCCAGTCCGGCAACGCGGTGTAGTGCAGGTGGTGCGGACCGGCCCAGATGTACAGGGTGATCAGCGCCCAGAAGTGGACGATGGACAAGCGATAGGAATACACCGGACGTTCGGCTTGCTTGGGTACGAAGTAGTACATCATCCCGAGGAAGCCGGCAGTCAGGAAGAAACCTACTGCGTTATGCCCATACCACCACTGCACCATGGCATCCGTCGCACCGCCGTACAGCGAGTAGGACTTGGTCAGGCTGACCGGGATTTCCAGGTTGTTGACGATATGCAGGATGGCCACGGTGATGATGAACGCACCGAAGAACCAGTTACCGACATAGATGTGCTTGGTATTGCGCTTGGCCACAGTGCCGAAGAACACAATGGCATAAGCCACCCAGACGATAGTGATCAGGATGTCGATCGGCCATTCCAGCTCGGCGTATTCCTTGGAACTGGTGTAACCCAGTGGCAAGGTGATCGCTGCCAGGACAATGACCAGTTGCCAGCCCCAAAAGCAGAACTGCGCGACTTTCGGCGCGAACAGCTGGGTTTGGCAGGTGCGCTGCACCGAGTAGAAGGAGCTGGCAAACAGCGCACAACCCCCGAAGGCGAAGATCACCGCGTTGGTGTGCAGCGGGCGCAAGCGGCCAAAGCTGGTCCAAGGCAAGTCGAAGTTGAGTGCAGGCCACACCAATTGAGCCGCGAGAAAAACCCCGAGCCCCATGCCGACGATGCCCCACACCACCGTCATAATCGCGAATTGGCGGACCACCTTGTAGTTATAGGCGGTACTTAAAGTAGTGTTCATGGTTCCCCATCCACGGTTCAACCCAAGCAAATGCGACACTTGGGCTGGAGTTATAGGCAGACTAAAAAGCGAGGTAAGCATGGGCAAAGAGCACAAGGCCAGTATTGACGGGGATCAATGGGCACGGTGTGTGCAGGAGCATGGCTGGCTGTGGGATATCGCCTCGGGTGCGCCAGCACATACGCCTGTGACGCTGATCCTGGCCCACGGCGCTGGCGCACCGATGGACTCATCTTTCATGAACGACATGGCTGCGCGCCTTGCCAGGCATGGCGTCAATGTGGTGCGCTTTGAGTTTCCCTACATGGCCCAGCGCCGGTTGGACGGGGGCAAACGCCCGCCCAACCCGGCGCCGAAACTGCTGGAAAGCTGGCGCGAGGTGTATACCGAGGTGCGACGCCATGCCGCTGGGAAACTGGCCATTGGTGGCAAGTCCATGGGCGGGCGCATGGCCAGTTTGCTCGCCGATGAATTGGAGGCCGATGCCTTGGTGTGCCTGGGCTATCCGTTCTATGCGGTGGGCAAGCCGGAAAAGCCGCGAGTCGCGCATTTGGCCGGGTTGAACACGCCGACATTGATTGTGCAGGGCGAACGCGATGCCTTGGGTAATCGAGCCGCGGTGCAGGGATATGACTTGTCACCGAGCATTGAGGTGCTGTGGCTGGCGGCGGGGGATCATGATTTGAAACCGTTGAAGGCTTCAGGGTTCAGCCATGAGCAGCATTTGGAGGCGGCGGCGGTGCGAGTGGCTCAGTTTATCGGCGCCTGTTAGAGCGCTATCGGGGGCAAGCCCCCTCCCACATGAGGTGTACGCGGTTAAATGTGGGAGGAAACAAGCCCTCTCCCACATTCGACTGCATTCCAAGGTATGTACGCGGTTAAATGTGGGAGGGGGCTTGCCCCCGATAGCGGTTTAACGGTTAAAACGCTCTACCAGCGAATACTGAGTATTGGCGGTAACAGTAAGCTCTTCACTCAACTGCGCCGAGTTCAATGCCTGTTCCGAGGTCTGGTCCGCCAACAGCGCGATGGTGCTGATATTGCGGCTGATCTCTTCGGCCACCGAGCTTTGCTCTTCCGTGGCGGCGGCGATCTGGGTGGTCATGTCGGTGATGTTGGCCACCGCTTCGCTGATGCCCACCAGTGCCTGGTCCGCTTCCATCACCCGCGCCACGCCTTCTTCGGCCTGGCGATGCCCGGCGTCCATGGTTTGTACGGCAGCGGCGGCGGTCTGCTGCAGCTTGGCGATCAGGGTATGGATCTGCCCGGTCGATTCAGCGGTACGCTGCGCCAATTGGCGGACTTCATCGGCAACCACCGCAAAACCACGGCCCATCTCACCGGCACGTGCCGCTTCGATCGCGGCGTTCAAGGCCAGCAGGTTGGTCTGGTCGGCGATGCCTTTGATCACGTCGACCACGCCGCCGATTTCATCGCTGTCCTTGGCCAGTTGGGTGACCGTCACGCCGGTCTCGCCAACCGCGGCCGACAGCCGCTGAATCGCCTCGCGGGTTTCCCCGGCGATATCGCGGCCGCGCCCGGTCAGGCGATTGGCTTCCTGGGTGGCATCGGCCGTGCGCTGCACATGGCTGGCGACTTCCTGGGTGGTCGCCGCCATCTGGTTGACCGCGGTAGCCACTTGTTCGGTTTCCACACGCTGGCGTTCCAGGCCGCTGGAGCTGTTGTGCGCCAGGGTGTTGGACTGCGCCGCCTGCTCGTTGAGGTGTTCGGCGGTGTCCTGCAAGCGCGTGAGACAGGTCTTCAGACGTGCCTCCTGGCTGAGGATCGACATTTCCAGTCGCGCCTGGGCGCCACGGCTGTCGGTATACATCTGCGCGATCAACGGGTCGGAGGTGGTCTGTTCGGCCAGGCGCAGCAAACGCTTGAGGCCGCGCTGTTGCCAGCTCAGGCCCAGCAGGCCCAGCGGCACCGACAACCCTGCCGCGAGGGCAAAGCCCCAGTGGGAATTGAGCGATGCGCCAATCATGAAGCTCAATTGGCTGACCAGAATAAACGGCAGCCAGTCCTGCAGCACCGGCAGCCACTTGTCCCGCCGGGGAATGGCGGGCTTGCCCTGATTGATGCGGTGGTAGAGCGCTTCGGCCCGGCGGACCTGCTCGGCGGTGGGCTTGACGCGCACCGATTCATAGCCGACCACCTGGTTGCCATCGAACACTGGCGTTACATAGGCGTTGACCCAGTAGTGATCGCCGCTCTTGCAGCGGTTCTTGACGATGCCCATCCATGGCAAGCCTTGCTTGAGCGTGGACCACATGTGTGCGAACACAGCCGCCGGAACGTCCGGGTGGCGTACCAGGTTATGCGGGGCACGCACCAATTCGTCGCGGGAGAAACCACTGATTTCGACGAAAGCGTCGTTGCAATAAGTGATGACACCCTTGGCATCTGTGGTGGAGATCAACCGTTGCTGAGCGGGGAAGGTACGTTCGCGCTGGGTAACGGGCTGGTTATTACGCATGGTTATTCAATCCGCAAGGCTTTCAAGGGGTATCGGCGGTGGCGATCATTTATTTAACTTATTTTCGTAATAATCAGCCGGCGAGCATTGGGTAGGAAAACAGTCCGAAATGCAGCAAATTCAGGCCGAAATGCGTGGCAATTGCCGCACCCAGGCCGCCAAAACGATAAGCAAGGCCATAACCGGTCCCGGCGATGCTGGCCAGCAGCACCCACTGCCAGCCCGCGCTCAGGTGCGCCAGGCCGAACAGCAGCGAGGCCAGCAGCAATGCGAGGTTTTCGCCGTAGGGCAAGTGTTTGAGGCGCTGGCTCAGGCCGCCCTGAATGTAGCCGCGAAACAGCGCTTCTTCCACCAGCGTCACCAGCAACAGGTTATTCAGCACCCACAGCCACGCCTGCTCCGGCCACTTCGGCGCCCAACTGATGATCCCCAGCAACGCCGCGCCGCCCAGGGCTGCGATGGCCGTCAGCGCCAGCGCCAGGGCGGTGACGCAGATCGACAGGCGCAATGAACGCCGCGCCACAATCCACGGGCAGGCCAGCAACAGCCAGAAACCGATCAGTGGTTTGTCCTGGTTGAGGTACATCGAGAAGGGCACGGCATCGGCGCTGAAACGCTGGGGTGCGATACCGCGCCCGTTGTAGAACCCCGGCAGCCAGTGCATCGCCAGGCCCAAGGCCAAGACGATGAACAACCCGTGGCCGACGTAGCGCGCCCACGGGGTACGTTGTTGGCGTACCGCATACCCGGCGATCAACAACAGCGCCACGGAGATGGCCGCGAGCACACCCAGTTGGCCGTAGAGCAACGCCAGTGCATAGCCGATGGACAGGAGGACGAGATACACCCAGGGCAATGCGGTCATGTGACATCCTTGGAAAAAACTGCTCGGTAGTATAGCGAGTGGGTTCCGGCGCCAAAATGAAAATGCCGTCACGCGAAAAGGGCGCTGCCGGAGCGATTGCAAAATATGTCGGCGGTTGGTTATAGTCGCCGCGTCTTCACCTCCTCAAAAGATCAGCCCATGCCTGCATTCCTGTGCATAGCGGTAGTCGATTCAGCGTCCAGCGCTGTGGTCGTGCCGTGCGGGAACCTGCAGCCTGCGCAGATCAGCCACTACCCCCCACCTGTCAGTAGCACGCCGGTGTACGCAGTCGTATCACCGCCGGGTGTTGGCATTTCGGGCTGATCAGCTGATTGCTGTTGCCCTATGCCCGCCTGAAAAAAACCTACTGAGTTTCAGCCTTGCTTGGCTGAATCGGCTTTTTTGCCTGATTACAGGTGGTAACCATGTCTGTTATGTCGAAACAATCCGTGGCCGCGGCGGCCTCGACGAGCCTGTTCGTATTGCTGTGGAGCAGCGGGGCGATTTTCTCCAAGTTGGGCCTGGCCCATGCGTCGCCCTTTGCCTTTTTGCTGATCCGTTTTGCCATCGCCCTGGCGGGGTTGGTGATGCTGGTACCGATCCTCAAGCTGAGGCTGCCACAACCCGGCAAGCCGCTGTGGTATGCGGCGGCGACGGGGCTGGTGTTGTTGGGGGCGTACCAGATTTTCTATCTGCTGGCCCTGGACCTCAACGTCACGCCGGGGATGATGGCGACCATCATGGGCGTGCAACCGATCCTGACCGTGGTGCTGATGGAGCGCCAGCGTTCCTGGCGCCGGATGTTCGGCCTGGGCCTGGGATTGGCCGGCTTGATCATGGTGGTGTACCAGGGCATCGGGTTGTCGCGGATGTCTCTGGCCGGGATGTTGTTCGGTTTGCTGGCCCTGGCAAGTATGACCTTCGGCTCGATCATGCAGAAGCGCATCACCGATAACCCGTTGGGCACGCTGCCCGTGCAATACCTGGCCGGGTTGGTGTTGTGCTCGGTGTTCGTGCCGTTCCAGCCGTTCCACTTCGAACACACCGCCAGTTTTTACCTGCCGGTGCTGTGGATGGGCCTGGTGGTGTCGCTGCTGGCGACGCTGTTGCTGTACCGCCTGATCGCCCGCGGCAACCTGGTCAATGTCACCAGCCTGTTCTACCTGGTGCCGGCGGTGACGGCGGTGATGGATTACCTGATCTTCGGCAATCGGCTCGCGTGGTTGAGCTTACTGGGGATGGGGTTGATCATCATTGGTCTGGTTTTTGTGTTCCGTCAACGCTAACCAGCGGACACGCTGTAGGGGCAGGCATGCTCCTACAGCGCTTTGGCCAATTTCCCCGGCCGCAACACCAACCACAATGCCCCCGCGATCAATATCCCGCCATACAGATGCGCCATCGACAGCGGCTCATCCAGCAGCAACGCACCCCACAGCACCCCGAACGGCGGGATCAGGAAGGTGGTGGTCATCGATCGCACCGGGCCAATGGCTGTCAGCAGGCGAAAGTACAGGACGTAGGCAAACGCCGTACACATCAGCCCCAACCCGAGCAACGACAACCACACGTGCCAGCCGCCCCAGCTTGCCGGCGGATGAACGATGGCGCTGTAGGCAAACAGCGGCAGCAGGAACAAGGTCGCGCCGAGCATGCTGCCCAGGGCCGCGAGCCGACTGTCGAGCCCGCCGCGCTGATCCAGCCAGCGGCGCGCGAGAAACCCGGCAAAGCCGTAGCAAGTGGTGGCCAACAGGCAGGCCAACGCGCCCATCAACAATTCCAGGTCAAACGCCACCGGCCCGGCGCGGGTCAGCACGCCCACGCCAAACAGGCCCAGGCACACCCCGGCGACTTTCGATGGCGTCAGACGTTCGCTGAAAAACAATCCGCCAATCAGCACGCCCATTAACGGCGTGGTGGCATTGAAGATCGCCGAGTAACCCGCCGGCAACACCTGGGCCGCCACGGAGTACAGGGTCGCGGGTATGCCGGAGTTGATCACGCCCAGCAGCAGGATGGTCTTGAACTTGCCTTGGAAGTCCCAGTTCACGCGCATCACCGCGAGCATCACCAGCAACCCGGCGGCGGCAATCGACACGCGGAAGAACGCGGTCGGCAGCGTGCCGATTTCCGGGGCGATAATACGCATGAACAGGAAACTCGCGCCCCAGATCGCGGCCAGCCCCAGCAGGTATAGGGTGTCGACAGGTCTCACGGAAAACTCCTACATCAATCGGACGGCGAGTGTTGCCCAGCCTCCGGCTCGACACAATCGCTGATTACCGGAAAAACCGCGTCACCGGCCTCTGCTGGCCAATTTGCGCGGGGGGCAGCGCTGAGTGTTTCCAGCAACGCCCATCAATCGGCGAAATGAACGAAAGTCCACAAACCAACATGCTAAATGACTGCTTCTCCTGCCTGCATTCACTGGCTAAGCTCTGGGCTTCCAGATACCCGTCCGAGGTTTCCCGCATGTCGCAGCGCACACCCGCCCTCGCTATCGCCCAGATGATCCTCGATGGCTTCGACGATTACCGCGAGCACTTCCGCCAGATCACCGATGGTGCCCGTGAACGTTTCGAAAAGGCCCAGTGGCAGCAGGGCCAGGCGGCTTCGGCGGCGCGTATCAACCTGTATGAGGAGAAAGTCAGCGAAGTGACGAGCCGCCTGCGGGCGAGCTTCGATGACGCCACCCTGATGGACATCGAGGCCTGGCCGTTGGTGAAAAGCGCCTACATCGGCCTGATCGACCTGCGCTTTGACGATGAGCTGTCCGAGACCTGGTACAACTCGATCTTCTGTGGCCTGTTCAGCCATGACCTGATCAGTGACGGCTGCATGTTCGTCCACACCACGCGGCCGAGCCTGCGCCGGGCGAGGGCGGCGCAAACCCGGGTCTACACCCCAGTCGGCAAAATTTCCGACATGCTGGCGCAGATTTTCGCTGATTACAGCTTCAGCGAACCTTACGCGGACCTGCCGGCCGACCTGCGCCGCCTCGAAGTGCAACTGCGCGAGAACCTGCCCGACTGGGTGTGCAAGGACCCTGAGCTGAAGGTCGAGCTGTTTTCCTCGGTGCTCTACCGCAATAAGGGTGCCTACCTTGTCGGACGCATCTACACCCGCGACGAGCAGTGGCCCCTCGTGATTCCGCTGCTGCACCGCGAAGGGCAGGGCATCCAGATCGACGCGCTGATCACCGACGAAGCCGATGTGTCGATCATTTTCTCCTTCACCCGCTCCTACTTCATGGTCGACGTGCCGGTGCCGGCGGAGTTCATCGGTTTTCTCAAGCGCATCCTGCCGGGCAAGCACATTGCCGAGCTGTACACCTCGATCGGCTTCTACAAGCACGGCAAGTCGGAATTCTATCGCGCGCTGATCAACCACCTGGCCACCACCGACGATCAGTTCATCATGGCTCCCGGTATCCGCGGCATGGTCATGAGCGTGTTTACGTTGCCGGGCTTCAACACGGTGTTCAAGATCATCAAGGACCGCTTCTCGCCGTCGAAAAACGTCAGTCGCGCCACCGTGATCGAGAAGTACCGCTTGGTCAAAAGCGTGGACCGCGTCGGGCGCATGGCCGATACCCAGGAGTTCGCCGATTTTCGCTTTCCGTTGAGCAAGTTCGAGCCCGAGTGCCTGGCCGAATTGCTCGACGTGGCCGCCAGCACCGTTGCCGTCGAAGGCGACACCGTGCTGATCCGCCACTGCTGGACCGAACGGCGCATGACCCCGCTCAACCTCTACCTCGACAACGCCAACCCCGCCCAGGAACGCGAAGCCTTGGAAGACTATGGCCTGGCGATCAAGCAACTGGCGGCGGCGAACATTTTCCCCGGCGACATGCTGCTGAAGAACTTCGGCGTCACCCGCCACGGCCGCGTGGTGTTCTACGACTACGACGAGATCTGCTACCTCACCGAAGCCAACTTCCGCCACATCCCCGCGCCCCGCACGCCGGAGGATGAAATGGCCTCGGAGCCCTGGTACTCCATCGGCCCGCTGGATGTGTTCCCCGAAGAGTTCCCGCCGTTCCTGTTCGCCGACGCCGGCCAACGCAAGCTGTTCGATCAACTGCACGGCGAGTTGTACGATGCCGACTACTGGAAGGGCCTGCAGGACGCGATTCGCGCCGGAAAGGTCATCGATGTGTTTCCGTACCGGCGCAAGGAACGCGAGAACGAATGAGGGGCGCGCATGCCGGCGGTTTTCTGCGACAATCCGCCCCCTGCATAAATAGACGACCAAAACGCACCTGATGACTGACCAAGCGCCCGCTATCGACCAACTGCTGAAAAACCTCGATCACGCCATGCTCGCCGACCGCCACCGTTTGCGGCGGCAGTTGCTCGAGCTGCGCAAGAAGCCCGATGAGGAGAAGCTGGCGCAGTGGGTGACGCGCATGCAGGCGTCCTGCGCCCAGGTCACGGCGCGGCGCGCCAGCCTGCCGCTGATCCGCTACGACGACAGCCTGCCGATCGCCGCCAAGCGCGACGAAATCAAGGCGGCGTTGCTCAAGCATCAGGTGCTGATCATCGCCGGCGAGACCGGTTCGGGTAAGACCACCCAGTTGCCGAAAATCTGCCTGGAGATCGGTCGCGGCCAATACGGCCTGATCGGCCACACCCAGCCACGTCGGATCGCAGCGCGCAGCGTCGCCAGCCGGGTTGCCGAAGAGTTGGCCACGCCGCTCGGCGCACTGGTCGGTTATCAGGTGCGCTTCGAAGACCAGAGTGATTCCAACACCCTGATCAAGCTGATGACCGACGGCATCCTGCTGGCGGAAACCCAGAACGACCGCTACCTCGAACGCTACGACACGATCATCGTCGACGAAGCCCACGAACGCAGCCTGAACATCGACTTCCTGCTCGGCTACCTGAAAACCCTGCTGCCGCGTCGCCCGGACCTGAAAGTCATCATCACCTCGGCGACCATCGACCTGGAGCGCTTCTCCAAGCATTTCGACGATGCGCCGATTGTCGAAGTGTCGGGCCGCACCTTCCCGGTGGACACCTGGTATCGCCCGCTGACCCTGGAACAGGACGAGGAGGGCAACCGCGTCGAGGACGACTTGACCGTCGACCAGGCGATCCTCGCCACCCTCGATGAAATCGCCGCCTACGAGCGCAGCGAGCGGCGCAGCCCTGGCGACGTGCTGGTGTTCCTGCCGGGCGAGCGCGAGATTCGCGATGCCGCCGACATGCTGCGCAAGGCCCAGCTCAAGCACACCGAGATTTTGCCGCTGTATGCGCGCCTGTCACCGGCCGAACAGCAGCGCATTTTCCAGTCCCACCCCGGCCGGCGCGTGGTGCTGGCGACCAACGTCGCCGAAACCTCGCTGACCGTGCCGGGCATTCGTTATGTGATCGACAGCGGCACCGCGCGCATCAGCCGCTACAGCTACCGCGCCAAGGTGCAGCGACTGCCCATCGAGGCGATCTCCCAGGCCAGCGCCAACCAGCGTAAAGGCCGCTGCGGCCGGGTCGAGCCGGGGATTTGCATCCGCCTGTACAGCGAAGAAGACTTTATCGGCCGTCCGGAATTTACCGACCCGGAGATCCTGCGCACCAACCTGGCGGCTGTGATCCTGCAGATGCTGCACCTGCGCCTGGGCGAAATCAGCGACTTCCCGTTTATCGAACCGCCGGACGGCAAGGCCATCAGCGATGGTTTCAACCTGCTGCAAGAACTGTCGGCGGTCGACCGCAACAGCCAACTGACCCCGCTGGGCCGCCAGTTGGCGCGCCTACCGGTGGACCCGCGTATGGGCCGCATGCTGCTCGAAGCCGCCAAGCTGGGCAGCCTGCAGGAAGTGCTGATCGTGGCCAGCGCCATGTCGATCCAGGACCCGCGCGAGCGCCCGCCGGAACGCCAACAGGCCGCCGACCAGGCCCACGCACAATGGAAGGACGCCGATTCGGACTTCGCCGGGTTGGTCAATCTGTGGCGTGGCTTTGAAGAGCAACGCCAGGCACTGACCGCCAGCCCGCTGCGCAACTGGTGTCGCAAGAACTTCCTCAACTACCTGCGCCTGCGCGAGTGGCGCGATTCCCATCGCCAGTTGAGCCTGATCTGCCGCGACATGCAGCTGACCGTCAACAAGGAACCGGCCGACTTCGCGAAACTGCACAAAGCCGTACTGTCGGGCCTGCTCAGTCAGATCGGGCAGAAAACCGAAGACGGCGATTACCTCGGTGCGCGTCAGCGGCGCTTCTGGATTCACCCGTCGTCGGGCATCGGCAAGAAACGTCCGCAGTGGCTGATGACCGCCGAGCTGGTCGAAACCACCAAGCTGTACGCACGCATGGTGGCGAAGATCGATGCCGACTGGATCGAACCGCTGGCCGGGCACCTGATCAAGAAAAACCACTTCGAACCGCATTGGGAGAAGAAGCGCGGCCAAGTGGTGGCGTTCGAGCAGATCACCCTGTTCGGGCTGATCGTGGTCGGGCGCCGGCCGGTGCATTACGGGCCGGTCGACCCAGTGGTGTCGCGCGAGCTGTTTATCCGCGAAGGCCTGGTGCGCGGCGAAATCCAGTCCCGGGCCAAGTGCCTGACCGCCAATCAGCAGTTGCTGGAGCAGCTCGACGAGCTGGAAGCCAAGGCGCGTCGGCGCGACATCCTGGCCGACGAAGAGACGCTGTACGCGTTCTACGATGCGCGCTTGCCGGCGGAGATCCACCAGACCGCGACGTTCGACAGCTGGTACAAGGTCAACAGCCAAAAAGACCCGCAATTGTTGATCATGCGCGAGGAAGACGTGCTGGCCCGCGACGCCAGCGAAGTCACCGCAGCGCATTACCCGGACACCCTGCACCTGGGCGATCTGGCGCTGGCCTTGAGTTACCACTTCGAACCCAATCACCCGCGTGACGGCGTGACCTTGCGCGTGCCGGCGCCGCTGTTGCCGGCCTTGCCCGCCGAACGCCTGGAATGGCTGGTGCCGGGGGTGATCGAAGCCAAGTGCATCGCCCTGGTGCGCAACCTGCCCAAGGCCCTGCGCAAGAATTTCGTGCCGGTGCCGGACTTCGTCAGGGCCGCCCTGCAACGTATCGAATTCGCCCAGGGCTCGCTGCCCCAGGCGCTGGGGCGCGAACTGCTGCGCATGACCGGCGCGCGCGTCAGCGATGAAGCCTGGGCCGAGGCCGCGCAGCAGGTGGAAAGCCACCTGAAGATGAACCTGGAAGTGGTCGACGGCCAGGGCAAGTTTCTCGGCGAAGGCCGCGACCTGGCCGAACTGACCGCGCGCTTTGCCGAGGCCAGCCAGGCCGCGTTGGCCGTGCCGCAAACGGCAAAAAGCCAACAGCCGGTGGAAGCCAAGGTGTTCGCGGCGGTGGCCGAGAAGACCCAGCAAAAGATCGCCGGGCTGTCGATGACGGTGTACCCGGCGCTGGTGGAAGAAAACGGCACGGTCAAGGAAGGACGTTTCTCCACCGCCGCCGAGGCCGAGTTCCAGCACCGTCGCGCCTTGCAGCGCCTGCTGATGCAGCAATTGGCCGAACCGGCAAAATTCCTGCGCGGCAAATTACCCGGCCTGACCGAGCTGGGCCTGATGTACCGCGAGCTGGGGCGCATCGAGGCGCTGGTGGAAGATATTTTGCTGGCCAGCCTCGACAGCTGCGTGCTGGAAGGCGAAGCCAGCCTGCCGCGTGACGGCGCCGGGCTGGCGGCGCTGGCCGAGCGCAAGCGTGGCGGTTGGACCGAACACGCCGAGCGCCTGGCGCGCTTGACCCTGGACGTGTTGAAACTCTGGCACGGCCTGCAAAAGCGCTTCAAAGGCAAGATCGACCTGGCCCAGGCGGTGGCCTTGAACGATATCAAGCTGCAACTGAGCAATCTGGTTTATCCCGGCTTTGTGCGGGAAACTCCGGCGCAGTGGTTCAAGGAGTTGCCGCGTTTCCTCAAGGCGATCGAGCTGCGTCTGGAAAAACTGCCCAGCCAGGTGCAAAAAGATCGGGTGTGGAGCGGCGAGCTGGCGGGCCTGTGGGCGCAGTACCAGAACCGTTTGAACAAGCATGCCCAGGAAGGCAAGCACGACCCCCAGCTAGCGCTCTATCGCTGGTGGTTGGAGGAATATCGGGTGTCGTTGTTTGCCCAGCAGTTGGGCACCCGGGTGCCGATTTCCGACAAGCGCCTGAGCAAGCAATGGAGCCTGGTCGAAGCGTAATCACACCAATGGGCAATGGCGCTTATCCGGGATATGGCGCCAAATCCCCAGGGTTGTGGCAAACTTCGCGGTTATAAATGCCGGGAGCGTCGTGATGGGCTGGTGTGCAGCCGCGGCGCGATGGAATAAAGCGTTGCCAGTTTGATGCCCGCTGGACGGAATCAAACGACTTACAGTTTGGTACGACGGTACCAATATCTTCTGCCTGACAGATTTAGAGGAACGACCGTGCATAACGTCGTCATCAGCGGCACTGGCCTGTACACCCCGGCCAACAGCATCTCCAACGAAGAGCTGGTGCAGTCTTTCAATACCTACGTGCAGCAGTTCAACACGGAGAACGCCGCCGCCATCGAACGCGGTGACGTGCAGGCGCTGACCGAGTCCAGCGCAGCCTTCATCGAGAAGGCGTCGGGCATCAAGAGCCGTTTTGTGATGGACAAGGACGGCATCCTGGACCCGCAGCGCATGACCCCGCGCCTGCCCGAGCGCAGCAACGACGAATGGTCGGTGCTCTGCCAGATGGCCATCGGCGCCGCCGAACAGGCCCTGCAGCGCGCCGGCAAGACCGCCGCCGACATCGACGGGGTGATCGTCGCCTGCTCCAACCTGCAACGCGCCTACCCGGCCATCGCCATCGAAGTCCAGGAAGCCCTGGGCATCGCCGGTTTCGGCTTCGACATGAACGTGGCGTGTTCCTCGGCGACCTTCGGCATCCAGAACGCCGCCAACAGCATCAAGCTGGGCCAGGCCCGGGCGATCCTGATGGTCAACCCGGAAGTCTGCACCGGCCACTTGAACTTCCGCGACCGCGACAGCCACTTCATTTTCGGTGACGCGGCCACTGCGGTGATCCTCGAGCGCGCTGACCTGGCGACCTCCGAGCACCAGTTCGACGTGGTCAGCACCAAGCTGCTGACCAAGTTCTCGAATACCATCCGCAACAACTTCGGCTTCCTCAACCGCGCGGCGGAAGAGGGCATCGGCGCGCCCGACAAGCTGTTCGTGCAGGAAGGCCGTAAAGTCTTCCGGGATGTCTGCCCGATGGTCGCTGAGTTGATCGGCACGCACCTGGCGGAAAACCAGTTGAACGTGAACGACGTGAAGCGCTTCTGGTTGCACCAGGCCAACCTGAGCATGAACCACCTGATCGTGAAGAAGCTGCTGGGGCGTGAAGCCACGGTGGAAGAAGCACCGGTGATTCTCGACACCTACGCCAACACCAGTTCGGCGGGTTCGGTGATCGCGTTCCACACTTACCAGGACGACCTGCCCAAAGGCGCCGTGGCGGTACTCAGCTCGTTTGGCGCCGGCTATTCGATCGGCAGCGTGATCCTGCGCAAACGCTGATCCTGCGGCTCGCCGCGGTCAAATGTGGGCGCTGGCAAACCAGCCCCCACACCGATCGCGTTCTCACTTGGAAACCGAGGTCTCGAATGGCAGTAGCGGACGACGCGCACCTGCTTGAACGCTTGCTCAAGGGCGAGCAGCGGGCCTACAAGGAATTGGTCAGCCAATACCAAAGCGCCATGCGCGCGGTGGCCTATGCGATTGCCGGTCAGCGTCATGCCGACGAAGTGGTACAGGACGCCTGGCTGTCGGTGGTACGCAACCTGCCAAAGTTCGAAGGGCGCTCCAGCCTCAAGACCTGGCTGCTGACCATCACCGCCAATGCCGCCAAGAGCCGCTACAAACAGAATCGTCGCGAAGTGTTACTCGATGATTTGCCCTCGCCCCACGGCACGATCGGCGATGAGCGTTTCAGCGCGGATGACGGTCACTGGGCGGTCGCCCCTTTTGCCTGGCACCAGGACACCCCGGAAGCCCTGCTTACGGAGGACGAACTGCGCAAATGCCTGGAACATACGTTGCTGAGTTTGTCGGAATTGCAAAGCAGCGTACTGGTGCTGCGTGAACGCCAGGGCCTGGAGTTGGAGGAGATTTGTAATCTTCTGACGCTTTCGCTCTCCAATGTGCGGGTGCTGTTGCATCGCGCACGGCTTAAAGTCTTCGCCACGGTGGAGCATTTTGAGGAAACCGGCGAATGTTGACGTGTAAAGAGCAAGTGGCGCGTTCCAGTGACTTTCTCGATGGTCAGTTGACCTTTCGCGAGCGGCTGCTGGTGCGTCATCACTTGATGTTCTGCCCTAATTGCCGGCGTTTTATCCGTCAGATGCGCTTGCTGCAGGCCACATTGCGGATCATGCCGCAGGCGCCGGTACAGGATGTGGATGCCTTGGCTGAACGGCTGGCCGCCGAGCGGCGCAAGGATCAGTAACGGCGGGGGGAAGACAGACTCGCGTGGGGGAATCGGACGGATGATGGGGACCGATTCACCCACGCCAGGCTGTTACAGCCACCCCGGGCCATCCTGGCCCAAGGCGTGTCGCACTTACAGTTAGAACTTGGCTTCAGCATCCAACTGCAGGGTGTTGGTGTTGGCATCACGCTGCGTGCGGCTGGCGTAGTCAGCCTTGGTCAGGAAGTACGTGGCGCCGACAGCGAAGTTCTTGTCGATGTCGTAGCTGACCTTCATCTTATGACCGCGCGAACCGGTGGTGCCGTTGGCGAAGTCCGAATCGGTGAAGGCGCCTACCACAGCGTTACGTTGTGTATCGCGGTAGTTGTAGTCCAGGTTGAAACCGAACACCTTGGACTTGGCACCCAGCAACCAGGCGGTGTCCTGATCGTTGGAAGCATCGTTGTTCTTCACGTACTGACCGTAGAACGCCAGCGGCACGGCCAGGCCACCGATGTCGGCTTGGGCAAAACCTTCGTACAGACGGAATTGTTCGTTCGCCGAGTTGCCGTTGACCGCCAGTGCACAAGGCGTGGTGCTGCTCGTACAGGTGCTGTTTTCGTCGTTCTGGTAGGCGTAGATACTGCCGCCCAGGGTCATTTTCAGGTTGTCGGTCACCGAGAAACGCGTGCCCAACTGGCCGGAAGTCAGGCGCAGGTCGTGGCGGAACTGCACGCCGTCGCCGTCGACGTTGTCCTTGAGGTTGTAGTTACCGAGGCTGCCGAACAGCTCGGCGCTGCTACCCAGCGGGTATTTGTAGGTCAGGGCCAGACCTTCCGGGTTGATATCGCTATCCCAGATCACGTCGCCCATGTTCACCCATGGCTGGAGCATCTTGCCGCCGATGACGTGCAGGTTCTTGATCTGCTTCGGGTGGTAGTCGATGTAGCCGAGGTCCAGCCAGATCGACTTCTTGTCGAAGTAGTTGTCCTGGTCCTGGTTGGTGGAGCGCGCATCGTCGCTGCTGCCGGTGGCGATACGAATGCCGGTGTCGACCTGGTCGTTGATCTCGGTGTAGGCGCCGAGACGGGCACGGATACGCTGACGGTCCTTGTCACGGCCACCGTTGTTGGATTCGCCCTGGATCTTCACGGTTTCCTGACGGAAGCGCACGTCACCCTTGAACTGGGTCTTGGCGGCCCAGGCAAGTTTCTGGTCGAACACGCTCAGGTCGTTGGCTTTTTTCGCGGTGGCCGCGATCTGTTCGTTGGTCTCTTGTTGAGCTTGCTGTGCGATCTGCTTTTCTTTCTGATCCTTGGCCAGCTCAGCTTGCAGTTCAGTGTACTGCGATGCCGAGATTTGACCGTTGGCCTTGAGCATGTCGAGCAATTTAGCGTCGACTGCAGCGCTGGCCGGAACGCTCAGGGCCAGCAGCAAGCCGCCACAAAGGGCCGCCGCAGTTTTAGTGGAAGCAAGACGCATATCAATCTCCGAAAGTGAGGAGGGATGGCAAACCATCCAGGACACAACCGACCGATGACGGACGGAAAAAATAACTGCCGGGGTAGAACCAGGCGCGCTAAAAACAGGCGTCAGTATCGCGATCGTTTATGACGGCGCAGTGGCGAACTGATGTCAGGTAGATGACAAATTATTTATGAACGGAACTATTGGTTTAGAGCCTTGTCCGGCGATTTGGAGGTGTGTCGGCAGCGGCGATAAGCGATACTCGCGAGGCTTTCACGCCCTGAAGTAGTGAGGATGCCGATGCCGCTGCAACGCCTGGACAGCCTGTCCGAAATCGCCCCGCAGGCCTGGGACGCCCTGGTGCCGCAGGCCCAGCCCTTTGTGCGACATGCGTTCCTGAGCGCGCTGGAAGACAGCGCCAGCCTCAGCCCGCATTCGGGTTGGCAGCCTGAGCATTTACTGCACTGGGACGGTGATCGGCTGGTGGCGGCATTGCCCGGTTATCGCAAATGGCATTCCTCTGGCGAGTACGTCTTCGACCACGGTTGGGCGCAGGCCTGCGAGCGGGCCGGTATCGATTACTACCCCAAGCTGTTGGTCGCCGTGCCGTTCAGCCCGGTCAGCGGCCCGCGCCTGTTGGCCGCCAGCGCCGAAGACGGTTTCGAGTTGCTTGGTAGCCTGCCCGGTTACCTGGAAATCGAAGGGCTCTCCAGCGCCCATATCAACTTCACCGACCCGCTGGCGGATGACGCCCTGGCCCGACAGCCGGGCTGGTTGCCGCGCCTGGGCTGTCAGTTTCACTGGCAGAACCGCGGCTACCGGGATTTCCAGGACTTCCTTGACGCCTTGAGTTCGCGCAAGCGCAAACAGATGCGCAAGGAACGCGAACAGGTGGCGGGGCAGGGCATCGAGTTCGAATGGTTGCAAGGCCATGAACTGAGCGAGGCGCAGTGGGATTTCGTCTACGCCTGCTACGCCAACACCTACGCGGTGCGCCGCCAGGCGCCGTACCTGACCCGTGCGTTTTTCAGCCTGCTGGCCGAACGCATGCCCGAAGCGATCCGCGTGGTGCTGGCCAAACAAGGCACGCGCCCGGTCGCGATGGCGTTCAGCTTGATCGGCGGCGACAGCTTCTTTGGGCGTTACTGGGGCTGCCTGGCGGAATTCGACCGCCTGCATTTCGAAACCTGCTTCTACCAAGGCATGGATTACGCCATCGCCCACGGCTTGCAGCGCTTCGATGCCGGTGCCCAGGGCGAGCATAAATTGATTCGTGGGTTCGAGCCGGTGATCACCCGGTCATGGCACTACCTGCGTCATCCAGGGTTGAAGACGGCCGTCGAAGACTTCCTGGAGCGCGAGCGGGTGGGGATTCTGGCGTATGCCGAAGAGGCGAGGGCAGCCCTGCCGTATCGGCAGGGCTGAACCCGTTTTGCCTCAGGCCGGCTCCTCCTTGCCCAACCATCGATAGACCACGCCGCCGATCACCGCGCCGAGGATCGGCGCGAGCCAGAACATCCACAATTGCTGGATCGCCCACCCGCCCACGATCAGCGCCGGTCCCGTACTGCGGGCCGGGTTGACCGAGGTGTTGGTCACGGGAATCGAGATCAGGTGGATCAAGGTCAGCGCCAGGCCGATGGCGATGGGGGCGAGGCCCTTCGGGGCACGCGGGTCGGTGGCGCCGAGGATGATCAGCACGAACATCGCTGTCATCACCAGCTCACAGACAAACCCCGCTGTCATTGAATAGCCGCCAGGCGAATGCTCGCCATAGCCGTTGGAGGCCAGGCCTGACGCCAGTTCGAACCCCGGTTTGCCGCTGGCGATCACATACAACAGCGCCGCGGCGACAATGCCGCCAATGACCTGGGCAACGATGTACGCCGGTAACTCCCTGGCTGGAAACCTGCCGCCCACGACCAGCCCCACCGATACCGCCGGGTTGAGGTGACAACCGCTGATGTGCCCGATGGCGACCGCCATGGTCAGTACCGTGAGCCCGAAGGCCAGGGCCACCCCCAACAACCCGATGCCGACTGCGGGAAACGCCGCGGCCAACACCGCACTCCCGCAACCGCCCAGCACCAGCCAAAACGTACCTAAACCTTCTGTGACTGAACGCTTGAACAAAGACATGTACCCGTCCTTGATAGATCGCTCTACCGAATCAGTAAATCAGTGATGCTCCCTGCGATTTACTTCAGCGCCCGTCTTGGCACTGCACTGAGTACAGCACGGTTGCGGCACAAATCCAGGACACCCATGTGGGAGCAAGCCCCCTCCCACCTTTTGAGTTGTGTAGGCCCGGCAGTTTCAGTCGATGCCGACGAAGCCTCCGGTCTGGTGCTGCCACAGCCGCGCATACAACCCGCCGTGGGCGAGCAACTGGGCATGGCTGCCGGTCTCGGCGATCTGGCCTTTCTCCAGCACCACCAGGCGGTCCATCCGCGCAATGGTCGACAACCGGTGCGCAATCGCAATCACTGTCTTGCCTTGCATCAGGGTTTCCAGGCTTTCCTGGATCGCCGCTTCGACTTCCGAATCCAGCGCCGAGGTGGCTTCGTCCATGATCAGGATCGGCGCATCCTTGAGCAGCACCCGCGCGATGGCGATGCGCTGGCGTTGCCCGCCGGACAGTTTCACGCCGCGCTCGCCCACATGGGCATCCAGCCCGGTGCGGCCTTCGGCGTCCGACAGCTGCGGGATGAACTCATCGGCACGCGCCTTGCGTATGGCCGCCCAGAGCTCCTCGTCGCTGGCGTCCGGCTTGCCATACAACAGGTTCTCGCGGATCGAGCGGTGCAGCAGCGACGTGTCCTGGGTGATCATGCCGATCTGTTCGCGCAGGCTTTCCTGGGCGACCTCGGCGATGTTCTGGCCGTCGATCAGGATGCGCCCGCCTTGCAGGTCGTACAGGCGCAGCAGCAGGTTGACCAGGGTCGATTTGCCTGCGCCGGAGGGGCCGATCAGGCCGATTTTTTCACCGGCCTCGATGGTCAGGTTCAGGCCGCCAATGATCCCGCTCTTCTTGCCGTAGTGGAAATCCACCTGCTCGAAGCGCACTTCGCCATGGGGCACGGTCAGGCGTGGAGCGTTGTCGCGGTCGACCACGGCCAGCGGCTGGGCGATGGTTTTCAGGCCGTCCTGCACCATGCCGATGTTTTCGAAAATGCCATTGACCACCCACATGATCCAGCCGGACATGTTGACGATGCGAATCACCAGGCCGGTCGCCAGGGCAATCGCGCCCACGGAAATCAGCGAATGGGTCCACAACCACAGGGCCAGGCCGGTGGTGGTGACGATCAGCAGGCCGTTCATGGTGGTGATCACCACGTCCATGCTGGTCACCACGCGGCTGGCCAACTGGGTTTTTTCGGTCTGCTCGATGATCGCTTCCTTGGCGTATTCCTGCTCGGATTGGGTATGCGCGAACAGCTTCAAGGTGGTGATGTTGGTGTAGCCATCGACGATGCGGCCCATCAACTTGGAGCGCGCCTCGGAGGAAATCACCGAACGCGCTTTCACCCGCGGCACGAAGTAGCGCAATGCCAGGCTGTAGCAGACGATCCAGGTCACCAGCGGGATCATCAGGCGCCAGTCGGCTTCGGCAAACAGCACCAGGGAACTGATGGCGTAGATCGCCACGTGCCAGATCGCATCCACGGCCGCCACGGCGGAATCGCGCAGGGAGTTGCCGGTTTGCATGATGCGCTGGGCGATGCGCCCGGCGAAGTCGTTCTGGAAGAAGTTCAGGCTCTGCTTGAGCACGTAGCTGTGGTTTTGCCAACGGATCAGGCTGGTCATGCCGGGGCTGATGGTCTGGTGGACCAGCAGGTCATGCAGGGCGCCGAAGATCGGGCGCAGCAGCAGGGCGACCACGCCCATCCAGATCAGCTCGGTGCTGTGGATCTGGAAAAAGTTCGCGGGCGGTGTGCCCTGGGCCAGGTCGATGATGCGGCTCAGGTAGCTGAATAGCGCGACTTCGATCAGTGCGCCGATCAGGCCCACCACCAACAGCGCGGCGAAACACGGCCACACCTGACGCAGGTAGTAGAGGTAGAAAGGCAGGACTTTATCGGGAGGGGCGGCGCTGGGCGCGTCGCGGAAAATATCGATCAGTTGTTCGAAACGACGATAGAGCATTAGGGTTGACGCCCGCCCGGCGGGCTCTCCTGTTCAAAGGCGCGCGACGCCTTGTGAGCGCCGCGCGGAACTACCTGCGGACCTCAGTCGATGCGCTTGGCCGACTTGATCAGGACAGGATCGATTGGCACGTTCTGCATGCCTTGTTTGGTGGTGGTCTGCGAGTTGACGATGATGTCGACCACGTCCATGCCTTTGACCACTTTGGCGAACACGG
The DNA here is from genome assembly GCF_021233075.1 of Pseudomonas sp. 7-41. Lineage (NCBI taxonomy): Bacteria > Pseudomonadati > Pseudomonadota > Gammaproteobacteria > Pseudomonadales > Pseudomonadaceae > Pseudomonas > Pseudomonas sp. 7-41. The sequence continues at coordinate 5,097,427 of NZ_CP089551.1, read as the reverse complement.
CATAACCGGCATCGCGGCCTGGATCGAGGAAGGCATTGTCCGCGACGTTGATGAAGAATTGGCTGGTGGCCGAATCCGGGTTCGAGGTGCGGGCCATCGACAGCGTGCCACGCACGTTATGCAGGCCGTTGCTGGCTTCGTTCTTGATTGGTGGGTTGGTGTCTTTTTGCGCCATCTGCGCGGTGAACCCGCCGCCCTGGACCATGAAGCCCGGGATCACACGGTGGAAAATCGTGTTGGTGTAGAAGCCCTTGTCGACGTAGGCCAGGAAGTTCTTGCTACTGATCGGCGCCTTGACCGGGTCCAGTTCGATTTCAATGTCGCCGTTGGTGGTGGAGATCAATACGTGGGGCGCCTTGGCGGGCTCGGCGGCCATCAGGTTGGCAGCGAACAGAACGGAACCGGCAAAGAAGGCGATTTTTTTCAGCATGGGTCAGTGATCCTGGGTAGTGGTTTCGACTGTCTTTAGAAAATCGAGCAGGGTAGCGTTAAAGACATCGGGTTGATCCAAGGGTGTGGCATGGCGGGAATCTTCGATGACCACCAGCCGCGCATCGGGCAGCAGTTTTACATAGATTTCTTTGTGCGCCACAGGGGTGTAGTCGTGGTCGGCGCTGATGACCAGGGTTGGACAGGCAATTCTGCAAAGTCGTTCCTGCACGCCCCAGCCCACAATTGCATCGAAGCTGGCGAGATAAGCACGTTTGTCGTTTTTTGCCCAGCGTTCGGCCATCTTGCGGCGCAGGTCGGCTTGCTGCGGTTTGGGAAACAGCCGGTCGCCCAGGGCCTTGCCGATGGTGGCCAGGCTGAGGACGCGTGCCAGGGTCCAGCGCTTGGCCCATTGCCAGTAATCGTCGGCGCTGCGCACCTTGACCTCGGGCGCGCTGTTGACGATGCACAGGCTCTTGACCCGCGCCGGTTCGTCCACCGCCAGTTGAAACGCGATCATGCCGCCCATGGACAAGCCCACCACGTGCGCGGCGGGCAGGTCCAGGTGTTCGATCAGGGCGATCAGATCGAGGGTGAAACCTTTGATGCTGTAGCGCTCCCGGGGTTTGTCGGAACGCCCATGGCCACGCACGTCCACCACGATCAGGCGGTAATGCCGGGCCAGCACCGGAATCTGCAGTTCCCAATCCTGGCTGCTGGAGCCCAGGCCGTGGATCAGAATCAGCGGGGTGCCGTGACCATATTCCTCATAATGCAGGCTGCACCCTTCATGTTCGAACCAGGCCATGCATGAACTCCGTTTCAGGCTTGCTGCGGTGCGGCGAAAGGCGCATCCAGGGGGGCGGTGTCAAATGTGCGCAGCAGCTCCACGAGGATCTGCGTCGCTGGCCCCAAGGGTTTGTCCTTGTTCGAGTACAGGTAGAACGTGGGGTGACGGCTGCCACCCTGCTCCAAGGGTAGCTGCTTGAGCACGCCTTCGGCGAGTTCGCGCTCGATCATGTGCCGGGGCAACCAGGCAAAGCCCAGGCCGCTGCCGACGAAACTGGCGGCCGTGGCGAGGCTGCCGACGGTCCAGCGCTGTTCGGCGCCGAGCCAGCCGACATCGCGCGGCTGCTGGCGCCCGGAGTCGCGGATCACCACTTGCATCTGGCTTTCCAGGTCCTGGAAGCTCAGTTCGCGGTTCATGCGGTGCAAGGCATGCTCGGGGTGAGCGACGGCGACAAACTCCACGTTGCTCATCTCCGTGCCGAGATAGCCGGGGATGTTGAAGCTGCTGATCGCCAGGTCGGCCACGCCTTCGATCAACAGCTCTTCAACCCCCGACAACACCTCTTCGCGCAGGCGCACGCGGCAGCCGCGGCTTTGCGGCATAAACGCGGTCAGGGCGCGCACCAGGCGTGCATTCGGGTAGGCGGCATCGACCACCAGGCGTACTTCGGCTTCCCAGCCCTGTTCCATATGGTGGGCGAGGTCTTCGAGTTGGCTGGCGTTTTTCACCAACTGCCGGGAGCGGCGCAACAGCACTTCGCCGGCGTCGGTGAGCACGGCCTTGCGCCCGTCGATGCGCAGCAGCGGCACCCCGAGCTGGTCTTGCATGCGGGCCACGGTGTAGCTCACCGAGGACTGCGAACGGTGCAGCGCTTCGGCCGCCTGGGCAAAGCCGCCATGGTCGACCACGGCTTGCAGCGTGCGCCATTGATCGAGGGTAACGCGGGGCGCTTTCAAGATGAGCTCCTCTTGTCCTAAGCTGACAGTCCTTATTGGAGACTGCCGAATGAGAAAATTGTGTTGTGTGGTGCTGGCACTGCTGCCGCTCAGTGCGTTTGCCTACCCCATCGATGTGACAAAAAAGATCGACGGCGTGAGCGTGGATTACACCGCGTCCGACGTGGACGGTGACATCAGTTCGATCCAACTGAACAACTACGGCACGCGCGACGCGCTGTGTTCGGTGACTTTCACCAACGGCCCGGAATCACCCCGTCGCCGTACTGTCAGCGTGCCGGCGGGCAAAAGCACCAACACCACCGTCAAGTTCAACCGCGCGATCATCAAGATGCGTATCGCACTGGAATGTGCACCGAAATAAAGCGACAGCGGAGCATGCCTACAGCAATACTCCGCTTATAAACAAATTTCTAGATGGGTTGTAGCAGTTTTTTGCGCTTTTTTATCGAATTGGCTCTGGTTAATCTTTTCTCCATCGACTTACAGCAATTACAGATGGAGCCTACGCAGCCATGTCCAACGTACTGATCATCGAAAGCAGCGCCCGCCAGCAGGATTCGATCTCCCGCCAACTGACCCGGCAGTTCATCAGCCAATGGCAGGCTGCGCACCCGGCGGATCAGATCACCGTGCGCGACGTGGCGCTCAACCCGCTTCCGCACCTGGACGCCAACCTGCTCGGCGGCTGGATGAAACCGGCGGATCAGCGCAGCGCCAGCGAACAGGCATCCCTGGATCGCTCCAACACCTTGACCGACGAATTGCTCGCCGCCGACGTGTTGGTGATGGCGGCACCGATGTACAACTTCGCCATCCCCAGCACCCTCAAAGCCTGGCTGGATCACGTGTTGCGTGCAGGTGTGACCTTCAAGTACACCGCCACCGGCCCCCAGGGTTTGTTGATCGGTAAGCGGGCCATCGTGCTCACCGCCCGGGGCGGGATTCACACCGGCGCAAGCTCCGATCACCAGGAACCTTACCTGCGTCAGGTGATGGCATTCATCGGGATTCATGACGTGACGTTCATTCACGCCGAAGGGGTGAACCTGAGCGGCGACTTCCAGGAAAAAGGCATCAACCACGCCAAGGCGTTGCTGGCGCAAGTCGCGTGATCCTTTAATCGTCACATAATCGCGCGGTGTTTATATCTCACCACGCAAACCCTTCAAGTCCGCGTAAAAACCTCCCTTTGCACTTGTTGCTCCTGAGTGCTCCTGCCCGACTGCCGCTATCGCGAGGTCGGGTTTTTTTTGCGCCGAGTTTCGTGAGCCGCCGAAAACCTTTAATGTCCCGCCCATTCGATACGAGGCGCGCATGGGCTACTTACTGGTTGTCACCCTGATACAGGCATTTTCCTTCAGCTTGATCGGCGAATACCTTGCCGGTCACGTCGACAGCTACTTCGCGGTGCTGGTGCGCGTGCTGCTGGCCGGGCTGGTGTTCATTCCGCTGACGCGCTGGCGCTCGGTGCAGCCGACCTTCATGCGCGGCATGCTGGTCATCGGTGCGCTGCAATTTGGCGTGACCTACGTTTGCCTGTACCTGAGCTTTCGCGTGCTCACGGTGCCCGAGGTGCTGCTGTTCACTATCCTCACGCCGCTGCATGTGACCCTGATCGAAGACGCCCTCAACCGACGCTTCAACCCCTGGGCCCTGGTCGCCGCGCTGGTCGCGGTGGCGGGTGCGGCGGTCATCCGCTTCGATCAAGTCACCCCGCACTTCCTTGGGGGCTTCCTGCTGCTGCAACTGGCCAACTTCACCTACGCCGCCGGGCAAGTCATGTACAAGCAGTTGGTGGCGCGCTACCCCAGTGATCTGCCGCACTACCGGCGCTTCGGTTATTTCTACCTCGGTGCGCTGCTGGTGGTGTTGCCGGCATTCCTGGTGTTCGGCAAGGCTGATTTCCTCCCCGAAGCGCCGCTGCAATGGGGCGTGCTGGTGTTCCTCGGGCTGGTCAGCACGGCCCTGGGCATGTACTGGTGGAACAAGGGCGCGTGCCTGGTCAACGGCGGGACCCTGGCGGTGATGAACAACCTGCATGTGCCGGTGGGGCTGTTATTGAACCTGTTGATCTGGAACCAGCACGAGCCGTTGGGCCGTCTGGCCCTGGGCGGTTTGGTGATTCTGGCGGCAGTGTGGATCAGTCGGTTGGGCATAAAGCCCGGGCCTGGCGTACAGTCTGCGAGGTGATAGGCCCAGGGCAGGCGTGAGCGGGAATGAAAGTCTGTTATAGAAGAGAAAAGTGTGGGGGCGGCAGAGTGGACAAGGTTGACGAACAGATCATTGCTGCCTTGAAGGACGACTCCCGGGTCAGCCTGGCGCAGCTGGCGCGACAAGTTCACAAGTCGCGAACCGCCGTGGAATCGCGGGTTCAGAAACTGATCGAGAAGGGCATTATCCTCGGCTTCACCATCAACGTCGCCGCCGATGAAGAAGCCCAGCAATCGGCGTTTTTGATGCTCACGCTCAATGGCAGCAACTGCCACCTGGTGTTTCCGAAGATCTACCAGTTCCGTGAAGTGGTTCAGGCTTATTCGCTGTTCGGCGACGTCGACATGATGCTCGAGGTCAAATACCGCAACTTTGAAGAGCTGATGGTGTTCAAGGACAACCTGCTGAAGATCGAGCATGTGCGCGAGGTGGTGGTCAACCCGGTGCTCAAGGCCTGGCGGTAGCCGCTGCTGTTCTGGCAGCGGCTATGCGGTTCCAGCCTCAGGCGTGATCGTGTACGGTCTCGAGAAAGTGATGACTCAAGGCCGGCATTCGCTGGCGCAGGGTGTCGACGAACTCTTCGATGACGGCCTGGTTGAAGGCCAACGGCGTATCGTCGTGCCCCAGCACCACCACCAGCAGGCTCGACGAGTCCTTCGTCAGCCTGAAGTCATGGGCGTCGGCGTCGACCTTGCCGATGCTCGCCAGGGGCACGTCACCGCAGGTATAGACGATATCGCCCGCTGGAATCGTAATCTCCTTCTTGGCGAACAGCGGGCGGAAAGCCCTGGGCGCCTCCGAGCGCATGACGTAGATGTCGTCCCGCCGATGGTAGGTGTGTACGCCGATGCTGACCCCATGCCGGATCGCCACGGCGTTATAGGCATCGACGATGTTGTTGATGGGGTATACGCCCTTGGCGATGAAGCGCCGCAACAGTTTCTCGTTGGCGCTCACGGTGTTTTCGTAGCCGAGCTTCTTGAGTTGCTTGGCAAAGCCTTCGTAAATGACGTTGGAGTCCAGCTCGTTGAGGTGGGACGCAACGTGATTCAGGTTGCTTTGCAGGACACTGACGAAGCTCTGGTCGTCCGACACGGTAATGTCTTCGATAACCGCCGCGCACGCGTTGTTGATGCCCAGATCACTGGCTGACTTTCGGATGATCAAACGACTTTTCATGGTCTTAACACCACAGCTGTTTACGTAGATTGGCGCTGCTGATGTCCAGTTGCGGCGCCGAGAGGTGTTGCAGCCAGAACAGCCCCGGGCAGGTGGCGAAGTCGATCGTGACCGGCGTGGTGTCGCCCGGGCGGATGAAGTAGCGGTGGCCGCAATAGGCCTCGTCCTCCATTACGCTCTGCAGGGCCTGCGGCGAGGGCGTGGCGAAGGTGCGTTGTTCATCGGAGCAGAAGAACCCGATCCGACCGTGGCTGATCTGGCTGACCGCATCGGCGCGCGGGCGTGGGCGGCCGAGGTAGCTGTCGATGGCCAGCGAGAGCAAATCCGGGTGATACACCTGTTGAAACAGCAGCGGTGCGATGCCGCCATGCAAGCGGCCGCCGGCTTCAATCATCACCGGGCCGTGGGCAGACCAGATGATCTCCATATGAATCGGGCCGACCTCGATGCTCAGCGCCGCGGCCGCCTGGCGGGCATAGTCGGTCAGCGGTTGCAGGTCTTCGGCGCGGGGGTCGAGGGTGTCCAGGCTTTCGTAGACAAACATGCTGCCGTTTCTCTGGACCTTGGTGTACCTGCACACCGAGGCAATGATGTACACGCCGTCAAAGGCGACCATATCCACCACATATTCCGGGCCCGACACGAACGGCTGCACGATGAAACCGAGGTTGATTTCCCCCAGGTCGTTTTTGCGCTGCCAGGCCGCAGTGTCCAAGGCACTCTTGACGCCGGCCCGGCCTTGGGCGAACACCACGCCTTCGGTGGCGGCGGAATTGAGCGGCTTGACCACGTAGGTGGTCTTGTCGTCCAGCGTGGCAACCACCTCTGCAATGCGCGTCGGTGAGCTCAGCAGTTGCGATTCGATGTTCGCCAGCCCGTGTTTTTTCAGGGCGTGCTGCATGGAGAACTTGTTGCGACGCAGGTCGCTGGTGACGCGGCTGTTGCCGGGAACGCGCAGGACTTCGGTGAGGTAGTCGGTCAGGTAGATCGCGGTTTCGCAACCGGCGATCACGGCGCTCAGTGACAGCGGTTCGAGGATCTCCAGCAAACCCTCTTCCCAGTGGTAGACCGCCTCGAAGTTTTCCCTGATCAGGTCATCGGTGAAATGCGCGGGCAAGCTGTCGGTGGAAATCACGGCAAAGCACCTCACGCCCTGAGCCTTGAGCAAGGGCGCGTAGAGTTTACCTGTGGAGAACGGGTCAACGATCAGTACGGTTTCCAAAGCAGGTACTCCTATTTTGTGGTGGCGGTGGCCGCGACGGCAGGGGTGAGGTTCCACGCCAGTACGGCAGCGGCCAACAGCGCGGCGGAGACGATCATCAGCACGCGCGCACCTTCGAGGCCGAGGAAGCTTGTGGTGGTGAAGAACGTCAGGATCATCGGCGCCGAGCCACTGACCAGCAGGTAGTAGAGTGAGCTTTTGGCGGCGATCACGTCGGCGATCCGTGCGTTGGGCGCCGACTCGATCAGGGTTTTACGCAATTGGATGCGCAGGCTGTTGATGCAGAAACCCAGCAGGAAAGCGGCGGCCATCATCACGTAGAGGTTATGGAAATAGACGATTGCCACGTCGGCCAGGATCACCAGCAGGATCGCGCTGTAGCTGTTGAGCTTGATCCGTGGCAGCACCGCGGCACTGAACGCACCGAGGCCCGCCAGGCCGCTGGCGACGCCAAACAGGGTGGCGTTCCATTCGTTGAGCTTCTGGAACACGATCGGCACCAGGCTGTTGAAGGCGCCGATATGGAAGCCGATCATGCTCAACACGATGATCAGGATGTACAGGTTGCGCGGCAACTGTAGGGACTGCGCCGTGTGGGTGTCGACGACTTGCTCGGTGGCGTCGGCGGTGGGCGTGGCCGCGACAAAAAGAATCGCCGCCAACGACAGGATCGCCCCCAGGCTGATGATCTGCAGGGTCTGGTTGACCGTGAACACATCCACAATCACCCCGCCCAGCAGCGCACCGCCAAAGGCCCCGATCTGGATGGAGGTTTGCATCAAGCGCGCCGAGGTGTCGCTGTTGGTCAGCCCGGCCAGCACCAGCTTGGTGTTTTTCGATTCCAGGGTACTGATGGTGAAGTAGTCGGTGACCCCCACCACGAAGGCAATCGCCAGGAAACCGATCGGCAACAGCGCCGCGTCGGTAAACGACAGTCCCAGCACGGCGGCGAACGCGGTCAGGCGAATGTACAACAGCCGTTTCATGCTCAGTTCAATGGTGAAGAAACGGCCGATGTACTGCTCGCACAGATACGGCACCACGGTCGCCACGCATAAGGTGGCGCCCACCAGGAAGGTCGAGCCGGTGGTCTCCAGGCCGAACCAGACCATGGCAATCACAATCGCCATGTCCAGGCCGGTGAAGAGGGTCACGATCGAATAAAACGCAGCAAGGGTCGATTTATTATTCATGGGCACCATCAGTCGTAACGAGAGAGTTTAAGGAGAGGCACGCACCGCTCGGTGTCACCAATGACGGTGCTGATCTGGTTTCTGACGCGAACGGTGGGCAGCGACTTCTTTTCCAGGTTGCAGACCTTGTAGGCGTTGTCGTGCCAGGGGCAGATCACGCTTTGCCCGTCACCCGTCACTTCTCCCATGTGCAGCGGGCCGCCGCGATGGGGGCAGGCGGTCGGCAGCAGTTGAGTCGAATGTGCATGGCGCTTGAGAAAGTAGGTTTTCCCTTCCACCGCCACATAGTGGGTATGGCTGAGGTTCAGGCTGATGGCTTTCATGGGGCGGCGTCCTCAAATGGCCGTGACGGTGTAAGTGCAGGACGGGCTGACGACGCGGGTGCCATGCAGCATGCCCTTGGGAATCACCACGCCTTCCCCGGCCTTGAGGCGCACGCTCAGTTCGGGGCTGGCGACGAAATCCAGCTCGCCGGACTCGACCCAGAACAGCTCGTCGTTGGGGTGGGTGTGCAGCACCGAAAGCTCGTGTTCAGGCTCGGTGATCGTCAGGTCCACTGGCTTGCGGCCTTGGAGGGCGCTGGCTTGGGCACGGTGTTCGTCCAACTCGTCATGCCACTTGATATGGGCATACAGCTCTTCGTCGGCGATGTCCTGCAGTAAGCGGAACTCCTCGAAACCGCGGATAAGGTCGGGGATGATCGCGTTGCCGAACTGCTTGATCATCGGCAGGATGAGGCGTTGCAGGGCCATTCTTCCGTGATGCACATCGATGTGTGAGTGCTCGTCGAAGTATTCGGTGGAGACCGTGCCGTTGAAGATGGTCTTGATGGCGCGCGACTGATGCTGGGTGGTCAGGGCCAGCGTGGCTTCGGTGTAGTACATGGCGCCGATATAGCGGAACAGCTCGCCATGGTTGGCCGACACGTAGTGGAAGTAGTTGGTGAGCGACAGCGAGGCCGGGGTATAGAACTGCCAGTAGTGATGCACGTGAGGGGACATGTCCATGTCTTTGAGCATGTCTTCAAAAATGGTGCTGTGCTTTTTCTTGTCGATGCCGTAGCCGTATTCGTCGATCAGGATCTTGAACAGCTCGCTGGTGTACACGCCGCTGTTGCCCAGCACATTGCGCGCCATGGCCGAGGCTTCACTGAGGAAGTCGCCGGCGCATTGCGTCATGAAGAACCGCGCGGCACGTTCGGGATGGCGGCTGGTGGTCAGGACCTCATGGAGTTTTGAGTCGGAGCGGGCCACATCGTCCAAGACCTTGTCGGTGTGGGCGACAAAGGCGTCCAGGCACCAGGGGCCGTTGATGTGCACCTCTTCCTTGAGCCAGTTGTAGAGGTAGTGCTCCAATAACGGACGAATCTTTTTACCCGACGCGGCATGCAATGGGTCATAAAATTCCTTGAATACCTTGAGATCCAGCGCCATGGGCGGCTTGGGTAAAAAGACCAAGTCTTGCTCATAGATATTCAATAATAAACGTTGCGCCAAAAGATGCTGGCTGTGTGAGAGTTGCTCGCTTGTCAGGCAACTGCTGATAATCGAATCGGTCACGTCCTGCGGCCTTGAAGGCCGCTGGTAGGGGCTGTCGGTATAAAAGTCGCGAGGTTGAGAAAAGGCAGTTGCACCGCAGTAATGAGTCAATGCTTCCGCATCCGAACTTAATACAAAGTGTGCCGCATCATCTGAAAGCTTAGTTGTCCATAACATAAGTAACGCCTTCTCACAGAGTTGTTCGATGGCCAGATGCTATAGCTTTGGTTTTTCTAAAAACAGATTAAAAACCGGGTGCCTGAATAGTGAAATTCACTAAACGTATAGGTAGAGTTTTCTTAGTTGCGGCGGCGGTTTGATTTTGCCGCGTGCGGCAACTAGACATGTTCCTCGGTTATTTACCGAGTTGGCCTGGCCTGTAACGCAAGGCCTGATTGGGCGCAGGGGCGTGTGGTGATTCGACAGGCGAGGGGCACGCGAGCCCCGCGCCGTCTGCCTTGTCAGCGCTCCAGCGCTTGGGCGGTCGTGGTGTTCTGCGTCATTGCGAACAGCCCGCTGCGCAGGTCCGTGCCGCTCGGCTGTTGATACAGGCTCAAGCCGAATTCCGGCAGCACCGCCAGCAGGTAGTCGAAGATATCCCCTTGAATCCGCTCGTAATCCGACCACGCCGTGGTGCGGGTGAAGCAGTAGATTTCCAGCGGCACGCCCTGGGCGGTGGTTTGCATCTGACGCACCATGCAGGTCATGTTCGGCTGGATGTCCGGGTGGCTTTTCAGGTAAGCCAGGGCATACGCGCGGAAGGTGCCGAGGTTGGTCATGCGCCGGCGGTTGGCCGACAACTGCGCGCTTTGGCCCTGGGCTTCGTTCCAGGCCTTGAGTTCGGCCTGCTTGCGGCTGATGTAGTCGGTGAGCAGGTGGACCTGGGTCATGCGGACTTCTTCATCGTCGCGCAGGAAGCGCACGGCGCTGGCATCGATAAACAGGCTGCGCTTGATCCGACGCCCGCCGGAGGCCTGCATGCCGCGCCAGTTCTTGAACGACTCGGACATCAGGCGCCAGGTCGGAATCGAGACGATGGTCTTGTCGAAATTCTGCACCTTGACCGTGTGCAAGGTGATGTCCACCACGTCACCGTCCGCGCCGACCTGGGGCATTTCGATCCAGTCGCCGACCCGCAGCATGTCGTTGCTGGTCAACTGCACGCTGGCGACGAACGACAGCAAGGTGTCCTTGTAGACTAACAAGATAACCGCCGACATCGCACCCAGGCCGGACAGCAGCAACAGCGGCGAGCGGTCGATCAGGGTGGCGACGATGATGATTGCGCCAAACACGAACAGAATCATCTTCGCCAACTGCACATAGCCCTTGATCGAGCGGGTACGTGCATGTTCGGTGCGCGCATAGATGTCCAGCAGGGCGTTGAGCAGCGCACTGATGGCCAGCACCACGAACAGGATGGTGAACGCCAACGCCACGTTGCCGATGAACAGCGTTGCGGTCTTGCTCAGGTCCGGCACCAGGTGCAGGCCGAACTGGATCACCAGCGACGGGGTCATCTGCGCCAGGCGATGGAAGACTTTGTTGTGGCGCAGGTCGTTGAGCCAGTGCAGGGCCGGTTGCCGGCCGAGCAATTTGACCGCATGCAGGATGAGGTAACGCGCCACCCGTCCGAGCAACAGCGCCACCACCAACAACACCAGCAAGCCCAGGCTGGAATGCAGCAGCGGGTGTTCATCGAGGGCATTCCAAAGGTCTTTGACGTTGAGCCAGAGCTGTTTGATATCCATGGGTGAAACCGATTCTTCTGTAAGACAAGACCGGTCGATTAGAGCATTTAAGTGCAGCTGCATTGGCGTTACAGACAAACGCCTTAACAAAAAAGCAGCTGATTAGCCCTGTTCGCGTAAAGAAACTCGGTTTGGACGCTCGAAACCGTTACCCTATGCAGCTGATATTTTGTATTTCTTCGAGGTAGCACCCGTGTTTTCCCAATTCGCCCTGCACGAACGCCTGCTCAAAGCCGTGGCCGAGCTTAAATTTGTCGAGCCTACGCCTGTGCAGGCAGCGGCCATCCCGCTCGCGCTCGAAGGGCGTGACCTGCGGGTGACGGCTCAAACCGGGAGTGGCAAGACGGCCGCTTTCGTCCTGCCTATTCTTAACCGCCTGATCGGCCCGGCCAAAGTCCGCGTCAGCATCAAGACCCTGATCCTGCTGCCGACCCGCGAGCTGGCCCAGCAGACCCTGAAAGAAGTCGAACGTTTCTCGCAGTTCACCTTCATCAAGTCCGGCCTGATCACCGGCGGCGAAGACTTCAAGGTCCAGGCCGCCATGCTGCGCAAGGTCCCGGACATCCTTATCGGCACCCCGGGCCGCATGATCGAGCAACTCAACGCTGGCAACCTCGACCTCAAGGAAGTCGAAGTGCTGGTGCTCGACGAAGCCGACCGCATGCTCGACATGGGCTTTGCCGATGACGTGCAGCGCCTGGTGGCCGAGTGCGTGAATCGTCAGCAGACCATGCTGTTCTCCGCCACCACCGGCGGTTCGACCCTGCGCGACATGGTTGCCAAGGTCCTGAACAACCCCGAGCACCTGCAGGTCAACAACGTCAGCGACCTGAACGCGACCACGCGCCAGCAGATCATCACCGCTGACCATAACGTCCACAAAGAACAGATCCTCAACTGGCTGTTGGCCAACGAGACCTATCAGAAGGCCATCGTGTTCACCAACACCCGCGCTGCGGCTGATCGCATCTACGGCCGCCTGGTGGCGCAGGACTACAAAGCGTTCGTCCTGCACGGCGAGAAAGACCAGAAGGACCGCAAGCTGGCAATCGACCGCCTCAAGCAAGGCGGGGTGAAGATCCTGGTCGCCACCGACGTCGCCGCGCGCGGCCTGGACGTCGACGGCCTGGACATGGTCATCAACTTCGACATGCCCCGCAGCGGCGACGAATACGTCCACCGTATCGGTCGCACCGGGCGTGCTGGCAACGATGGCCTGGCGATCTCACTGATCTGCCACGGCGACTGGAACCTGATGTCGAGCATCGAGCGCTATCTCAAGCAGTCGTTCGAGCGCCGCACCATCAAGGAAGTCAAAGGCACCTACACCGGGCCGAAGAAGGTCAAGGCTTCGGGCAAGGCCGTAGGCGTGAAGAAGAAAAAAGTCGACGGCAAGGGTGACAAGAAGAAGGCCGGTGCCAAGTCGCCGACCAAGCGCAAGATCGCCAACCGGCCGAAGACCGACAACCTGTCGTTGGTCAGCAAGGACGGCATGGCGCCGCTCAAGCGCCGCAAGCCAGAAGCACCGGCTGCCGAATAAGGCTGGGCCGCGATAAAAAAACCGGACGCTGTCCGGTTTTTTTTTGCCTGCGGTTTTTTGCCTTGGCCGCAGCTTCTTTCCGCCCAGTTGAGGCGGCGAACGTCTGGAAAGTACACAGAAGTGACGCCTGTCCATTCGGCTGAACGGCCGCTGACGAGACGTGTCCCAACTCTGAACGGGCTGCTTTTCCTTTTGGCCCGCAGGAGGAATCAGGATGACGACTTACAACTGGGATCTGATCGAACGGCTGTTGCATGAAGTGCAGAATGGCGAGGGCAGCTTTGCCCCGCGTAAGTACGCCGAGCAGGAGGCCGCCGAGAAGGTCATGGCGGGCGAGTCCACCGGCAATCTGGATGTGTTGAAAAAAACCGCTGCGGATTACGAGGCGCTGTTGCTCAAGCGCGGGTTTATCGAGTCGCGGCCCGAGGACGAGGGTGGTAATGGTGAGAACTTTATCCTGACGCCACGAGGAGCCCAATTGCTGGCGTTGATCGACAGCTCGATACCGGGCCACGCTCACCCGCGTCAGGTGCTCGATGAGCAGGCGGATGCGCTGGAACCGGCGACGTTCGACGACGTGGCGTCCAAGGCGGCGATTGCCTGAAGGGCCTGTGGGCGCGATGTTGCTCCCACGTTCTAGTCTGCGGCGGCGTTGAGGCATTTGAGCGCCTTGAAATCGCTGCGCACGCCCGCGATTTTGTGCGTCAATTTCTGGCGTTGTTGTACGCTGCTTTGCGCCATTAGATCCACGATCAGGCTGCGCGCCGCTGTTTCCGTCTGGGCATCGGCCTGCCGATATTCCGGGGTCCATGCGCGTTCGCGGTCCACCAACAATTGTTGCATTTTCTGCGCAAAGTCAGGGTCGTGGCGTTGTTGCACAGCGTCGATGAACTGCGCCTGCCAGCGGGCGCGGTTGTCGATCCACTGTTGGTTCTGGTCACCCAGCTCCGCAGACCAGGCCACCACCCGTTGCTGCTGGCTGGCGCTGAGCGGCCCGATCCACGCATCGAGGCGCTTGCTCATGCGCTCGGCACGCGCCTGGATCTGTCGCGGCAGGGGCGGTTTCAGGTATTCGTCCTGGCGCTTGCGCAGGTCTTTGGCCAGGGCGTCGTTCATGTCCTTGACCTGCTGGTCGTCCAGCCCGCGCAGCAAGTGGACCGCCGACGGCGTGATCGCGCGCGCGATCTCGCTCACCGCCTGTTTGGCTTCGTCGGTACGGCTCTGCAAGGCGTTGTCGCTGACCTGATGGTTGTCGACCATCTGTTGCAGGCGGTCGAGCCAGTCCAGATAACCCGGTAACTGCGTGGTGCAATGCCAGGCCAGGTGTTGCTGGAGGGTGTCGTTGAACCAGCGCTTCTGCCCGGCGTTCATGTCCAGGTAGTCACTGAGGGTCCACGGGATGATCACGTCGAGATTGCGGTAGGCCAAACCCACGCGGTTGCAGCCGCCAAGCACCAGGCTCAGGATCACGAATGGCAGCAGAAAATTGAGCCGGCTCAGCATGGGCGGGTCCTTGCGCAGAGGGGGTTAATGCATGTGAACCCGCGCTGGGTGCGACAGTTCAGCCCATCAATAAAACGTCCGCGCTGCCTTCAAGGTCAACAGCCCATCGCATTGCGAATTGTGTCCCGAGTAGGCCGAGCAGTCGCCGCCGTTGAGGCTGGAGTCGCTGTAGATCAAGTCAAGGTCAACGCCCATCCACGCCCGTGAGAATTGCACCGACCAGTCGCTGAAACTGCGGATCGAACCGCCGTCCACCGAGACCGGGCTGCCCAGTTGATGCGTGGTGTACTTCATGCTGACGCCGATACCGAACGGCTGTGTACCGCCAAGGTCGGCGAACAGGGTGCTGTCCTGGCGGTCGGGGTCGTTGCTGAAGGACGCGCCGAAGCGATTGCCCAGCAGGTTCAGGCCGCCATAGAACTCCTGGCTGTCAAGGGGGCTGAGCGAGGGATAGCTGTAGTGGATCAATCCCACTTCGTAGCCGAGCGTCTGGTCGAAGGGGTGTTTGAACCCCATGTACGAGTCGATTTCAAGGTTGCTCGCCGAAGACAGGCCCATGTTCGGTGAGAACTGGCCGACGTACAGGCCGCTGTCGTGGCTCAGGTCGAGGCCGCCGTGGAAGGCGTCGCTGCCCGGCGATGTCGGCTTGACCAGGCCCTGGGCCATGCTGCGGCTGGGCGTGGTGCCCAGTTTCAGATCGAAGTCGCCCAATTCGCGCTGGAAAATCTGCGCTTCGGCCAAAGGGCTGGCGGCGAGGGCGGCGATCAGGAAAATACAGGTTTTGAGCATGCTTCACTCCATGAAAAGCGAGGAGCAGTAACGGAAGGTATCAGGCAGATGCCCGTGCTAGACGTGTGCAAGCATACCGGCGAATGCCAGGCGGTGAGGTCCGTTGGTCGATTTTGTGTCGCGGGAGAAGCAATGGGGTGTTTCGGGCTCTAGTCCTAGCGCCTTGTTGGCAAGACGCTTAGGGACCAGGTGTGTTGCGCGGTCAGCTTACTTCTTGCCCAGGCTGATCTGCTTGGACGGGCCGAAAGTCTGGCCGCTGACGCCCTTGGCAATCTGCTGGATTTCGCCACCGGACTTGAGGAACGCAGCGATCTGGCTGTTGATCGACTCGCTGGTTTCGACGGCGGGAGCTGGCTTTGCTTTGCTGTTGGATGCTTTTACGCGCATGGCGGCCACTAACCTGTAGAAAATTAACTTGGCCAGGCATCGTACAGGAAATGCTTGACAATTGCTTGGTAAATATCCCCTTGTATTTGGTGCGCTGGCTGAAACCGGCAAAGTTCGTCGTCGAAATAAGCCTCTAACTTACTGTTTTAACTCGAAACCACGCGGTCTGTCGGGCGCCGCCGGCGCGGCGGAATTCAGCCGATTGATCAGACGAGCGGGGCGGTGCCGGTAGAATGCCATGCGAACCCGCGAATTTTCAGGCGTGCGCGCGTGCCGGACGCAACTCGGGTAGAATGCCGCCCACGCAATGAGGGTATTGGAAATGGCTTTAGTCGGGCGCTACAACAGCTTGCAAGTGGTTAAACACACTAACTTTGGTTTGTACCTGGATGGTGCGCAAGACGGTGAAATCCTCTTGCCTAATCGGTATATCCCCAAAGATATTCCCAGTGAAGATGAAGACTGGCTTAACGTATTCATTTATCTGGACAGCGATGACAAACTTATCGCCACCACTGAAAAACCAAAAGTTCAAGTTGGCGAATTTGCCAGTTTGAAAGTTGTGGAAGTCAACAGCATCGGTGTCTTCCTCGATTGGGGCTTGCCCAAGGATCTGTTGCTGCCGTATTCGGAAGAAAAGCGTCAAATGACCGCTGGCGAATATTGCGTGGTGCATGTCTATCTCGATAAACACACCAAGCGCATCACCGCCACCGCGCGCCTTGACCGCTACCTGGACAAGACGCCCGCCAACTACCAGGTTGGCCAGGAAGTCGACCTGCTGGTGGCCGAGGCCACGGACATGGGCTTCAAGGCGATCATCAACAACAAGCACTGGGGCCTGATCCACAAGAACGAAGTGTTCAAGTTCCTGCGCCCGGGCAAGGAAGAGAAAGGCTTTATCAAGGAAATCCGCGCCGACGGCAATATCAGCCTGAGCCTGCAACCGGTCGGCCAGGAAGCGGCTTCCAGCCTCAACTCGAAGATCCTCGCCAAGTTGCGCGAAAACAACGGCAGCCTGCCGGTCAGCGATAAAAGCGACCCGGCGGTGATCAGCAACTTGTTCGGCGTCAGCAAAGGCAACTTCAAGAAGGCCATTGGTGCGCTCTACAAGCAGGGCCAGATTGTGATTCATGCCGATCGCATTGAACTGAGCTGAGTGCGGTTTGCTCTTCTGTAGGAGCGAATCGCTCCTACAGAAGCTGTGCCGATACCCCGTAAATCCTTGTTCTGTCGGCCTACGGCGCAGATGACCTGAGCAACTTGAACACATTCCTCAGCGCCGCCTAGTGCGCAGTCAGGCACCTGTGTGCACAACGGGTGTGCAAGTGATTGTGTACAGGATTAAGGCGTGCACCGTTGCTGAGCGGTATACACCGATCTAACTCTCGATACATCCTTTGGCACCCCGCCCCGTGGGGATTGTGTGCCATTGGCACGCATTCTGCTGACTCTTTCGTATACAAACCGTGCCGCCTTCCGTATGCATCCCGTTACGGCAGCGCAGGCGGGTATTTCGAGGAGCCAAGCGATGACCGAACAATTGCCCAAAGGCTACAGCCCGCGCCTGTACAACCAGGACCTGGGCCCACTGCCGCAGAAGTGGACCTGGTATAACATCTTTGCCTTCTGGATGAGCGACGTACACAGCGTCGGCGGCTATGTCTTCGCCGCCAGCCTGTTCGCCCTCGGGCTGGCCAGTTGGCAGGTGCTGATTGCGTTGCTCGCAGGCATTTGCATCGTGCAATTGATCGCTAACCTGGTGGCCAGGCCGAGCCAGCAAGCGGCTGTACCGTACCCGGTGATCTGCCGACTGGCGTTTGGTGTGTTCGGTGCGAATATTCCGGCGGTGATACGCGGCTTGATCGCGGTGGCGTGGTACGGGATTCAGACGTATCTGGCGTCGAGTGCGCTGATCATCGTGGTGCTGCGCTTTTTCCCACAGATGGCCGTGTATGCAGAGCCGCACTTCGCGGGCCTGTCCTACCTGGGCTGGTTTGGTTTCCTCAGCTTGTGGGTGGTGCAGGCGGCCGTATTCTGGGCGGGCATGGAGTCTATCCGGCGCTTTATCGACTGGGCCGGGCCAGTGGTCTATGCGGTGATGTTCGCCTTGGCCGGCTGGATCGTGTGGAAGGCGGGCTGGGCGAATATCAGCTTTACCCTGGCGGAAAAGTCCTTGTCGGGCTGGCAGGCTTTTGGCCAGGTGATTGTGGCGACGGCGTTGGTGGTGTCGTACTTTTCCGGGCCGACGCTGAACTTCGGCGATTTCAGCCGCTACTGTCGCAGCATGCAGGATGTGCGTCGCGGTAATTTCTGGGGGCTGCCGGTGAATTTCCTGGCGTTCTCCCTGGTGACCGTGGTGATCGTCTCGGGCACCTTGCCGGTATTCGGTGAAATGCTCCACGACCCGATCGCCACCGTGTCGCGTATCGACAACAGCATGGCCGTGTTGCTGGGCGCCTTTGCTTTTGTCACGGCCACGATCGGCATCAATATCGTCGCCAACTTCGTGTCCCCGGCGTTCGACTTCGCCAACGTTGCGCCGAGCAAAATCAGCTGGCGCGCCGGCGGCATGATTGCAGCGGTGGCTTCAGTCTTTATCACCCCGTGGAACCTGTTCAACAACCCGCTGATGATCCACTACACCCTGGACATCCTCGCCGCGTTTATCGGGCCGTTGTTCGGGATTTTGCTGGTGGACTTCTACCTGATCAAAAAACAGCAGATCGACGTGGATGCGCTGTTCGATGACAGCCCGAGCGGGCGTTATTACTTCGACGGCGGCGTGAACTGGACGGCGGTCAAGGCTCTGTTGCCGGCGACGCTGGTGGGTGTCGCGATCACGTTCACCCCGGCCTTGCAGGGGATGGCCAACTTCGCCTGGTTCACCGGTTGCTTCCTGGGTGGGCTGTTTTTCCTGGTGCTCGCTCGGCGCGAACAGGCTCGCGTGCCAACGCCGCTGATGGCTGGCTGACTGCCGCGGCCGGGCGCAGCAACAGCGCGCCGGCCAATAACAACCCGCAACCGGCGATCACCAGCGCCGGTTGCAGGCCGCCGCTCAGGTGGCTGCTCACCGACGCGAGCAATGGGCCGCTCAGTTGTCCGATGGCAAAGCTCGCGGTCAGCACCCCAGTGCTGCGCTGGTAGCCGTGGGGCGCCACCTCGCGCAAGCGTGCCATCACCAACTGCATACACGCCAGAAACGGTGCGCCGCAGAGCAATACGCCCAGCGCCAGGCCCCAGCCGTTGCCGAGCAAGCAGGTAAATACGCCCGCCGCTTGCAACCATAAGGTTGTCATCAGCCAGCGGCGGGTTGTGTTCGCGGCCTTGCGGCGCAGGCTCGCCACGACCACCCCGAGCGCAGCCGCCAGGCCAAAGCATGGCCAGAACAGGTCTGCCTGCCAGGCGCCCTTGAACTGCGCGCTGGCCATCTGGGACAGAAAGGTCGCCGGGATGATGTAGCCGAGGCCGTAGAAGAAATAAACCCAACCCAGGTGCGCGATGCTCGCATTGCTGCTCGCGTCGCTGACGGGCGTGTCAGTGACGCTCGGTTGAGGCAGGAAAGGCAGGATCGCCAGCAGCATCAGCAGCGCCACCCCGCCGTAGACCAGCCACAGTGTTGCGGAGCTTTGTCCCAGCAGGTTCGAACCCAGCGCGAGCAGGCCGGTCAACAGAATCCCCAGGCCCGGCCCGGCAAACACCAGGGCGCCCAAGCGCGGCCGCCCGGCGGCAATCGCCAGCGGTTGGCTGAGGCTGGTGATCATCACCAGCGCCCAGGCGCTGGCCACGCCGGTGCCGAAGCGCAACAGCAGGTGCGGCCAGAACCCATGGGCCCAGTACGACGCCAGGGTCAGCAGCACGCACAACCACAACCCGCCGTACAAGCGACCGCGTACAGGGTGATGGCTGCGCGCGAAAATCGAATCCACCGCGCCGACGAAGTAGCCCAGGTAGTTGGCGGCGGCGATCAGCCCGGCACCGGTCAGATCAATCTGCCCCTCGCTGAGCAGATGTGGCATTTGCGGGGTGAGGGCGAAGCGGCCAATGCCCATGGCCATCATCAGGGCGATAAAGCTGGCGAGGAGGCGAGTCAACGGCGACATGTGCAAGGTTTCCTGCGGGAAAGCGAATGACATGCAGGCTAAGGCGGATTGACTTTCTGTAAAAATGAATAATAGTGAGCAACTTGTTCAGTTTTGGAGAAAGGTATGGAGTTCAGTCAATTGCGCATTTTCCAGGCCGTGGCGGAAGAGGGCTCCATCACCCGCGCTGCCGAGCGCTTGCACCGCGTGCCATCGAACCTGTCGACCCGGCTCAAGCAGATGGAGGAGCAACTGGGCGTCGAGTTGTTCGTTCGTGAACGTCAACGCCTGCAGCTTTCCCCTGCGGGCAAAGTGTTGCTGGACTACAGCACCCGTCTGCTGGCGCTGCACGACGAAGCCCACGGTGCCGTGCAAGGCGGGCAACCGGCCGGTGACTTTGTGCTGGGTAGCATGTACAGCACCGCCGCGATTCACTTACCGAAACTGTTGGCGCGCTATCACAAGGCGTATCCGATGGTGAATCTGCAGGTGCAATCGGCGCCCAGCGGCGAGCTGCTCGAAGGCTTGATCACCGGGCGTCTCGACGCGGCGCTGGTCGACGGCCCGCTGACTATCGCGTCCCTGGACGGTGTGCCCTTGTGCGACGAAAAGCTGATGCTGATTTGCGAAGCCGACCACCCGCCAGTACTCGGCCCTCAGGATGTTGCCGGCCGCGCAGTGTTCACCTTCCGACGCAGTTGTTCCTATCGCCGACGTTTGGAGACGTGGTTTTCCCACGAGCACGTGGCGATGGGCCGTGCCATTGAGATCGAGTCTTATCAAGGCATGCTCGCCTGCGTGATCGCCGGTTCCGGCGTGGCCTTGATGTCCGAATCCATGCTCGACAGCCTGCCAGGCAAGGACAGCGTGTCCGTTCATCCCCTATCTGAGCCTTTTGCCACTGCGACCACCTGGCTGATGTGGCGAAAGGGTATGCTCGGCGCTAATCTCAACGCATGGATCGAACTGCAGCGCGAAGGCCAGGCAGGGTTCCTGCAAGATATCCGGGCGATCGCCTGACCGATCTGTCGTATTTGCATGAATTTGGTAATAGTTCGTTGTGGTTTCGTTCATGCAATGTGTAGGAGTTAGGGCTACTATTTGTAGGAAGAGGCGAAAGAATTTCCGCCGACCCGCACTACCCTCAAAGGGGGCAATCATGAAAGAGAAAATCCAAACCTGGCTCCACGACCTTGGCGTTGCGCTGGGCCTGATCGAGCCCCCGCTGCAGCCGGTGCCCATTCGCACGGATGATGAGCAGCGTCGTCCACGTCGGCGTTGAACCGCAGTCGTCGGAACACCGCAGAATCTGTGTAGGAACGGGCTTGTGTGGGAGCAAGCAAACCCGTCCTCGCGATGCTTGGTACGCCACGCAAAAAAAAACGAGTGCGACATCCGACGTCGCACCCGCTGAAGAAAACCTGATTTCCCGCGTGCTTGTTCAGGCGGCTCGCGCCGGTTCCGTTTCAGGTCGGCGCGACAACAGGCTCACCCCGACAAAACTCACCAACGCCACCGCCAGGCTGTAGTAGATCGGCGTGTTCGCGTCCAAGCCGTCCTTGAACATGAACACCAACGCCGTCACGAAGCCCAGGGTCATGGACGTAATCGCCCCCGAAGTCGTCGCGCGCTTCCAGAAAATCGCCCCGATCAGCGGGATCAGCATGCCGCCCACCAACAGGTTGTAAGCCAGGGTCAGGGCACTGATCACATCGTTCACCACCAGCGCGATGCCCAGCACCGCGATACCGGTCAGCAGGGTGAACAGGCGGTTGATGTTCAGGCTCGACTGCTTGCCGCCGCGCAAACGTGGCAGCAGGTCCTCGGTCAACACGGTGGACGCCGCCAGCAAGCCGGCGCTGGCCGTCGACATCATCGCCGCCAACGCCGCCGCAATCACCAACCCACGAATGCCATCGGGCAGCGACACTTTGACGATCGCGGCGAACGCGTTGTTGACGTTATCCAGATCGGGAATCAGCACATGGGCCGCCATGCCGATCAACGCACAGGCCAGGCCGTAGAGAATGCAGTAGAAACCGGCGAAAGTGCCTGCGTACTGGGCGACCTTTTCGTCACGGGCGGTGAACACCCGTTGCCAGATGTCCTGGCCGATCAGGATGCCGAAAAAGTAGATCATGAAGTAGGTGATGATCGTGTCCCAGCCGATCGCGGTGAAGCTGAAGTTCGACGCCGGCAGCTTGGCCACCAGTTCGTCCCAGCCGCCGACGCGGTACAGGCAGATCGGCAGCAGGATAAACATCAGGCCGACGGTCTTGATCACGAACTGCACGATGTCGGTCAAGGTCAGCGACCACATGCCGCCGATGGTCGAGTACATCACCACCACGCCACCGCCGAGCAGCACCGAAATCCAGAAGGGCAGGCCGAACAGCACCTGCAGCACGGTGCCGATGGCCAGGATCGAGGTCACACCGATCATCAGCGCGTAGGCCAGCATGATCACCGCGCTCGCCTGGCGGGCCATGGGGTTGTAGCGCTTTTCCAAGACCTGGGTGACGGTGAAGATTTTCAGCTTGAGCAACGGCTTGGCCAGGAACAGGTTCAGCGCGATGATCCCCATGCCCAGCGCGGCGCACAGCCAGAAGCCGGAGATGCCGTGGACATACCCCAGGCGCACGGTGCCGACGGTGGACGCGCCGCCCAATACCGTGGCGGCCATGGTGCCCATGTACAGCGACGGGCCGAGATTGCGCCCGGCGACCAGGTAGTCTTCGTGGGTCTTGGCGCGGCGCATGCCGTAATAGCCGAGCACGAGCATGCCGGCGGCGTAGATGAGTACGACGAATAAATCCAAAGCCATGACGGCGGGTCTCCGATTATCTTTTTTATGGAAATCAGGCGGCTTTTTGCAGCGCCGGTTCAGCGTGCACGTCCGTGCGTTCGCTGCGTGGATCGGTAGGGCCGTACACGGCAGCCGGTTCCGGGAACAGGCGCAGCAAGCTCAGGTACACCACCGAGGCCAGCCCCAATGTCACCGGCAGGCTGATATCGATGCCCTCGGCGAGGTTGCCCAATGGCCCGACAAACTGCCCCGGCAGGTTGACGAAGCACAGCCCCACCAACGCGCTCGGAATCCAGGCCCCCAGGCCGCGCCAGTTCCAGCCGTGGCTGAACCAGTAGCGCCCGCCGCGTTCGCCGCGGGTAAATACTTGCAGGTCGTCCGGGCAGTAGAAGCCGCGACGCACGATCAGACCGATGATCATCATCACCATCCACGGGGTGGTGCAGGTGATGATCAGCACCGCGAAGGTCGACACGCTCTGCACCAGGTTGGCGGCGAAACGTCCGATAAAGATGAAGGCGATAGACATCACCCCGATCAGCAGCGTGGCCTTGACCCGCGACAGCAGGCGCGGGAACACGCTGGACATGTCCAACCCCGTGCCATACAGCGACGTGGTGCCGGTGGACATGCCGCCGATCACCGCGATCAGGCACACCGGCAGGAAGAACCAGCTCGGCGCCACCGCCAGCAGACCGCCGACGTAGTTGTTGGCCGCGATGTAGTCCGGTGCCCTGACCGCGACGATGGTCGCCGTGGCCAAGCCGAACAGGAACGGGATCAAGGTGGCGATCTGTGCCGCGACCACCGCCAGCATGATGCGAATTTTCGGCGTTTCACGCGGGATGTAGCGCGACCAGTCACCGAGGAACGCGCCGAAGGAGATCGGGTTGCTCATGGCCACCAGCGCCGCACCGATAAACGCGGCCCAGAAACCGCTCTGGCCGAGGGCCACGCTGCCGGCGAAGTGGCTGTCGAAGGTCGGCGCGAACGCGAAGATCCCCAGCAGAAACAGCAGGCTCGCCGCCCACACCGCGATGCGGTTGACCCACAGCATGAAGCGAAAGCCGTAGATACAGACCGTCAGCACCAGGATGGCAAACACGCCGTAGGCCAGGCCCAGGGTCAGGTCGGTTTCCGGCAGGCCGATCAGCCGCTTCGCACCGCCGACCAGCGCATCGCCCGAACTCCACACCGACAGTGAGAAGAAGGCAATCGCCGTCAGCAATGACAGAAACGAGCCGACGATCCGCCCGTGGACACCGAAGTGCGCCCCGGACGACACAGCATTGTTGGTGCCATTGATCGGCCCGAACAGGCCCATGGGCGCCAGGATCAGCGCACCCACCAGCACGCCCAGCACAATCGCCCAGACACCGGCCTGGAACGACAGGCCGAACAGCACCGGAAAGGCACCCAGCACCGCTGTGGCAAAGGTATTGGCACCGCCGAAGATCAGGCGAAACAGATCCTTGGGCCCGGCGGTACGTTCATGGTCCGGGATCTGTTCGACCCCGTTGGTTTCTATCTTGCGAATACTGTTTTCGTTGTTTTTATTATTCATGATCAGCTCCGATCACATTGGCTAAGGGGGCGGCAGCCCTTCCGGCATAGCGGACAAATGTTCGTGACAGGCCAGCCACAGGCCTTGTTTTTGTTGTACGTCCAACCCTTGCCGTCTGAAGACAATGGTCTCGCGTTCCTGGCTATTGAATTGCTCCCCGTTCATGCGCAGCTCGGTGGCCACGTCATGCATAAAAATCGCCACATCACCCTGCAGGCTGACAACGGCGTTGCTCGAGACGCAGGACAGCACCTCGAACCCCTCGTCCCGGCGCCAGCTGTCCCACAATGCCTGGTAGGCATCGCGACTGAGCAGCGGCTGGGGCAGGGTGTAGAACACGAAGCTGGCATCGGCGCTGAATGCGCCGAAGTAAGCCTCGCGGTCGTTGCGTGCGAAGGCCGACACTAGGTCGGCCGCCGCTTTCAACACCTCATGGGTGCTCATCAGCGGTGCGCCACGCCGGGCAGTACGCAGAGCATTTCGTACAGCAGGTTGGCGCCCAGCAACGAGGTGTTGCCGGTGGTGTCGTAAGGCGGCGAAACTTCTACCAGATCGCAACCAATCAGGTCGAGGCCCTGGCAGCCACGGATGATTTCGATCGCCTGGATAGTGGTCAGCCCGCCGATTTCCGGGGTGCCGGTGCCGGGCGCCCAGGCCGGGTCGATGCCGTCGATGTCAAAGCTCAGGTACACCGGGCCGCCACCGACTTTTTCGCGCACTTCGGCCATCAACGGCGCGAGGGAGTGGTGCCAGCATTCTTCGGCCTGCACCACGCGAAAGCCTTGCTTGCGGCTCCAGTTGAAGTCTTCGGCGGTGTAGCCCTGGGCGCGCAGGCCGATCTGTACCACGCGGTCGCAATCGAGCAGGCCTTCTTCCACTGCGCGGCGGAAGGTGGTGCCGTGGGCGATCTTCTCGCCGAACATGTGGTCGTTGACGTCGGCATGGGCATCGATGTGGACCAGCCCGACCTTGCCGTGTTTTTTGTGGATCGCCCGCAGGATCGGCAGGGTGATGGTGTGGTCGCCGCCCAGGGTCATGGGGATGACGTTGTGTTCGAGGATCTCGTCGTAGGCTTCTTCAATGATCCGCACGGCGTCGAGCAGGTTGAAGGTGTTGATCGCCACGTCGCCGATATCGGCCACCGACAGCGAATCGAACGGCGCGGCACCGGTGGCCATGTTGTACGGGCGGATCATCACCGATTCGGCGCGGATTTCCCGGGGGCCGAAGCGGGTGCCGGCGCGCAGCGAGGTGCCGATGTCCAGCGGCACGCCGATAAAGGCCGCATCCAGGCCCTTGGCCGATTGCAAATGGGGAAGACGCATCATGGTGGCGATGCCGGCGAAGCGCGGCATTTCGTTGCCGCCCAGTGGTTGGTGGAAAATCTTGTCCACGGGATTGCCTCATCGTGTTGTGTTTATTAGCGGCCGATTCTGCGAAAAGCCCGGGGTGGGAAGAATCGGCAGAGGCAAATACTTAGTTCAGATTTTTCTAAACTAATGCCGGCAGGTAGACTACTGCGATCACCTCCCCGGAGCCGACCATGGCCAACGCCTTGCCTGACCTGAAACTCCTGCGCATCTTCGTCAGCGTCGTGCGCCACCAGGGGTTCGCCAATGCACAGCACGAGCTCAACCTGTCGACCTCGGCGATCAGCACCTATATGAGCCAGCTCGAATCGGCGTTGGGCCTGGTGTTGTGCCACCGTGGCCGGGGCGGGTTCAGCCTGACCAGCAAGGGCGAGTTGTTCCATCAGGAGACCCTGCGGCTACTGGGCGAACTGGAAGGTTTCGAGCAATACGCTGCCGCGCTCAAAGGCGAGCTGCGCGGCACGCTCAAGCTCGGCGTGCTCGACTCCACCGTCAGCGACAAGGCCCTGCCGTTCGCCGAGGTGATCGGCGCCTACAGCCTGGAACACCCGGCGGTGCATTTGCATTTGTCGGTGCTGAGCCCTTACGAACTGCAACTGGGTGTGCAGGACAACCGCCTGGACCTGGCCATCGGCGCGTTTTCCAACCGCATGAGCGGGCTGATCTACATGCCGTTGTACCGTGAACAACACTGGTTGTATTGCAGCACCCGGCACCCGCTGTTCAATGAGCGGCGCATCCCCGAACAGGTGATCACCCAGCAGCGCATGGTCGGGCGCGGCTACTGGAGCCAGGCGGAACTGGCGCGCCACGGCTTCAAGCACAGCGCCGCCACCGTGGAAAGTATGGAGGCGCAACTGATCCTGGTGCTGTCCGGCGCCTACATCGGCTACCTGCCCGAACACTACGCCCAGGCCTGGGCCGACAAGGGCGACCTGCGCGTGCTGCTGCCGGCGACCTTCGGCTACCAGGCGCCGTTCTCGATGATCATGCGCCGTGGCCGTAGCCGCGAGCCGCTGATCCAGACGTTTCGCGACTTGCTCAAAACCCAGCTCAACCAGGCCTGAAAAACCATGTCCAGACCCCAGTGTTCCCGTTGCCTGCGGCCCGCCACCCATTGCCTGTGCGCGCTGATCCCCAGCCTCGACAGTCGCACCCGCGTGTTGCTGCTGCAGCACCCGAGCGAGGTCAACCATGCGCTCAATACCGCGCGGTTGGCGGCGTTGGGCTTGAACAATGCGCAGTTGGTGGTGGGCGAGGTATTCGACGATCTGCCGAGCTTGCTGAACCCGCCCGGCTATCAGGCGCGCCTGTTGTTTCCGGCAGACGATGCCCAGCCGCTGCAGGCTTATGGGCCGAGCGACGAGCCGTTGTTGTTGGTGGTCCCCGACGGCACCTGGCGCAAGGCGCGCAAGCTGTTGCACCTCAACCCGCTGCTGGCGGCGCTGCCCAGGGTGACGCTGGCCGCGGGCGCCGTCTCGCGCTACCGGCTGCGCAAGGCGCCGGGCCCCGGAGCCTTGTCGACGGTGGAGGCGATTGTGCAGGCGTTGCAGGTGTTGGAGGCGCCCACTTCTTTCGAGCTGTTACTCAAACCCTTCGATGCGTTGATCGAGGGCCAGATTGCGGCGATGGGACCGGCGGTTTTCGACAAGAACCACGGCTGATCCATGGCGCTACATAGCTACCTGAGACGCTGACGGCGAGGCGATAGGCTGAGCTTTTCAGGAGCAGAGCCATGAGCGAGCCGATTACCCCCACACCGCAGGACACGCTGAGCGCTTTTATCGCGCAGCAGCGCGCACCCTTGATGGCCGGCCTGGAGTGGTCAGTCCTGCAAGCCCTGGATGGCTTGAGAGCTGAGTTCGACGGCCTTCTCGGCGGGCTCGATCTTGCCGAAAAACGTGAGTACGTGCGCCTGCAAAGGGCCTGGATCGATGCCCAGCACACCATGGAGCAGGGCATCCGCCAACTCACCGAAGCGTTCGAGCTACATGCCCTGGAGTCGTTGCGCAGCGCGTTGATGACCCTGACCGGCCAGTACATCGACCCCAAGGTGGCGAAGATCAATACCCGCTACCTCAAGCACTCCGGTCGCGTCCGGCGCGAATTGAAAGGCGATGAGATCAAGATCTCTAGCGTGACCTTATGGGACGCCGCCTGTATGAACTATGACGGCCTGACCGGCTGGAGCTACCCCGGCCGCACCGGCCTGGCCGATGCCAGTTACCTCGACAGGAACATCAACGCGACCGCCGGCGAATTCATTGCGCTGGTGCGCCGGCTCGATCTCGGCGGGCAACTGCGTCGCCGTCTCGACCAGGCGCTGCAGGCCAACGCTTCGCTGGGCAGCAGCATCATGCAGTTGGCGAATGCCGAGTTTGAGTTCGCCCTCATCGAGGCCTTGAGAAACACCGAAGCCAGCCGCGTCGACCGGGACAAATACCAGCAGGTGAAACGTGCGCTGGCGGGAGAAGCGCGCTGGGAGCGCGTAGAGGAAATGCTGCTTTTCGTGCCCCATGGGACGGACAACATCAGTTGGTTACCACAATCGATCGGCTTGGTCGGGCATTACGCCGGCCAGCCTCCCGGCGACAGCTTGAGCATTCCCCACATCGTTTTTTCCGTCAGCGGTTGCAAGGGGGCTTTCAGTTTTATCCCGAATCGCCCCGGCGGGTCGCTGCGTCATCATGCCAGCCATCGGCAAGCCTGCGAGGTGTTTCATGCGGAGTTCCATGCGGCCTACCGCGCGGGGCGGGTCGATTGGCTGTATCAGATCATGTGGCTGCGTGACTGTGCGCGGCTCAAGCAAATCGGTAAAACCGCGCAGCCGCGTCGCGACCTTGAGGGGTTGGAAAAACTGGTCGACTGGCTGGCCCGTGTCATTCCGAGCGTCAATATCGTCGATAAAGTCGGCTATGTGCGCAACGTCGTGCAAAAGTCCCCGGCGCTGAGCCTGAACGATTTCTATCGCGAGCGCAGTCGCGCCAATCTGCAGGAATTGGCGCACCAGACGCCCGGTTTCATGCCCACCATGATCGAGCTGTTCCAGACCCTGATCGGTGAAATCCTCGATGTGCTGCTGATCCCGGTGCCGGGGGCGTTAAAAGGGTTGGGGCGGGTGAGGGCGTTTGCGATGTTCATAGCGATGGAGCAAGCGTTGGTCGAAGGGGGGCGGCAGGCGCTGCTCGGCGAGCCTGCCGAATTGCTCCAGGGGTTTGCCGACCTTGCCGATTTACTGATCAGTGGTCGATTGCATACGCGTTTGGGGCGCAGCGTGCTGCGTCGCCATCAGCACTTGTATCAACGCTTGTCCCAGCGCTACAGCGCCGTGCCTGAACACCGGCATCTGTCGAGCCCGCAGGTGCTCGAAAGAATGCTCGGCAGCCAGGACGTATTGCCACGGCAAATCGAGATTTTACTCGAAACGAGCGCGACCTCGGCACAGACCTTGAACCAGGTATGGGAGGGCGCGCCGGCGTCGGCGTCTTTGGTCGACGCCGTGCATCGGTTGCGCGCCGACCGGCTGATCGATTGGCTGGCCGCAGACGCCGACCCCAGCCGCCCCGCGCCCGTCGACGCGCTGGACGTCATGGCGCCGCTGCTCACTCAGTTGGAGGGTTGGCCGGCGGGAATGTCGTTGAGCATTGAAGACCATCAGGGCCTGGAGGTGCGTCGCTACAACAAGGAGGCAACGCGTGCGACAACGGCAGTGGTTACGCTGACCGCGCTGGAAAATCATGAGTTCGCCTATGCCACGCCGCGCCGCTTCACCGCCCATGTGGCACAGGCCATTGTGGCGTTGGTGCCGGCGCTTGTTTCGGGTGACGCGCTGTTGCTTCGCCAGCAATTGGCGACGAAAGCCAAGGCCTTGAGGAACGACCTGTTTGACGCGCTCACGCGGTTTGCCGACACCTGCCGTGCTGACGCGGTGGGCGCCAGTGCGTCGGTACTCAAATTGTTGCCCGAGCGCGTCAGCCCCGACCAGCCCGTACCGGCGGTGATTACCCAACTACGGGCCTTGCACCCCGAACTGAGCATGGCGCGGTTGCTCGAGGTGTTGCGCGAACACCCGTTATCGGAGCATCAGCAAACCCAGCTGCTGCAGTCGCAACTGCAACCCGAGGCGCTTTACGACGCATTGCGCGCCGCACGCCTGGTGACGCGCCGCGAAGCCATCGTCGATGGGCTTTTTCATCCGCGCCGATTTGACCGGCAAACCCAGGATTGGGCCGCGCATTTCGCCCACAGCGTGCTGCGCGACGGCAGCGCCCAGGCGTTGCTCGTCAGCCCGGCCACGCAAGCGCTACCCTATGTTTCGCAGGGGGCGCAGGACCGCAGCGTGGTGGTCATTGATCAGGGCCAAGGGCGATTTTCGCCGTATTACCACCGTGAGTCGCGCACCGGCGCCATGCTGAGTGGCGCCAACGGTTTCTATCTGGCGATCATGCGCCAGCTGTCCGACGATGACCGGCGTCTACTCGGCTTGAGCGCGGAGCACAGCGTTGCCGACTTTCGGCGTCAGGTCGCTCGCGCCCTGTTGCGCCATCGTGCGCCGGATGGCGCGTTTTATCCCGACCGGCGCGAGATCGCGCACTACGTCAGTCACGTCGATACCGCCCGTATCGCCGCAGAGCCCGATGCCCTTGGCCTTTACCACTTGGGGGCGGAGCGCTACCTGTGGCTGGACGATGCTTATTTCAAGGTGGCGGAGCAGCCATGGCGCCTATTGCACCCGTCCCTGAACGATGCGTATGCCCCGCTGTTGAGCCACAACGGTGCCGGCGCCTGGCGGCACGAATGGGAAAACCCGCTGACGTGGGACGGCGCCAAGGCGTTCCAGCGCCTGGGGCCGTTTACCCGTGCAGTGCCGGCGGATGCCATCGAGCAGATTCAGCAGATCAGCGGGGTGACAGCGGACGTCCTGCGCCGGATACATCTGCGCAATGAGCGCGCGCCGGCAATCGTGGTGGAGACCGTCGAGCGCTTCATGCGGCATCAACGGATCAACACCGGCGTGGATACGGGGCGGGATTTTTTCGACAGGCTGCTCGGCGAGGTCGGTGCCGACAGCGCCGAAACGTTGGTGGGGCAGGCGGCCACCCGCGCCGAGCAGGTCGCGGTGCTCGAGGCCGAGGTCGCGCGCAACCGGCCCCACATGGAGCGCCTGTTTTTCAAGGCGCTGGGCCAAAAACAGCAGCCATCGGGCGATCCATTGGCGCAGGTGCTGCAGCGCGATTTTCCCAGTTTGACGGCGGCACTCGCCGAAGAGCTGGTGCGCGACGTCACCGCGCAGGAGCGCCTCAGCCTGCAGGCCGGCCGCATCCCCTTGAGCCTGATGTCGGCCGCGCGTTGGCGGGTGAGCGTCGCGCGCAAGATGAGGGCGCTGGAGGGATTGTATCTGCCGGCTGCAGCGAGTGAAGACACCTCGAGACTGATCCTGCATACATTGCCGGACATCGACGGATGGCCGAATCACCTGCGGGTCGAGGTGTGGGAGCGCGGTCGCCTGATCGATAGCATCGGCCCGGTCGACGGCGCGCTCAGACGGATACTGGAAGCGGTCGACGTGGATTATCAGGCCTACATTCTTCAAGCGAACGGTGAACGGCAACCGACCGGGCGTCCCGGGGCGTTCCTGGCGGTGCTGTTGGACGCATTACCGTCGATTGAACGTGAAGCGCTGCACTACACCCACGATGCGCTGCGCCGGGAGATCGAACAGCGTTCGCAACGCGCCCTCAGCCTGTTCGACCCACAGCGACGCCCCTGGTACGTCCCGCCACGGCGCCTGGCGGATGGGCGCATGGGTTACCCGTTGAGCGGCGGTGATCATTGGGGTCCGGTGGACCGTGAACACGTCGCCAAGCTGCGGCAGCTGTTTCCGGCGAAAACCGATGAGCAGGCCTTCGCGCTGCTCCAGGGCCTGAGTGATTCCGTCCGAGAGCGGGAAAGCGCGATCAACTTCATGTTCAGAGAGCGCGCCGTCTTGAATGCCAACCTTGAACGATGGTGCCGACAGGGTAAGCCCGAGGACTTGCCCGCACAACGTGAGGCGGCGGCGCGCATTCAGCGCTGCTGGGCTAAAGAAGACTCCGTTCGCGGGGTACCGTATGAACTCATCCTGGATGACTTGGCATTAAATGATTTGCCGCCGCTGGGCGCCTATTTCGGTCATGTAAAACTGTTGAGCCTGAAAAACAATCGGCTGGAAACCATTCCAACCAGTTTTTTCAGGTGTTTTCCGCAGCTTCGCTGGGTGTTTTTCAACGGTAATCATCTGCAGCGCCTTCCCGTCGGGTTGGCACAGCTGGGCTATTTATCGCTGCTCAACCTCTCGAATAATCGGCTCAAGCTTCAACTGGGGGACGTAATACTGCTCGCTGAAATGACCAGCCTGGTGACACTGGATTTATCGGTAAACCCACTGAGACTGGGGCAGCGCTTGAAGCTGCATGGGTTGAAGAAGTTGCGCGTGCTTAACCTGCGCAATACGCAAATTGAAAGCCTGCCCCTTGGCGCCGCCATCTTGCGATCACTGGAGGTCTTTGATTTGCGTGACAATCGAATATCGATCTTGACCAGCCTCGATTTGTTCATTTACCCAAATGTTCATCGAGCGATGAATTTGCAGGGCAACCCGCTTTCACAGGGCTCCCTGCAAATGATGCGCCGCTACCGTGAGTGGCCGGGGCAGGCGGATATCGATTTTGGCCTGGGCGCCCAGCCCGCAGCGGCATCCACACGCCCCGACACATGGTTGGCGGTGCTGCCTTTCGCTGAGGTTCCCCACTACCAGGCACTTTGGGCGCAACTGCAGCAACGCCCGATGTCTGATCGCTTTTTTGAGCTGCTGGCATGTATCGCGGCCTATCCGTCGCTCATCGCCACCGGCTTTCGGGCGCTGCGAGAAGACCTGACGCGCCGCGTGTGGCAGTTGATCGAGAGTGCAACCCATAACGAGCAACTGGCCGTGATCCTGTTTCAGCACCGCTTCGAGCTCAATCGCGGGGTGGATGGCTGGCTGCTATCACTCAATGCGCTGGAGCTTGAGTTCCTGCCGATCGAACTGCTCGCCCGCGACACGGACGGTGATGCGGCGCCACTCTTGAATTACTTTCGAGCCCTGAAACGGTTGCAGGCCATCGATGAGATGGTGTTGCGTTTCGACCGCCATCAAACGTGGGATGTGGTGAGCAGCATGATCCTTGCCAGCCGCATTGCGTTGGCGCACAGCCTGGATTTACCCCTTGGATTCGAAGAGCGTTTGGCCAGGACACTGGGCGGTCCCAATGCGAACTCAATCACCAGGATGCACGGAATGATCGTGGCCGCCGAAGCTCAGTTCGACTGGCCGGCTTTATTGGTGCAAGCAGAATATTGGCGGCAGTTTCTGGCGCGTAAATACCGATCGAGGTTCGACGCGCGCCTTGGGCAATACGATCGAGAAATGGAGCGTGCGCAGGCGCAAGTCGAAAGCGCGGAGATGAGCGAAGGCGCGTACCTGCTGCTGGTGCGTAAGGTGCAAGCCTTGAGGGCGCACGACGAGGAGCAATTGATTGAGCAACTGACGCGCGAGGAATGGACCCGCTTCGTGACCGGCTGATTGCGTGCTTATGCCTTTAAGCCATAAGCACCGCACTTTGCGTGATATGGCGCGCCAGGCTTTCCCGGTATGATGTTCGCCCCGCAGTCTGGATTGCGAATACGCCATGACCTTGCAGTACCCTACAATCGCCGATTGCGTCGGCAACACGCCCCTGGTCCGCTTGCAACGCATGGCGGGTGAAACCAGCAATACCCTGTTGCTCAAGCTCGAAGGGAACAACCCGGCCGGTTCCGTCAAGGACCGTCCGGCGCTGTCGATGATCACGCGCGCCGAGCTGCGCGGGCAGATCAAGCCGGGCGACACCCTGATCGAAGCCACCTCCGGTAACACCGGGATTGCCCTGGCCATGGCCGCGGCGATCAAGGGTTACAAGATGGTGCTGATCATGCCCGACAATGGCAGCGCCGAGCGCAAGGCCGCGATGACCGCCTACGGTGCCGAATTGGTCCTGGTCAGCCAGGAAGAAGGCATGGAAGGCGCCCGCGACCTCGCCGAGCGCATGGCCGCCGAAGGCCGTGGCCAGGTGCTGGACCAGTTCGCCAACGGCGACAATCCCGAGGCGCACTACACCACCACCGGCCCGGAAATCTGGCGCCAGACCCAGGGCACGATTACCCATTTCGTCAGCTCCATGGGCACCACCGGCACCATCATGGGCAACTCGCGCTACCTCAAGGAGCAGAACCCGGCGATCCAGATCGTCGGCCTGCAACCGATGGAAGGCGCGTCGATCCCCGGGATTCGCCGCTGGCCCGAAGAGTATTTGCCGAAGATCTACAACGCCACGCGCGTGGATCGCATCATCGACATGGCCCAGCGTGAAGCCGAAGACACCACGCGCCGCCTGGCCCGTGAAGAAGGCATCTTCTGCGGTGTGTCCTCCGGCGGCGCCGTGGCCGGCATGTTGCGATTGTCCAAGGAAGTGGAAAACGCGGTGATCGTCGCGATCATCTGTGACCGTGGCGACCGTTACTTGTCGACCGGCATTTTCGACGAACCCAACTGATGGCCAAGCACGAGAGAGGCCTGCGCTTCCAGCCGACGGGCGGCAGCCGTACCCCACAGATTCCGGTGGGCAAGAAGCAACGCCTGACCATCGAGCGCCTGGCCAATGACGGCCGTGGCATCGTGTTCTTTGAAGGCCGCACCTGGTTTGTCAACGGTGCACTGGCCGGTGAAGAGGTCGAAGCGCGGGTATTGGGCGCCCACGGCAAAGTGGTCGAGGCGCGCACCGAGCGTGTGTTCAAGCCCAGCGAACTGCGGCGCCCGGCGCCATGCGCGCACTTCGGCCGTTGCGGCGGTTGCAGCGTGCAGCACCTGCCCCATGCTGAACAACTTGCCCTGAAACAGCGCATGCTCGCCGAGCAACTGTCGCGTGTGGCAGGGGTCGAACCGCAGGCGTGGGCGGCACCGTTGAGTGGCCCGGAGCTGGGCTATCGGCGTCGCGCCCGCGTGGCGGTGCGCTGGGACGCCAAGGCCAAGACCCTGGAAGTGGGCTTTCGCGCCGTGGCCAGCCAGGACATCGTCGCCATCGACGATTGCCCGGTGCTGGTACAGGCCTTGCAACCGATCATGCAGCGTTTGCCCAACATGCTGCGGCGCTTGAGCAAACCGCAGGCATTGGGGCATGTGGAGCTGTTCAGCGGGTCGTCCATCGCCGTATTGCTGCGCCATATGGCGCCGTTGTCCGACGCCGATCTGCTGATCCTCAAAGAATTCTGCGCCTTCCATGAGGCCCAGTTGTGGCTGCATGGCGAGGGCCAGCCGGAGCCGGTCGAGCCTGACCAGGCCCTGGGTTATCGGTTGGAACCGTGGGCTCTGGAGCTGGCGTATCGGCCGGGCGATTTTGTCCAGGTCAACGCCGGGGTCAACGCGGCGATGGTGGCCCAGGCCCTCGAATGGCTGGCGCCGCAAGCCGATGAGCGCGTGCTGGACCTGTTTTGCGGGCTGGGCAACTTCGCCCTGCCACTTGCGCGCCAGGTGCGCGAAGTGGTCGCGGTGGAAGGCGTGCAGGCCATGGTCGAGCGTGCGGCGCTGAATGCCGTCAGCAATAATTTGCATAATGTGCAGTTTTTTCAGGCCGATTTGTCCCAGTCGTTGACTGACGCGGAATGGGCCAAACAGGGCTTTTCTGCGGTACTCTTGGACCCACCTCGCGACGGTGCCCTGGAGGTTGTGCGCAAGCTCGCCAGCCTGGGGGCCAAGCGCCTGGTGTACGTGTCCTGCAATCCGGCGACGCTGGCGCGGGACACGGT
This sequence comes from Pseudomonas sp. 7-41, assembly GCF_021233075.1. NCBI lineage: Bacteria > Pseudomonadati > Pseudomonadota > Gammaproteobacteria > Pseudomonadales > Pseudomonadaceae > Pseudomonas > Pseudomonas sp. 7-41. Next base: position 5,062,253 of record NZ_CP089551.1, on the reverse strand, counting down.
TGAGTTGGTCAAGCAGGGTTACCGGCTAAAACGTGCCGGGATCCTCGACATGTTTCCGCAAACCGCGCATGTCGAGGCGATGGCGTTATTTGAGGCGGGCTAGGATGCCCGTTTAATCCGACTGGCCTGCATTCTCCTGGGCCGTGACCTGCCAGGGAGTGTGTGAGCTTTAGTGATAAAGCAGGTCAGCGATGATTTTTGGCGCATCGAAGGTGCGTCGTAGGGAAGGTAAGCAAGATGGTACAGGTGAGAGCACACCAGCCGATCAACACCGACGGCAGTATCAATCTCGAGGCATGGCTGGATCATGCCATCAGTGTCGACCCGGCACTGGACCGTGAAGCCTTGAAAGCAGCCTGCGAGTTCGCTCGTGAGTCTGAACAGCAAGACAATGCGGCCAAGAACCTGTGGGCCGAAGGCACTTCGAGCTTTCGCACCGGCTTGGAAATCGCTGAGATCCTCGCCGATCTCAAGCTCGACCAGGATTCGCTGATCGCTGCCGTGCTCTATCGCGGCGTGCGTGAAGGGCATATCCCGTTGGCCACCGTGGGCCAGCGCTTCGGCTCCGTGGTGGCCAAGCTGATCGACGGCGTGCTGCGCATGGCCGCCATCAGCGCCAGCCTCAGCCCGCGCCAGTCCATGGTGCTGGGCACCCAGGGCCAGGTGGAAAACCTGCGCAAGATGCTGGTGGCGATGGTCGACGACGTGCGCGTCGCCTTGATCAAGCTGGCCGAACGCACCTGCGCGATCCGTGCGGTGAAAACCGCCGACGACGAAAAGCGCAACCGCGTGGCCCGCGAAGTCTTCGACATCTACGCACCGCTGGCGCACCGCCTGGGTATCGGTCATATCAAATGGGAGCTGGAGGACTTGTCCTTCCGCTACCTCGAACCCGACCAATACAAACAGATCGCCACGCTGCTGCATGAGCGCCGGCTCGACCGCGAGCGTTTCATCACCGACGTGATGGGCCAGCTGCGCGCCGAGTTGCAGGCTACCGGCGTCGACGCCGACATCAGCGGCCGCGCCAAGCACATCTATTCGATCTGGCGCAAAATGCAGCGCAAGGGCCTGGCCTTCAGCCAGATCTACGACGTGCGCGCCGTGCGCGTGCTGGTGCCGGAAATGCGCGACTGCTACACCGCGCTCGGTATCGTCCACACCCTGTGGCGGCACATCCCCAAGGAGTTCGACGACTACATCGCCAACCCCAAGGAAAACGGCTATCGCTCGCTGCACACTGCAGTGATCGGCCCCGAGGGCAAGGTGCTGGAAGTGCAGATCCGCACCCACGCCATGCACGAAGAGGCGGAGCTGGGGGTGTGCGCGCACTGGCGCTACAAGGGCACCGACGTCAAGGCCGGGTCCAACCAGTACGAAGAGAAGATCTCCTGGCTGCGCCAAGTGCTGGAGTGGCACGAAGAACTCGGCGACATCGGCGGCCTGGCCGAACAACTGCGGGTGGATATCGAGCCGGACCGGGTCTACATCTTCACCCCCGACGGCCACGCCATCGACCTGCCGAAGGGCGCCACGCCGCTGGACTTCGCCTACCGCGTGCACACCGAAATCGGCCACAACTGCCGGGGCGCCAAGATCAACGGGCGCATCGTGCCGCTCAACTACAGCCTGCAGACCGGCGAGCAGGTCGAGATCATCACCAGCAAGCACGGTACGCCGAGCCGCGATTGGCTGAACCCGAACCTGGGTTACATCACCACCTCGCGGGCGCGGGCGAAGATCGTCCACTGGTTCAAGCTGCAGGCGCGCGACCAGAACGTCGCCGCCGGCAAAAGCCTGCTCGAACGCGAACTGGCGCGCCTGGGCCTGCCTCAGGTGGACTTCGACAAGCTGGCCGAAAAGGCCAACATGAAGATCGCCGAAGACATGTTCGCCGCCCTCGGTGCCGGCGACCTGCGCCTGGCGCAACTGGTCAACCTGGCCCAGCAACTGGTGGAGCCGGAACGCGGCAACGAACAGCTGGAGCTGATCCCGCGCAAAGCTACCGGCTACAAGCCCGGCAAGCGTGGCGATATCCAGATCCAGGGCGTCGGCAACCTGATGACGCAAATGGCCGGTTGCTGCCAGCCGCTGCCGGGCGACGCCATCGTCGGCTACATCACCCAGGGCCGTGGCGTGAGCATTCACCGCCAGGACTGCGCCTCGGTGCTGCAACTGGGCGGGCGCGAGCCGGAGCGGATCATCCAGGTCAGCTGGGGCCCGGTGCCGGTGCTCACCTATCCGGTGGACATCATCATCCGTGCCTACGACCGTTCCGGTCTGCTGCGCGACGTGTCGCAAGTGCTGCTCAACGAGCGGATCAACGTGCTGGCCGTCAACACCCGCTCGAACAAGGAGGACAACACCGCGTTGATGTCCCTGACCATCGAGATTCCGGGGCTGGACGCGTTGGGGCGGTTGCTGGGGCGGATTTCCCAGTTGCCGAACATCATCGAGACGCGGCGCAACCGTACCCCATGAGCATCTGGATGAACACAGTCTGAAAGGTGGGAGGGGGCTTGCCCCCGAAAGCGGAGTGTCAGGTACCAGATTCTTGGTTGATCCACCGCAATCGGGGGCAAGCCCCCTCCCACAGTTGATCGGCGGTGTTCATACCTGATCGGAAATAGAAAGATGTATTCACTTGAAGACCTGCTGCACCTGATGAATCGCCTGCGCGACCCGCAATACGGGTGCCCGTGGGACATCAAGCAAACAGGAGGACAACACCGCGTTGATGTCCCTGACCATCGAGATTCCGGGGCTGGACGCGTTGGGGCGGTTGCTGGGGCGGATTTCCCAGTTGCCGAACATCATCGAGACGCGGCGCAACCGTACCCCATGAGCATCTGGATGAACACAGTCTGAAAGGTGGGAGGGGGCTTGCCCCCGAAAGCGGAGTGTCAGGTACCAGATTCTTGGTTGATCCACCGCAATCGGGGGCAAGCCCCCTCCCACAGTTGTTCGGCGGTGTTCATACCTGATCGGAAATAGAATGATGTATTCACTTGAAGACCTGCTGCACCTGATGAATCGCCTGCGCGACCCGCAATACGGGTGCCCGTGGGACATCAAGCAAACAGGAGGACAACACCGCGTTGATGTCCCTGACCATCGAGATTCCGGGGCTGGACGCGTTGGGGCGGTTGCTGGGGCGGATTTCCCAGTTGCCGAACATCATCGAGACGCGGCGCAACCGTATCCCATGAGCATCTGGATGAACACAGTCTGAAAGGTGGGAGGGGGCTTGCCCCCGAAAGCGGAGTGTCAGGTACCAGATTCTTGGTTGATCCACCGCAATCGGGGGCAAGCCCCCTCCCACAGTTGATCGGCGGTGTTCATACCTGATCGGAAATAGAATGATGTATTCACTTGAAGACCTGCTGCACCTGATGAATCGCCTGCGCGACCCGCAATACGGGTGCCCGTGGGACATCAAGCAAACCTACGCGAGCATCGTCCCGCACACCCTGGAAGAGGCCTACGAAGTCGCCGACGCCATCGAGCGCGGCGACTTCGATCACCTGCAAGGCGAGTTGGGCGACCTGTTGTTCCAGGTGGTGTATTACAGCCAGCTGGCACAGGAAGAAGGGCGCTTCGAGTTCGCCGGGGTGATCGACAGCATCACCCGCAAGCTGATTCGACGTCATCCCCATGTGTTCCCCACCGGCGATCTGTACGCGCCGCTGGATATCCCGCAGTTGAGCGAAGAGCAGGTCAAGACGCGTTGGGAGCAGATCAAGGCCGAGGAGCGCGCGGAAAAGTCCGACGCCCCCGAGCAACTGTCCCTGCTCGACGATGTGCCCACCGCCTTGCCGTCGCTGTCCCGTGCCGCCAAATTGCAGAAGCGTGCCAGCCAGGTCGGTTTCGATTGGCCCGCTGCGTTGCCGGTGGTGGATAACGTGCGCGAAGAGCTGGATGAAGTGCTCGAAGCCATGGCCGATAACGATGCAGTGGCCATCGCCGATGAAGTCGGTGACCTGCTGTTTGCTGCGGTCAACCTGGCCCGTCACCTCAAGGTCGACCCGGAAACCGCCTTGCGCGGTGCCAATGCCAAATTCGAGCGACGTTTCCGATTTATCGAACAGGCATTGCGCGATACGCGTCAATCCATGGAAGATTGCACCCTCGAAGAGTTGGACGCCCTGTGGGGCGAAGCCAAACGCCAGGAAAAGAACGTGTCCAGCTGCGGTTGAGCAGTTGCCTAAGTGAGTAAGCACCATGAGCCTTTCCCTTCGCGACCAGTTGCTCAAAGCAGGTCTGGTCAACCAAAAGCAGGCCAAGCAGGTCGGCAAAGAGAAACAGAAACATCAACGTCTGGTCCACAAAGGCCAGGCCGAGGCCGATGACACCCAGGCACGCCTGGCCCAGGAAGCCATGGCCGAGAAGGTCAAGCGCGACCAGGAGCTGAACCGCCAGCAGCAGGAGAAAGCCGAGGCCAAGGCCCGCACGGCCCAGGTCAAGCAACTGATCGAGACCTCGCGCCTGCCCAAGCTGACCACCGAGGACTACTACAACTTCGTGGATGACAAGAAGGTCAAGCGCCTGTCGGTCAACACGCTGATGCGCAACAAGCTGAGCAACGGCTCCCTGGCGATCGTGCATCACGCCGGCGGTTACGAGGTGATCCCGCGCGAAGCGGCGCTGAAGATCCAGGAGCGCGCGCCGGAGCGTATCGTCCAGCTCAATATCCTCACCGAAAGCCAGGTGCCGGATGAGGATGATCCTTACGCCGCCTACCAGATCCCGGATGATCTGATGTGGTAAGGCTGTAAAACAACAAACCCCGCTCACCGGCGGGGTTTTTGTTTTCAGGCAACCAGGCTGCGTGGGCCTGGCGCCTGAGTCTGGCAAATAGTCAGGAGCTTTGTGCCTGGCGTTTCATCTCAAGGGTTTCGAGCTCGTTTTTATAGTTATGAGCGTCGCTCTCGTTATGAAACATGCCGACCAGCAGGTCTTGTTGGTGTACGTCCCAGATGTGAATCCCATGGCCCAATGCTTCGTGGGACATATGTTCGTCGTCGCGCTCAGTCACTTTTACAGTCATCTGCTTGCTCCAATCTCTGGTTGATCTGCGGCAAGTCGTCGCAGGCATTTGTTATATGTTTTGTTAGCTTGCTAAGTAAACCGATTTTTCCTGCAACAGTCCTTTACATAAATAGCAACAATTGTGCAGGCCGCGTAAACCGCGACATTGCGCCACAGGCGGCTGGGTTTTATGAAAAAAGCTTCATGATTGCGTCAGGCAATAACGGCCTTGCCTGAATATTCCAGGCGAAAAAAAGCCCCGCATTGCGCGAGGCTGTTTTCCAACGTATCAGTTCAATCAGCTGCCTTTGACAGGCTGACCGTCAACCGTGCCGTCTTGCAGCATGATGTTGTATTCCTTGCCGTCGGTTTCCACCTGACGCAGGGCAACCAGGATGCCGCCCCAGTCCTTGGCAAACCACATCTGGGTGATGCGCTTGCTTTGGGTCGGGTCACGCACGCGCTCGACCTTGATCGCGTCGATGGAGCCGGCTTTGGTCTGGACCTTTTCCGGGCCGATCACGCGAAAGTCGTAGGTGTCGACGTCGGTGCCTTCAACCACGTTGTAGCTCATGCTCTTCTTGCCGGCCGCGACATCGCGCTGCAGCGCCAACTGGTAGGTCGACTTGTCGAGCATGCCGCTTTGCAGGGCAACGTTGACCGGGTCTTTGTTTTCAAAGCCGGTGACTTTCTTGGCGGTCTGGTCGAAGTCCAGGTTGATCCTTTTCGCCTTGCCCAGGCCGCCGCGTTCGAAGGTGTAGCTCTTTGGCTGCAGGGCGTCCTTGTCGAATTGGATCACGCTGGTTTCGGTGAGGCTGGCAATCATCATGGAAGCCTTGAAGTTCAAGGTCCAGGTGCCATCGCCATTGTGGGTCAGGCTGCGCTCGGCCGAACCGCTCATAGGCAACTGTTTCCAGTCGGCGGTGTAGCTGGCGGAGAAAGGATGTAAATCTGCTGCTTGCACCGCAGGCAAGGCGAACAGCGCAAAAGCGAAGAGCAAGGCGCGACGCATAAAATCTCCTAGGTTCGAATCAAGTGGCCGCTGGCCGCGAGTAACTGACCGTCCAATAATGCACCCTGTTTACCAAGAATCAACCGCCCCTCGGCAAACCAGCGAACAGCCAGCGGGTAAATCCTGTGTTCCTGCGTATGAACCCGTTGCGCAAGCGTCTGCGCCGAGTCGTCAGACTCTACCGGAACCACTGCCTGTACGACCAGAGGCCCGCCATCGAGTTCCTCGGTGACAAAATGCACGCTGCAGCCATGCTCGCTGTCGCCCGCGTCGAGGGCGCGCTGATGGGTGTGCATGCCTTTGTACTTGGGCAGCAGGGAAGGGTGGATATTCAACAGCCGCCCGGCGTAGTGCCGCACGAAATCAGCGCTGAGGATACGCATGAAGCCGGCCAGTACCACGAGTTTGGGGTTGAAGGCGTCGATCAGTTCGACCAGGGCGCTGTCGAAGGCCTCGCGACCTTCGAAAGCCTTGTGATCCAGGGTGCGCGTGGCAATGCCTGCCTCCCTGGCGCGTTGCAGGCCATAGGCGTCGCTGCGGTTGGAGATCACCGCAGCGATGCGCGCCGGGCTGTCGCCGGTGCGCGTGCTGTCGATCAGGGCCTGCAAGTTACTGCCGGTGCCGGAGAGCAGCACCACGACATCACAGGTTGCAGACATCAGTGCGCCTTAAGGTTCTTCAGTTCAACCTGAGCCGCGCCTTCGGCGGCAGCAGCGATCTGGCCGATGACCCAAGGCTGTTCGCCGGCTTCGCGCAGCACGTTCAACGCGCTTTCCACGTGCTCTTGCGCCACGCAGATCACCATGCCCACGCCGCAGTTCAGCACGCGGTGCATTTCGGTTTCGTTGACGTTGCCTTTCTCTTGCAGCCAGTCGAATACCGCAGGACGCTGCCAGCTGGCCACGTCGACAATCGCCTGGGCGCCTTTGGGCAGGACGCGCGGGATGTTGTCCAGCAGGCCGCCGCCGGTGATGTGGGCCATGGCTTTGACCGCGCCGGTGTCCTTGATCAGCTTGAGCAGTGGCTTGACGTAGATGCGTGTCGGCGCCATCAGCAGGTCGGTCAGGGGCTTGCCGTCGAGCTGGATGTTCTCGATGTCGGCGCCGGACACTTCGATGATCTTGCGGATCAGCGAGTAGCCGTTGGAGTGCGGGCCGGACGACGGCAGGGCGAGCAGGGCGTCGCCGGCAGCCACTTTGGAGCCGTCGATGATCTCGGCTTTTTCGACCACGCCGACGCAGAAGCCGGCCAGGTCGTAGTCTTCGCCTTCGTACATGCCTGGCATTTCAGCGGTTTCGCCGCCGACCAGAGAGCAACCCGACAATTCGCAGCCGGCGCCGATGCCGGTGACCACTTGGGTCGCGGTTTCGACGTTGAGCTTGCCGGTGGCGTAGTAGTCCAGGAAGAACAACGGCTCGGCGCCGCACACCACCAGGTCGTTGACGCACATGGCGACCAGGTCGATGCCGATGCTGTCGTGTTTGTTCAGGTTCAGGGCCAGGCGCAGTTTGGTGCCCACGCCGTCGGTGCCGGAAACCAGCACGGGCTGTTTGTAGCCGGCCGGGATTTCACAGAGGGCGCCAAAACCGCCCAGGCCACCCATGACTTCGGGGCGCGCAGTGCGCTTGGCGACGCTCTTGATGCGTTCGACCAATGCTTCACCGGCGTCGATGTCTACACCGGCGTCCTTGTAGCTCAGGGAGGGTTGCTTGCTCATGATCCAGGCCTTTAGGGGGGATTCAGGGGTAACGACCGATTGGGCAAGGGCTCTTGTGAAAAGGCCCAGCCATTGACGGTCTGCGAAGGCGCGCGATTTTATCAGGCTTGAGGGTCAGCGGCCATCCTCGGGCCGACGGGCAGAGCCACATAGATAAAAAAGCCGGTTAAAAAAATGCTAATCGGGTCTGCCCAGCTCCGTATTAAGGTATAGCCTTGAACCCGCTATCGTTATGACAGTAGGAAAACTTACCGAGACCCCGTGAATGTTTTACCGATCGCTGTGGTCACAGCCTTGGCAAACCGAGATCACGCGGTCTGTTCCAGCCGCTAATTTTGTCGTTCGGGAATCTTCCATGCGTCTGTGTAATGTGTTTTTTGTAGGCTGCTTGTCGTTGGTCAGCCTGGCGAGTCATGCCGAAACCCTCAATGGCCTTTATCAAGTACTGGAGCCGGTCAGCAGCCAGTCACCGCAAGAACGCGACCAGGCGACCCAGCGCGCCGTACAGACCCTGGTGATCCGCCTCACTGGCGACGCCAAGGCCGCCGAAGGCCCCGGCCTGGCGGCGGTGCGCAAGGACCCGCAACAAATCATCACGCAATACGGCTACGACGCCGGCCCGCCGGAAAGCCTGCAAGTGGATTTCGACCCCGTCAGCACCGATCGCGCCTTGCGTGAGGCCGGCTTGTCGATCTGGGGCAGCAATCGGCCGTCGATCCTGGGTTGGTGGCTGAATGACTCCACCGACGGCAGCAACCTGGTCGGGGATGGCCAGGCCGTCGCGCAGGCGCTGCGCCGTGCGGCGCAACATCGCGGCTTGCCGCTGCGCCTGCCGTTGGGTGATTTGGATGAACAGGTGGTCGCCACCGCGCCCAACCTCGAAAGCGCGGACGCCACGCCGTTGCGTGCAGCCTCGGAACGCTACGGCGCCGATGCGATGCTCGCAGTGCATGCGCGCCAGGAAGGCAGCCAATGGCAGGCCAAATGGCGCCTGTGGTTGGGCGACAAGAGCGAGCAGGGCACCGCGCAAGGCGCCGACACCGCCGCCGTGGCCGATGCCGTGATGCTGGCGGTCAGCCAGAAACTGGCGCCGCGCTTTGTGGTCAAGCCGGGCGCGAGCACCGAGCAATTGCTCGAAGTGCAGGGCATGACCCTGGAGCGCTACGCCGCGTTGGGCCACTTGCTCGAGCCGTTTGGCGGCCAGCCGCAGCGCGTGGATGGCAATCGTATTGTGTATCGCGTCAATGGCAGCGCCGATCAGTTGCGTACTCAACTGAGCCTGGCCAGGTTGCAGGAGATTCCCGCGGGTGAAGCACTGGCTGCGCAACCGCCAGTGGACGGCACGCAGCCGGTCGCCGCCCCTGAGCCGCAGGCGCAACTGCGTTTTCGTTGGTAAATGTTCTGCTTTATATAGCAGCCGATAAAAGATGGAGTGGTGTATGGCGGATACGCGTCGTTGGGTGTGGCTTGGCGGGATCGCCCTGCTGTGCGTTTTTGTGTTCTTGCTGCATTCGATCCTGACGCCGTTCCTGGTCGCGCTGTTGCTCGCCTATCTGTTCGATCCCGTTGTGGATCGCCTGGAGAAAGCCGGCCTGTCGCGGACTTTGGGGGTGGTCACGGTGTTTGCGCTGTTTACGCTGATCATCACGGCGTTGGTGCTGGTGCTGGTGCCGATGCTGGCCAAGCAGTTGTTCCGTCTGTATGAACTGGCGCCGCAGATGCTCGACTGGCTGCAGCACACGGCGATGCCGTGGGCCCAGGCCAAGCTGGGGCTGGCGGATGGCTTCTGGAAGTTCGACAAGGTCAAGGCTGCGATCAGCGAGCATATGGGCCAGACCACCGACATCGTCGGCGTGGTTCTCAGCCAGGCAACGGCATCCAGCCTGGCGCTGATCGGCTGGCTGACCAATCTGGTGTTGATCCCGGTGGTGGCGTTCTACCTGTTGCGGGACTGGGACATCATGATGGCCAAGATCCGCAGCCTGCTGCCGCGTGACCGTGAAGCGCGCATCGTGTCCCTGGCTGGGGAGTGTCATGAGGTCTTGGGGGCGTTCGTGCGCGGCCAGCTGCTGGTGATGCTGGCCCTGGGGATTATCTATGCCGCCGGCTTGATGGCGATCGGCCTGGAGCTGGGCCTGTTGATTGGCTTGATTGCCGGTCTGGCCGCGATCGTGCCGTACATGGGCTTTGTGATCGGTATCGGTGCGGCGCTGGTGGCCGGGCTGTTCCAGTTTGGCGGTGACCTGTACCCGATGCTCGGGATTGTCGCGGTGTTCATGGTCGGCCAGGCCCTCGAAGGCATGGTGCTGACCCCGTTGCTGGTGGGTGATCGCATCGGCCTGCACCCGGTCGCGGTGATCTTTGCGATCCTGGCTGGCGGTGAGTTGTTCGGCTTTACCGGCATCCTGCTCGCGCTGCCGGTGGCGGCGGTGATCATGGTGCTGGTGCGTCATGTCCACGATCTGTACAAGGATTCGGATATGTACGGGGGCGTTGAAGACCCCGATTTGTAATCGCGGTGTCACAAACCCGGCCCAGGCCGGGTTTGTTGTTTCTGGCGCTGTGGCGTCAAACAATTTGCGTAAATCCAACAAGTTAACGCAAACCTTTGATTTTGCTTATGGTCTGCTGCATTGTGCGCCCGGCGTCACGGGTATAAACTTTGCAAACTTTTCACAGAGGCCACTAACGGTTCGATCGGAGCCGTTCAGTCAGCATGAAACCGATTCAGCTGCCCTTAGGTGTGCGTCTGCGTGACGACGCCACCTTTATCAATTACTACCCAGGCGCCAACGCCGCAGCACTCGGCTATGTCGAGCGGCTCTGCGAAGCCGACGCCGGGTGGACTGAAAGCCTGATCTACCTGTGGGGCAAGCAAGGCGTGGGGCGCACCCACCTGTTGCAGGCCGCGTGCCTGCGCTTCGAGCAGATGGGCGAACCGGCGGTTTACCTGCCGTTGGCGGAGTTGATGGACCGCGGGATCGGGATTTTCGACAACCTCGAACAATACGAACTGGTGTGCCTGGACGATCTGCAGGCCGTCGCCGGCAAGGCGGATTGGGAAGAGGCGCTGTTTCATCTGTTCAACCGCCTGCGCGACAGCGGGCGCCGCCTGTTGATCGCGGCTTCGACCTCGCCCCGTGAGTTGCCGGTCAAGCTGGCCGACCTCAAGTCGCGCCTGACCCTGGCGCTGATCTTCCAGATGCGCCCGCTGTCCGACGAGGACAAATTGCGTGCCCTGCAATTGCGTGCATCCCGTCGCGGCCTGCACCTCACCGACGAGGTCGGGCACTTTATCCTCACCCGCGGCACCCGCAGCATGAGCGCATTGTTCGATTTGCTCGAGCAGCTCGATCAGGCCTCTTTGCAGGCCCAGCGCAAGCTGACGATTCCCTTCCTCAAGGAAACCCTCGGCTGGTAGCCAGCCCTTGTATTTCGGGGGCTTCGGCAAATTTCAGGCGCCAGGAAACCTGCGTTTTGGCCGGCTTGACCACGCAAAACACGCGCAAAGGGTATTAAGGGCTTAGATGTCATAACGCAAACAGTAAGTCACATGGATCACGATTGAATTTGCAAATCGATGTGATAGAAGGCATAGTCTCGACTTCTTTACACATCAGCCACGGTCGTGCCCATGCTAAATCGCTTCGCACCCCTCGTGCCTCTCGCACTTGTCGCTCTGTTGTTTGGTTGCGCCTCCCACCCTCAACAAGTGGCCGAGCAGCACAATCAACAGTATAAAAATCAGGCAAAATTCGTTGCTGCGCAGTCTTCCACTGTTTATGAGGAAGAGCTGGCAACCGAAAAAGAACTGGCCGCCTTCGCTGGCAACAAGCCTTATCAGCTTCCCGTTCTGGCCGACAGCATCCTCGAACGCGGCATGTCCCTGATCGGGACCCGTTACCGTTTCGGCGGTACCTCTGAAGCCGGTTTTGATTGCAGCGGTTTTATCGGTTACCTGTTTCGCGAAGAAGCTGGCATGAACCTGCCACGCTCCACCCGCGAAATGATCAACGTGAATGCACCGTTGGTCGCGCGTAACAACCTCAAGCCTGGGGATCTGCTTTTCTTCAGTACCAGTGGCCGCGGTCGCGTCAGCCACGCCGGTATCTACCTGGGAGATAACCAGTTTATCCACTCCAGCAGCCGCCGCAGCGGTGGTGTTCGAGTCGACAGCCTGGGCGACAGCTACTGGAGCAAAACCTTCATCGAAGCCAAGCGCGCACTTGCCATGGCCCCGACGACGATTACCGCTAGCAAGTAAAGTTAAAGTGATACTTGAAGTTTGACGTGTAAGCGCTAGAATCTCTGGACATTGTTGTAATCCGTTCGCGCAAGCCATGCTTGCGCGTTCTGGTTTTCAGCGTTCGGCAGCGAAAGCCGCATCCAGACCAGGATTGTTCTGCACATGTCGACCTCGGCCCGCCTGATTCTTATTGTTTGCGCCGCGCTGCTCAGCGCCTGCGCAAGCCGCCCGCAGCCTGCGCCCGTAGCGGCCAAGCCTAAACCAGTGTTCAACTATTCCAGCCAGAGTTCGCCGGTCGCTGAAGACGTGCTGTTCCGCGCGCTGGGCCTGGTCGGTACGCCTTATCGTTGGGGCGGCAATACGCCGGACTCCGGTTTCGATTGCAGCGGGTTGATCGGGTTTGTCTACCGTGATGCCGCGGGTATCTCTCTGCCGCGCACCACGCGCGAACTGATCGTGATGCGCGCCCAGGACGTCAGCGCACAGAACCTGCAAACCGGTGACCTGCTGTTCTTCGCCACGGGTGGCGGCTCGCAGGTCAGCCACGCCGGGATCTATGTCGGCGAAGGGCGCTTTGTGCATGCGCCGCAGACGGGCGGTACGGTGAAGCTGGACACCTTGTCCAAAGCCTACTGGCAGAACGCCTACCTGAGCGCCAAGCGCGTGTTGCCGGCTGAGCACTTGGCCCGCAACCCCTAAGCCAAAGCAGGATCCAAATGTGGGAGGGAGCTTGCTCCCGATGAGGGCGTGTCAGTCCATGCATTCAGTGACTGACCCACCGCTATCGTGGGCAAGTCGAATCGTCGCACCGCCCCTCCCACATTTGTAATAGTTACTTAGCCGCAGAAACCCGCCACACCTTATTCCCCACATCGTCCGCCACCAGCAAATCACCCTGCTTGTCGATGACCACGCCAACCGGTCGTCCCATGGCTTGTTCTTCGCTGTTGAGGAACCCGGTCAGCACGTCCGCTGGCGGCCCCTTCGGTTTGCCGCCCTCGAACGGTACGAAGATCACCTTGTAGCCGCTGTGCGGCTTGCGGTTCCACGAGCCGTGCTGGCCGATAAACGCGCCGTTGATAAAGGGCGCCGGGAGTTTGCTGCCCTCGGCGAAGGTCAGGCCCAGCGAGGCGGTATGTGGGCCTACGGCGTAGTCCGGCGCAATGGCTTTGGCCACCAGGTCCGGGTTCTGCGGTGTGACGCGTACATCCACGTGCTGCCCGTAATAGCTGAAGGGCCAGCCATAAAAGGCGCCATCCTGGACCGAGGTGATGTAGTCCGGCACCAGGTCGCTGCCGATCTCGTCGCGCTCGTTCACTGCCGTCCACAGCTTGCCGCTCTGCGGTTCCCAGGCCATGCCGTTCGGGTTGCGCAGGCCGGAGGCGAAGATACGGTGCTGGCCGCTGGCGCGGTCGACTTCCCAGATCGCCGCGCGGCCTTGTTCCGCTTCCAGGCCGTTCTCGGCGACGTTGCTGTTGGAACCGACGCTCACATACAACTTGCTGCCGTCCTTGCTGGCCACCACGTTTTTCGTCCAGTGATGGTTGATGCTGCCCGCTGGCAGGTCGATGACCTTGCTGCCGGCGGCCTTGATCGCGGTTTCGCCGGTCTGATAGGGAAAGCGCAACAGCTTGTCCGAATCGGCCACGTACAGGTCATTGCCCACCAGCGTCATGCCGAAGGGCGAGTTGAGGTTTTCCAGGAACACGGTGCGGGTCTCCGCGACCCCGTCATGGTCGGCATCGCGCAGCAGGGTGATGCGGTTCGGGCTCGGCACACCGGCACCGGCGCGGCCCATGACTTTCTGCATTACCCAACCCCGCAGGCCTTTGGCGTCGTCCGGCTTGGGCGGCGCGTTGGTTTCCGCCACCAGCACATCGCCATTGGGCAGTACATACAGCCAGCGCGGGTGGTCCAGGCCTTCGGCGAACGCCGCCACCTGGGTGCCGGCGGCGGCCGTGGGCTGGGTGCCCGCCGGCCAGCCGATGGCCGGAGCGATGTTCACGGTGGGGATCAGGGTCTTGTTCGGCTCCGGCAGCTGCGGTGAAGGCCCGGTGCCATCGGACACCTTCAGGGTCGAGCTTTCGCCGCAGGCGGCGAGGGTGCCCGCGAGCATGATCAGTAAGGCGAGTCTTGTTTTATGCATGGTTTTCTCCTGGATGTCTGTAAGGGTAGAGGCGCCCGATGCGGCGATGGTTCAAGTGCAAGGCCAGCTTTAATTGACGCTCCACCCCCAACCCACTAACCTTCGCCGCTTGTTCCAGGTGCTCTGTGACCCACGGGTCGACTGAGTGAAACAGGGAAGCCGGTGAGTGAGCGCACTTGTACACAGTGCTGCCGCGATTCCGGCGCTGCCCCCGCAACGGTAAATGAGTCAAGACGGTGCTGTTTGCCACTGTATCGCCTGCGATATGGGAAGGCGCGCCGTCGGCGTGCGCTCTAGCGCGCCACTCATGAGCCCGGAGACCGGCCTGGATCATCCAACAGCATCACGGTGGGCGATGCTTGGCTGTCTGTTGTTGTTTTTTCCTGCCCGCCGTTTTTTGTCCAGCCCCAACGGAGAGCTGCCATGACCGATTCCCCCGAGCGCGACGAACGCCATCTGGCGCGCATGCTGCGCAAAAAAGCCGTGATCGATGAACGCATCGCCAATTCCCCGAACGAATGCGGCTTGCTGCTGGTGCTGACCGGCAACGGCAAAGGCAAGAGTAGCTCGGCGTTTGGCATGCTGGCCCGCGCCATGGGCCACGGCATGCAGTGCGGCGTGGTGCAGTTCATCAAGGGGCGCAACAGCACCGGCGAAGAATTGTTCTTCCGCCGTTTCCCCGAGCAAGTGCGTTTCCATGTAATGGGCGAGGGCTTTACCTGGGAAACCCAGGACCGCCAGCGCGACATCGCGGCCGCCGAGGCCGCCTGGGCGGTGTCCCGCCAATTGCTGCAAGACCCGAGCATCGGCCTGGTGGTGCTGGATGAGCTGAACATCGCGCTCAAGCACGGCTACCTCGACCTCGATCAGGTCCTCAGCGACCTGCAGGCCCGCCCGCCGATGCAGCACGTGGTGGTCACCGGCCGTGGCGCCAAACCTGAACTGATCGAAATGGGCGACACCGTCACCGACATGGGCATGCTCAAGCATGCGTTCCAGGCCGGTATCAAGGCACAGAAAGGCGTCGAACTTTGAATCAGCCCCGCCATTGCCCGGCTGTCTTGATCGCCGCACCGGCGTCCGGCCAGGGCAAAACCACGGTCACCGCCGCGCTGGCGCGCTTGCACCGCAACCTGGGGCGCAAGGTGCGTGTGTTCAAATGCGGCCCGGACTTCCTCGACCCGATGATCCACGAGCGCGCCAGCGGTGCGCCGGTGTATCAATTGGACATGTGGATGGTGGGCGAGCAGGAAAGTCGCCGCCTACTGTGGGAAGCAGCGGGGGAGGCGGACCTGATCCTGATCGAAGGCGTGATGGGGCTGTTCGACGGCACACCTTCCAGCGCCGACCTGGCGCGGCACTTCGGTGTGCCGGTGCTCGGCGTGATCGATGGCACGGCCATGGCGCAGACCTTCGGCGCCCTGGCCCTCGGCCTGGCACGCTATCAGCCGGACTTGCCGTTCGCCGGCGTGCTGGCCAACCGCGTCGGCACCCTGCGCCATGCGCAATTGCTCGAAGGCAGCCTCACCGAAGGCCTGCGCTGGTATGGCGCGCTGTCCCGCGAGACCGCTATCGAATTACCCAGCCGCCACCTGGGCCTGGTGCAAGCCAGCGAACTGAATGACCTCGACCTGCGCCTGGACGCCGCCGCCCAAGCGTTGGGCAGCAGCTGCGAGGTTGCGTTGCCGCCGCCGGTCACCTTTGCCGCACCGCCGGTAACCCGCACTGAACCGTTGCTGGCTGGCGTGCGGATCGCCGTCGCGCGTGACGAAGCCTTCGCCTTCACTTACGGTGCCAGCCTCGATTTGCTGCGGGCGATGGGCGCCGAGTTGAGCTTCTTCTCGCCGATCCATGATCGCCAATTGCCAGACGCCGACAGCCTCTATCTGCCTGGTGGTTACCCGGAATTGCATCACCAGGCACTGTCGGAAAACACCGCGATGCTGGAGGCGATCCGTGCCCATCACGCTGCCGGCAAACCGCTGCTCGCCGAGTGTGGCGGCATGCTCTATCTGCTGGACTCGCTCACCGATGTCGACGGCCTCCGCGCCGGACTGGTCGGCCTGCTGCAGGGCGCTGCGGTGATGCAAAAGAAGCTCGCGGCGCTGGCTCTGCAAAGCGTCGAATTGCCCGAGGGCGTGTTGCGTGGGCACACCTATCACCACTCGCTGACCAGCACCGACTGGGTGCCCATTGCCCGTGGCGTGAGCCCCAATGGCGGGCGCGGGGCCGAGGCGGTGTATCGACAGGGGCGGCTGACCGCTTCCTACGTTCACTTCTACTTCCCCTCCAACCCCCGGGCCGTGGCCGCGCTGTTTGCGCCCGAGCGAGTCGCACCGCACGCTGCGCCACAGCACGAATCCACGGTGGGAGCGGGCTTGCCCGCGATAGGCTCATGACCGACAACGCTTTCCCCCAGGCCGAGCGCGACGCCGTCTACCGTGCCATCGCCGAACGCCGCGACATGCGTCACTTCAGCGGCGGTGACGTGGCTCCCGAACTGCTGCAGCGCTTGCTCCAGGCCGCACACCAGGCGCCGAGCGTCGGCTTGATGCAGCCGTGGCGTTTTATCCGCATCAGCGACCGCCTATTGCGTGGGCGGATTCAACAGTTGGTGGAGGAAGAACGCATACGCACCGCCGAGGCCTTGGGCGAGCGTTCCGATACGTTTATGAAGCTCAAGGTCGAAGGCATCCACGACTGCGCCGAAGTGCTGGTGGCGGCGCTGATGGATGAGCGCGAGCGACATATCTTCGGCCGGCGTACCTTGCCGGAAATGGACATGGCCTCGCTGTCCTGCGCGATCCAGAATCTGTGGCTGGCCGCGCGGGTCGAAGGCCTGGGCATGGGCTGGGTGTCGTTGTTCGAACCGCAGGCCCTGGCCGACCTGCTGGGCTTGCCGCCCGGCGCGAAACCCTTGGCGGTGTTGTGCCTGGGGCCGGTCGAGGCGTTCTATCCGGCACCGATGTTGCAGCTCGAAGGCTGGGCCGAACCGCGCCCGCTGAGTGACATGTTGTATGAAAATACCTGGGGAGTGCGTCAATGAGTGTGGCCTTGCTGTGTGTCGCTGCGGTGGCGCTGGATGCGCTGCTGGGCGAGCCCAGGCGCTGGCATCCGCTGGTGGCGTTCGGCAACTTCGCCGCGCGCATCGAGCAGCGTTTCAACAGCGGTGGCCGTGGCTGGCGCAGCCACGGCGTGACCGCCTGGTTTATTGCGGTGGTGCCGTTGACGCTGTTGGCCACCGCGTTGTCGTGGGCGCCTTACATCGGCTGGGTGCTGGAGATCCTCGCGTTGTACTGTGCCCTCGGCATGCGCAGTCTCGGCGAGCACGTGATCCCGGTGGCCCAGGCCCTGCGCGGCGATGACCTGGACGAAGCCCGGCGGCGCGTGAGTTACCTGGTGAGTCGCCAGACCAGTGAACTGGATCGCACTGAAGTCGCTCGCGCCGCCACCGAATCGGTGCTGGAAAACGGCAGCGACGCGGTGTTTGCCGCACTGTTCTGGTTTGTCGTCGCGGGTGTGCCGGGCGTGGTGCTGTACCGCTTGAGCAACACCCTCGACGCCATGTGGGGCTATCGCAACGAACGCTTCGAGCGTTTCGGATGGGCGGCGGCCAGGATCGACGATGTACTGAACTATATTCCGGCACGCCTGGTGGCGTTGACCTACGCCGTACTCGGTAAAACCAGGCTGGCCATCAAATGCTGGCGCCGTCAGGGCCCGACCTGGGACAGCCCCAACGCCGGTCCGGTGATGGCGGCGGGGGCAGGTGCCTTGGGCGTCGAGTTGGGCGGTGCCGCGATCTATCACGGTGAGCTGCACCAGCGTCCGCCACTGGGCGAAGGCCCGGCGGCGGATGCGGACGCCATCGACCGCGGCTGGCAACTGGTGCAGCGCGGCGTATGGTTGTGGCTGCTGATCCTATGCGTCGGGGGGCAATTGTATGCTTGAGCACGGTGGCCGGCTGCGTAAGGCGGCGATTGAATATGGGATTGCCGAGGCCGAATGGCTCGACCTGTCCAGCGGCCTGGCGCCCTGGCCGTGGCCGGTCCCCGAGATTCCGTTGCGCGCCTGGGCGCGTCTGCCGGAAACCGACGACGGTCTGGAGCAAGCCGCCAGCGAATACTATGGCACCGCGCATTTATTGCCAGTGCCGGGTTCCCAGGCGGCGATCCAACTGCTGCCGCGCTTGCGCCGGGGCGGCAAGGTCGGCGTGCTGTCACCTTGCTATGCCGAGCACGCCGAGGCCTGGCGTCGCGCCGGCTACGTGGTGCGCGAAGTGCAGGAGCAGGAGGTCGACTTCTTTCTCGACAGCCTGGACGTGCTGGTGGTGGTCAACCCGAATAACCCCACGGGCCTGAGCCTGACCCCGCAACGGCTGCTCGACTGGCATGCGCGGCTGGCCCAGCGCGGCGGTTGGCTGGTGGTGGACGAAGCGTTCATGGACGTCACGCCGCACCTGAGCCTGGCCGGCCAGGCCCATCAGGTCGGCCTGATCGTGCTGCGTTCGTTCGGCAAGTTCTTCGGCCTGGCCGGTGTGCGCCTGGGGTTTGTGCTGGCGGAGCGCAAGTTGCTCAAGCTGTTGGCCGAACAGGTCGGGCCGTGGGCGGTCAGCGGGCCGACGCGGGTGATCGGCCAAGCGTGTCTGCGCGATACCGCCGGGCACACCCGGCAACGCAACCGTTGCCTGGAAGCCGGCCAGCGCTTGTTCGATTTGCTTGAGCGCCAAGGTTTCCAACCCCAGGGCGGCTGCGCCCTGTTTCAATGGCTGATCACCCCTCACGCCGAACGCATGCACAACTTCATGGCCCAGCGCGGCATTCTGCTGCGCCTGTTTGTCCACGACAGCAGCCTGCGTTTTGGCCTGCCCGACACCGACGCCGATTGGCAGCGCCTGGAACAGGCCCTGATCGCCTACAAGGACGCGGTATGAGTACGCTGATGGTGCAAGGCACGACGTCCGATGCCGGTAAAAGCACCCTGGTCACCGCCTTGTGCCGCTGGCTGGTGCGCCAGGGCGTGGCGGTGGTGCCGTTCAAGCCGCAGAACATGGCGCTCAACAGCGCGGTGACGGCCGAAGGCGGCGAAATCGGCCGCGCCCAGGCGGTGCAGGCGCAGGCCGCCAACCTGGCGCCGCACACCGACATGAACCCGGTGCTGCTCAAACCCAACAGTGACACCGGCGCCCAAGTGATCATCCATGGCCGCGCCGTGACCAGCATGAACGCAGTGGCCTATCACGACTACAAAGCCATCGCGATGCAGGCGGTGCTGGCGTCCCACACGCGTTTGAGCGACGCCTACCCGGTGGTGATGGTCGAAGGCGCAGGCTCCCCGGCGGAGATCAACCTGCGCGCCAATGACATCGCCAACATGGGCTTCGCCGAGGCCGTGGATTGCCCGGTGCTGCTGATCGCCGACATCAATCGCGGCGGCGTGTTCGCGCATCTGGTGGGCACCCTTGAATTGCTTTCGCCGACCGAACAGGCACGGGTCAAAGGCTTCATCATCAACCGTTTTCGCGGCGATATCGCCTTGTTGCAGCCAGGGCTGGATTGGCTGGAAGCGCGCACCGGCAAACCGGTGGTCGGCGTATTGCCCTACGTGATGGACCTGCACCTGGAGGCCGAAGACGGCATCGACCAGCGTCAGATCGACAAGGCGGCCGAGGTGCTCAAGGTGGTCGTGCCGGTGTTGCCGCGCATCAGCAACCACACCGACTTTGACCCGCTGCGCCTGCATCCCCAGGTGGACTTGCAGTTCATCGGCCCGGGCCAGCCGATTCCCGCCGCCGACCTGATTATTCTGCCGGGCTCGAAAAGCGTGCGCAGTGACCTCGCGTACCTGCGCGCCAATGGCTGGGACACTGCGGTGGCGCGGCACTTGCGCTACGGCGGCAAGGTGCTGGGAATTTGCGGCGGGTTGCAGATGCTCGGCGAGCAGGTGCATGACCCGCTCGGGCTCGAGGGGCCGGCCGGCTCCAGTGACGGTCTGGGGCTGCTGGCGTTCAGTACGACGCTGGCGCAAGAGAAGCAGTTGCGCAATGTGCGTGGGCGCCTGTTGCTGGAGGACGCCGAGGTCAGTGGGTATGAGATCCATGCGGGCGTGACGTCCGGCGCGGCTCTGGAACGTCCTGCTGTGCATCTGGACGATGGCCGACATGACGGCGCCCAGAGCGCCGACGGGCAAATCCTCGGGACTTATCTGCACGGTGTATTCGAAACCCCGGCCGCGTGCAGCGCCTTGTTGCGCTGGGCCGGTGTGCAGGCGGTGCAGGAGGTCGATTACCACGCCCTGCGCGAGCGCGACATCGAACGGTTGGCCGACCTGGTGGAACAGCATCTGGATACCGCGCTGTTGCGCAGGTTGTGTGGGATTTGAGGGCTTGCCTGAGACACCGAGGTGTCTGCATCGCTGGCACGCCAGCTCCCACCGTTGACCGAGCCCGGCTCGAATACCGAGGTGCCATCCCATGCTCCAACTGATTCTCGGCGGCGCCCGTTCCGGCAAGAGCCGCCTGGCGGAAAAACTCGCCAGCGACAGCGCGTTGCCCGTCATTTATATCGCCACCAGCCAACCGCTGGACGGTGAGATGAACCAGCGTGTCGCCCTGCATCGCCAGCGCCGCCCGGATCACTGGGGCCTGATCGAAGAACCGATCGAACTGGCACGGGTGCTGCGCGAAAACGCCACGCCCGAGCGCTGCCTGCTGGTGGATTGCCTCACGCTCTGGCTGACCAATCTGCTGCTGCTCGATAACCCCGAGCGCCTGGCTTTTGAGCGTGACCAATTGCTCGAAAGCCTGGCCTCATTGCCAGGTGAAATCCTGTTTGTCAGCAACGAGACCGGTTTGGGTGTCGTGCCGCTGGGCGAATTGACTCGCCGCTATGTGGATGAAGCCGGTTGGCTGCATCAAGCCTTGGCCGAACGGTGTCAGCGCGTTGTCCTGACCGTTGCCGGCCTGCCCCTGACTTTGAAAGGTACTGCGTTATGACGGAAACCTGGTGGCTCAACCCGTGCAAGGCCAGCGACGCTTCGGCGTATCAACACGCCTTGGCGCGCCAACAGCAATTGACCAAGCCGGCCGGCTCCCTCGGCCGCCTGGAAGCGTTGGCGGTGCAGTTGGCCGGCCTGCAAGGCCGGGTCAAACCGGCGATGGAGCAGGTGTGGATCGCCATCTTTGCCGGCGACCACGGCGTGGTGGCCGAAGGTGTGTCGGCGTATCCCCAGGCAGTCACCGGGCAGATGCTGCATAACTTTGTCGCCGGCGGTGCGGCCATCAGCGTATTGGCGCAGCAACTGGCGGCGCAGTTGGAAGTGATCGACCTCGGCACGGTGACGCCGTCGCTGAACCTGCCCGGCGTGCGTCACTTGAATATCGCAGCGGGCACCGCCAACTTCGTCAACGGCCCGGCGATGACCGAGGCGCAGGGGCGGCTGGCGCTGCAGGCCGGTCGCGACAGCGCGCGCCGTGCGTTGGCGAGCGGCGCGCAGCTGTTTATCGGCGGCGAGATGGGGATCGGCAACACCACCGCCGCCAGCGCGTTGGCGTGTGCCTTGCTCGATTGCCCGGTGAGCGATTTGACCGGGCCGGGTACCGGCCTGGATGCCCAAGGTGTCAGCCACAAAGTCATCGTCATCGAACGCGCACTGGCGGTGCATGCCGCGCAACGCGGTGATGCGCTGCACACCCTGTTCAACCTCGGCGGGTTGGAGATCGCGGCGTTGGTCGGTGCCTATCTGGCCTGCGCCCAGGACGGCATCGTGGTGCTGGTGGACGGCTTTATCTGCAGCGTCGCGGCGTTGGTCGCCACGCGGCTGAACCCGGCGTGCCGGGAGTGGCTGGTGTTCGGCCATCGCGGCGCCGAGCCTGGCCATCGCCACGTGCTGCACTGCCTCGACGCGCAACCGTTGCTCGAACTCGGCCTGCGGCTCGGCGAAGGCAGCGGCGCGGCGTTGGCGGTGCCACTGCTGCGCCTGGCCTGCGCGCTGCACGGGCAGATGGCGACATTCGCCGAAGCCGCCGTGGCGGACCGCCCGGCATGACCTTGCACCTGGACCTGTTGCGCCACGGCGAAACCGAATTGGGCGGTGGCCTGCGCGGCAGCCTCGACGATGCGCTCACTGAAAACGGCTGGGCGCAGATGCGTGCTGCGGTGGCCGGGCAGGGCCCATGGGACCGATTGATCAGTTCGCCGCTGCAACGGTGTGCGCGGTTCGCGCAAGAACTGGGCGCAACACTCAAGGTGCCGGTGAGCCTGGAAAAGGCCCTGCAGGAACTGCACTTCGGCGCCTGGGAAGGGCAGAGCGCGGCGGCGTTGATGGAGACCGACGCCGACGGGCTGGGCGCGTTCTGGGCCGACCCCTATAGCTTCACGCCACCTGACGGTGAACGTGTCAGCGACTTTTCCGATCGGGTTCTCGGCGCGGTCTCACGCTTGCATCAGGCTTATGCCGGACAGCGTGTGTTGTTGATCAGCCACGGTGGCGTGATGCGTCTGCTGCTGGCCCGGGCGCGCGGTTTGCCCCGAGCGCAGTTGCTGAATGTCGAAGTCGCCCATGGCGCACTGTTCAGCCTGCAGGTTGCGGCTGACGGCGCGTTGAAGGAAGGGCGCTGAACATGCTGCCGTTCTGGATCGCCTTGCAGTTCCTGAGCAGCCTGCCGATTCGTCTGCCGGGCATGCCGCAACCCCAGGAACTGGGGCGCTCACTGCTGTTTTATCCGCTGGTGGGCCTGTTGTTCGGCCTGCTGTTGTGGGGCCTGAACCTCGCGCTGGCGGGCGCGCCGTTGTTGCTGCACGCCGCGTTGTTACTGACGGCCTGGGTGTTGCTCAGCGGCGGCTTGCACCTGGACGGGCTAGCGGACAGCGCGGACGCCTGGCTCGGTGGGTTCGGCGATCGCGAACGCACCCTGACCATCATGAAGGACCCGCGCAGCGGGCCGATCGCCGTGGTCACCCTCGGCCTGGTATTGCTGCTCAAGTTCACCGCCCTGGTGGCGCTGATCGAGCAGCACAACGGCGCGGCACTGATCCTCGCGCCGCTGATCGGGCGTGCGTCGATGCTCGCGCTGTTTCTCACCACGCGCTATGTGCGTGCCGGAGGATTGGGCCAGGCATTGTCGGACCACTTACCAAGGATTGTCGGCCAGCAGGTGCTGATCCTCAGCGGCCTGGCCTGCCTGCTGATCGGTGGTTTCAGCGGTGGGATCGCGGTCCTGCTCGCGGCGCTGTGTTTTATCGGCTTGCGTCAGTTGATGGTCAGGCGTCTCGGCGGCACCACCGGGGACACCGCTGGCGCCCTGCTGGAGCTGCTGGAAGTGGCGGTTGTGGTCGGATTGGCGCTGTAACACTTGCTTGCATTTCCTTAATCGCGGGTATATACACGTTCCATGCTTGCCTCCCAATGTTTATGCACCAACCTGCGACGTGCCGCCCGTGGCGTCAGCAGGCATTACGACGGCGCTCTCGACGGCTTCGGGATCAACGTCGCCCAGTATTCTCTGCTGTGCAATTTGCAGCGTCTCGATCAACCGAGCATTTCCAGCCTGGCCGACGCCATGGGCCTGGATCGCAGTACCTTGGGGCGCAACCTGCGCGTGCTGGAAGGCGAAGGCCTGGTGCGGTTGGTCGAAGGCGACGATCTGCGCAACCGCCTGGTGCTGTTGACCGAAGCCGGTGCCGAACGACTGGCCGCAGCGTTGCCAGCGTGGGAAGCGGCGCAGCAGAAATTGATTGATCGGCTGGGCGCGGAAAAACGCGAAACCCTGTTGGCCTTGCTGGATGAACTTGCCTGAGCGCGGGTTTGTCCGACTACAAGCGGGTATATACCCGTAAATGGAGAATAAGAAATGACTTCGATGTGGCGCACCAGTGGCTGGATTCTTGTGGGAAGTGCGCTGATCCTGGCGTTGTCGCTGGGTGTACGGCATGGCTTCGGTCTGTTCCTGGCACCGATGAGCGCCGAATTCGGCTGGGGCCGTGAGACGTTTGCCTTCGCTATCGCCCTGCAGAACCTGATCTGGGGCCTGGCGCAGCCGTTCACCGGCGCCCTGGCCGACCGTTTTGGGGCGAGCAAGGCCGTGCTGGTTGGCGGGGTGTTGTACGCCGTCGGCCTGGTATTGATGGGCATGTCCGACTCGGCCTGGTCACTGTCGTTGAGCGCCGGTTTGTTGATTGGTATCGGCCTGTCCGGCACTTCATTCTCGGTGATCCTGGGTGTGGTCGGCCGTGCGGTACCGCCGGAAAAACGCAGCATCGCCATGGGCATTGCCAGCGCTGCCGGTTCTTTCGGCCAGTTCGCCATGGTGCCGGGCACCCTGGGTTTGATCAGTTGGTTGGGCTGGTCGGCGGCGCTGCTGGCGTTGGGCTTGATGGTGGCGCTGATTCTGCCGCTGGTGAGCATGCTCAAGGATCGGCCGCTGCCCGTCATGGCCGGCCAGCAAACCTTGCGTGAAGCACTGAAGGAGGCCTGTTCTCACTCCGGGTTCTGGTTGCTGGCGTTCGGTTTTTTCGTCTGCGGTTTCCAAGTGGTGTTTATCGGCGTGCATCTGCCGGCCTACCTGGTCGATCAGCATTTGCCGGCGACTACCGGCACCACCGTATTGGCCTTGATTGGCCTGTTTAACATCGCCGGCACCTACACCGCCGGCTGGCTCGGCGGGCGCATGTCCAAGCCGCGCCTGCTGACCGCTTTGTATCTGTTGCGCGCGGTGGTGATCGTGCTGTTCCTGTGGGCGCCGGTGACTGAAGTCACGGCCTACCTGTTCGGTATGGCGATGGGCTTCCTGTGGCTGTCCACCGTGCCGCTGACCAACGGCACGGTCGCCACGCTGTTTGGTGTGCGAAACCTCTCGATGCTCGGTGGGATCGTGTTCCTGTTCCATCAGCTCGGTTCGTTCCTCGGTGGCTGGTTGGGCGGGGTGGTCTATGATCGAACCGGCAACTACGATTTGATCTGGCAAGTGGCGATTCTCTTGAGCCTGCTCGCCGCCGCTCTGAACTGGCCGGTGCGCGAGCGGCCGGTGGCGCGGTTGCAGACGCAGATGGAGGCGGCATGAGTTCCAATGGGTATTGGTTCGTTGGGGCAGCGGCGGCAACGCTGCTGCTGCTTCTGGCATGGTGGGGCTGGCAGCGCGGTGGGCTGGCGTTGATGCAACTGGGTATGTCGATCTGTTAAGTTCGTGGTCTGACTATTTTGAAGGACACACGACATGCAGATGCGCTGGCTTGCAGTACCCGTCCTGATGGCTGCTTTTAGCGGTGCGGCGATGGCCGCCAGTTGCCCGCCGTTGCTGGAGGGGCAGTTGCCCAAGTTGCGCGCCAAGGAATCCATCGACCTGTGCCAACGCTTTGCCGGCAAGCCTTTGGTGATCGTCAATACCGCCAGTTTCTGCGGCTTTGCGCCGCAATTCAAAGGCCTTGAGGCTCTGTACCAGCGCTATAAGGACCAGGGGCTGGAAGTGATTGGTGTGCCGTCCGATGACTTCAAGCAGGAAGCCAAGACCGGCGAGGAAACCGCCAAGGTCTGCTACGTGAATTATGGCGTCACCTTCACCATGACCGAGCCGCAGGCGGTCAAGGGGCCGGACGCAGTGCATCTGTTCAAGGTGCTGGCGCAGCAGAGCAGCGCGCCAAAGTGGAATTTCTACAAGTACGTGGTGGATCGCCAGGGCAAGGTGATCGCCAATTTTTCCAGCCTGACCAAGCCGGACAGTCCGGACTTGCTCAAGGCGGTAGAGGCAGCGTTGGCGTCGAAACCCTGATCGTTACCCATTGAAAAGCCCCGCCTCCTTTACCGGAGAGCGGGGCTTTTTATGCGCAAGCAGGTCAGAACTTGTAAGTCACGCCCAGGCCGAAACCGTTGGCACTGTTTTCGTATTTGGAGCTGTAGGAACCCAGTGCGTTGGATTTGTTGACTTTGACCGGCTCTTCCTTGAGGTAGGAGTAAGCCACGTCAACGGTCAGGTCTTCCGTCACTGCGTAACCCATACCAACACTGAAGATGGTCCGGTCACCGGTAGGAATGCGCGGCGAACGATCGGTGTTGTTGGTTGGCGACTGGTCGAAGGACAGGCCGGTACGCAGTACCACCTGCTTGGTGACCTGATACGAGGTACCCAAGGCGTAAGCCCAGGTGTCGTGCCAGTTCTGCGGTTCAGTGATAGTGCCGACAAGCGCAGGTGCCAATGCGCCTCCGCTAGCCGCTGTCACACCTTCGTTTTTGATGGTGATGTCTTTCAAGCGACTCCAACGAGTCCAGGTCGCACCCGCATACAGTTTCCAGGCGTCGCTGAGGTCTTGAGTCACCGACAGGTCCCAGGATTCAGGCGTGTCGACTTTCAATGAGGCGTCGTAGCGGTTATTGGCCAGCACTCCCGATGGAACCGTGGACGCTTTGGTGACGTCGGTGTGGCCTTCGAGTTTGTACTTCACTGCCGAGTGGTAGGTCAGGCCGACGCGAGTGGTATCGGTGGCTTGAACCAGGATACCGGCGTTAAAGCCCAGGGCGGTGTCGTCGCCTTTGACTTTGACTTTGTTGTCGCCTGGCATCCCCAGGCCAGCCAGGCTCGGCCGCGATTCCAGGGTGCCGTCGATACGGTTGATGGTCGGACCAAAACCGATGGACACGCGATCATTGAACGCGTAGCTGACAGTCGGTTGGAAGGTGATGACCGATACTTCGCTCTTGCTACCAAACCCGCGACCTTGGAAACCACTTTCGTAGTCGGTTTTCAGGCCGAACGGTGCATAAACACCGAAGCCGATAGACCATTGATCGTTGAGTTTGTTGGTGTAGAAACCGAAAGGTACGCCAGTGAAAGGCACCATGTCGCCTTTGTTGGTCCCGCTGGAACGGCCGCCGGCATCTTTGATATCGGTGGAGGCATCGATCACCGCGAAACCACCGGTAATTTGTTGGCCTTCCAGGCGAGCCATACCAGCAGGGTTACCGTAGACAGTGCTTGCGTTTTCGGCGGTAGAAGAGCGTCCTGCGAAGCCCGTACCCATCCCGGCGACGTCTTGTTCGTTAAGGGCAAAGCCACTTGCGAAGACGTGGGAAGAGGCCATGGCAACGGCGAGGCTAAGTGTGGTCTTGAGCATTACTTTTTTCATTATTAGAACTCCGTGTGATCACCGCAGCGGAAAGTATCAACAAATTACACATCGCGCTATAGGCTGTAACACAGGAGATAGAGCCGTTTTGTAGGACAATCCTACCAAAATCGCCGCATTTTACCGGATTTTGTAAATTGCCCGATCAGCAGGTCACCTGATTCATGGATGAAACACAGGTTTTCCAGGCGTGGGTGAAATCGCGAAGACGGCCTTGAGGGTGAAATATTTCTTTCCAGATACGCGCCATGGCCAATATGTCACCCGGTTCGGGCAAGGCGGGGCGCTGTTGTTCCACCAGTAACCAGGCGATGGCGGTGGCATAACGCAGGTTGACGGTCAGCTCAAGCTGGGGCGCGCCAAGGAAGGCGTGCTGGCTGGCCAAGCCGCGTACCAGGCTGGCGCGTTCGGGGTCCAGCGCCAGGTAGGTGTCCCATAAGGCGCGGTGACGCTGGTCGGAGATGCTGTAGAGGCCGTGGCCGCGACGGTCGTGCAAGGCGGAGCCAAGTTCCGACTGGCTGGCGGCAATACCCAGCAGCAGGGATTCAGCGGTCTGGTCGTGGCGCCCGAGGTAAACAAGCGTCGGCCTGATCACATAACGACACAATTCGCTGGCAGCGATACCCATACTCGCCTCTGTCCGTGAAAGTGGTCGACGAAGCCTGAGCGGGTGGGGGCTTGGCAGCGGTGGATCGGATCTCAGGCCCGTCGGAAGCGGATCATGCCGCTTGAGTTGAAGTGTAGTGTCATATTCGTGGTGTAAAGGACTGTTTTAAAAACATCTTCTTTATTCAGTTATAACGTTTATATCTATTCGTGCTGAGTGCAAATATTCAAAACCTGAATACCGGGCAATAAAAAACCCTGCTTGTTAAACAGGGTTTTTGGGTTTCAGCGACTTCGGTCGATCAGGCAATCAGTGCCTGACGGGTACGCTCGATCACGGCCTGCAGCGGCTCTGCGCTGGAGTATTGATCGGGGTACAGGCGTTCGCTGTGACGAGCGATGCCGTGTTCGTTGACCAGGGTGAAGCTGAAGCAGCCTTTGCGAGCGGCCATGATCAGGCAGTTCATTGGTGCAAAAGCGTTGGTGAGGGCGCGAATGGCGTCCTGAGTATGGATTTGAGTGGACATATTATGGGTGTTCCTACAAATGACACGGTTAAGAACCGCGCAACGTTAAAACGTTCCAGTGACGTCGATCACTATTGATCGAACGAAGAACCCGACTGGAACAAAGCAGCCAGTTTGAAGCGCTAATAGTTTAGGCGCGCTTGGGCTGGCAGGTAGGTACTTAGGAGGGCAGGCAACACAACAGGGGCTAAGGTTCTGGGCCCGGGGTGAAGATCCTGATCAATTGGCAGGTTGGTTCGGTCAGAGTATTGAGACTTCGCGACACCCTTTGCTTGTTCAAAGGCTGTGTCGTCGCAAGTGATACCTGGAAACCATCAAGGTGGTCGATCCCGTGTTGTTCAGGGGAGTTGTTCGACCAGAATTGACTTTCAGCTTGGTACTAACGCCGCGGATAGTAACGGATCGAAGCGGGGAATGGAAGCGTATCGGTAAAAAAACTTCAGTCAGCCCTCCAGCACCCCGTGATACACCAGCACCGTGACGGCTGCCGCCAGCGAGCAGCCCAGCGCATACGCGGCCAGGGTCAGGCGCAGGGACTGGCCGGTCTCGATCATTTTCATGACATCGCCCATGTCATTGATCCGGCCCTCGCCCAACTCGATGCACAGGCTGGCGGCGGTGAACGCGGCGGAGAGCAGGATCGCGATCGCAAACAATGCGCCGTCCGGCGAAGGCAGAGCGGCGTTGATTCCCAGGGAGGTCGCGCAAATGGCCAGCAGCAACACGGTGAATAACAGAATTCCTTTCATCGACCCGTACATGGTTGCGTTGTAGGTGCGGCAGTGTGGCGACCCGCATTGAATTTGAAAAGTCCCTGCCTGGCCGTGCCAGTAACATATTCAAGCCATGTCGGATCAAAAAACCTTGGCGATATAACCGGAGCAAAGGGACTTGTACACATTGTTCACGGTATGTGTCACCGTTCTGTCAAGTGTTTCCATCGGGCCCCATTTGCCTGTAATGAAAATTTAAGTCAATGAAAAATATCGCTTTTTTTTATTGGTGAAAAAATCGTCAGTTTGACTGCGGCCCCCATTCCATGGGGCTTTGCGCGAGTTAAAGGTGGGTTGTCCACTGAGTTATCCACAGCTTCTGTGGATTGTCCCGAGCGCTTGCTCTAGCACGGGCGTGCAGGGTTTTTTCGGCTTTACCTGTACGAAAAAAAGAGTAGAGTGGCGCGCCTTCCGTTCTGTCCCGCAGTGCTTTATGAAGTTTCGCTCAGTATCATCTTCTGTTACCGACACCCCTCCGGTTGTTACCCCACCCAAACGTTTCTCCTTGAAAGTGGCCTTGTGGTTGCTCGACAGCCCGCGTCTTGGTCACAGCACCAACATCAAACATTTTGCCGGGCGCTTGCTCAAACAGCCGGCCCGTGATGGCGTGGTCGCAGCGCAAAGCCGGCTCGGCCAATTGATGTGCCGCGAATGCGACAATGCCCGCGACCGCCGCATCGGCCACGACCTGCTGCGCCTGGCTGCCCGTGCCGGTGACCGCCGCGCCCAGCGTGAATTGGGCCAGGTCGAAGACTGAGCTGTCCTCAACCCCCTTGCTTGGTTAACCTTGCTCTTTTTCGGTGATGGCAGACATGGCTATGGCTTTTGACTGGACCAGTATTGCCCTGGGACTTGCTGGCGCGGCAGTGCCGTTATTGGCCGTGTGCTGGCAGCTTCAGCGCCGTCTGGCCGCGCGCATGGCCGGCTGGGAATTGCTTGAAGAGCGCCTGACCACCGCGCAACTGGCCCAGGAAGGGTTGGCGGCCCAACTGGACGCCAGCCGTGACGAAATCAGCGACCTCAGCCAGGCCAACGCCGCCAAGCAGGCAGACCTGGCCGCCGTGCGCCGCGAAGTCGAATTGCTGCAGATCGATCGCGACAATGCCCGCGACGCCGCCCACGCCTGGAACCTCGACCGCAGCGCCAAGGAAGCCGAACTGCGTCGCCTTGACGCGTTGTCGGCGGCCTTGCGTGCGGAGCTGCGCGAGCAACAGGACAGCCATCAGCAACGCCTCGCCGACCTGCAGGGCTCGCGGGACGAATTGCGGGCGCAGTTCGCCGAGCTGGCCGGGAAGATTTTCGACGAGCGCGAACAGCGCTTCGCCGAAACCAGTCAGGAGCGCCTCGGACAGTTGCTCGATCCCTTGAAAGAACGCATCCAGTCCTTCGAAAAGCGTGTCGAAGAAAGCTATCAGAATGAAGCCCGCGAACGCTTTTCCCTGGGCAAGGAGCTTGAACGCCTGCAGCAACTGAACCTGCGTCTGTCGGACGAAGCCACGAATTTGACCCGTGCGCTGAAAGGCCAGAAAACCCAGGGCAACTGGGGTGAACTGATCCTTGAGCGCGTGCTGGAACACGCCGGCCTGGAGAAGGGCCGCGAGTACCAGACCCAGGTCAGCCTGAAAGGTCCGGACGGTGAGCGCTTCCAGCCGGACGTGCTGATCATGTTGCCCGGTGACAAACAGGTGGTGGTGGACTCCAAGGTCAGCCTGACGGCCTATCAGCAGTACGTGGCGGCGGACGACGAGGTGATCGGCCAGGCGGCGCTCAAACAGCATGTGCTGTCTCTGCGCAATCACGTCAAAGGCTTGGCCGGTAAAGACTACAAACGCCTGGAGGGCTTGCACAGCCTGGATTTCGTGTTGCTGTTCGTGCCGATTGAAGCCGCTTTTTCGGCGGCCTTGCAGGCTGAGCCCAACCTGTTCCAGGAAGCCTTCGACCGTCATATCGTCATCGTCAGCCCCACCACCTTGCTCGCCACCCTGCGGGTCATCGACAGCCTGTGGAAGCAGGAACGCCAGAGCCAGAACGCCCGGGAAATCGCGGAGCGCGCCGGCTGGCTGTACGACAAGTTCGTGCTGTTTATCCAGGACCTGGATGAAGTGGGTAACCGTCTGCAGCAATTGGATAAGGCTTACAGCGCAGCGCGGAATAAGCTGACAGATGGTCGCGGTAATCTGGTCAGCCGCACCGAACAGTTAAGGTTGCTCGGCGCCCGCGCCAGCAAAAGCTTGCCCGCCGACCTGCTGGAGCGGGCAATGACCGACTCCGACGGGGTGGCGCACCTGCCCGAATAGGTGGCTGATCAAAGGGGCAGATGCCGGCTGAGCAAGGCGCGCAACGCCGCCGGCTTCACCGGTTTGGCCAGATAATCCAGCCCCGCCGCATGCACTTGCGCCACCATCTCCGGACGACCGTCGGCGCTGATGACCACGCCGGGAATCGGCTCCGCCAACTGTGTGCGTAGCCAGCCCATCAACTCCGTGCCGGTTTCGCCGTGGTCCAGGTGGTAATCCACCAGCGCCAGTTGTGGGCGCACGCCGTCGGCCAGCAGCGCCGCGCATTGTGCCTGGTCGGTGGCGGTCCATACTTCGCAGCCCCAGCGCGTCAGCAGGCTGCGCATGCCTATCAGGATGCTTTCTTCGTTATCCACACACAGCACCCGCGCGCCGCTCAGGGGCAGACCGGTTTCCTGCGCGGTCTTGACCGGTGTGCTGGTCTGGTTGCGAGCCAGCGGCACGCGCACGCTGAATACGCTGCCCTTGCCCGGCCATGAGCGCACGCTCAGGCGATGGTCCAATACGCGACACAGGCCATCGGCAATCGCCAGGCCCAGGCCGAGGCCCTTTTCGGCGCGAGTCTGGTGGCTGTCCAGACGTTTGAACTCCTCGAAAATCACCTTCTGTTTATCCTGCGGAATGCCGGGGCCGCGATCCCAGACTTCCAGGCTCAACTCGCCCTGGTGTCGGCGTACACCCAGCAGCACTGGGCCGTCGGCATAGCGGAAAGCATTCGTCAGAAAGTTCTGCAAAATCCGGCGCAGCAACTTGATGTCACTGTCCACGCGCAAATGACTGCCGCGCAAGCGGAAGCGCAGGCCTTGTTCCTGGGCGAGCGCCTTGAATTCGGCGCCGAGGGTGTCGAACAGTTCGTTGAGCACGAACGGCTGGCGTTGCGGATTGATCTTGCCGTTTTCCAGGCGCGAGATGTCCAGCAGGTCGCTGATCAGGTCTTCGGCGGAACGTAGCGAGCTGTCGAGGTGTTGCACCAGTTGCCGGGCTTCGTTCGACAGGCCGTCGTTCTGGTGGGAGAGGGCGGCGGAGAACAGGCGTGCAGCGTTCAGCGGTTGCATCAGGTCATGGCTGACCGCTGCGAGAAAGCGCGTCTTCGATTGGTTCGCGGACTCGGCCACGCCCTTGGCATCGGTGAGCGCCACGTTGAGCTGCGACAGCTCGTGTGTCCGCTCGGTGACCCGTCGTTCCAAGCCCTCGTTCGCCTCGGTCAGTGCGTGTTCGGCCTCGCGGAACGCGGTGATGTCGGTGAAGCTCATGACGAAACCGCCGCCGGGCATCGGGTTGCCGATCAGTTCAATCACCCGTCCATTCGGGAACAGGCGTTCGGAGGTGTGCGCGCGGCCTTGGCGCATCCAGTGCAGGCGTCGCGCCACATGCACTTCGGCCTCACCCGGTCCGCACAAGCCGCGCTCGGCGTTATAGCGAATGATGTCGGCAATCGGCCGGCCGACGCTGATCAATCCCTCGGGGTAGTTGAACAGCTCCAGGTAACGGCGGTTCCACGCCACCAGCTTGAGGGACTGATCCACCACGCTGATGCCCTGGGTGATGTTTTCGATGGCGCCTTGCAGCAGGGCCCGATTGAATTGCAGCACTTCGGAGGCTTCGTCGGCGATCCGTACTACGTCCTCCAGCAGCATGTCCCGACCTTCAATCGCGGCCTTTACGACTGCGCGAGTCGAAGAGGCGCCGAGTACACCCGCCAGCAGGCGTTCGGTATGCGCGATCCAATCGTTATCGGCATTCTGGTTGGGGTTGAAGCCTTTGCCCTGGCGATAGGCGAAGCGGATAAAGCTCTGCTGCGCGCGTTCTTCGCCGACAAAGCGCGCGGCCAGGCTCAGCAGGTCGCTGATCTGGACCGACAACATGGAGCGAGTGCTGGCGCGTTGGCTGGTTTCCTGGCCGATGAAGCGCCCGGCCTGCCAGTGTTCGGACACCCGGGTACGCGAAAGCATCGAGACCCAGACGAACAGTGTGAAGTTGCCCGCCAGGGAGAACACGGTGCCCAGGGTCAGCGACGTGAGGGGCAAGCCGAGCGGGTGGGAATGCAACCAGGTCAGGCCGGGGAAAAGGCTGAGCGACCAGCCCAGGCTTTTCGCGGTAACCGGTAGGACCAAGGTGTAGAACCACAGGAACGTGCCTGCCGCCAAGCCGGCAAACACGCCGCGTCGATTCGCCTGTTTCCAATACAGCGCGCCGAGCATGGCAGGTGCCAGTTGGGTCACCGCGGCGAAGGCAATCTGGCCGATCGTCGCCAGGCTCGCGCTGGAGCCGAGCAATCGGTAGCTGACATACGCCAGCAGCAGGATGAGCACAATGCTGACGCGGCGTACCGAGAGCATCCAGTGGCGGAACACTTCAAACGGCCGTTCTGCGCTGGAGCGGCGCAACAGCCAAGGCAGCAGCATGTCGTTGGACACCATGGTCGACAACGCGATGCTCGCCACAATCACCATGCCGGTGGCGGCCGACGCGCCGCCAATGAACGCCAGCAGGGCGAGGACTGGATGGGCTTCGGCCAAGGGCAGGCTGATCACGTAGGAATCGGGTAGCACCGAGCCGGGCAAGAGCATTTTGCCGCCGAGGGCGATCGGTACGACAAACAGCGCGGCGAGGATCAAGTACGCAGGGAAAACCCATTTGGCCAGGCGCAAATCCTGGGGGTCGATGTTTTCCACGACGGTGACGTGAAACTGCCGGGGCAGGCAGATGATCGCCATCATCGCGACGCCGGTCTGTACCACCATCGTGGGCCAGTTGACGGTTTCGTTCCAGTATTCCTCCAGGCGTGGTGCCAGCATCGCCTGGCTGAACAAGTCGTCGAAACCGTCGTAGAGGCCGTAGGTCACAAACACGCCGACCGCGAGAAACGCGAACAGCTTGACCAGCGACTCGAAGGCAATCGCCAGCACCATGCCGCGGTGGTGTTCGGTGGCGTCGAGGTTGCGCGTACCGAAGACAATGGTGAACAGCGCCAGCACCAGCGATACGATCAGCGCCGTGTCCTGGGCGCGGGTGCCGGTGGCATCCGCGCCGGCACCGATCAGCAGGTTCACCCCGAGTACGATGCCCTTCAGTTGCAGGGCGATGTAAGGCAACACGCCGACCATGCAGATCAGCGCGACCACCACCGCCAACGACTGGGATTTGCCGTAGCGTGCGGCGATAAAGTCAGCGATGGAGGTGATGTTTTCCTGCTTGCTGATCAGAATCATCTTTTGCAGGACCCAGGGGGCGAATACCAGTAACAGCACCGGTCCCAGGTAGATAGGTATAAACGCCCACAGTTGTTCGGCCGCCTGGCCTACGGCGCCGAAGAAGGTCCAACTGGTGCAATAAACGGCCAGCGACAGGCTGTACACCCAGGCACGCATGCGCGGCGGCAACGGCGCATGGCGGCGGTCACCGTAAAAGGCGATGGAAAACATAATGGCCATATAGGCCAAGGCAACGGCGGCGATCAGCCCGCTGGACAGCGTCATGGTAACTCCGGACAGAAACACGCCCAGGCATTTCGGGCCCGGTTGGACAGTCTCGCATGATGCCTGGGGATTAGTCAGTGTCGACCAAGGTCTTGTGAGCACTAATGTCGCAGGGCACGGTGTTAAAGAGGCTCAGCGCGGCGGCAGGGTTTTCTGGCGCAGGATGTAGATCGTCACCAGCACCGCGCTGGTCAGCATGAAGCCGCGGGCCCACGGCAGAGGCACCAGGTAGCAGGAAAAACCGATACTCAGCCACATCAGGCCGATAGCGTAGACCTTACCCTTGAGCGGGATGCCATTGCCGTCCAGGTAGTCGCGAATCCATGGGCCCAGGCGCGGGTGTTCCACCAGCCAGGCGTAGAAACGCGGGGAGCTGCGCGCGAAGCAGGCGGCGGCAAGAAGCAGGAAGGGGGTGGTGGGCAATACCGGCAGGAAGATGCCGATCACCCCCAGCGCTACGCTCAGCCAGCCGATGGCCAGCAGTGCGTAACGCAGGAGCGGCGAGCGCTTGCCCATGGCGATCACGGGCGTGCGACTCAGTGGTGACGTGGCTTGAGGAGCGCCGGTTTTTCGTCGGGGGCGTTGCACAGCAGGTACAGGGCGGTCAGGGCTTCCGGGATCTGTACGATCATGTCGTCCATCAGATTGGCGTCGGCGGCGATGTCGGAGAACTCCGGCTGGTCGTCGAACAGGCCCGAACCGACCATGATCGGCAGCAGCATTTCGCTGACTTCTTCTTCGGCGGTTTCGAACCAGGCGGCTTCGCGCAGGAACACGCCTTCCATGAAGCCGATGCACCAGCCGCGCAGGTCGGAGTCGTCCGGCTCTTCGCCCAGGTCGAGGTCGCACGGCAGCTCGAATTCCTCGTCGGAGGCCAGTTGGCGACCGATGTGGGCCTTGAGGGCGAGCAGGGTGGCTTCGATCTCTTCGCGCTGGGCGGCGTCAGCGTAATGAGGCTCTTCGGCGAACAAGGCGTCGATCCACTCACGGTCCGGCACGATGTCGGAAGAAATCGACAGGGCGGTCAGGTAGCCGTGGGCGGCCACGTAGTCCAGCGCCTCGTCATGCAGCTCATCGGCGTCGAGGAAGGCTTGCAGGCGGGTTAGTTGCTCAGCGAAGGACATTGAAGGACTACCTTGGGAATAAACGATGCTGAATTCTAGGCTTTCTTGAGCGCCCAGGCCAGCCACACTGCATATTTGGCCGGTTTTAGATAGCGGCCGCTGTTCGTCAGCCGCGCCCTTTGCCGGCCGACGCTCGGGTATACTGCCGCGTTTTGTGATGCCCCCTGCAGGCCAGCGCCAACCCGAGAAAACTTCGCTTACGGATTATTTTCCGTAGATACGCGCTTTTTCGGCCAGCCTGTATGGAGGGATTTCGGCGATATTTGGAGTTTTACATGCTCGAGCAGGCTCAACGCGTCCTCAAGGACATCTTCGGCTACGACAGTTTTCGTGGCCGCCAGGGTGCGATCATTGAGCGCGTGGCCAATGGCGGTGATGCCCTCGTCCTGATGCCGACCGGCGGTGGCAAGTCGTTGTGTTTCCAGGTGCCGGCGTTGCTGCGTAACGGCCTTGCCGTGGTGGTGTCGCCGTTGATCGCGCTGATGGACGATCAGGTGGCGACCCTTGAGGAACTCGGCGTTGCTGCCGCCGCATTGAACTCCACGCTCAGCGCCGAACAGCAGCGCGACCTGGCCGCGCGTATCAAGCGCGGCGAAGTGAAAATGCTTTACCTGGCCCCCGAGCGCCTGGTGCAGCCGCGCATGCTGGCCTTCTTGCAGAGCCTGGAAATCGCCCTGTTCGCCATCGATGAAGCGCACTGCGTATCGCAATGGGGGCATGATTTCCGTCGCGAATATTTGCAGTTGGGGCAGTTGGCGGAACTGTTCCCCGACGTCCCGCGTATCGCCCTGACCGCCACCGCCGACAAGCGCACTCGCGAAGAAATCGTCGAGCGTCTGCATTTGCAGAACGCCGAGCGCTTCCTGTCGAGCTTTGACCGGCCGAATATTTTCTATCGCATCGTGCCCAAGGAGCAGCCGCGCAAGCAGTTGCTGGCGTTCCTGTCCGAGCGGCGCAGCGATGCGGGCATCGTCTATTGCCTGTCGCGCAAGAAGGTCGACGAAGTGGCCGCCTTCCTGTGCGAGCAGGGTTATCCGGCGCTGCCCTACCATGCAGGCTTGCCCAACGACTTGCGTGCCTATCATCAGAAGCGCTTCCTCAACGAGGAAGGCCTGATCATGGTGGCAACCATCGCGTTCGGCATGGGCATCGACAAGTCCAACGTGCGCTTCGTGGCCCATATGGATCTACCCAAGTCCCTCGAGGCGTATTACCAGGAAACCGGGCGCGCCGGGCGTGATGGCCTGCCGGCCGATGCGTGGATGGTCTACGGCCTGCAAGACGTGGTGATGCTCAAGCAAATGCTGCAGAACTCCGAAGGTGACGAGCGCCACAAACGCCTGGAACAGCACAAGCTCGACGCCATGCTGTCACTCTGCGAAGAGACGCGTTGCCGCCGCCAGACCTTGCTGGCGTATTTCGACGAAGACATGCCCGAACCCTGCGGCCATTGCGACAACTGTGTCGACGGCGTGCAAACCTGGGATGCCACTGAACCGGCGCGCCAGGGTTTGTCTGCCATCTACCGCACCGGCCAGCGTTATGGCGTCGGCCATCTGGTGGATGTGTTGCTGGGCAAGGACAACGAGAAGGTGCGCAGCTTCGGCCACGAGAAACTCTCGGTCTACGGCGTCGGCAAGGCCCGTGCCGAAGGCGAATGGCGATCGCTGTTCCGCCAGATGGTCGCGCGCGGCCTGGTGGACATCGACATCGAAGGCTACGGCGGCCTGCGCCTGAACGACAGTTGCCGGCCGTTGCTCAAGGGGGAAGTGAGCCTGGAACTGCGCCGCGACCTCAAGCCGCAGACCACCGCCAAGAGCAGTACCAGCCAGGCCAGCCAACTGGTGCGCTTCGAGGAGCGTGAACAGTGGGAAGCCTTGCGCGCCCTGCGGCGCAAACTGGCGCAGGAACACAGCGTGCCGCCTTACGTTATTTTCCCCGACTCGACCTTGCTGGAGATGTTGCGCGAGCAGCCGACCACCCTGGCCGAAATGGGCCGGGTCAGTGGCGTGGGCGCACGCAAGCTGGAACGTTATGGCCAGGCCTTCCTCGAAGTGCTCGGCGGCCAGGCCGAAGCGCCGAAGGAAATTGCCGATATTCGCCACGAATTGATCAGCCTGGCGCGGGCCGGCATGACCCCGATCCAGATCGCTGGCCAGTTGCAATGCTCGGAAAAAAACGTCTACACGCTGCTGGCCGAATCCATCGGTAAGCAACAGTTGTCGTTAGAGCAGGCCCTTGATTTGCCAGAAGATTTGCTCGGTGAAATCCAGGATGCCTTCCTGGACGGTGAAGGCGAACTGCCACCAGTTGCGGAGATTGCACCGCTGTTCACGGGGCGGGTTCCCGAGGGTGTTTTGTACTGTGTGCGTGCCGCGTTGCAGTCTGAGTTCGAAATTTAGTGTGCCAATT
The DNA here is from genome assembly GCF_021233075.1 of Pseudomonas sp. 7-41. Taxonomy (NCBI): domain Bacteria; kingdom Pseudomonadati; phylum Pseudomonadota; class Gammaproteobacteria; order Pseudomonadales; family Pseudomonadaceae; genus Pseudomonas; species Pseudomonas sp. 7-41. The sequence continues at coordinate 5,023,771 of NZ_CP089551.1, read as the reverse complement.
GCGACGATGAAACGAATCAGTACAGACGAGCGCTTGCCTACTGACATGGCTCATGCTTAGCTGACTAATAATTAGTCATACTTTGTTTTCAGTCTAAACCATGAGTTTTTTATGCCGTTAACCGATCAACACCGTTTTGGCATGCAGTTGGCGCAAATGTCCCGAGGTTGGCGCGCCGAACTGGATCGCCGTTTGGCGGGGCTGGGCTTGTCTCAGGCACGCTGGCTGGTGCTGCTGCACTTGGCGCGTTTCGAAGAAGCGCCGACGCAGCGTGAGTTGGCACAAAGTGTCGGCGTCGAAGGGCCGACACTGGCACGCTTGCTCGACAGCCTGGAAAGCCAAGGGCTGGTGCAGCGCCAGGCGGTGGTGGAAGACCGGCGCGCCAAGCGCATCCTGCTGTGTGACAGCGCCCGACCGTTGATCGAGCAGATTGAAACCATCGCCACTGCATTACGCCATGAGTTGTTCGTGGGCGTGAATGAAGAGGACCTGCGGGTGTGCATGCGCGTGCACGGGCACATTCTGGCGAATCTGGAAAAGTCCTGACGTCAGGCGCAACAGAGATCGAATAGGTGGGAGTTGGCTTGCCTGCGATAACGGACATTCAGTCAATTGATCTGGCGACTGAAATACCGCCATCGCAAGCCAGCCAGCTCCCATCTTGGTTTTTACGGTCAGCGTTTCAGAAGGTCTGGCCGAGGTTCAGGTACACCGCCTGCTGATTGTCATCGTTGAACCCGTAGCTGAAATTCAGCGGCCCCAACGGTGTGTCGAAGCCCAGGAAAATACTCGCGGCGTTGATATAACCGCTGTCGAACTCATTGTCGTTGTTCCACGCTCTTCCGCGTTCCAGCGACGCGCCCAGGTACAGCGGGAAATCCAACGGCAAGTATGAGCGCGGCGTCAGGCGGCGGTAGTACACGGCGCGCATCAAGCTGACGTTCTGCCCCGAGATCGCGTCCTGGCGGAAGCCCGACAGCTGCCGTGCGCCGCCCAGTAGGAAGCTGGATATCACCACGTCCGTATTGTCCATGGTGCGTCCGTAGCGGCCGCCCAGTACGAGTGTGTCCGGGCCGTGGCTCATGGCCTTGTCCAGCTTGAATTCCCATTGCCGGTAGCGTTGATCGGACCCCAGCCCCGGTTCGAATTCGCGCCAAGCCAGGCCGATGTCTTCGCCGGTGTGGGGGAAGTACACGTTGTCCAGGGAGTCGAAGGAGTACTTCAGTTCGTAGAAGCCTTCGCTGAAGCTCACGCTTGGCAGGTCGCGGTCGCCGATGCGTACATCCGCCTTGCCCCAGGCTTCGCCGACGCCGAAACGCAGCTCGCCACTGTTGCCGATCTGGCGCCCGACGTTCAGGCCGAAACCGTAGCGTTCCAGGCGGTATTCGGAGATGGGGTCGTTGTCCAGAATCAGTTCGACATTCTGCGCCTGGGCCTTGAGGTAAGGGGCGACGAAATAGCGCGAGCCGGTGTCCATCGGTTGGTAGAACTCGCTGTACAGCTCTTGCCGATCGCCGATCTGCACCCGCGTCAGCCATTCCGCGCCGAGGCGGTTGATGCCATTCATGCGGTAGCTGGCGCCGAGGTTGAAGGCGCTGTCGCCACGCATGTCGTCCGACAGGTTCAGGCCCAGGCGCAGGTAGTCGGTGCCGCTGCGTTTGCCGCGTGCGCTGATCACCAGGGTGTTGTCGTGGCCTTTTTTCACCACGCGGTATTGCACCTGTTCAAAGTAATCCAGGCCATACAAGGTGCCCATGTCCACTTGCAGGCGGCTCAGGTTCAGCGGCTCGCCGAGGGCTTGGTGGATGTAATAGCGGATCACGTCGTCGCTGACTTTCGAGTCGTTCTCCACGCTGATCGCAGTGATGATCGGAGTCCGTTCGCCCGGCGCGCGCGCGGCCACCAGTTCCGGGTCGATCGGCTCGGCGGGACGCAGGTGGGCCAGGCGCACATCGAGGGCGCGGGTGGCGCGGTAGCCGGCGTCGATCATGTCCTTGGCGCGGCCGAAGTCGGTGACGCCGTAGGCGGCCAGAGGCGGCTGGATCAGCACATCCTTGGGGTGCAGGGCCTTGAGTTGTTCTTCGGAATTGCGCCGGGTCATCAGGGTGATGGACTGGTTGAGCACGTCCACCACCGTGGCCAGTTGCTTGCGCGAGCGCAGCGGCGTGCCGATGTCCACCACGATGGCGATGTCGACGCCCATCTCCCGCGCCACGTCCAGCGGGATGTTATCGGTCATGCCGCCGTCCACCAGCAGTCGGCCGTCGAGTTCCACTGGCGCGAACACGGCCGGGATCGACATGCTGGCGCGGATCACCTGGGGCAGATGGCCTTTGCTGAACACCACTTTTTCGCCGGTGGTGATATCGGTTGCGACGGCGCGAAAGGGGATCGGCAGCTTGTCGAAATTTCGCGTGTTGCTGCTGTGGGCAAACATGCTTTCCAGCAGCAGCGCGAGGTTCTGGCCCTGGATGACGCCCAGCGGCAGGCCGAGGCTGCCATCGTCGCGGAAACTGAGTTTCTGCTTGACCAGGAAGTCCCGGTCGTCCTGCTTGCGGCGAAACGGCACGTCCTCCCGGGGTGGCGCATCGGAGAGTGCCTGCTGCCAATCGATACCCAGTGCGAGCTTTTCCAGCTCATCAATCTTGTAGCCCGACGCGTACAACCCGCCGATCACCGCGCCCATGCTGGTGCCGGCAATTGCATCGATATGAATCCCTTGTTCCTCCAGGGCCTTGAGCACGCCGATGTGGGCCAGCCCGCGCGCGGCGCCGCCGGACAGCACCAGGCCGATTTTCGGGCGTGGGGTTTCAACCGCCTCGGCAAGAAGGGGCAGCAGGCACAGCAACAGGCAGGACAACAGGCGGCGCATCATGAATCTCGGGGCTGGACGATAAAGGCCGGTATTATAGCCACCCGACCCTCCCAGCCCGTTACGCCAGGAACCTGTCAAATTATGTCGCCGAATAAACCCGAGATCGTCATCACCTATTGCACCCAGTGCCAGTGGCTGTTGCGCGCCGCATGGTTGGCCCAGGAACTGTTGAGTACCTTTGCCGACGACCTGGGCAAAGTGGCGCTGGAACCGGCTACCGGCGGCGCTTTTCGCATCACCTGCGACGGTGTGCAGATCTGGGAGCGCAAGGCCGATGGCGGCTTTCCGGAGGCCAAGGTGCTCAAGCAGCGCGTGCGCGACCAGATCGACCCGCAGCGCGACCTGGGGCACAACGATCGCAAGGCGTGAAGGTCACCGCCGCACAGGGGCGGTGACCGGGCGATGCGCCCCTACTTGGCGGCCATCTTGCTCTTGATGAAACCGACGACCCACGTCAGCACCAGGCCGCCGACGCCACCGCCGACGATGTTGCTGCCGACCGTCGCCACATCCATGGCTTCGCCGCCGGATGTGCCCGTCAGCGCCGAGACGAGCTGGCCCAGCACCAGGCCGCCGACACCGCCGAGGAAGGTATTGAGCCCGGTGCCCAGGCTCTGCTTGGTCATCCCCGCCAGATTACCGCCGACGGCACCGCTGATGATCTGAACCAGCAAGCTGATAAGTGTTTCCATGATGCAACTCCTGCATAGCGTTAATGGCGTGACCACTCGCTTGCAGCACCGTTAAACACCCTGGCTGTCGTCGAGAAGTCTTTATCCGTCGACGACGACACACTGTTGCGGATGGGCAGAGTATAGATCAGGCCGTTGCAGCCGGCTGTTTGGCCTGGCTGGCGCTGCCCAGCAGGCCGGAAAGCACGATGGCGACGATGATCAGCGCGCCGCCCAGCAGCATGCGCAAGGTCGGGGTTTCGGCAAACAGCAGCCAGGCGACGGTGATGCCGTAGACCGGTTCCATGGCGAACACCACCGAGGCGGTGCGGGCCTTGATCACCGCGAGGCTGGCGACAAACAGGCTGTGGGCCAGGCCGGTACAGAACACACCGAGCAGGCCGATCCACAGCCAGTCGAGCGCGCGCACATCCGCCAGCCCCGGCGCCGCCACGGGCAGCAGGCACAGCGCGACCACCACGTTCTGGCACAGCGCCGCCTGTACCGCTGGAACCCGCCCGGAGCTGGCGCGGTTATTCAGTGACAGCAGGGAGAACAGCAACCCCGAGGCGATGCCCCAGAGCAGGCCGCCCGTGGCTTGGCTGGCGAGGTTGAAGTCCGGTGTCACCAGCACCAGGCCCACCGTGACCAGGGCCACCAGCAGCACTTCGTTGGCGCGGATGCGCTCGCGGAAGATCAAGCCTTCGAGGATCACGGTAAACGCCGGGAACGCGGTAAACCCCAGGGTGGCGACGGCCACGCCGGCGACTTTGACCGCGATGAAGAACGTTACCCAGTGCGCCGCCAGCAATACACCGCTGATCATCAGTCGGCGCCAGTCGCGCATCTGCAGCTGTTTCCACGGCGCATTGCTGGCGAACCGCGCAAAGATCGCCAGGGCAATCACCGCAAACGCGGCACGGCCGAACACGATGATGGTCGGCGAGGCGGCCGCCAGTTTGCCGAATACGCCGGTGAGGCCAAACATCAATGCGCCGATATGCAGGGCGCCGAGGGCTGAGCGGGGAGTCATTGGGATCCTTGAACCAACGGGGTGACAGGCGCGCAGTCTAGAGGTTGGGGGCGTGAGTGTCTGTCGCCCGACTGGCGATTTTTAGCGCAGGACTCGCTATTTTGTGGTGCGCCGCAGCGCGCTGGGCGCGGCGCCGAATTCGCGCAGCATCGCTGCCGCAAACGCGCTTTGCGAGGCATAGCCGACGCGCTCGGCAATTTCGCCGATGGGCAACGGCGTTTCCCTTAACAGGCCCAAGGCCTTATGCAGGCGGCGACTGCGGATGAAGTCCATGGGCGTCTGCCCGCACTCGGCGATGAAACGGGCATGCAGGCGCGCTACCGACAGGTCGGCGAGGCGTGCCAGGTCCGCGACTTGCAGAGGATGGGCGGCGTGCCGTTCGATATGTGCATTGAACGCGGCATAGGGCAGGCGGCGGCCCGGCACGCTGGGGGGCAGCGGATGATTGAGGCTGGCCAGCAGCAGTACCGCGCCTTGCTGGACGATCAGCGGGTCGTCCACCGGGCTGTGCGCCAGCCATTGCACCAACTGGCTTTGCCGCGAATCCAGGGCCAGACGCGCCGGTTGGTCGAGCAGGCGGCGGCTGGCATCGGCATGCTCGCCCAACGATTGCAGCACCCAGTGTTCGGTGGGCACGTCCAGCACCAGGCATCGGCTGCCATCGCGACTGCCGCAGGTGTGGTGGGCCGAGAAGGGCAACACCATCACGCTGCTCTCGCGGACCTGGCTGCCGCGCCCCTCCACTTCAAGGTCCAGGTGCCCGGACAGGCCGAAGACCAACTGCGCATGGTCATGGCTGTGGGCAATGGGTGCTTCGATGTAGTGGCGTAGCGTGAGGGACGCTCTCATCGCGCTCTCCTGGGCAGCAGGTTGCCAGTCTACAACGCTTCGCCGTCGGCGGGCGCTGTCATCAGACTGACGCACAGCTGTCATGGGCTATTAATCGCCAGGGCGCAAGCTCGCGAAAACACCGTCGAGGGATGCCCATGACCCGTGCCGAATTCGCTACACCCAGCCGCAAGCAACGGGTTCGTACCCTGTGGATTTCCGATGTACATCTGGGCACTCGGGATTGCCAGGCCGAACACTTGGCGCAATTTCTCAAGGGCTACCACGCCGACAAGGTGTACCTGGTGGGCGATATCATCGACGGCTGGAAACTGCGCGGCGGCATGTATTGGCCCCAGGCCCATACCAACGTGATCCGCCGCCTGTTGACCATGGCCAAGCGCGGTACCGAGGTGATCTATGTCACCGGCAATCACGACGAGTTCCTGCGTCGCTACTCCAAGCTGATCCTGGGCAACATCCAGTTGGTGGACGAAGCCATCCATGTCACCGCCGATGGCCGCCATCTCCTGGTGATCCACGGCGACCAGTTCGATGTGATCACGCGCTATCACCGCTGGCTGGCGTTCCTCGGCGACTCGGCCTACGAGTTCACCCTGACGTTGAACCGTTGGTTGAATCACTGGCGTGCGCGGTATGGCTACGGTTACTGGTCGCTGTCGGCGTATCTGAAGCACAAGGTGAAGACGGCGGTGAGCTTTATCAGCGATTTCGAAGAAGCCATCGCCCATGAAGTGACCCGGCGCGAATTGCATGGGGTGGTGTGCGGGCATATTCACCATGCGGAGATTCGCAAGGTGGGCGAGGTGGATTACCTCAACTGCGGGGATTGGGTGGAGTCGTGCTCGGCGTTGATCGAGCACTGGGACGGGCATATCGAGTTGTATCGGTTGGCGGATGCGCAGGCTAAAGAGGCGCAGCTGAAATCGGAGATGGTCGCGGGTTAAGGCCTGGCTCGGCCCAACAAGTGGGAGCGGGCTTGCTCGCGATCGCGCAGTGTCAGTCACTGTATTTGGCGACTGATCCATTGCTATCGGGAGCAAGCCCCCTCCCACATTGGGCTTTGCATTTCTTCGGTTAAGTGTGCGAAACGTCTGCAATGGCTTGCGCCAGCAGCGTCAATCGCGTCGCATCGATCCCCGCGACGTTGGCTCGCCCCGAACTGACCATATACACGCTGTGTTTCTCGCGCAGTTGCTTGACCTGTTCGGCGCTCAAGCCGGTATAGGAAAACATCCCACGTTGTGCGCCGATATGTGCAAAGCGTTCGGCCAGCCCGTGTGGCGCGAGCGCCTCCACCAGCCCGGCGCGTAACTGTGCGATGCGCGAGCGCATGGCTTCTACTTCGTCGCTCCACTGTGCCTTCAGCTTGGCATCGCCGAGGATCGTCGCGACGACTGCCGCGCCGTGATCCGGCGGAGTCGACCACAGGTTGCGCGCGATATTCGCCAACTGGCTGCGCACATCCGTCAGCTTTTCGGCATCCGCCGCACACACGATCAGCGCGCCGACACGGTCGCTATACAGGCCGAAGTTCTTCGAGCAGGAGCTGGTGATCAACACTTCCGGCAGCTCGCTCGCGAACAGGCGAACCGCCCAGGCATCCTGCTCCAGGCCGTCGCCAAAGCCCTGGTAGGCGAAGTCGATCAGCGGCAGCAGGTGGCGTTCGCGCACGATCTGCAGGACCTGGCGCCAGTCAGCCTGGGACAGGTCGAAACCGGTCGGGTTATGGCAGCAGGCGTGCAGCAGCACCACGTCGCCCTCGGGCACCGTGGATAAGGTCGCCAGCATCGCGCTCACATCCAGGTGATTGTCCGCGCCGACGTAAGGGTAGTGACTGACCTTGATCCCGGCCTTGGCGAAGATGCTTTCGTGGATCGGCCAGGTCGGGTTGCTCAGCCATACGCCGCGGCCGGGCAGGCTGTGGGCGATAAAGTCGGCGCTCAGGCGCAGGGCGCCGGTGCCGCCTGGAGTCTGGGTCGCACCGGCACAGTGTGCGCGCAGCAGCGTGGACTCGGCGCCGAGCACCAGTTCGCTGATCAATCTGCCGAACGCAGCGTCGCCGTGGCCGCCAATGTAGGTCTTGGTGGTTTGCTGCTCCACCAGGCGCTGCTCGGCGAGTTTCACGGAAGGGAGGATCGGTGTCAGCCCCTGGTCGTCCTTGTACACGCCCACGCCGAGGTCGAACTTGTTCGGGTTGGCATCCTGGGCATACAGGTCCATCAGCCCGAGGATCGGGTCGCCGGGCACGCGGCCAATCGCATCGAAGTGCATTATTTGCGGCCCTCGGCATCCTTGGCCACTTCGTCGGTGCGCGCGGCCATGATGAAGTCGTTGCGGTGCAGGCCTTTGATGGAGTGGCTCCACCAGGTCACCGTGACCTTGCCCCACTCGGTGAGCAGGCCAGGGTGGTGACCTTCGGCTTCGGAAATGGCGCCCATGGCGTTGGTAAAGGCCAGGGCGAACTTGAAGTTCTTGAACAGGAAAACCTTTTCCAGTTGCATGACGCCATCGCGGACTTCGATGTTCCAGTCGGGGATCTGCTTGAGCAGCACCGGCAGTTCTTCATCGCTGACTTGCGGGGCATCGGCGCGGCAGGCTTCGCAGTGGGCTTGGTTCAAGGTGGTCATGTGGGGTGTCCTGAATTCGAGTGTCTGGAAAACGGTCGTCAGTGGCGTCACCCTAAAGCAACGCGGAGCCAGGGAACAGATTCACCTGGTATCAAAACCTACGGTTCACGCCGCTTTGGGTTTGGGTGGGAACTTCGGTGCGTGCAGACCCAACTGCATGCCGCGCTCGACCATGCCCATGATGTCTTCCTGGGCGACATCGAACAGGCGCTTGAGCTCGGGCAAGACAAAATATAGCGGTTGCAGGATGTCGATGCGATACGGTGTACGCATCGCCTCCAGCGGGTCGAAGGCCTGGTGCTCGGGTTCGGACGACAGGCTGTACACCGTTTCCTTGGGCGACGACAAAATACCGCCACCGTAGATGCGCCGGCCTGCGGGCGTATCCACCAGGCCAAACTCGATGGTCATCCAGTACAGGCGCGCCAGGTACACGCGCTGCTCTTTGGTGGCCGCGAGGCCGAGCTTGCCGTAGGTGTGGGTGAATTCGGCGAACCAGGGATTGGTCAGCAGCGGGCAGTGGCCGAAGATCTCGTGGAAAATATCCGGCTCTTGCAGGTAGTCCAGTTCTTCGCGGGTGCGAATAAAAGTCGCCACCGGAAACTGCTTGTTGGCGAGTAACTCAAAGAACGTCTGGAAGGGGATCAGCGCCGGCACGCGGGCGACTTGCCAGCCGGTGGTCTCGGCCAGCACCGTGTTGATTTCGCTCAGTTGCGGGATGCGGTCCAGGGGCAGGCCGAGCTTGTCGATGCCGTCCAGGTATTCCTGGCAGGCCCGGCCCTCGATCACCTTCAACTGGCGTGTGATCAGGGTGTTCCACACCGCGTGTTCTTCCGGCGGGTAGTGGATAAAACCTTGCGCATCGGGCTCGCGGGCCACGTAGTGCGTCTGCTTCATACGGCTCTCCTGCTAGGCATTCGTTCTTGTTATGTCCTGCGATGTACGTATTGATAACCCGATTGGGGTGAGATTCCAGCGGCCTGCGCAAGGGGACCGTAGGAAAATTTACCGATATTCGTAAAGTATTCGTTACGGAATGGCCGTTCATTGATGTGTTGGGCTGTGAAAAGACGGCTGACTGTCACATAATCTTGACGACTATCTGCGCCCAGCGACAAAAAGACGCGGCGCCTACCCTTCTTCGGGCCTTTTCATGCGTATCAAAGTGCATTGCCAGAACCGCATCGGCATCCTGCGGGACATTCTCAACCTGTTGGTGGAGTACGGCGTCAACGTCGCCAAGGGCGAGGTCGGCGGTGAGCATGGCAATGCCATCTACCTGTTCTGTCCGAATCTGGTGAACATGCAATTCCAGGCGTTGCGCCCGCAGTTCGAGGCGATTGCCGGGGTGTTTGGCGTAAAGCGTGTGGGGCTCATGCCCAGCGAACGTCGGCACATGGAGCTCAATGCGTTGCTCGGGGCCCTGGAGTTTCCGGTGCTGTCCATCGACATGGGCGGCTCGATCGTCGCCGCTAACCGCGCGGCCGCGCAGTTGCTCGGGGTGCGGGTGGACGAGGTGCCGGGCATCCCGCTGTCGCGTTACGCCGAGGATTTCGACTTGCCGGAACTGGTGCGCGCGAGCAAATCGCGGATCAATGGCCTGCGGGTCAAGGTCAAGGGTGACGTATTCCTGGCGGACATCGCGCCGTTGCAATCCGCCGAACACGACGACAGCGAAGCCATGGCCGGCGCAGTGTTGACCCTGCACCGTGCCGACCGCGTCGGTGAGCGCATCTACAATGTGCGCAAGCAGGAGCTGCGTGGCTTCGACAGCATCTTCCAGAGTTCCAAGGTCATGGCTGCCGTGGTCCGTGAGGCCCGACGCATGGCGCCGCTGGATGCGCCGCTACTAATAGAAGGCGAAACCGGCACCGGCAAGGAGCTGCTTGCCCGCGCCTGTCACTTGGCCAGCCCTCGTGGCCAATCGCCGTTGATGGCGCTCAATTGTGCCGGTTTGCCGGAGTCGATGGCCGAGACCGAGCTGTTCGGCTACGGCCCCGGCGCTTTTGAAGGGGCACGGGCCGAGGGCAAGCTGGGGCTGCTGGAGCTGACGGCGGGCGGTACGCTATTTCTTGATGGCGTCGGGGAAATGAGCGCACGCCTGCAGGTGAAGTTGCTGCGGTTCCTGCAGGACGGTTGCTTTCGCCGAGTCGGCAGCGATGAAGAGGTGTACCTGGATGTGCGGGTGATCTGCGCAACCCAGGTGGACCTCTCGGAACTCTGCGCGCGGGGCGAATTCCGTCAGGACCTTTATCACCGCCTGAACGTGCTGTCGCTGCATATCCCGCCGCTGCGCGAATGCCTCGATGGCCTGGTGCCGCTGGTGGAACACTTCCTCGATCAAGCCAGCCGGCAGATCGGCTGCCCGTTGCCCAAACTGGCTTCGGCGGCCATGGAGCGACTCAGCCATTACCACTGGCCGGGCAATGTACGGCAGCTGGAAAACGTCCTGTTCCAGGCGGTGTCGCTGTGTGAGGGCGGGACGGTCAAGGCTGAACACATTCGTCTGCCGGACTATGGCGTGCGTCAGCCGCTTGGCGATTTCTCTCTGGAGGGCGGCCTGGAAGCCATCGTCGGCCGGTTTGAAAAGGCCGTGCTGGAAAGTCTGTATGCCGAACATCCCAGCAGTCGGCAGTTGGGCAAGCGCTTGGGCGTCTCCCATACAACGATTGCCAACAAGTTGCGAGATTATGGTTTGGGCAAGGAGGGCAAAACCCCTGAACACGCTGCTCGATAGACGCCATGTCCAGGGTTTTCTGCGAGGGGTGACACGGCGGCGTCAATACATCGCGTAGCTTGGATCTTGATGGATGAGCACGGTGTCATCTGTTTCTTTCTCAACCCAGGCCATGTAAGGCGCTTCATTGGGTGGGGGGGAAAAGAGTGTGGTCAGTGCGTAGTCTTTATGGTTCTGCAGTTTTTCAAGGCTCTGATTGATCTCCGGAGGAAGACGCCCGTACTTTCCGGATCTCAGTTCGTTGGCAGAAATCCCTTCGTTGTTATAGGTGGGTATAAGCATTGATAAGTCGATATGTTCAAGCAACGCTGAGCCATTGGGCGGAAATACCGTCCCCTCTGTAGAACTTTCGATTTCAATGGGGCTGCCGCCGTTTTCAGGGAACCATGCCAATGATCCGCTTATTGAGTCATTCTCCTCTTTAACGCGAGAGACCAATTGGTAGTTTTGGTTCTTATCCAGTTTTTCCAGTTCCCTGAGTGCGCTGTGCGATAACGCTCCAAACTTGCCGCTGCGTACATCGTTGGCGGACACGCCCAGGCCGGTCTCGATGGTCCTGCCGGGGATGTTGTCCAGCAGCTCCAGGAACGCCGAGGTCGTCGGGTCTAGGTCGCAACAGGGCGGCAGTGTCCCGGCATCGTATTCCCCAGCTCGGCTTTCCCAGTATTCTTTATTGTTAGGATTCAGCTCCGGGTGTATCTCCAACTCGCGCCGTTGTTCGGGTGATAGGCTGCTTAATGGCTCGAACCGGTCTAGAATTTCGTTATAAGAAAATTGTTTTTGCCAAGTTGTCGTCATGTGCGTATGGGGTGCATTATCAATACCAGGCATTTCAGTATCCTTGGAAAATAATAAGTTGATAAGGTGCGAATGATCGGAAAGTAGTCGTGACCGCTTTGCGTCGCACCGAAGTTACGGGTGCTGTATTTGAACGCCAAGTGGGTTTTGATCAGTAAATGTAAAAAGCTATCGGACTATTCTTGTTTGGAGTTGGCTTTGTCGGGGTTTTATAAAAAACAAGCCAGCTACATATGTACTCACGCATTTACGGGGCCGTCAGGCATATGGTTTTTTTGGCGCTTGTAATGGTCGGACAACAAAACCTCGGCCCCGTCGTTTCGAGGTGGCCAACGGGGAGGGCAAGTGCCCAGTGGCTTGCCAAGTGTTTCAGCGGTTCGGCGTGCTCCGCGCTCCACCCATGCGTAGCGCTTGAGCGCCGGGAAAAGCCTGCGGGACACCAAGCGTTGCCGTCTGCGGCATAACTCCGCCGTTTTTTCGACTCCGCCTGGGCCTGCCTTTTTTCACGCCTTGCCGCAAACCCTTGCCCCGCCTGGGCTTTCTGCACTTTTTGAAAGTTGGTTCGCAAATTGCTTAAGCCTCATCAGTACAGCGGTGGGCGGCAAGCGTCCGTCAGAAAGAGGATAGAGCGTGGACAAGTACCTTTACGTGGCAATGACCGGCGCCAGCCAGAATGCTCTGGCGCAGAAGGCCCATGCCAACAATCTGGCGAACATTTCCACCAACGGCTTCCAGCGTGACCTTGAGCAGGCGCGCTCGATGCCGGTGTTCGGTGACAGCTTTCCGGCGCGGGCGTTTGCCATGACCGAGCGGCCTGCCACCGACTTCTCTCCGGGTGCCATGATCGAAACCGGTCGTGACCTCGATGTGGCGGTCAGCGGTGACGGTTGGATGGCCGTGCAAACCCCCGATGGCGGCGAAGCCTACGTGCGCAGCGCCAGCATGAATGTGGATGCGCTCGGCGTGCTGCGGGCCGGCAATGGCATGCCGATCATGGGCAACGGTGGTCCGATCGCCGTGCCGCCGCAGCAGAAGATCGAAGTAGGTGCCGACGGCACCGTCAGCATCCGCGCAATGGGTGAAGGCCCGCGGGTGATGGCTGAAGTGGACCGGATCAAGCTGGTCCAGCCCGACCTCAAGAACATGACCAAAGGCCTGGACGGCACCATCCACACCAAGGACGGCCAGCCGGCCCAGGCCGACGCGAACGTCAAGCTGACCTCGGGGTTCCTGCAGGCGAGCAACGTCAATGCGGTGGAAGAAATGACCGCGGTGCTGGCGCTTTCCAAGCAGTTCGAGCTGCACATCAAGATGATGAACAGCGCTAAAGAAGACGACCAGGCCATGACCCGCGTTCTGGCGATGAGCTGATAGCGGTTTCACTGAATACTAATTTTGCGGCGCAGCGCCAACAAACAGGCGCACGAAGGAGAACAGCATGCTTCCGGCTCTATGGGTTGCCAAAACAGGTCTGTCCGCCCAGGACACCAACCTGACCACCATCTCCAACAACCTGGCGAACGTTTCGACCACGGGCTTCAAACGTGATCGCGCCGAGTTCCAGGACCTGCTCTATCAGATCAAGCGCCAGCCAGGCGCCCAGTCGACCCAGGACAGCGAACTGCCGTCGGGCCTGCAATTGGGTACCGGTGTGAAGATCGTCGGCACCCAGAAGAACTTCACGGCCGGTAACCTGCAGCAAACCGGTCAGCCTCTGGATATGGCGATCAACGGCAAAGGGTTCTTCCAGATCCTGCAACCAGACGGAACGACGTCCTACTCTCGTGATGGTTCTTTCCACCTGGACTCCAACGGCCAGATCGTCACGTCCAACGGTTTCGCCCTGGAACCGGCCATTATCGTGCCGGCCAATGCCCAGACCTTCACCGTCGGCAACGATGGCACCGTGTCCATCACCGTGGCGGGCAACCCGGCGTCGCAAGTGATCGGCAACCTGCAAACCGCCGACTTCATCAACCCGGCCGGCCTGCAAGCCATCGGCGGCAACCTGTTCCTGGAAACCGCCTCCAGTGGCGCGCCGCAAATCGGCACCCCGGGCTTGAACGGCTTCGGCACCACGCTGCAAAGCACCCTGGAAACCTCCAACGTCAGCACGGTGGAAGAGATGGTCAACATGATCACCACTCAACGCGCCTACGAGATGAACTCCAAGGTGATTTCCACCGCCGACCAGATGCTTTCGTTCGTTACGCAGAATCTGTAATCAAGTCTATGGGGCGCTCCTGAGGGCGCCTGCAACACCGTGAGGTTAGGGTCATGAATCGCTATGTTTCCGTTCTGGCATTGAGTGGGATTGCCGTGCTCGCGGGCTGTGTCGCCCCGACGCCAAAACCCAATGACCCGTACTACGCGCCGGTGTTGCCACGCACACCGCTGCCGGCGGCGGCCAATAACGGCTCGATCTACCAGGCCGGTTTCGAACAGAACCTGTACGGCGACCGCAAGGCGTTCCGGGTCGGTGACATCATCACCATCACCCTCAACGAGAAGACCACGGCCAGCAAGAACGCCAACTCGCAGGTGGGCAAGACCAGCAAGACCGGTATTGGCCTGACCTCGTTGTTTGGTGCCGTGCCGAACACCAACAACCCCTTGGGCAGTGGCGACTTGAGTTTGAGCGCCGGCTACAGCGGTGACCGCGCCACCAACGGCAAAAGCTCCGCTGGGCAGAACAACAGCCTGACCGGTTCGATCACCGTGACAGTGGCCGATGTATTGCCCAACGGCATCATCGCCGTGCGCGGTGAGAAGTGGATGACCCTCAACAGTGGTGACGAGCTGGTACGCATCGCCGGCATGGTCCGTGCCGATGACATTGCCACCGACAACACGGTGCCTTCGACGCGTATTGCCGATGCGCGCATTACCTACTCGGGTACGGGTTCGTTTGCTGATGCGAGTCAGCCGGGCTGGTTCGACCGTTTCTTCCTTAGCCCGCTGTTCCCTTTCTAGGTGGCCACTTTGAAATTCAAACAGCTGATGGCGGCGGCACTGTTGCTGTCGCTGAGCGCAGTCGCCCAGGCTGAACGCCTGAAAGACATCGCCAGCATTTCCGGCGTGCGTTCTAACCAGTTGATCGGCTACGGCCTGGTGGTCGGGCTTAACGGTACGGGTGACCAGACCACCCAGACCCCGTTCACCCTGCAGACCTTCAACAACATGCTCTCGCAGTTCGGCATCAAGGTGCCGTCGGGCTCGGGCACCGTGCAACTGAAAAACGTCGCGGCCGTGTCCATCAGTGCCGACTTGCCGGCGTTCTCCAAGCCGGGTCAGGTGGTGGACATTACCGTGTCGTCCATCGGTAACTCGAAAAGCCTGCGCGGCGGTACCCTGTTGATGACGCCGCTCAAAGGTATCGACGGCAACGTCTACGCCATCGCCCAGGGCAACCTGGTGGTGGGCGGGTTTGACGCCGAAGGTCGCGACGGTTCGAAGATTACGGTGAACGTGCCATCAGCCGGGCGCATCCCTGGCGGCGCCACGGTTGAACGCACCGTGCCCAGCGGCTTCAACCAGGGCAACAGCCTGACCCTGAACCTCAACCGTTCCGACTTCACCACCGCCAAGCGCGTGGTCGACAAGATCAACGACATGCTCGGCCCTGGCGTCGCCCAGGCCATCGACGGCGGCTCGATCCGGGTCACTGCGCCGCTGGACCCAAGCCAGCGCGTGGATTACCTGTCGATCCTGGAAAACCTCGAGGTCGACCCCGGTCAGGCAGTGGCCAAGGTCATTATCAACTCGCGCACCGGCACTATCGTGATCGGCCAGAACGTCAAAGTGTCGCCGGCCGCGGTGACCCACGGCAGCCTGACCGTGACCATTACCGAAGACCCGATCGTCAGCCAGCCTGGGCCGTTGTCCAATGGCCAGACCGCCGTGGTACCGCGCTCGCGGGTGAACGCCCAGCAAGAAGCCAAGCCAATGTTCAAGTTCGGCCCCGGCACCACCCTGGACGAGATTGTCCGCGCGGTGAACCAGGTGGGCGCGGCGCCCGGCGACTTGATGGCGATCCTCGAAGCATTGAAACAGGCCGGCGCCTTGCAAGCCGACCTGATTGTGATCTGAGGCCATGGCCATGGATATGCGCAACAGCGGGATCAGCAGCACGGCGGACTCGGGGTCTTATTCCGACCTGAACCGGCTTAACCAGCTCAAGGTCGGCGCCGACAAGAACAGCGACGGCAACATGCGCAAAGTGGCGCAGGAGTTCGAGTCGCTGTTCCTCAGCGAGATGCTCAAGTCGATGCGCTCGGCCACCGACGCCCTGGGCAAGGACAATCCGCTGAACACTCCGGCCGCCAAGCAGTACCAGGAAATGTACGACCAGCAGTTGGCTGTCTCGATGTCCCGCGAAGGCGGTGGTATCGGCCTGGCCGACGTGCTGATGCGTCAGATGCAGAAGAACAAGCCGGTGGACGCCCAGGCGGCCACCTTGCAGGGCCCGGCGGCGGCTGAGCCGGTGAAGAAAGTCGACGTACCGACGGAAATCGCCGCCGGCACCCAGGCGACCGGGCCGCTGGGCCGCTCCAATGGCCAGCGCCCACTGTGGGCCTACCGCGTGGCTGTCCCCGAAGGCGCCAGCGCTCACACCAACGACGTGGCTCTGATGAACCAGCGCCGCCTCGCCTTGCCGAGCAAACTGACCGATCGACTGCTCGCCGGCATCGTGCCGAGCGCGCCGGTCGCGATCGATGCCAACCGCGCGCCACTGCGTAACAGCGTCGCCGATGACAACGTGATCAACAGCAGCGCACGCAGTTTTGCCGTGCCCAGCGGCCGCATGCAGGTCTACGGCCGCGCCGTGGCCCAGCCGCCGTTGGCCCCGGCGAAGAAAGCCTTCAGTTCCCAGGACGAATTTGTCGCCACCATGTTGCCGATGGCCAAGGCTGCCGCGGCGCGTATCGGTGTCGATCCGAAGTACCTGGTGGCCCAGGCCGCCCTGGAAACCGGTTGGGGCAAGTCGGTGATGCGCGCCGACGACGGCAGCAGCAGCCACAACCTGTTCGGTATCAAGGCCGGCCAGAGCTGGCAGGGCGGCCAGGCCCGCGCGATCACCAGCGAGTTTCGCGATGGCGCGATGGTCAAGGAAACGGCGCAGTTCCGTTCCTACGATTCCTACCAGGACAGCTTCCATGACCTAGTGACGTTGTTGCAAAGCAATGATCGCTATAAAGAAGTTGTGAAGTCAGCCGACAACCCGGAACAGTTTGTGCGCGAGTTGCAAAAAGCCGGCTATGCCACCGATCCGGATTACGCCAGCAAGATTTCGCAGATTGCCAAAACGATGAACAGCTACCAGAACTACGCTGCCGCGGGCGCGACCACTCATTTATAAGGTCTGAATCATGAGTTTGCTCAATATCGGGATGTCGGGGCTAAACGCCGCTCAAGGATCGTTGTCGGTCTTAAGTAACAACATCGCCAACGCCAATACCGCAGGCTACTCGCGTCAGCAGACCACTCAGAGCGCCAGCGCTTCGAACCAGTACGGCGGTGTGTTCATCGGCAGTGGCACGACGTTGGCGGATGTGCGCCGGGTTTATAACGAATTCCTGGACGCGGCCTACCAGAACAGCACGTCGCTCAACAGCGATGCTAAGGCTTATGCCGATCAGGTCAGTGCTGTCGACAAGACCTTGTCGGACAAGACCACCGGCATGTCCTCGGTACTCAGTGCATTCTTCTCCGCGGTGCAGACCGCGGCCGCCAACCCCAGTGACACGGCCGCCCGGCAGGTGCTGCTGACCAGCGCGCAGACCCTGAGCAACCGGTTCAACTCGATCTCCTCCCAGTTGAACCAGCAGAAAGAGTCGATCAACGGCCAGTTGAGCACCATGAGTGATCAGGTCAATCAGTTGACCTCCTCGATTGCCTCGCTCAACAAGCAGATCAGTCAGGTCCAGGGCTCGACCAACACTGCGCCGGCCAATTTGCTGGATGCGCGTAATGAAGCCGTGCGCTCGCTCAATGAGCTGGTGGGGGTGACCACCAGTGAAAAGAACGGTGTGTTCAGTGTCAGCACCGGCTCGGGCCAGTCCCTGGTGCTGGGCGACCAGTCCAACAGCATTTCCGCCGTGCCGAGCAAGAGCGACACCAGCCAGTACACCATTGAGTTGAACGTGGGCGGCGGGACCTCTGTGGACCTGGGCAACGTGCTGTCCGGCGGCAGCATCGGCGGGTTGCTGCGTTATCGCAGTGATGCGCTGATGCCGGCCATCAATGATCTGGGGCGTATCGCTCTGGCGACGGCCGATACGGTCAACAATCAGTTGGGCCAAGGCCTGGACCTGAATGGCGACTTCGGCACCTCGCTGTTCAAGGACATCAACAGCGCGACAGCGATTGCCCAGCGCAGCCAGGGCGCCGTTGGTAACAGCAGTGCTGGCAACCTGAATGTGAGCATCGCCGATACCAGCAAGCTGTCGACCTATGACTATAAGGTCACCTTCAGCAGCGCCAACAATTACACCGTGGTGCGTTCCGACGGCAAGGCCATGGGCGCGTTCGACGTCACCACCACGCCGCCGCCGGTGATCGATGGGTTCACCTTGGCGTTGGATGGCAAGGGGGCGATGGCGGCGGGCGATAGCTTCAAGGTCAGCCCCACCGCGACTGGCGCCACCAATATCGGCACCGATATGACGGACTCCAATAAAATCGCGTTTGCCGGGCCTTTACTGGGCGAAAGCAGTAAAACCAATCAGGGGACTGGCACTTTCACACCACCGAGCCTGACGCTGCCGATCGACATTCATGGCGGTGCGACTACCGCTCAACTGCGCGCCGGGATTGAACACTCAATGCCGGTGAAGATGGTCTTCGGCAAGCCGGCAGCCGACGGTACCCAGGCCTACACGCTCAACGATGCTCAGGGCAACTCGATAGGCAGCGGCACGATTGTGCCGGGCCAGGGTAACAAGATCACCGTCAACGTACCGATGCGCGATGCCAGTGGTGCGCTCGTCGTACCGGCCGCGAGCTTCGGTTTCGATACGACCGTCGGCGGCTCGCCGACCGATGGCGACAGCACCACGTTCTCGTTCAATGCCTCCGGCAGGTCGGACAACCGAAATGCCCAGGAACTGCTCAATCTGCAGACCAAGGCCTCGGTCGGTCTGGCCGATGGCAGCGGGGGCGGGGTGAGCCTGGTCGCGGCCAACAGCCGCCTGGTGTCCACCGTGGGGGCCAAGGCCGCCTCGGCCACTACTGACACCACGGCCACCGGCGCGTTGTTGACGGCCAACAAAAACGCACGCAACTCGGTGTCCCAGGTCAACCTGGATGAAGAGGCGGGCGACATGATCAAGTTCCAGCAGTACTACACCGCGTCGTCGCAGATCATCAAGGCTGCGCAAGAAACCTTCACTACGCTGATCAATAGTCTTTAAGGGAGTCTGGGACGATGCGAATTTCTACACAGCAGTATTTCGAAACCAGCTCCGCCAAGTATACGGATAACTATTCCAGTGTGGTGAAGGCCCAGGATCAGGCCAGTTCCGGTGTGCGTGTGCAAACCGCCGCGGATGATCCGGTGGCGGCCGCCCGTTTGTTGTTGTTGCAACAGCAGAAAGACATGCTGGGTCAGTTCAATGGCAATATCACCAGCCTGAAAAACTCCCTGACCAACGAAGAAAGCGTGCTCAGCTCGATCAACGATGCCTTGCAGCGCGCCACTCAGTTGGCCCTGCGTGCCGGCGGCTCGATCAGCGATGCCGATCGCCGCTCGATTGCCAGTGAAGTCGGGGCGATCGAGGATCAGGTCCTGGGCATGCTCAACAGCAAGGACTCTTCCGGCAACTACTTGTTTTCCGGTTCCAAGACCCAGACCCCGCCCTACAGCCGCAACAATGACGGCACTTACAGTTATCAAGGCGATGAAACGCCGCTGACCCTGCAAGTCTCCAATACGTTGAAGATCAGCGCCGGTGATACCGGCAAGACCATTCTGGAGGGCGCCGCCAACACCAGTCGCACCCAGGCCACATGGCTTGCCCCTGTGCCTCAGACGGTGCCGCCGACGGTCAATGACAACAAGGTTGCGCTGTCGGCCGGCTTGGTGACTTCAAGCGCCGACTACTCCAACAAGTTCGCCGACGGCCAGCCGTACAAGCTGACCTTTACCAGCAGCACCCAATACAAGGTGTCCGATAAGAACGGCACTGACGTGACCTCGGAGATTGCGGGTAACGGCACCTTCGATGCCACCAAGGAAGGCAGCACCAGCGTGGCACTGCGTGGGGTGAAGTTCGACATCACCATGGGCCTCGGGGATGTTGCCCCGGGCGCCAACTCCGATGCGCTGGTCAAGGATCGCTCGTTCAGCCTGGAAGCCAAGCCGGATACGTTCAGTATCTCGCGCACGCCAAGCAACACGTCTACTGCGCAATTGAACGGTGCCACCGTGTCCAACCAGACGGACTATGCCAGCACGTTCCCGAGCAACAGCGGGGCGCTGATCAAGTTCACCAGCGCGACCGCCTACGAGGTGTACGCCCAACCCTACACGGCCGCTAGCAAAACCATTGCCACCGGTGATACCGGTGGTGGTACGACCTTGACGGCGGCCGGGGTGACGTTTGACATCAGCGGCGGTACGCCACAAGCGGGCGATCAGTTTTCCGTCGGTGCCAATACCCAGAAAACGCAGAATGCGCTGGACACCCTCGGCCAATTGCGCAAGGCACTGGAGCTGCCGGCCGACGGTAATCCGGCGGCGACGGTCAAGCTCAAGGACGTGCTGGATGCCTCCATCAGCAACTTGGCCAACTCAATGTCCCAGATCACTAACGTGCGCGGTGACATCGGTGCGCGGGGGAACGCCCTGGATATTCAGTCCGGCGAAAACACCAGCGTCGGTCTGGCCAACACCAGCACCATGAGTGACCTGGCTAACGTCGACATGGGAGAGGCGGCGATCAATCTGACGCTGCAGCAGACCATGTTGCAGGCTTCACAGCTGGCCTTCGTTAAAATTTCCCAGTTGAGCCTGTTCAGCAAAATGTGATTTCAGCGTGACAACACCGCGGCCCGCTCTGGAAACAGGGTGGGCCGTTGTCGTTTTTACGGCTCAATTGTTCAAAGGTTTTGCATAAACCGCACAAAATTGAGTGACCTGTGAGTCATAAAGCGCATCTTCACTGTATCGTATGAAAAGGATAAGTCGTCACAGGGTCCTTGCGGGACGGCTTTCAGCGAAATTGTCATGGGGTTATCCCCTTTATTGTCAGCACTCCAGGCGTCGTCCGAGGGGTGTTCTCCAGCTATTTAGTATTGGGAAGCCACAATGATTGGCATAAAAAGCATCGCCAGTTACGTGCCGGCCGACGGGATCGATAATTACGCCCAGGGTGCCAAATTCGCCAAGGATGAAGAGTTCATCATTGGCAAGATCGGGTCGGCATTCCTGCCGCGCAAGGAAGCTGGGCAGGAGACCTCCGACCTGTGTGTCGAAGCGGTCAATGCATTGTTTGCCAACAACCCGCAGTTGAAGCGTGAGTCCATCGACGCGCTGATCGTCGTCACCCAGAACGGCGACGAAGAGGGCTTGCCCCACACCGCCGCCATCGTCCAGGACAAGCTCGGCCTGCCGACTCACGTCGCTGCCTTTGACCTTTCCCTGGGTTGCTCCGGCTACGTCTATGGCATCTACGCGATGAAGGGCTTCATGGAGGCCACCGGCCTGAAGAACGGCCTGCTGATCACCGCCGATCCGTATTCGAAGATCGTCGACCCGGAAGACCGCAACACCACCATGCTGTTCGGCGATGCCGCCACCGCGACCTGGATGGGTGAAGATGCCTCGTGGTTGCTCGGCAAGGCCAAGTTCGGCACCGACGGCTCCGGCGCACCGCACTTGAAAGTCAGCGACGGCGTGTTCTTCATGAATGGCCGCCAGGTGTTCAACTTCGCCTTGCTCAAAGTGCCGGCGCACTTGCACGCGCTGCTCGATGAGTCGGACCTCAAGGCCGACGACATCGATGCCTTCTGCATTCACCAGGGCAGTGCGGCGATTGTCGACGCCGTGGCGCGGCGTTTCGAAGATGCGCCAGTGGAAAAATTCATCAAGGACATGGTCGAGACCGGCAACACCGTGTCGTCGAGCATTCCGTTGCTGCTGGAAAAGCACGCGATGGACTCCACCTGGAAACGCGTGGCAATCAGCGGATTTGGGGTGGGCCTGTCCTGGGGCTCGGCGATTCTCTATCGTCCGTGACGCTTAAATAGGTTGCACGCGCTTCAAGCATGAAGACGCCGATGATCGAACGATCATCGGCGTTTTTTATTTGGCGCCAGAAAAACCAATGAAATCAGGCCTTTTTGCCGGACTAAGCCCTTGAATTACAAGGGGTGGCACGGTGCTAGTAAAAAAAATCAAAAAACTCCTCAAGCAACCGGCTACCACGACGATAACTATTACGTAGGTTCTCTAGGCCACACCCGGCGGTTGCCAGGGCCGGAAGCCGCAGTATCCATCCAACGAGGATTTCGTCATGGCTTTAACAGTAAACACCAACATTGCTTCCATCACTACCCAGGGCAACCTGAACAAAGCTGGCAGCTCCCTGGCCACTTCCATGCAGCGCCTGTCTTCCGGCCTGCGTATCAACAGCGCTAAAGACGACGCTGCCGGCTTGGGTATTGCTACCCGCATGACTAGCCAAATCAACGGCCTGGGTCAAGCAGTCAAGAACGCCAACGATGGTATCTCCATCGCGCAAACCGCTGAAGGCGCAATGCAGGCTTCGACCGACATTCTGCAAAAAATGCGTACCCTGGCTCTGTCTTCGGCTACTGGCTCCCTGAGCACCGACGACCGTAAGTCGAACAACGACGAATACCAGGCTCTGACTTCGGAACTGACCCGTATCTCGCAAACCACCACTTTCGGCGGCCAGAAACTGCTGGACGGTTCGTACGGTACTAAAGCTATCCAAGTTGGCGCCAACGCTAACGAAACCATCAACGTAAGCCTGGACAACGTTGCTGCCAACAACATCGGTTCGCAGCAGATCAACAGCCTGGGCATCACCCCTGGTGCTGGTGTTGCTGGTGGCGCAATCGCTGTGACTGGTAACGGTCAGTCTACCAGCGTAACCGTAGCTGCCGCTGCTTCCGCTAAAACCATCGCTGCCCAACTGAGTGGCGCCGTCGGTGGCCTGAGCGCTACTGCCAGCACTGAAGCTCAGTTCGTTGTCGGCGCGGGTGCTGCTGCTGCTCCGGCTTCGTTCACCATGACCGTTGGCGGCCAAGCCACCACGTTCGTCGGTGTGAAAGATACCGCCAGCCTGGCTGACCAACTGAAGTCGAACTCCGCCAAACTGGGTATCAGCGTTAACTACGATGAATCCAAAGGCACTCTGTCGGTTAAATCCGACACTGGTGAAAACCTGGCCTTCAGCGCTTCGACCGCTGCCGGTACCATCACTGTTGCGACCAAAGACGGTTCCGGTACCTACGGTACTGCTACTGCCCTGGCTGACGGCATCATCGCTACCGGTGCTGTGAACATGAACTCCTCCAAGGGTTACTCCCTGGAAGGTGCTGGTGTGACCGGTCTCTTCGGTGCCGCGACTTCCGCTGCCTCGGCCAAGACCTCCGTATCGCAGACCGACGTGACTGACGCCACCAAGGCTCAGAACGCTGTGTCCGTGATCGACCAGGCTATCGCTACCATCTCCAGCTCCCGTTCGGGCCTGGGTGCTGTTCAGAACCGTCTGACCAGCACTGTGGATAACCTGACCAACATCCAGAAAAACACTACATCTGCCCGTAGTACTGTTCAGGACGTCGACTTCGCTTCCGAAGCCGCTGAACTGACCAAGCAGCAAACCCTGCAGTCGGCTTCCACCGCGATCCTGTCGCAGGCTAACCAACTGCCATCCGCTGTACTGAAGCTGCTTCAGTAATCACGGCACTGGGTAAATGATGGGGGGGCGCGTTTACGTGCCCTTTCGTCTTTTCCAATCAGAGGAGATTGGGCATGGACATGAATGTAAAACTGAACTTGTCTTATCCGCCACAGGCCCCTCAAGGCCCCGTGGCACCTGTGGTTGCTGACAAAGACAAGACTAAGGTTGAGCCGGCCGCGCCAACCACGGATAAGCCCCAAAAGGGCGATCTGGAAAAAGCGGTCACCGATATTAAAGAATTCGTACAAGCGGCCCAGCGTAATCTGGATTTTTCCATTGATGATTCCACCCATAGGGTTGTGGTCAAGGTCATTGCCACCGACACCGGTGAAGTGATCCGCCAGATTCCCTCGGAAACGGCCTTGAAGCTGGCGCAAAGTTTGTCCAGCGCCAGTCACGTATTGTTTGACGACAAGGCTTGAGCTGGCATGAAAATTGTTGCTGTTACGGCTTGAAGTGTTCTTCGTCAAGATAACGGCAGCCACCGTAAAGGAGAAAGATGATGGCGGGTACAACGATTACTGGCGTGGGGTCGGGCTTCGACACCCAGGCAATTGTGAAATCCCTGGTGGATGCCGAGCGAGCGCCGAAACAGGCGCAGATCAACACCCAATCGCAAAAGGCAACTACCCAGCTGTCGTCGATCGGCAAGATCCAGGCAGCCCTGGACGCCTTTCGTGGTGCGCTGACCAGCATGGGCACCGATAACAGCTTCAGCGGCTTGACCGGTACCTCTTCGGACGAAAAGGTCGCCACCATGACGGCCAACCAAGGTGCGGCGAACGGCAGCTTCTCGCTGATCGTCAACCAGCTGGCCACGCCTTCGAAGCTATCGACCAAAACGTTTGCCGGTGGCCAGTCGACAGTCGTCAACGCCGGCACCACGCCGACAACGCTGACAATCACGCAGTCGGGCAAGAACTTTGATTTGAGTGTGCCGGCAGGCGCGACACTGCAACAGGTGCGTGATTCGATCAACTCCACGTTCGGCACCGCCGGCCTGAGTGCCAACATCCTCACCGACTCCACCGGTTCGCGTCTGATCCTGACCTCCACCAATGGCGGGGTCGGTTCGGACCTGACGATGTCGGGCAACTCTGGGATTGATACCGGCTACACGGTAGTCAGCCCGCCTCAGAACGCCAAGTACACTATCGATGGCATTGCGGCGGAGTCCAAGTCCAACAGCATCACGGATGCGGTGAGTGGGGTAAGCATCAAGTTGCTGTCGCTGTCGCCTACGGTCACGGCCAACGATCCGAATACAACCAACCCGCTTCGTACCGCCATGACCATCTCGGTCAGCACCAGCGCCACCGCGCTGAAGTCCGGGGTCAAGGGCTTCGTCGATACCTACAACGCTCTGCTCAAGGCCATGAACGCCGAGACCAAGGTCACCAAGGATGCTGCCGGTAACTCCATCGCCGCAACCCTGACTGGCGACTCGACCATGCGTACCTTGCAGTCGGCGATCCGCAACGAGTTCAACGCACTGTCCGGCAACGGCACCTTGAAGTCCCTGGCGCAGTTCGGCGTCACGACCGACCAGGACACCGGGGCGCTGAGTATCGACAGCAAGCAGTGGGATAAGGCTGTCGCCACCAATGCTGCCGACATCAACAGTATTTTCAGCGGCAAGACCGGCTTGCTGGCGCGCCTGACGGCGGCTACCGATGGCTACGCCAAGGCCTCCACCGGGATTCTGGCGACGCGCACGACTTCGTTGGCCGACAGCCTGAAAGACCTGACCAAGCAGCAAACCGATCTGGATGATCGTCTCACGACGATGCAGGACTCCTTGACCCGCAAGTACACGGCCATGGACACGCTGGTGGCGCAGTTGCGGCAACAGAGCAGCAGCATCCTTGGCACGCTCAGTGCGCTGAGCAACTCCAAAAGCAGCAGCTGATTGAATGTGCGTGAAAAAGCCCGGGTCCGTTGACCTGGGCTTTGTTCTTTATAGCGCCGGCGGGTTAAAGTTTTTTGCGATCCAGTCGACATAATGGTTACTGCAACCCATCTAGCTGTTGCCTGTCACGAGGTAGAAACATGAATCCCATGAGAGCCCTTCGCCAATATCAGAAGGTCAATTCCCATGCTCAGATCTCCGAAGCCAGCCCGCATCGCCTGGTGCAAATGCTGATGGAGGGCGGTCTGGACCGTATGGCGCAAGCCAAAGGGGCGCTGGCGCGTGGCGATATCGCTCAGAAGGGCCTGATGCTCGGCAAGGCTTCTGACATCCTCATTGGCCTTCGTGATGGCCTGGATGCGGAAAAAAGCGACAACAAGGAATACGTCCAGCAATTGGACGGTCTATATGTCTATATGACCAACCGTCTGATGGAAGCCAATTTGCACAACGATGTCGACATGATCGACGAAGTCGCTCGTCTGTTGATTACCGTCAAAGAAGGCTGGGATGCCATTGCCGCACCACAAGGTGCCGCACAGTAAGGCCTCGGCCTTGAGGAACTGATCATGAGCCAAGCACTGCAACGCATCGATGAAACCCGCGAAGCCCTGATCGGCGCGCTGGCGGAGCGCAACTGGGAAGCCGTTGGCGAACTGGACCTGGGCTGTCGCGCGGTGATTGATCAGGTACTCAGCGAAGCGCCGGTGGACGAGGACGCCCTGCGGGAAAAGCTGGAGAGCTTGCTGGCGGTGTATCAGCAGTTGCTTGAGGTGACGACCGGTGAGCGCCAGGCGATTTTCGAAGAGATGTCGCAGATCAACCGAGCGGAAAGTGCGTCAAAGGTTTACCATTTGTTCGGCTGAATGGGCTCAGTTAATCCGAACGGTGCGTCATATATTTGACTGTGCCAGCATTTTTGACTTAACTAGTGCTGTTTTCAGATTTCAGACGTCTAGTAAGGTAAGAAATCTTACAAACGTCTAGATTGCCCTCACTCTGGGGCAGAGCGTTTTACTAGGGAAGTTGCTATTGCATGTGGCGTGAAACCAAAATTCTGCTGATTGATGACGATAGCGTCCGCCGCCGCGATTTAGCGGTGATTTTAAATTTTCTTGGCGAAGAAAATCTGCCCTGCGGTAGCCATGATTGGCAGCAGGCGGTCAGCTCGTTGTCCTCGAGCCGTGAAATCATTTGTGTACTGATCGGGACGGTAAACGCTCCTGGCGCAGTTCTGGGCTTGTTAAAGACACTGTCAACCTGGGATGAGTTCCTTCCGGTGTTGCTGATGGGCGATATTTCTTCGCTCGACCTGCCGGAAGACCAGCGCCGCCGGGTGTTGTCCGCCCTGGAAATGCCGCCCAGCTACAGCAAATTGCTCGACTCCCTGCACCGCGCCCAGGTCTATCGCGAGATGTACGACCAGGCCCGTGAGCGCGGTCGTCACCGCGAACCCAACCTGTTCCGCAGTCTCGTCGGCACCAGCCGGGCGATCCAGCACGTGCGCCAGATGATGCAGCAAGTGGCCGATACCGACGCCAGTGTGCTGATCCTCGGCGAGTCGGGCACCGGCAAGGAAGTGGTCGCGCGCAACCTGCACTATCACTCCAAGCGCCGCGACGGGCCCTTTGTGCCGGTCAATTGCGGGGCGATCCCGGCAGAGCTGCTCGAAAGCGAACTGTTCGGCCACGAGAAGGGCGCCTTTACCGGGGCGATCACCAGCCGTGCCGGGCGTTTCGAGCTGGCCAACGGCGGCACGCTGTTCCTCGACGAAATCGGCGACATGCCGCTGCCGATGCAGGTCAAGCTGTTGCGCGTGTTGCAGGAGCGCACCTTCGAACGTGTGGGCAGCAACAAGACCCAGAGCGTCGACGTGCGGATCATTGCGGCTACCCACAAGAACCTCGAAAGCATGATCGAGGTCGGCAGCTTCCGCGAAGACCTCTATTACCGCCTCAACGTGTTCCCGATCGAGATGGCCCCGCTGCGTGAGCGCGTGGAAGACATCCCGTTGCTGATGAACGAACTGATCTCGCGCATGGAGCACGAAAAGCGCGGTTCGATCCGCTTCAATTCGGCAGCGATCATGTCCCTGTGCCGCCATGGCTGGCCGGGCAACGTCCGCGAGCTGGCCAACCTGGTGGAGCGCATGGCGATCATGCATCCCTACGGTGTGATCGGCGTGGTCGAGCTGCCGAAGAAATTCCGCTACGTCGACGAAGAAGACGAGCATCTGGTGGACAGCCTGCGCAGCGACATGGAAGAGCGGATCGCCATCAACGGTCATACCCCGGACTTCGGTGCCACCGCGATGCTGCCGCCGGAAGGCCTTGACCTCAAAGACTACCTCGGCAACCTTGAGCAAGGGTTGATCCAGCAGGCCCTGGACGACGCCAACGGCATCGTCGCGCGTGCCGCCGAGCGCCTGCGCATCCGTCGAACCACCCTGGTGGAAAAGATGCGCAAGTACGGGATGAGCCGTCGAGACGGTGATGAACAGGCAGATGATTGACGCCTGTTTTTCAAGCAACTGAAAACTAAGCGCATTTTTTTAGGCACGGGTATTGCTACAGCCCTCGCAACGTTCCGTTTAACTGACGGTCAGCCAAGCGAGAGAGCATGATGCCCCACGCCGCCCAACTACCTTCGGCCCCTGAACTCCAGGGGCCTGTCCCGTCCGCCGAACAGCTCAGCCGGCATGGCCTTGAGCAGGCGTTCTCGCTGTTCAGTCAGATGTCCAGCCAGTTGACCGACTCCTACAGCCTGCTGGAAGCGCGGGTCTCCGAACTCAAGGGCGAGTTGGCGGTGGTCAGTGCCCAGCGCATGGAAGAGCTGGCCGAGAAAGAGCGCCTGGCCAACCGTCTGCAGAACCTGCTCGATCTGTTGCCTGGCGGTGTGATCGTCATCGACGACCAGGGCCGTGTGCGCGAAGCCAACCCGGCCGCCTGCGACCTGCTCGGACTGCCGTTGGAGGGCGAACTGTGGCGCCATGTCATCAGCCGCTGCTTCGCGCCGCGTGAAGATGACGGCCATGAAATCTCCCTCAAGGATGGGCGCCGCTTGTCCATCGCCACTCGCTCCTTGGACGCGGAGCCCGGTCAACTGGTGCTGCTCAACGACCTGACTGAAACCCGTCACCTGCAAGACCAACTGGCGCGCCATGAGCGCTTGTCGTCGCTGGGTAGGATGGTCGCTTCTTTGGCGCATCAGATCCGCACGCCGTTGTCGGCGGCGTTGATCTACGCCAGTCATTTGACTGATGAGCAATTGCCCGCCGACACCCACCAGCGTTTTGCCGGACGCCTCAAGGAGCGCTTGCATGAGTTGGAGCACCAGGTGCGCGACATGCTGGTGTTTGCCCGCGGCGAATTGCCGCTGACCGACCGCATCACGCCGTCCGGCCTGATGCAGGCGTTGCAAGCGGCGGCCGCCACCCATGTGCAGGACGCCAATGTGCGCTGGCAGTGCGACAGCCACCAAGGCGAATTGCTGTGCAACCGCGACACCCTGGTGGGCGCGCTGCTCAACCTGATCGAAAACGCGACCCAGGCCAGCGGCCCCGGTGCGCGGCTCAAGGTGCATGTGTACGCCCGTGCGCAAACCCTGCGCCTGTGCATCAGCGACAGCGGTAGCGGTATCGAGCCGCAGGTGCTGCAGCGCCTGGGCGAACCGTTTTTCACCACCAAGACCAACGGTACGGGCCTCGGCCTGACGGTGGTCAAGGCTGTGGCGCGCGCCCATCAGGGAGAATTGCAGCTGCGTTCCCACTTGGGGCGTGGCACTTGTGCATTGATGACCTTGCCGCTGTTTTCATGCGCGGCAAGCGCGGAGTAAAAGGCTATGGCTATCAAGGTTCTGTTGGTGGAAGACGATCGTGCCCTGCGTGAGGCATTGGCTGACACGCTGCTGCTGGCGGGCCATGACTATCGGGCGGTCGGTTCTGCCGAGGACGCCTTGGCGGCGGTGGAGCAAGAGGCCTTCAGCCTGGTGGTCAGCGACGTGAACATGCCTGGCATGGACGGCCATCAGTTGCTCGCGCTGCTGCGCGCACGCCAGCCGCAGTTGCCGGTGCTGCTGATGACCGCCCATGGCGCCGTCGAGCGCGCAGTGGATGCCATGCGCCAGGGCGCGGCGGATTACCTGGTCAAGCCGTTCGAGCCCAAGGCGTTGATCGAGCTGGTGGCGCGGCATGCCCTGGGGGTGATTCCTGTCGGCGAGGCAGACGGCCCGATTGCTTTTGAGCCGGCCAGCGCACAATTGCTGGAGCTCGCGGCCCGCGTGGCGCGCAGTGATTCCACCGTGTTGATTTCCGGCGAGTCGGGCACCGGCAAGGAAGTGCTGGCGCGCTATATCCACCAGCAATCGGGGCGCGCCCAGCAGCCCTTTATCGCGATCAATTGCGCGGCGATCCCCGACAACATGCTCGAAGCCACGCTGTTCGGCCACGAAAAGGGCTCCTTCACCGGCGCCATCGCGGCCCAGGCGGGCAAGTTCGAGCAGGCCGACGGCGGTACCATCCTGCTCGACGAAATTTCGGAAATGCCCCTGGGTTTGCAAGCCAAACTGCTGCGGGTGCTGCAGGAGCGTGAAGTGGAGCGGGTCGGTGCGCGCAAGCCGATCCAGCTGGATATCCGCGTGGTCGCCACCACCAACCGAGACCTGGCGGGTGAAGTGGCGGCGGGGCGCTTTCGTGAAGACTTGTTCTACCGCCTCTCGGTATTCCCCCTGGCCTGGCGCCCGCTGCGCGAGCGCCCGGCGGACATCATCCCGCTGGCCGAGCGCCTGCTGAACAACCACGTCAAAAAAATGAAGCACGCTCAGGCGCGGCTGTCGGCCGAAGCCCAGGCATGCCTGATCGGCTACCCCTGGCCCGGCAACGTGCGGGAGCTGGATAACGCCATTCAGCGCGCGTTGATTCTGCAACAGGGCGGCTTGATCCAACCCCAGGACTTCTGCCTGGCCATGGGCAGCGGCGCCGCGCCGTTACCGAGCCTGGCGCCCGCGCCGCTGGTCGCCGAAGCCGAATCCGCCGGGGCCCTGGGCGACGATCTGCGCCGCCGTGAATTCCAGATGATCATCGACACCCTGCGCGCCGAACGCGGCCGCCGTAAAGAAGCGGCCGAGCGCCTGGGCATCAGCCCACGCACCCTGCGCTACAAGTTGGCGCAGATGCGGGATGCGGGAATGGACGTGGAAGCTTATCTGTTTGCTATCTGAGCGGTAACAAGGTCGACAAGTTTTGTCGCCTTTTCTTACAGGTTGATACAGAGCTGGCACCCTTGTTGCTACCACCCCTAGTAACCGCTGCGTAGTGTCAAAAAATTGCGGGTCGTCGGAGAGAGAAGGTCATGAGCCAGGGTATTGAGTTCAATCGGTTGATGTTGGATATGCGCTCCATGCAAATGGACGCCATGGCTCAACCGAAATCCGTCGCACAAGCGCCGGAATTGGGCCAAAGCAGTTTCGCCGATATGCTCGGCCAGGCCATCAACAAAGTCAGTGACACCCAGCAAGCCTCCAACCAGTTGGCGACCGCGTTCGAGATCGGCAAGAGCGGCGTGGACCTGACCGACGTGATGGTCGCTTCGCAGAAAGCCAGTGTGTCCTTTCAAGCCTTGACCCAGGTGCGCAACAAACTGGTCCAGGCTTATCAAGACATCATGCAGATGCCGGTTTAAGGACGAGATTTAAGTCATGGCAGAAGCAGTCGTGGACAACGTACCCGCCAAGACAGACGGCAAGCCGCCGCTGTTTGGCCTGTCGTTCCTGGAAAACCTCTCGGAAATGACCATGCTGCGTCAGGTGGGCCTGATGGTCGGCCTGGCGGCCAGCGTGGCGATTGGTTTTGCTGTGGTGCTGTGGTCGCAGCAACCCGATTACCGGCCGCTGTACGGCAGCCTGGCCGGTATGGACTCCAAGCAGATCATGGAAACCCTGGCCGCCGCCGACATCGCCTACACCGTGGAGCCCAACTCCGGGGCGCTGCTGGTCAAGGCCGATGACGTCGCCCGGGCGCGCATGAAGCTGGCCGCCGCCGGCGTGACCCCGTCCGACAGCAACATCGGTTTCGAGATCCTCGACAAGGACCAGGGCCTGGGCACCAGCCAGTTCATGGAAGCCACCCGCTACCGTCGTGGCCTGGAAGGCGAACTGGCGCGCACCATCTCCAGCCTCAATAACGTCAAGGGCGCGCGGGTCCACCTGGCGATTCCGAAGAGTTCGGTGTTTGTGCGCGACGAGCGCAAGCCAAGTGCCTCGGTATTGGTCGAACTGTTTTCCGGCCGCTCCCTGGAGCCTGGCCAGGTGTTGGCGATCATCAACCTGGTGGCCACCAGCGTTCCCGAATTGAGCAAGTCGCAAATCACCGTGGTCGACCAGAAGGGCAACCTGTTGTCCGACATGGCCGAAAACTCTGCGCTGACCCAGGCCGGCAAGCAGTTCGACTACAGCCGCCGCATGGAAAGCATGCTCACCCAGCGTGTCCACAACATCCTGCAACCGGTGCTGGGCAACGACCGCTACAAGGCTGAAGTGTCCGCCGACGTGGATTTCAGTGCCGTCGAGTCGACCTCCGAGCAATTCAACCCGGACCAGCCGGCCCTGCGCAGCGAGCAGTCCACCAGCGAACAACGCACCGCCAGCAACGGCCCGCAAGGCGTACCGGGTGCCCTGAGCAACCAGCCGCCGGCCCCGGCCTCGGCACCGCAAACCACCGGCGGCGCTGCCGCGACCGCGGGCGCCATCGCTCCCGGCCAGCCACTGTTGGACGCCAACGGCCAACAGATCATGGACCCGGCCACCGGCCAGCCGATGCTCGCTCCGTACCCGGCGGACAAGCGTAACCAGTCGACCAAGAACTTCGAACTCGACCGTTCCATCAGCCACACCAAGCAGCAACAGGGCCGGATCAACCGCCTGTCGGTGTCGGTGGTGGTCGATGACCAGGTCAAGGTCAACGCCGCTGACGGCGCCGTCACCCGCGCACCGTGGAGCGCCGACGAATTGGCGCGCTTCACCCGCCTGGTGCAGGATGCCGTCGGTTTCGACGCCAGCCGTGGCGACAGCGTCAGCGTGATCAACATGCCGTTCTCCGCCGAGCGTGGCGAAGTGATCGCCGAAGCGGCGTTCTACACCCAGCCGTGGTTCTGGGACATCGTCAAGCAAGTGCTGGGCGTGTTGTTCATCCTGGTGCTGGTGTTCGGCGTACTGCGTCCGGTGCTCAACAACATCACCGGCAATGGCAAGAAACAACTGGCGGCCTTCGCTGGCGGCGACGTCGAGTTGGGTGGCATGGGCGGCCTGGACGGCGAACTGGCCAACGACCGCGTCAGCCTCGGCGGCCCGCAAAGCATCCTGTTGCCAAGCCCGAGCGAAGGCTATGACGCTCAGTTGAACGCAATCAAGAGTCTGGTGGCAGAAGACCCGGGCCGTGTGGCCCAGGTCGTGAAAGAGTGGATTAACGCAGATGAGTGATAATCGAGCCGCTGTTGCCAAACTCACCAAGGTCGACAAAGCCGCAGTCCTGCTGCTGTCCCTGGGTGAAACCGACGCCGCCCAAGTGCTGCGCCACATGGGCCCTAAAGAGGTTCAACGGGTCGGCGTGGCCATGGCGCAAATGCGCAACGTTCACCGTGAGCAGGTCGAACAGGTGATGAGCGAGTTCGTCGAGATCGTCGGCGACCAGACCAGCCTGGGCGTCGGCTCCGACAGCTACATCCGCAAGATGCTCACCTCGGCCCTCGGCGAAGACAAAGCCAACGGCCTGATCGACCGCATCCTGCTGGGTGGCAACACCAGCGGCCTCGATAGCCTCAAATGGATGGAACCGCGCGCCGTCGCCGACGTGATCCGCTACGAACACCCGCAGATCCAGGCGATCGTGGTGGCGTACCTCGACCCGGACCAGGCCGGCGAAGTGCTCGGCCACTTCGACCATAAAGTGCGCCTGGACATCATCCTGCGCGTATCGTCGTTGAACACCGTGCAGCCGGCGGCCCTGAAAGAACTCAACACGATTCTCGAGAAGCAGTTCTCGGGCAACTCGAATGCTTCGCGCACCACCTTGGGTGGTATCAAGCGCGCCGCCGACATCATGAACTTCCTCGACAGCTCGGTCGAAGGCCAGTTGATGGACTCGATCCGCGAGATCGACGACACCCTGTCCGGCCAGATCGAAGACCTCATGTTCGTGTTCAACAACCTCTCCGATGTCGACGACCGCGGCATCCAGGCGCTGTTGCGCGAAGTCTCCTCCGACGTGCTGGTACTGGCCCTCAAGGGCTCGGACGAAGGCGTCAAGGAGAAGATCTTCAAGAACATGTCCAAGCGCGCCTCGGAACTGTTGCGCGACGACCTGGAAGCCAAAGGCCCGGTGCGCGTCAGCGACGTGGAAACCGCCCAGAAGGAAATCCTCACCATTGCCCGCCGTATGGCCGAAGCCGGAGAAATCGTTCTCGGCGGGAAGGGCGGCGAAGAAATGATCTAAGGCGCCTCGCATGTCGAACAAAGATGAGACGCCCAGCGATCTGATTCGCGCGCGGGACGTGGGCGGGTTCGACATCTGGTCGTTGCCCAGCTTCGATCCGCATGTGCCGGAGCCCGAACCCGAGCCTGTGGAAGAACTGCCGGCGGAAATGGAAGAAGTGCCGCTGGAGGAAGTCCAGCCGCTGACCCTGGAAGAGTTGGAAAGCATCCGCCAGGAGGCCTACAACGAAGGCTTCGCCGCTGGCGAAAAAGATGGTTTTCGCAGCGCCACGCTCAAGGTCCGCCAGGAAGCCGAGGTCGCCTTGAGCGTCAAGCTGGCCAGCCTCGAACGCCTGATGGGCAGCCTGTTCGAGCCCATCGCCGAGCAGGATTCGCAGATCGAAAAAGCCATGGTCGGGCTGGTCGAGCACATCGCCCGTCAGGTGATCCAGCGCGAGCTGGTGCTGGACTCCAGCCAGATCGAAAGCGTCATGCGCGAAGCCCTCAAGCTGCTGCCCCTGGGCGTCGGCAATGTGCGGCTGCACATCAACCCGCAGGATTTCGAACAGGTCAAAGCCCTGCGCGAGCGCCATGAAGAAACCTGGCGCATCGTCGAAGACGCCGATCTGCAGCCCGGTGGTTGCCGCGTCGAGACCGAATACAGCCGCATCGACGCCACTGTGGAAACGCGCATCAGCCAGATCATGGCCCAACTGCTGGATCAGGTCCACGAGCAGCTCCTGAACCCGGCCGAACCGGACATGAGCGTGGACCTGGACGCCGCCGATGCGCCTTGATCGCACCAGCTTCGCCAAACGCCTGGGTGGTTATATCGAGGCCACTGGGTTGCCCGGCCAGCCGATTCTCGAAGGGCGCCTGCTGCGCATGGTCGGCCTGACCCTCGAAGCCGAAGGCCTGCGTGCCGCCATGGGCAGCCGCTGCTTGGTGATCAACGACGACAGCTACCACCCGGTACAGGTCGAAGCCGAAGTCATGGGCTTTTCCGGCAGCAAGATTTTCCTCATGCCCGTCGGCAGCCTGGCGGGCATCGCCCCCGGTGCCCGCGTGGTGCCGCTGGCCGATACCGGCCGCCTGCCGATGGGCATGAGCATGCTCGGCCGCGTGCTGGACGGCGCCGGTCGCGCGCTGGACGGCAAGGGCGGCATGAAGGCCGAAGACTGGGTGCCGATGGACGGCCCCACCATCAACCCGCTCAAGCGCAACCCGATCAGCCAGCCGCTGGACGTGGGCATTCGCAGCATCAACGGTTTATTGACGGTCGGTCGCGGCCAGCGCCTGGGCCTGTTCGCCGGTACCGGCGTGGGTAAGTCGGTGTTGCTCGGCATGATGACCCGCTTTACCGAGGCCGACATCATCGTGGTGGGGCTGATCGGCGAACGGGGCCGGGAAGTGAAGGAGTTCATCGAGCACAGCCTCGGTGAAGAAGGCCTCAAGCGTTCGGTGGTGGTTGCCTCCCCGGCCGACGATGCGCCGCTGATGCGTTTGCGCGCGGCCATGTACTGCACGCGCATCGCCGAATATTTTCGCGACAAGGGCAAGAACGTCCTGTTGCTGATGGATTCCCTCACGCGTTTCGCCCAGGCCCAGCGGGAAATCGCCCTGGCCATCGGCGAGCCGCCGGCCACCAAGGGGTATCCGCCGTCGGTGTTCGCCAAGCTGCCCAAGCTGGTCGAGCGCGCCGGTAATGCCGAGGCGGGCGGGGGCTCGATCACCGCGTTCTACACCGTGTTGTCTGAAGGCGATGACCAGCAGGACCCGATCGCCGACTCGGCGCGCGGCGTGCTCGACGGTCACATCGTGCTGTCGCGGCGCCTGGCGGAAGAGGGGCACTACCCGGCGATCGACATCGAAGCCTCCATCAGCCGGGTGATGCCGTCGGTGGTCACGCCCGAGCACATGGCCCGCGCCCAGCAGTTCAAGCAGCTGTGGTCGCGCTATCAGCAGAGTCGCGACCTGATCAGCGTCGGCGCCTATGTGGCCGGTGGCGATCGTGAGACCGACCTGGCGATTGCCCTGCAACCGCAATTGGTCACCTACCTGCGCCAGGGTCTCAACGACAACATCAGCATGGGCGAAAGCGAAGCGCACTTGCAGTCCATCTTCGCCCCCGCGCCAGGCGGCTAAGCCATGGCCAGCAGCCGCTCCTCACGCCTGGCCCCGGTGGTGGACATGGCCGAAAAGGCCGAAAAAACCGCGGTCCAGCGCCTGGGTTACTTCCAGGGCCAGGTGCGCCTGGCAGAAAGCAAGCTCGGCGACCTGGAGCGCTTTCGCGGCGAGTACCAGCAGCAGTGGATCGAGCGCGGCACCAAAGGCGTGTCCGGCCAGTGGCTGATGGGCTACCAGGGCTTTCTCAACCAACTTGAGACCGCCGTCGGCCAGCAGCGCCAGAGCCTGGCCTGGCACCAGAACAACCTCGACAAGGCCCGCGAGAGCTGGCAGCAGGCGTATGCCCGGGTCGAAGGCTTGCGCAAGCTGGTGCAGCGCTATATCGACGAAGCGCGGGCGATCGAGGATAAGCGCGAGCAGAAGCTGCTCGACGAGCTGTCCCAGCGCCTGCCGCGGCAGAATCCCTACTAGCGCCAGGCCCGCTGTTCAATGTGGGAAGGGGCTTGTCTCCCATATTTGATTCGCCGTGTTGCCCATAGCCCATTCGCCTGCTACACCTTCTATCTAGACCCATGACAAGGAAGCAGTCACATGTCAGTCGTGTCAGAAGTATCCCTGGATGGGACAAAGTTGACGATTGCAATCAAAGGCCGGTTCGATTTCGGCAGCCACCAGATCTTTCGTGAGGCCTACGAGCGTTTCTACAAGGTGCCGGACGTGTACGTGGTCGACCTGAAGGAAACCACCTACATGGACAGTTCCGCCCTGGGCATGCTCCTGCTGCTGCGCGATCATGCCGGGGGCGATGATGCGGAAGTCCAGGTGATCAACATCAGCTCCGACGTGCGCAAGATCCTCGCGATATCCAACTTCGATAAACTGTTCGATATCAATTGAGCGCTCTGGCTCCGGTCCTCGAACCGCTGACCGTCCTGATCGCTGAAGACAGCGCCACCGACTTGCTGTTGCTGTCGACCATTATCCGGCGCCAGGGCCACCACGTGCTCACCGCCAGCAACGGTGTGGAAGCGGTCGACCTGTTCGCCCGCGAACGCCCGCAACTGGTGCTGATGGACGCCCTGATGCCGGTGATGGATGGCTTTGAGGCTGCGCGCCGGATCAAGCAACTGGCGGGCGAAGCCCTGGTGCCGATCATCTTCCTCACCTCCCTGCGCCAAAGCGAAGCCCTGGCCGAATGCCTGGATGCCGGTGGCGATGACTTCTTGCCCAAGCCCTACAACCCGCTGATCCTCGCGGCCAAGATCAATGCGATGGACCGCCTGCGCCGCCTGCAGGCCACGGTATTGCAGCAGCGCGACCTGATCGCCAAGCACCACGACTACCTGCTGCATGAGCAACGCGTGGCCAAGGCGGTGTTCGACAAGGTTGCCCATTCCGGCTGTATCAACGCGGCGCCGAACATTCGCTACCTGCAATCGCCGTATGCGCTGTTCAACGGTGACTTGTTGTTGGCGGCCTACACGCCGGCGGGTGATATGCATGTGCTGCTCGGCGATTTCACCGGGCATGGCCTGCCAGCGGCGGTCGGCGCGATGCCGTTGGCGGAAGTGTTCTACGGCATGACGGCCAAGGGCTACGGGCTGACGCAGATCCTGCGGGAGATGAACGCCAAGCTCAAACGCATCCTGCCGGTGGACATGTTCTGCTGCGCCGCGCTGTTGTGCCTGAGCACGCAGCGGCGCGTGGTGGAGGTCTGGAATGGCGGCATGCCTGATGGCTATGTACACGAAGTCGCCACCGGCAAGCGGACACCGTTGGTGTCACGGCATTTGCCGTTGGGCGTGCTGTCGGCGCAGGCGTTCGAGGATCGTACCGAAGTCTGGCCGATGGCCCTGGGCGACCGCGTGTTTCTGCTCTCCGACGGCGTGCTGGACACCGCCGACGCCAACGAACAGTTGTTCGGCGCCGAGCGCTTGCAGCAGGTGTTTGCCGCCAATCGCGAGCCCGACCGCCTGTTCGAGGATATCGAGCAGGCTCTGGCGGCGTTTTGCGGTGAGGTGCGGGATGATGTGAGCATGGTCGAAATCACCCTGCAGGCCGGCCAGTCGATGCGTGCGACGGGGCCGTTGTACGCCGACAGCGGCCAGTCGTGCCCGTTGGATTGGTCGGTGGGTTTTGAATTCCGCGCCGAGACCCTCAAGCGTTACAACCCGTTGCCCTATCTGTTGCAACTGCTGCTCGAGATCCACGGCCTGCGCGAGCAGAGCGGGGCGCTCTACAGCGTGATGGCCGAACTGTATTCCAACGCTCTGGAGCATGGCGTGCTGGGCCTGGACTCGCGGCTCAAGCGCGATGCCAAAGGGTTCGCGCAGTATTACCGCGAGCGCAACGAACGGCTGATGCGGCTCAACAGCGGTTATGTGCGCGTGCAGGTGCAGGTGGCGCCCACCGTTACCGGCGGCAGGATGAGCTTGCGCATCGAAGACAGCGGCCCCGGGTTCGATGTGGAACAGGTACTGGCGCGCCCGCTGGATGTCGACCGCCTGTCCGGTCGCGGCTTGAGCCTGGTACGGCAACTGAGCAGCGATGTACGCTGGTCCGACGGCGGGCGTAGCGTCTGCGTGGAGTTTTGCTGGGAGGCTCTGGCATAATCCGCCGATTCTTGATCAAGGAGCGAACAAGTGGTTGAGGTTCATCTGGACCCGGACGTGTTATCGGGTTTGCAGGAAGTCATGGAAGGCGAGTACCCCAAGTTGCTCGATACCTTTCTTGATGATTCGCAAAAGCGCGTCGAAGCGCTGCGCAAGGCGCGCGACGATGCCAAGGCATTGGCGCTTATCGCCCATAGTTTCAAGGGCAGCAGTGGCAACCTCGGGGCGGTGCGGTTGGCGCACTTGTGCCAGCGCCTGGAGGTTGAGTCCGTCGAGGCGGCGGCGGACCTGGGGGCCTTGGTCGATCAGATCGATCATGAGTTTGCGCTGGTCAAGCCGCTGTATGAGTCGGAGCGCCAGCGCTTCCAGCTTTAATTTCAGGCGCGGGACGGCTTTTCGATAGGAGCTGGCCCGACTCTTGCTCTATCTCCTGATACTGCATCCCCGATCCCATGCAGTGGAGACCTTACCTATGCCAGTCGCCCCTAATTCGCTCCTTCAGGCTGCCTCCGCGGCCAAGCCTCAAGCGCCTGCCGCCAATCCACCGGCGGCGGCTGCGGAGCCACGGGATAAGGGCCCTGGCTTTGCTCAGGTGTTCGCCAGCCAAGGTTCGAAGCCCTCGGCCAAGGCCGACGACAACTCGGCCAAACCCACGCGCGACAAGCCGGCCGACGCGAGTGCCAAACCGGTTGCCGGCAACGATAAGCCTGTCGCGAACAACGATAAACCTGCCGCCGGTACGCCAGCGGTTGCCGATAGCGGCAAACCCTTGCCTGCCGACCCGCCGGCCAAGCCGGCCGACAGCGCCAGCAGTGATCAAACTCCGCCTGCCGACCCCGCCCTGGCGCAGCAGCCTGCGGCAGACCCGACGGTTGCGCCGGTGGTTGACCCCGCGTTGATTGTCACGGTCACGCCAGTTGCGGTGCCGGTGCCGGTGCCAGTGCCGGTGGAAACGCCAGCCCCGGCCGCCGCCAAGGATGACAAGGCCCAGCCGCTGGTCACGACGCCGTTGGCAGCGACCGATGCGGCCAAGCCAGCCTTCGATCCCACGGCAGACCCTCTGGACGCCCTGCCGGCGGTACGCCTGGCGATGGAGCAGGGCGGCCATGTGTCGGCCAGCAGCCAGACGCCGCAGAAAGCCGCGCCGACGTCCCAGGACCAGCCGACTGTCGCGCAGAACTTCGCCACGGGCCTGGCTAACATGGTGGATCAGCAAGCCAGCAAGGACAGCACCGACCAGGGCGGCGACAAAGCCTTTGGCGGGTTGATCGAGGAAGGCCTCAAGGATTTGAAGGGCGCCAGCAGCGACACCCGTGTCGATGACTTCGCCAACCGCCTGGCCGCGCTGACCCAGGCCGCCACGCCGAAAACCGCCAACGCGTTGCCGCCGGTGACCAACGCACCGCTGGCCATGCACCAGAGCGGCTGGACCGAGGAAATCGTCAACCGCGTGATGTACCTGTCCAGCGCCAACCTCAAGTCGGCGGAGATCCAGCTGCAACCGGCCGAACTCGGGCGCCTGGATATCAAGGTCAACATGACAGCGGACCAGCAGGCCCAGGTCACGTTCATGAGCGGTCACGCCGTGGTGCGTGACGCGCTGGAAAGCCAGTCCGGCCGGTTGCGCGAGATGTTCGCCCAGCAGGGCATGGGGCAGGTCGACGTCAACGTGTCCGACCAATCCCGCGGCTGGCAGGGCCAGGGTCAGAGCCAACAGCAACAGAACCAGGCGAACGGTGTCAGTGGCCGTGGCGGTCGGGGTGACAACGGCGACGTTGCCGATCACGCCGAAGTGGCAGCGGCCGTCGCGCCGGTGACGTCCACCGTGATCGGCTCCAGCGCCGTCGACTACTACGCCTGATTCAGGGCCAACACCGGCCTGAGTGTGGGAGGGGGCTTGCCCCTGATGATCACGACCATTAAGCCTGACCTGAGTCGATCGCAATCCAAAGGTGGGAGGGGGCTTGCCCCCGATGGCGGTGTGCCCGTCAACGGATCGGTCGACTGGAACTCCGCCATCGGGGGCAAGCCCCCTCCCACAATGGATCTGTGGCGTGGCCGCTGTCCTGCTCTGCCTGACAACTCTGGCATAACACTTGCTCTTGCCTTTCCGTAGATCTATGAATCCCCGAATAGTGACGGATTATTGGCATGGC
Source organism: Pseudomonas sp. 7-41 (assembly GCF_021233075.1). Taxonomy (NCBI): domain Bacteria; kingdom Pseudomonadati; phylum Pseudomonadota; class Gammaproteobacteria; order Pseudomonadales; family Pseudomonadaceae; genus Pseudomonas; species Pseudomonas sp. 7-41. The sequence goes on along the minus strand of NZ_CP089551.1, from coordinate 4,982,978 downwards.
GAAGAGCGACGACGCAGCAAAAGCACCTGCAGGCAAGGGTAAGCTCAAGCTTATCCTGTTGATTGTCCTGGCCCTGGTCCTGGCCATCGGCGCCTCCGTGGGCGGCACTTGGTACATCATGCACAGCAGTGCGAGCAAACCGGCGCCCGCCGCCGAAACTGCCAGTAACGTCAAGCAACCGGCAATCTTCGAACCGATGCTTCCGGCCTTTGTCGCCAACTTCAACCAGAACGGTCGTCAACGCTACCTGCAGGTGAGCATCACCTTGCTGGCGCGCAACCAGGCGGACCTTGATGCGCTCAAGGTGCATATGCCGGTGATCCGCAACAACCTGGTGATGTTGTTTTCCGCGCAAAGCTTCGACAACCTGGCCACCCCGGTGGGCCAGGAAATGCTGCGCCAGAAGGTCACTGCCAGCGTGCAGGAAGTGGCCCAGAAAGAGCTCGGCAAAGTGGTGGTCGAGCAGGCGCTCTTCACTAATTTCGTATTGCAGTAGGATCACCACATGGCCGTGCAAGACCTGCTGTCCCAGGATGAAATCGATGCGCTGCTGCATGGCGTGGACGATGGTCTGGTACAGACCGAAACGGCTGCCGAACCCGGCAGCGTCAAAAGTTATGACCTGACCAGCCAGGATCGCATCGTCCGTGGACGCATGCCGACCCTGGAAATGATCAACGAGCGTTTCGCCCGTTACACCCGCATCAGCATGTTCAACATGCTGCGCCGCTCGGCGGACGTGGCGGTGGGCGGCGTGCAGGTGATGAAGTTCGGTGAATACGTACACTCGCTGTACGTGCCTACCAGCCTCAACCTGGTCAAGATCAAGCCATTGCGCGGCACGGCGTTGTTCATCCTCGACGCCAAACTGGTGTTCAAGCTGGTGGACAACTTCTTCGGCGGCGACGGCCGTCACGCCAAGATCGAAGGCCGGGAATTCACCCCCACGGAACTGCGGGTGGTGCGGATGGTGCTGGAGCAGGCCTTCATCGACTTGAAGGAAGCCTGGCAGGCGATCATGGAAGTCAACTTCGAGTACATCAACTCGGAAGTGAACCCGGCCATGGCCAACATCGTCGGCCCCAGCGAAGCGATTGTGGTGTCGACGTTCCACATCGAACTCGATGGCGGTGGCGGTGACCTGCACGTGACCATGCCGTACTCGATGATCGAGCCGGTGCGCGAAATGCTCGATGCCGGCTTCCAGTCCGACCTCGACGATCAGGATGAACGCTGGGTCAAGGCCCTGCGCGAAGACCTGCTGGACGTCGACGTGCCGCTGAGCGCCACCGTGGCGCGTCGTCAGTTGCGCCTGCGGGATATCTTGCACATGCAACCGGGCGACGTGATTCCCGTCGAGTTGCCGGAAGAACTGATCATGCGCGCCAACGGCGTGCCGTCGTTCAAGGTCAAGCTCGGTTCCCACAAGGGCAACCTGGCGCTGCAAGTGGTGGAGCCGATCAACCGGCGTTGAGTCACCCGTATTGATGCACCCCTATTTATGAATGTTTGCTCCGCCGAGGACATGTAATGGCTACCGAACACGAAAACACTTCCGCCGAAGACCAGGCCCTGGCCGACGAATGGGCTGCGGCCCTGGAAGAAACCGGCGATGTCGGCCAGGACGATATCGACGCGCTGCTGGCGGCCGATGCCTCTACTGCGCCGGCCAGTAACCGCCTGCCCATGGAAGAATTCGGCAGCGTGCCGAAGAACAACGACCCGGTGAGCCTCGACGGCCCGAACCTGGACGTGATTCTCGACATCCCGGTGTCGATCTCCATGGAAGTCGGCAGCACCGACATCAACATCCGCAACCTGCTGCAGCTCAACCAGGGTTCGGTGATCGAGCTTGACCGCTTGGCCGGCGAGCCGCTGGACGTGCTGGTCAACGGCACGCTGATCGCCCATGGCGAAGTGGTGGTGGTCAACGAAAAGTTCGGCATTCGCCTGACCGACGTGATCAGCCCGAGCGAACGCATCAAGAAGCTGCGCTGACATGAAGTATTCGATGGCGGGACTGTTGCTGGCGCTGCCATTGAGCGCCCTCGCGGCCGAGCCGGTCGCGCAAGCGGCCGCGGCGGCGGCACCGGTGGTGAGCAGCGGTATCGGCGGTCAGTTGACCCAACTGGTACTGGGCCTGCTGCTGGTGGTCGGGCTGATTTTCGTGCTGGCCTGGCTGATGCGTCGGGTGCAGAACATTGGCCCGGGCAACGCCCAGGTCATCGAGATGATCGGCTCGCGCGCCCTCGGCCCGCGTGATCGGCTGGTGCTGGTGCAGGTGGGCGAGGAACAGATCCTGCTGGGCCTCACCCCCGGCCGCATCACCCCGCTGCATGTGCTCAAGACCCCGGTCAACGTCGCCCCGACCCAAGCCGCCACGCCAGAATTCGCCCAACGCCTGATGGAGTTGCTGGGCAAGGATCAGAAGGATAAGAAGTAATGCGCGTTTTATTGACGCTCATGCTGTGGCTGGCCGCGCCATTGGCGTTCGCCGCCGACCCGTTGTCGATCCCGGCGATTACGCTTGGCACCAACGCGGCCGGGGCCCAGGAGTATTCGGTCAGCCTGCAGATCCTGCTGATCATGACGGCGCTGAGTTTTATCCCGGCGTTTGTCATGCTGATGACCAGCTTCACCCGCATCATTATCGTGTTCTCGATCCTGCGTCAGGCCCTGGGCCTGCAACAGACGCCATCGAACCAGATCCTCACGGGCATGGCGCTGTTCTTGACGATGTTCATCATGGCGCCGGTCTTCGACAAGGTGAACCAGCAAGCCCTGCAGCCTTACCTCGCGGAAAAGCTCACGGCGCAAGACGCCATCGACAAGGCCCAAGGCCCGATCAAAGACTTCATGCTGTCGCAGACCCGCTCCAGCGACCTTGAGCTGTTCATGCGCCTGTCCAAGCGCACCGACATCGCCACGCCGGACCAGGCGCCGCTGACGATCCTGGTGCCGGCGTTCGTCACCTCGGAACTGAAGACGGCGTTCCAGATCGGTTTCATGATCTTTATCCCGTTCCTGATCATCGACCTGGTGGTGGCGAGCGTGCTGATGGCCATGGGGATGATGATGCTGTCGCCGCTGATCATCTCGTTGCCGTTCAAGATCATGCTGTTTGTGCTGGTGGATGGCTGGGCACTGATCATCGGCACGTTGGCCAGCAGTTTCGGCGGAGTGTAGGGCTATGACCCCAGAAGTTGCCGTCGACCTGTTCCGTGAAGCGTTGTGGCTGACCACGATGATGGTTGCCGTGCTGGTGGTGCCGAGCCTGTTGGTCGGCCTGCTGGTGGCGATGTTCCAGGCCGCGACTCAGATCAACGAACAAACCCTGAGCTTCCTGCCGCGCCTGCTGGTGATGCTGGTCACGTTGATTGTCGCTGGCCCGTGGCTGGTGCAAACCTTCATGGAATATATCCTGCAGCTGTACGGCAGTATTCCGCAGTTGATCGGCTGACCGCATGCAATCGCTGCTGGCGTTGACCGACACCCAGATCAGCACCTGGGTCGCGTCGTTTATCTTGCCGCTGTTCCGGGTCACGGCGGTGCTGATGAGCATGCCGGTGTTCGGCACCACCCTGGTACCGCGCCGTATCCGCCTGTACTTCGCGGTGGCGACCACCGTGGTGCTGGTGCCGGGCTTGCCGCCGATGCCTGCGGTCAATGCGCTGGACCTCAGTGCGCTGATGCTGATTGCCGAGCAGATCCTGATCGGCTCGCTGCTGGGTTTCTCTCTGCAACTGTTCTTCCAGGCATTCGTGATCGCCGGGCAAATCATCTCGATCCAGATGGGTATGGGTTTTGCGTCGATGGTCGACCCCACCAACGGCGTGTCGGCGGCGGTGATCGGGCAGTTCCTGACCATGTTGGTGACCTTGATGTTCCTGGCCATGAACGGCCACCTGGTGGTGTTCGAGGTGCTGACCGAAAGTTTCACCACCTTGCCGGTCGGCTCGGGGTTGGTGGTCAATCACTTCTGGGAACTGGTGGGGCGCCTCAGTTGGGTGTTGGGCGCTTCGCTGTTGCTGGTGCTACCGGCGATCACCGCGCTGCTGGTGGTCAACATCGCGTTTGGGGTGATGACCCGCGCGGCGCCGCAGCTGAATATCTTCTCTATCGGTTTCCCGTTGACCCTGGTGTTGGGCATGGGGATTTTCTGGATCGGCATGGCCGACATTCTCAATCAGTATCAACCGCTGGCGAGCGACGCCTTGCAGTTCTTACGTGATCTGGCACGGGCGCGCTGAGCCATGGCCGAGAGCGAGAGTGGTCAGGACAAAACAGAAGACCCCACGGAGAAACGAAAAAAGGACTCCCGGGAAAAGGGCGAGATTGCCCGCTCCAAAGAGCTCAACACCGTCGCGACGATGATGGCCGGTGCCGGCGCCTTGCTGATCTACGGCGGCGGCCTGGCGCTCGACCTGATGGAGTTGATGAAACTCAACTTCAGCTTGCCCCGTGAAGTGCTGCTCAGCCCCGGCGCCATGGGGCAGTACCTGCTGCATTCGGGGAAAATCGCGATCCTGGCGGTGCAGCCGATTTTGATCACCTTGCTCCTGGCCGCGCTGATCGGCCCCGTCGCCCTTGGCGGCTGGCTGTTCGCCGCGAGCAGCATGGCACCAAAATTCAGCCGCATGAACCCGGCGGCGGGGCTCAAGCGCATGTTTTCCACCAAGGCGTTGGTGGAACTGCTCAAGGCCCTGGCCAAGTTCATCCTGATTCTGTTCGTGGCCTTGGTGGTATTGTCCTCCGACATCGATGACCTGCTGCGCATCGCCCATGAGCCGCTGGAGTCGGCGATCATCCACAGCGTGCAAGTGGTGGGCTGGAGTGCGTTGTGGATGGCCGCCGGGCTGATCCTGATCGCCGCCGTGGATGCGCCGATCCAGCTGTGGGAAAGCCACAAGAAACTGCTGATGACCAAGCAGGAAGTGCGCGACGAACACAAGGACCAGGAGGGTCGCCCCGAGGTCAAGCAGCGCATTCGCCAACTGCAGCGCGAAATGTCCCAGCGCAAGATGATGGCTTCGGTGCCCGACGCCGACGTGGTGATCACTAACCCGACCCACTACGCCGTGGCCCTCAAGTACGACCCGGAGAAGGGCGGCGCGCCGATGCTGCTGGCCAAGGGCAGCGACTTCACGGCGCTGAAAATCCGCGAAATCGCCGTGGCCAACGACATCCTGTTGCTGGAGTCGCCGGAACTGGCGCGGTCGATCTTCTACTCCACCGACCTCGACCAGGAAATCCCCGCCGGGCTGTACCTGGCCGTGGCCCAGGTATTGGCCTACGTCTACCAGATCCGCCAGTATCGTGCGGGCAAAGGCAAGCGCCCCGATCCGCTCAAGGACCTGCCGATTCCGCCGGATTTGCGGCGCGATTCCTGACGTGCAGCCAAGGTGTCCTCTGGGGCAAGCGGGCTCGCCACATCACTTCTACCGCTTGTCGTTAATTGCCGTCTACCTGTCAACTTTGACAGTAGTCAGCATCGCCTTTTCACGGTTCCATTGCCTCAGGTACTGCGCAGCAAGAGGTCGGAAGTGGGGCAATGCAGCTATTCACAGGTACGGTTAAGTCTTATGACCCGCAGAACGGAAAAGGTTTGATTGCGCTGGACAGCGGGGGAGACGACGTGTCGGTAGATCTGCGCAGTTCGGATGGATGCAAGCTTTCGGAGGGCCAGAACGTGGCGTTTCAGATGATCCATCGACCGGATGGTGTCTATGCATGCGACATCACGCTGATCTGATGTCAGCTGTACAAGTCCTTAATTGAAGTGTGCGGAGAACGACAATGGCAACGGGCACTGTGAAATGGTTTAACGCGGAGAAGGGGTTTGGTTTTATTTCTCCCGACGACGGCAGCACGGACGTGTTTGTCCACTATTCAGCAATCACCGGCACCGGTTTCAAAAGTTTGGAAGAAAATCAAAAAGTGGAATACGACGTGACGCAGGGCCAAAAAGGCCCGCAGGCCGAGAATGTGCGTCCTGTATAAAGATCGCTACTGATAGCATCCCTTCGCCGCGCCCATCAGCGCTCTGTCCCCTTGAAGCAAAAGTTGATCGTTCCCATCGGCGGGAACGATCACTGGGTTGGACGCTTGTCTAGGGTTTACCCAGTTCTGTCTCGGCTGATGGCTCGATGTCATCCAGTACTCGCTCGGCCAATAACCGCGCTACCTCAACCAATTGCGCAATTCCCAGCGCCCCTTCTCACCGTGATCCTTCCAGATCAAAGGCGAAGTCGCAGGTCAGGGCGTGTGCGCAAGCCAGGGTTTCGGTGAGGTTGACCAGCAGGTCTTCGGTGCTGATGCCGTCGATGAGGGTGAACAGCACGGTGGGTGGGGTATTGGTGCCGCGCGGGGGATTTGGGGTTGGTTTAACCATTGTGACGCTCCTGATTTAAGTGGAGCTGCCACTGATCGCCGCGATGCGATGGGGTGGCAGCTGTACGCAGGTTCGCGGACCGGAATCAGGAAACCGGCATACCCGAAGGTATCCCGCGCACAGCCACCATAGCGCCGCACAGTAGACGATAAAAAGGCGTCAACTGAAAGCGGACAATGGCACTTTGCGCCTGAATTTACATGGGCCGCGACGCCCGCCCGCTGCGTTTGCAACGGTGTACGGAGACTAGAGAGCGAGTTTCCTAGGGGCAGCCTCAAACACTTATCGGAAGTTTCGCAACCTCTGCAGGCGAACACTTGTGGCGAGGGCGCTTGCTCCCTAGTCACTGATCCAACTCGGAGAACAGAAGTTGGAAGGCTTCTTGCAATAGCGCCTCCAGGACGCCTCCCGGCGTCAAAAGTTTGCTTCAAGGATGCGAGGAGTACCGGTGGTAGATCGCTCTCAAATGCTCAGCACGGCCCGCAGCACCCTGACTGACCTCTCGCGGGGCAATCTGGGTGTGCCGTTGTTGTTGCTGGTGATGCTGGCAATGATGATGTTGCCGATGCCGCCGTTCCTGCTCGACGTGTTCTTCACCTTCAACATCGCCTTGTCCGTCGTGGTCCTGCTGGTCTGCGTCTACGCGTTGCGGCCGCTGGATTTCGCGGTGTTTCCCACCATTCTGCTGATCGCCACGCTGTTGCGGCTGGCGTTGAACGTGGCGTCGACCCGCGTGGTCATGCTCCACGGCCAGGACGGGCATGCCGCCGCCGGTAAGGTGATCCAGGCCTTCGGCGAGGTGGTGATCGGCGGTAACTACGTGGTCGGTATCGTGGTGTTCGCGATCCTGATGATCATCAACTTCGTGGTGGTGACCAAGGGCGCCGGGCGGATTTCCGAGGTGAGCGCGCGTTTTACCCTCGACGCCATGCCCGGCAAACAGATGGCCATCGACGCCGACCTCAACGCCGGCCTGATCGACCAGAACCAGGCTAAATCGCGTCGCCTGGAAGTGGCCCAAGAAGCCGAGTTCTACGGTTCCATGGACGGTGCCAGCAAATTCGTGCGCGGTGACGCCATCGCCGGCCTGTTGATTCTGTTCATCAACCTGATCGGCGGCATGGCGGTCGGGATCTTCCAGCACGGCATGACCTTCGGCGATGCAGGCAAGGTCTACGCCCTGCTGACCATCGGTGACGGTTTAGTGGCGCAATTGCCATCACTGTTGTTATCTACAGCTGCGGCGATCATGGTGACCCGTGCGTCGGGCTCCGAAGACATGGGCAAGCAGATCAGCCGGCAGATGTTCGCCTCGCCCAAGGCGCTGGCCGTGGCGGCGGGCATCATGGCGATCATGGGCATTGTGCCCGGCATGCCTCATATCTCGTTCTTGAGCATGGCGGCCATGGCCGCCGGTGGCGCCTACCTGTTCTGGAGAAAGCAGAACTTGGTCAAGGTGAAGGCCCAGCAAGAAATCGCGCGCCAGCAGGAACTGCTGCCGTCGCCGGCCCGCGCCCAGGAAACCAAGGAGTTGGGCTGGGACGATGTGACCCCGATCGACATGATCGGCCTGGAAGTCGGCTACCGCCTGATCCCGTTGGTCGACCGCAACCAGGGCGGCCAATTGCTCGCGCGGATCAAGGGCGTGCGCAAGAAGCTGTCCCAGGACCTGGGCTTCCTGATGCCCACTGTGCATATCCGTGACAACCTCGACCTGGCCCCCAGCGCCTACCGCCTGACCCTGATGGGCGTGATCCTCGCCGAAGCGGAGATCTACCCCGACCGCGAGCTGGCGATCAACCCGGGCCAGGTGTTCGGCACGCTGAACGGTATAACCGCCAAAGATCCGGCTTTTGGTCTGGAAGCGGTCTGGATCGAAGTCAGCCAGCGCAGCCAGGCGCAGTCCCTCGGCTACACCGTGGTGGACGCCAGCACCGTGGTCGCCACGCACCTCAACCAGATTCTGTACAAGCACTCCCACGAGCTGATCGGCCACGAAGAAGTCCAGCAACTAATGGGTTTGCTGGCCAAAGCCTCGCCCAAGCTCGCCGAAGAGCTGGTGCCGGGCGTGCTGTCGCTGTCGCAATTGCTCAAGGTGCTGCAGGCGCTGCTGGCCGAACAGGTGCCGGTGCGCGACATTCGCAGCATCGCCGAGGCCATCGCCAACAATGCCGCCAAGAGTCAAGATACTGCCGCGTTGGTGGCCGCCGTGCGCGTTGGATTATCCCGCGCTATCGTACAAAGCATTGTAGGGATTGAGTCTGAGCTGCCTGTGATCACCTTGGAGCCAAGGTTGGAACAAATATTGCTCAATAGTATTCAGAAGGCAGGACAGGGCCAGGAAGAGGGCGTTCTGCTGGAGCCAAGCATGGCTGAAAAACTGCAGCGTTCGTTGATCGAAGCAGCGCAGCGTCAGGAAATGCAGGGCCAGCCGGTGATTCTGCTGGTGGCAGGCCCGGTCCGAGCGATGTTGTCGCGGTTTGGACGCCTGGCAGTGCCGAATTTGCACGTTTTGGCTTATCAGGAAATCCCTGACAACAAGCAAGTGACTATCGTCGCGACAGTAGGGCCCAACGGCTGAGGTAGTGGGTTATGCAAGTAAAGCGTTTTTTCGCCGCCGATATGCGTCAGGCCATGAAACTGGTACGTGACGAGCTGGGCGCCGACGCTGCGATTATCGGTAACCGTCGTATTGCCGGCGGTGTCGAGCTGACGGCTGCCCTGGATTACACCCCTTCGGCGCTGGCCCCGCGTGTCCCGAACATGGAGCTTGAAGACGAGCTGCGCAAGACGGCCTCGCGCATTGTCTCGGCCCAGGCCGAACTGAGCATGCGCGGCGACAGCGATGCGACCACCAATCGCCAGTTGTTCGCCGGCCTGCCGCTGACCGCCGCCGAGCCGCTGGTCGAGCCGACGTTCATCGAACCGCCGCGTCCTGCCGCGCCTGCCCCGGCCGCCGCAGTCGACCAGCGTGTGTTCGACTCGATGCGCTTTGAGCTCAACGGCCTGCGCGAGCTGCTGGAAGTGCAGCTCGGTTCGCTGGCCTGGACCCAACTGCAAGGCAGCAAGCCGCAACAGGCCAACCTGTGGCGTCGCCTGCAACGCATCGGCCTGTCCGGCCCGTTGTCCCGCGACCTGCTGGCGCTGACCAGCGAAATCGAAGAACCTCGCCAGGCCTGGCGCATGTTGCTGGCCCACCTGGCGCGGATGATCGTCACCCCGGAACTCGAACCCCTGGAAGAGGGCGGCGTGATCGCCATGGTCGGCCCTGCCGGCATGGGCAAGACCACCACGCTGGCCAAGCTGGCGGCGCGCTACGTGCTCAAGTACGGCGCCCAGAACATCGCGCTGGTAAGCATGGACAGCTACCGCATCGGTGCCCAGGAGCAACTCAAGACCCTGGGCCGCATCCTCAATGTGTCGGTGACCCACGTCGACCCGGGCCAGTCCCTGGCCAACGCCCTCGATCCGTTGCTGCGCAAACGTGTGGTGCTGATCGATACCGCCGGCCTGCAAGCCAGCGATCCGGCGTTGCGCATGCAGCTGGAGAGCCTGGCCGGGCGTGGCATCAAGGCAAAAAATTACCTGGTGCTTGCAACCACCAGCCAAAAACAAGTTCTTACCGCTGCGTACCATAGCTACAAGCGCTGCGGCCTGGCCGGATGCATCCTCACCAAGCTCGACGAAACCGCGAGCCTGGGCGAGGTGCTGAGCCTGGCTATCAGTCATGAACTTCCGGTCGCCTACCTGACCGACGGGCCGCGGATTCCGGATGATTTGCATCTGCCGCGCCGTCATCAGCTGGTCAGCCGTGCCGTCAGCGTGCAAATGCAAGAAGAGCCTAGCGAGGAAGCGATGGCCGATATGTTCGCTGACCTTTACCACAACCCGGCAAAGCGGGTGGGTTGAGGCAGCATGAACACCATGAAATGTATCTACATCGATGGTCTGCAAGCGATTCACGCGGCCAAGCCATGTAGCCTGCGTCTAAGCAAGACAAGGTAAAGAATTAAAATGGGCAGCATGCATCCCGTACAGGTGATCGCGGTGACCGGCGGCAAAGGTGGCGTCGGGAAAACTAACGTGTCAGTGAATTTGTCCCTGGCCCTGGCAGAGCTTGGCCGTCGTGTCATGCTGCTGGATGCTGACCTTGGGTTGGCGAACGTTGACGTTTTGCTGGGGCTCACGCCCAAACACACCCTCGCCGATGTGATCGAGGGTCGCTGCGAGCTGCGCGACGTGCTGCTGCAGGGCCCTGGAGGCATCCGCATCGTGCCGGCCGCCTCGGGCACCCAGAGCATGGTCCACTTGAGCCCTGCGCAGCATGCCGGCCTGATCCAGGCGTTCAGCGATATCGGCGACAACCTCGACGTGCTGGTGATCGACACCGCCGCCGGGATTGGCGAGTCCGTGGTCAGCTTCGTGCGCGCCGCGCAAGAAGTCCTGCTGGTGGTCTGCGATGAACCCACCTCGATCACCGACGCCTACGCCCTGATCAAACTGCTCAACCGCGACTACGGCATGAACCGCTTCCGCGTGCTGGCCAACATGGCCCAGAGCCCGCAGGAAGGACGCAACCTGTTCGCCAAGTTGACCAAGGTCACTGATCGCTTTCTCGATGTCGCCTTACAATACGTCGGCGCAGTTCCCTATGACGAGTGTGTACGCAAGGCCGTGCAAAAGCAGCGTGCGGTCTACGAAGCGTTCCCTCGTTCGAAATGCGCGTTGGCGTTCAAGGCTATTGCTCAGAAGGTCGATACCTGGCCGTTGCCCGCCAACCCTCGGGGGCATCTGGAGTTTTTCGTCGAGCGATTGGTGCATCAGACGAGCGCAGGACCGGTGCTATGACAGCCAGCGGCTATAACCTTTACAAAAATTCGGCACGTGACCGTCAGGGCGAATTGATCGAGCGCTATGCGCCGCTGGTCAAGCGCATTGCCTATCACTTGCTGGCACGCCTGCCCGCCAGTGTCCAGGTCGAAGACTTGATCCAGGCCGGCATGATCGGCCTGCTCGAAGTGTCGACCAAATACGACGCGAGCAAGGGTGCGAGTTTCGAGACGTATGCGGGTATCCGTATCCGTGGCGCGATGCTCGATGAAGTGCGTAAAGGGGATTGGGCGCCGCGTTCGGTACACCGCAATACGCGCATGGTCAGTGACGCAATTCGTGCAATTGAAGCAAAAACCGGTCGCGACGCTAAAGATCACGAAGTTGCGGCCGAACTCCAATTGAGTCTCGACGATTATTACGGGATTTTGAACGATACCTTGGGCAGCCGCCTGTTCAGTTTCGACGACCTGTTGCAGGACGGCGAACACGAAGGGCTGCACGAGGACGGCGCGAGTGCTCATCTCGAACCGTCGCGCGACCTGGAAGATGAACGCTTTCAGGGGGCGCTGGCGGACGCGATTGCCAATCTGCCGGAGCGTGAGCGACTGGTGTTGGCGCTGTACTACGACGAAGAGCTGAACCTCAAGGAAATCGGTGAGGTCCTGGGGGTCAGCGAATCGCGTGTCAGCCAGCTGCACAGCCAGTGCGCAGCCCGCTTGCGGGGACGCCTGGGAGAGTGGCGCGCGCGCTGACAGGCAGTGTGGGGACACTGCAGACACTACCGCGAGGCCCTTGGTTTTCGCGGGTGAGTTTCGTGGTGCCCTGGGCAGTCCTTTTTGTGTAACGCCTGTTGATTGAAATGGCGCGTCCAGGTGCTGGACGCGTTTTAAGACTGCTTGGAGGTCGAATTGGACAAGAACATGAAAATCCTCATCGTTGATGACTTCTCAACGATGCGGCGGATCATAAAAAACCTGTTGCGTGACCTGGGGTTCACCAACACGGTCGAGGCGGATGACGGCCTTACGGCGATTCCGATCCTCAACAGCGGGAGCATCGACTTTCTGGTAACCGACTGGAACATGCCCGGCATGACCGGTATCGACTTGCTGCGCCATGTGCGCGCCGATGAAAAACTGCGCAGCCTTCCCGTGTTGATGGTGACCGCCGAAGCCAAGCGTGAGCAGATCATCGAAGCCGCCCAGGCCGGGGTCAACGGCTACGTGGTCAAGCCATTCACTGCATTGGCCTTGAAAGAGAAGATCGAAAAAATCTTCGAACGCATCCACGGCTAATGCCATCGCGGGGGAGCTATGGAGCATAAAGAAACGTCACAGGGGGACTTTGAGTCGACCCTGAAAAAGCATGCTCACCAACTGGTCGAGAGCCTTGAAAAAGGCCAGTTCGGCGACGCGGTGCAGTTAATCCATGAGCTTAACCAGACCCGTGACCGCGGCCTGTATCAGGAAGTGGGCAAGCTCACGCGCGAGCTGCACAGTGCGATCGTCAATTTTCAGATTGACCCGCACATGCCCCAGGCTGAAGAAATTTCGCAAATCACCGATGCCACTGAACGCCTGTCCTATGTGGTCAGGCTGACTGAAGCGGCGGCCAACCGCACCATGGACCTGGTGGAAAACGCCACGCCCCTGGTCAACGGCATGGCCAACGAAGCCCAGGCCCTCAGCGTTGACTGGGGCCGCTTCATGCGTCGGGAAGTGGGGGCTGAGGAGTTTCGTGAGTTGGCCCGTCGGGTCGAGGGTTTCCTGTCGCGCAGCGAACAGGACAACCACACGGTGTCCAGCAACCTCAATGACATTCTGCTCGCCCAGGATTACCAGGACCTCACCGGTCAGGTGATCAAGCGTGTGACCCAATTGGTCACTGAAGTGGAAAGCAACTTGCTCAAATTGGTGCTTATGGCAGGCCAAGTCGATCGTTTTGCCGGCATCGAACATGACCGCGAAGCGATCCTCTCGGAAAAAGATCCACAAAAACATCTCGCCAAGGGTGAAGGTCCGCAGATTCATGCCGATAAACGTGAAGACGTTATGTCAGGTCAGGATGACGTAGATGACCTGTTATCCAGTTTAGGCTTCTAAGGAGCACACCCATGAGCTTCGGCGCCGATGAAGAAATCCTTCAGGATTTCCTTGTAGAGGCCGGCGAAATTTTAGAGCAACTGTCCGAACAACTGGTCGAGCTGGAAAGCCGACCGGATGATGCGAACCTGCTCAATGCAATTTTTCGCGGTTTTCACACTGTAAAAGGGGGCGCCGGCTTCCTCCAGCTCCATGAGCTGGTGGAGTGCTGCCACATCGCCGAGAACGTGTTCGACATCCTGCGCAAGGGTGAGCGTCACGTTGATTCGGAGCTGATGGACGTGATTCTCGAAGCGCTGGATGCGGTCAACGGCATGTTCAGCGAAGTTCGCGAACGTGCCCCGATCACCGCAGCCACCCCGGAACTGCTGGCCGCCCTGGCGCGTCTGGCGGAACCTGCCGACACCGCGGCCGCGCCGGTGGTGGAAGCGGCTCCGGAGCCTGTGGTCGAAGCCGAAGCGGATGTCACCGACAGCGAGTTCGAGCAACTGCTCGACTCCCTCAATGCGGTCAAGGCCGAAGCCGAAGCGCCGCAAGCGGTCGCTGCAGTGGCCGCGCCCGCCGCGCCGACCGGCGAAGACATTACCGACGCAGAATTCGAATCCCTGCTCGATCAGTTGCACGGCAAGGGCCAGTTCGCTGCCGACGCCGTTGCACCTGCGGCTGAGGCGCAAGCACCTGCGAGTACCTCGCAAGTTCCGGCAGCCACCGCCGCCGCCGGCACCGACATTACCGACGACGAATTCGAAGCGTTGCTCGACCAGTTGCATGGCAAGGGCTCCTTTGCTGCCGATGCCTTGCCGGAAGTCGCCGCAACGGCTGCCGCAACGGCTGCCGCACCAGCTGCTGCCGCTGCCGCTGCCGCACCTGCCGGCGACGGGCTGATTTCCGATCACGAATTCGAAGCCCTGCTCGACGAACTGCACGGCAAGGGCAAGTTCGCCGAAGTGGCCGCTGGCGCTGCGGCGACGGCAGCCCCGGTGGCGGCCAAACCGGCACCGGCCAAAGCCGCGGCCCCTGCTGCCGCCAAGCCGGCCCCGGCCCCGGCTGCCGCAGCTCCTGCCGCTGCCGCGCGTGCCCCGGCCGCCGCCGCGGCCGACAAGCCTGCCAGCGAAGCCGAAACCACGGTGCGTGTGGATACCGCGCGCCTGGACGACATCATGAACATGGTCGGCGAACTGGTGCTGGTGCGTAACCGCCTGGTGCGCCTGGGCCTGAACAGTGGCGACGAAGCCATGCAGAAGGCCGTGTCGAACCTCGACGTGGTCACTGCCGACCTGCAGACCGCGGTGATGAAGACGCGGATGCAGCCGATCAAGAAAGTCTTCGGTCGCTTCCCGCGCCTGGTTCGTGACCTGGCTCGCCAGCTCAAGAAAGAAATCAACCTGGAACTGGTGGGTGAAGAAACCGACCTCGACAAAAACCTTGTCGAGGCCCTGGCCGACCCGCTGGTCCACTTGGTGCGCAACGCCGTCGACCACGGCGTGGAAACCCCGGAAGAACGCGAAGCCGCGGGCAAGTCCCGTAACGGCAAGGTGATTCTGGCGGCGGAACAAGAGGGTGACCATATCCTGCTGTCGATCACCGATGACGGCAAAGGCATGGACCCGGCGATCCTGCGCGGTATCGCCGTCAAGCGTGGCGTGATGGACAAGGATGCCGCCGATCGCTTGACCGACACCGAGTGCTACAACCTGATTTTCGCGCCGGGCTTCTCGACCAAGACCGAGATTTCCGACGTGTCGGGCCGTGGCGTGGGCATGGACGTGGTGAAAACCAAGATCAGCCAGCTCAACGGTTCGATCAATATCTACTCGACCAAGGGCCTGGGCTCGAAGATCGTCATCAAGGTGCCGTTGACCCTGGCGATCATGCCGACCCTGATGGTGATGCTGGGCAACCAGGCCTTCGCTTTCCCGCTGGTCAACGTCAACGAGATCTTCCACCTCGACCTGTCGCGCACCAACGTGGTGGACGGCCAGGAAGTGGTGATCGTGCGCGACAAAGCGTTGCCACTGTTCTACCTCAAGCGCTGGCTGGTCGCCTCGGCCGCCCATGAAGAGCAGCGCGAAGGCCATGTGGTGATTCTCTCCGTGGGCACCCAGCGCATCGGCTTTGTCGTCGATCAACTGGTCGGCCAGGAAGAAGTGGTCATCAAGCCTTTGGGCAAAATGCTGCAGGGAACCCCGGGCATGTCGGGTGCGACCATCACCGGTGACGGTCGTATCGCGTTGATTCTCGATGTTCCGAGCATGCTCAAGCGTTACGCCGCACGGCGTATTTGATTCTGGTGGGGCAGGGCGGTATTGCCTGCCCCGCCTAACGGAGTGTTTATGGTAGTCAAGGTCCTGGTGGTGGACGATTCGGGTTTCTTCCGCCGCCGCGTCTCGGAAATTCTTTCCGCCGATCCAACGATCCAGGTGGTCGGCACGGCCACCAACGGTAAAGAGGCGATTGATCAAGCCATTGCGTTGAAGCCGGACGTGATCACCATGGACTACGAGATGCCGATGATGGATGGCATCACCGCAGTCCGACACATCATGCAGCGCTGTCCGACCCCGGTATTGATGTTCTCCTCGCTGACCCACGAAGGCGCCCGGGTCACCCTGGATGCGCTGGACGCCGGTGCGGTGGACTTCCTGCCGAAGAATTTCGAAGACATCTCGCGCAACCCCGAGAAGGTCAAACAGATGCTGTGCGAGAAGGTCCACAGCATTTCGCGCAGCAACCGTCGCAGCCTGTTCAGCGCCCCGGCGCCTGCGCCGGTCGCGGCTCCGGCGGCGCCCACCAGCACGGCGTTCGGTCGCCCGGCGCCGGCAGCGGTTGCCCGGCCTGCCGCGGCCCCCGCGCGGGCACCTGCGCCAAGCGCCCATTCGCCGGCGCCGAAACGCAAGGCCTACAAGCTGGTTGCCATTGGTACTTCGACCGGCGGCCCGGTTGCCCTGCAACGGGTCTTGACCCAACTGCCGGCCAACTTCCCGGCGCCGATCGTGCTGATCCAGCACATGCCCGCCGCGTTCACCAAGGCCTTCGCCGAGCGCCTGGACAAGCTGTGCCGCATCAGCGTCAAGGAAGCCGAGGATGGCGACATCCTGCGTCCTGGCCTGGCGCTGCTGGCGCCTGGGGGCAAGCAGATGATGGTCGATGGCCGTGGCGCGATCAAAATCCTGCCGGGCGATGAGCGCCTCAACTACAAACCCTGCGTGGATATCACCTTCGGTTCGGCAGCCAAGTCCTACGGCGACAAAGTTCTGGCGGTGGTGCTCACCGGCATGGGCGCCGACGGTCGCGAAGGCGCGCGCCTGCTCAAGCAGGGCGGCAGTGCGATCTGGGCCCAGGACGAAGCCAGTTGCGTGATTTATGGCATGCCGATGGCCATCGTCAAGGCTGAGCTGGCCGACGCGATCTACAGCCTGGACGATATCGGCAGGCATTTGGTGGAGGCCTGCCTCTGATGGATGTACTGAGTCTGATCGGTATCACCATGGCGTTTGTCGCGATCATCGGCGGCAACTACCTCGAAGGCGGGCACCTCGGCGCCCTGGCCAACGGCCCGGCGGCGCTGATCGTGATCGGTGGCACCGTGGGCGCGGCATTGCTGCAGTCGCCCTTGAGTTCGTTCAAGCGTGCCATGCAGATCCTGATCTGGATTATTTTCCCGCCGCGCGTCGATCTGGCCGGCGGCATCGACCGCGTGGTCAACTGGAGCCTCACCGCACGCAAGGAAGGCCTGCTGGGCCTGGAAGGCGTGGCCGATGCCGAGCCCGACAGCTACGCGCGCAAAGGCCTGCAATTGCTGGTGGACGGCGCCGAGCCGGAGGCGATCCGCAGCATCCTGGAAGTGGATTTCTACACCCAGGAAAGCCGCGATATCAACGCCGCCAAAGTCTTTGAAAGCATGGGCGGCTACGCGCCGACCATCGGCATCATCGGCGCGGTGATGGGCCTGATCCACGTGATGGGCAACCTCGCCGATCCGTCGCAACTGGGCAGCGGCATTGCCGTGGCGTTTGTCGCCACCATCTACGGTGTGGCGAGTGCCAACCTGGTGCTGTTGCCGGTGGCCAGCAAGCTCAAGTCGATTGCCCTGCGCCAGTCGCGTTACCGCGAAATGTTGCTCGAAGGCATCCTGTCGATTGCCGAGGGCGAGAACCCGCGCTCCATCGAATTGAAGCTCCAGGGCTTCATGGATTGATGTACATGAAACGTGTAGGAGCGACTTTGTTCGCGAAAATCGTCAACGATGACGCGGGCATTTTGGACGAACGCGTTGCTCTCGGATTTTTCGCGAGCAAGCTCGCTCCTGCAGGTGATTCGTTTTGCGGAGGTAATCGTCTGTGAGCCGTCGCCGTCGCGAGCCTGAAGAACACGTCAACCATGAACGCTGGCTGGTGTCCTACGCGGACTTCATCACCTTGCTGTTTGCGTTTTTCGTGGTGATGTACTCCATCTCGTCGATCAACGAAGGCAAGTACAAAGTCATTTCCCAAGCGCTGATCGGCGTGTTCAACGACGCCGATCGTTCGCTCAAGCCGATCCCGATCGGCGAAGAGCGGCCCAAGACCGTGACCCCGGCCAAGCCGCTGGTCAACGACAGCGATGAGACCTCCGCCGGCATGGGCGGCACCGGCGACCCGCTGAAAAGCATCGCCGACGATATCAGCGCCGCGTTCGGCGACTTGATCAGCTCCAACCAGATGACCGTGCGCGGCAATGAGTTGTGGGTGGAGATCGAGCTCAATTCGAGCCTGCTGTTCGCCAGCGCCGATGCCATGCCCAGCGACCAGGCGTTCACCATCATCGACAAGGTGGCGGCGATCCTCAAGCCGTTTGAAAACCCGATCCACGTCGAAGGCTTCACCGACAATATCCCCATCAGTACCGCGCAGTACCCGACCAACTGGGAGCTGTCGTCGGCCCGGGCGGCCAGCATCGTGCGGATGCTCGCGATGCAGGGCGTGAACCCCGGTCGCCTGGCGTCGGTCGGCTACGGCGAGTTCCAGCCGGTGGCCAATAACGCCACGGCGGAAGGCCGCGCCCGCAACCGCCGGGTGGTGCTGGTGGTCTCGCGCAACCTGGATGTGCGCCGCAGCCTGACCGGCACCGGCACGGCAAATGCAACCCCGGACGCGGCATTGAAGCGGGCTGGCACACAAACTGCACCGGCCCTTGCAAAGCCGCCGGTACGGCAAAGCTCCGTCAATTCTCCGTCACCGGCTCAATAACCTATGCACTGTCTCGGTCGCGCCTGTGCCCGCCGGGAGGAATCAACCGAATGAGAGTCTGGGCAGTTGCCAATCAAAAAGGTGGAGTCGGCAAGACCACCACCTCCATCGCCTTAGCCGGCTTGCTGGCCGAGGCGGGCAAGCGCGTGGTCGTGGTCGACCTGGACCCCCACGGCTCGATGACCAGCTATTTCGGCTACGACCCGGACGCGCTGGAGCACAGCTGCTACGACCTGTTCCTGCACAAGGGCAGCGTGCCGAGCGATCTGCCTGGGCAACTGCTGCTGCCCACCAGCAATGAAAGCATTTCCCTGCTGCCGTCGAGTACCGCCCTGGCCACCCTTGAGCGCCAGTCGCCGGGGCAGAGCGGCCTGGGCCTGGTGATCGCCAAGACCCTGGCGCAACTGTGGCAGGACTTCGACTACGCGATCATCGACAGCCCGCCGTTGCTCGGTGTGCTGATGGTCAACGCCCTGGCGGCCAGCCAGCAGTTGGTGATCCCGGTGCAGACCGAGCACCTCGCGGTCAAGGGCCTGGAACGCATGGTCAGCACCCTGGCGATGATCAACCGTTCACGCAAACAGGCGCTGCCGTTCAGCATCGTGCCGACGTTGTTCGACCGCCGCACCCAGGCGTCCCTCGGCACCTTGCGCGTACTGCGCGACGCCTACCCGGACACCATCTGGCAAGGCTATATCCCGGTGGACACGCGCCTGCGCGACGCCAGCCGCGCCGGCCTGACCCCTTCGCAGTTCGACGGTAAAAGTCGCGGCGTGCTGGCGTACCGCGCGCTGCTCAAGCACCTGCTGTCGCAACAGCTTGTGGCGCAGGTGGCGTGATGAACCGTCCTGTCGAACTCAAGGTCAAGACGCGGCCGCAACTGGCACTGGAATCCTACCTGGATGCCTTGCTGCAGGACGCGACCGAGGAAGAACTGCCGGAACCGCTGCTGGTCCTCGAACCCGCCGTAGACGCACAAAGCACACTGGATGAATTCCAGTTGGCGGTGCTGGAAGAACAGGCGCGTGATGCGCAGGTGATGGTGCCGAGTCCACCGGTCGTGGTTGCGCCTGTAGTGGTTGCGCCTGTGCCGGTCGCACCCGTGGTGGTCGAGCCGGTGGTTGAAGTCCACCTGCCGCCGAGCATCACACCGCCGCCGGTCACCGGCGACGGCCGCCCGGCGTGGGCCGCCGAGCCGTTCGAATGCCTGCTGTTCGACGTCGCCGGGTTGACCCTGGCGGTGCCGCTGGTGTGCCTGGGCTCGATCTATTCCCTGGAAGGCCAGGAGCTGACACCGCTGTTCGGGCAACCGGAGTGGTTCCTCGGCATCCTGCCCAGCCAGGCCGGCAACCTCAAGGTGCTGGACACCGCGCGCTGGGTGATGCCCGACCGCTACCGCGATGATTTCCGCCAGGGCTTGCAATACGTGATTTCGGTGCAAGGCTACGAGTGGGGGCTGGCCGTGCATCAAGTCAGCCGCTCGTTGCGCCTGGACCCGAATGAAATCAAATGGCGCAGCCAACGGGGCCAGCGCCCTTGGTTGGCGGGCACCGTGATCGAACACATGTGCGCGTTGCTCGACGTTGCCGAACTGGCCGAGTTGATCGCCAGCGGCGCGGTCAAGTCGATGCCGGGCCAGCAACGCAGTTAATTGAACAAGATCGGCCGCACGGTTGTGCGGCCAAAGAAGCACACACGCCGTGTCCAACGGCATTTGAAGGGGTCAGGGGTATGAATAAGTCAGCGTCCGCACAAGGTTTGGATGATCCGATCCTGCAATGGGTTACCTTCAAACTGGACAACGAGTCCTACGGCATCAACGTCATGCGCGTGCAGGAAGTGCTGCGCTACACCGAAATCGCTCCGGTTCCGGGTGCGCCAAGCTACGTGCTGGGCATCATCAACCTGCGCGGCAACGTGGTGACGGTGATCGACACCCGCCAGCGTTTCGGTCTGATACCGACCGAAGTCAACGACAACACCCGCATCGTCATCATCGAGGCAGACAAGCAGGTGGTCGGGATCATGGTCGACAGCGTGGCCGAAGTGGTTTACCTGCGCCAATCGGAAGTGGAAACCGCGCCGAACGTGGGTAACGAAGAGTCGGCCAAGTTCATCCAGGGCGTCTGCAACAAGAACGGCGAACTGCTGATTCTGGTCGAGCTGGACAAAATGATGAGCGAAGAAGAATGGTCGGATCTGGAGAACATCTGATTGTTCCTTGAAGCAGCGGTGATCGTCCTGGCCCTGTTGTGGGCCGGGACGTTGGCGTTTTTGCTGCGCTATGTGCGCCAGCAACGCGAGTGGGTGGTGCAACAGGCCGAACGCGATGCCGTGCGTGACCGGCGCGTGGTGGAGTTGGCCAAGCGCGTCGATCACTTCCAGCAAAGTGCGGTGCGGGTCGGGGATGAGGTGCATGAACTGCGCGCGATCCTCGGGC
This sequence comes from Pseudomonas sp. 7-41, assembly GCF_021233075.1. Lineage (NCBI taxonomy): Bacteria > Pseudomonadati > Pseudomonadota > Gammaproteobacteria > Pseudomonadales > Pseudomonadaceae > Pseudomonas > Pseudomonas sp. 7-41. The sequence goes on along the minus strand of NZ_CP089551.1, from coordinate 4,961,984 downwards.
CGTTGCCGGACAAGCTGGCGCAGATTGAACAGCGCGATCCGTCCAGCCTGTCTTTTGCCCAGGCGGCGAAGCTGGTCGGCATGGGCGCGACCGTGGATGAGCTGACGCAGTCGTGCGGCTTGACCCAGGCTGAGGCGCAGTTGATGAGTAAGTTGCACAAAAGCTGATTGCGCGCTGATGGGTATCTAGCGATCCAACTGTAGGCGCTGGCTTGCCCGCGCTTACAGGAAAGCAGCCTGGCGTCGCCCCTGGCCAATTAAATTGCAAACCCGATGGCTTTTTTTATCTCCTCAAAGGTCAACATCCTTCAAGCACCTTTGACCCCAGGAGAGCTCCCCCCATGACCACCCACAAAGCCCTGTTGATCCTCCACGGCAAGCAAGCCCTCAACGAGGACGTGCGCGCTGCGGTGCTGGCTCGGCGTGAGCAGGGCTGGGAGCTGGCGGTGCGGGTGACGTGGGAGGGCGGCGACGCGCAGCGGCTGGTCAACGAGGCCCTGGACGGCGGGTACACGCACATCATTGCCGGCGGCGGTGACGGCACCTTGCGCGATGTGGCCGAGGCGATGGCCCAGGCCGGGACCGACGCGAGCCTGGTGCTGATGCCGTTGGGCACCGCCAATGATTTTGCCCGTGCCGCCGGTGTGCCGCTGCAGCCCGACCAGGCCCTGGCGTTGCTGGATGTGCCGGCCAGGGCGATCGACCTCGGCCGCGTCGGCGGGCAAGTATTCCTCAACATGGCCACTGGCGGCTTCGGCAGCCAGGTCACCGCCAATACCTCCGAAGAACTGAAGAAAGTGCTGGGCGGCGCGGCCTATCTGTTCACCGGCTTGTCGCGCTTCAGTGAGTTGAAGGCCGCGTATGGCGAGCTGGAAGGCCCGGATTTCCATTGGAAAGGCGAGCTGCTCGCGCTGGGCATCGGCAACGGCCGCCAGGCGGGCGGTGGGCATGTGCTGTGTCCCGACGCACTGGCGGACGATGGGCTGCTGGACATCAGCATTTTGCCGGCCCCCCAGGAAGTGGTCGGCACCCTGCGTGAACTGATGAACAATGGCTGGGGCCTGGACACCATGTTTGTCCGCGCGCGCCTGCCGTGGGTCAAGATCAAGGTGGCGCAAGGTTTGTATATCAACCTGGATGGCGAACCGCTGCAAGGCGATGACCTGCATTTCGAGGTCGTGCCCAAGGCCCTGCGCGTCCATCTGCCGCCGGGTTCGCCCTTAGTCGTCCAGGCTGATGATCTGCTCGCGCACGGCAAATAACACCAGGCCCGCCACATCGAAAATCTGCAGGCGCTTCATGATTTGCGAGCGGTGGGCTTCCACGGTCTTGATGCTCAACCCGAGGCCGTGGGCGATTTCCCGGGTGGATTTGCCACGCACGACCAGGCGCAGGATTTCCAACTGGCGAGCGGTGAGGTTGTGGTTGTGGGCGACCGGGGAGGACGGGGCCTGATTGCGTACCAGCGCCTGGCTGATCACGGTGTGGGCAATCGCCGGGCTCAGGTAGCGCTCGTCATTGCTCAGCGCCAGCAGTGCCTGCTCCAGTTCGTTGGCGCTGGTGTCCTTGAGCAGGTAGCCATGGGCGCCGGCCTCCAGGGCACGCATGATCAGCTCCGGGTCGGTGTGCATCGACAGGATCAGCACCTTGCTCTTGGGGTAGGCCGTCTTGAGCTGGTGCAACGCATCCAGGCCGCCGGTGTGTTTCATCGACAGGTCCAGCAGCACGATATCCGGCAGCAGGGCGCTGAATGTTTCCAGCACCTGCGCGCCATCGCTGGCTTCGCCAATCACCGTGTAGCCGGGAATGTCCAGGACCAGCGCGCGGACGCCGGCCCTGATCAGTGCGTGGTCATCCACCAGGAGTAAAGTGCGGGTCACTCGAGAACCTTCAGGGGACTGGCCCGTTCGAGGGCGCGCGGCGCCCAGGGGAAAAGTGCGTCGATCCGGGTGCCTTTGCCTGGCTGGCTGCTGACGGACAAGGTGCCCCCCAGTTGATCAATCCGCTCGGACATGCCCGCCATGCCCCGTTGGCCTTCCAGGCCTGGGTTGCTGGCGGGCGAAAAGCCCTGGCCGTCATCACTGATAAACAGCGACAGGCCCTGGGGCAGGCGTTGCAGGCGAACCAGCAGGTTTTGCGCCTGGGCATGGCGCAGCATGTTGGTCACCGCTTCCTGGGTGATGCGAAAAGCGGCCACGGCCATTTCTTCGGGAATGCCGGTCAGCCGTTGCTGGCATTCCAGGCTCCAATGAATCGAGGTGTTTCCCAGGGTCTTGAGCAGGTGCGCGCGCAGGCTGGCTTCCAGGCCCAGGCTGGCCAACTGACGCGGGTTGAGAATGGCGGACACGTCGCGCACCTTGGCCAAGGTCTCGTTCAGGGTGTTGCACAGCACTGTGCATTGGCCCTGCAGGTCTTCCGGCAGGCGGCGCTTGAGCCATTCGCTTTGCAGCTTGGCGGCGGTGAGCAATTGGCCGATATCGTCGTGCAGCTCTCGGCTGAGGCGGTGCCGCTCGTTTTCCTGGACTTGCAGCAGGCGATCGGCCAGTTCCTGGGGCTGGAACTTGATCGATTTACGTGAGTTCCACTGCCGCAGGCCCACCAGCACCAGGGTGGCCACGTTGATCAGCAACACCATCAATGGCAAGGGCGTGGAGCGAGCGTAGGCCCACAGCCCCAGCAGCAGTGAGCACAGGCACAACACGAGAACCAGTCGACGGGCATTGCTGCGGGAAGCGGATTTGACGAGGAGTGACTTGAGGCTGGCGTACATAGCGGATGCTTTTCACGTTTTATGCATCATGACGTTAGGTCACTTCGAGGGCGGCATGGTACCACTTTGCTTACCGTTGGTCGCCAGGCGTCATTTGCACGGTGTGGGGGCATGCCTATTAAGAATAGTTATATGTTGGCGGTTATTTGGTATGGATTGGCTTTATAGCGCGGGCAACTTAGTTGTCGCCACTTATTGCAGGGCACATTAGTTATTCTTGTCGTTTTTGGGCAAGACGCTGGGTGAAAGCGACACCTTAGTGCTTAACGGCGCAGTCATTCATGAAACGTGGTGCAGACGCTGTTGCGGCTTATTGGTGAAGTCCTTCTGCGGGATCTGGAGAGTGACCGTCGCAATCAGTGAGGTTTGTTCACTTTCATCCAGGCTCAACTCACCGGTGCGGGTGTCGATCAACTCCAGCTGCCACGCCAGTAACGTCAGGCAGTTGTTCAAGGCATCGAGGGCCTGATCGTGCAGTTGCAAAGGGCTCTGCGCGTTGGCAATCAGGTCCTGGATATGTCGCGAGAACTCGCTGATCGCCTGCAGAGCCAGATCATCGGCCTTTTCGGCGAGCGCCGTGAGGCTGAACTTCATGCAGTCGATGGCATCGCTGTCATTACGAATCAAATGCAGATGGCTCAAGCACTCTTCCGACTTTCTCAGCAGCTTTTCGGCCTCTAGCAGGAATTCGGGAAGTGTGGTTTGCCACTCGTTCGCGCTATTCATCATGCAAGTCTCCACAGCATACGGTCGGGCGATGAGATGTCGCACTGCGTGAATAGCGTAAAACTACCGCTGAAAGATGACTGAAATCTGTAGGGCGCTTCTGAGACTTTAGTAGGACGTTTATTTGAATGATCATGCGAGGCGCGCACTGCCCTCGTCATCGGGGCCGATTGCGCAACGTCGATTGCCGACAGGTGAGTGTCTGGAAGGCCCACGGGCCTTGGGCTTACGATGGCAAACAAAAGCCTGACTCCATTCATGCAATGAGAATGGCGTCACATTAATGGCAATTAGATATCGCGAATATCAGGTTGGGCCTGATTGTGCCTAGGGGAATCCCTTACGCAGCGGAACCTTGCGCCGATTTGAATGTCGCGCAATGTTGCGATTCTGCCCAATGAAGAGGCCTGTGCAGTAAAGCATGATGTCAGTGTGACATCAATGGATTTGCGTGGCATTTTACAGGGGTCAAGGTCTGGCGCTTGCCGCCGATAACAAGCTTAGCGAACCGCATAATCCCTTAGCGCGACCTGCGCGCATATCAGGAGCTTTTAATGGCCGGCATTCTCGACACGGTAGATCAACGCACACAATTGGTGGGTGAGAATCGCCTGGAGATTCTCATGTTTCGCCTGGCCGGGCGGCAGCTGTTCGCGATCAACGTGTTCAAGGTGCAGGAGGTCTTGCAACTGCCCAAGCTGACCCTGATGCCTCAGCGCCACCCGTTTGTGTGCGGCGTGGTCAACCTGCGGGGCCAGACCCTGCCGGTGATCGACCTGTCCCAGGCCATCGGCATGCGCCCGCTGGTGCCGGGGCCCAACAGCACCATCATCGTCACCGAGTACAACCGCTCGGTGCAGGCGTTCCTGGTGGGCGGCGTCGATCGCATCGTCAACATGAACTGGGAAGCCATCCTGCCGCCGCCGACCAGCGCCGGGCGCCAGCACTACCTCACGGCCATCAGCAAGGTCGATGACCAGTTGGTGGAAATCATCGACGTGGAAAAAGTCCTCGCCGAGATCGTGCCATACAACGCCAAGGTCTCCCGCGATAAACTCGATGACCCGATACTGGAGCGCGCCCGTGGCCGTGAAGTGCTGCTGGTGGACGACTCCAATGTCGCGCTGTCGCAGTTGCGCGACACCCTGGGCCAGTTGGGCGTGAAGATGCACATCGCCAGTGACGGCCTCAAGGCGCTGAACATGCTCAAGGCCTGGGCCGACAGCGGCCAGGTGATGACCGACAAATTGCTGATGATCTTCACCGACGCCGAAATGCCTGAGATGGACGGCTACCGCCTGACCACCGAGATCCGCAATGACCCACGCCTGCGTGAGCTGTACGTGGTGCTGCACACCTCGCTGTCGGGCAGTTTCAACGAGTCGATGGTGAAGAAGGTCGGGTGCGATAACTTCCTGTCCAAATTCCAGCCGGACAAGCTGGTGGATGTGGTGCGTCAGCGACTGATGCTGGACGAAGCGCCGGCTTGACCTTAGGGTGACGGTTTTGCCCCTCAGGAATGCAGGCTCATGCTCCGTCTCAGCGCGCTGTACCGTTACCCTTTGAAATCCGGCAAGGCCGAAACGTTGCAGCAGATCGGCCTGGACAAGCTCGGGTTGGATGGCGATCGACGCTGGATGCTGGTGGACGAAGCCAGCGGGCGTTTCTTGACGCAGCGCGCCGTGGCGACGATGAGCCAGCTGTCGGCGCTGTGGAACCGCAGCGGTGGCCTGACCCTCAGTTCGCCTGGCTACGCAGCGCTGGACGTGGCGTTGCCCGGCAGCGAGGCTGAACTGCGCGGTGTGACCATCTGGCGCGACACCTTGCGCGTGCCGGATGCGGGCGATGCCGCCGCCGCCTGGGTCAGCGACTTTATCGGCAAGCCAACGCGGCTGGTCCACATCCCGCTGGAGCGCGCGCGCACCACACAAGCCGGTTATGGCAAGGACGATGATCAGGTCGCGTTCGCCGACGGTTACCCGTTGCTGCTGATCGGCCAGGCCTCCCTGGACGACCTGTCCCGGCACGTCGGTCGGCCCATGGAAATGCTGCGCTTTCGCCCCAACCTGGTGATCGACGGTGGCGATGCGTTCGCCGAAGACGGCTGGAAACGCCTGCGCATCGGCGATGTCGAGTTTCGCGTGGTCAAGCCGTGCTCACGCTGCATTCTGACCACCATCGACCCGCAGACCGGCGAGCGCAGTGCCGACCGCGAACCCTTCGTGACGCTGGAGGCCTATCGCAAGACCGAAGACGGCGCGATGTTCGGCCAGAACCTGGTCAACGATGGCGTGGGCCGCCTGGAAGTGGGCATGCCGGTGACTGTCCTCGAATAATGCGTCCCCAAAAAAAATGCCCGTCTCCTGCGAGACGGGCATTTTTTTCGCGCGGGAATTGCTTAGCCGCGGTATTCGCACAGGTAAGCGGTGTCCACGGCGACCTTCAGCTGGAACTTGCTGTTGGCCGGAACGTGGAACAGGCTGCCGGCGGCGAAGGTTTCCCAGGTGCTGCTGTCGGGCAGCTTGACGGTCAGGGCGCCGGATACCACGTGCATGATTTCACGCTGGGCGGTGCCGAATTCGTATTCACCCGGGGCCATGACGCCGATGGTCGCCGGACCTTCTGCGGTGCCGAAAGCGATCGACTTGACGGTGCCGTCGAAGTACTCGTTGACTTTAAACATGGGCGAATCCTCGGAAAAAGGGTCTGGAAAGGTCGGCCAGTATGCCCAAGGGCAAGGGAGCTGCCTAGACCGGCAAAATCAGCGGTAACAGGCGTGCGGTGTTGCGCGCATCTTCCAGCGCCCGGTGTTGCTGGCCATTGAACTGCATTCCCGCCAATTGCAGGGCGCTATTGAGCCCCGTTGGCTTGTCCAGGCGCCTGGCCTTGGCAAAGCGTTGCTTGAGGTTGATATGGGGCGTTTGGGCCAGCGCGCTGCTCAGGCCATGGCGCTGCCACTCCAGCTCGAGCTGCTGGCGATCGTAGTCGCCCCAGCTGGCCCAACCTTCCAGGTGTGCCTGATGCCGGCCCAGCCAGCGCTCGAACAGCGCCCACACTTCGCCGAAAGGCGCGGCGCTGTCCATGTTCGCCTGGGTGATATGGGTCAGCTTGCGGCAGAAGGGAGTCAGCAATGGACGCCGCTGCGGTCGCACAAAACGCTGGAAATGATCCAACTCGCGGCCCTGGCGGTTGACCAGGCTTGCGCCGATCTCGATGACTTCCATCTCCGTCACGGGCCAGCCGCCGTCATCCGTTGTGGCTTCAAGGTCAATAATCAGCCAATGAGGCATCGTGCAGGTTCCCGTACTCTTCCCGTCCTGATGGGGATAGAGCGTAGCCCGGCCGCGTAGTTCCGCCCAGGCTTTATTCGATCTCCAGCAACACCTGGCGATTGCGCACCTGATCGCCAGCCATGACCTGCACGGCCTTGACCACACCGTCGATGCCGGCCTTCAGCGGATGCTCCATTTTCATCGCTTCGAGCACCAGCAGCAGTTGCCCCTGAGTGACGCGTTCACCGGCGCGCACGCGCACATCGACGATGGCGCCGTCCATCGGCGCCTCGACCCTGCCGCCGCCGGTTGGGGGCTGGCGGTTGGCAACGTGGTGGGTGCGGTTGGTCACGCTCACGCCCGGTAGCCACAGCTGGGCACCGTCGAGGTGGTAGGCACTGCGGCGGCGGATGCCGTTGATCACTGCGGTGGCCCAGCGGCCGTCGCTGCTGAGGTGGCGGATGTCGATGCCGTTGGCCTGCAGGTGATGGTCGGCGAGGACGCTGACCGTGATGTCCTGGACCGCATCGTCGACGGCCAACTGATAGCTCCACGGCACGTCAGCGCCGTTGCGCCACCCCGATAAGGCCGGGGCATGGGCCTGAGCGCTGTGTTGATAAAACAGCGCGGCGGCCAGGGCCAACTGTTCGGCGGATGCGCGGGGGCGACGGATCTCGCTGAAGTGTTCGGCGATCAACGCGGTGCTGAAGTCGCCGTGGATAAACTTCGGGTGCTTGAGCAGGTCGGTCAACAGCTGCTGGTTGCTCGCCACGCCCAGCAGCACCGTGTCCTCCACGGCGCGCAGCAGCTTGCGCCGCGCCTCCTCGCGGGTGGCGCCATGGGCGACGATCTTGCCGAGCAGCGGGTCATAGAACGGGCTGATGCGCTGGCCTTCGAGAACGCCGTGGTCGACCCGCACGCCCGCGGCCGGTTCCCAGCGCAACACCGCACCGGTTTGCGGCAGAAAGCCCTGGGCCGGGTCTTCGGCGTACAGGCGCACTTCCATGGCGTGGCCGCTGAGGCTGACCTGCGCTTGCTGTAACGGCAGCGGTTGGCCGGCGGCAATTTGCAGTTGCCAGTCGACCAGATCGAGGCCGCTGATCAGTTCGGTGACTGGGTGTTCGACTTGCAGGCGAGTGTTCATCTCCAGGAAGTAGAACCGGCCGTCGCGGTCGAGCAGGAACTCCACCGTGCCGGCGCCGACGTAATTCACCGCACGCCCGGCCTTCAGCGCCGCGTCGCCCATGGCCTGGCGCAGGGCCGGGGTCATCACCGGGCAGGGCGCCTCTTCAATGATTTTCTGATGGCGGCGCTGGACCGAGCAGTCGCGTTCGCCGAGGTGGATCAGGTTGCCGTGGCTGTCGCCGAACAGTTGGATTTCGACGTGGCGCGGTTCGATCAGCGCCTGTTCCAGGATCAGTTCGTCACTGCCGAATGCATTCAGGGCTTCGGAGCGGGCGCTGCGCAGTTGCTCTTGCAGGTGTTCGCGCTGATGCACCAGGCGCATACCTCGGCCGCCGCCGCCGGCACTGGCCTTGATCATCAGCGGGAAGCCGATGCGTTCAGCTTCTATTTGCAACGTGGCGTCGTCCTGGGCGCTGCCTTGGTAGCCGGCGATGCACGGGACACCGGCCTCGAGCATGGCGAGTTTGGACCGACGCTTGCTGCCCATCAGTTCGATGGCCTCGACGCTGGGGCCGATGAAGGTCAGCCCGGCGTTTATGCAGGCGCGGGCGAAATCGGGGTTTTCAGAGAGAAAGCCGTAGCCGGGGTGGACCGCGTCGGCACCCGTGCGTTGGGCTGCGCTGAGAATCGCCGGGATATTCAGGTAGGACTGCTGCACCGGCGCCGGGCCGATATTCACGGCTTCGTCGGCCATCTGCACGTGCGCGGCCTGGGCGTCGGCGTCGCTGTAGACCGCTACGGTGCGATAGCCCAAGGCCTGGGCGGTGCGCTGGATGCGGCAGGCGATTTCGCCGCGGTTGGCGATCAGGATCTTGTTCATTCGGCCCACCGTGGCTTGCGCTGTTGCACAAAGGCCTGGGTGCCTTCGATCCCTTCTTCGCCCGTCGCCGCCTCGGCGAACCACGCGGCGGCCTGATCCAGCAACGGTCCCAGCGGTTGCTCCGCGCTGGCCAGCAGCAAGGCCTTGGTCCGCCCATTCGCCCCCGGCGCGCAACGCAATACCTGGCCCAGCACTTCATCCAGGCGTTCGGCCAACGCCTGCGGATCGCGCTCGACAAAATGCACCACGCCCAAGCGCTCAGCCTCGACCCCGTCGAACCGCGCCGCCGTCAGCGCCAGCCGGCGCGCGTGCGTCAGACCGATGCGCTTGACCACAAACGGCGCGATCTGCGCCGGCAGCAAGCCCAGGCTGGTCTCGGGCAAGCCGAACTGCGCCTGGTGATCAGCCAGCGCAATATCACTGACGCACGCCAAACCAAAGCCACCGCCCAGCACCGCGCCTTGCAGCACCACGATCACCACTTGGGGCACGGCTTCAACTTCCTGCAGCAAGGTGCCGAACGCGCGGTTCAGCGCCTGCAATTGCGCCTTGTCGCTGGCGCCGAGCAGGTCTTTCACGTCCGCCCCGGCACAGAAATGCCCGGCCGCGCCGCTGATCACCAGCGCGCGCACCTGATCGTCCAACTGCGCCAGCACCGCGCGCAGTTCATTGACCATCTCCAGGCTCATCGCGTTGCGGCTTTGCGGACGGTTGAGGGTGATGTGCAGCACCCCGTTATGGGGTTCGAGCAGCAGGGTGTTCATGGTTTTTTCCCCGGCAGGGTGCCCATCAGTTTGCAGATGATGCCCAGCATGATTTCGTCGGCGCCGCCGCCAATCGACACCAGGCGCATATCGCGATAGGCGCGGGCCACCGGGTTGTCCCACATAAAGCCCATGCCGCCCCAGTATTGCAGGCAACTGTCGCTGACTTCGCGGCCCAGCCGCCCGGCCTTGAGCTTGGCCATGGAGGCCAGGCGCGTCACGTCCTGGCCTTTGATGTACTGCTCGGTGGCCTGGTAGACCAGGGCGCGCAGGCATTCGATTTCGGTGGCCAGTTCGGCCAGGCGAAAGTGAATCACCTGATTGTCGATCAGCGCTTTGCCGAAGGTCTGGCGCTCCTTGCAGTATTCGATCGTGCTGTCGATGCAGGACTCCAGGCCCTTGATCATATTGGCCGCGCCAAACAGGCGTTCTTCCTGGAATTGCAGCATCTGCATCATGAACCCCGCGCCTTCATGGCCGATGCGGTTGCGTTGCGGCACACGCACGCCGTCGAAGAACACCTGGGCGGTCTCGGAGCTGTGCATGCCGAGTTTTTCCAAGGGCGGGCTGACGCTGATCCCCGGTGTGTTCATCGGCACCATGATCAGCGACTTGTTGAGATGCGGCTTGTCGTCGGAGGTGTTGGCCAGCAGGCACATGAAGTCGGCGCTCGGCGAGTTGGTGATCCACATTTTGCTGCCGTCGATCACGTAGTCGTCGCCGTCCTTGCGTGCCTGGGTCTTCAGCCCGGCCACATCGGAACCGGCGCCGGCTTCCGAGACGCCGATGCAACCGACTTGCGCACCGCTGATCGCCGGGCGCAGGAATTCTTCGCGCAGTGCGTCGCAGCCGAAGCGGGCGAGGGCGGGGGTACACATGTCGGTCTGTACGCCGATGGACATGGGGATGCCGCCGCAGCGGATGCTGCCGAATTCTTCGGCGGCGACGATGGAGTAGCTGTAGTCCAGGCCCATGCCGCCGAATTGTTCGGGTTTGGATATGCCCAGCAGGCCGAGGTCGCCGGCCTTGCGCAAGATATCGTGGATGGGGAAGCGACCGGCTTTTTCCCATTCGTCGACGTGGGGGTTGATCTCGCGGTCGACGAAGGTGCGGACGGTGCGGCGCAGTGCCTGGTGTTCTTGGGTGAAGATCATTTTTTATTGTTCTCCGTGTGGGCGTTCTTCGGGTGTGCATGGCTCCATCTGTGGGAGCTGGTTTGCTGGCGGTCTTACAGCGGGTAGATATCCAATGGGCTCACCTCGCTCGAAATTGGGCTCACCTCGCTCCAAATGTGGGAGGGGGCTTGCCCCCGATGGCGGCCTCTGGGTCGACCATTTTTTTGGGTTGAGTACATATCCGTTTCTTTGGTAACGGCTGCTATGGGTTCCGCTCTTACAGCGGGTCACTTTTGGAAAAGAGCCCCAAAAGTAACCAAAAGGGCTCTTGCCCCACCACTCGGCACCTCGCCTAGGCTCGGTGTGCCCGAACGCAGGCTTGAATCCGTGGGCCGCCGTCATGGGCCATCCCTGGCCCAGGACGGCTAACCCGGCGTCCTGCCGGGTTACCCACGGATTCAAGCCTGCGTTCGGCCAGCGTGGTTTGACGGGGCGCCTAAGATCAAGATCAAGATCAAAAGCAGAGCAACAGCAGAGCAACAGCAGGGTTTTGTTGTCTTGATGACTTTAGAACCGTGCTACGCCAAAGCTGTTCGGTTGCAATGTCCGCATGTCGGCTTCATGGCAAATATCCAGCAGGAACCCCAGCAACGTGCGGGTATCCCTTGGGTCGATCAGGCCGTCATCCCATAGGTTTGCGCTGCCGTACAGTGCGGTGGATTGGCTGTCGAGTTTCTGTGCGGTGACTTGTTCCAGCATGTCGAGCATCTTGGGGTCGGGGGTCAGGCCGTCTTTCCGTTGTTTGGCTTCGGTGACGATGCGCAGCACTTTGCCGGCCTGGGCGCCGCCCATCACGGCGGTGCGGCTGTTGGGCCAGGCGAAGATGAAGCGCGGGTCGAGGCCGCGGCCGCACATGGCGTAGTTGCCGGCGCCGTAGGAGCCGCCGACCACCACGGTGAGTTTGGGCACACGTGCATTGGTCACCGCCTGGATCATCTTCGCGCCGTGCTTGATCACGCCTTGCTGTTCCGCCTCGGTGCCGACCATAAAGCCGGTGGTGTTGTGCAGGAACAGCAGCGGCGTGCGGCTCTGGTCGCACAGTTGGATGAATTGCGCGGCCTTGCTGGCGCCCTTGGGCGTGATCGGGCCGTTATTGCCGATCACGCCGACGGCGCGGCCCTGGATGTGCAGGTGGCCGCACACGGTATGTGCGTCGAACTCGCCCTTGAACTCGAGGAAGTTCGAACCATCGGCCAGGCGTGCGAGGATTTCGCGGACGTCGTAGGGTTTTTTCGGGTCGTCGGGGATCAGCCCGAGCAGTTCGTCGATGGGGTACAGCGGCTCGGCATACGTGCGTTTGGGCATCGACGGCAGGCGCTCGTTCCACGGCAGCAGGCTGACGATTTCGCGCACGATCCGCACCCCGTCGGCATCGTTTTCCGCCAGGTATTCCGCGGTGCCGGCGATTTGCGCGTGCATCTCGGCGCCGCCCAGTGCTTCATCGGTGGCGACTTCGCCGGTCGCGGCCTTGAGCAGCGGCGGGCCGGCCAGGAACAGCTTGGCCTTGCCGCGCACCACCACCACGTAATCCGACAGCCCCGGCTGATACGCGCCGCCCGCCGTGGCCGAGCCGTGGACCACGGTGATCTGCGGCAAGCCCATGGCCGACATGCGCGCCTGGTTGGCGAAGCTGCGCGCGCCTTCGACGAAAATCTCCGCCGCGTAGTTGAGGTTGGCGCCGCCGCTTTCGGCGAGGGTCACCACCGGCAGTTGGTTTTCCATCGCGATCTGTTGCAGGCGCAGGGATTTCTTCAGGCCCGTGGGGGAAATGGTGCCGCCCTTGATCGCGCTGTTATTCGCCACCACCAGCACGCGCACGCCGCTGACGTAACCGATGCCGGCGATCAACCCGCCGCCGGCGGCGCTGCCGTCCTTGTCGTCATGGAGTTTGTAGCCGGCCAGGCTGGCCAGTTCCAGGAACGGCGCGCCAGGGTCCAGCAGCAGGTTGAGGCGTTCACGCGGCAGCAATTGCCCGCGTTTGTCGAACTTGGGCTTGGCTTCCTGCGCCTTGCTCAACAGGTTCTGCTCCAACAGGCGCAGTTGCTGCAGGCTCGCTAGCAGCGCTTCGCGGTTGCGCACAAAGTCTGGGCTGTGGGCGTCGATCAGGGTTTCGATCACCGGCATGGTTTATGACTCCCCTTTGAGGACATCCGGCAGGTCGGCTTTGAAGATCGAGTCGAAGGCCACGGCAACGCTCCTTTACGTGAGTTGATCGGCGATGTGCTGCGGCACGGCGATGGGGATTTCCAGCAACTGCTGGGCAAACGCCTTGCCCTGCGGGTCGATGCGCAGGCTGGCGATGCCGCCGCCGCCCAAGGCGTTTTCCAGCAGGAAGTTGAGGCTGTGGCTGCCGGGCAGGTACCAGCGTTCGACGCGACCGTGGACCGGGTCGAGCACGTGGCCCATCCAGTCGACGACCACGGCCGGGGTCAGGGCTTCGGCGATCCACGGCAGGTACGCCGGGTCGCGGGCAATCACCCCGATGTTGCTGTGGTTGCCCTTGTCGCCGGAACGGGCCACCGCGAGTTTCACCAGGGGTACGCTGGCATCGGCGCGGCCTTGGGGTTTGGGCGGTTCGAGGGCGGCCGCCGGCGTGCCCAGTGCGTGGCTGGCCGGGAGCGCGCAAGCGTGGCGTTCACCCTGCAAATCAAGCGCCAGCTCACAGGACGATTTATCGATCAGGAACGAAAACAGTCGAATCAACGGATACACCGTCGGCCGCCCGCCGACGATGCCGGTCAGCCCCGGCGCCATGCCGGTGGCGGCCTGGGCGATTTCGCGGGCGAACAGCACCAGCGCCGGCTTGCTCGGGTGGCGCACCGCCAACTTCACCACCACCTCGCGGCAGTCCCGGCGTCGCGCATGCGCGCCGTAGGTGGCTTCGCTGCCGAGCAGTTCGATGTTCACCTCGGTGTAGGGCGCCCAACCGCGCTGGCTGAACAGCTCCGACGTCTTGTCGATAATCGCCTGGGCGACCCGCTCGGCCTTGGCCACCGCGTCGATCCCGGCGATCAGGCAACTGGCGGTGCAGCGAAAGCCATCCGGGTAAGTGGCGCTGACTTTGTATTGAGCGGTCGGCGGCAAACCCTTGGCACCGTGCAGACGCACACTGTGTTTGCCTTGCTGCTGCAATTTGACCTGGCTGAAATCGCAGATCACATCGGGCAGCAAGTAGGCGCGCGGGTCGCCGATTTCGTAGAGCAGTTGTTCGGCCACGCTCAGCTCGCTGATCAACCCGCCGCTGCCCGCGACTTTATTCACGGTGAACTGGCCGTCGGCGCTGACGTCGACGATGGGAAAACCGATGTGCTCGTAATCCGGCACGTCGCGCCAATCGGTGAAGTTGCCGCCGGTACACTGCGCGCCGCATTCGATGATATGCCCGGCCAGGGCGGCCTGGGCGAGGCGGTCGTAGTCCTGCCATGACCAGTTGAATTCATGCACCAACGCGGCGCTGACCACCGCGCTGTCGACCACCCGCCCGGTGATGACGATGTCCGCCCCCAGCTCAAGCGCGCGGACAATGCCCGGCGCGCCGAGGTAGGCATTGGCGGACACGCACAGCGGCGGCAGCGGCGCGCCGTTGAACATGTCGACGCTGCCGCGCAGGTGTTTGAGTTGGGGCTGCAGGTCATCGCCCAGCAGCACTGCGATTTTCAGCGGCAGTTGCGCCGCGTCGCAGGCCGCTTGCAGGGCGGCGGCGCAGGCCTGGGGGTGGATGCCCCCCGCGTTGCTGATCACGCGGATGCCCTGGCGTTGGATCTCGGCCAGCAGCGGCGACAGCACCTCGACAAAGTCCGTGGCGTAGCCGGCCTGGGGATCTTTGATCCGCGCAGCGGCGAGGATCGACATCGTGACTTCCGCCAGGTAGTCGAACACCAGATAGTCCAGCTTGCCGCCGTGTACCAACTGGGCGGCGGCGGTGCAGGTGTCGCCCCAGAAGGCGCTGGCGCAGCCGATGCGAACCGTCTTGCTCATGAGAAATCCTTCCTCGAATGGCTGGCGACGAGACTACCAAGCAAGCGCTTGGTTTGTAAACTCCGGGCACAAGTTTTCAGCCAAGCGCTTGCTTGGCTGGCAGGCACGGCCTAAATTGCCGGCCAAGATGTCAGCAGACGTAAAGGAGAGCAGCATGGATGAGCACAAAGCCCTGCGGGTGATGCGCGCCATGGTCGACGGCGGCCAATTGACCGACCCCGACAGTGCCCGGGGCAAGTTGCTGCAAACCGCGGCTCACCTGTTTCGCAACAAGGGTTTCGAGCGCACCACCGTGCGCGACCTGGCCGGTGCCGTGGGCATCCAGTCCGGCAGCATCTTTCATCACTTCAAGAGCAAGGACGAGATCCTGCGCGCGGTGATGGAAGAAACCATCCGCTACAACACTGCGCTGATGCGTGCGTCGCTGGAAGAGGCGAGCACGGTGCGCGAGCGCGTGCTGGCGCTGATTCGCTGCGAATTGCAGTCGATCATGGGCGGCAGCGGCGAAGCCATGGCGGTGTTGGTGTACGAGTGGCGTTCGCTGTCGGCCGAGGGCCAGGCCCAGGTGCTGGCTTTGCGTGATGTCTATGAAGCGATCTGGCTGCAGGTGCTGGGCGAGGCCAAGGCCGCCGGCTATATCAAGGGGGATGTGTTTATCGCCCGGCGCTTCCTCACCGGTGCCTTGTCCTGGACCACAACTTGGTTCCGCGCCGAGGGCAGCTTGACCCTCGAGCAGTTGGCCGAAGAGGCGTTGTTGATGGTTTTGAAGGCTGATTGAGGCGCAAGCTATTAATTTTCCGGTGGAAGTTGTCTCGCCAGACAAAAACGCCTAGCTTATTGCCATCAGCAGGTTAAACGGTGTGTGCCTTAATGTTTTCGCCATGGCGACTGGCTGCAGGACTTACTTTATGGGCACTGGGCACCGTTGCGTGGATGCCGGCTTCGGCTGCGCAATTGGTGAGGATCGGCGCTGCGCATTTTCCGCCGTACACCGTGCGCCCCGAGCAGGGCGCCGACACCGGATTACTGCCGCAGTTGGTCGAAGCCCTGAACGCCTCGCAAACCGATTATCAGTTCGTGTTGGTGCCGACCTCGATCCCGCGACGCTTTCGCGATTTCGAGCAGGGCCGGGTCGACGTGGCGATTTTCGAAAACCCCGACTGGGGCTGGCAGAAGATTCCTCACACCACGGTCGACATGGGCCTGGAAGATGCCGAAATCTTCGTCGCCCAGCGTGAGCCCGATCGCGACCAGAATTATTTCGCCAGCCTTGGCGGCAAGCGCCTGGCGGTATTCAGCGGTTATCACTACGCCTTCGCCAACTTCAATGCCGACCCCAAGTTCATGGCCGAGCACTTCAACGCGACGTTGACCTACTCCCATGACAGCAACCTGCTGATGGTCGCGCGCGGTCGCGCCGATATCGCCCTGGTGACCCGCTCGTACCTGAGTGATTTTCTGGCGCGCAACGTCGACATGGCCGCCCAGTTCCTGATCTCGGAGCGCGTCGACCAGGTGTACCACCACTACGCGTTGCTGCGGCCCAAAGCGCCGATCAGCAGCGCAGCGTTTGCCGGCCTGCTCAAACGTTTGCGCGATGACGGCGAGCTGTTGAAGATATTCGAGCCCTATCGCATCGATGTGACGGCGGTGCCCTGAGGTTTCGGGAGACCAGGCTTCGCGCCGGGGCGAGTTTCAGAGCCGCCGTGCAAATGTATCGCTGTGACTGCCCGACACCTTGCGGCAATGCACCAGCGCATCGCGAATCATGAAGTTGACCAGGGTCGGCGAGACGCCGAGTTCCTTGGCGATGTCCTTTTGCGGCACGCCGTGCAGACGGTACATCTCGAACGCATAGCGGGTGCGCTGGGGCAGTTCCGTCAGGGCGTCGGCGATGTTCTCCAGGGTGTTGAAATTGATGTGCGAAGTTTCCGGTGACGCGCCCTGAATCACCACATTCAAGCCTTCCTCTTCGGTCCCCGAATATTTGAGCTCCAGGGCCTGCTTGCGATAGTGATCGATCGCCAGGTTGCGCACGATCTGGAACAGATAACTCAATTGCGCCTTGAACGATGAGGTGATCGTCGGCGCCGATTGCAGCCGGAAGTAGGCATCCTGCACGACGTCTTCGGCCCGGGAGCGGCAGCCGGTAATACGTGCTGCGATCTTTACCAGAATCAGCCGATTATCGACGAATGCCTGGAGCAGCGGTGAGTCGCACCTGCCTGTGGATACTTGTTCCGTCATGGAAATCACCTTGATCGCAAAAGAGGTTAGGGGAGGGCGTCCGTGCTGAGGCCTCCTACACATCGGGCAACAAATTATGCTGAATGATAATTATTGTCAAATGAGAAGTCTGACTGATTTTGTCCGTGGGCTGAAGGTGTGAACCCCGTCTCGCTCGTCCTCGACGACTAATTATTTGGCAGCGCCGTCCGTTCTTCTGGGTGACAGGTTCGTTGGTAAAACGGCCAAGGATCAGCACCCGCAGGAGGGCGAGATGGGTTTTTATCGTGCATATGGCGCGTTTCAGGTGGGGGGCGTCGAGCGATGAGCGCGCCGACTCGACTGCGCCTGTTCTGCCTGCCTTATTCGGGGGCCAGCGCCATGGTGTACGTGCGTTGGCGGCGTGTTCTGCCGGACTGGTTGCAGGTGTGCCCGCTGGAGTTGCCGGGGCGCGGTATGCGGATGGACGAGCCGTTGCAATGCGACATCGGCGCCTTGGCCGCGCAGTTGGCGGATGAAATCAGTCGTGACCTGAACGGCCCCTACGCGTTGTTCGGCCACAGCCTTGGCGGCCTGCTGGCGTTCGAGCTGGCGCACGCGCTCAAAGCGCGCAACGTGCCTGCGCCGCTGGCGCTGTTTGCGTCCGGCACCGCCGGCCCGGCGCGGCGCGACGTCAGCGAGTACGCCCGCGAAAAGACCGATGAGCAACTGATCGCCCGCTTGCGCGACCTGCAAGGCACCGCCGAAGCAGCCCTGGCCAACCGCGAATTGATGCAGTTGATGCTGCCGATCCTGCGCGCCGACTTCCTGCTCTGCGGCAGCTTCGCCTACGGCCGACGCGAGCCGCTGGGCATGCCGATCCATGTGTTCGGCGGCAAGCAGGACAGCGTGCGCGCCGACCAGTTACTCGACTGGCAGGCAGACGCCGCCAGCGGGTTTTCCCTGGACCTGTTCGACGGCCACCACTTCTTTCTGGTGCAGCACGAAAGCGCGGTGCTGCGCTGTGTGCGGCGCTACGCCGAGGAACACCTGGCGCGCTGGCGCAATGGCGCGGCGCGGCGACTGACCGCCGGCTGAACCCTTCCCGATTTTCCCGTAAGCCGATTTCAGGCAGGAACCCCCATGATGGACGCCTTCGAACTTCCCCGCACCCTGGCCCAGTCCCTTCAACGCCGCGCCGCGCAGACTCCGGAGCGGATCGCTCTGCGTTTCCTCGCTGAGTCCGCCGAACACAACGTGGTCCTCAGCTACCGCGACCTCGACCGACGCGCCCGTGCCATCGCCGCCGCCCTGCAGGCCAACGCCGACCTGGGCGACCGTGCCGTGTTGTTGTTCCCCAGCGGGCCGGACTATGTGGCGGCGTTCTTCGGTTGCCTGTACGCCGGGGTGATCGCGGTGCCGGCCTATCCGCCGGAGTCCGCTCGTCACCATCACCAGGCGCGCTTGCTGTCGATCATCGCCGACGCCGAACCGCGCCTGTTGCTGACCATCGCCAGCCTCGGCGATGACTTGGCGCAAATCGAAAACGCGCCGCCGCTGTTGGCGGTCGACACCCTCGACAGCGCGCTTGCCGAGCGCTGGGTCGCCACCGATGTGCAAGCCGACGACATCGCCTTCCTGCAATACACCTCGGGCTCCACCGCCTTGCCCAAGGGCGTGCAGGTCAGCCACGGCAATCTGGTCGCCAATGAACTGCTGATCCGGCGCGGTTTCGGCATCGACCTGAACCCGGATGACGTGATCGTCAGCTGGCTGCCGCTGTACCACGACATGGGCCTGATCGGCGGCCTGCTGCAACCGATCTTCAGCGGCGTGCCCTGCGTATTGATGTCGCCGGCGTACTTCCTCGGCCGGCCCTTGCGCTGGCTGGAAGCGATCAGCGAATACGGCGGCACCATCAGCGGCGGCCCGGATTTCGCCTATCGCTTGTGCAGCGAACGGGTCAGCGAATCGGCCCTGGAACGCCTGGATTTGAAGCGCTGGCGCGTGGCGTATTCCGGCTCCGAACCGATCCGCCTCGACACCCTGGAACGCTTCGCCGAGAAGTTCGCCCCGTGCGGTTTCACCGCGAACAACTTCTTCGCCTCCTACGGCCTGGCCGAAGCAACCCTGTTTGTCGCCGGCGGCCGCCGTGGCCACGGCATCCCGGCCCTGCGCCTGGATGCTCAGGCGCTGGCCGCCAACCGCGCCGAGCCGGGGCCGGGCGCGGCGATCATGAGTTGCGGCACACATCAGCCGGACCACGCGGTGCTGATCGCCGATCCCCACACCTTGAGCGAACTGCCTGACAACTGCGTCGGCGAACTCTGGGCCAGCGGCCCGAGCATTGCCCACGGCTACTGGCGCAACCCCGAAGCCAGCGCCAAGACCTTCGTCCAGCACGCCGGCCGCACCTGGCTGCGCAGCGGCGACCTGGGCTTTATCCGCGAGGGCGAGGTGTACATCACCGGGCGCTTGAAAGACCTGCTGATCGTGCGCGGCCACAACCTCTACCCGCAGGACATCGAGCAGACCATCGAGCGCGAAGTGGAGGTGGTGCGCAAAGGCCGGGTTGCGGCGTTCGCGGTGAATGAGCAGGGCCAGGAAGGCATCGGTATCGCCGCTGAGATCAGCCGCAGCGTGCAGAAAATCCTCGCGCCGCAAGCGCTGATCACGGCGATCCGCCAAGCCGTGGCCGAAGCCTATCAAGAGGCGCCGTGCGTGGTGGTGTTGCTCAACCCCGGCGCGTTGCCGAAGACCTCCAGCGGCAAGCTGCAGCGCTCGGCATGTGCGTTGCGTTACGCCGATGGCAGCCTCGACAGCTATGCGCAGTTCCCCGGCCTGCAAGGCGCGGCCAGTGATGTCGCGCTGGCGTCCACCTTGCAGACCCAGATCGCGGCGATCTGGTGCGAGCAGTTGCAGGTGGCGACGGTAGCGGCGGATGACCACTTCTTCCTGCTCGGCGGCAATTCCATCAGCGCGACCCAAGTGGTTGCGCGCCTGCGCGAAACCCTGGGCCTGGAACTGAACCTGCGCCTGCTGTTCGAAGCGCCGACCTTGTCGGCCTTCGCTGCCGATGTGGCACAGTTGCAGCAGGATGGCGGCGTCGCCCAAGGCACGATCCAGTGCTTGTCGCATGAGGATGAACTGCCGCAATCCCTCGCACAGAATCGCCTGTGGATCACCTGGCAACTCGACCCGCAGAGCCACGCATACACCATCCCCGGTGCCCTGCGCCTGCGCGGCGAGCTGGATGCAGACGCGGTGCGCGCCAGCTTCGCGCACCTGATCCAGCGCCACCCAGCCCTGCGCACGCGCTTCTACGAACGGGATGGGCAAGCCTTCCAACGGGTGTTGGCCAGCAGCGCATTCGACTTGCACGTCATCGACCTTGGTGACCTGCCCGCCGCCGCGCGCGAAGCCCGGGCGCAGCAGATCCGCGAGGAGCAGGCGCACACCGCGTTCGACCTGGAAAACGGCCCGTTGCTGCGGGTGAGCCTGGTGCGCCTGGACGACGAAGATCATCAGTTGCTGGTGACGCTGCATCACATCATCGCCGACGGCTGGTCGCTGAATATCCTCATCGATGAGTTCTCGCGCCTGTACGCCGCGGCGTCCCAGGGCCAGCCCCTGCAACTGCCGCCACTGGCCGTGCAATACGCCGACTACGGCAACTGGCAGCGCCAATGGTTGGCCGAGGGCGAAGGCCAGCGGCAACTGGCGTACTGGAAGGCGCAGTTGGGAGACGAACACCCGGCCTTGAGCCTGGCCACCGATCACCCGCGTGCGGCGCGGCAACGCAACAGTGCTTCGCGCCACAGCGTGCGTCTGGGCGCAAGCCTCAGCGCGGCGATTCGCCAGACTGCCCAGGCCAACCAATCGACGCCGTTCATGCTGTTGCTCGCGGCGTTCCAGACCTTGCTCTACCGCTACAGCGGCCAGCGCGACATCCGCATCGGCGTGCCCAGCGCCAACCGCCCGCGCCAGGAAACCCAAGGCCTGGTCGGCTTCTTTATCAACACCCTGGTACTGCGCGCCGAGCTGGACGGGCGCCTGCCGTTCAACCAGCTGTTGGCGGCCACGCGCCAGGCGGCAGTGGGCGCCCAGGCTCATCAGGATCTGCCCTTCGAGCAACTGCTCGAAGCGTTCCCCCACGCCCGCGAACAGGGCCTGTTCCAGGTGATGTTCAACCATCAGCAGCGCGACCTCGGCGCTTTGCGTCGCCTGCCGGGCCTGCTCGCCGAAGAGCTGGCGTGGCACAGCCGCGAAGCCAAGTTCGACCTGCAATTGCACAGCGAAGAAGACCGCAACGGGCGCCTGAGCCTGGCGTTCGACTACGCCGACGAATTGTTCGAAAGCACCACCATCCAACGCCTGGCCGAGCACTTCATCAACCTGCTGCACGCCGTGTGCGAGCAACCGCAGCGGGCCCTCGGCGACCTCAAATTGATGCAACACGACGAACAGCGGCCCTGGAGCGAAGCGCCTTGCGCGCCGGCCCGGCAATGGTTGCCCGAACAGCTCAACCAACACACCTCGGACCGCACCGCGCTGGTCTGGCAGGGCGGCAGCCTGAGCTTTGCCCAACTGCACACCCAGGCCAACCGCCTGGCCCATTACCTGCGCGACAAGGGCGTCGGCCCCGACGTGTGCGTGGCCATCGCCGCCGAGCGTTCGCCGCAACTGTTGATCGGCCTGCTGGCGATCATCAAGGCCGGCGGCGCCTACGTGCCGCTGGACCCGGATTACCCCGCCGAGCGCCTGGCCTACATGCTCAAGGACAGCGGCGTCCACCTGCTGCTGACCCAGACCGCGTTGCTGGCGCAATTACCCACGGCCGAAGACGTGTGCGTGATCGCCATGGACAGCCTGCACCTCGACCGCTGGCCGACCCAGCCGCCGGGCCTGCATCTGGACGGCGAGCACCTCGCCTACGTGATCTACACCTCCGGCTCCACCGGCCAGCCCAAGGGCGTGGGCAACACTCATGCGGCCCTGGCCGAGCGCTTGCAGTGGATGCAGGCCACCTACGCGCTGAATGACAACGACGTGCTGCTGCAAAAAGCCCCGATCAGTTTCGACGTGTCGGTGTGGGAGTGCTTCTGGCCGCTGATCACCGGCTGCCGCCTGGTGTTGGCGGGGCCGGGCGAGCAGCGCGACCCGCAGCGCATCGCGCAACTGGTGCAGGCCCATGGCGTGACCACTCTGCACTTTGTGCCGCCGCTGTTGCAGCTGTTTATCGACGAGCCGTTGGCGGCCGAATGCACCAGCCTGCGCCGTCTGTTCTGCGGCGGCGAAGCCTTGCCCGCCGAGTTGCGTGACCGTGTGCTTGCGCGGTTGCCGGCGGTGCAGTTGCACAACCGTTATGGCCCGACCGAAACCGCGATCAACGTCACCCATTGGCACTGCCGCGCCGAGGATGGCGAGCGCTCGCCGATTGGCCGACCGCTGGGCAATGTGATCTGCCGCGTGCTCGACGAACAGCTCAACCCGTTGCCAGCGGGGGTGCCGGGCGAGCTGTGCATCGGCGGCATCGGCCTGGCACGCGGTTACCTCGGCCGCGCCGGGCTCACCGCCGAGCGTTTTGTCGCCGACCCCTTGGGCGCGCCGGGCAGCCGTCTGTATCGCAGCGGTGACCGCGCACGCTGGAGCGCTGACGGCGTGCTCGACTACCTCGGTCGTCTCGATCAGCAGGTCAAGTTGCGCGGCTTTCGCGTCGAACCGCAAGAAATCGAAGCGCGCCTGCTGGCCCTCGACGGTATCGCCCAGGCCGTGGTGCTGGTGCGCGATGATCAATTGATCGGCTATTACACCGCCACTGCCGCGCTCGACGCCCAAACCGTCAAAGCCGCCCTGGCCGCCGGGTTGCCGGAATACATGGTACCTGCGCACCTGATGCGCCTGGACGCCATGCCCCTGAGCCCGAGCGGCAAGCTGGACCGCCGTGCGCTGCCCGAGCCGGTGTGGCAAACCCGCGAACACGTTGACCCCGAGAGCCCGTTGCAGCAGCAGATTGCGGCGATCTGGCGCGAAGTGCTGGGCCTGCCGCGGATCGGCCTGCGCGATGATTTTTTCGCCCTCGGCGGCCATTCGTTGCTGGCCACGCAAATCATCTCGCGCACCCGCCAGGCGTGTGACGTCGAGCTGCCGTTGCGCACCCTGTTCGAAGCCAGCGAACTCGGCGCGTTTGCCGAGCAGGTCGGGCAGATCCAGGCCGCCGGCCAACGCAACCAACAGACCGCCATCGCCCAGGTCGACCGCAGCCGGCCGGTGCCGCTGTCCTATTCCCAGCAGCGGATGTGGTTCCTCTGGCAGTTGGAGCCGGACAGCCCGGCGTACAACGTCGGCGGCATGGCGCGTTTGCGCGGGGTGCTCGACGTGGGGCGTTTCGAGGCCGCGTTGCAGGCCTTGGTCATGCGTCACGAAACCCTGCGCACCACCTTCCCGAGCGTCGATGGCGTGGCCCAGCAGCAGGTGTCGGCGCAGACCGGCCTGCGCATGGGCTGGCAGGACTTCTCGGCGCTGAGCCACCTCGAATGCGAGCAACGCTTGCAGCAGCTGGCCGATGTCGAGGCGCACACGCCGTTCAACCTGGAAACCGGGCCGCTGTTGCGCGTGTGCCTGGTCAAGGCCGGCGCGCAGGAGCATTACCTGGTGCTGACCTTGCACCATATCGTCACCGAAGGCTGGGCCATGGACATCTTTGCCCGTGAACTCAGCGCGCTGTACGAAGCCTTCATCGATGAGCGCGACTCGCCGCTGGCGCCGCTGCCGGTGCAGTACCTCGACTACAGCGTGTGGCAGCGCCAGTGGCTGGAGTCCGGCGAGCGCCAGCGCCAGCTCGATTACTGGATCGCGCAATTGGGTTATGAGCATCCGCTGCTGGAACTGCCCGGCGACCGCCCGCGGCCGCCGGTGCAAAGCCACCGCGGCGGGCTGTACCGTTTTGATTTGAGCGACGAACTGGCCGCGCGCGTTCGGGCCTTCAATGCTGCGCACGGCCTGACCCTGTTCATGAGCATGACCGCCACCCTGGCGGTGTTGCTCTACCGCTACAGCGGCCAGACCGACCTGCGCATCGGCGCTCCGGTGGCCAATCGGATTCGCCCGGAAAGCGAAGGGCTGATCGGCGCTTTCCTCAACACCCAGGTACTGCGTTGCCGGCTCGACGGGCAGATGAGCGTCGGTGAGTTGTTCGAGCAAGTCCGTCACACCGTGATCGAGGGCCAGTCTCACCAGGACCTGCCGTTCGACCATCTGGTGGAAGCGCTGCAACCACCGCGCAGCGCGGCGTACAACCCGCTGTTCCAAGTGATGTGCAACGTGCAGCGTTGGGAATTCCAGCAGCGCCGCCAACTGGGCGGGATGAGCGTCGAGTACCTGGCCAACGATGCGCGTGCGACCAAGTTCGACCTCAACCTGGAAGTCACCGACCTCGACCATCGCCTGGGATGCTGCCTGACCTACAGCACCGATTTGTTCGATGAGCCGCGCGTTGCGCGCATGGCCGAACATTGGTGCAACCTGCTTGAAGCGCTGATCGCCGACCCGCAGCAACGCCTCAGCGAACTGCCGATGCTGGGTGCCGACGAGCAGCACGCATTGCAGCGCAGCCTGGGGAGCGACGCGGCTGAACAGCGCCTCGACCAGTGCCTTCACTCACTGTTCAACCAGCAGGCACTGGCTCGTTCCGACGCGCCGGCACTGACGTTTGCCGGTGAGACCCTCAGCTACCGCGAACTGAATGCCCGCGCCAACCGCCTGGCCTGGATGCTGCGCGAGCGTGGCGTCGGCCCGCAGGTGCGGGTCGGCCTGGCGTTGCCGCGCTCCCTGGAAATGGTCATCGGCCTGCTGGCGATTCTCAAGGCCGGCGGCGCCTATGTGCCGCTGGACCCGGAGTACCCGCTGGACCGCCTGCATTACATGATCGAAGACAGCGGCATCGGCTTGCTGCTCAGTGATGCGGCGATGTTCGCCGCCCTCGGTGAACTGCCGGCGACGCTGGCGTGCTGGTGCCTGGAAGACGACCTGCCGGTGCTGGCGAACTACCCGGCCAGTGAGCCGCCGTTTCTCAGCCTGCCGCAACACCCGGCGTACCTGATCTACACCTCCGGCTCCACCGGCAAGCCGAAAGGTGTGGTGGTGTGCCACGGCGAAATCGCCATGCACTGCCAGGCCGTGATCGAGCGTTTCGGCATGCGCCCGGATGACTGTGAGCTGCACTTCTATTCGATCAACTTCGACGCCGCCACCGAGCGTTTGCTGGTGCCGTTGCTCAGCGGCGCACAACTGGTATTGCGCGCCCAGGGCCAGTGGGATGCCGAGCAGATCTGCGGGCTGATCCGCACCCATCGCATCAATGTGCTGGGCTTCACCCCGAGCTACGGCAGCCAGTTGGCGCAATGGCTGGCAACCCAGCGGCAGACCTTGCCGGTGCGGTTGTGCATCACCGGCGGCGAGGCGCTGACCGGCGAACACCTGCAGCGCATCCGCGCCGCGTTCCAGCCGCAGGTGTTTTTCAACGCCTACGGCCCGACTGAAACCGTGGTGATGCCGCTGGCCGGCCTCGCACCGCAGCACTTGGCGGAGGGCGTCGGCAGCGTGCCGATCGGCAGCATCGTCGGCGCCCGCGTGGCCTATATTCTCGACGCCGACCTGGCCCTGGTGCCGCAAGGCGCGAGCGGCGAGTTGTACGTCGGCGGGGCAGGGCTGGCGCAGGGTTATCACCAGCGTCCGGGGATGACGGCGGAGCGTTTTGTCGCGGACCCCTTCGCGGCCCGTGGCGGTCGCCTGTACCGCACCGGCGATCTGGTGCGCCAACTGAGCGATGGCCAGGTGGAATACCTCGGGCGGATCGACCATCAGGTGAAGATCCGTGGTTTCCGCATCGAACTGGGCGAGATCGAAACGCGCCTGCTTGAACATCCCGCCGTGCGGGAAGCGGTGGTGCTGGCGCTGGATTCGCCGAGCGGCAAACAGCTGGTGGCCTATCTGGCCAGCGACGCCGAGCACGGCCCCTTGCGCGACGCCTTGAAGGCGCACCTCAAAGCGCAACTGCCGGACTACATGGTGCCCGCCCATTGGCTCGTGCTGGACAGCATGCCGCTGACCGCCAACGGCAAGCTCGACCGCCGCGCCTTGCCGCCGCCGGATGCCGAGGCGAATCGCCAACACTACGTGGCGCCGCGCAACGCGCTGGAGCAGGCGTTGGCGGCGATCTGGTGCGCGGTGTTGAACGTGCAGCAGGTCGGTCTCGACGATAACTTTTTTGAACTGGGCGGCGATTCGATCCTGTCGATCCAGGTGGTCAGCCGTGCGCGCCAGGCCGGGATTCACTTCAGCCCGCGGGATTTGTTCCAGCACCAGACCGTACAGACCCTGGCCGCCGTCGCCACGCGCGCCGAGCAGGTCAGCGCCGAGCAAGGCGTGCTGAGCGGCCGCTCGGGGCTCACGCCGATCCAGCAGTGGTTCTTCGAGACAGAGATTCCTGCGCGTCAACACTGGAACCAGGCGCTGGTGCTCAAACCGCTGCAACTGCTCGATCCCCATCGCCTGGAGCAAGCCCTGCTGGCGGTGCTGGAACAGCATGACGCGCTGCGCCTGAGCTTCACCCGGCGCAACGCGCAATGGCACGCCGAACACCTGGCCGTGCCGGAGGGCGGTGTGCTGATGCAGGCGCAAGTGTGTGATCTGCAACAGTGCAGCGCGTTGTTCAGCGACACCCAACGCAGCCTCGACCTGGCCCACGGCCCGCTGTTGCGCGCGTTGCTGGTGGACGGCCCGCAAGGCCAGCAGCGCCTGCTGATCGTGATCCATCACCTGGTGGTGGATGGTGTGTCGTGGCGTGTGTTGCTTGAGGATCTGCAAAACGGCTATCGCCAATTGAGCGACGGCCAATCCGTCAGCCTGCCGGCCAAGACCAGTGCCTTGCGCGACTGGGCCGCCCGCTTGCAGGCCTATGCCGGCAGCGAATCCCTGCGCGAAGAATTGTGCGTCTGGCAGGAGCGCTTGGCCGGTGCGGCGGTGCCCTTGCCGGTGGCGCGCCCGCACGGCGCATTGCGCCATCGCGATGCCGAGACGCTCAGTGTGCGCCTGGACGCCGAACGCACCCGCCAGTTACTGCAACAAGCCCCCAGCGCTTATCGCACCCAGGTCAACGACCTGCTGCTGACTGCCCTGGCCCGCGTACTGTGCCGCTGGAGCGGTCACGCCTCAGCGCTGATCCAACTGGAAGGCCACGGCCGCGAAACCCTGTTCGATGAGATCGACCTGACCCGCAGCGTCGGCTGGTTCACCAGCGCCTATCCGGTGCGCCTGACGCCGCTGGCGGAGCAGGGCGCATCGATCAAAGCCATCAAGGAGCAACTGCGCGGCGTGCCGCACAAAGGCCTGGGCTACGGCGTGCTGCGCTACCTGGCGGACGACCTGTGCAAACAGACGATGGCCGCACTGCCGAGTGCCGACATCACCTTCAACTACCTCGGCCAGTTCGACCAGAGCTTCGGCGCCGATGCACTGTTCCACCCGCTGGAGGAATCCGCCGGCCCCGCCCATGACCCGGATGCGCCGCTGCCCAACGAACTGAGTGTCGACAGCCAGGTGTACGGCGGCGAACTGGTGCTGCGCTGGACCTTCAGCCGCGCACGCCACGATCAGCAGACGATTGGCGAGTTGGCCGCGGCCTACCTGGACGAACTGCACAGCCTGATCGCCCATTGCCTCAAGGACGGTGCCGGCGGCCTCACGCCTTCCGACTTCCCCCTGGCGCGCCTGACCCAGGCGCAGTTGGACGCCTTGCCGGTGCCCGCCAGTGCGATCGAAGACGTGTACCCGCTGACCCCGATGCAGGAAGGCCTGCTGCTGCATACCCTGCTTGAACCGGGCACCGGCCTCTACTACATGCAGGACCGCTACCGCATCGACAGCGCCCTCGACCCCGAGCGTTTCGCCCAGGCCTGGCAAGCGGTGATCGCCCGTCACGAAGCCTTGCGCGCCTCGTTCTGCTGGAACGTTGGCGAGGACATGCTGCAAGTGATCCACAAACCCGGCAGTACGCCGATCGAGTACCTGGACTGGCGCGCCGTTGCCGAGGCCGAACAGGAACCGCGCCTGCAAGCGCTGCTCAAGGCCGAGCGCGAAGCCGGTTTCGATCTGCTCAACCAGGCGCCGTTCCACCTGCGTCTGATCCGCGTCGCTGAAGCGCGCTACTGGTTCATGATGAGCAACCACCACATCCTCATCGATGCCTGGTGCCGTTCGCTGTTGATGAATGATTTCTTCGACCTCTACACGGCCCTCGGCGCAGGCCACGACGCGCAACTGGCCACGCCGCCGCGTTATCGCGACTACATCGCCTGGCTGCAACGCCAGAACCTGAGTGCGGCGCGCCAGTGGTGGCAGCACAACCTGCGGGGCTTCGAGCGCACCACGCCGATCCCCAGCGACCGCCCGTTCCTGCGCGAACACGCCGGTGGCAGCGGCGGCATGGTAGTGGGCGATTGCTACACCCGCCTCGATGCCCGCGACGGTATACACCTGCGCGAACTGGCCCAGGCCCATCAACTGACCGTCAACACCTTTGCCCAGGCCGCATGGGCCCTGGTGCTGCGGCGCTTGAGCGGCGAGCGTGACGTGCTGTTCGGCGTCACCGTGGCCGGGCGTCCGGTGGACATGCCGGACATGCAACGGACCGTCGGCCTGTTCATCAACAGCATCGCGCTGCGTGTGAAGCTGCCCGAGGAGGGCCAACAGTGCAGCGTGCGCCACTGGTTGAATGGCCTGCTCGACAGCAATATGCAACTGCGCGAGTACGAATACCTGCCGCTGGTGACCCTTCAGGAACACAGCGAATTGCCCAAGGGCCAACCGCTGTTCGACAGCCTGTTCGTGTTCGAAAACGCCCCGGTGGAAGTCTCGGTGCTCGACCGTGCGCAAAGCCTGAATGCTACCTCGGACTCCGGCCGCACCCACACCAACTTCCCGCTGACGGCCGTGTGCTATCCGGGCGATGAGCTTGGTTTGCACCTGTCCTACGACCAGCGTTACTTCGATGAAAGCACCGTGCAGGGCATGTTGAGTGAGTTCAAGCGCCTGCTGCTGGCGCTGATGCAGGGTTTTCATGGCGACATGGCCGAGCTGCCATTGATGGGCGCGCAGGAGCGTGAATTCCTGGTACACGGCTGCAACCGGAGCGAGCACGCCTACCCGCTGGAGCGCAGCTATATCGAGCTGTTCGAAGCCCAGGTGGCGCAGCATCCGCAACGCATCGTCGCCACGTGCCTCGACCGACAGTGGACGTATGCCGAGTTGAACCGGCGCAGTAACGGCCTGGGCCACGCACTGATCGCCGCGGGTGTCGGCCTGGATCAGCCGGTGGCATTGCTGGCGGAGCGCAGTCTCGATTTGCTCGGCATGATCATCGGTAGCTTCAAGGCCGGTGCCGGTTACCTGCCGCTCGACCCGGGGCTGCCCGGTCAGCGTCTGAGCCGGATTATCGAGCTGAGCCGCACCCCGTTGCTGGTGTGTACCGAGGCGTGTCGCGAGCAGGCCATTGAGCTGCTGCAAGGCGTGGAATGCCAGTTGCTGGTGTGGGAGGAGGTGCCTGCTCGTGGGGCAAACCCCGGCATTTACAGTGGCCCGGACAACCTTGCCTATGTGATCTATACCTCGGGCTCCACCGGCCAGCCCAAAGGCGTGATGGTCGAACAGCGCGGCATGCTCAACAACCAGTTGAGCAAGGTGCCGTACCTGGACCTGAGCCCGGTGGATGTGATCGCGCAAACCGCCTCGCAGAGTTTCGATATTTCGGTGTGGCAGTTCCTTGCCGCGCCGCTGTTCGGCGCGCGGGTGGATATCGTGCCGAATGCCGTCGCCCACGATCCTCAGGGCTTGCTCGCCCATGTGCAGGCCCAGGGCATCAGCGTGTTGGAAAGCGTGCCGTCGCTGATCCAGGGCATGCTGGCCGAGGCACGCATCCGCCTGGACGGCCTGCGCTGGATGCTGCCGACCGGTGAAGCCATGCCGCCGGAGCTGGCGCAACAGTGGTTGCTGCGTTACCCCGAGATTGGCTTGGTCAACGCTTATGGTCCGGCGGAATGTTCGGATGATGTGGCGTTCTTCCGTGTCGACCTGGCCTCGACCCGGGGCACTTACCTGCCGATTGGTGCGCCGACCGACAACAACCGCTTGTACGTGTTGGACGCTGCACTGGCGTTGGTGCCGCAGGGCGCGGTGGGCGAGCTGTGCGTCGCCGGTACCGGCGTAGGGCGCGGTTACGTCAGCGACCCGCTGCGCACCGCCCAGGTGTTCGTGCCCAACCCGTTCGGCGCCGCGGGCGAGCGTCTGTACCGCAGCGGCGACCTGGCACGGCGACGCAGCGATGGGGTGCTGGAGTACGTCGGGCGTATCGACCATCAGGTGAAGATCCGCGGCTACCGCATCGAGCTGGGGGAAATCGAAGCGCGTCTGCATGAGCAAGCGGCAGTGCGCGACGCGGCGGTCGGGGTGCAGGAGGGCGTCAGTGGCAAGCATCTGGTCGGCTATCTAGTGGCCGCTGATGCTGCGTTCAACCCTGGCGAGTGCCTGGAGCGCATCAAGCAACACCTGCGTTCTGAACTGCCGGAATACATGGTGCCACTGCATTGGCTCTGGCTCGAGCGCCTGCCGCTCAACGCCAATGGCAAACTCGACCGTAACGCCCTGCCGGCCCTGGAGATCGGCCAGTTGCACAGCCAGGGCTACCTGGCGCCGCGCAATGAGCTGGAAACCACCTTGGCCGCAATCTGGGCCGAAGTGCTGAGAGTCGAAAGGGTGGGCGTGCAGGACAACTTCTTCGAACTTGGCGGGCACTCGTTGCTGGCCACGCAGATCGCCTCGCGCGTGCAAAAGACGTTGCAACGGGATGTGCCGTTGCGGGCGATGTTCGAGTGCAGCACGGTGGCGCAGTTGGCCGAGTACATCGATGGGCTGGCGGCGACAGCGATCAGTGCCGAGAAGGTGGATCGGTTGAGTGATTTGATGGCGGAGTTGGAGGGCCTGTAATTTTCGCTGCCTGCATGGGCCTCATCGGGGCAAGCCCCCTCCCACACTCGACCGGGCTCATGCCTTCAAATGTGGGAGGGGGCTTGCCCCCGATAGCGTCAGTCCAGACGCCGCCTATTTCGGCCCAAGGATCTTCACCAACTTATCCGGCGACGGCGCCCCTTGCTGTTGCTGCAAACCGCCCTTGTCATCGAGGTAGAAAATCGCTGGCGTCGCCGACAACTCCAGCTCATCCATCAACTTCATATTGGCCTCGAGCTTGGCTTCAATCGCCGCCGGGATTTTGTCCAGCGCCTGCAACTTGCTGCCCTTGCCGGCGGCTTCGTGTTCTTGCAGGGCTTTTTGCGGGTCTGGGCTGGCCAGCAGGGCGGCGGATTTGCCTGGGCTGTCTTGGCGGATGATGCCGACCATGATGTGACGCAACTGCACCTTGCCGGCCTTGACCCAGGGCCGCGCCTGTTCCCAGAACATGTTGCAGTACGGGCAGTTGGGGTCGCTGAACAGGTAGACCGTGCGCGGCGCGTTGGTGTCGCCGTCCTGGATCCAGCTGCTTTTTTCCATCTTCGCCCAGACTTCCTTGGCCATCGGCGCGTACACCAATTGTTCCAGGGGCGCGCTGCTCAGGTCATTGCCCTGGGCGTCGTACAGGGTGCCGGCGAGCACGCTTTTGCCGTCGGCGCTCAGGTACAGCGCCATGCCGCGGTTCTGGTACTGCGCGGCGTAGCCGGTGAGGCCGCTGGGGGCGTCGAACTTGCCGAGGATCTTGGCGCCCTTGGCTTCGATCTGTTTGATCGGGGCCGGCCAGTCTTCGGCCTGGGCCAGGGTGGCGGCCATGCTCAGTGATAACAGGGTCAGCAGGTGGCGGAGGCGGGGCATGTCGGTTTCCTTGTAGGGGGCGTGACGGCGGGGGCGGTGTCGAAGGGTTCCATGGCACGGGCCAGGCTGGCCTGGGACAGTTCACCGAGGTGGCTGTTGATCAGGCGTCCATCGGCTTGGTAGAACAGCGTGGTCGGCAAGGCCATGGAGCCCACGGCCTGGCCGAGGCGGCCGCTGGCGTCGAACAAGACGTTGTCCAGGGTCAGGCCCTGGGTCGCCAGGTAAGTGCTGACGCTTTGCATGCTTTCGGCCTGGTTGACGAACAGGAACGTCACGTCGGGGCGTTGGCGTTGGGCGCGTTCCAGTACTGGCATTTCCCGACGGCACGGCGGGCACCACGTGGCCCACAGGTTGATCACCAGCGGGCCGCCCTGGTAATCGCCCAGTTGCACCACCTCGCCGTTGGCGTTGCGCAGGGTGATGTCCGGCAGGCGCGAGCCCTTGTCATACAGGCTCAGCGACAGGCTGGTCATGCCCCAGAACAGCAGGCCGGTGATGACCCCGGCACTCAACGGTTTGCGCAGGGCCGGGCGGCGCCAGCCATACAGCAGCGCGCCGAGGATCAGTGCAATGACGCCGGGCCAGGCGAGAAAGCCGCCGTCGCGCAGGTCGACGATCTGCAGTGGATCGTTGCGGTAGTAACTCCAGTACATCAGCACAAAGCTGACGCGGGCCGTCAACATGCCCAGCAGGAACAGGCTGAACAGCACCGACTCCGGGTTCTCCCCGCCACGCTTGGCCACGCGCCAGCCCACCAGAGTGGCGAGAATCAGCGCGCCGATCAGCAGGATGTGATTCAGGGCGATGGCGAAGGTGCCGATGGTCAGGGTCAGCATCAGCGGGCATCCCGCGTCTGGGTCCAGCGTTGCAGGAACGTATCGGCATCGACTTCGCCGGTAATGCGTCGGGCGCGGCGTTCTTCACCGTCCGGGCCGATCCATACGAAGCTCGGTGGCCCCGGCACTTTGTAGCGATCGAGCAGTGCGCGGCTGGCGGCATTGTCGGCGGTGACGTCCAGGCGCAGCAGGCGCACGTCTTTCAAGGCGTCCATTACGTGGGGTTTGCCGAACACCTGTTTTTCCATGATCTTGCATGACACGCACCAGTCGGCGTAGTAATCCACCAGCACCCATTGGCCCTGGGCCTTGGCGCTGTCGAGCTGGCTTTGCAGCACGGCCGGGTCGTTGATCGTCATGAACGCATCGTGGGCACTCGGCGCGCCGCTGATCCGCGAGCCGCTGTAGACCTTCAGCGGTTGCCACACATCGTCGCTGCCACCTGCCGCACCGACCAGCAGCAAGCCGCCCCACAACCCGAGCACCACGGAAACGGCGCCGGACAGCATGGCGACCCGCCCGAAATCCTGGGCCAGGCGCCAGCCGCAATAGGCCATGGCCATGGCCAGCGCGCCCCACAGGCCGAGCCACAGGTTTTCCCCGACCACTGGGCGGATCATCAACACGGCGGTGGCCAGGAACAGGAAGCCGAACACGCCCTTGAGCACGTTCATCCAGGTGCCCGGCTTGGGCAGGAAGCGGTTGCCCACGGTCACCAGCAGCAACAGAGGCACGCCAATACCGATGCCCATGGCGAACAGGATCAGCCCGCCGTGCAGTGCATTACCGTTCTGGGCGATATAGAGCAGGGCGCCGGCCAGGGGCGCGGTCATGCAGGGACCGACCAGCAGGCCGGACAGCGCGCCGAGCACTCCGGCGCCGATCAGGCTGCCGCCGCTCTGGTTGCGGCTGACGTTGTCGAGGCGATCGCGCAGGGCCACCGGCAGTTGCAGTTCAAAAAAACCGAACATCGGCAGGGCCAGGATCACGAACAAGGCCGCGAAGCTGCCGAGTATCCACGGGGTTTGCAGCAGCGCCGCCAGGTTGCTGCCGAGCAGCGCGGCCAGTACGCCCAGCGCGGCATACACCAGCGCCATGCACACCACGTAGCTGCCGGCCAACGCAAAACCGCGACGCGGGTTGGCCCCGCTGCCGACCACCAGGCCGGCGAGGATCGGCAGCATCGGCAACGAACACGGGGCAAACGCCAGCAACAGGCCCAGGCCGAAGAACACCAGCAGGCTCCACCCCAGGCTGCGCTGCTGCAGGCCGCTGGCCAGGCTCTGGTCCTGGGCTTGTGCGGTGGCGGCGACGGCCGGGTTGCCGCCCAGGTCCACGGTCATCGACTGTGGCGGGTAACACAGGCCGGCATCGGCACAGCCCTGCCAGCCCAGCTTGACCTGGCCGGTCGTCCCCGCCGGAATCTTCACTTCGAGGCCTTGGCGGTATACTTGCTGTTCGCCGAAGAACTCATCGCTATGGGCTTCACCCTCGGGCAGCGCGGGTTTTTCGGCGAGGCCGTCGAACTTCATGCGTTGTTGGTACAGGTAATAACCATCGGCTATCTGCCAGAACAGCTGGGTTTCGCCGGACTCCAGGCGTTCGGACGTCAAGGTGAAGGCCTTGCCCACCGGGAGGAAGTCGGGTTTGGTCTCGAACGGGTTACCCGGCGCAGCCTGGGCGAATCCCGCGAACAACATCAGCAGTAAGGTAAATAGATGCCGCATGGTCAAGCCTTAGTTCGATGCAAGTGAGGCACACAATGTGTGGCGTTGATTAACCGATGATTAACCGGACGCTATTCTAGAGCGTAGGGATTATCTGATGTTGCGAACTTTGCCGGCATAATGCGCGCTTAATCGATCTGTCTTCTAATCCCCCGCATCTTTCATGAAGGGTTCAGCATGCACGTACTGGTCTGTGAAGACGACGAACTGATCGCCAGCGGCATCGTGGCCGGCCTCGGTGCCCAGGGCTTTACCGTCGAGCGCGTGGCCACCGCCGCCGCCGCGCGGGCGATGCTCAAGGCTGCCGAATTCGACATCATGGTGCTCGACCTCGGGCTGCCCGACGAAGACGGCCTCAAGTTGCTGCAACAACAGCGCAGCCAGGGCCTGGAAATTCCGGTGCTGATCCTCACCGCGCGGGATTCGGTGACCAACCGCGTCGACGGCCTGCAAGCCGGCGCCGATGATTACCTGCTCAAGCCCTTCGACCTGCGCGAACTCGCCGCGCGCCTGCAAACCTTGCTGCGGCGGGTGGCCGGGCGCAGCGTCAACCTGATCGAACATGGCCGCCTCAGTTACGACCCGAGCAGCCGCGAAACCCTGCTGGCCGGGCAGCCCGTGGACCTTTCCCGCCGTGAACAAGCGCTGTTGCAGGCGCTGCTGCACAACAAGGGCCGCGTGCTCTCCAGCGAACAGCTCAAAGACAGCGTCTACGGCTTCAACGACGAACTGGAAAGCAACGCCCTCAACGTGCATATCCACCATCTGCGGCGCAAATTGGGCAACGGCATCGTCGAAACGGTGCGTGGCCTGGGCTACCGCCTGGGGCCGGCGGATGGTGGAGAGAGCGCTTCGTGATGAGCCTGCGCCTGCGCCTGACCTTCAAGCTCGGCGCCGCTTTTGTGTTGATCTGGGCGCTGGCGGCGGCCTGGATGCTCAACGATCTGCGCAACCAGATGATGTTCTCCCTCGACCAGCGCCTGGTCGCGTCGGCGCGTATGGTCGCCGGTTTGATGGAGCAGATGCCGGGCCTGGCGAGCAGCGCCGAGGGCAAGCACTTCAGCGCCGAGCAACTGAACGTGCCGGGCGGCATGGCCTGTCAGGTCAGTTCCTTGCGCGGCGAAGTGTTGGCGCGCAGCCACACCACGCCGGACCAGGGGCTGGAATCCCATCGCAGCGGTTTTCGCGACCAGATCATCGACGGCGCGGCGTGGCGCAGCTTCACCCTGGCCCGTGGCGATCTGTTCATTACCACCGCCGACCGCCAGGTGGAGCGCGAGGCGTTGAACCTGTCGATCCTGCTGGCGGCCTCGGTGCCGGTCGGTGTGGCGTTGTTGGGCTGCCTGTGCCTGCTGTGGCTGGGGATCGGTCAAAGCCTGCAGCCGCTCAATCGCATGCGCGATGCATTGATGCGGCGCAGCGCCGATTCCCTCGAACCGTTGCAGATCCACCCGCTGCCCAGCGAGCTGAAACCGCTGCTCGACACCCAGAACCAACTGTTGCAGCGCATCGCCAAGACCATCGAGCGCGAACGTCGCCTCACCGGCGACGCCGCCCACGAACTGCGCAGCCCGCTGACTGCGATCAAGACCCACCTGCAAGTGGCGCGCATGACCGACGGCGCGGCCCGCGACCAGTCCCTGGCCCATGCCGAGGAGGGCGCCGACCGCCTGCACCGCACCCTCGAGCAATTGCTGTTGCTGGCACGGGTGGAGGGCAGCCTGTCGTTCGACGACGGCGTGCAGTCGAGTGCCGAGCAAGTTGCACGGCTGGCGATCCAGGATGCCAACGCCGGCGATAACCAGCGCATCGACCTGATCCTGCCGGACGACCTCAGCGATACCCCGCTGGAAATGCCGGTGGGCCTGGCCGTCGCGGCCCTGCGCAACCTGCTGGACAACGCCCTGCGCCACACCCCGGCCGATACCCGGGTGGAGCTGAGTGTGTTGATGGCCGGCGATCAGGTGGTGTTCCGCGTGCGCGACCACGGCAAACAGATCGCCAGCGAAGACCTGCAATACCTGACCCAGCGCTTCTGGCGCAACGGCAACAGCGAGGGCTGCGGCCTGGGCCTGGCGATTGTGCAGGCGATCGTCCAGCGCTGCTCCTGCTCGTTGACGTTCGACAGCCAGCCGGATGGCCTGCGGGTCGATCTGGGCATGCCGCTGCGGCGCTGACCCGCGTTCTTTCGTGTGCCAAATAGTTACCGCCCGCCTGACGTTCAACCCTTCAGGATGGCGGTCATTGTTTTGCGCTTGAACGGGCCGAATGACTCGGCCTGTACCGAAAAGGACGCTTCTTATGTTGGTCATCGATACCAGTTTTCCCGCCAAGGACTTCAACGCACGCAACGGCGAGCCCGTGGCGCAAGTGGTCCTGCATTACACCGCCGCGCCCTTTATGTCATCCCTGCACACCCTGACGCGACACGGCGTCAGCGCGCACTATCTGCTGCCTGATCCGGCCGAGCCCGGCTACCGCGCCGCCGGTTACGACGAGTTGCGCGTGTTCCGCTTGGTGGATGAGAGCCAGCGCGCCTGGCATGCCGGGGCGAGCCACTGGGGCGGACGGGACAACCTCAACAGCCGCGCGATCGGCATCGAGGTCGTCAACCTGGCGCGGGATGAGGGCGGGGTGTTTACCTTTCCTGCGTACCCTCGGGAGCAGGTGGAGGTATTGATTGAATTGCTGCGCGACATTCTCGCGCGTTACCCGCACATCGGCCCGAGCGACATCCTCGGGCATTCGGATGTGGCGTACTGGCGCAAGAGCGATCCGGGGCCGCGCTTGCCTTGGCGCGGCCTGTTCGAGGCGGGCGTAGGGGCCTGGTTCGATGAAGCAACGCGGGCGATGTATCAGCGCCGCTTTTGTGTCGGGTTACCGCCCGAGGTGGAAGTGGAGCGGGCGTTTCAGCGCTACGGGTATAAACCGGCGCAGAATCGCCAGGCGTTCGAACTGCGGACCCGCGCGTTTCAAATGCACTTTCGGCCCAGGGATTACGGCGGGGCCCTGGATGCTGAGACGTGTGCGATTTTGTATGCGCTGAATGACAAGTATCGGGGCCTTTGACAGCGAGCGCGGCTCAATTGGCGGCGCTTGATCCGTCCGTTAACCGCCACAACACCTAAATCCATTCGACGCTGGTGCGTTTCCACAACAGGCAATCCGCGCGCAGGCCCTTGGGCCAGACGCCAACGGATCGGCAGTTTGGTCACCATCACCCGCGTATCGAGGGATCCAGAGATGTCAGTCGCTACCAGCCAAATCGCAGACGCTCGGGTGCAGGTCAGCCCGGCGCCCGTGGAAACGCTCTACCAGTTCGACGAAAGCCCGCTGCTGGCACGCCAGCGCCAGCAGGAGTCCAACGCCCGCAGCTACCCGCGGCGCATCCCTTTGGCACTCAAGCGCGCCAAGGGCATCTACGTGGAAGACGTGGAAGGCCGCCGTTTCATCGACTGCCTGGCCGGCGCGGGTACCTTGGCGTTGGGGCATAACCACCCGGTGGTGATCGCCGCCATCCAGCAGGTGTTGAGCGACGAACTGCCGTTGCACACCCTCGACCTGACCACCCCGGTCAAGGACCAATTCGTGCAAGACCTGTTCGGCCTGTTGCCGGCCGCGTTGGCGCAGGAGGCGAAAATCCAGTTCTGCGGCCCCACCGGCACTGACGCGGTGGAGGCCGCGTTGAAGCTGGTACGCACCGCCACGGGGCGTAGCACGGTGTTGTCGTTCCAGGGCGGCTATCACGGCATGAGCCAGGGCGCGCTGAGCTTGATGGGCAGCCTGGGGCCGAAGAAACCCTTGGGCGCCTTGCTCGGCAATGGCGTGCAATTCCTGCCGTTCCCCTACGATTACCGCTGCCCGTTCGGCCTGGGCGGCGCGCAAGGCGTGCGGGTCAACCTGCATTATCTGGAAAACCTGCTCAACGACCCGGAAGCCGGGGTGCTGTTGCCGGCGGCGGTGATTGTCGAAGTGGTGCAGGGCGAGGGTGGCGTGATCCCGGCGGACCTCGACTGGCTGCGCGGCCTGCGGCGGATTACCGAGCAGGCGGGTGTGGCGTTGATCGTCGATGAAATCCAGAGCGGTTTCGCGCGCACCGGCAAGATGTTCGCCTTCGAACACGCGGGCATCATTCCGGATGTGGTGGTGATGTCCAAGGCCATCGGCGGCAGCCTGCCGTTGGCGGTGGTGGTGTACCGCGACTGGCTCGACACCTGGTTGCCGGGCGCCCATGCCGGCACCTTCCGTGGCAATCAGATGGCGATGGCGGCAGGGTCGGCGGTGATGCGCTACCTCAAGGAGCACGACCTGGCCGGCCATGCGGCGGCGATGGGCGAGCGCCTGGCGGAGCAGTTGCGCATCCTGCAGCGCGACTTTGCGCAATTGGGCGATATTCGCGGGCGCGGGTTGATGCTCGGCGTGGAACTGGTGGACCCGAACGGCGCGCCGGATATCCAGGGCCACCCGCCGGTCCACCGCCAACTGGCGCCGCTGGTGCAGCGCGAATGCCTCAAGCGCGGCCTGATTCTGGAACTGGGCGGCCGCCATGGCAGCGTGGTGCGCTTCCTG
This sequence comes from Pseudomonas sp. 7-41, assembly GCF_021233075.1. NCBI lineage: Bacteria > Pseudomonadati > Pseudomonadota > Gammaproteobacteria > Pseudomonadales > Pseudomonadaceae > Pseudomonas > Pseudomonas sp. 7-41. Next base: position 4,923,042 of record NZ_CP089551.1, on the reverse strand, counting down.
CCGCCGTTGGTGATCAGCGCCGCCCAGATCGACCAGGTCGCCGAGATCTTCGGGCGTGCCCTGGCTGCGGCGGTCGCCAGCCTCTAATTTTTTACCCGCCTGGTACGTTCCTACAGATATCAGCGCTGCGCGTGGTGCGCAGCCGGCCTTTGAGCGATGGAGAACAGCAATGACCTCAGTATTCGACCGCGACGACATCCTGTTTCAGGTAGTGGTCAACCATGAAGAACAGTATTCGATCTGGCCCGACTACAAGGCCGTGCCGGAAGGCTGGCGAACCGTGGGCAAGAGCGGCATGAAGAAGGAGTGCCTGGCCTACATCGAAGAGGTCTGGACCGACATGCGGCCGTTGAGCCTGCGCCAGAAAATGGACGGCACCGCGCTGGCTTGAGCCCGCGACACTGACATCAGCGAAGATCCAATGTGGGGGCTCGACCGCTTGCTCCCACATTGACCCTCAGGACTCAGGCGTTCTTGTCTTTCTCCAGCCCGCCCGACGCGCCGGTCACCACTTGCACACTCAGGCGCGGCGTGGCCAGGTCCAGCCCAGCCTCGTCCAGATGACGTTTCAGCGACAGGTTGAACGCCCGCGACACTTCCCATTGCTTGATCGGCGCGGTCTTGAAGCGCGCCCGCAGAATCGCGCTGCCCGACTCGAAACTTTCCACGCCCTGAATCTCCAGCGGTGACCAGATATTGCGGCGTTGCAGCGGGTCGTTGCGCATTTTCTGGCCGACGTCGCGCATCAACTTGATCGCATCGTCGATTTCCATGTTGTAGGGGATCGCCACCCGGAAGATCGCGTAGCCGAACTCACGGGAGTAGTTCTTGATGCTCTTGATCTCGCTGAACGGGATGGTATGCACGATGCCGTCGATGTCGCGCAGGCGCACAGTACGGATGGTCAGGCCCTCGACCGTGCCGAGGTGGCCGCCGACGTCGACGTAGTCGTCGATGGCCAGGGAGTCTTCGATGATGATGAACAGGCCAGTGATCAGGTCCGCCACCAGCGACTGCGCGCCAAAACCGATGGCCAGGCCGATCACACCGGCACCGGCCAGCAGCGGCGTGACGTTCATGCCCATGTTGGCCAGGGCGACGATGGCGGCAATGATGAAGATGGTCACGAACAGCACGTTGCGGATCAGCGGCATCATGGTCTGCGCACGGGCGTTGGCCAGGCCTTTGCGCGAACGGGTGAGGGCGTGATGGATCGCGGTGTCGCTGAGAATCCAGATCAGCCAGGCAAACAGCAGCGTGCCGCCGAGGCCGAACAGCTTGACGCTGATTTCATGGCCGTCGCCTTCGGTGAAGCGGATCAGCGACAGGCCCCAGACCCGTAGCCCCAGCTCGATAAACGTCAGCCACACCAGCAGGTGGGCGAGGGTGTAGACGAAACTCTTCAAGCGCTCGGAGTACAGCGCATGGCGCTTGTGCCCGCGTTGCGGCTTGAGGGCATGGCGGCGTACCAGGCCGTTGATCACCATGCACAGCACCAGCAACACCGTGCAGAGCAGCGACTGGCGCAAGGCGGTGCTGGTGTCGCCGGCGGAGACGAAGGTGGCGAACAGTGAAATGCCGACCAACAGCAGGGCCGGGATGTACCAGAAGGTGCCGATGATTTCGATCGTGTCGCTGAGGGCGCGGCGGGTCAGGCGGCGGGACAGCGGCTGGTTGCGGATCAGGTGCGCAATCGGCCGGCGGAAGCGCAGGATGAACACGCCGGTGGACAACGCGGCCATCACATTGGCGACGGTTGCCGCCGTGTGCGCCAGGTGCTGGCCAAGCGCAGCGACCAGCCTGGGGTCGCCCAGGGCTTCGCCAAAGGCGGCGAAACTGCCGATCCACCACAACGGCCGGAACGCCTGGCGCCGCAGGATATACAACGCGTGACGGCGATGGGGACCGTCGAGCACGGAGAATGCGATCACGCAGATCGCCGAGAAACAGGTGCCGACCACCAGCGCATACGCCAGCACCATCGCCAGGGATTTGCCCAGGGACGAGGGCAACGCGTAACTCAGGTACACGGTGATCACCAGCGCGATCAGCCACGGCCCCAGTTTGCGCAGGGCGAAGCGCAGCATGTCCCAGGTGCGCGGGTGTTGCGGCAGTTCTTCGGTCAGGCCGAAGCGTTCGCGCACCCGGTGGCTGAGCCAGATCAGCGCGGCGGCCAGCAGGCTCCACACGGCGAGGATCAGGGCAAAACCGAAGATGATCGGCAGCCATTCGTTGGCCGGCAGCATCAAGGCCTCGAGTTCATCCGTGGCCATGTCCACTTCGTCGGACCAGCGTCCCAGCGGGCTGTCGGCGCCGGAAAACTGCTGCTCAAGGCCGGACAGCGTGCTGCCGATCAGCCCGAGCACGCCTTGTTCGGCGGCCGGCTGGGCCTTTTGCGTGGTCTGGCGCAGCTTTTTCAGGTCGTTGAGCAACTGGGTGCGTTGCTGGTCGTTTTCCAGGGTCTTGATCACCTCGTCCAGCGACTGACCCAGCGGCAGCTCGGCCTGGGGTTGCGGCTTGCTGGTGCCACCCAGCAGCCCGGGCAAACCCACGGCCTGGGCCGGGGCGAGCGGGAGCAGGGTGAGCAGGGCGATCAGCAAACAGCAGGGCAGGGCAAGCAGACGGGAAAGCACGAGGCGGTCAACCTTGAAAACGACGAATTGACCGAGTGTACGAGGCCCCTATGCCCAATGCGAGTGCATTTGTTATTCAGCGAGTTTAGCGAGGATCTTGTAAACCACGGTGCCCAGAATCAACAGCATGCCGATCCACATGCTGAACACGCCGAGGGGCTTGTCACGAAAGTTGAAGCCGACCGCGAGCATGATCATGCCGATCAGGATAGGGATGAGCATGGCGTGGAAGGAGGACATGGTGATCATGAGGCGATGGCCTTCTCAGAGTGGGAATACTGACAAGTCTAGGTGGGATTGCGGGAAATGCAGGTGATATAGATCAGGTCCACGCGAAGCCAAATGTGGGAGGGGGCTTGCTCCTCCCATATGTTTAACTGCATTCGGCCTTTGGATCAGGGCAGATCGCGGCTTGCGTAGAACGCGCCGAGCACTTTCACCAGATGTGCCAGGTCATGGCTGCCGCACAGTTCGCGAATGGAGTGCATGGCGAACGTCGGCAAACCGATGTCGACGGTCCGCACGCCCAGGTGGCTGGCAGTGATCGGGCCGATGGTCGAGCCACAGCCCATGTCGCTGCGCACCACAAAGCTCTGCACCGGGACTTCCTCGGCCATGCACAGGTGGCGGAAGAAACCGGCGGTTTCGCTGTTGGTGGCGTAGCGCTGGTTGCTGTTGACCTTGATCACCGGGCCGGCATTGAGTTTCGGGCCGTGGTTGGCGTCATGCTTGTCGGCATAGTTCGGGTGGACGCCGTGGGCATTGTCGGCCGATACCAGCAGCGATTTCTGAATGGTGCGGACAAATTCATCACCTTCGGGCAGCAGGCGGCGCAGGGTCTGCTCGAGCATTGGGCCATCGGCACCGCAGGCCGAGCAGGAGCCGACTTCTTCGTGGTCGTTGCACACCAGCACGCAGGTTTCATCGGTCTCGCTGGTGAGCAAGGCTTGCAGGCCGGCGTAGCACGACAGCAGGTTGTCCAGGCGGGCGCCGGCGATGAAGTCGCCATTGAGGCCGATCACGGCGGCGCTTTGGGTGTCGTAGAAGCTCAGCTCGTAATCGAGCACCACATCGGCGTTCAGCCCGTGCTCGCGAGCCAACTGCTCGGTGAGCACGGCGCGGAAGTCCACGCGCTCGTCGCCGGCGAACTGCGCGAGGATCGGCGGCAGTTCGGTCTGGGCATTGATCGCCCAGCCCTGGTTGGCTTCACGGTTCAGGTGGATCGCCAGGTTGGGGATGATGGCAATCGGCAGCTTGAAGTCGATCAGCTGGCTTTCGACCTTGCCGTCGCGGCGGAAGGTCACGCGGCCGGCCAGGGACAGGTCGCGGTCGAACCACGGCGCCAGTAATGCGCCGCCGTAGACTTCGACGCCCAGTTGCCAGAAACCCTGGCGTTGCAGCTCGGGTTGCGGCTTGACCCGCAGGCACGGGCTGTCGGTGTGGGCGCCGACCAAGCGGATACCACCCTGCAGCGGCGAGTGGCGGCCGAGCTTGAAGGCGATGATCGAGGAGTCGTTGCGGGTCACGTAATAGCGCCCGTTGGCTTCGGTGGTCCAGGTGTCGCGCTCGTCGAGACGCTGGTAACCGGCCGCTTCGAGGCGTTGGGCCAGGGTCGCAGTGGCATGAAAAGGAGTAGGGGAGGCCTTGAGGAAGTCGATCAGGCCTTGATTCAACGCTTCGCGCATAAATAGCTCCAGACAGCAATGCGCGGAGTTTACCGTTCGATGGCGAGAAGTGCACAGCACAAATGTGGGAGGGGGCTTGCCCCCGATGGCGGAGTGTCAGTCACTGCATTTGTTCACTGACCCACTGCAATCCCCTCCCACATTTGACGGTGTTTACAGCTTTAGAAGGGCGCCGGGCACTCGAAGCGCAGCCGCTCGCCGCTTTGCGGGTGGGTGAAGCTCAGCATGCTCGCGTGCAGGCACAGGCGCGGCCAGGCGGCCAGGGCTTGTTCATGGGCGTACAAGCCGTCGCCGAGCAGCGGGTGGCCGATGGAAAGCATGTGTACCCGCAACTGGTGCGAGCGCCCGGTGATCGGCGTCAGCTCGACGCGGCACCAGTCACCGCAACGCTCCAGCACCTTCCAGAAGGTCAGCGCATGCTTGCCGAACTCGTGGTCGACCACATGGCGTGGCTTGGTCGGCGGATCGTAGCGCAGGGGCAGGTCGATGCTGCCGCTGTCCAGTTCCGGTTGACCCCAAGCCAGGGCGGTGTAGGCCTTTTCGGTTTCGCGGTCATGAAACTGGCGGGACAGTTCGCGGTGGGTGTCGGCGTCCCGCGCGAGCAGGATGATCCCGGAAGTTTCCCAATCCAGGCGATGGACGATTCGGGCCTCTGGGTAGCCGTTTTCCTGCAGACGGGTGATCAGGCAGTCCTTGTTGTCGTCGGCGCGGCCGGGCACCGAGAGCAGCAGAGTCGGCTTGTTCACCACCAGGACGGCGGCGTCCTGGTAGAGGATATGGATGTTGGACAACGGCATTAAACAGCCTCGTAACAAACGCCAACGGCGGCTCGATCACCCGGCTCCCGCAAAGGGATCAAGGTGACGGAGCCGCCGTGGCGACCGCCCTTTCGATCAACGATCGGGCAGGGTGATATTGAGTTCCAGAATCGAGCAGCTGCCGTCGTTTTCCAGGGCGACATGTACGTCGTCGTTACCGATATTGACGTACTTGCGGATCACCTCGACCAGTTCCTTCTGCAAGGCTGGCAGGTAGTCCGGGGTGCTGCGTTGGCCGCGTTCGTGCGCCACGATGATCTGTAGACGCTCTTTCGCTACCGACGCGGTACTTGGCTTTTTGTTGGCGCGAAAGAAGTCGAGAAATTTCATTGTTTAGTTGCCTCCAAAGATACGCTCGAAGAATCCCTTCTTCTTGACATCGAGGAAGCGGTGTTCCACGGTCTTGCCCAGTAAGCGATCAACCGCGTCGCTGTACGCCTGGCCGGCGTCGCTCTGGTCGTCCAGAATCACCGGGACGCCCTGGTTGGAGGCCTTCAGCACCGCCTGGGACTCGGGAATGACACCCAGCAGGGTCACTGCGAGGATCTCTTTGACGTCTTCAACGCCGAGCATCTCGCCATTGCTGACGCGCTCAGGGTTGTAGCGGGTGAGCAGCAGGTGCTCCTTGATCGGGTCTTCGCCTTTTTCGGCGCGCTGGGACTTGCTGGCCAGCAGGCCAAGCATGCGGTCCGAGTCACGTACCGAGGAGACTTCCGGGTTGGTCACCACGATGGCTTCGTCGGCGAAGTACATCGCCAGGTGAGCACCGGTTTCGATACCGGCCGGGGAGTCGCACACCACGTATTCGAAGGTTTCCTTCAGTTCAGCGAGGACTTTGCCTACGCCTTCCTTGGTGAGCGCATCTTTGTCGCGGGTCTGGCTGGCGGCCAGTACGTACAGGTTCTCAAGGCGCTTGTCCTTGATCAGGGCCTGTTGCAGGTTGGCTTCACCGTTGACCACGTTGACGAAGTCGTACACCACGCGGCGTTCGCAGCCCATGATCAGGTCGAGGTTACGCAAACCGACGTCGAAGTCGACGATGACTGTCTTGTGGCCGCGCAGAGCGAGGCCGGTACCGATAGCGGCGCTGGTGGTGGTCTTACCCACACCACCCTTGCCGGATGTAACCACGAGAATCTTGGCCAAGGTGTTTCACCCCTAAGGAAAAAGGACTTTTCAGCCCCCGAAAAACATCTCTTGGAACTCGCTGCAGGCGGACAGCCTTTGTAGGGAAAAGAGGTGGTTTCCGCGTGGAAACGCCAACTTCAAACTAGTCCTACGCAAGTCTTGCCGGTTTCGCTGTGCTATCAGAGTCTAGAGATGCTTGGAAAATGCGGCAGTATCCGTTAAAGACGGATGATGTTCAACACATCGCCCGACAGGCTGACTTGTACCGCGGCGCCCCACAGCGGATCGCGGCGCAAATCTTCGGAAACCTTGTACTGACCCGCGATCGAAACAAGTTCAGCGGTCAACTGCTGGCAAAAAATACGTGCCTTGGTATCACCCTTGATGCCGGCGAGGGCACGTCCGCGCATGGGGCCGTATACATGGATGTTGCCATCGGCCAGAAGTTCCGCGCCCGGACTGACCGACGAGATCACCACCAGGTCGCCGCCCTGGGCGTAAATCTGCTGCCCGCCGCGCACGGGGGAGGTGATGATCTTGGTCGGCTTGACCGTCGGCTCCGGCGGTTTTTCCGGTTTTTTCTTCACTTCACCGGCCAGCGGATCGAGTGGGCGCTCGCGGGCACCGGACGGTGGCAGTACTGGCAGTTCAATAGCGATGGCGGCGGCAATGTCTTCGATACGGCTGGCACGAATCGCCAGGGTGCGCAGGCCATGGGAGCGGCACACGCGCATCAGGCCCGGCAGGTCGATTGCGCCTTGGCCGGCTGGCAGCTTGTCCAGGGCCAGCACCAGCGGCGCGTTGTTGAAAAAGTTCGGTGCCAGGGCGACCTTGGCGGCGAGCTGGCGGTCCAGGGCGTCGAGGTCATTGCGGGCCAATTCCAGCACGGTAATGGCGAGCATGCTGCCTTTCAGCTGGAACACGGGATCTTGGTCTAGCGGTTCGGTTTGGCTCATGGTCGGCAAAAGCGGCTTGTCACGAAAAGTGTCGAGACTTATAACGAGAACAACCACTGGCCGCAAGCCGAGTCGAACCGTTGTAGAATGCGCGGCCCTTGTCTTTACCGGAATCTGTAATGGATCGCCCGCGTTTTCGAGCTGTATTTTTTCACCCGCGATTTTGGCTGCTATGGCTGGGACTCGGCCTGTTGTGGCTGGTCACTCAATTGCCATACCGCGCGCTGCTGACCATTGGTCGCCTGCTGGGCGCGGGCATGTACCGCGTGGCCGGCGAACGTCGCCGCATCGCCGCACGCAACCTGGAACTGTGCTTCCCGGAAAAGTCCGCGCAAGAGCGTAAACATTTGCTCAAGGAAAACTTCGCCTCCACCGGCATCGCCTTCTTTGAAATGGCCATGAGTTGGTGGTGGTCGCGCCAGCGCCTGGCGCGGCTGGCCCACGTCGAAGGCCTGGAGCACCTCAAGCAGGCTCAGTTGGACGGCAAGGGCGTGATCCTCATGGCCCTGCATTTCACCACCCTGGAAATCGGCGCGGCCCTGCTCGGGCAAAAACACACGATCGACGGCATGTACCGCGAGCACGGCAACCCGCTGTTCGACTTTATCCAACGCCGTGGCCGCGAGCGCCACAACCTCGACTCCCTGGCCGTGGAGCGTGAAGACGTGCGCGGCATGCTCAAGCTGCTGCGCGCCGGCCGCGCCATCTGGTACGCGCCGGACCAGGACTACGGCGCCAAGCAAAGTATCTTCGTGCCGCTGTTCGGCATCCAGGCCGCCACCGTGACCGCTACCAGCAAGTTCGCCCGCCTGGGCAAGGCACTGGTGGTGCCGTTTACCCAGGAGCGCCTGGCCGACGGCAGCGGTTATCGCCTGGTGATCCACCCGCCGTTGAGTGATTTCCCCGGCGAAACCGATGAGATCGATTGCCTGCGCATCAACCAGTGGGTCGAGACCTCGGTGCGCGAATGCCCCGAGCAATACCTGTGGACCCATCGCCGCTTCAAGAGCCGGCCGCCGGGTGAGCCCAGGTTGTACGAAAAACGCCGTCGGTAAGACCCGCCTTTCTCTACATGGAGTGACGCAATGCGCCCAGCTGAACCGGTTACAGGCTTGATTCTTTCCGGCGGCGGGGCGCGTGCGGCGTATCAGGTGGGGGTACTGGCGGCGATTGCCGAGTTGCTGCCGCCGGGCGCGGCCAATCCGTTTCCGGTGATCGTCGGCACATCGGCCGGCGCGATCAACGCGGTGAGCCTGGCCAGTGGCGCCATGGACTTCAGCGCGGCGATCGAGCGTCTGACGGCGTTCTGGCAGGGCTTCCGCAGCCACCTGGTGCTGCGCAGCGATTGGCCGGGGGTGATTCACCAGGCCGCTCGTTTCTGTTTCCACAGCCTGCTCGGCCTGGGCGCCCAGGTCCCGGTGGCGCTGCTCAACAGCGCGCCGCTACGGGACCTGCTGCACGAGATGCTGCACCTGGATGGCATCGACCAGGCCATCCGCGAAAAACACCTGAAGGCGGTGGCGGTCACGGCCTTCGGTTACGAGTCCGGGCAAGCAGTGACCTTTTACCAGGGCGGCGGCACCATCGATGCCTGGCTGCGCCATCGGCGTATCGGTGTGCCCAGCCGACTCACGGTCGAACACCTGTTGGCCAGTTCGGCGATCCCCTTGCTGTTTGCTCCGGTGAAGCTCGACCAGGAATATTTCGGCGATGGCGCGGTGCGGCAATCGGCCCCCATCAGCCCGGCCTTGCACCTGGGCGCCAGCCGCGTGCTGGTGGTGGGTGTCAGCGGCAACCCGCGCGGCGTCGAGCATGAACACGCCTCGCAGCGCGCCTACACCGGCCAGCAGCCGACCCTGGCGCAGATCGGTGGGCACATGCTCAACAGCACGTTCATTGACAGCCTGGAAAGCGATATCGAGTTGCTGGAGCGCTTGAACCAGTTCAGCCATTTCCAGCCCGCCGACAGCGCGGCCCGGGGCCTGGCGCCGGTGGATGTGCTGGTGATTGCGCCGAGTCAGCCGATCGATGAAATCGCGGCGCGGCATCGGCAGGAATTGCCCGCGGCGTTGCGCCTGTTCCTGCGCGGGCCGGGTGCGACCAAGACCAGCGGGGCGGGAGTGCTCAGTTACTTGCTGTTCGAGGCGGGGTATTGCAGCGAGTTGATCGAGTTGGGGCGCAGTGATGCGCTGGCCAAGCGCGAGGAGATAACCCGGTTTTTGGGGCTGTCCCCTAGCTGAATTTGGGAGCAGGCACGCCAGCTCCCCCATCAGGCCCGCGGTGTGGTCAGAAGTGGTACTTGACCAAAAAGCTCGCCGTATCCTGGTTGGTCTTGAACGCACCGGAATCTTCGATCCCGTACTTGTTCTTCCAATAGTCGTATTCAAAACCGACGTACAGCTGTTTCTCGCCCCAGTTCAACGCCTTGCCCAGGTCATATTTGACTTGTGGGTTGAAGTGCAGGTTGGCGTGATAAGTGCCACGGGCGTTCTTGTCGTTGTCGACCACCCAATCCATATAGCCGTCGATCAGGATGTTGGAGTTGCCCACGGGAAGGGTGTACGACCACACCGGGGTGATCTGCCACACACCGTCGCCCGGGCGATTGCCTTCGGTCTGGCGCTGGTAGAAGTTCAACTGGAAGTAGTCGAAACCAGGGATGTTCAGGTCGAAGCCCGGGCCCAGCAGGTACGATTCGTTATCGCCTTCGCCGAACTCATAAGTGAATGCCAGCAATACATCTTTGATCGGTCCGAAGGACAAGTCCTTGTCGAAAATCTTGCCGAACGATAGACGCGGGCTGAACTCGCCGTAGTAAGTACTGGGGCCGACGTTGCCGTCTTCCTTGCCGTTGTAAAAGATGCGGTCGAGGAAAAAGAAGTTGTCGCCGTACTTCCACGCATCGGCGTGTTCAAACGTGACGGTCTGTTGGATCTGCGGGTTGACGGTGAAGTTTTTGCCCCACAGGTACGTCAGGCTGTTGTTCTGCCACTGCAACAAGTCGCCGGCAACGGCTTGGCCGCCCGCCAGCAGGGTTGCCGCCAGCATCAGGCCTTTGAACATAGGTTTCATTCGGTTGCTCCCGAGTTAAAGTTTTATGGTTTTTCTTCTAAGCAGGCGCTCTGGTGTGGCGCCTTTTGGTTCGCTGAAAAAAATCGTCTGTTCGGTCAGCTTTAATGCTTTTAGCAAGAGCTGCGCCAAGGTGTAAAAAAAGCCAAAAAAATCCCCGTCGGCTGCAGCGGCTGCAGTCGAATTCAGAGGGCTTTTGCGCACTTGGGCCGCCGCCCGCAGGCCGGGATAAGTTGGCCTTGCAGTCAGCTTTTACATTCGCTGTTTTTTTTTCAGTCGATTCGAGCGGGCGCGGAGAATACTGGCTCCAAAGCCTTGGCTCAAGTGCGCTGTTAGAGCGCGCGTGGGGCGAGAATGGGGCACGGCTTGTGGCCGTCCCCAGGTCAAAGGTGTACATGTGGGCGTTCCCTGTTCGTTATTGTTTTTGTTGTGACGAAGGAATCAATGAGTGTGGGCGACGGCGGGTCGTTCAGAACCGCCCACATTGGGATCTGTGTGAGTCAGTCAGTGCGTGCTGGCCCCCTGGTTGATCCAGGTGCCGATCAGATCGCGTTCCTGCTGGGTCATCTGGGTGATGTTGCCCAACGGCATGATCTGGCTCGCCACGGCCTGCGCCTGAATGCGCGCGGCCTGTTGCTGGATCTGCGTCGGCGTGTCGAACATCACCCCCGCCGGTGCGGTGCTGAACAGCGGGCTGGTGGGCTTGGCCGAATGGCACACGGCGCAGCGTGCCTGGATCACCCCATGCACCTTGTCGAAGTCGACCGTCGCCTGGGCCGGCGCGGGTGCCGCAGCGGGGGCGGCCGGTGCGACGGGTTTCTCGCCGCCCAATGCGGTCTCCGGCAACGGCTGGTACTCGATGGCCGCTGGTGCCTTGGCCACTTCGGCGATCGGCTTGGGCCCGGTGACATACGCCAGGCAAATCATCGCCAACGCGCCCACCGGCAAGGTCCAGGCATATTTCTGGCTGTTGTGCCGGGTGTTGAAATAATGCCGCACCAACACCGCCGCCACCGCGATCCCCGCCAGGATCAGCCAGTTGTAGTGGCTGCCGTAGGTGCTCGGGAAGTGGTTGCTGATCATGATGAACAGCACCGGCAAGGTGAAGTAGTTGTTGTGCCGTGAACGCAGCAAGCCCTTGGCCGGCAGGGCCGGGTCCGGCGTGCGCTGCTCCGCGATCGCCGCCACCAGCGCGCGTTGTGCCGGCATGATGATGCGGAACACGTTGCCCACCATGATGGTGCCGATGATCGCCCCCACATGCAGGTACGCGCCCCGACCGCTGAACACTGTGCTGAAGCCGTATGCCGCCGCGATCAACAGCACGAACAGGATCAAGCCGAGCAGGGCCGGGCGTTTGCCCAGGGCCGAGTCGCAAAGAAAGGAGTAGATGAACCAGCCGGCGAACAGTGAACCGATGCCCAGCAACACGCCTTCGGTGCCGCTCAGGCTGCTGCCGGGGGCGAGCAGGTACAGCGTCGGGTTGAGGTAGAACACCACGCACAGCAGCGCGACGCCCGACATCCAGGTGAAATAGGCTTCCCATTTGAACCAGTGCAGGTTGTCCGGCATGGTCGGCGGGGCCAGTTTATATTTTTCCAGGTGGTAGATACCGCCACCGTGGATCGCCCACAAGTCACCGGACAGGCCGTCCTTGGGGTTGACGCGGTTGAGGTTGTTTTCCAGCCAGACGAAGTAAAACGACGCGCCGATCCAGGCCACGCCAGTGATCATATGAACCCAGCGCACGCTGAGGTTCAGCCATTCCAACAGATGTGCTTCCACAGTCTTTACCTCTCGCCTGTCACCCTTGTTGTCGGGTGATCCGGCCTTCTCTTATTGGTGGGGGGCGAGGATCAACCGCTCATCCTCTTTGAAAAAATGCTCATCGCAGTTATTGCCGGTGCCACTGCGATCAACCACCAGGAAGTCATCCCGCTTTTCGATCGTCAGCACCGGGTGGTGCCAGACGCCGCGATGGTAATTAATGCCCTGCCTGCCGTTGGTGACGAAGGCGCGGACCAAGCCTGATACAGGTGCATCGCCAAGTGGCGCGACCACGATCAGAAAGGGGTTGCCGAGCAGCGGAATGAAGGCTTGGCTGCCCAGCGGGTGTCGCTCCAGCATGCACACGGTCAGCGGCATTTCCAGCGCGTCGGCGCGGAAGATGCTGATGATGGCGTGGTCTTGCGGCTGGGCGGTTTCCACCGTTGCCAGCTTGTGAAAACGCATGGTCGACCCGTTGTTGATCATGAAGTGCTCGCTGCCGTCGGTTTCGATCACGTCTCCGAAGGGGGCGAAGGCTTCTTTGGTCAGGGGTTCGATCATCAGTGTGCGCATGGCTGGCTTCTTAATCTGTTGGGTTATTGATGGACCGTTGTAGGAGCAAGCTTGCTCGCGAAGGTCGTCAACGATAACGCGTGCATCCTGAATGAACGCGGTGTCCTTGAGTTTTTCGCGAGCAAGCTCGCTCCTACAGGTTCAGCATGACTTGGCGACCTTGCCCAGGACGCGCAGGCGACTCACACCGCCATCCGGGAACACGTTCAGGCGGATGTGGGTGATCGGCCCCAGCGCCTTGATCTGCTCGGCGAAGGTGTGTTCGGCGTGCATTTCCAGCTTCTGCGCCGGCAGCAGTTCGCGCCAGAACAGCGATTGGGTTTCGATCTGGCTGTCGGTGCCGCCTTTCACGAACGCGGCCTGGATCGAGCAGGTGTCCGGGTAGTTGCCCTTGAAGTGCAGGGTGTCGACGATGACTTTCTCGATCTCGCCCGCATGCCCCAGCGCGACGATCACCCAGTCATTGCCTGGCGTGCGACGCCGCGCGGTTTCCCAGCCGTCGCCCATGTTGACGCCACGGCCGGGGTTGAGGAGGTTGCCCATGCGGCCGAAGTGTTCGTCGGAACAGGCCAGGGCGCGACCGCCGTTCAACGCCGCCGCCAGGTCGACCTGTTCGTTGTCGCCCACTGCGGACCAGTCGCGGAACGGAACACCGTACACGCGCAGACGGGCCACGCCGCCATCCGGGTAGATGTTGAAGCGCAGGTGGCTGAACGCCTGGTCATGGTTGATTGCGTGGTAGTGGTGGCTGTTGCCTTGCAGCTCGACGGCCGACAGCACTTCCACCCACTGGGTGCTGTCATCCGGCTCGCCCGAGGCGAGGAAGCAGGCTTCCAGGGAGGCCGACGGCGGGAAGTTGCCGGTGAAGAATGAAGTGTCGATGTCCACGCCCTTGATCGAACCGGGTGCGCCCAGGCGGATCACCGCGCTGTCGTAGCCTTCGAAGCGCTTGCGGCGCGACTCCCAGCCGTCCATCCACTTGCCGTTGTCATCGAAAACGCCCTCCTTCCACACCGCCGGGGTCGGCTGGAACAGGCGGTTGGCGTCGGCGAACCAGTCATCGGTCACCGAGATGATTTTGGTGCCGAGGCGGGCGTCGGCCAGGTTGACGAACTTCTCGAAAGGTACGGGTTGCGCTTTCATTCTTCTTGTCTGCCTTGGATAGAGTGGCTGGGGATGGTCGTTTAGAGGGTCAGTAAGCGGAACAACGCGATCTTGTTGATCTCGTCCAGCGCGCACTTGAACTCGGTGTCGACCGGGTGGTGGATGCGCGTTTCGAACGCTTTGATGATCTGATGCCGGTTGCTGCCTTTTACCGCCATGATGAAGGGAAACTTGAACTTGGCCTTGTAGGCCTCATTCAGCTCGGTGAAGCGTGAGAACTCTTCGGCCGTGCATTGGTGAATACCGGCGCCGGCTTGTTCATGAGTGCTGGCTTCGGTCAGTTGGCCCTGGACGGCTGCACGGCCTGCCAGGTCCGGGTGAGCGTTGATCAGCGCCAGTTGCGTGGCGTGATCGGCGCTGAGCAGGATATCGCGCATGCGCTGGTGCAGGGTTTCGATCTCGTCGAGCGAAGCGTCCTGCCCCAGGTCGAAGGCCTTTTCGGCCACCCATGGCGAATGTTCGTAGATGTCGGCAAAGGCGCTGATGAATGCATCGCGGCTCAAGGTCGACGGTTTGACGGTCTGGAACCTGGTCATTGCGCCGCACCCTTATAAGGGTGAGTGGCGTGCCAGTGGCGGGCAATGTCGACCCGGCGGGTGAACCACACCTGTTCATGGCCCTTGGCGTATTCGATAAAGCGCTTCAACGCCGCGAGGCGCGCCGGGCGGCCGATCAGGCGGCAGTGCAGGCCGATGGAAAGCATCTTCGGCGCGTCGGCGCCTTCGGCGTAGAGCACGTCGAAAGCGTCTTTGAGGTACTCGAAAAAGTCATCGCCCTTGTTGAAGCCTTGCACCTGGGTGAAGCGCATGTCGTTGGTGTCCAGGGTGTAAGGGATCACCAGGTGCGGCTTGCCGGTGGGGTTGTTGGGTTCCCAGTAGGGCAGGTCGTCGTCGTAGGTGTCGCAGTCGTAGAGGAAGCCGCCTTCCTCCATCACCAGGCGCCGCGTATTCGGACCGGTGCGGCCGGTGTACCAGCCCAGCGGGCGTTCGCCGGTCAGTTCGGTGAGGATGCGGATGGCTTCGAGCATATGCTCGCGCTCCTGGGCCTCGTCCATGTACTGGTAGTCGATCCAGCGGTAGCCGTGGCTGCAGATTTCATGGCCGGCGGCGACCATCGCGCGGATCACGTCCGGGTGGCGCTGGGCGGCCATGGCCACGGCGAAGACGGTCAGCGGGATATCGAATGCTTTAAACAATTTGAGGATGCGCCACACGCCGGCACGGCTGCCGTATTCGTACAGCGACTCCATGCTCATGTTGCGCTCGCCTTGCAGCGGCTGGGCCGAGACCATTTCGGAAAGGAAGGCTTCGGACTCTTGGTCACCGTGCAAGATATTGCGCTCGCCGCCTTCTTCGTAGTTGAGTACAAAAGACAACGCAATGCGTGCCTTGCCCGGCCAGTGGGGGTGAGGAGGGTTACTGCCGTAACCGATCAGGTCGCGTGGGTAGTCAGCGCTCACTGCAGTCTTCCTTCTTGTGCGTGGTAGCGGTGGGTGTGGCGGCCGGGCAGTGAAAAGACTGAGTGGCGTCACAGCGATGAGTGATTGTATACAACTTATTCGCCACTTTGTAAGCCCGGATTTCTGCATTTTTTCCGCAACGCTCACCTTCAAGGGTGTAGCAAGAAACTTGCCTGACTGGTCAGCTAATGGACAAAAGGTCGTTTAAAAGCAAGGATGACTCATGAATCGGCCGGTCGCGCCAGGCCAGTGGAAGGATCGCAAGGTTTGTGATTTTTATTGTGTACAATTTTTTTGAAAAGTGTCTTAATCGACCCGCACCAGCTTTTTCGCTGCCCTGAAAAAGTGCGGCACTCATTTCTACTGACCTCGGGAGGCGCGTACACGCCATGGGACGTTTGACCACACACGTTTTGGACGCCGCTCACGGCTGTCCCGGCAGCAGCATCACGGTTGAGCTGTACCGCGTCGACGGCGCGCAACTGGAACTGGTCGCCACTGCCGTCACCAACAGCGACGGCCGCTGCGACGCACCGTTGCTGCAAGGCGACGCCTACCGCAGCGGTGTGTACCAACTGCAATTCAGCGCCGGCGACTATTACCGGGCGCGTGGCGTGCAATTGCCGGAGCCGGCGTTCCTCGACGTGGTGGTGCTGCGCTTCGGCATCAGCGCCGAACAGGAGCACTACCATGTGCCGCTGTTGATTTCGCCTTATAGCTATTCCACCTATCGCGGTAGCTGAGCATCATCCCCTCGACGCTCTTCGTTGGTTTTTTTGCCCGCCCACACTGCGGGCTAATGAGATGGTCACCCCCAACACCCTGTGAGGGCTACGCTTTCACGGGGTGTTTTGTTTTCGGAGGCCATCATCATGAGCGAGTCAACACTGATCGGTACCGATCTCGGCAAACACACTTTCCACCTGCATGGCCAGGATAAGTCGGGCCGCGAGGTCTTTCGCAGAAAATGCTCACACCAAAACTCTGCCTACTTGTAACGGTTCGCGCTTGAAAAATATGCGACTCGCATTCATCGACTTTCTGACACGCTAAGTACATCAGTGCTGCTTTGTGGCAATTGCACCAGGGAGTAGTTTCCAGTGTGATCGCCATGAAATATTTTGCATGACTAAGCTCTCATCTTTGGGAAATGTCCTATTTACTCTCGATTTTTATGTGTGCAGCCTTTGGCGCATCGTTTGAGCGTCTGCCCGCCGACGCAAGAACCTCGACCGGACTGATCCGCGATAATTAATCGAGGGAATATGGACATGACGATGCCCACTCAATGGCAAGAACAGATCGAACATGTCTGCGCCCACATTGGCATAAGCCAGATTGACTTACTGCTCGACCAAGCAGGATGGAGCCACCGTGCTGTGCCTGCCTTGGAGATGCTAACGCCAAAAGTCCCCTGGTTCTCGTTGTTCACCGGCACGTCAGAGCAAAACCTGTTGGATCAGGCCCCTCTGTTGATGCGTCTGGACTTGACGCAGTGGCGACATAAGGCCTGGCTGGAACAGTTGGTGGAGCATGCCACCGATGGCCGCCTAATGGTGGTGATCTCGTCATTGCCCTTCGAAGTTTTGAGTAAAGCCCTGCAAGGGTTTTCGCAATTGGCTTGGGGTGGACAAACCGGTTTGTTACGGTATTACGACTCACGCATCTTTCCCCTGCTGATGTCCTCGATCCTCACCGATCAGCAGCGCGCCGAGTTTCTGCAAGCCGCTGCTTATTGGGGCTGGCTTGATCGGGATAACCAGCCGCAGTGGTTACAAGGCACGAGGCTCACCCATCAGAGCAACATCCAGGTCAGTCCCTTCGTGGAAATGAACGATCAACAATTTGACCTGCTTGGTTGTATCAGCGATGCGCAGCAACTGTTAAATGGCAAAAACTTTGATTTCCTGGATGAGAGCCGAGAGCGGCGTTTCGCGCTAATTCACTCACTTGTTGTGCAAGCGGGTCAGGAAAATTATTTCGGCGATTTGACCGAGTATGTGAAACAGAACTTAAGCAGAACCTAGGTGCCTGGATAGCCACTTTGCGCTGGGACAAGAGTGTATTGCATGCATAAGTGGTTTGAATGGTTTACGCGATCAAGGTGATCAGCAAGGAAGTTGCTAGCAATGCAATCGATAATAAAAAAAACAACACAAAAAGTCGCGTTTTACTTCTTGGGATTCGCGTTATCTGGGTGTTCTTCAGCGAACAATGAAATGGCTGGGGGAAACCTGCAAGCCATCAACCATACCATGCACGGTATTAACTGGATGTCGGTCAATGGTTACCGAGCGGACGGTGGTGGTGGAAGCTCGTGTTGCATCATCATGCCCGTCAAATGGCGTCCTGGCTTAAAGGCCCAGATTGAATGGGAGGTCGATCCTGAGCCATTTGGGCCCACGCCGCCTTTAGGAACAGACGAGTTCAGAGCTTTTATGGTTAAACATAAAGCCAACTATCAGCGCCACAACACCACCGTGGACATTCCAGAGTGGCCTGGGACGGAACGATGTGGCTTGAAGGTACACTTTTTGGTTTGTAACCAGATCAAGGTTACGAGTTCATGTTGGGCATTTAACTCAGAGCATTACCCGATTAAAGAACCCTCGCAAATGAAGGAGCCGGCCGTATGTCCGAAGTGAACAATAATTCAAAAGACAAAGCTTGGGGGCCGCCAGTTTTTCCTGCTACGGGGCGTTTTCCGACGAAAACATCGGATGTGACAGATAACTACAATAAGCAAATTGCTGAGCAAAATCGGCTTCAACAAAAACGTGACGATCAAGGGCGTCGCACACAGCGTTTTACCTGTTGTCATAGCCTGCATATCAGTCTGTTTTTCGATGGCACCAACAATAACGAAAAGAGCGACACCCAGGAGGGGCATCCCACTAATATCGCCAAGCTGTTTCATGCCTCACTACGAGGTAAAGACGCGATGGGGCAGGGTTATTTTTCGTATTACATGCCCGGTGTCGGCACGCCATTCCCCGAAGTTGGCGAACTGGATTACAGCGATAGCGGGCTGCAATATGCCACTGGGGGGGAAGACCGGATCAACTGGGCCTTGGTACAGGTGGCCAGCGCGTTATCTTATGCTCTGAACAATAAAAGCGGAATTGATGACATTGTCGCCAAGACCAAGGTCGAGGCCATGAGCACCTGGAAGGCACCGCTGATGAGTGCTCTGGGTGAAGGCAATCGCCGCCGAATCATGAAAGAGCTGCTGGCCCCTTTACACGCTCGCAAGGACGAGGCCCAGCCTAAAGTGCTGGCGGTCAAACTGTACGTGTACGGTTTCTCTCGGGGAGCGGCAGAGGCTCGCACTTTTGTTACCTGGTTGAGTCAGTTGTTCGACACCCCAGAAGGGGATGAACTGCCAAAACAGGAACTGTTGGGCTTGCCTGTCAGCGTCGAGTTTCTTGGCGTGCTGGACACGGTGGCCTCGGTGGGTATTGCCCATGTAGCCCCATTCTTTGCTGGGCATATGGACTGGGCCGATAACACCCAGTTGCTACCGGATGCGCAGCGGTTCCCGGAACTGGTCAAGTGTTGTCGGCATTTTGTCGCGGGCTTCGAGCAACGCTCATGCTTTCCGTTGGATTCGATTCGTAACGAAAACGGCCAGTATCCGGCCAATACCTACGAAGTGGTGTACCCCGGTGTGCATTCGGATGTGGGCGGCGGCTACCCGAAAAATGACCAGGGCAAAGCTCGTGAAGGTACTCATGAGCTGGTGTCGCAGATTGTCTTGCACGACTTGTATGCCGCTGCTTTTGCAGCGGGTGCCCCTCTGCAAGTGCCAGAAGAGGTACTGCCGGACACGTTTAATAATAGCTCGGAGATGTTGTGGCGAAAGTTGGAACGAGATACAAGAGAGGAGTTCGATATGAGCCCCCATGTAGTGGATCGTTTCAACGCCTGGCGCCTCAAAACCCTACCAGGTGTTGCGGCTGACGAATCCGTCGAGGACTCGGCCTATAAGCCGCTGCGTTTGAACACCACCGTAGAAGACACCCTGGCCGATCAACTGGGCTGGATCACCGGTTGGCGTATTGGTCGTTACGTCAATGATCCTCAAGGTAATAACGACAGCTATAAGCGCCAGCCTTTTTTCACCCAAGCCAAAGAGGCGACGCCCTATCAGGAAACTACTGAGCGCGAACAGTATAAAAAAGACCAGGCTGATGCCGTGAAAATGCGGCGGGATAACCCTCAGTATCCCGGCCCACGAATCTATGAACCGCAGATTGATCAGACCCAACTCAGCCAAGCTGCCGAGGAATTCAAGTCTGACTACACCGGCCAGAAGCGTGAGCAATCCAGTTGGCAAGGCACGGTGACCGACGTGGTGTTACGCGATGCGATCTATTTACTTAACGAGAATGACGAGTCCAAGGACCATGACGCCCTCAAGACGGCAGGTGATCTGCGCAGTAAGCAACTGTTCCGTGATGCTCAAGGCACGTCCGGTGCAGACCCTGAGATGGCCCTACTGGTGGCGTTGTTCGATGACCAGATACACGACTCGCGGGCCTGGTTCATGCACGACAAGTTGAAGTCGAGGGAGTTGTGGGCCGGTTATTTCTTTTACCGCATGACCTATTTCGGCAATGACAATAGCCGTGATCTGTCCCCAGTCGTAGTGGCCGGTCGCATATTGGGCGTGGCGATGATTGCCGGGGCTACGGTGTATGGCATCAAGCGCCGTGGTGTATTAGGTGGTGTTGGCGGACTGGCGGCGGGCATTGGGGCGGCGACCATCGGCTACCAGGTGATCGATAAGGCCACTGGCCTAGTGGTACCGTTCTTGCCAGGCGCGGAACAACTCCTGCAACCAAGCAGCCATGTGGGTCAGGTCGCGTCGGAGCAAAAGCATCAGATTGAACTGGATGACTTTGCCCGACGCATGGAACGAACCACAGCCATGTTGCGCAAGACGGGCAGCTTGTTCGAACCGGATAGTGTCGTTTAAGACGCGAAAAATAAATCATTCTGGTCGATTACCCTACAAACCTCAGTTCCAACTTCAACTGATGGCTTTGATAATCGAGCTGCACCTTCTCGCTTCCCACCCCATTCAGCCCGCAACTGTTCTCGGCTGCCCAACCAATTGGCCAGAGCAGTTGAGGGTGTTCCAACAGATGCTGATTGATCAAATGGCAGACGCTGTCGGCCTTGGGCGGCAAACCTTCATGGCTGTGTAGCTGTTCAAGCAAAATGCGGATCGCATTGTCATCAGCGATTTCCTGCTGTCGATCTGCGAGCAGTTGCCAGATATATGGACGTCGGCTCGATAACCACTGCGCAATGTTCTGCGATGGGAGCAATATCGGAGGGGATGTTCAAGCGCTGACATATCGCGAGGAACTCGGTGACTTCAATAACCGTAGGGAATTCGAACTCTCTTGGCTGACGCTTTGTCTGGACCACCCGTTAATCAGTATTGCAAAAATGGGGGTGACCATAGATTTTATGCCGCTTGCGCATGCAACTATCTAGCGCCTTTTGCCCTGCGGCGCTGCCTAGGCTGGGTGTTTTCCTCATGCAGAAGAAAACCCCATGACCTCGTCCCCCGACCACGCGAGTGCTTCACCCGACACCGTTAATGCCGACGACCCGGACCTTGCCGCCCAAGTACAAACGCAGGCGATTCGCGAGCAACTGATACGGCGGATTAACGCCTACACGCACCCCAGTCGCCTGATCAATCGAATTGCGCTTGCCGACGCGCGTTGCGTCGCCGCGACACGCGCACTGGCGCGGCTGATAGGCCGTTCGCCGAAAGTCTTGACGGTCATCCGCGCCGAGCTGCGCAAAGCGTTCGAAATGGACCCGGACCACCTCTTGTTCAGCGAGCCCAAGCCGCCCACCGCGCCGCGCAAAGTCGAGAGCCTGACCGAGCGGGCGTTGGCGTTGCTGGTCATGCCGACGGTGGTGATCAACGTCAATCAATTCACCGCCCTGAGTGTCAAAGACGCGCCGGAACGGCACTTGCCGTATACGCCGCTGGAAGCCCTGCGCCGCGTCGTCGCGCTGCAGCTGTTCGAGCGGCTCGCCCATGCGGTGAGCGCCTACTGGGACTGCCTGGCGCAGGGCACCTGGCTCACACGCCGGGAACGCTGGGTCGAGTTGCACACGGAGCTGTTTGCGGACCGGGCCTTTTTGGCGTGGCAACTGGACGAGCTATCGCGTGCGGGATTCGCCATGGTTCAGGCCCTGATCGATGCGCCCAGCGCTGAGGAGCGCCGACGTGCGGGCGGGGCTTGGGCTACGCTGCGCGTCGGCCAGTTGCTATGGCCGGGGGCATCGGCGGTCGCGATCCCAGGGGCACTGCATCTGTATCGCGAGGGCGACCCCAGCGATGCGCCGCACGTGGTTTACCTGCCGGGTGGGGGCCGCAACTTCTACGAGTACCCGTCCTTCGCCGCCCTGCAGGACGGCCTGCTGGCGCTGGACCGGTCGCGGTTCCACGCACTCTGGCAGTGCCTGCCGTTAAGTCGGCGCGATAACGTGTACCGCCCCGCTGCCTTGTCTGCGACGAGCGCCTTTATGCGCGGCCTGCCGCTGATGGCCGATGCGCTGGCGCTGGGTGCCGAGGCCTTGCTGAGTGGGCAATGGAGCAACGAGTTGGCGTGTGCGGCGAAGATGAATGACGGCTACGTGTTTTCCGAAGGGCGGCCTCGACTGCCGGATGCCGCACCGTTTCTGGCCGCGGTCGAAGGGGCGAGGCAGCAATGGGTCGGCGGCGCTCGGCTTGGCGTGATCGGCGCGCAATTACTCAAGTGGGACCGGCAACGCCGAGGCGCAGAAATCATCTTCGCCAGCACGGCCTCCGGCCTGGCCCTGCACACGGCACAGCGTCAGGTCGCACGCTACGAAGATGCGCTGCTCGCGCTGTTGGTCCCGGCTGATCCCAGCGCGGATACCCTGGCGTACCGGGTCATTGCGTCGCTGATGAGCCAAATTGACGTGCATATCCAAGCGTTGAATACGTTGATGCAAGATGCCGGGCAACGGCTGCTGGAGTTGGCTTTTTGGGCTGAACGTCCGGGGGGAGCGGGTACGCCCAGGCGCGTGTCGTTGTTTATGCAGGCCCAAACCGCGGCCCTGCGTTGCGAGGTGGAGTTGCAACACCGCCTCAAGCTGATCAGTACGGCGCATCGCGACCTGATGATCGAGGTGGTCGACCAACCGTTGGCCAGCCGCCGCCCGGGCAGTCTTGCCCAAGTGCTGTCGATCGCGGTGGGCAGCGCGCCGGACGCTTTCTACCCGCTCCATAACGTGTGGGTGGTGACCACGGCTGCGGCGCTAGAGCGCTCGTCGCGCCAACTGCCGGTGGTGCTTTACGCTTTCGGCGTGGAGGGTGGGATCAAGGCGTTTGCCGGGCTGGACGCGTTGACCCGCAGCCTCAAGGCAAGCCTGAACAGCCCAGACGACTCGGTGTTGTGGCGCTGCGTCGAGCACGATAAACGCGCCGACCTGCGCGCCCATGCCGCCGCGCAAACACTCGGCGTGCGCTACGTTGAAATCAACGGCAAGCCCGCGCTGGCTGCGCTCAAGAAACTGCTGGGGAGCTACGACCGCTTACACCGCAGCAGCGAGGACATCACGCGGGTGTTCAGCGAAGTGACGGATGCCGACCTGAGCCGCGCGCTGCTGATGGTCGATCTGGACGCGCAGTTGAAGATCCCGCCCAATAATGCCCTGAGCCAGGCGCTGGCCAATATTGAGCTGCTGCGCACGGCGGCGTCTGAGGCGAAAACCCTGCCCGCCTGGCTCGCGCACGCACCACGGGCCCAGCGTCAACACTTCAAGCGCTTGCTGCGCTTGTACCTGGGCAACGCGTTGGCCTTCAAAAGCCGGCTGGAGCAATGCCTGCCTGATCTGAACACCTTTGCCCGGCGCACCTTGATCGCCCGTTTGCGCGAGGACGGTTTTTTTCCGCAGTTGGATATCGACCAAGCGTTGATTGAGATGCCCGATGATGTCCACGGTGCTTTCTGTGGCTGGACCAGTGGCTGCGCCGTGGGCGATCGCCGCATCGTGCTGACCCCGACCGCGACGCGCACCTCCTTCAGCCTGCTGCAACTGGCGCTGCATAACCTGGACCCGCTGGCACCCTGGACGCAGTGGCGATTCGATCACGCGCGTTATCTGCAACCCGAGTGGAAGCAGCGCCTCAATGCGGCTTACTTGATCGGGCTGGTGTCTTCGCTGGACATCGGTGGCCGCTACGATGCCCTGATCCAGCAGGTTTTTTATCCCCGTCGTGAAACCGACCGTGTGCTCAGCAACGGACGTATCCCTGGGTTATTGAATCGCGCCTTGCAAGCGGGCGCTGCATATCACCTGTTCGATGCGGTGCAACGGGGGCTGACGGCAACGGCACAAAGCCTGTTCAAGACGGCGATGGCGGCACGCACGCCGCAGGACCTGTCGAGCAGTCAGCCCGCGCTGCAACTGTATGTGGTCCATCTGGTCGGCCACACCCTGCAGCATGATCGCTATGTCGCAGGGATCGTCGCGGTACATGACCCGCGTACCGACCTGTGCGTGGTTTACTGGCCCGATGCGCCGCCGGCCCTGGTCCTGACCGAGTACGGCAGCTTGCAACAGGCCCATGCTGCATTGAACCGCATCGGTGCGTTAGCGGATAACGTCAAGACACTGGCGCGGCAGGTCGCGCCGGGCTGGGCATTCGAGGCGCTCCCCCAGCCACCGGAGGGTGTCGATACGCGCACCCAGGCCGCAAAAACGCTGAAAGCCATACCGGCGTTTTTCATGATGAAGGGCATCTGGCGGGGGATCGACTTCGTGCGCTCATTCGGCATCAAGCACCTGGAACCTGCGGTGGTGCTCGAGGAGATCGAAGCCCAGACCCTTGAACAGATCGCCAGTGCTCCGCAGGATTGGCTCGCGCTTGTGGCCGTGCCCCACTGCAACGCCCAGGCATTGCTTTACCACGCCAGCGTGCAGGAGCTGCAACGCCGCACTCAAGCGGCCAGTCATTCCGGCAAGGCATTGGAGCACTATCGGAACCAGCGCCTGAATGAGCAGGGCGATACCCGCGCACGGGCGCTGGTGGGGTTTTTTTCGCCGTTGTACGGGACGTTCAATGACTTCCATGAGCTGCTGCTGGTGTCACGGCGTTATCACCGTTTCGGCGACCCCCGGGACGCGGTCGATGTGGGTTTCATGAGCGCCTTTATGGTGATCGACGTGTTGCTGAACTTTGTCCCCGGCCCCAGGAAAGTCGGACGTGTCGGCGCAGGTGTCGCGCGGCCGGCGCTGAGGGCCGTGCTGGGGCGGCTACATCGTTTACGGATGGCGACGGATGCCGGGGTTTCCCGCGTGGCAACGCCGCCCGTGACTCGGCTCAAGGCCTTGGATCGCTTCAAAATCAACGGCGTGCCTGAGGGCGCCGTTGCGCTGAAAGGGCCGGACACGGCAGGCGTGCAGGTGAAACACGGTGAGCTCTTTGTGGCGGACGACACCCACACTTACCCCCTTTACCGACGTGGAGACGAACCGGCGTTCCGCCTGAAGAACCCGCAGACACCGGGGCAGGACGAACTGATTTTGCACATCCACCAGTCCAAGGAATGGTTACTCGGCGCGGATGCACCGCAACCGGTCGCGGGCACCAGTTCCGGGGTGCTCAACCCATGGCGTCCACCCGTGACGCCGCCACCGGACTGGCGCCCACCGACGGTGCGCGCCGCTACGGAAAGCCGCATTTATCGCTCGTCTGCGCCGAACACCGAGTGGTTCGCCTGGCGCGCGCGCGTGCCCATGGGCCAAGTGCCTGGCTCCTCGGCGTTCGGCACGTTTCATGTGCATATGGACCCGCCGGGGTTTCCCTACGATGTCATCTATATCGGCGCCCAGTACGACCGCCCGACGGCATCGGGGGTGGGTTATTACCGGGTACTGGCGCCGGGGGACAGTGCGCCCTGGAGCGGCCTTGCTTTCATTACCAAGGATGAACCGCTGGTGTCACTGGCCCGGGCGGACCTTGAGCGTTGGACAGACACTGCGCTGGAGGAACAGCCCATCCCGGTATCACGCACCCAGGCGGGCGAGTGGCGGCTGCATGCGCCGTTGTTCGACACGCCGTTGGAACGGTCTGTCGCCACGGCGTTCCCGAACCTTACTACTCATAGCCGCAGCATGGCCGTCGCCCGGCTGGTCGAACTGGCCGATACTTCTCGCTCGGCGACGGCCAGCCACCTGCTCAATGTGCGTGCAGCGCTGGACAATTGGTTGACCCCCACCGCCAACCGGCTGGGCCAGACCGATGATTTGCTGAGAATGCTGCGGCCCACCGAAAGCAGCGGCCGATCGATCTATATCGGCTTCGACGGCAAGGCACCGGGCTTCACTCGCGTCGACTTCAACGTCGCCGGCCTGGACCCGACCCTGCGCACCGGCGGCCGCGCGCGTGCGCCGCAGCGGGAGATTGCACAGCGCGCAGCCGTCAAGCGCGTGCTCGAACAGCAGGGCTTCGACGTGCAGGAACTGCAGGTCATGCGCGGCAAAAAGCCCAGCCATGAATTGCTCGTGACACATTCGCGCTGCGGTTCAAACAAACTGTACTACGTGTCGTTGCATTGGCTTGGGCGCGGCTCTGTACCGTTGGAAAACCGCCTGACAGACCATTGGTTCAATGCCGCGATCATCAGACACCCGACCTCGCTGGCGTTGGCTGCGGTCAAGAGTGCGCTGCGGGAAAACCGTCTGGTTCGGATCGCCGCCGGCATTCAGTGGCAGTCGACGGGGTCGGTCCGCCCCAGCGTGTATTTTGTCAAAGTGACCCCGCTCTGACGTTGAGCAGCGAGACCGCGCCAGCCGCCCCGAACAGCCCGGCACTGGTGCGGTTGAACCAGCTCTGGCCGTTGCCGCTGCGCAGATAGCGTGCCGCGCCGTGGGCGCCAAGGCCGTAGGCGAGCTTGCACAACAGGTCGAGCACGGTCCAGGTGGCGATCATCACCAGCAGTTGCGGCAGAAACGGCTGTTGGCTGCTGAGGAACTGCGGCAGGAAGGCGGCGAAGAACAGGATGTCCTTGGGGTTGCTGGCGCCCAGCACAAACGCACGGCCAAACAAGGCGCGAAAACGCGGCGTGGCGACGGCCAGGGGCACCACCGCGCCGTGGGCCGGTTGGCGCGATTGCTGCCAGCTCTGCCAGGCGAGGTAAAACAGGTAGAGCGCGCCGACTATCTTCAAGACGCTGAACAATTGTTCCGACGCGAGCAACAGCGCACCCAGGCCGAGTGCCGAGGCACTCAACAGGCAGATCGAGGCGAACACGCCGCCGAGGAACGCCGGGTACGAACGGCGCAGGCCGTAGTTCAAGCTGTTGCTGATCATCAGCAACGACAGGGGACCGGGGATCAGGATCACCACCAGCGCGGCGCCGCTGAACAGCAGCCAGGTTTCCAGGTTCATTCACAGTGCTCCTTTCATGCAAAAGCCTCACCCAAAGGTGAGGCGGTTTCTTCGGGGGTTGCCGACCTAGAGGAAGATGAATTTCGCGATAAAGATCGCGCACAGCACCCACAGGCTGACGGAAATTTCGCGGTACTTGCCGCAGCCGGCCTTGAGCGCCACGTAAGTGATAAAGCCCAGGGCGATCCCGTCGGCGACCGAGAAGGTCAGCGGCATCATGATCGCGGTGACGATCGCCGGAATGCTGTCAGTAGCGTCGTCCCAATTGATATGGGCCATGCTCGCCATCATCAGCATCGCCACATAAATCAGCGCGCCGGCGGTGGCATAAGCAGGAATCATGCCCGCCAGCGGCGCGAAAAACATCGCCGCCACAAACAGCACGCCCACGGTCACGGCGGTCAGCCCGGTACGGCCGCCGGCGGCGACACCGGCGGCACTTTCCACGTAGCTGGTCACCGGCGGCACGCCGACCATGGCGCCGAACACGCTGGAGGCGCTGTCGGCCTTCAACGCACGGGACAGGTTGTGGATCTTGCCGTCGGGGTTGACCAGCCCGGCCCGTTGCGCGACGCCCATCAGGGTGCCGGCGGTGTCGAACATGTGTACAAACAGAAAGGCGAACACCACGCTGATCATGCTCACATTGAATACACCCATCACGTCCATGGCTAACCAGGTCGGTGCCAGGCTCGGCGGGGTGGCGAGGGTGCCGTTGTAGTGCACCAGCCCGAGGCCCCAGCCGGCGAGGGTCACGGCGATGATGCTGATGAGGATCGCGCCGAACACCCGGTGGTAGCTGAGGATGGCAATCAGTAGAAAGCAGATGGCCGCCAGCAACGGTGCCGGCTCGTGTAGCGAACCGAGCTTGATCAGGGTGGCCGGGCTGTCGACGATGATGCCGGCGGTTTTCAGGCCGATCACCCCGAGGAACAAGCCGACACCGGCGCCCATCGCATGGCGCAGGCTCACCGGAATGCTGTTGAGCAGCCATTCGCGGATGCGCGACAGCGTCAGCACCATGAACAACACGCCGGAGATAAACACCGCGCCGAGGGCCGTCTCCCAGGTGTAGCCCATGGTCCCGACCACGGTGTAGGTGAAGAACGCGTTCAAGCCCATGCCTGGCGCCAGGCCCACCGGCCAGTTGGCATACAGGCCCATCAGCAGGCACCCCAGCGCGGCAGCGATGCACGTGGCGACAAAGGCGGCGCCGTGATCGATACCGGCATCGGCCATGATGTTCGGGTTGACGAAGATGATGTAGGCCATGGTGATAAACGTCGTGAGGCCGGCGATCAACTCGGTCTTCACTGTGGTGCCATGCACGCGCAGTTTGAACAGGCGTTCGAGCCAGCCGCTGTCGGTGGGGGAGAGGTTCGGCGCGGCGAGGTCCAGCGGGGCTTCGGATTTGCGGCTATCCACAGCAAGTACTCCTCAAGCATTTTATTGTTATGGTCAGCGCGCAGGCGCTGTGAGGTACTGGCGGGTTTTGTTGACTGATAGGTCAGGAACTCGCACGAAGCGAATTATGCTTTTGTATACAAAAAAAGCAAATAATGTTTTCGATTGTCTGCGCAAAAAAGGATGAAAGGCTAATTCACCGCACTCAACGCCTGATTGACCGCCAGCCAGCCGTTCACCGCGGCTTCCCCCGCTTCATTGAAGGCGCGCTGCAACAACTTCACCTGTTCGCGGCGCAAGGACTGCTCGAAACGCAGGCCTTCGGCGCTCAATTCCAGCAGGCGTTTGCGCTTGTCGGTCTCCGACGCGACGCTCTGCACCAGGTGCATTTCCTGTAATTGGCGCAGCGGCATGTTCAGCGCCTGCTTGCTCACGCCGAGCAATTCCAGCAGTTCCTTCACGCTCAGGCCGGGGTAGCGCGCGATAAAAAATACGATGCGCTGATGCACCCGGCTCAGGCCCCGGCGCTCCAGCATTTCGTCGGCCTTGGCGGTGAACGCCTGGTAGCCGAAGAAGAACGCTTCCATGGCGGTTTGCTGGCTGGTCTGGTTTTTAAGGTCAAGCATATTGACGTATCCACACAAGTCGTCGTAATTTCGGTCAACCAGTTTGACGTATTTCCCACAGGCTTTGCTACCGGTGACCCTATGGCCTTCTCAGAACGTGTTACGCGCCTCAAAAGCTCCTTGATCCGTGAAATTCTCGCGGCGGCTCAGCGCCCGGAAATGATGTCGTTCGCCGGTGGGCTGCCGGCCGAAGCGATGTTGCCTGCGTTGAACTGGGACGACATGCCGGTGAACATCGGCCAATACGGCATGAGCGAAGGCGAGCCGCAGCTGCGTGAATTGCTCGCCGCCGAGGCGCGTGCATTGGGTGTACCGTGCCAGGCCAGCCAGGTGCTGGTGGTCAGCGGTTCCCAGCAGACCCTGGACCTGGCGGCCAAGCTGTATATCGACAAGGGCACGAACATCCTCCTGGAAGGCCCGACCTACCTGGCGGCCTTGCAGATTTTCCAACTGTTCGGCGCCGAGTGCCTCACCGTACAACTGGAAGCCGACGGCCCGGACCTCGCCGCGTTGCGCTCACGTCTCGAACGCTACCGCCCGGCGTTCATCTACCTGATCCCGACGTTCCAGAACCCGTCGGCCGTGCGTTACAGCGAGGCCAAGCGCGAAGCCGTCGCGGCGCTGCTCGATGAATTCGACGTGACCCTGATCGAAGACGAACCGTACCGCGAACTGACCTTCGACGGCGGCAGTGCGCAGCCCATCGCCGGCCGCCTGAAAAAGGCCAGTTGGATCTACACCGGCACCGTGTCGAAAACCTTGTTGCCCGGCCTGCGCGTCGGTTACCTGATCGCCAGCCCCGACCTGTTCCCGCACTTGCTCAAGCTCAAGCAGTCGGCCGACCTGCACACCAACCGCGTCGGCCAGTGGCAGGCGATGCAGTGGCTCGGCAGCGAGAAATATCAACAGCATCTGGTCGAGCTGCGCGGTTTCTATCGCGCGCGCCGGGATGCTTTTCAGGCGGCACTCGAGCGGCATTTCGGCGAATTGGCCGACTGGCAAGTGCCCCAGGGCGGATTATTCTTCTGGTTGACCTTGAAACAGCCGCTCGACACCCGCACCTTGTTGGCACCTGCGCTCGATCAGAACGTCGCGTTCATGCCCGGTGAACCGTTCTTTTCCGAGCCGGACCAGCACCTTGGCTCACTGCGGCTCAATTTCAGCCATATCGACCCGTCCCGTCTGGACGAAGGTCTCAAGCGCCTGGCCGCGGTGGTCCGTCAAGCACAGCACGCGCGAGCGGCATAAGGGGAGCCCCATGTACAAGGTTTATGGCGATTACAAGTCGGGCAACTGCTACAAGGTCAAATTGATGCTCAACCTGTTGGGCATCCCGTATCAATGGGTGGATGTCGACATCCTCAAGGGCGACACCCAGACCGCCGAATTCCTGGCCAAGAACCCCAACGGCAAGATCCCGGTGCTGGAGCTCGAAGACGGCACCTGCCTGTGGGAATCCAATGCGATCCTCAATTTCCTCGCCGATGGCAGCGAGTTTCTGCCGACCGAACCGCGCTTGCGTACCCAAGTGTTGCAGTGGCAGTTCTTCGAGCAGTACAGCCACGAGCCGTACATTGCGGTGGCGCGCTTTATCCAACTGTACTTGGGGATGCCCGAGGATCGCCTCGACGAATACAAAACCACCCACAAGGGCGGTTACAAGGCGTTGAAGGTCATGGAGCGCCAACTGCAAAGCACGCCGTACCTGGTGGGCGAGCAGTATTCGATTGCGGATATTGCGCTGTATGCCTACACCCACGTGGCGCATGAGGGCGGTTTTGACTTGACGCCTTACCCGGCGCTGCAGGCATGGCTGAAGCGTGTGGCCAGCCATCCCAGACATGTGGCGATGCTCGACTGACTCACTCGGTCAATTGTGGGAGCGGGCAAGCCCCTCCCACATTTAGCTCAGTGGTGTGTCGGATAATTTGTCATGCAGCAAGTCGAAACAGCGCTGCGCCGCCGGGCTCAGCGCCATCGCGCTGCGACTGATCAGCCCGATCTCGCGGTTCACGCCGGGATGATCGATGCTGATGCGCTTCAACCCCTTCAGGCTGTCCGCCGCCGACTCCGGCAGCACACTGATCCCCAAGCCCTGACGCACCAGCGCCAACACCGTCGACATGTAGTTGGCCTCCATGCCCGCGTTCATCGTCAGGCGTGTCTCGTCAAATAACGCCTCGACGTGTTCGCGCACACTGCTGTCGCGCCCGGTCAGGATGATCGGCTGATCCGCCAGTTGCCTCAGGCTCAGCGCCGGATAGCGGGCGAGGGGATGATCCAGCGGTACGAACGCGCACAGCCGATCATTCAATACCGGCACGAACGCCAGCCCGTGGTTCAGCCGTGCGCGCACGCCGATGCCGAAGTCCACCTCGCCCGAGCGCACCTGGGCATGAATGCGATGGGCCACCAGGTCATGCAGGCGCACTTCGATCCCGCCGAAGCGTTCGCGAAACAGGCGCAGCGCGGGCGGCAGGGCGCCGGCGCACACCGAGGGCAGGGCGGCGATGGTCACCACGCCACGACGTAACGCCGCGAGGTCGCGGGAGCCGGTGACGATGTTGTCCAGGTCCAGCAGCAGCTTTTCCATCGGCCCGCGCGCTTCCTGGCCGGCGGCCGTGATGCTGACATGCCGCGGGCTACGGTCGAGCAGGGCGACGCCGAGCCAGTCCTCGAGTTGCTGAACCTGCACGGTGAGCGCGGACGGCGACAGGTGCAGTTCGTTGGCTGCCTTGGTAAAGCTGCCGGTGCGCGCGACAGCGAGGAAGGCTTGGATGTGTTGGATAGAGTTCTTCATTTTGTTTTTCCGAACACTAGCTGGTGAATATTCCAATTTACAAAGACTAACGCGTTTCCAATACTCCAGGGAAAACAATAACCGGCCACCAAGGCCGCTCTGGAGTAACCCATGCTCGCTACCCTGGGTGTCATTACCATCCTTTGCTTGCTCGCTGCCGTCATGAGCAAACGCCTCTCGCCCCTGGTGGCGCTGATCGCCTTGCCGATCATCGCTGCGCTGCTCGGCGGGTTCGGCCTGCAAACCAGTGCCTTCATCATTACCGGGATCAAGAACGTTGCCCCGGTGGTGGGCATGTTTGTGTTCGCGATTCTGTTTTTCGGGATCATGACCGATGCCGGCATGCTTGACCCGATCATTGATCGCATCCTGCGCACGGTAGGGACGCGTCCTACACGAATTGTCGTTGGCACCGCGACCCTCGCCTTGCTGGTCCACCTGGACGGTTCCGGCGCGGTGACATTTCTGGTGACGGTGCCGGCGATGCTGCCGCTGTATACGCGGCTGGGCATCGACAAACGCATCCTCGCCTGCGTCTGCGCGATGGCTGCCGGGGTCAACTTCCTGCCGTGGACCGGCCCGGTGCTGCGCTCGTCGGCGGCGTTGCATGTGCCAGTGGCGGATCTGTTCCAGCCGCTGATCCCGGTGCAGATCGTCGGCCTGATCTTTGTCTTCGCCTGCGCCTGGTGGCTCGGCCATCGTGAAGAAAAACGCCTTGGCCTGGGCGCCGGTTCGACGGTGGATGCCGTGCCGCAACGGGTGCTCAGCGACGACGACATCAAGCTGCGACGCCCGCGGCTGTTCTGGGTCAACCTGATGCTCACCGTGCTGGTGATGGTGGTGATGATCGCCGGCTGGGTCGACCCGGTGGTGATGTTCATGCTCGGCACCGTGGTCGCGCTGTGCATCAACTACCCGAATGTCGACGCCCAGCGCGCACGCATCGACGCCCAT
Organism: Pseudomonas sp. 7-41; assembly: GCF_021233075.1. Classification (NCBI taxonomy): domain Bacteria; kingdom Pseudomonadati; phylum Pseudomonadota; class Gammaproteobacteria; order Pseudomonadales; family Pseudomonadaceae; genus Pseudomonas; species Pseudomonas sp. 7-41. The sequence continues at coordinate 4,890,554 of NZ_CP089551.1, read as the reverse complement.
GCCAAGACCGCCCTGACCATGGCCAGTATCCTGCTCGCCGCCGGGGTGTTCACCGGCATCATGCAAGGCACCGGCATGCTCAAGGCGATTGCCGAAGTGGCGGTGGCGCAGATTCCGGCCGGCCACGGCAAGTTGATCCCGGCGGTGGTGGGCTTTATTTCCATGCCGCTGAGCATGTTGTTCGACCCCGATTCCTACTATTTCGGCGTGATGCCGGTGATCGCCGAAGTCGGCAAGGCCCTGGGCGTCGACCCGCTGCAAGTGGCCCAGGCCTCGCTGCTGGGCGTACACACCACCGGTTTCCCGGTCAGCCCGCTGACCCCCGCGACCTTCCTGTTGGTGGGGCTGTGCAAGATCGAGCTGGCCGATCACCAGCGCTTCACTATTCCGTTTCTGTTCGCCGCGTCGGTGTTGATGACCCTGACCGCGTTGCTCCTGGGAGTATTTTGAGATGAAAACCTTGCGCATCGGTTCCGGCGCCGGCTATTCCGGCGACCGCATCGAACCTGCCGTGGAACTGGCCGAACAGGGCGACCTCGATTACCTGGTCTTCGAATGCCTGGCCGAACGCACCATCGCCTTGGCGCAACAGGCACGCATCAGCGATCCGCAGGGCGGGTATGACCCGTTGCTGAGTGAGCGCATGCGCCGGGTGCTGCCCTTTGTCGGTGAGCAGGCGGGTCGCCGGCGCTTGCGCGTGATCACCAATATGGGCGCGGCCAACCCGGTGTCGGCGGCCGTTGAAGTGCGGCGCATTGCCAATGAGCTGGGCCTGAGCCTCAAGGTCGTGGCGGTGGTGGGCGATGATGTGCTCGACGTGTTGCGCCCCGAGCAGGTGTTGGATAACGGCCAGACCCTTGGCTCGCTGGGTGCGCGGCTGATTTCCGCGAACGCCTACCTGGGCGTCGACGGCATTCTGCAGGCGTTGCGCGCCGAGGCCGATGTGGTGATCACCGGGCGCGTGGCCGACCCGTCGCTATTTCTGGCGCCGCAGATGTTTGCGTTCGGCTGGGCGGCTGACGATTGGTTGCGCCTGGGGCGCGGCACGTTGGTCGGGCATTTGCTCGAATGCGCGGGGCAGGTCAGTGGCGGCTATTTCGCCGATCCCGGGTTCAAGGACGTAGACGACCTGGCGCGTCTCGGCTTCCCCCTGGCCGAGATCGATGCCGAGGGCAACGCCGTGATCACCAAAGTGAGCGGGTCCGGCGGGCGCGTCAGCCGCGCTACGTGTACTGAACAATTGATCTACGAAGTACACGACCCGGCGGCCTATCTGACGCCGGACGTGACGGCCGACTTTTCCCAGGTGAGCTTTGTCGAGGAAAGCGTCGACCGGGTACGCGCCCAGGGTGCTGCGGGACGGGTGCGGCCGGACCGGTTGAAAGTCAGCGTGGGTTACCTGGACGGTTGGATCGGCGAGGGGCAGATGTCCTACGGCGGGCCGGGAGCTGTCGCACGCGCCGAACTGGCGCGAGAGGTGGTGCTCAAGCGCCTGGAACTGATGGGTGTGAAGATGCAGGACGTGCGCGCCGAGTTGATCGGCATGGACTCGCTGCACGGCCCGCGCAGCCGCGTCGAACCGTGGGAAGTGCGCCTGCGCGTCGCTGCGCGCTGTGAGGAACGCAGCGAAGCGGTGCGGGTCGGCAATGAAGTGGAAACCCTCTACACCAACGGCCCGTCCGGCGGCGGCGGTGCCAGCAAAAGCGTGCGCCAGGTGGTGGCGGTGGCCTCGTTGTTGTTGCCGCGTGACGCCGTCAACCCGAGGATCGAAGCATGAAGCTGCATACCCTGGCCCATTCCCGCACCGGGGATAAGGGCGACACCTCGAACATTTCGATCATTGCCTATCGCCCTGAGGATTATCCGCTGCTCTGCGAACAGCTCACGGCCGCGCGCGTGGCGGCGTTCTTCGCCGGGCTGTTGGAGCCGGGGGCGGCGCCGGTGCGACGCTATGAATTGCCCAACGTGCAGGCGCTGAACTTCGTGTTGCCGGGGATCTTGCGCGGCGGCGTGACCCGTTCGCTGGCGCTGGACGCCCACGGAAAATGCCTGGGCTCCGCATTACTGGACATGGAAATCCCCGCTCTGTAGGCGCGAGCCAGCTCGCGAAAATCGTCAACGATAACGAGGGGAACCTGACACCCAGCGGCGTCCTCAGGTTTTTCGCGAGCAAGCTCGCTCCTACAGAGGAGAGGGCGTTTGTCAGGCTGCGGCGAAGCGCTTGTCCAGGTAATCGATGATCACCTTGGAGTCATACATCCAGGTGGTCTGGCCATTCTCTTCGATGCGCAGGCACGGCACTTTGATCTTGCCGCCTTGCTCCAGCAGGGTCTGGCGATCCTGTTCGTTGTTCTTCGCATCCTTCAACGCTACCGGCACATTCAGGCGATGCAGGGTGCGACGGGTCTTCACGCAGAACGGGCAGGCGTGGAACTGATACAGGGTCAGTTCCTTGGCGGCCGCGTTGACCTGCGCTTGCTGCTCGGCGGGGCGCTGCTTTTTGCGTGGACGGGTAATGTAGTCGCCCGCGATGATGACGTGGCCGAGGCCCACTCGAAGTGCTTTGACGAACATGGCTGAAACCTCTTGCCCAGAACAGAGGGCCGCATCTTACTTGATTTGTGGGGGCGAAAAAAAACCGGCGATGAACGCCGGCTTTTTCCTACCCGACCGGTTATTTGATCAGGCTGAGGAATTCGCTGCGGGTCGCCGCGTTTTCGCGGAACTCACCCAGCATCACCGAGGTGATCATCGACGAATTCTGTTTCTCCACACCGCGCATCATCATGCACATGTGCTTGGCTTCGATTACCACGGCCACGCCCAGGGCGCCGGTCACTTGCATCACGGCATCGGCGATCTGGCGGCTGAGGTTTTCCTGGATCTGCAGGCGGCGCGCATACATGTCGACAATCCGCGCGACCTTCGACAGGCCCAGCACTTTGCCGCTCGGGATATACGCGACGTGGGCCTTGCCGATAAACGGCAGCAGGTGGTGTTCGCACAACGAGTACAACTCGATGTCCTTGACCAGCACCATTTCGCTGTTGTCGGAGCTGAACAAGGCACCGTTGGTGACTTCTTCCAGTGTCTGTTCATAGCCGCGGCAAAGGTACTGCATCGCCTTGGCGGCACGCTTTGGCGTGTCGAGCAGGCCCTCGCGGGTAACGTCCTCGCCGAGTTGGCCGAGGATCGCGGTGTAATTCTGTTCCAGGGACATGAAACTACCTGTGGGATTTTCGCAAAGCGCAAGGGTACGGTGGCCGACCCATCGCTGCAAGCCTGACGATGGCACGGGTTACTCGTCGCGCCCTTCCAGCATGGTGCGCTTGAGCATCACATACACCGCGCCGGCGCCACCGTGGCGGGGCTGGCAGGAGGTAAAGCCGAGTACTTGGGCATGCTGGCGCAGCCAGGTGTTGACGTGGCTCTTGATCATCGGCCGCTTGCCGTCCAGGCGCACGGCCTTGCCGTGGGTGACGCGCACGCAGCGGATTTCGAACCGGGTGGCTTCGGCGAGGAAGGCCCAGAGGGTTTCCCGGGCTTTTTCCACGCTCATGCCGTGCAGGTCGAGGCTGCCTTCGAAGGGGATCTGGCCGGTCTTGAGCTTGCGTATCTGGCTTTCCTGCACGCCGTCGCGGGCCCACATCAGCTCGTCTTCGGGGCCGACGTCAATCACGAACTGGTCCGACAGACCGTCCACGGTGGTGGCGTCAGTGCGTACGGTCGCGGCCTGGCGCAGCTTGGCGATCTGCGCTCGGTCACTCTTGGGTTTGCCGGTGTCGGCGCGGTCGTGCTTGATCGGCTTGACGCCGCGCAGCTCGTTTTTGAACAGGGAAAAATCGTCGTCTTGCATGTCAGCCTCCGCGAGGGGCGGGCAGTTTACCTAAATCGCGGCGGCCGGGGCGCAGGAAACGCTATCCAAGCGCCATCAGTCGTGCTTTTTCATCAGGTGCGAGGCGATGTTCAGCGACAACGGCTGGCGCATCCGCCGCCGGCTGCGGCGCCATAACCACACGCCGAACCACAGCACCAGCAGGCCGCCCACCAACAGCATCGCCGAGCCGCCGGGGCTGGCATTCAGTTCGCCCAGCGCCGGGGAATGCCCCGACAAACCCGCGCCACCGGCGACCGCCAGCAGCACACCTATGATCGCCAGCAGCGCGGCAATGCCGGCTACCAGGCGCAGACGCCAGTTGCTCGGGCCCTTGGGGCGCAAGCGACGAGCATCAAAACCATCGGATATCTTCATTCCGACCTTTCCTCCAGGGTATCGGCCCTTCGACCGGAAGATACACAGGTTGTTCCGGCGCCAGAGGTAATTGCAGCAAATGACAGGCATTTGCAGATGAGCGGGGCCTCGAATCGGCCGCACCGCTCATTTCGGGGCAATCAGATCAGGTCTTTGGTCAAGGCGAGGGTGGCGAAGTTGTCGGCCATGATGGCCATTTCGGTTTGTTGCACGTGCTCGGCACTCAGGACACCGCCCTTGTAAGGCAGGTCGCGGGTGGCGCAGGCGTCTTCCACCAGGGTGCAGCGAAAGCCCAGGTTCTTGGCGGCGCGCACGGTGGTGCTGACGCTGGAGTGGCTCATGAAGCCGCAGACGATCAGGTCCAGGGAGCCGAGGTCCTGCAGGTGTTTTTCCAGGCCGGTGCCGTGGAACGCGCTGGGCAGCAGTTTACCGATGATGGTTTCGTTGCCCATTGGCTCCAGGCCGGGAATGAATTCGCCGCGCTCGCCTTGTGGGTCAAACAGGCCGCCGACGGTGCCCAGGTGGCGCACATGCACGATCGGGCGACCGGCGTTGCGCGCCGCAGCGACCAGTTGCTTGATATTGCCCACCGCCGCATCCATGCCCGCGAGGGCGAGTGGACCGCTGAGGTATTCCTTCTGGGCGTCGATGATCACGAGGGTCGCATGGCTGAGATTGGCCGCTGCATAACCTCGACCGCTGATTTGAAACATCGTCTTTGGAACGGACATTCTGGGGGCTCCTGTGAGGGGGGCTTTTGCGCCATTGTCCACTGGCTGAGCGGTTCTGTGAATCGCTTCCATCGTAAGCTACGCCGTTGCTGGCGTGCAGCCATGTCAAGCGGTGCGGTTGTTTGACGCAATGATGGCAAATTGGATGAAATCCGACATACGGTTGAGGCTTTTCGCACGTCGTCGCTACAGACGAAGGCTGTTAGAATCGCCAGTCGTTTTTTCCAGGAGTCTGCCCCCGTGATCACTTCCCGCCTGCGCACCTTGCGCGACCATATCCGTTGGGCTGTCAGCCGTTTCCATGGGGAAGAGCTGTTTTTCGGGCACGGTACCGACAACGCCTGGGACGACGCCCGGCAATTGGTGCTCGGCGCCTTGCATCTGCCCTGGGAAATTGCCGACAGCTACCTGGATTGCAACCTAGAAGAAGAGGAAGTTTCCCACTTGCAACGGCTGCTGCACCGTCGCATTCATGAGCGGGTGCCGACAGCCTACTTGATTGGCGAAGCCTGGTTCTGTGGCATGTCGTTTATCGTCGACGAGCGCGTGCTGATCCCGCGTTCACCGATCAGCGAACTCATCGAAAGCCGCTTCGAACCCTGGCTGGCCCAGCCGCCGGCACGCATTCTCGACCTGTGTACCGGCTCCGGTTGCATCGGCATCGCCTGTGCCTACGAGTTCCAGGACGCCGAAGTGGTGTTGGGTGACGTGTCGTTCGAAGCGTTGGAAGTGGCCAATCAGAACATCGAGCGCCATGGCGTCGACGAGCGTGTGTATACCGTACAGGGCGACGGTTTTGACGGGCTGCCGGGTCAGCGCTTCGACTTGATCGTGTCGAACCCGCCGTATGTGGACGCCGAAGACTTCGCCGACATGCCGGACGAGTACCAGCACGAACCGGAACTGGGCCTGGCCTGCGGCGACGATGGCTTGAACCTGGTCCGGCGGATGCTCGCCGAAGCGGCGGACCACCTGACCGAGAAGGGCTTGTTGATCGTCGAAGTGGGTAACAGCCAGGTGCATGTCGAGGCGCTGTACCCGGAAGTCGACTTCGCCTGGCTGGAGTTCCAGCGCGGCGGGCACGGTGTGTTCATGCTCACGGCCGAGCAGTGCCGCAACCATCAGGCGGTATTCGCCGCCCGGGTTTAATCGACCGCTCTGACGTGTGGGAGGGGGCTTGCCCCCGATGAGGGCGTGTCAGTCACTGAATGCATTGACTGATGCACCGCTATCGGGAGCAAGCCCGCTCCCACATCACCGATGGGTGGCAATCCAGATCAACAACCCCGCCTGAAACACGGTAAACGCCACCAGACAGGTGATGGTGAAGCGTAGCCCGCTGTCCTCACGCTTGAACTTGGTGACCTTTTCCTCTTCCTTGCGCAGCTTCACTTCCTGCTCCGTCAGGTTCTGCTCGGCCTGTTGCAGCATTTGCGCGGCTTCGAGGATTTCCACGAACTGCACTTTCTCGGTGTTCCAGCTATCGAGCACGTCGCTGACCTTGCCGGGCTGCACGTTGCCCTTCAGATGCTGCACGTCGGCGTAGGCCACATCAAAGCCCTGGATACGCAGGAAGTGATCGCGGCGCAGGCGTGTGGCTTCGTTGAGGGCGTCCTTGTTGGCCAGGTCCACCCCGTCGACGCGGTAGTGCGACCACTTCTTCTTCGCCCACGCGGCGCCCTGAGCCACCAGGAAACGGCCGATGCCACGGTTGGCCGGTTCGATTTCCAGGCTGTTGCCCGGGCCGAAATGCACACGGTGTTTAGCGTGATCGACCCAGATATCCAGGTGATTCTGCTCGCGGCGCACCCGTTGGCCCGGCAACTGGATGACCATGCGCAATAGGCTGTGATGGTGGTCGTGGCGTTCGACATAGCCAAATTGCACAAACCGCAAGGGGCGTACCCCGGTGGAGCGGTCGGTGGGCAGGGGCGCCAGGCGCAGCATTTTGAAATGTTCGGCCTGTACGTCCGCCCACGGCAGGGGCGCCGCGTCGACGACCTCGGTGTGTTCCGCCGGGGTGTCGGCGGTAGGTTCTGGTGTTGCTTCGGTGTTAGTCATGCGGCGCGATCCTGTCCTAGCCCAGCCAGTCGACAGGCTTTTTGCTGTCGACTTTCGGCTTATCGGCCGTTTTTCCCAGTACTGGAGGCAATTAGTCGGTTAACGGGGCTGAAGTCCGTCGATAAAGCCAACCAGGCGGGTTTCCAGCTCGGCGGCGAGGGGCAATCGCGGGTCGTTGTAGGACGCCAACTGTTGCTTCACCTCCTTGGGCACGATACGCATCACATGGTTCATGCCTTCGATCACCGTCAGCTCGGCATCGGGCTTGGCGTCCTTCAATTGCCGCGCATCGCCCACACCCACCTGGATATCGTTGGTGCCCTGGATGATCAGCGCGGGCATGCGCAGTCTGGCAAAGGCGGCCGACGGGTCGGCGCGAAACAGGCTGATCAGATACGGTTGCACACTGGGTCGGAAAATCCCTTCAAGCGGGCCAGGCACATCGGTATCCACTTGGCCGGCCTTGAGGTGATCGAGGATTTCATTGCTGCGCAACTGCAGGGCCGGGGGCAGGTGACCGGCCAGTTGCTGGCGGATCACCTGGTCGACCGGGCGGGCGCTGCCCGACAGGGAAATCACCCCGGCCGGGTCGAGTTGCGGTGCCGCCAGGGCGGCCACCAGCGCGCCTTCGCTATGGCCCAGTACGATCAGCGGGCCCATGCGCTTGTCGGCCTTGAGCAGCTTGCCCCAGGCCACGGCGTCGGCCACGTAGGCGTCGAGGGTCAGGTCGCGTTCATCGGGCGTGGCGGCCAGGCTGGCCGCCACGCCGCGCTTGTCATAGCGCACGCTGGCGATGTTATGCCGGGCCAGCACCCACGCCAGGCGCTTGAGACTGTCGTTGCGCGCGCCGTCGGCACTGTTGCCGTTGCGGTCGGTCGGGCCGGAGCCGGCAATGATCAGCACCACCGGCACCGGTTTGTCGGACTGCGGTAGCAACAGCGAGCCGAACAGCTCGCCGCTGCCGGTGTCGAGGCTGATGGGCCGTTGCAACACCACGGGGGACGCGGCATGCGCTACGGCGGTGAACAGGGTGAGGGTAAACAGCAAAACTCGAAGCATCATTGCGCCATTATTCAGGAGGTGCCGGTTCGACCAACGTCTACCGGTAAGGTTTCGAGGATGAACTAGTCGGTTGGCCCGCGTATACTGGTGCGCTTGGTTATCACCGCTGAGTGATTACAACTGATTTCACGGAGCGCCCTGCATGTCCGGCAATACCTTCGGCAAGCTGTTCACTGTCACCACCGCGGGCGAAAGCCATGGCCCGGCGTTGGTCGCCATTGTCGACGGCTGCCCGCCCGGCCTCGAGCTGTCCCTGGAAGACCTGCAGCGTGACCTCGACCGCCGCAAGCCCGGCACCAGCCGCCACACCACCCAGCGCCAGGAACCCGATGAAGTCGAGATCCTCTCCGGTGTGTTCGAAGGTCGCACCACCGGCTGCGCCATCGGCCTGTTGATCCGCAACACCGACCAGAAGTCCAAGGACTACTCGGCGATCAAGGACCTGTTCCGCCCGGCCCACGCCGACTACACCTACCACCACAAATACGGCGAGCGCGACTACCGTGGCGGCGGCCGCAGCTCGGCCCGCGAAACCGCGATGCGCGTGGCTGCCGGTGCCATCGCCAAGAAATACCTGGCGACCCAGGGCATCGTCGTCCGTGGCTACATGAGCCAGCTGGGCCCGATCGAAATCCCGTTCAAGACCTGGGACAGCGTCGACGACAACGCCTTTTTCAGCCCGGACCCGGACAAAGTGCCGGAGCTGGAAGCCTATATGGACCAGTTGCGCCGCGACCAGGATTCGGTCGGGGCGAAAATCACCGTGGTCGCCGAGGGCGTGAAACCGGGTCTCGGCGAGCCGATCTTCGACCGTCTGGACGCTGAGCTGGCCCACGCGCTGATGAGCATCAACGCCGTCAAAGGCGTGGAAATCGGCGCCGGGTTCGCCTGCGTGTCCCAGCGCGGCACCGAGCACCGCGACGAACTGACCCCGCAGGGTTTCCTCAGCAACAATGCCGGCGGCATCCTCGGCGGTATTTCCTCCGGCCAGCCGATCGTTGCGCACCTGGCGCTCAAGGCCACGTCGAGCATCACCACCCCGGGCCGTTCGATCGATGTACACGGCAACCCGGTGGACGTGATTACCAAGGGCCGTCACGACCCGTGCGTCGGCATCCGCGCCACGCCGATCGCCGAAGCGATGATGGCGATCGTGTTGATGGACCACCTGCTGCGCAACCGTGGGCAAAACGCCGATGTGCGCGTGAGTACTCCGGTACTGGGCCAGCTGTGACGGTGTGTGGCGCGCGAGCTTGCTCGCGCCTTGCCGCAAAGCGGCCTCTTGCATGACTCCAGCACTTCCGTACTGGCGACTCTCCAGCTTCTACCTCTTCTACTTCGCCCTGCTGGGGGCCACGGCGCCGTTCCTGGCGCTGTACTTCGATCACCTGGGGTTCTCCAGCGCGCGTATCGGCGAGCTGGTGGCCATCCCCATGCTGATGCGCTGCGTGGCCCCCAATCTGTGGGGCTGGCTGGGCGACTATACCGGCCGGCGCCTGGCCATCGTGCGTGTGGGCGCACTGTGTACGCTGGTGAGTTTTGCGTTGATTTTCGTCAGCAAAACCTATGCCTGGCTGGCCCTGGTCATGGCCCTGCATGCGTTTTTCTGGCATGCGGTGCTGCCGCAGTTTGAAGTGATCACCCTGGCCCATCTGCATAAGCAGACCTCGCGCTATAGCCAGATCCGCCTGTGGGGCTCCATCGGCTTCATCCTCACGGTGGTGATCATGGGCCGCCTGTTCGACTGGCTGAGCCTGGATATCTACCCGGTGGTGGTCGTGGTGATCATGGCCGGGATCATCGGTGCCAGCCTGTGGGTGCCGAATGCGCAGCCGGCGAACCACGGCCCCCGCCTGGCGGGCGAGGGCTTCCTCAAGCAGTTGCGCAGCCCCGGCGTCCTGGCGTTTTACGCCTGCGTGGCGTTGATGCAAATGAGCCATGGCCCGTATTACACCTTTCTCACCCTGCACCTGGAACACTTGGGCTACAGCCGTGGCGTAATCGGCATGCTGTGGGCCCTCGGGGTGGTGGCGGAAGTGTTGATGTTCCTGGGCATGAGCCGCATCCTCACGCGTTTCTCGGTGCGCCGGGTGCTGCTGGCGAGTTTCCTGTTGGCGGCGCTGCGCTGGTTGTTGCTGGGCGCGTTCGCGGAATTTTTCTGGGTGCTGCTGCTGGCGCAGGTGATGCACGCGGCTACCTTCGGCAGTTTTCATGCGGCGGCGATTGCTTTTGTGCAGCGCAGCTTCGGTGCGCGCCAGCAAGGTCAGGGCCAGGCGTTATACGCGGCCTTGGCCGGCACCGGCGGCGCGCTTGGCGCGCTGTACGCTGGTTACAGCTGGAACCTGTTGGGGCCGGCCCTGACCTTCAGTATCGCCAGCGTCGCGGCCCTGGCCGCCGCCCTTATCATCGGCTTTCGATTGCACGAGCAGAACCAAGGAACCGTCCTATGAGTTATGTAGCCGTTTACCACGTCGCCACACCGGATACACCGAACAAAGTCCTGACCCACTTCGACGATATCGCGTCGACCCTGGCCGAGCATGGCGTGCGATTCGAGCGCTGGCAGCCCGCCGTTATTGAAAAAGGCGCGGACGACGCCACCATGATCGCGGCGTATCAGCCACGGATCGACGCCCTCGGCTACGCCTGCGTCGAGGTGCTGCATGCTCCCGGCGACCCTGCGCAGAAGGCGGCATTGCGCGATCAGTTCCTTGCCGAGCGGCGTTACAGCGAAGATGAAGCGCGCTTTTTCATCGCCGGCCAAGGCCTGTTTGTCTTGCACATTGGTGACTATGTGTACGGCGTGCGCTGTGAGAAAAATGACCTGCTGCTGATCCCGGCCGGCATGCCCCATTGGTTTGATATGGGCGAGCACCCACATTTCGTGACGCTGCGCCTGTCCCATGCGGCAGGCGGCGGGGTGCCTGAATTCAGCGGGGACGATATCGCCGCTGGTTTCCCTGGGTTGGATGACTAGGCTTAATCGACTTGAATCTTCAACCCCGACGAGTTGGAAGTTGTTGTGGGAAGAAGCTTATTTATCTGTAAGGCCTGGCTGTTTATCGCCGGCCTTACGCTTTGACGCGCTCCATTATGTAACTCTCTCCGGTCTTAATGTTTGTATCGCCTGTCAATAGGAGGAATCCGAAAGGCGATAAGCATCAGCCAACAATAAGGAGAGAAAGCGATGAGTGATCCAGAGGCGTCAGGTGCGCCGTTGAGCGTGCCCACCGATGTCAGAAAACGCTTGGCCTTGTCCGGCAAGCCCCTGACTCCGACCGAATTGGAGATCTTGCGCTGGGCCTCCGAAGGCAAGACCATCTGGGAAATCAGCCGGATTCGTGAAACGTCCCAAGCCGCAGTGAAATTCCACCTGCGTAACATCTATGGCAAGTTGCAAGTCAACAATCGTGTACAAGCGATGAATGAAGCCGCCCGATTGGGCCTGTCCTGAACCCATGAAAAAGGGCCGCGACGCTGGATGGCGTCGCGGCCCTTTTTTGTGTGTCTTAGGCCGAATGGTAAGTCGGCAGGGCAAAGCGGTTCTGGCTCTGCAGCATGGAAATCTGCGGCAGTTCGCTGGCTTGTTCGGCCAGGTCGCGGCGAATGGCGCTGATCACCCAGGTGAGTTGATCGGCCGTGTGCAGTTGCTGGTAGGAGATCGAGCGCTTGACCTGCTTGCCTTCGCTGTTGCGCAGGGTCAGCAGGATACCGCCGTCCGGGCGTGGCTGAGTGGTGACGTCGTATTGGGAGAATACTGAGGCGAATTTATCTTGGATCAGGCTCATGTCTATCAGCTCCGTTGGCTCAAGTTGGCAAGCATGGAGTGATAGGTGCAGTGATTGTGCCATCTCGCGTTTTTATATAAAGTCTTTAAAAATCAATAACTTGTAAAAAGTCAGGATTTTTGATTTCGTGCAAATTGCATGAATGGCCATCATGCATCCTGCATTTTGCGCTACTCGATCCGGCCGGGCGGGCGCCTCGTCACTGATAGGGACTGCCGATGTGTCGCAAAATTCCCTGTGGGGCGGTTGCGGCTTCGGGATACAAAACATTTCAAATCCCGCGTGTACAGTCGAAGAACGGCTGGCGTATTTTCCCCTGAGCATTTGGCTTCCTGCCTGCAAAAAATGCCGGAGTTTCTGGCCCCGACGAAGAATAAGAAAAAGGACGTTCCTCCATGCGCCATCCGCAAAACGACATGATTACCTGGAGCATGCTGCTGCGTAAGGTGCCCGCCATCGTCCGCGCCTTGCCACGGGTGGTCCGCGGCATGCGTGCCGCGAATGTCACCGACCCCGCGCAGCCCTGTGGCCTGGGCTGGCATTTCGAGCAAGCCACCCTGCGCAACCCTGACGGCGCGGCGTTGTTGTACGGCGACAGCGTGCTCAGTTACCGCGATGCCAACCAGCGTGCGAACCGCATCGCCCACCACCTGCAGAGCCAGGGCATCCGCAAAGGCGATGTGGTGGCGCTGTTTATTGAGAATCGCCCCGAATTGCTGCTCAACGTGCTGGCCGTGGCCAAGCTGGGCGGCATCTGCGCCATGCTCAATACCTCGCAAACCCAGGCGGCGCTGGTACACAGCCTGAATCTGGTCAACCCGGTGGCGATTGTGGTGGGGGCGGAGTTGGTGGAGGCCTACACAGCGGTGCGCGATCAAGTGGTGATCGCGGCCGATCGCACCTGGTTTGTCGCGGATCAACCCGGCAGCGCGGTGCCTGCCGGCTATATCGACCTGATGGCGGCCAGCGCCGAGTGCACGCTGGACAACCCGGCCAGTTCCCGGCAGATCTTTTTCAACGACCCGTGCTTCTATATCTACACCTCCGGCACCACCGGCTTGCCCAAGGCCGGCATCATGAAACATGGCCGCTGGACCAAAACCGCGGTCAGCTTCGCCAGCATCGCCCTCGACATGGGCCCCGCCGACGTCATGTATTGCACCTTGCCGCTGTACCACGCCACCGGCCTTTGCGTGTGCTGGGGCTCGGCGATCGTCGGCGCGTCGGGGTTCGCGATTCGCCGCAAATTCAGCGCCAGCCAGTTCTGGGGCGATGTGCGCAAGTTCAACGCGACCACCCTGGGTTATGTCGGTGAGTTGTGCCGTTACCTGCTCGACCAGCCGGCCAGCGCCCAGGACCGTGACAACCGGGTGATCAAGATGGTCGGCAATGGCCTGCGGCCCGGTGTATGGGCGCAGTTCAAGCAACGCTTTGGCGTCGAGCATATCTGTGAGCTGTATGCCGCGAGTGACGGCAATATCGGCTTCACCAATGTGTTGAATTTCGACAACACCATCGGCTTCTGCCTGCAGCGCTGGGCGCTGGTGGACTACGCCCACGACAGCGGTGAGCCGCTGCGTGGCGCCGATGGTTTCATGCGCAAGGTGCAAACGGGCGGGGAGGGCCTGTTGCTGGCGAGGATCGATGAAAAGGCCCCGTTCGACGGTTACACCGACCCGGAAAAGAACCGCAAGGTGGTGCTGACCGACGTGTTCGAAAAGGGCGACCGCTACTTCAATACCGGCGATCTGCTGCGCAGCATCGGTTTCGGCCATGCGCAATTTGTCGATCGCCTGGGCGACACCTATCGCTGGAAAGGCGAAAACGTTTCCACCACCGAGGTCGAGAACATCCTGTTGCAACACCCGCAGATCGCCGAGGTGGTGGCCTACGGTGTCGAGATCGAAAACACCAATGGCCGCGCCGGCATGGTCGCCATCACCCCCAGCGAATCCCTGGCCGCCCTGGATATGCGCGAGTTGCTGCAGTTCGCTCATGGCCAGTTGCCGCACTATGCGGTGCCGCTGTTCCTGCGGATCAAGATGAAGATGGAGACAACGGGCACGTTCAAATACCAGAAAGTACGGCTCAAGGAAGAAGCGTTCGACCCGGCCAAGGCCGGCAACGACCCGGTCTACGCCTGGCTGCCCGGTTCGGATTGCTATGTGCCGGTCACCGGGCAATTGTTGGCGCAGATCCAGGGCGGACAGTTCCGCTATTGATTCTGCCTATGGTGGCTGTTGACAAAAAAACCATGACAGTGGGGAACTCCCTCGCGACACTGGGCGCCTACTCTTCAGTACCCGAAGCCGCACCAGACAAGGAGCCCCCACATGTCAGACCATGCCAAACAAATGACCGAAGACGAAGCCGCCGAATTTGCCGAGCAGGTCTTCGACGTCGCGCGCAGAGGCGATGCGGCCTTGCTTGCCGCGCTGCTGGCCAAGGGCTTGCCAGCCAACCTGCGTAACCACAATGGCGACACCTTGCTGATGCTGGCCGCCTATCACGGCCACGCCGACGCGGTCAAAGTGCTGCTGGAGTTCAAGGCCGACCCACAGATCGCCAACGACAAGCATCAACTGCCGATCGCCGGCGCGGCGTTCAAGGGCAACTTGCCCGTGGTCAAGGCGCTGATCGAAGGCGGCGCGCCGGTTGATGCGTCGTCGTCCGACGGCCGCACGGCATTGATGATGGCCGCGATGTTCAACCGCGTCGAAATGGTCGACTACCTGCTCAGCCAGGGCGCCAACCCCAAGACTGCCGACGCCCAGGGCGCCACGGCATTGGCCGCGGCACAGACCATGGGCGCGGTGGATACGGCGGCGCAGTTGCAGAAACTGGTGTAGGCTACGCGCCCTCGAAAACCCGCCCGCCACAGGACCCCTTCATGAAAAACGCCCTCGTCGAACTCATCCGTAAAATCAGCGCCGGCGTCATGGGCGACGACGAGGTGGCGCGCATCGCCGAGGAAGCGGCGCAGGCCTACGCCGACCCGGTGGCCTTTCTGGCGGCGAACCCGGACATCAACTACGACGATACTTTCCCGATTCCGCTGGGCGAGTGGGTGGTGGTCGGCAGCCTGCCGGACACGGTGCTGTTCCAGGCCGACACCTATGGCGACTTGTTTGCGCAGATCGTTGCCTCGTTCGGCCCCGGCGTGGCGTTCAACCTCAAGCCCAAGCAACTGGCCAAGACCGAAGCCCTCACCGCGCTCAATCGCATCCAGATCCAGATGAGTGCGCTCAGCCCGCAAGACGGTGGTTATGTGTTGCTGAACTTCAGCCAGCCGCTGGATGACGAGATCCAGGCCGTGCTGGTGTACGGCAACGACCTGCCGCGCGTGCTGGAACTGTGCGCCGAAGTCGGCATCCACGGCGAACCGTCCCTGGAAGCCCTGCGGGTCGCGGTCCACGTCTGAAATAAAACGGAACCCCAGCCAGGGCTGGCTATCCTACAAGGGCATGCCCTCACTTAGGAGCGACACCATGGGTTCCACTTTCAACGGTCTGGTCGGGCTGATCATCCTCGCGCTGGATATCTGGGCGATCATCAATGTGTTCAAAAGCGGCGCGAGCACCGGTGCCAAGGTGTTGTGGATTCTGTTGATCCTGCTGCTGCCGGTCCTGGGCCTGATCATCTGGGCGATTGCCGGGCCGCGGGGCAACGTGCGGTTCTGAGCTCCAGCTTCACTCAAGCTGAAGCGGGCACGGAAAATGTGGGAGGGGGCTTGCCCCCGATAGCGGTGTATCAGTCGTTACAACAGTGACTGAACCACCGCTATCGGGGGCAAGCCCCCTCCCACAATGGTTTCAGCAAATGCCTTGATATTGTGTGTCGAAATATTCGCTGTACGAAATTTTCACATCTCATCCAAGACAATTCGCCGGCTTTATCTCCCTGCAACGGCTCTATCTCAAGCACCGCCAGTTGCAGGATTGCGGCACGTGTTCAGTAATTAATGGCGTTGCCGGCAGTGATCGGGCACCATTTGCGCCATCGCGTTTACCGCCTACCCCAGCCAGCCTGGGCGAGGGCCGGACGCCACTGCACTCTTTTTCGCAACTTAAACCTCCAATGGGTCCTGAAACGACATGGCAAACCCGGACGCCCTGAATCAGCAGCGAGCTTCTAATCGCCTGCTGCAACCGACCGTCAAATCCCATCTGGCATACACGCTGCTTTGTGCACTGGTCATGATGGTGATGTTCTCCCTGCTGCGCCTGGCGCTGCTGGCCTACAACCGCGAGATGATCCTCGACACACCGGCCTCGACCTTCCTGGAAGCGTTCGCCAACGGCCTGCGCCTGGACATTCGCCTGGTGGTGTACCTGACGATCCCCTTGCTGCTGTCACTGTTCAGCGTGCGGGCCATGGCCGCGCGGGGGTTCTTCCGTTTCTGGCTGACCCTTGCCTCCAGCATCGCGCTGTTCCTGGGCCTGATGGAGATGGACTTCTACCGCGAATTCCACCAGCGCCTCAACGGCCTGGTCTTCCAGTACGTGAAGGAAGACCCGAAAACCGTGATGAGCATGCTCTGGTACGGTTTCCCGGTGGTGCGCTATCTGCTGGCCTGGGCCGTCGGCACGCTGATTCTGAGCGTGGCCTTCAAGGGCGCCGACCGGGCGACGCGTCCACGCGGCCCGTTCAGCGGCGGCAGCATCGGCACCCGCCAGGTGGCGCCGTGGTATTCGCGCATCGCGGTGTTTGTGGTGTGCCTGCTGGTCGCCGTGGTCGCCGCTCGCGGCACCCTGCGCCAGGGCCCGCCGCTGCGTTGGGGTGACGTCTACACCACCGACTCGAACTTCGCCAACCAATTGGGCCTCAATGGCACGTTGTCGTTGATCGCCGCGGCCAAGTCGCGCTTCTCCGAAGAACGCACCAACATCTGGAAGGCCACCCTCGAACAACCACTGGCCACCCAGACCGTGCGCGACATGCTGGTGTTGCCGCAAGAGAAGCTGGTAGATACCGACACCGCCGCCGTGCGCCGTGATTTCACGCCACCGGCCGAGAAAACCCTGCCGATCAAGAACGTCGTGGTGATCCTGATGGAGAGCTTCGCCGGTCACTCGGTGGGCGCTCTGGGGCGTCCGGGCAATATCACGCCGTACTTCGACAAACTGTCCAAGGAAGGCCTGCTGTTCGACCGCTTCTTCTCCAACGGCACCCACACCCACCAGGGTATGTTTGCCACCATGGCGTGCTTCCCGAACTTGCCGGGTTTCGAATACCTGATGCAGACCCCGGAAGGCAGCCACAAGCTGTCGGGCCTGCCGCAGTTGCTCAGTGCGCGCAAGTTTGACGACGTGTATGTCTACAACGGCGACTTCGCCTGGGACAACCAGTCGGGTTTCTTCAGCAACCAGGGCATGACCAACTTCATCGGCCGCAACGACTTTGTCGACCCAGTGTTCTCCGACCCGACCTGGGGCGTGTCCGACCAGGACATGTTCAACCGTGGCCTGGAAGAACTGAAAGCGCGTGAAGGCGGCAAGCCGTTCTACGCCCTGCTGCAAACCCTGTCCAACCACACGCCGTATGCCTTGCCGACCCCGTTGCCGGTGGAGAAAGTCACCGACCGTGGCAGCCTCAACGAGCATTTGACGGCGATGCGCTACTCCGACTGGGCCCTCGGCCAGTTCTTTGAAAAGGCCCGCAAGGAGCCGTACTTCAAGGAAACCCTGTTTGTGATCGTGGGCGACCACGGTTTCGGCAACGAGCAGCAGATCACCGAGATGGACCTGGGCCGCTTCAACGTGCCGATGCTGATGATTGCTCCGGGCATGCAAGAGAAGTTCGGCGTGCGTGACCACACCGTGGGCACCCAGATCGACATCGTGCCGACCATCATGGGCCGTCTGGGTGGCGACACCCTGCACCAGTGCTGGGGGCGTGACCTGCTCAACCTGCCGGAAGGCGACAAGGGTTTCGGCGTGATCAAGCCTTCGGGCAGCGATCAGACCGTGGCGCTGGTCACCGGCGACCGCGTGCTGGTATTGCCTAAGGAAATGCCTCCGAAGCTGTGGGAATACGAACTGGGCGCCGAGCCGACCGGTAAAGTGATCGCGGAATCGCCGGACGAGGCAGGGCTGAAACAGAAGCTCGAATCGTTCCTGCAGACCGCGACCAAAAGTTTGCTGGATAACACCGCCGGTGTTGTCGATGGCAAGCCGGACTGATTGACCGGCAATAAAAAAGAGGCCTTCATGAAGGCCTCTTTTTTTGTCCGGCGTTTATATCTTGCCGAGTAACAACAGCACCAGCAGCACCACCAGGACTACGCCGAGAATACCCGATGGACCATAACCCCAGCTACGGGAGTGCGGAAACACTGGCAAACCGCCGACCAGCAGGAGAATCAGGATGATGATTAAAATGAGGCTCATAATTGTATTTCCTTATAGGCCTTCTGCAAGGACCGGTTGTTTAAAGTTAGGCCCGTGGGTTTAATCGCGGACGCCTTAATAACTCCGACTGTGCCGCTTCGCAGAAAATTCCGTGTTTTTTTAAAGCATTTCGAAGACCTGCTTATTTCTTTTAATGCGTCGCTGAATGCCTGCGCTTAGTTGAAAAAGATTGAACTTAGGGCGTGCCGTGGTATCCGACCCGGCCCGTGGTTTGCTCGGGGCATTCATCAATTGGATGGTGCGTGGGTGTAGGAAAAACCTTCGCTACACTGCCGATCACTTCTTCTGTGAACCACAAGGCTATTTTCCTATGCAAAATCGCATGATGATCACCGGTGCCGGGTCCGGCCTGGGTCGCGAAATCGCGCTGCGCTGGGCCCGCGAGGGTTGGCAGTTGGCCTTGTCGGATGTCAGCGAGCCAGGCTTGCAAGAGACTCTCAGGTTGGTGCGCGAGGCGGGTGGCGATGGCTTTGTTCAACGCTGCGATGTGCGCGACTACAGCCAGCTCACCGCCTTTGCCCAGGCCTGCGAGGTCAAGCTGGGCGGGATCGATGTGATCGTCAACAATGCCGGCGTGGCCTCCGGCGGGTTCTTCGCCGAACTGTCGCTGGAAGACTGGGACTGGCAGATCGCAATCAACCTGATGGGCGTGGTCAAGGGCTGCAAGGCCTTTCTGCCGCTGCTGGAAAAGAGCAAGGGCCGCATCATCAACATCGCCTCGATGGCGGCGCTGATGCAAGGGCCGGCCATGAGCAACTACAACGTGGCCAAGGCGGGCGTGGTGGCGTTGTCGGAGAGCCTGCTGGTGGAACTCAAACAACAGGAAATCGGGGTTCACGTGGTGTGCCCGTCGTTCTTCCAGACCAACCTGTTGGACTCGTTCCGTGGGCCGACCCCGGCGATGAAGGCGCAGGTGGGCAAGCTGCTGGAAAGCTCGCCGATCTCGGCGGCGGATATCGCCGATTACATCTATCAGCGGGTGGCCGAGGGCGAGTTCATGATCCTGCCCCACGAACAAGGGCGGATGGCTTGGGCATTGAAGCAGAAAAACCCGCAGTTGCTGTATGACGAGATGACCGTGATGGCCGACAAAATGCGCGCCAAGGCCCAGGCGATTAAAGGCTGAGCGGGGCACGGTCGTAAATCTCGGAGCGGGGCTCGGCGCAAAAAAATCATGTGGTCTGTCAGGCAAGTTACCTACCGTTGTAGGTGGTGCCTGATTTGACCGCAAGCCGTTGCTGAGCATCACCCAAGCGCGCAAGGTCGGGGTCCTGTCACTCGAAAAGGACAACCGCCATGCTGGTCTTAAGCCGCACCGTAGGCGAAATCATTTCCATCGGCGATGACATCGCCTTGCACATCCTCGAACTCAACGGTTCCCAGGTGAAGTTCGGGGTTCAAGCCCCGGCCGAGGTGTCGGTCCACCGCGCCGAGGTGTACCAGAAGATCGTCGAACGCCAGGACACCGCCAGCCATCCGCTGCCCAATCCCTGAACTGCACCTTCAGTCGAACAGGTGCTTGGGCACGTCGTGCTTGAGCATCAACTGGCATTGCTCGCTGTCGGGGTCGAAGACGATCAATGCCTGGCCCTTGGTCAGTGCCTGGCGCACGCGCAGTACGCGGGTTTCCAGGGGCGTGTCGTCGCCATTGTCGGTGCCGTCGCGGGTCACGAAGTCTTCGATGAGGCGGGTCAGGGTGTCGACTTCAAGTGCGTCGTAGGGAATCAGCATACAAGCCTCTGGGGTTAAGTCCCGGCGATGCTACTGCGCCGGGACCGTTGTTGCCAGTGTCAGGACTTCTGGCCGACCAGGCTGTCCACCGACGGCACGCGGGTATCGCTCTCCATCTGGGTCTCGTGCTCGATCTGATGACTGAACCGATCCAGTGACCCTTGCGCTGGTTGTGCGTCGCTGGCGAACACCGGCGGGCTGAGAATGTAAGCGCTCAACAACCGGCTGAGGGCCGCGAGGCTGTCGATGTGGGTGCGCTCGTAGCCGTGGGTCGCATCGCACCCGAACGCCAGCAGGGCGGTGCGGATGTCGTGGCCGGCGGTGACCGCCGAGTGTGCGTCGCTGAAGTAATAACGAAACAGATCGCGGCGCACCGGCAGGTCATTATCCGCCGCCAGGCGCAGCAGGTGGCGTGACAGGTGATAGTCATACGGCCCGCCGGAATCCTGCATCGCCACACTGACCGCGTGTTCGCTGGAGTGCTGGCCGGGGGCGACCGGGGCGATGTCGATGCCGACGAACTCGCTGACGTCCCAGGGCAGGGCGGCGGCCGCGCCACTGCCGGTTTCCTCGGTGATGGTGAACAGCGGGTGACAGTCGATCAGCAAGGGTTCGCCGCTGTCGATGATCGCCTTGAGGGCGGCGAGCAGCGCGGCGACACCGGCTTTGTCGTCAAGGTGACGCGCGCTGATATGCCCGCTCTCGGTGAACTCGGGCAGCGGGTCGAACGCCACATAGTCACCGATGCCGATCCCCAGGGAATCGCAATCGGCGCGGGTGGCGCAGTACGCGTCCAGGCGCAGTTCGACATGGTCCCAACTCACCGGCATTTCATCCACGGCGGTGTTGAACGCATGCCCGGAGGCCATCAGCGGCAACACGCTGCCACGGATCACGCCGTTGTCGGTGAACAGGCTGACGCGGCTGCCCTCGGCGAAGCGGCTCGACCAGCAGCCCACCGGAGCGAGGGTCAGGCGGCCGTTGTCCTTGATCGCGCGCACGGCGGCGCCGATGGTGTCCAGGTGCGCCGACACTGCGCGGTCGGGGCTGTTTTTCTGGCCCTTGAGGGTGGCGCGGATGGTGCCGCGGCGCGTCATTTCAAAGGGGATGCCCAGTTCTTCGAGGCGTTCGGCGACGTAGCGCACGATGGTGTCGGTAAACCCGGTCGGGCTGGGAATGGCGAGCATTTCCAGCAGCACTTTTTGCAGGTAGTTGAGGTCCGGTTCGGGAATGGTTCGGGTCATGGAAACTCCTGATGGGTTGAGGGCATCGATGGTTTCGATGAGGGTGGAGCGGCGCCGGCCCAGGCAATACTTCGTTCAGGCGCTGGGCTGACTGTGCGGAAACAACAAATCCACAAACCGTTCTGCCGTTGGCTGCGGTTCATGATTGGCCAGCCCGGCCCGTTCGTTGGCTTCGATAAACACGTACTCCGGTTGATCGGCGGCCGACACCATCAGGTCGAGGCCGACCATCGGGATGTCGAGGGCACGCGCGGCGCGCACGGCGGCGTCGACCAGCGTCGGATGGAGGATCCCGGTGACGTCTTCCAGGCAGCCGCCGGTGTGCAGGTTGGCGGTGCGGCGCACGGCCAATTGCGCGCCACGGGGCAGGATGCTGGAGTAGTCATGACCGGCCGCGTGCAGGGTGCGTTCGGTTTCGGCGTCCAGCGGGATTTTGCTTTCGCCGTCGGTGGCGGCCTGGCGTCGGCGGCTTTGCGCCTCGATCAGGGCGCGGATGGAATGCTGGCCGTCGCCGACCACTTCGGCCGGGCGGCGGATCGCCGCGGCGACCACCTCGAAGCCGATCACCAGGATGCGCAGGTCCAGGCCTTCGTGGAAGCTTTCGAGCAAGACCCGGCTGTCGAACTGACGCGCTGCTTCAATCGCCTGTTGCACCTCTTCGATGGTCTGCAGGTCCACCGCCACGCCCTGGCCCTGTTCACCATCCAGCGGTTTGACCACGATGCGCTGGTGTTGGTCGAGGAACTCCAGGTTGTCGTCGGCGCTGCCCGCCCGCTGTTGCGCCGGCAGTTTCAATCCGGCGGCCTTGAGCACCTTGTGGGTCAGGCTTTTGTCCTGGCACAGGGTCATGCTGATGGCGCTGGTCAGGTCGCTCAACGATTCACGGCAGCGCACGCGGCGCCCGCCATGGCTGAGGGTGAACAGGCCGGCATCGGCATCGTCTACCTGCACGTCGATGCCACGGCGATGGGCTTCTTCGACGATGATCCGCGCGTAAGGGTTGAACCCCGCCTGCGGGCCCGGGCCGAGGAACAGCGGTTGGTTGATGCCGTTCTTGCGCTTGATCGCAAAGGTGGCCAGGGCGCGAAAGCCGAGCTTGGCGTAGAGGCTCTTGGCCTGGCGGTTGTCGTGCAGCACCGACAGGTCCAGGTAGCTCAGGCCACGGCTCATGAAGTGTTCCACCAGGTGGCGCACCAGCACTTCGCCGACGCCGGGGCGCGTGCAGTGCGGGTCGACCGCCAGGCACCACAGGCTGCAACCGTGTTCCGGGTCTCGGAAGGCTTTCTGATGGTTGAGGCCCATCACGCTGCCGATCACCGCGCCGCCGTGTTCGTCCTCGGCCAGCCAATACACCGGGCCGCCCGCGTGGCGGGGCGTCAGGCGCTCGGCGTCGACCGGCAGCATGCCGCGTCCCTGGTAGAGCTGGTTGACCGCCTGCCAATCGGCCGCGGTCTGGACGCGTCGAATACGGAAGCCACGAAACACGCGGGTCGACGGACGATAGTCAGAGAACCACAGGCGCAAGGTGTCGGACGGGTCGAGGAACAGTTGCTGCGGATCGATCCCGAGGATCTGCTGGGGCGCCGCCACGTACAGTGCGATGTCGCGCTCGCCGGCCTGCTCGTTGAGCAGTTCCTCGGCCAGGCTGGCCGGGTCGGGAAACGTGTGGCCGATCAACAACCGGCCCCAGCCGCAATGCACCGCGATCGGCTCGGCGGCCAGTGGGCTGCCGTCTTCGGCCAGGCGCGCTTGCAGGCGCTCGTAGGTCGGCGCCTGGCCTTTGAGCAAGCGTTGGCTGTAAGCCGCTGCGAGAGGTTTCATTGATCAGATTCCTTGTTCGCTGAGCCACAGGTTTAGCGCCGCCAGTTGCCACAGCTTGGAGCCGCGCAGCGGGGTGAGTTGACCGTGTGGGTCGGTGAGCAAGCGGTCGAGCATGGCCGGATTGAACAGGCCGCGGTCCTGGCTCGGGTCCAGCAGCAACTCGCGGACCCAGTTCAGGGTATCGCCTTGCAAATGCTTGAGGCCGGGCACCGGGAAGTAACCTTTCTTGCGGTCGATGACTTCACTCGGGATGACTCGACGCGCCGCCTCTTTGAGGACCTGCTTGCCGCCATCGGGCAATTTGAATTTGCCCGGTACGCGGGCCGACAGTTCCACCAGGCGGTAGTCGAGAAACGGTGTGCGCGCTTCCAGGCCCCAGGCCATGGTCATGTTGTCGACGCGCTTGACCGGGTCGTCGACCAGCATCACCGTGCTGTCCAGGCGCAGCGCCTTGTCTACGGCGGCATCGGCGCCCGGCATCGCGAAATGCTCGCGCACGAAGTCGCCGGCGGCGTCATTGGCGGTCAGCCATTTCGGCGCGACGGTGGCTGCGTAGTCGTCATGGCTGCGATCGAAAAACGCCTCGCGGTACGCCGCATACGGGTCGCTGGCGCCGTCCACTTGCGGGTACCAGTGGTAACCGGCGAACAGCTCGTCGGCGCCCTGGCCGCTTTGCACCACTTTGCAGTGCTTGGCCACTTCCCGTGAGAGCAGGTAAAAGGCGATGCAGTCGTGGCTGACCATCGGCTCGCTCATGGCGCGGAACGCCGCTGGCAGTTGCTCGATGATCTCGCCCTCGGCGATGCGCAGTTGGTGGTGCCGGGTGCCGTAGTGCTTGGCGATCAGGTCCGAGTACTGGAACTCGTCGCCGCGTTCGCCGCCGGCGTCTTCAAAGCCGATGGAGAAGGTCGACAGGTCCTGCACGCCGACCTCGCGCAGCAGGCCGACGAGCAGGCTCGAATCGACGCCGCCGGACAGCAGCACGCCCACATCCACGGCGGCGCGTTGGCGGATGGCCACGGCTGCGCGGGTGCTGTCGAGTACGCGCTCGGTCCAGTCTTCGAGGGTCAGGTGCTGCTCATCTTCATGCGGGCCGTAGGGCAGGGTCCACCAGGTTTTCTGCTCGGTGTTGCCGTGGGCGTCGATACGCATCCAGCTGGCTGGCGGCAGTTTTTCGATGCCGGCCAGCAGCGTGCGCGGCGCGGGCACCACGGCGTGGAAGTTCAGGTAATGGTTGAGCGCCACCGGATCGAGCACCGGGTTGATATCGCCGCCCTTGAGCAGGGCCGGCAATGTCGAGGCAAAGCGCAGGCGCTGGCCGGTGCGCGACAGGTACAAAGGCTTCACGCCGAGACGGTCGCGGGCGATGAACAGCCGCTGGGCATCGCGCTCCCAGATCGCAAACGCAAACATGCCGTTGAGCTTGGGCAGCAGGGCTTCGCCCCAGGCGTGATAGCCCTTGAGCAGCACTTCGGTGTCGCCGCCGGAATAGAAGGCGTAACCCAGGGCTTCGAGCTCCTGGCGCAGTTCCGGGAAGTTATAGATCGCGCCGTTGAAGGCCAGGGACAACCCCAGCTGCGCATCGACCATCGGTTGGGCAGAGCCGTCCGACAGGTCCATGATTTTCAGGCGTCGATGGCCCAGGGCAATCGGCCCCTGGGCATGGAAGCCCCAGGCGTCGGGGCCGCGTGGGGCCAAGTGATGGGTGATGCGCTCAATCGCAGCCATGTCGGCAGGTTGGGCATCGAAACGTAGTTCTCCAGCTAATCCGCACATAAATTCCTTACCGGTTTTTCCGTTGGGGAGGGGTCAATACTCAATACGCCCAAAAGGCGCGTACCCAGAAACTGACACACGGCTATCAGTGGAGTTTTAGATCAATCTGTTATAAGGCAAACCGCCTTGACTGTTCGGGCGTGAGCCTGCGCAGCGTGTGGCGGCGGATTTGCGGGTGGTAAATAGGCTTGGCAAATATACAAGTTTTGCGCGGTTTGCCGTTGTGGACCGGCTGTTTGAAGAGGGCCAACAGTGTGTCGCTCGGGCGCTTGACCGCGCCGTTGTTATGACCCGCCGGTGCCGCGAATCAACGCGCGCACGGCGAATCGATTGGGATGGCAGGCGTCGGCCACGCTTCTGGGCAGCGGCAGGGGTTCATCGTCCAGCCAGGCCGCCAGCAGTTCGGCGCACAGCGGCGCGGTCACCAGGCCGCGTGAGCCGTGGCCGCTGTTGATGTACACGCCGTCGAGCCACGGGCACTCGGCCTCGGGGGGCTGACGGGCGTCCTTGCGCAGCGCGGCGTAGGCCTGGTCGAAGAGGGCGCGATCGGCCAGCGGCCCGATAATCGGCAGGTAGTCCGGGCTGGTGCAGCGGAACCCGGCGCGGCCTTCGAGCTGATCGGCGGCCAGTGTGTCGGCGTTCAAGCGGTGGGCCAGGTCGACGGAGATTTCCTGCAGCATCTCCAGGTTGCCGACATGCTCGGCGACTGTCGGTGTCAGGTCGTCACTCTTGAAGTCGAAGCTGGCGCCCAGGGTGTGCTCGCCGAGGCGCGCCGGAGCCACGTAGCCCTCGGCACAGACCACGGTGGCCAGCGCCTGGCTGTCTGGGGTTTGCGCCAGGCGGGTGATTTGCCCGCGAATGCGCTTGAGGGGCAGCTCGGCGCTGAACGGGAACCGCTTGATCTCGGCCGCGCCGGCCAGTACCACCACCGTGGCGCTGGCCAGCAGGGTGTCGCCGGCCAGGGCTTGCCATTGCCCGTCGACCCGTTGCAACTCAAGGGCCTCGTGATGCGTCAGCACGTTGATCAACGGGTGCCGGGCTTGCCATTCGCATAAGGCTGGCGGGTGTACCCAGCCCCCTTCGGGGAAAAACAGCCCGCCGTGTTCCAGCGCCACCCCGGCGCGCGCTTGAGCCTGGGCCTGGTCCAACGGCTGCAGCAGGCCGGGCGCAAACGCCGCGGCCAGCTGTGCCTGGCGCTCGGCTTCCTTGGCGTTGAACGCCAGCTGCAGCACGCCGCAACCGTCCCAGTCGACGCCCCGGTGCAGGTGTTCGAGCAGGCGCCGGGTGTGGCCGAACCCGCTCAAAATCAATTGCGAAAGGGCCGTGCCATGGGCCGACAACTTGAGGTACAGCACCCCTTGCGGGTTGCCCGAGGCTTCCTCGGCCAGGCGGGCATGGCGTTCCAGCAGGCTGACGTTCCAGCCGCGCGCGGCGAGGCTGGCCGCCGTGGTGCAGCCGGCCAGGCCGCCGCCGATCACCAGGGCGCTGCGTTCGCCGTGCAGCGGCGCCGGGCGGGCGAACCACGGTTTACCTGCGGCAGGCAACGGCGTCTCGGCCGGCCAGCCGAGGAATTCACCGCGCAGGATTTCCCATTTATGCCCGATGCCCGGCGTGCGCTTCATCTTGAACCCGGCGGCATTGATCAGGCGCCGTACCCAGCCGGTGCTGGTGAAGGTGCTGATGGTCGACCCCGGGGCCGCCAGGCGCGCCAGTTCGGCAAACAGCTCGGCGGTCCACATGTCGGGGTTCTTCGCCGGGGCGAAACCGTCGAGAAACCACGCGTCGATTTGCGCATCCAACTGCGGCAACTGCTCCAGCGCATCGCCGATCAGCAGGGTCAAGGTCACACGGCCGTTATCCAGCACCAGGCGCTGGAAGCCTGGGTGGATGGCGATGTACTGCGCCAGCAATTGCGCGGCGAACGGCTGCAGTTCCGGCCAGAGGAGTAGGGCGCGTTGCAGGTCGGCGTGGCTCAGCGGGTATTTTTCCACGCTGACAAAATGCAGGCGCGCGCCGGCCACCGCGTGTTGTTCGAACAACTGCCAGGCGCAGAGAAAATTCAGCCCGGTGCCGAACCCGGTTTCGCCGATCACCAGGCGCCCGCCCGCCGGCAAGGCGGCAAACCGTGCCTGCAAACGGTTCTGTTCGAGGAACACATAGCGCGTTTCTTCAAGGCCCGACTGGTCGGAAAAGTACACATCGTCGAAGACCCGCGAATGCGGGCGACCTTGGTCATCCCAGTCGATCTGGGCGTGGGTTACAGGGTTCATGGGCGACTCGGCAAAGGCAAGGTGGCCATTCTAGCCGATCAACCGGCAATGAATTGACCCACGGCAAGCGCATGTGGAATTTCCTCCCGCGTGTTGCTGCTCAATCCGCTAGTCTTGAGCGATCTTGAAACGGAGCTGCTCATGTTCGAATCCGCTGAAATCGGTCATGCCATCGACAAAGACACTTACGACACCGAAGTACCGGCCCTGCGCGAAGCCTTGCTGGAAGTGCAGTTCGAGCTGCAACAGCAGAAACGTTTCCCGGTGATCATCCTGATCAACGGCGTCGAAGGTGCCGGCAAGGGCGAGACGGTCAAACTGCTCAACGAATGGATGGACCCGCGTCTGATCGAAGTGCGTACCTTCGACCAGCAGACCGACGAAGAACTGGCCCATCCGCCCGCCTGGCGTTACTGGCGGCAGTTGCCCGCAAAAGGCCGCATGGGGGTGTTCTTCGGCAACTGGTACAGCCAGATGCTGCAAAGCCGGGTGCAGGGCGAAATCAAGGACGCCCGGCTCGACCAGGGCATCGCCGGCGCCGAACGCCTGGAGAAGATGTTCTGCGACGAAGGCGCGGTGATCTTCAAGTTCTGGTTTCACCTGTCCAAGAAACAGATGAAGGCGCGGCTCAAGGCCCTGGCCGACGACCCGCTGCACAGTTGGCGGATCAGCCCGCTGGACTGGCAGCAGTCCAAGACCTACGACAAGTTCGTTCACTTCGGCGAACGTGTGCTGCGTCGCACCAGCCGCGACTACGCGCCCTGGCATGTGATCGAAGGGGTCGACAGCAATTACCGCAGCCTCACCGTCGGCAAGATTCTGCTCGAGGGCCTGCAAAACGCCCTGAGGCAACCCAAGGGCAAAGTCAGCGGGATGAACCCGGCGCCGTTGCCGGCGGCCGTGGACCAAGTGAGCCTGCTCAACAGTCTCGACATGACCCTGAGCCTGGAAAAAGAAGACTACGAAGAGCAGTTGATCACCGAGCAGGCGCGTCTTTCCGGCCTGATGCGGGATAAGCGCATGCGCAAGCACGCGTTGATCACGGTATTCGAAGGCAACGATGCGGCCGGCAAAGGGGGCGCGATCCGCCGGGTCGCCGCGGCCCTCGACCCTCGCCAGTACCGCATCGTGCCGATCGCCGCGCCCACCGAAGACGAGCGCGCCCAGCCTTACCTGTGGCGTTTCTGGCGGCAGATTCCGGCACGGGGCATGTTCACCGTGTTTGACCGCTCCTGGTACGGCCGCGTGCTGGTGGAGCGCATCGAAGGCTTCTGCACCCCGATGGACTCGATGCGCGCCTATGGCGAGATCAATGATTTCGAAGAGCAACTGCGCGATGCCGGAGTGATCGTGGTCAAGTTCTGGCTGGCCATCGACAAGCAGACCCAACTGGAGCGCTTCCAGGCCCGCGAAGCGATCCCGTTCAAACGCTTCAAGATCACCGACGACGACTGGCGCAACCGCGAGAAGTGGGACGAATACCGTGCCGCCGTGGGCGATATGGTCGACCGCACCAGCACCGAGGTTTCGCCGTGGACCCTGGTCGAAGCCAATGACAAGCGCTGGGCGCGGGTCAAGGTGTTGCGCACTATCAACCTGGCGTTGGAGGAGGCGTTCGCCCAGTCCGACAAGCACGACCAGAAAGGCAAGAAGAAGTAGGCCTATAGGCGGGGTGAATGATCATCGCGGTTGGGCGGGCCTGGATTTATTCTCGAGCGCTCTCCCAACAACGACAAGATCGAGGTAGCCCCATGCGTGAAGTAGTGATCGTCGACAGCGTGCGAACCGGCCTGGCCAAGTCCTTTCGCGGCAAGTTCAACCAGACCCGACCGGATGACATGGCGGCCCATTGCGTCAACGCGCTGCTGACACGCAACGGCATCGACCCGGCCACGGTGGAAGATTGCATCGTCGGCGCGGGCTCCAACGAGGGCGCCCAGGGCTACAACATCGGGCGCAACGTCGCGGTGCTGTCGCAACTGGGCACCGGCACGGCGGGGATGACTCTCAACCGTTTCTGTTCCTCGGGCTTGCAGGCGATTGCCATCGCGGCCAACCAGATCGCCTCGGGCTGCAGCGATATCATTGTCGCCGGCGGCGTCGAGTCCATCAGCCTGACCATGAAAAGCGTCAACACCGACAACCTGATCAACCCGTTGCTCAAAGCGCAGGTGCCGGGCCTCTATTTTCCCATGGGCCAGACCGCCGAAATCGTTGCGCGCCGCTATCACGTCAGCCGCGAGGACCAGGACCGGTATGCCCTGCAAAGCCAGCAGCGCACCGCCCAGGCCCAGGCCGATGGCTTGTTCAACGATGAAATCGTGCCGATGGCGGTCAAGTACGCGGTCGAGGACAAGAACAGCGGCGCCGTGCAGGTGCTCGACGGTGTGGTCGAGCGCGACGACTGCAACCGCCCCGACACCACCCTGGCCAGTCTCCAGGGCTTGAAGCCGGTGTTTGCCGAAGACGGCTCGGTGACCGCGGGCAACTCTTCGCAATTGTCCGACGGCGCCTCGATGACCCTGGTGATGAGCCTGGAAAAAGCCCTGGCCCTGGGGCTCAAGCCCAAGGCGTTTTTCCGTGGCTTTGCCGTGGCTGGCTGCGAGCCCGATGAGATGGGCATCGGCCCGGTGTTCTCGGTGCCCAAGTTGCTCAAGGCCAAGGGCTTGCAGGTGGCGGATATCGACCTGTGGGAACTCAACGAGGCGTTCGCCTCCCAGTGCCTGTATGCGCGCGACCGCCTGGAAATCGACAATGCCAAATACAACGTCAACGGCGGCTCGATCTCCATCGGCCACCCGTTCGGCATGACCGGCTCGCGGCAAGTCGGGCACCTGGTGCGTGAGTTGCAGCGGCGTAATCTGCGTTACGGCATCGTCACTATGTGCGTGGGCGGCGGCATGGGGGCGACCGGGCTGTTCGAAGCTGTGCGCTGAGCCCACTGTGGGGGCAGGCCGGCTCCCGCACTTGCACAGTGCCGTATCCCAATCCGTCTACTTGCCCCTAGAATGCCGGTTCCACTTCCTCTGGCTTCTGGGACACTCATGCACATCTCTTCCGGCCGCTGGGTCTATGGCTTTTGCTTGACCCTGCTGGCCGCGCTGCTCTGGGGCATTCTTCCGGTCAAACTCAAACAAGTGTTGCAGGTGATGGACCCGATCACCGTCACCTGGTTTCGCCTGACGGTCGCCGGCAGTTGCCTGTTCGTCTACCTCGCCGCCGTCAAGCGCTTGCCCAGCCTGCGCGTGCTCGGGCCGCGTCGCGGTTGGCTGGTGGCGATGGCCGTGTGCGGGCTGGTGGGCAACTACGTGCTGTACCTGGTGGGCCTGAACATGCTCAGCCCCGGCACGGCGCAACTGGTGGTGCAGATGGGGCCGATCTTCCTGATGGTCGCCAGCGTGTTTGTGTTTAAAGAGCGCTTCAGCCTGGGCCAGGTGTTGGGCCTGGTGGTGCTGGTCATCGGCTTTGGCCTGTTCTTCAACCAGCGTCTGGTGGAGTTGCTGACGTCCCTGGGCAGCTACACCGCCGGGGTACTGACGGTTCTGCTCGCCACTACTATCTGGGTGTTCTACGCCTTGGGCCAGAAGCAATTGCTGACGGTGTGGAATTCGCTGCAGGTGATGATGGTGATCTACCTGTCGTGCGCGGTGTTGCTCACGCCTTGGGCGCATCCGCTGGAGGCCCTGCAACTGAGTCCGCTGCAAGGCTGGCTGCTGCTGGCGTGCTGCATGAACACGCTGGTGGCCTACGGCGCATTTGCCGAGGCCCTGGCCCATTGGGAAGCCTCGCGGGTGAGTGCGACCCTGGCGCTGACGCCGTTGGTGACGTTTGTGGCGGTGGCCCTGGCGGCGTGGTGGTGGCCGGATTTTGTGCAGGCTGAAGAGATCAATGCGCTGGGGTATGTGGGGGCGTTGGTGGTGGTGTTGGGGTCGGCGACCGTGGCGTTGGCGCCGTCGTTGTTTGCGGGGCTCAAGGCGCGGCGGGCGCGGTTGGCGTCTTGATCGGCCCAGGTGTTTTTATCGGGTGTACGCGGGCCTAAGTGTGGGAGGGGGGGTGCTTGCGATGGCGCCCTGACAGCCGATACATATCTAACAGGTTCACCTCGTTCCAAATGTGGGAGGGGGCTTGCCCCCGATGGCGGCCTCTGGGCCGACCATTTTTTTGGGTTGAGTACATATCCGTTTCTTTGGTAACGGCTGCTATAGGTTCCGCTCTTACAGCGGGTCACTTTTGGAAAAGAGCCCCAAAAGTAACCAAAAGGGCTCTTGCCCCACCACTCGGCACCTCGCCTAGGCTCGGTGTGCCCGAACGCAGGCTTGAATCCGTGGGCCGCCGTCATGGGCCATCCATGGCCCAGGACGGCTAACCCGGCGTCCTGCCGGGTTACCCACGGATTCAAACCTGCGTTCGGCCAGCGTGGTTTTACGGGGCGCCTAAGATCAAGATCAAAAGCAGATCAAGAGCAAGAGCAAGAGCAAAGCAAAAGCACGCGCTATGCGCTTATTGTCCGGCCTCCAGCATGTTTTCCGGGCGTACCCATTGGTCGAACTGTTCGTCGGTGAGGTAGCCCAGGGCCAGCGCGGCTTCCCTCAGGGTCAGGCCTTCGGCGTAAGCCTTTTTGGCTATCTGCGCCGATTTGTCGTAGCCGATGTGTGGGTTGAGCGCGGTCACCAGCATCAGCCCGCGTTCCAGGTGCGCGGCCATTTGTTCGGCGTCGGGCTCGAGGCCGGTGATGCAGTGTTCCTGGAAGTTGTTGCAGCCGTCGGCCAGCAAGCGGATCGATTCCAGCAGGTTGTGGATGATCACCGGTTTGTACACGTTCAACTGCAAATGCCCCTGGCTGGCGGCAATGCCGATGGTCACGTCGTTGCCCAGGACCTGGCAGGCGAGCATCGACAGCGCTTCGCACTGGGTCGGGTTGACCTTGCCGGGCATGATCGAGCTGCCCGGTTCGTTGGCCGGCAGTTTGACTTCCGCCAGCCCGGCGCGCGGGCCGGAGCCGAGCAGGCGCAGGTCGTTGGCGATTTTCATCAGGGCCACGGCCAGGGTTTTCAGGGCGCCGTGCAGCGTCACCAGCGGTTCGTGGCCGGAGAGGGCGGCGAATTTGTTGGGTGCGGTCACGAACGGCAAACCCGACAAGGCTGCCAGCTCGGCGGCAATCGCCTCGCCAAAGCCGTGGGGCGAATTGAGCCCGGTGCCGACCGCGGTGCCGCCCTGGGCCAGCTCGCACACCTGGGGCAGGGCGCTGCGGATCGCGCGTTCGGCGTAATCGAGCTGGGCGATGAACGCCGAGAGTTCCTGGCCAAAGGTGATCGGTGTGGCATCCATCATGTGGGTGCGACCGGTCTTCACCAGCTTCATATGCCGCGCCGACAATTCCGCCAGCCCCCCGGACAGGTGTGTGATCGCCGGCAGCAGTCGCTGGTTGACCGCCTGCACCGCCGCGATGTTCATCGCGGTGGGGAAGCAGTCGTTGGAACTCTGGGAGCGGTTCACATGGTCGTTCGGATGCACCGGGCTCTTGCCGCCGCGCGTCTTGCCCGACAGCTCGTTGGCACGCCCGGCGATCACTTCGTTGGCGTTCATGTTGCTCTGGGTGCCGCTGCCGGTCTGCCACACCACCAGCGGGAACTGGTCGTCATGCTGGCCGTCGAGCACTTCGTCGGCGGCCTGTTCGATCAGGCGTGCGATGTCGGCGGGCAGGTCGCCGTTGCGGCTGTTGACCCGGGCGGCGGCTTTCTTGATCAGGGCCAGGGCGTGCAAGACCGCCAGGGGCATGCGCTGCTCACCGATGGCGAAGTTCACCAGCGAGCGTTGGGTCTGCGCGCCCCAGTAAGCGTCATCCGGGACTTGGACTTCTCCCAGGCTGTCGGTTTCGATACGGCTCATCGGGCACACTCCTTCAGGTTCGTTTGCGCAGTTTAGGCCGTGATCGGCCCTGGGGGTTCCATAAAAGCCTTTTCATCGGATTCATCCACCGCAAATCCATGCCTGACAAGGGGTGGGGTTGAGCCATGGCGTTTTTTAGGCGCAGAATGGGCGCCCTTGGGGTCTTACCTCGCCTGCTAGAAAAGGAAACTCGATGACTCGTCTTCGTGCCATCTGTACCGCGGTTGCTCTGGTTTGCGCCAGCGGCCAGGTTTTTGCCGATACCGCCAGCCACAACGCCAGTGCCGAAGCCTTCCTTACCCTGGCCCACGCTGACAAGCTGGGGACCCCGGTGTACATGCAAGTGCAGCAAATGTTCGCCCAGCGTTTCGAACAGACCAAAGCGCCTGCCGCCAAGCAGTCCGTACTGGACAGCTACCAGGCCAAGGCCAACGCCGCCCTGGACCAGGCCATCGGCTGGCCAAAACTGAAACCGGACATGGTCAAGCTCTACACCAGCAACTTCAGCGAATCCGAACTCAAGGATCTGGTTGCCTTCTACCAGTCGCCGCTGGGCAAGAAAGTCCTGGAAAAAATGCCGCAACTGACCCAGCAATCGGCCCAGATGACCCAGGCCAAGCTGGAAAGCGCCGTGCCGGTGGTGAACAAGCTGTTGGAAGACATGACCAACGAGCTGACACCTAAAGCCGCCGCACCGGCCAAGAAGAAGTAAGCAGGAATGACCATGCAACAGCGTATCGAAACGGCGCTTGCCGCCCTGGGCCCGGACCACCTGAGCGTGCTGGACGAAAGCCACATGCACAGCCGTGGGTTGCAGACCCACTTCAAGGCCGTGCTGGTCAGCCAGCAGTTCGAAGGGCTTAACCGCGTCAAGCGCCACCAGAAGGTCTACGCCACCCTGGGTGACCTGATGAGCGAGTTTCATGCGCTGGCGCTGCATACCTATACGCCTGAGGAATGGGCGAAAACCGACGCAGCCCCGGCCTCGCCGACCTGCGCTGGCGGCCATTGACGGGTTGATGTTGAATTTACTGTAGGAGCGAGCTTGCTCGCGAAAAAACTCAGAGCGCCGCTGGGCGTCAGGTTATCCGTGTCATCGTTCACGACCTTCGCGAGCAAGCTCGCTCCTACAGTTAACGGTTCATCCCTGATAGAATCCGCAACGCGCCGCTTAGCCGGCGCGTTTTTTTTGCATCCGGTTCACCCCTTACGAGGGTAGCCACCTGGAGAGAACACCCATGACTCAACCGATTGTCGTGGCGGCACTGTATAAGTTCGTCACCCTCGAAGATTACGTCGCCCTGCGCGAGCCCTTGCTGCAGGCGATGGTCGACAACGGCATCAAAGGCACCTTGCTGATCGCCGAAGAAGGCATCAACGGCACCGTTTCCGGCAGCCGCGAAGGCATTGATGGCTTGATGGCCTGGCTGAAGAACGACCCGCGCATGGTCGATATCGACCACAAAGAGTCGTACTGCGACGAGCAGCCGTTCTATCGCACCAAGGTCAAGCTCAAGAAAGAGATCGTGACCCTGGGCGTCGAAGGCGTCGACCCGAACAAAAAAGTCGGTACCTATGTCGAGCCGCAGGACTGGAACGCGCTGATCAGCGACCCGCAAGTGCTGTTGATCGATACGCGTAACGACTATGAGGTGTCCATCGGCACCTTTGAAGGCGCGATCGACCCGAAAACCACCAGTTTTCGCGAATTTCCCGACTACATCAAAGCCAACTTCGACCCGGCCAAGCACAAGAAAGTCGCCATGTTCTGCACCGGCGGCATTCGTTGCGAGAAGGCCTCCAGCTATATGCTCAGCGAAGGCTTCGATGAGGTTTACCACCTCAAGGGCGGCATCCTGAAGTACCTCGAAGAGGTGCCGCAGGCCGAGACCAAATGGCAGGGCGACTGCTTTGTGTTCGACAACCGCGTCACTGTGCGCCACGACTTGAGCGAAGGCGACTACGATCAATGTCATGCCTGTCGCACACCGGTTAGTGTGGAAGACCGCGCATCCGAGCACTACGTGGCAGGCATCAGTTGCCCGCATTGCTGGGATAAGCTGCCGGAGAAAACCCGTCGCAGCGCGATCGACCGGCAAAAGCAGATTGAATTGGCCAAGGCTCGCAATATGCCGCACCCGATTGGCTACAACTACAAGCAAACCCCTTCCGAGGCCTGAACCATGTCCGCGCGCCTGCTCTACATAATGGACCCGATGTGTTCCTGGTGCTGGGGCTTTGCTCCGGTAGCCGAGGCGTTGGTCGAGCAGGCCCAGGCGGCCGGCGTGGAGTTGCACCTGGTGGTGGGCGGCTTGCGCACCGGCAGCGGCGCGGCGCTGGACCCGTCGACCCGGCGCTATATCCTGGAACACTGGCAGGCGGTCACCGACGCTACCGGGCAGACGTTCAAGCATGAGGGCGCGCTGCCCGACGGTTTTGTCTACGACACTGAGCCGGCGTGCCGCGCCATCGTCACCGCGCGCAACCTGGCGCCGGATTGCGCGTGGAAGCTGCTGGGGCTGATCCAGCATGCGTTTTATGTCGAGGGGCGCGACGTGACCCTCGCCAGTATTCTGGTGGAGCTGGCGGAAAAAGCCGGCATACCGCGTATCGAGTTCGCCGGGGCGTTTGACCGCGCTGAGCAGCACGCCGCCACCGCCGCCGATTTCACCTGGGTGCAGGATTTGGGGATCGCCGGTTTTCCGACGTTGCTGGCCGAGCGCAATGGCCAGTTGGCCTTGCTGACCAATGGCTACCAGCCGCTGTCCGAGCTGTCGCCGCTGCTCGGCCGCTGGCTGGAGCGAGCCGCCTGTGCCTGATCAGCCTGACACAGAGCCCTCCCACCGCGTCGATCGACTGACCTGGGCGGAAATCCGCCGCCTGGCTTTGCGTCACAAGAAATCCCTGTGGATCGCCAATGGTGTCGCCGTACTGGCGACCCTGTGCAGCGTGCCCATCCCCCTGTTGTTGCCCTTGCTGGTCGACGAAGTACTGCTGGGCCATGGCGATGCCGCGCTCAAGGTAATGAACCACGCGCTGCCCCTGGGCTGGCAGAAAGCCGCCGGTTATATCGGCCTGATGCTGCTGGTGACGCTGGCCCTGCGCTGTGGTGCGCTGGTGTTCAACGTGGTGCAGGCGCGCTTGTTTGCGCGGCTGGCCAAGGACATCGTCTACCGCATCCGCGTGCGCCTGATCGAGCGGCTCAAGCGTATTTCCCTCGGCGAGTACGAAAGCCTCGGCAGCGGCACCGTCACCACGCACCTGGTCACCGACCTGGACACGCTGGACAAATTCGTCGGCGAAACCCTCAGCCGTTTCCTGGTGGCCATGCTGACCCTGGTCGGCACCTCGGCGATTCTGGTGTGGATGCACTGGCAACTGGCGTTGCTGATCCTGCTGTTCAACCCGCTGGTGATCTATGCCACGGTGCAGTTGGGCAAGCGCGTCAAACACCTGAAAAAACTGGAAAACGACAGCACCTCGCGCTTCACCCAGGCGTTGACCGAAACCCTCGACGCCATTCAGGAAGTGCGTGCCGGCAATCGCCAGGGCTTTTTCCTCGGGCGCCTCGGCCAGCGCGCCCAGGAAGTGCGTGACTATGCGATCCACTCCCAATGGAAAACCGACGCCTCCAGCCGCGCCAGCGGTTTGCTGTTCCAGTTCGGCATCGATATTTTTCGCGCGGCGGCCATGCTCACCGTGCTGTTTTCCGACCTGTCCATCGGCCAGATGCTCGCCGTGTTCAGCTACCTGTGGTTCATGATCGGCCCGGTGGAGCAGTTGTTGAACCTGCAATATGCCTACTACGCGGCGGGCGGGGCGCTGACGCGGATCAACGAGCTGCTCGCCCGTGCCGATGAGCCGCAATATGTCGGCGGCGCAGACCCGTTCACTGGGCGCGAAACGGTCGGCATCGACGTGCGTGGCCTGACGTTCGGCTATGGCGAAGAGCGGGTGCTCGACCAGTTGAACCTCAGCATCGAACCCGGTGAGAAGGTCGCGATTGTCGGCGCCAGCGGCGGCGGTAAAAGTACCCTGGTGCAACTGCTGCTGGGGCTGTACACACCGCAGGCCGGCAGTATTCGTTTCGGTGGTGCAACCCAGCAGGAAATCGGCCTGGAGACTATCCGCGAGCACGTCGCGGTGGTGCTGCAACACCCCGCGCTGTTCAACGATACCGTGCGTGCCAACCTGACCATGGGCCGCAACCGCAGTGACCAGGCGTGTTGGCAGGCCCTGGAAATCGCCCAGTTGGAGGCGACCGTCAAGGCGTTGCCCCTGGGCCTGGACAGTGTGGTGGGGCGCTCTGGCGTGCGCTTTTCCGGCGGCCAGCGCCAACGCCTGGCGATTGCGCGCATGGTCTTGGCCGAGCCGAAGGTGGTGATCCTGGATGAGGCAACCTCGGCCCTGGACGCCGCCACCGAGTACAACCTGCACCAGGCGTTGGCGCGGTTTCTCAGTGGGCGGACTACACTGATTATTGCCCATCGGCTTTCGGCGGTGAAACAAGCTGATCGGGTGCTGGTGTTCGACGGTGGGCATATCGCCGAGGACGGCGACCATCAGCAACTGATCGCGGAGGGTGGCTTGTACGCCAAACTTTACGGGCACTTGCAACAAGTGCGTTGATTTAGCCTACGCTGTGCTATTAGGAGCGGATGTTCGCGTGCGTATTCAGCTGTGCATGTGCAAGGGACTTCATGAAGCAGAAGCGGACTCTCGGAACGCCAAGGTTGTTGGGCATTGTCTGGCCCTTTATTGCCGTCGTATTGTTCCAGGCATTATTAGGCTGTGTCAGTCTGTATGTGCTTTCAGCGGTGCGCGTCTATGTGGGCGGCGAAAGCCTGTGGTCCAAGGGCCAGAAAGACGCCATCTACTATCTGACGCTGTACGCCGATAATCGCGACGAAGCCACCTACCTCAAATACCAGCAAGCCATTGCCGTGCCCCAGGGCGGGCATGAACTGCGTGTCGCCCTGGACCGTCCTGCCCCCGACCTCAAGGCGGCGCGCGAGGGGATCATCAAGGGTGGCAACCACCCGGACGACGTCTCCAGCGTGATCTGGCTGTACCTCAACTTTCGCCATTTCAGCTACCTGGAAAAAGCCATCGAACTGTGGACCGTGGGCGATGGCTATCTGGTCCAGCTGGATGATTTGGCCCGGTCGATGCACCGGGCGATCACCGCGGGTCAGGTCCATGACGACGATGTGCGGCAATGGAAGGCGCATATCTTTGCCATCAACGACGGCGTGACG
This sequence comes from Pseudomonas sp. 7-41, assembly GCF_021233075.1. Lineage (NCBI taxonomy): Bacteria > Pseudomonadati > Pseudomonadota > Gammaproteobacteria > Pseudomonadales > Pseudomonadaceae > Pseudomonas > Pseudomonas sp. 7-41. The sequence goes on along the minus strand of NZ_CP089551.1, from coordinate 4,852,261 downwards.
CCGGCGGCCAAGGCGTTCAGCGATGCCTTGGGTGAAGGCTCGCGCGTCGTCCTGCGGCTGTTGCTGATCACCAACCTGGCCACGGCCTTGTGCCTGATCGCCCTGGCGCTGCTGCGTACCCACAAGTTGTTGGCGCAGCGGCACGCGTTCGCCGATGCCCTGCAAGTGGAGAAGGAGCGGGCACAGATCACCCTGGAGTCGATCGGCGATGGGGTGATCACCACCGATGTCGATGGCGCCATTGCCTACATGAACCCGGCCGCCGAGGCCCTGACGCGCTGGACGTCGGCCCATGCCCAGGGCCTGCCCCTGGCGGCACTGTTCAACCTGCTGGATGAAAATGCTCAGCCCGATGGTTTTGCGCTGATCGAGCACATCACCAAGGGCCGCTTGAGCGGCGGCAGCGAACACTCCAAAACCATCCAGCGCCTGGACGGCAGCACCGTTTCGGTGACCCTGGTGGGCGCGCCGATCCGCAGCGCCGGCAAAGTCAGCGGCGCGGTGCTGGTGCTGCACGACATGACCCAGGAACGTCAGTACATCGCCAACCTGTCGTGGCAAGCGACCCATGACGCGTTGACCGGCCTGGCCAACCGTCGCGAGTTCGAGTTCCGCCTGGAACAGGTGCTGCAACAGGTCGCGCGTGAGCACAGCGGGCGGCATGCCTTGATGTTCCTCGACCTGGACCAGTTCAAGCTGGTCAACGACACCTGCGGCCATGCGGCAGGCGACGAGCTGTTGCGGCATATCTGCGCACTGCTGCAATCGGATCTGCGTGAAGGTGACACCCTGGCACGACTGGGGGGCGACGAGTTCGGTATCCTGTTGGAGAACTGCCCGGCGTCGGTGGCGGAAAAAATCGCCGAAAGCCTGCGCCACACGGTGCAGAACCTGCATTTCGTGTGGAAGGGCCGGCCGTTCATGACCACCGTCAGCATTGGCCTGGTGCATATCTCCCAGGTGCCGACCACCCTGGAAACGTCGCTGCGCGCCGCCGACATGGCCTGCTATATGGCCAAGGAAAAGGGCCGCAACCGCGTGCAGGTCTACCACGCGGACGACTCCGAGCTGTCCTTGCGCTTTGGCGAGATGGCCTGGGTGCAGCGCCTGCACATGGCCCTGGAAGAAAACCGTTTTTGCCTGTACTCCCAGGAAATCGCGCCCCTGGGGCACACCGACGCCGACAATGGGCACATTGAAATCCTCCTGCGCCTGCATGACGAGGCCGGCCGCATCATTCTGCCCGACAGTTTCATTCCGGCCGCTGAACGTTACGGGTTGATGAGTTCCCTGGATCGCTGGGTGGTGGACAACGTGTTCAACCTGATTGCCCGTTGCATGCATGAGCGTCCGGGCCGGCCCATGGCAATGTGTGCGATTAATCTGTCAGGCATAACGATTGGTGATGACGCTTTTCTCGGTTTTTTACGCGAGAAGTTCGCGGCTTACAGTGTTCCGCCAGAAATGATTTGTTTTGAAATAACTGAGACCTGCGCTATTGCCAATTTGGGCAGTGCGATTCGCTTTATTAATGAACTCAAAGCCTTAGGTTGCCATTTCTCACTGGATGACTTCTGCGCCGGAATGTCCTCATTCGCTTATCTGAAACATTTACCTGTAGACTTCCTGAAGATCGATGGAAGTTTCGTAAAGGATATGCTGGACGACCCGATTAACCGCGCCATGGTCGAAGTGATCAACCACATCGGCCACGTCATGGGTAAGCGCACAATTGCTGAGTTTGTTGAAACGCCGCACATCGAACAGGCATTGCTTGAGATTGGTGTGGATTACGCTCAGGGCTATGTGATTGAACGCCCGCAATTGTTTACCTTTGATAGTTTGCAGTGTCGACCTGTGCGGCCGCAGCCTCTGTTATTCAAGGCGCCCGGCACATTCCGCTGAAACATTTGCTGGTCTGTACAATCACACTTAAAAAGGAGCCTTACAGTGATCGACACCTTCAACCGAACCGGCCCGCTTATGGAAGCCTCGAGTTACCCCACCTGGGCTCAGCAATTGATCCAGGACTGTAGCGAGAGCAAGCGCCGAGTTGTCGAACACGAACTGTATCAGCGCATGCGTGATAACACGCTGAGCGCCAAGACCATGCGCCAATACCTGATCGGTGGCTGGCCGGTGGTCGAACAGTTTGCCTTGTATATGGCACAGAACCTCACCAAGACCAAGTTTGCCCGTCATCCTGGCGAGGATATGGCGCGGCGTTGGCTGATGCGCAATATTCGGGTGGAATTGAACCACGCCGATTACTGGCTGCATTGGGCCCGCGCCCACGGCGTCAGCCTCGAAGACCTGCAAGCACAGAACGTACCCCCGGAATTGCATGCACTGAGCCATTGGTGCTGGCACACCAGTTCGGCCGATTCGTTGATCGTTGCGATCGCCGCCACCAACTACGCCATCGAGGGCGCGACGGGGGAGTGGTCCGCGTTGGTGTGCTCCACCGGCGTTTATGCGGCAGCCTTCCCCGAGGAAGACCGCAAGCGCGCGATGAAGTGGCTGAAGATGCATGCTCAGTACGACGATGCCCACCCTTGGGAAGCGCTGGAAATCGTCTGCACCCTGGCCGGTACGAACCCCAGCCGACAACTGCAGGCAGAGCTGCGCCAGGCCGTGTGCAAGAGCTACAACTACATGTACCTGTTCCTGGAAAACTGCATGCGCCTGGAGAAAGACAAACCGGCGGCAGCACCTGTTCGCGAGCGCCTGGTGCGCGTCGCCAGCGAAGCGTGATGTGAAACGCGTGGCGGGGGTTTACCCCGCCATTGCCAAGCGGTTGCGACCTTCGCGCTTGGCCACATACAAGGCGCTGTCGGCCCGACGCAACAGGCTTTCGGCAGACTCGGCAGGCAACAACGTCGAGCAGCCCAGGCTCACCGTCAGATCGATGCGTATGTCATCCGCCCAATATTCCTGGGCCTGTGTCGCCTGGCGCAGGCGCTCGCCGACGACCGCCGCCGCATCCCGGCCGGTGTTGGAGAGCAGGATCAGGAATTCTTCCCCGCCAAAGCGGAACACCATGTCCACATTGCGCAACTGGCCCTTGATCGACGCAGCCACGGCGCGCAGTACCTTGTCGCCGGCCGCGTGGCCGTGAGTGTCGTTGATGCGTTTGAAGTGATCGATGTCGAGCATCAGCAGGGACAACGGGGTCGAGTGTCGCCGCGCCATGTCGATTTCCCGCTGCAGGGTCTGGTCCATGGCGATGCGGTTGCCGGTTTCGGTCAACGGGTCACGCAGGGCGCTGCGGGTCGCGGCGCGATAGAGCAGGGCGTTACGCATCGGGTAGAGCAGGGTGGCCAGCAGTGATTCGAGTTGACTCAGTTCTTCTTCCATCAAACGTTGGTTGCGACGGAATACCAGCTCGCCCAGATGTTCGCCTTCATGGCTCAAGGCGTAGCTCACCGAATGATGGCCGCGATGGCCGAATTCCAGGCGCAGGTCACTGGCCTGATGGCTGTAGTGCAGAGCGTCCAGGGGCACCAGGCGCTGGATCTCGCGAAAGAACAGACCGAGGATGCATTGGGGTTCCAGGCTGGTCTGCAGTTGCAGGCCCAGTTGTTGGCGCAGTTGAGCAACCGTGGTGGGGCGGTGCGAGAGAGGGGATGACTGACTAAAGCCCAGGCGTTGCAATTTGGCACTGTCGAAGTCAATTGCGTGGAGCTGGGGCGGGTTTTTCATAAGCAGTCGGCCTCTAAGCACTTAGCTGTCTTACAGGCTCGATGAGAGTGGCGAGTGCCAAGCGTCTTACTGTTCCTTCAGTTCCGTAAAACATTGGAAACAGTTTAAACCGCTTTGCCAGGGGTTATAACCCTTGGGCACTGCCACACGTCTTGTCATCGCTTAACCTGCTTGAAAGGGCTAGAGCGAGATTCATGCCACTTTGTTTTATTTTTAATAAAATCCTTATAAATCAAAGGCTGTTTATGGGGTAAAAAACAGCCATGGCGAAAGGATGTCAGTTATTTGGCAGGTGACGGCGGTTTTACCCGCCGTACTGAACCAGCGTGGTGGCGTCGATCTGCTCGATCGACGTCACGCCGGTCAGCGTCATGGCCACACGCATTTCCTTGGCGAAGATATCCAACAGGTTTTCCACCCCGTGCTGGCCATCGGCGGCCAACGCATAGGCGGTCGAACGTCCCAACAGGCATGCCTTGGCGCCCAGGGCGAGCATGCGTACCACGTCGAGCCCGGAGCGGATGCCGGAGTCCACCAGCACCGTCAGGTCATCGCCGACTGCCTGGGCAATGGGCGGCAGTGCCTTGGCGGTGGAGAGCACGCCGTCCAACTGGCGGCCGCCATGGTTGGAGACCACGATGCCATCGGCGCCGAAGCTCACTGCGTCCTTGGCGTCCTGCGGGTCGAGGATGCCCTTGATGATCATCGGGCCTTTCCAGAACTCGCGTATCCACTCCAAGTCTTTCCAACTGATCGACGGGTCGAAGTTGTTGGCCAGCCAACCGACGTAATCTTCGAGGGTGGTGGGCTTGCCCAGGTACTTGGAGATATTGCCCAGGTCGTGCGGGCGGCCCAGCACGCCGACATCCCAGGCCCATTGTGGCTTGGTGACGGCCTGCAGCATCCGGCGCGCCGAGGCATACGGCCCGGACATGCCCGAGTGTGCATCACGGTAACGCGCGCCCGGCGTCGGCATATCGACGGTGAACACCAGCGTCGTCACCCCGGCGGCCTGCGCCCGTTCCAGCGCGTTACGCATAAAGCCGCGGTCCTTGAGCACATAGAGCTGGAACCAGATCGACTGCGCGCTTTGCGACGCCACTTCCTCGATCGAACACACCGACACCGTCGACAGACAGAAGGGAATCCCCTTGTTGGCCGCCGCCTTGGCCGCCTGCACCTCGCCGCGCCGTGCGTACATACCGGTCAAGCCAACGGGGCTGAGGATGATCGGCATGGCATGTTCCTGACCGAACAGCGTGGTCTTCAAGCTCAGGCTATCCACGTTGCGCAGAATGCGTTGGCGCAGGCTGATCTCGGCCAGGTCCGAACTGTTGGCACGCATCGTGTGTTCGGCGTAGGCGCCACCGTCGATGTAGTCGAACAGGAAGCGCGGCAGCTTGCGCTTGGCGGCGGCACGGTAATCGGATGCCGACGAAATGATCATGAGCAGTGACTCCACAGGGCAAAGGGGGGTTACGGTAAGCAAACTTCTGGCATGATAAAAACAACTTTTATCGTTAGTGCCCAGTCGAAAAAGGAATACCGATGAACCTGAGAACACTGCGTGTCTTCGTTGAGGTGGTGCGCCAGGGCGGGTTTTCCCAGGCGGCGCAGGTGGTGTCGCTGACCCAGTCGACGGTGAGCAAGGCCGTCAAGACCCTGGAAGAAGAACTGGGCGCGCCGCTGCTTAATCGTCTTGGACACAAGAACGAACTTACCGCCGCAGGCGAAATTGCCTACCGTCGCGCCCTGGTGCTGCTCGCCGAACGCAGCGATCTGGTCGCCGAGATCAACGACCTGCGCGACCTCAAGCGCGGCGTGCTGCGCATCGGCCTGCCGCCGGTGGGATGCGGCGTGTTGTTCGCGTCTATGTTCGCCACCTACCGCAACCGCTACCCGGACATCGATATCGAACTCACCGAGCACGGCAGCAAAAAACTGCATGAATGCCTGGAAGCCGGGGAGGTCGACCTGGCGGCCCTGTTGCTGCCGGTAGACGATGGCTTCGACTACCAGCCCGTGCGCAATGAGCCGCTGATGGCCGTGCTGCCCATGAGCCATGCGCTCGCGCGGCGCAAGCGCATCGACTTCACCGACCTCGCGGATTCACCGTTCATTCTGTTCGAAGCCGGTTTTGCCCTGAACGCATTAATCCTCGCCGCCTGCGAACGCAAGGGCGTGACGCCCCGCGTCACCGCCCGTAGTGGGCAGATCGACTTCATCGTCGACCTGGTGGCGGCAGGGCTGGGCGTCGCCTTCCTGCCACGCATGCTCGCGCACAAGCACCAGCACGCCGGCATCGCCCTGATCCCCTTGGACGAACCCCACACCGACTGGCACATCGCCCTGGCCTGGCGCGCCAGCGCCCACCTGCCACCCGCAGCGCGCGCCTGGCTGGACCTGGCCAAGGAAATGGCCCACGCAGGGTAAAAGCCGAACGGGTTATCCGATTGCGTTCGGCAATGCCAGGTAGTGCTTGACTTGTCCTTTTTAATCAGTAACATACGGTGAATTCCGCGATAGCTCAGTTGGTAGAGCAAATGACTGTTAATCATTGGGTCCCTGGTTCGAGTCCAGGTCGTGGAGCCAGACAAGGTTTCAGAGAAAGCTTTCAAAATCTCTGAACACCCCGAAAAACCCGCCTTCTGGCGGGTTTTTTCGTTTTGGCGTTCTGTCGGACCCCGGTGGGTGCCAGCCATTTCAAGGGTAGAACCCTTATCGCGCTTGCCTGAATTGCGGGAACGGATCGACACCTATAAAGGCCGCGCGCTTACCCGGCTGACGGTCTTGCTGTCGCTGCACGTGTTTGTACGCTCCAGCGAGCTGCGCTTCTGATTTCCATCGGTGGATAATTTCATCCGCAGCCGCAGAGCGCCCAACAATTCGAGCCTTGAGCCGAATTCTCCCCAGGCGTAGAAAAGGTCGGGCAGAGCGCTGTCGTTGACAGCAACCCCGGTAGCCAGAACCTTTAAGGCTACGCCACACCGTGGTGGTTCTCCCAAAGTTTGATTAGCGTCCGGCGGCTCGCACGGTCACAGCGATGCAGATGATGGTGCCGCAGCCCAGGCCCGCAGGTATCAAGCAACATGAGTGTTCGCTGCAAGCTCATGCGCGGGCTCAGGCTTGATCTTGAACCAGAGGGTGTACATCGCTGGCAGGAACACCAAGGTCAGTACTGTGCCGGCAAACGTACCGCCAATCAGGGTGTACGCCAGCGTTCCCCAGAACACCGAATGGGTCAGCGGAATGAACGCCAGCATCGCCGCCAACGCCGTGAGAATCACTGGCCGTGCACGCTGCACAGTGGCTTCGACCACTGCGTCATAAGGCGACAGACCGGCTTGCTTATTAGAGTGGATCTGGCCAATGAGGATCAGCGTGTTGCGCATCAGAATCCCTGACAAGGCAATCAATCCCACCAAGGCGTTGATCCCGAACGGCTGCTGGAACAACAGCAGAATTGGCACCACACCAATCAGGCCCAAAGGCGCGGTGGCGAACACCATCATCATTGCCGACATCGAGCGCACCTGAATGATGATGGTCAGCAACATCAGCGCAATCATGATCGGGAACAACGGCAGCAATGCCTTGTTCGCTTTACCCGACTCTTCGATCGAGCCGGCAAACTCAATGCGGTAGCCCGCCGGCAGTTTTTCGATGATGGGCTGCAGCTGCGTTATCAAGGCGTTGGAGACATCGGGAGGCTGAAGACCTTCAGCCACGTCACCGCGCACGGTGATGGTCGGCGTCCGATCGCGCCGCCGCAGGATGGGCTCCTCCATGTGCACATCTACCGCTCCTACCTGGGACAGCGACACGCGCTGGCCTTGGGCGCCGGTCAGCGTGAAGGCGGCAATTTTCGATGGATCAAGACGCGTCTCACCAGCGGAGCGAGCGACCACCTGAACCGAACGAATGTCCTCACGCACCTCGGTGACAGGCACCCCCGTGAGCAGAAATTGCAGCTGTTGCGCGACATCGGTCGAGGTCAAGCCGAATGCTTGCAGGCGATCCTGATCCAGCGTGAGATGAAGTGCCGGCACGCGCTCGCCCAAGTCGGTGTTGACGGTCCTCATCATGGGGCTGGCGGTCATGACCTCACGCACCTGCGCGGCGATATCCCGCAACACTGCGGGGTCGGCGCCCATCACCCGAAAGGCCACCGGATACGGTGAGTAAGGACCGAATACCAACTGCGTCACCCGCACGCGGGCTTCGGGCGCCAAACCATCGGTCGTGGCTTGCCTGAGCCGAATCTTGAGCGCCTCACGCTCTTGCTGATTCGCCGTCAGGACGACGATTTTTGCGAAGGATGGATCGGGTAGCTCAGGGGCCATCGCCAAATAGAAGCGCGGCGCGCCCTGGCCAATGTAAGCGGTGACGATCTTGGCTTCCGGCTGCTGAGTCAACCACGCCTCGACCTTGGCCGCCGCCATATCAGTCTGTTCGATAGAGGTGCCGTAAGGCATCTGCACCTCAACCAGCACCTCAGGTCGGTCGGATGTTGGAAAGAACTGCTTCTTGACCACGCCCATGCCCATAATCGCAACAACAAACAAGCCCACGACGGATGTCGCCACCAGGCCATTGCGGCGGATCACACTGCCCAGCAGGCGCCTGAAACGCTGGTAGTTCGGTGTACCGTAAATCGCCGTATGCCCACCTTCAGGCACCTTGATCTGCGGCAGCAGTTTGACGCCCAGGTAAGGGGTAAACACCACGGCCACCACCCAGGAAGTGATCAGCGCAATGCCAACGATCCAGAACATGTTCGCGGTGTACTCACCAGCGGTCGACTTGGCAAAACCGTTGGGCATAAAGCCGATCGCCGTCACCAACGTCCCCGACAACATCGGCGCGGCCGTGTGGCTCCAGGCATAAGCGGAGGCCTTGATTCGGTCGTAGCCTTCCTCCATCTTCACCACCATCATTTCAATGGCAATGATGGCATCGTCCACCAGCAGTCCCAGCGCCAGAATCAACGAGCCCAGGGTAATTCGATCGAAGTCTTTGCCCGTGGCCGCCATGACAATGAACACGGCCGCCAGGGTCAGCGGCACCGCTGCGGCAACCACAACGCCGACACGCCAGCCCATGCTGAGAAAACACACCAGCAGCACCACGCCCAAGGCAGCAAAAAACTTCACCATGAACTCGTTGACGGATGCGTCAATATTCACCGCCTGATCCGTGACCTTGGTCAGGCTCATGCCCAAAGGCATCTGCTCATTGATCGCTGTTGCCTCAGCGTCCAGCGACTTCCCCAAATCCAGACCGTTCCAGCCATCGCGCATGACCACGCCGAGCAACAGTGCTGGCTCGCCGTTGTTGCGTACCAGGAATGTCGCGGGGTCCTCATAACCGCGCTTGACCTCAGCCACGTCGGACAACTTGAGGGTTCTGCCCTGCACTGTCAGCGGGGTATTGCGAATCTTCTGCAGGTCATCAAACGCGCCATCCAGGCGGATGAAAACCTGGGGCCCCTTCGCTTCTACCGAACCGGCCGGCGTTATCATGTTTTGCGTGTTCAACGCACTGAAGATGTCTCGTGCAGAAATGCCCAGCGTCGCCAGGCGCTCGTAGGACAGCTCGACAAAAACGCGCTCGGCCTGTTCACCGATGATGTTGACCTTCTTCACACCCGCTACATGCAGCAAACGCTGGCGCAAGCTCTCGGCTTCGCGCACCAACAGACGTTGCGGCTCGCCCTTGGCCTTGAGCGCATAGAGCGCGAAGGTGACATCGGAATACTCATCATTGACCATCGGGCCGATCACCCCAGACGGCAACCCCTTCTGCTCATCCAGGACTTTCTTGCGCGCCTGGTAAAACTCCTCCTGGACGGCTGAGGGTGGCGTGCTATCGAGCAGATAAACCGTGGTGAATGCCAAGCCGGGCCGGGTAAAGGTCTCGGTCCTATCGTACCAACGCAGTTCCTGCATGCGTTTTTCCAGCTTTTCTACCACCTGGTCCTGCATCTCCTGGGCCGTCGCTCCAGGCCAGGCTGTGACCACCGTCATTTGTTTAATGGTGAATGCCGGGTCTTCCGCACGCCCCAGTTTGAAGAAGGCGTACAACCCACCCACAGAAATCAGCAGGATCAAAAACAGGGTGATTGAGCGCTCGCGTACTGCCAGCGCCGAAAGATTGAAGCCGCTCATCGACTCACCTCAACCACCGTTTTTTGCGTGGCACCGGCAAGTTCAGTCCTGACTTTCTCTCCCTCATTCAATAGGTGTGCACCCAATGCGACGACACGATCACCCACCTGGAGATCACCCGTCACGCGCACACTGGCCTCGTTATTCAAGCTGCGAACCTTGATCGGGCGCCACACCACATGCTCCGGTTCTCCCTCAACCACCCAGACACCCGGGCCTTTACCCGCGTCGTAGAGGGCCCCTATGGGCACCTGTAATTCCTTGGCATCAGCAACATCCGTGTCAGCGATAGACACTGAGATAGTCGAACCCAGGGTGGCGTTGGAGAGCGCCCCCTCCAGCACATAACGCGCTTCATACGTTCGGGTCTGTTGGTCCGCAGAGTCGGACAGCTGACGTAAACGGGCGCTGCCTGCACGCTGGTTCTGCCCGTAGAGCTCAACCGTCGCCGCCGAGCCCAGCGCAGGACGTAGCGTCTCGGGTAACTGGATCACGGCCTCGCGCTGCCCTGAATGGGCAACGCGTACCACCCTCTGTCCTGCGCCAACTACCTGTCCCGGCTCCGCCAAGGTATCCACTACCACCCCGTCAGCATCCGCCACCAACGTCGAATAACCGGTCGCGTTTTTCGCCACATCAGCCTGAGCCTGGGCAGCGTTTAGCTGAGCTTTCGCCGAGTCGGCAGCCGCTTTGATCCCTGCGTAAGCTGAGGCAGATACCGCACCGACGGACACCAAATCACGGTAGCGAAGCTCATCATCGGAGGTCTGCCGGGCTCGGGCCATAGCGGCCAGCACCGCTTCCTGCTGCGCCCTCGCGGTCAGCGTCAGGTCGTTGGCATCGATACGCATGAGTGGCTGCCCACGTTTGACACTCTGCCCAGAGTCCACCAAGCGCTCCAAGACTTTCCCTGGCACCCGAAAACCGAGATCGCTCTGAACTCGAGCCGCGACGATACCGGTGAATACCCGTGCTGCAGGCGCGGAGGGTTGAACCACGCCGATGCGTACCAAGGGCACTTGAAGGCGAGGATCGGCGGGCGTGGCCTCGTTGCAGGCCGCTAGGGCAAACGGCAACAAGACAATGAAAATGAGTGACATGCGGTGGCGCTGGATCATAAAGACCTCTCGGTAGCGGATGCACCATGCTTATTCAAGTGACCATTTCTGTCAATAGTCACTGCCGAGATGAATGAACGTCGCCCACTTGATCGGAGCAAAGCAAAGAGGCTCGATAGCTAGTTTTTTCAGGCGCACACGCTGATACGGATGCGCAGCGCATCCGTCAGCAGAGGTTTAAGGCATCAGGCTGCGCAGAACCAGATTGGAGATGAGAGAAGGGGCTTCTTCAACAAAATCGAGGTTGTACTGCAGTAGCAGAGGATTGATGAAGGGCCGCAGAGCGAGATGAATCGCCTCTACCGTCTCGTCCAGCGGAGTCTTGCGTTCAAACTCGCCGAGCTCTCGCCCCTCACGCACGATTTGCAACACGAAGCTCTTGATCCGAGCGTCATAGACTTGTGAACTGGGCCATCGCTCCGACGCGGAGAACGCTGCGATATCGTAGAGTTTACGGTCGTTAAAGAACAGGCTCACACCTGTAGCGATTAAGGTTTTGACCAGGCGCCGAAAACGTTCGGTCGGCGAGATGCCGTCTACATTGATGGCTTGCTCCACTGCCGTAACGATTTCAGTCAGGCAATTTGTACAGATTGCTTCACCAATCGCCTGCTTGGATTCAAAAAATTTGTAGATGTAAGCCTTGGAAAAGCCGATGGCCTTGGCTAGGTCAGAAACCGTTGTTTTGCCATAACCGTATTGACTGAAATGTTCGTTGGCCGCCGCAACAATCTGGTCTCGAATGTCGTGATCGGCTGGGCCACGGGCGCTGGGCGAAGAAACTGATGGCTGATTCATGCGAGCAGCTTACTCATCCCAACGGTGGTTGACAACTTGTGACCAAATTGTAATATCGTCACAAATCGACCTTTTCGCAGGTACCCCATGCATCCTCCTCTTCGTTTCGCCGTCTTACTGTGTTTGGGTATGGTTGCAGGTTGCGCAGTGGGCCCCGACTACTCAAAACCCAGTGTGGAATTGCCCGAGCATTTCTCGGCGCAAACGTCCAAGGCACGACAAGTGGACGCCGCAAATGCCGATCTCGCTGCTTGGTGGAATGCATTTAATGACCCGATACTCAGTCAACTGATAAATCGAGCACTTGAACAGAACCTCGATTTAGCCCAGGCAAGCGCAAGGATCGAGCAGGCTCGCGCCGGTTTGGGCGCAGCTAACGCAGCCCTCCTGCCGTCGGCTACCGTCAACGGTCAAGCGGCCCGAGCCCGTCAGTCATTGGAGACGCCGTTGGGCCAAGTGCTGAATTCAGCCCCTTCCTATAATCGCTACGGCAGTGCCTATGAGGCGAACTTGAATGCCGCCTGGGAGCTGGATGTGTTTGGCGGGCTGCGCCGAGGTAAAGAAGCGGCCTTCGCCGATTATCAGGCCTCGCAAGCCGGAGCGATTGCCACACGCCTGGCAGTGGTCGCGCAAACAGCCGACCTTTACATCAGCATCCGTGGCCTGCAAGCACGCCTGGAAATTGCCCGGCGGCAAGTCGACACACGACAACAACTGCTCACCACCATCGAACATCTTTACGCAAAAGGCCTGGCGGCTGAACTGCAGTTGAACCAGGCCCAAGGCGCGCTGAGCCAAGCGCAGGCCACCGTGCCGGTACTGCAAGCAGGCATTGACACGGCAATGAATGCGCTGGATGTCATGTTGGGCAAGGCGCCCGGCACTTACAGCGCGCAGTTGACTAAGCTGGCGCCCATCCCTGAGGTGCCAGGCCTCTCGGACATGGGCGCTCCTGCCGACCTGCTGCGTCGGCGTCCAGACTTGATCGTCGCGGAGCGCCGTCTTGCGGCATCCAGCGCGCGTATCGGCGAAGCCATGTCCGAGTACTACCCCAAACTGTCTGTGGCAGCGCTGCTCGGCAGTGCTACATCGGTATCCAGCGCGAACCTGTTCAGCAACGGCGCCAGTCAGGCTTCGGCGGCACTGGGATTACGCTGGCGGCTGTTCGATTTTGGCCGCATCAACGCCCAGATTGATTTGGCAAAGGGCCAGGAAGCCGAAGCCTTGGCCGCTTACCGCCAGTCCGTTCTGCGGGCCTGCGAAGATGTGGAAAGCGCTGTTTCGGCACGGATCAACCGCGAGCAACAATCGACCCAGCTCGCCCAGGGCGAGTCGGCGTATGCGAAAGCCAGAGCGACATCGTTTGCCGCCTATGAAAAAGGCGTGGTCAGCTTGATCGAAGTGCTGGATGCCGATGAACATCTCCTAGCTGCATCTGATGGCAGAGCCCAGGCACAAACTGAATCGGCTCGCGCTGCAGTGGCCACGTTCAAAGCATTGGGCGGCGGTTGGCAGCGAGATGACTCAGATGCTCGCGTTGTCTCAAAAAGAGCGGAAACTCGAATGTTTTTTCCTGATCCAGGGATATCGAAAGAACTCCAATAAAATACGGGCTGGATCAGGATGATCGTAGGGATGTATAGACTAAAAAACAGAATAATTTCATTGTAGAACAAATGTTTATTTTTCTGTTCGAGTCCAGGTCGTGGAGCCAGATAGAGAAAAGCCTGCAGCGATGCAGGCTTTTTTGCCTTGGATTTCGCCAGGGCGATCAAAGCGCACAGCGTGAACAGCATGAATGCGTCTCTGATCCTTCGATTCAGAGGTAAGCCCCATGAAAGTCACTGCAGTCGTTTCACCTGGCCACGGCCTAGGTAAAGCTGCATTCACGGGCGACTACCGGAAAGTGAGCAGGGTATTGGCGGTGTCGCGCGGTATCCATAAGACTCCTTCATGGGTAGTGGCGCGTTATAGCAACGCTTGGAACGCTTGGCCCGGCATAAATCCCTGCCCTGGTGCCAGCCACCGGCATGCCCGGGCTACAGGTTGCGGGCGATGTTCAGCGCGGCGTAACTCTGGGCTACCGGCATGATTTCCACCGAGTTGATGTTCACGTGCGGCGGCTGGCCTGCGATCCACACTACTGTGTTGGCCAGATCCTCAGGGCGGATTGCCTCCACGTCGCGGTACAGCGCGTTCACCGCGTCCTGGTCACCGGCCAGGCGTACCAGTGAAAATTCCGTGCCCGAGCACAGCCCCGGCTCGATGTTGCTGACCCGTACCCTGGTGCCTGCGAGGTCTGCGCGCAGGTTCAGGCTGAACTGTTTAACGAAGGCCTTGCTGGCGCCATATACGTTGCCGCCCGGGTAGGGATACGTGCCGGCAATGGAGCCGATGTTGATGATCAGCCCGTTGTTAGCTTCCACCATGGCCGGCAGCAGCTTGTGGGTGACCATGGCCAGGCCGGTGACGTTCGTGGCGATCATGCGTTCCCAGTTCTTGGCATCGGCGCTCTGGGCGCGGTCGATACCCAGTGCCAGGCCGGCGTTGTTCACCAGCAGGTCGATGTGCAGCGACGAGTCGCGAATCGATTCGCAAGCCGCGTCCAGCGAGGCGGCGTCTGTCACGTCCAGGGGCAGGGCAATGAAGTGCTCGCCCAGTTCGCGCTTCAGTTCCGCCAATTTATCTGCGCGGCGGGCGCCGCCGATCACGCGGTAATTGTCAGCGATCAATGCGCGGCAGATGGCCTTGCCGAAGCCAGCCGAAGCGCCGGTCACAAATGCAGTTTTCATCAGGTTCTCCTTGAGGGTTGAATCAAGCCAGGTACTTCACGCCAAGGCTGGCGAACAGGCAAAGCATCGAAAGCACCAGCACCTTGCGCACAACATCGTTGCCTTTACGGATGGCCAGGGCGCTGCCTATGTGGTTGCCCAGGATGTTGCAGGCCACTAGTGGCAGGGCCAGCAGGTACACCACCTTACCGGCCACAATGAAGGCGACCAGCGCGCCAATGTTGGAGGCGAAGTTGAAGCTTTTCGAGTTGGCCGAGCTGGACACCAGGTCCATCTTCAGCAGGTAGTGGAAGGCGATGATGAACATGCTGCCAGTGCCCGGCCCGAAAAAGCCGTCGTAGAAACCGATGACCAAGCAGGTCAGGGGCACTACGGTGAAGAGCATGCGGTTGCTGAGTGTGTGCTCTTGTACCGGCCGGTCCTTGGGCGTGAGAAAGATCAAGATGCCAAGAGGGATAAGCGCCAGGATGATCTTGCCCACGGTTTCCGGGGAAATCGACACGATCAGGTGGGCGCCCATGTAAGCGCCCAGCAGCGCGAACGGCACGCCCACCAGCGCCACTTTCCACACCATCTTGCTGTTGGCGAA
This sequence comes from Pseudomonas sp. 7-41, assembly GCF_021233075.1. Classification (NCBI taxonomy): domain Bacteria; kingdom Pseudomonadati; phylum Pseudomonadota; class Gammaproteobacteria; order Pseudomonadales; family Pseudomonadaceae; genus Pseudomonas; species Pseudomonas sp. 7-41. The sequence continues at coordinate 4,837,095 of NZ_CP089551.1, read as the reverse complement.
GAAGTTGCGGATGGCGGCCAGAGTGCCTAGGGTGCTGACCAGCTTTTCCTGGCCCAGCGCTACCTGCGGCGGCAGCCCCACCAGCAGGAAACCAGGCACTAGGAACAGCCCGCCCCCTCCGGCAATGCTGTCTACGAAGCCGGCGACAAAAGCGATTGTGCCCAGCAGCATGATGGCCAGTATCCAGTGCTGGGCCCAGAACGATCCGAGTAATTCCATGGTGGTACCTGTTTAGTCAATGTGGCGATCAGGAAAGGACTTCGTAAAGGTGGTCGGCGCGGCTGTGGCAGCGTCGACTGCGGTCTTGAGGTTTGCGCTTTCCATTTCAGGTGAAGTTCCATATTTTGATGTGGATGGGTAAAAAATATTGAATCGATGCAATCATTCTAATTCCTTGAAATAAATCGACTCAATATGTTTTTGATACCTAAATTGACATTGTTTCGCTTGACTGATCATAACCTAATGATTTTATTGATTTTAATTGGAAATAAAATCTGCAGCAGCTGCTGCCGGACTGCACTTTCCCTCCGCTATGGCGCAGATGCTCCGTGCAAAATTCGGTCGCGTTGCCTTGCGGTGACGGCTGAAGTCTTGTGTTTCGGTAGAAAATTAATGACATGTATTTGATCGGTGTAATGTTTTGAATCGACTAATATTGAGTCGATTGTTGTGCGATTACGCTTATGAAAAATTTCATGGTAGGATTTCGCGCTTCAGTTGTTTCTGGTGTCGTTCCTATGTGGGTTCCTGAATACAGCGGCCATGGCCAGCCGGTTTACTTGATGATCGCCGACGCACTGGCGCGTGACATCGCTTCCGGGCACTTGGCCGCGGGCGAGCGCCTGCCCACCCTCAAGGAACTGGCTGAGGCGTTGAAAGTGACGCCGGGCACCATAGGCCGCTCCTACGACGAGGCGGCCAAGCGCGGCCTGGTGATCGGGGAAGTGGGACGGGGCACATTCGTGCTGCCGACCCGCGCTGTCTTGGCGCCGGTGGCCAGACTCGGCGTTGCCTCCAAGGTAGATACCGGGCAGATAGACCTGTCGATCATCAAGCCCTGCGACGCCGGCATGAGCGACTGGCTGCGAGGAGCAATCGAGGAGTTGGCGCAGGCGCCGGAGTTGGGATCGATCCTGGATTACGTCACCGACGGCGGCCATTCCGTGCATAAGGAGGCCGGCGCGTTGTGGGTGCAGCGCTGCCTGCCGGACGCCAACGCCCAACAGATCGTGTTGACCGCCGGTGCCCAACACGGCTTGCTGGTGGCCATCGGCGGCCTGTCCAGCGTCGGCGATATGATTCTGTGTGAGGAATATTGCTATCCGGGGATCATCTCCCTGGCCCACAGTCTGGGTCGTCGCCTGCACGGGGTGCAGGTCGATGAGTACGGCCTGGTGCCGGCGGCGCTGCGTGCTGCGTGCATTGAGCACCGGCCCACGCTGCTGGTGACGGTGGCCACGCACCAGAACCCCACCAACTCGATCATGCCCGAATCGCGTCGCCTGGAAATCGCCGAGATCGCCCGCGAGTTTGATCTGTACATCATCGATGATGATATCTACGGCTTTCTTGAGACACGCCCCGCGCACAAGCCGTTGTCGGCCTATGCCCCGGAGCGCTCGGTATACCTGACCAGCCTGTCCAAGAGCTTGCTACCGGCCCTGCGCATCGGTTACCTGTACGCGCCGCCGCAAACCCTATCGCGGCTGTCGTCCATGGTGCGCAGCAGTGTGTGGATGCCGTCGCCGTTGATGGCTCAATTGGCCAGCAACCTGATCACCAGTGGCCGTGGGGCGCAATTGGTGCGGGTGCAACAGGAGGAAGCTGCGGAGCGCCAGCGCCTGGCGCGGCAGCTACTGGGCTCGTACGACATTCGCACCCAACCCAACAGCTTCCATGTATGGCTCGAATTGCCCGAGCCCTGGACCAGCGACGAGTTCGCCAACCTCGCGCGCGCCAACGGCGTGATCGTGGTCAGTGGCAGCCAGTTCCTGGCCCAGCGCAGCGCCAGCACCCGTGGGGTACGCATCGCCCTGATGGGCCCTAGCCGTGCGGAGTTGGGGTTTGCGTTGACCAAGTTGGTCAGCCTGCTGGCTGCGCCGGAGCCGCGGTTGTTTTATTGATTGTTGTGGGGAGGGCGGTGGGAGGCCTGAAGGCGATTGTCTTGAGGTCTTTTGCGCTCTCAAGATTGAGCGCCGCTCGTGCGAGGTTCCCCGGCTCACCTTCTCTGCCGCGAGAGTTGGCAAACCGGATGTCAGCCTAGTCCTTTCATGATGCGACTCGCCCAAAACCTTGCGCGGCCAGTCACCCATTCGGCCTCGCGGTTTTTTAGGGTTCTTGTGATCTAGCTGCCCATCGTCGGATGGCTTTCTTTGCCGTTGGCGATATTTTTTAGCCATATGGCAGAGGAGGGAGGGCATGATTCCGGCGAGCAAAACCCTACAAGCAACAGCATACGATCCGGCCAGGCCTTTACCGCTGCTGTTTGGTGAAGGCACGAAACTCAAGATCACCAGCGCATTTGAGCTTCATTCGATGATGGAGAAAGGATTTCCGTCGGAGTTGGTAATCGCCCCCGCTACGTGACCACCATGTATTTTCGAAGGTGCTCGGGCTTTCGGATCGAACAGTGCAGCGGCGAACCTAAGCGGTGACAAATGAATGCCCTGCTATTATAATTTGATTATCATTGATCGATTTAGGCGACAGGCAATTCCATGGAAAACAAGACTGCACGACTGACTGTGCTCATTGATCCCGTCAAGAAAAAAGCCCTTGAGGAGCTTTGCGCGTCTCAGGACCTGACACCTTCTCAGGTCGTTCGTCAGCTGATTCGGGACTACCTCGAGACGCATGGCGTGTCCTACGCGACCAAAAGCAAAATTGCGGCCAATGCCAAGTAATTCATCCCTGTATGAGCGGGCACGACAAGTGCCTGCTCATCGCGCGTCATTCACTGTCTCCTACGTCTCGCCCTGACTCTCGTTGATCTGGGTATGACTGACCAGTGCGCCATTGAAGTCGGCATGATAATGCTGTGAACCGAGCACCTGAAGAATCCCGGCCCGGTCGAGTTTGCCAAGCACTTTCTCATTGGCTTCACACAGCTTTACGACAATGCCGCGCTTGTGCAGTTGCTCAATGACTTCGAGCAGCGTTTGCAACCCCGTGATGTCCATGAACGGCACGCGCTTCAGGCGAATAATCAACGTTCTGGGATCGGTGTGCGTTTGCGCCAAAACACGTTCAAAGGTTTCTGCGGCGCCAAAGAACAGAGGCCCCTCGATGGTGTAGACCAAAACACCGGGAGGAAGATGTGCATGTCCATTTGTACGCAACTCTGCCTCCAGCTCATCTTCGACCATTAGCTGTACCTCGACAGAGGACGCCATGCGACGCATGAATTGCAGCATGGCAAGAATCACCCCAATGTTCACGGCGATCGTCAGGTCACTGAATACGGTCAGGCCGAAGGTGATTAGCAGGATGGCAACGTCGGCTTTGGGCGCGCGTTTGACCATGCGTTTGAAGTGCTTCAGTTCGCTCATGTTGTAAGCGACCACGAACAAGATCGCCGCCAATGCGCAAAGCGGGATATCCGAAGCCAGCGGCGCCAGAAAGAAGATCAGCAAAATCAACGTGAGGGAGTGGGCAATGCCCGCGATTGGGCTATTGCCGCCATTGCGGATGTTGGTGGCCGTTCGAGCGATCGCCCCTGTCGCAGCGAAGCCACCGAACAGAGGGGTGACCAGGTTGGCAATGCCTTGTCCGATCAACTCCTGATTGGAGTCATGTTTGGTGCCGGCCATCCCGTCGGCGACAATCGCCGACAACAGTGACTCGATAGCCCCAAGCATCGCGATTGCAAACGCAGGGCCAATCAACTCAATGACCTGGGGCAGCGTTATTGCTGGAAGGCCGATTTGGGGAAGGCCTTGAGGAATGCCCCCAAATGCACTGCCGATCGTGGCCACGCCGTCGAACTGAAAATAGGCATGCAACGCCGTCACCACGACCATCGCGATCAGCGGGCCGGGAACACGCTTTAAACCCGGCAGTTTAGGCGCGAGGATCACCAGTGCCAGGCTCAGCAGGGCCAACAGTGTCGTGGGTACATGAAGGTTGGGGAATGCCTGGATGAGGTGCCACAGCCGCTGGTGGAAGTGCTCGCCACTGATTTTCGGCAAGCCCAGAAAGTCTTTCCATTGCCCGACCCAAATGATCACCCCGATGCCGGCGGTGAATCCCACAATCACCGGGTCAGGGATGAACTTGATAAGTGCGCCAAGTTTGGTGATGCCGAGCAGCAACAAAATTGCCCCGGCCATCATTGTCGCGACCTGCAAGCCATCAACGCCGTACTTGGCTGTCACGCTGGCCAGAATGACGATGAATGCGCCTGTGGGGCCCGCAATCTGCAGCCGGCTTCCGCCGAACAGCGAAACCAGCAAACCACCCACAATGGCCGTGTAGATCCCCTGTTCCGGCTTGACGCCGGAGGCGATGGCAAATGCCATGGCCAAGGGCAGCGCCACGACGCCGACGATGATCCCTGAGACGATATTTCCAAGCCAATGCTCGCGCCCTAACAAGCCCGCTTTCCAAGCTTCTCGTATCGCAATCATGACTAGCCTCGTTCTGGTGGCATGTGCATACTATTCACACGTTATGATAATAGCAAAGCAATTGGCCTAGCCTCGGTACAACACCGGCGACGCTCTAGATTCAGTGCTCAGAGAGCTGAGCCCTATGCTCGGAGACCGCGCATGAAACGCGAAGATGTCAAAACCAAACACGGGGAAGGCATGCACTTCGACACGCATGTGATAGCCAACCCGGCCAACACGCACGAGTGGATCATTCTTTTCAAAAAGGATGCCGGGAGAAGCTATTTTCTGGTCAATGACAACGAGGAAGTGGAGTCATTTGGACGCCTCGATGATCTGATCCATGAGCTTCGCGAGCTGGGTATCAAATCTGCCGAAGTACATTTCTGACAGCCACCCTCAGAAAGGTTGAGCAGGTCAGTAAAGATTGAGTTCTGTTAAAGAAAGAATCGACGCCCCCCATCCTTTTCCGCGATCGCCTGACACGGATCAACGCTGATCCGGCCCCATGAGCCGCGTCGACGCCCTTACGCGATTGTCGAAGTGCGTAGGGCGGCTCCAAGACGCGATAAGCAAACCCCGAGTCCTAGTGTGTCGTGCTTGGTGCGTAGCGCGCCGGGCTCTCGAGCGCGCAAAAAAAAGGCCACGCAAGGTGGCCTAAACGGGTTCAAGCATAGGAGGGCTCTATTGGCCAAAAAATACAGGCCCGCCCTGAAGTCTTAGGGCCAATAGCGTTGGTCTGCTGGCTGACAAACCCCTTCGTCAGCAGCATTCAAGCCGGCAACTCGATCCTGGTCTGTGGCTCAGGACCTCGTTGCCTTGTATTATAATAGTGTTAACATAATATTGTAATCAACGTCTAATTAGGGGCTCGCATGACTACCGACTTCAAGAAGGCTGCACTGGATTACCATGAATTCCCGACCCCAGGAAAAATCGGCATTGCGCTGACCAAGCCTGCCGATACCGCCGCCCAACTCGCACTGGCGTACAGCCCTGGCGTAGCCGAGCCCGTTCGCGAAATCGCGAAGGACCCGGAGAACGTCTATCGCTTTACCGGAAAAGGCAATCTGGTGGCCGTGATCACAAACGGTACGGCCATTTTGGGCCTCGGCGATCTGGGCCCCTTGGCCAGTAAGCCGGTCATGGAAGGCAAAGCGTTGCTGTTCAAGCGTTTTGCCGGTATCGACTCGATCGATATCGAAGTCAATGCCGAGAGTTCCCAGGCTTTTATCGACACCGTCGTGCGTATCGCCGACACCTTTGGTGGGATCAATCTGGAAGACATCAAAGCCCCTGAGTGCTTTGAAATCGAGGACGCACTGATCGAACAGTGCAACATCCCGGTCTTCCATGACGACCAGCACGGCACCGCCATCGTCACCGCGGCCGGCATGCTCAATGCGCTGGAGATTCAGGGCAAAACGCTGGAGAACGCGAGAATCGTCTGCCTCGGCGCCGGTGCCGCAGCCACGGCGTGCATGCGCCTGCTGCTCAGCCTTGGCGCGCAAAAAAGCAATCTGTACATGGTCGATCGTACCGGTGTCATCCACTCGGCGCGCAAAGACCTCAACCAATACAAAGCACAATTCGTTAACGACGGTGGCCCGCGCACGTTGATGGAAGCCATGAACGGTGCCGATGTGTTCGTGGGGTTGTCTGGCGCCAATCTGCTTCCGGCTGAAGCGTTGGCGGCGATGGCTCCCAAGCCGATCGTGTTTGCCTGCTCGAACCCCGATCCTGAAATCAGCTACGAGTTGGCCATGGCCACGCGTGATGACTTGATCATGGCGACCGGTCGCTCCGACTACCCGAACCAGGTCAATAACGTTCTGGGCTTTCCGTTCATCTTCCGCGGAACCCTGGATGTTCGGGCAACCCGGATCAACGAAGCGATGAAAATTGCGGCAGTGGAAGCACTGCGCCAATTGGCCAAAGAGCCAACCCCTGTGGAAGTGCTGCGAGCGTTCAACGTCGACAAGCTTGAGTTTGGGCGCGATTACATTCTCCCCAAGGCGCTCGATGCTCGCCTGCTCGGTGCAATCGCCGGCGCAGTGGCCAAGGCCGCTATCGACACCGGTGTTGCGAAGCTGCATTACCCGGCGCACTACCCGCTGTAAGCGGAGGTCAATCAGGCTGATGTGCGGCAGTTGCACGACCTTTTGCACGGTTGGCAGCTGTCGCACTCGGCGGACATCCGGCCGCCGCAGCTCCTGAACATCGACAGCCCGCCATTTGCAAGATCATCCGTTCTTGAATGATCCGAGCCACAACCCGTCTTCCTTTTATGCCTGCCTAAAAGCGATCTCACCCTGTCACGCACAGGCGTTCTAAGACCTTGGTATCATCCGGAAAACGCTGCTTTCTACCACGTGGAATTAGCATTGTATGTTAATGTTATGCGCGTCATCGATGGAGCAAATGACTGCACGCTTGATCCGGGCGCTCACCTGTAACCGCCGCATCCATAGCGAGAGCTGACACCCGTTCAGGTCGCTCGTCAATTGATCCGCAATGACCTGCGCGGTCACGGCGCGGAGGATGAAACATAGCACTCTGCCGCGGTGAAAGCCGTCAGACAGTCAATGCCTATCAGCAGACTCGTGACACCAGTCTCAGTGACCCCATCAATACAGCAGGCTGACACAGCGCTGTTAAGGAAGAGACCATGAGCAAAACCATCGCAATCATCAAGGGTGACGGCATCGGCCCTGAGATCATGCAAGCGACGCTACGCGTACTCGATGCCCTTGACTGCAATCTTCAGTACGACTTCGTTGAGGCCGGCTTGGAGGCCTTGCAGCAGCATGGGCAGCTGATGCCGCCCGCGTCCATCGATACGATCGCCAAACACGGCGTCGCACTCAAAGGCCCTCTGACCACGCCGATTGGCCGCGGCTTCTCCTCGATCAACGTCCACCTTCGCCGCCACTTCGATCTCTACGCCAACGTCCGACCGGCGATCAGTTTCCCCGGCACTCGTTCGCGCTTCGAGGGTATCGATATCATCACGGTGCGTGAAAATACCGAAGGGGCGTACCTGCCAGAAGGGCAAAGTATTTCGGAAGACGGCGAAGTCGCTCTGGCAAGCATTCGCGTAACACGCACAGCCTCCGAACGCATCGTGCGCTACGCGTTCGAGCTGGCTCGTAGCAAAGGCCGCAAAAAAGTGACCGCGGTACACAAGGCCAACATCATCAAGTCGTGCTCCGGGCTGTTCCTTGACGTGGCGCGTGAGGTTGCCGAGGATTATCCGGAAATCGAATTCCACGAGATGATCGTCGACAATGCCTGTATGCAGTTGGTGATGAATCCCCATCAATTCGATGTCATCGTCACCACCAACCTGTTTGGCGACATCCTTTCAGACCTGTGCGCAGGCCTGGTCGGTGGGTTGGGCTTGGCGCCGGGGTCCAACATCGGTGCCGATGCAGCCATCTTCGAAGCGGTCCACGGTTCGGCACCGGACATCGCCGGCAAGAACATCGCGAACCCGTGTGCATTGTTATTGGCCGCCGCAGACATGCTTGATTACCTGGGCATGGTGGACAAGGGCACGCGCATTCGTACTGCTATCCGCGTTGTTCTGGAAAACTCCCGTGACCAAGTGACACCCGATATGGGCGGGGCCGGTACCACTGAGTCCTTCGCCGATGCCTTGGTGGCCTACTTGCGTGCCTGAGTAGAGCGTCAGGAAACGCGCGCCAGCTCACTGCGAGCTGGCGACTTTCTACGTGTGCTCCACGCGGACCTGCCCGTAGGGCCGCTGGCTGGAAAACCTTCCGATACTCGAGTCCTCCAGCAGTCTTTTGTTGCCGTAACGTTGGCGTTAATAGACGTTAATCCAATATCATTATTTGCTGCGATCGCACTTGTAGATGCGCGAGGTGCCAAGGAAACAATTCAGAAATGAATTTCAGCTACCTTGATACCGATTTCGCGCAGCTCATGAATCAAATCATCAAGGTACCGAAAAGGTTCGATTTCTTCGTTGTCATTGACTAGGAAGAAGCTTCTTCCGGCATCCTTTTTAAAGAAGACGATCCACTCCTGGGTGTTGGCCGGGTTGGCAATCAAATGGGTATCAAACTGAATGCCTTCAGCGTATTTGGTTTTTACGTCTTCACGTTTCATACGGGTCTCCAAGCGCTCACGTAGTGCTGCTTTCATGCATGTCTCTGCCTCCTGGCAATCAATCAAAAGACCTCGTCCGGGCCTGAGGCCAGGGCGACGTCGATTGCCTTTCTATTATCACTGCATGATAATATTATGCACATATGATCCAGTGGAGGATAGTCGTGTGCAGAGCTGTCGAAGCGCCTGAGCCACGCGGGTCCGCGCGATGCCCTGGCGTTCAAGGCACACCGCCATGCGGCTGGCTTTGCTTTTGATTCAATGCATAAGGTTTCTGAATTTTAAGGACGACAGTCATCATGCGCAAAACAGCAATTGAGAAACGCCTTGCGCTGAATGCTCCGCCCCTGGAGCCAGGGCAACGACTGTTGGTTGGCCTTGAGCAATGTGTCGTCGTTCGGCAGCGAGAAACAGGGATCCATCAAGTTGTATTCGACTGCAAAGCCCCCAAGACTGCTCGGGTTTTTTGGGCGGAATATGAGTGGATGTTCATCGGCCGGATTAAGCGGCACGCTGAGCAAGATCCTTCATTGGAACGCTTTGTCTCGGTGCTGAGAGCAGGGTCTGAAGACTGATAGGCAGTCACGGCTCTGATCGACAGTACGCTTGGCTGAGCGCAGCCAGGTCGTGCCAGATAGAGAAAAGCCTGCAGCCATGCAGGCTTTTTTGCTGGTGTCGTTCCAGTCATCCAGGCGCACGGTGTGAGCAAGCCGAGCGACACTTCAATCCAGCAAGCGCTTCAACCCGGCGACGCCAACCGGCGGCTCCACTGTCCACGGCACTACGATGACAGCATGGTTGGTTTCTTCGGCCACTCTCGCCATTTGTTTGCGCTCGCTATCCAGGCGCGCTCGTAGCAGCGGGTCTGTCGTATCGGTGGCCAGCAACGACTTATTGACCACCCAGGCAAACGGTTCGATGTCGGCCCTGCGCAAGTCATCCTGCAGCGCCGCCGCCTGCGACACCGGGGTGGCTTCGGGCAGCGTGACGAGGATGATCTTGGTGTAGTCCGCATCTTGCAGGCGCATCAACGGCGTCACGATGTGGTCCGAGGCTTTGCCTTTGAATTCGCGAACCATCTGGCGGTGATAGGCGCCTGTGGCGTCCATCAGGAGCAGGGAGTGACCTGTGGGGGCTGTGTCGAGTACCACGAATGCACTTCTGGCTTGCGCAACCACACGGGAGAATGCGTGGAACACCGCGACCTCTTCGGTACATGGAGATTGCAGATCCTCGATGAGCAAGGCGGTTTCGTCTTCCGTCAGGCTTGGCGCGCGGGAGGCGACGATCTTGTCCACGTACTTTTGGGTCTCGACCTTAGGGTCGATGCGGCCGACGCTGAGTCCCTGCACGTCGGCATTGAGGGTTACCGCCAGATGCGCCGCAGGATCTGTCGTACTCAGGTGTACGGACTTGCCATGCTGTACCAGTCCCAGGGCGATGGCGGCGGCAATGGTGGTTTTGCCCACGCCGCCTTTGCCCATGACCATGATCAGGCCGCGCTGGTCGTGGGCTAACTCGGCGATCAATTCCGCGAGTGCGTGATATTCCAGGCGCGACGGTACTGGGTTTGCAATGCTGGCTGGGACAGCAAGCTCGGGTGTCAGCAGTGCGCGAAGCGCGGGCAAGCCAACCGAATCCACGGCCTTGAGTGGGATGTAGTCGGCTGAAAGCTGACGCAGTGACGCGGGCATCTCGTCGAGCGCCTGCTGGCCCATAGCTTCGATCGCGGCGGCGATCGGGTCATTCAAGTCGCTGCGTTTAAATACAGCATTGACCACCAGGCGCTGGTGGTTCAAGCCCAGTTCACGGAGTTCGTCGCTGGAGCGTGCAGCCTCGCTGAGCGCGCCTTTATCAGGGCGCGTCACCAGAACAACGGTAGTCAGGGCTGGATCATTGAGCGCCACTAATGCCTGATTGAACAACTGCTCCTGCATTTTCAAGCCCGAATGCGGCCCCAGGCATGATGCGCCACGATCGTTGCCTTTTAGAAAACCGCTCCACGCTTTTGGCAGGCTCAACAATCTGAGCGTGTGCCCCGTGGGCGCGGTATCGAACACGATGTGGTCATACGCCGCGCTGCCCTGCGACAGCAGGTGGGAGAACTCATCGAAGGTTGCGATTTCGGTCGTGCATGCCCCGGAGAGTTGCTCACGCACCAAGGCGATGTCTTCATCGCGGGCCTGGTCGCCCATTTGCTCGATCACCCGGGCCCGATAGTCAATTGCTGCGGTCCCTGGGTCGATATTGAGCACGAACATTCCAGGCACGTGCGGCACCGCGACAGGCTGATTGCTCAGCTCGACGCCGAGCATCTCGTCAAGGTTCGAGGCGGCGTCCGTGCTGACCAGCAGTACCTTCTTGCCTGCCTCGGCCAGGGCGAGTGATACCGCGGTTGAGACCGACGTTTTGCCGACACCGCCCTTGCCGGTGAAGAACATATATCGGGTGGGTTGATCGAGCAATTTGAGGGTGGGCTGCATGACACGCTGACTCCCTTGCGGAGCATGACTGGGTTTTGCAGTTTAGACCGATGTTCAGAATCGCCAATGGGGTCATATCAATCAAACGGTAATTTTTACCGTCCTGATAGAGGAGTGTTCTGTCGGAAGAGGGCGGTAATCCACAGCCCAAGTGAACAGCCTGTTTGGCTGGTTTTTGCCCTGCGGATCACATCGTCGAGCGTGCTGCAATTCAAATAATTGGAAAACAGAGAAAAGCCCCACAGCACACACCGATTTTTCGACGTAGGTATTTCTTTAAAAAGCCTTGATCATCGACGCCGCTCTCTCACAACAAGAGGGCAAATCTGAAAAGCAAAGACGAGCTGGCTGACAGTCATCCGCCTGTGGAGTTGTTTGCTCTAGAAAAAGGTTGGCATTGAGACTTGCTCCCCAGTAGTTAGTTGAATGCCTGCATAACTTGACGTGATAAGGAATAGTCGTGTGAATAAAAAATTAATCGTATGCACATTGTTGGCGTGCTCTGCATTTTCGGCGCTCAGCCATGCGGCGGACGGCACTATTAACTTCACCGGTACGATCACCGATGCCGCGTGTACTGTTACACCCGGTACTGCCAATCAGACGGTGACAATGGGGACGGTCAGTTCAACGGCATTGGCCAATGTCGGCGATACCGCGGCCCCGACCCGGTTCGATATCGTCCTGACTAACTGCCCGGCCACGGCCACCAGCGCGGTCGTAAAGTTTGATGGCCCGACCGACGGGAATAACAGCAGTTTGATTGCCCTGACGAGTGGGGCTGGAACCGCCGAGGGTGTGGCGATCGGTGTGTATGAGGGGGATGCCGCTACGTTGATTCCCGTGGGCTCCCCGTCCGTCAGCAAGCCTCTTTCTCCGGTAGCCGACACCACCTTCAACTTCTTCGCCAAATATGTGGCAACCGCTCCAGTGGTGGCCGGTTCCGGCAACGCCGTCAGTGATTTCACAGTTATTTATAACTGATCACTAAGACAGGCCGGGCACGCTGCTCGGCCTTCTCAACAAGTGGGTTTGCTCACGTGCAGGCTTGAGCAAAGCGTCGGTAGGAGATACGTCGATGGGGTGGCTGAAATACATGTTAACCGCCGGCCTGCTGGTCGGTACGGTGCATACAGCTATTGCGGGTGTGGTGGTGGGGGGCACGCGGGTGGTGTACGACGGCTCAAGGAAAGAAGCCTCGATTTCGGTGAAAAACACCGAGAAGACCAAGCCGTATCTGATTCAGTCATGGGTCGATGACGGGGCGCAGACTGCACTTGGCAAGGCGCCGTTTATCATGACGCCGCCGCTGTTTCGGCTGGATGCCGAGCAGGAGAATGTGCTGCGCATCATTCGCACCGGAGGGGATTTTCCGCAGGACAGAGAGTCGGTGTTCTGGGTGAATATCAAGTCGATTCCCGCCTCGGAAAAAACCGAAGAAAACCAACTGCTGATTTCTGTGAAGAGTCGGATAAAACTCTTCTATCGCCCGCCGGGAATGCCAGGAGAGTCGCTGAATGCTTATAAGGCACTGGTCTTTACGCGGGTAGGTAAAGCGTTGCAGGTCAACAACCCTACGGCGTATCACGTGTCTTTTTTTCGCGTGAGCGTGGGTGACCAGGTTATTAACGATGCCGGTATGGTTGCTCCCAAAAGTACATTGGCCTGGCCGATGCCGGAAGGTGCAAGTGGAGCCGTCAGTTGGCAAGCCATCAATGATTATGGCGGTATTACGCCGCAGGCCAGTGCGCCACTCTAATTCATAAGGGCTGTTAGTTTTAACGGCTACCTGTTTCGTTAATGCGTTGGATCAACCGCCCTTTGGTGTTGGGGTGGCGGGCACTGTGTTGCCCGGATTGCGGGGCTTCTTATATGAACGCTATAAATAATGGAATGCTACGCCTGAAACTAAAGGTGCTGGCCGCGCATGCACTCAAATGCATGATAGGCATTACGCTGTGTGCGTCCAATGCGCTGGCGCGCGAGTATTTCAATGCCAGTGCCTTGGAGATCGACAATGCAGAACAAACGTGGGTCGACCTCGACGCATTCTCCAATCAGGGCGGGCAGTTGCCTGGAAGTTATTCAGTGGACCTCTACTTGAACGACCGACGAATAGCCAGTCGTGATATTAACTTCGTTGCGCTGGACGGTCTGTTGCAACCTGAACTTACCCCACGACAATTACAGGAGATGGGCGTCAAGTTGCAGGCGTTTCCTGCGTTGCGCGAACTGCCCCAGGAAACCCCCATCAGCAACCTGCAGGCATACATTCCAGATGCGGGCAGCGTGTTCAACTTTCATCAGCGCCGTCTGGACATCAGCATTCCCCAAGCGGCGCTCACCCGTGAAGCACGCGGGCAGATTGATCCTGAACAGTGGGACCAAGGCCTGCCGGCCGCGCTGCTCAATTACAGTTTCAGCGGTGCGAACACCCGGCGCGAAGGGCGTTCCGGCAGCGATGACAATTACTACCTGAACCTGCGCAGCGGGTTGAACCTGGGCGCCTGGCGGCTACGTAACTACTCGACTTACACCCAAGGTGACAGCCGAGCCCAATGGGCCAGCCTCAATACGTACCTTCAGCGTGATGTGCATTCGTTGAAGAGCCAGTTGGTCGTGGGGGACAGCTTCACGCCGGGGGAGTTGTTCAACAGCGTGCAGTATCAGGGCATTCAATTGGCCTCGGACGACAACATGTACCCCGACAGCCTGCGTGGGTTCGCCCCGGTGGTGAGAGGCATCGCTCGCAGCAACGCCCAGGTGACGGTGCGCCAGAACGGTTACATCATCTATCAGACTTATGTGCCCGCTGGCGCATTCGAAATCACGGATTTGTACCCCACGTCTTCCAGCGGCGATATGGAAGTCACCATCACCGAGGCTGATGGCAGCGTGCGCAGCTCGATTCAGCCTTTTTCGGCGGTGCCGGTGATGGTCCGGGAAGGGCGCTTCAAGTATTCGCTGGTCGCGGGCGAATACCGTTCGACGGCGAGCAAGAGCAGCACCCCCGCATTTGCCCAGGGTACGCTGATTTACGGGTTGCCCGGCGACACCACCGTATACGCGGGTGTCCTTGCCTCGGCGAAGTATTCGGCGACGTCCTTGGGTGTCGGCCACGGGTTTGGCGAATGGGGCTCGCTTTCCATGGATGTGAGCCAGGCCCGCACCGAGTTGCGCCAGGGTTCCCGGCACGATGGTCAGTCGGTGCGCTTTCAATATGCGAAGGATATCGCGGCCACCAACACCACGTTCACCCTGGCCGGTTACCGTTATTCCACCAGCGGTTATTACGATTTCCAGGAAGCCAATGAGATCGACCCCGGCAACTTCAATGACTGGCGACGCCTGTATAACCGGCGCAGCCGTGCGCAACTCAATATCAATCAGTCCCTGGGCGAATACGGCAACTTTTATATCAATGGTTATCAGCAGGACTTCTGGCGACAAACCGGTTACGAACGGAGCCTGAGTGCCGGTTATAACCTGAGCCGGGGCGGCGTGACCTACGGTTTGAGTTATGCCTACACGCAGACCCCCGCGTATAACGGGCGCAAGCGCAATGACCAGCAACTGGCATTCAATATCCAGTTGCCGTTGGGGAGTGCTCTGCGTAATAGCTGGGTGAATTACAACCTGAATACCGATGCACAGGGAAAGACCGCCCACGAACTGGGGCTCAGTGGCGCGACGCTGCCGGACGATAATCTGATCTACAGCGTCAGCCAGGGTTATGCCAGCCCAGGGCAAGGCAACAGCGGCAATGCTCACGCGACGTATAAAGGCGCTTACGCGGAAACCAAGCTCGGTTACAACTACGAGCGACACTCCCGACAACTCAACTATGGCGCGCAGGGTGGCGTCGTTGCGCACCCGTTCGGCATCACCTTCTCCCAACCCCAGGGCGAAACCATGGCACTGGTGCGGGCGCCTGGTGCTGCCGGGGTCAAAGTGCAAAACAACACCGGGGTCAATACCGATTGGCGCGGTTATGCGCTGGTTCCTCATGTCAGCACCTATCGTCGCAACCGCATTGCGTTGAGCACCGAAACACTGGCCGATGACATCGACATCGAGGCCAATACCCAATCGGTCATCCCGACCCGTGGCGCCTTGGTGCTCGCGGATTTCCAGACCCGCGTCGGCAGCCGGGTACTGATGGCCCTCACATATCAGGGAAAACCCGTCACGTTCGGCGCCAGCGCAACGCTGGTGCAAGAGTCGACGACGTTTGCCAGCAGCGGCATTGTCGGCCTGGAAGGGGAGGTTTATCTAAGCGGCATGCCGGAACAGGGTGAAGTGAAGGTTCAGTGGGGCGAGCAAGCGGACCAACAATGCACGGCAGCTTTTGTTTTACCGATATCCATTGAAGGGTCGCAGCCGTTTTCAATCATCAGGACGTTATCGGTGTCATGCAATTAATCGAGGGCTTTTTATGCTGGGTGTACAACGGACGCTGATTAGGTTGTTCTGTTTTGGCAGTGCGGCATGGGTTTTAACGGTGTTATCGAATAACGCATTGGCATCGTGCCGTTTTTACAATGGCGTGTCGTCGGCGTTGACGCGAACGGTAAATTTTGGAACGTTGATTGTCCAGCGTGATACTCCCATCGGCACGGTTTTGGCAACCGCCAATACCGGCGCCTACAATGGTGGCCGGTATTTTTACGGCTGCAGTGTGAATTATGTGCATCGCTTTGCAATGGAACAGTTCAGAGTCATCAGCGCATATGGGAATAACGTATACAACACCAATATAGCGGGTGTGGGGATTCGTGTATTATTCTTCGGCGGCGCTATGCCTTACGATGTCAACTTCAACGGGCCCAGCACTGTTGCGCTGCCTGAACCCGGAATTACCGTGCAGTTGGTAAAAACCACTTCGGGGGCAGTTGGGGCCGGTGTTCTGACGAATGGAAGACTCGCCTCAGGCAGTATCGTTAATTATTTTTATGCTGCTTACGCCAGCCTGTCCGGCAGCAATACCATCATTCCCGTCGCTTGTTCGGTCTCCAATACGTCCATCCCTGTGCCCATGGGCAATGTGCCGCGAAGCCAGTTCACCGGCCCGGGAAGCGCGGGAGATGAAATCAACTTTTCCATCCCGCTCGATTGCGATGCCAATACACGGGTCAAAGTTGCCCTGGATGGCAACGCCCACAGCTCCGGGATTGCTGGGGTGCTGGCACTGAATGCGTCTCCTACCGCCGCAACCGGGGTTGGCGTAAGGCTCTACTACAACAATGCCCCCGTCACGCTTAGAACGCCGATTGCCGCGGGCACTACGGTCAGCGACGGCCCCTATGCAATCCCGTTGGTGGCACGTTACTACCAGACCGATGCCAACGTTACCGCCGGCCAGGCCAACAGCACCGCGACGTTTACCATGACCTACAACTGACCAAACCCGAAGGTCGGACGTAGCGCTGCGGGGTGTGGGGTGTGGGAATTTTCTGCTGTAATGCCGGGGCTAGAGCAGGCGCGGCCCTGCGGCACTAACCTGGTTTTTCACGGTCAACAGCCCCCGCACCATCGTTGATGGTTGTCGGTTTATCCTCAGCCAAAAGATCTAGAACATGTACCTACGCAACATTGCAGTCGGGCTGTCGGCCCTTGTTTTACTCTCGACCGCGGCCCATGCCCGCAGTCTGCCTGACCTCTACACGGCCACCGAACAACGTGCCTCCTTTGATGGCTGTGCCGATCTTTTCCCCGCCGCCAAACCCATCAACACTGCCACCGTGCCCGCCAGCATGCGGCCCCTGGCCCTGTGTTCGGACAATTTTGCGGTGCTCTATTCGCAGACCAGCAAGACGCCGCTGGTGGTGGTCGAGCGCCTGAACGCCGAGCAATTGCAGGATGCCAAGGGCGAGGAGCGCACCAACCTGTTCTACCCCGACCCGCGCATCCCCAAGGATGGCCGTGCAGAGTTGAGCGACTACCACAGCCAGCATCCGGCCGTCGACCGTGGCCACCAGTCGCCGGCCGCCGACGCACCGAACGCCCATGCCATGGCGCAGTCGTTTGCACTGTCGAACATGGTGCCGCAAGACCCTACCAACAACCGTAAGATCTGGAGCAAGGTCGAGGCGGATGTGCGCAAGTTCGCCAAGCGCGCTGGCGGTGATGTGTTTGTGTTCACCGGCCCGTTGTTTGACCCCGGCTACGGCACCATCGGCGACAACCAGGTCTGGGTGCCGACGCGCCTGT
Organism: Pseudomonas sp. 7-41; assembly: GCF_021233075.1. NCBI lineage: Bacteria > Pseudomonadati > Pseudomonadota > Gammaproteobacteria > Pseudomonadales > Pseudomonadaceae > Pseudomonas > Pseudomonas sp. 7-41. The sequence goes on along the minus strand of NZ_CP089551.1, from coordinate 4,819,658 downwards.
TCAAGCTGGTGTACGACGCTTCGTCGAAACGCGCCTGGGCTTACGTGCTGCCCAACGCGCAGACGCGCATCCAGCGGCCAATGGACTATGACGCGTTCGTGAAGAGTACCGGGCTGAAGTTGCTCGGTAATCTTCCGGTCTCCGGGTCAGTAGGGCGCACGTAAGAGGGGGAGTCACCCAGCGTCGTGCTACGCCACATCGAGCGTGCGAAACTCGACGGTGAGGTGACTCACTTCATGCACCGGTTTGAGGCGCTCGCGAATGCTGTCGGCATCCGCTGTGGAGCGGCCGACAACGCTCACGATTGCCGCATGCACACCGGGCCCTACCTGCCAGACGTGCAAGTCGGTAATCGTCGCGTCGCCCGGTTGTTCCACCAGCTCCCGGATCTCCGCAGCAACATGCTCATGGGTCTGATCGAGTAGTACGCCGGCAGTCACGCCCATCAAGCTCCAGGCCCAGCGTGCGATCACGATGGCGCCGACGATACCCATCAACGGGTCGAGCCAGACCCAACCCAGGTACCGCCCCGCGAGCAGCGCAGCGATTGCCAGCACCGAGGTCAGTGCATCGGCGAGCACATGCACATAGGCGGATCTCAGGTTGTTATCGTGGCCATGGTGGCCGTGGGCATGTTCGTGTTCGTGTTCGTGATCATGCCCATGGCTATGACCGTGGCCGAGCAACAGCGCACTGACGATATTGACCACCAGCCCCACCACGGCAATCAGCGTCGCGGTGCCGAACTGCACGTCGGTCGGTTGCAACAGGCGCATGACCGACTCGATGCCAATGCCCAGGGACACCAGCGCCAGGATCAGCGCCGAGGCAAAGCCGCCCAGATCACCGACCTTGCCGGTGCCGAAGCTGAACCGCGGGCTCGACGCATGGCGTCGGGCATAGGCGTAGGCCGCGGCGGCGATGCCCAACGCACCCGCGTGGGTGGCCATATGAAAACCGTCGGCCAGCAGGGCCATCGAACCGGTGAGGGCGCCGGCGGCGATTTCCGCGACCATCATCACCACCGTCAACATCACCACCCATAAGGTGCGCTTGGCGTTTTCTTCGTGGGCCGAGCCGAGGAAGACATGCTCGTGGGTATGATCAAGGCTCATTTGGAGTACCGCCGAATGGCTTCAAGCAACTCTTCGACGCCCTGGTTGCGTTCTTCCTCGCTGAGGGATGGGTCCGCCACATGCGCCCGGGCATGTTCTTCGATGATTTCTTCCATCAAGCCGTTGATGGCGCCGCGTGTGGCGGCGACCAGGTGCAGGGTCTTGGCGCAATCGCTGTCCGATTCCAACGCTCTTTCCACCGCTTGAATCTGACCGGCAATGCGCTTGACGCGCTTGATCAGACTGTCTTTGTTGGCCGCTATATGGCTCAAAATATACCCCCCCTACCTATGAGGCGCGGAGCATGGCATACCCCGCCCCCCTATGCAATCTTCCGCCGAGAGACAGACCCTCTCGGTTTATACTCGACGGTCTGGTCATCAACCCCCTTCAAATGAATTGAGATACCTCATGAGCACCTCTCTTTCCACAACCTCTGCGCGCAAGCCTGTCGCGCCCCTGGTGGCCTTTGTGCTCCTGGTGCTGGGCGCCGTGTTCCTGCACAACCTTGTCGGCATGCGCCAGGTGCTGTTGCTGGTCGTCGGCGCGGCGCTGGGCTTGACCCTGTACCACGCCGCCTTCGGTTTCACCTCGGCCTGGCGCGTGTTTATCAATGACCGGCGCGGCGCCGGTTTGCGTGCGCAAATGGTGATGCTGGCGATAGCGGTATTGCTGTTCTTCCCGGCGCTGGGGGCGGGCACGTTGTTCGGCCAGCCGGTGGTCGGGCTGGTAGCGCCGGCCGGGGTATCGGTGGTGTTCGGTGCGTTCATTTTCGGCATCGGCATGCAGCTGGGCGGCGGCTGTGCGTCGGGCACCCTGTTCACCGTGGGCGGCGGTAATGCGCGCATGTTGGTGACGCTGTTCTTCTTTATCTGTGGTTCGTTGATCGCCACGCACCATGTGGGCTGGTGGTTTGCACTGCCGGCGTTCCCGGCGACGTCGATCGTCAAAAGTGTCGGCGTCATGCCGGCGCTGCTTCTGAACCTGGCGGTGTTCGGCCTTATCGCAGCCGTCAGCGTGCGCCTGGAAAAGGCCCGTCATGGTCAACTGGAAGCCGGCGTGACCAGCGAGCATCAAGGCTTGCGCCGCTTCCTGCGTGGCCCCTGGCCCTTGGTGTGGGGCGCGATTGGCCTGGCCCTGCTCAATTACGCAACCCTGGCCCTGGCCGGGCGACCGTGGGGCATCACCTCGGCGTTCGCGCTGTGGGGCGCCAAGGTGGCGAGTGGCCTGGGTGTGGAGGTGGGCAGTTGGGCGTTCTGGCAAATGCCGGGCAACGCCAAGGCCCTGGCCGCGCCGGTGTGGGAAGACATCACCAGCGTGATGGACATTGGCATCGTCCTCGGTGCGCTCCTGGCCGCCGGCCTGGCCGGGCGTTTCGCCCCCAACCTGAACATTCCTGCGCGCTCGCTGATGGCGGCGGTGATCGGTGGCCTGCTGCTCGGTTACGGCTCGCGCCTGGCCTACGGTTGCAACATCGGCGCGTACTTCAGCGGCATCGCCTCCGGCAGCCTGCATGGCTGGGTGTGGCTGGTGGCGGCGTTCATCGGCAACAGCGTCGGCGTGCGGTTGCGCCCGTTCTTCTTTGCCGGCGAGCGGCCGCAGGTGGCGTTGAGCGGGTGCTGAGAATGCCCGCACACGTGCTGCCCCGATGCGCTTTGTCTTGAGCCACCCTTTGTTTTAATTGTGGGGTGTCGGCTGCAGAAACTGTGTGATCAGCGCAACGACCTGCTGCTGGATCACCTGCCGTGGCCGCGCGCCGTCGCCGTCCCGGCAGATCACGCCATCGCCTGGCGAATCTTCCTCAATCAACGCCACCGCGCCGGGCTTGCAGCTCGACATAAAGCTGAAGTGGGTGGCGTCGCTGATCGCTACGTAGCGCGTCGAGGCTGTTGGTAGGCGCCTGGCCAAGTCGGCGGACTCCAACTCGGCGGGCATATCCTCCGAGGGCACCGCTCCCGCGATCACCAGCGTCGGCACTGACAATGCGGCCAGACTGGCGTCGGTCATACCGCGTGACAGGCCCAGGTCCAATGACACCACGGCGCTGACGCGCTTGTCGCGCAGGTCCGCGGCCAGTTGGGCCTTTGCGGCTGGCGTGTTGGCGGGGTTGATCTGGTGGTAGACGATGCAACCGCCCAACTTCGGGTGTGCGTCGCAGTCCTGGGTGAAAAGGTCGGGGTCGAACCGTGCCCCGGCGAGTTCCATCACGGTCCAGCCACCGAGGGAATGGCCTGCCGCAGCGATCCGGTTTTTGGCGACCGCGCCAAATTGCTTCGGCTGCGCCAGCACCGCATCGATGGCCCGGCTCACGTCTTTGGGCCGTTGCCATAACTGCGCGGCGGCTTGCGGGCTGCGATCCCTGGTGGTGGTGCCCGGGTGATTGACCGCTGCGACGATGTAACCCCGGTGCGCCAATGCACTGGCCAGCCACGCCTGATTGCCCCAATTACCGCCGTAACCGTGGGAGAGCACAACCAGCGGATGCTCGCCGCTCGCCGGCGGCGCGTTGGGCACCGCGAGGGCGCCGATAAAAGCCACGCTGTCGGCGATCGGTTCGGCGGTTGCGGTGGTGGCGGCGGGGTACCAGACGACCATCTCCAGCGGACGCTCATGGTGAGCATCGGCCAGCGTAGCGGTTTGGAAGCCGATGGCGTTGTCGACCGCGAGCGCGGGCGCGGGCGTGGTCAGGCAGATCAGGAGCAGAGCGGCGAGGGCGGTTTTCACGGTTTCTATCGTCCTTGATGTGAGCGCCGCATCATAGCCTGAAAGGCTGCCCAGCCAGATACTCGCGAGCAGCCCAACACGCGCGACCTCTGGCTGAACATGCTGTTCCCGCTACTCGAACATCCGACATCGACCCCTTGGGGGCCTACGCATGCGTAAGCCCAGTCAGCGTATCCGCAATCGTCTTGGTCCGTTGCGCGGTCCCCTCGGTGGCGCGGCTTGACGCCTCCAGCGCATCGAGCATTTCGCGCAAGGCGCCGACGCCGCTGGACTGGTCTTCAATCTGCTGGGCAACACGCTGGATTTCGCCGGACAGCAGGTCGATATCCACACCGATTTCCGCCGCATTCTTGCGGGTGATTTCCGCCAGCTTGCGCACCTCATCCGCCACTACCGCAAAACCGCGGCCCAGGTCGCCTGCGCGCGCGGCTTCGATGGCGGCGTTGAGCGCCAGCAGGTTGGTCTGGCCGGCGATTTGCTGAATCACCTGCACAATCGACTGGATACGCAAACTCGAACCGGCCAGGGTCCGCGCGCCGACTACGGCATCGTCCGCCTGGCTGGACAAGCCCTCGACCGTCGCCCCGGCCTTTGCAGACACGCTGTTCTGCTGGTCGATGGTGCCCACCAGTTCGTCCATCGAGGCGTGCAATTCGCCGGAGTAATGCTTGATCTGCGAGGCGATTTCCGCCTGTTGACGTTCGGCCTGGGCCAGCACTTGGCCGAGGTCTGCCAGGCCCTCGAACACCGGCAGGATATTGCTGTCCAGCCCGCGGGTATTCAGGGCGCCGCTGAAGTCATTGTTTTTGAACGCGGCAATCTGCTTGACCACCACATGGTTTAATCCGGCCAGCTTATTTACCTGGCGGCGTAGGAAGAAGGCTTTGAACTCGCCGTAGTGCGCAATGAAGTTGTCCAGGTATTCGTCGCTGTAGCTGGCGCCCTTGGCCACTCGAAAGAAGAAAATCGCGGTCAGGGTCTGGTTCAGGTTCAGGCCAAGGATTTCACCGAAGGTCGACAGCCCCGCCAGCGGCACATCGCCAAACGTCCCGGCCATGCTGCCCAATTCGCTGGGGTTGTTCAGCCTGCGCAAAATGCAGTCATTGAGAATGCCCGCCACCGGCTGGCCGCCCTTGCCGCGCAGGAACTGCGCGTAGTCCGTGCGGGTGGCCTCACGCAACGGCGTGCGCCGCACCATCACCAGCTCCTCGCCGGGGGCCACGTCGCAATACAGCTGGACGATCTGCTGTTCATAGTCGATCCGTGCGATGGAGCGCACGAACAATTCATTGCCCACGCGGATGGCAAACGAGAAATCCGCCAACTTCGCTTCCAGCGCCTGGGGCGCGCAACTGAACGCGTCACACAGCGCCTGCACCATGCTCTTGATATTGCCCGCGCTGTCGATCACCTGGTCAATCGTGCGGTCCTCTTCGGAGGCGGTCAGCACGCTGAAGGTCAAGTCAGCCGGTTTGAAATTCTGGCTTTTAAATACGCCAAAACGCACATTCGCGGCGGTTTTCAGGAACACGATCTGTGCGTGGTTCTGATAACTGCGCTGGCCGTCATGGATCAGGGTTTTCTGGAAATCCAACTTACCCCCGGCCGAACCGCCGACAAACAGGCAGGGGAAGCGCCCCGACTCATACAGCGCCTCCATGAAAAACGACTCCGACGCGGACAGCCCATCGAACACCACATAGGCCAGGGTGTCGCGATGGTCGATCGGCGTGTGTGCCTGTACCCGCTTGATATTGCTCGTCAGCTTGGCAATCCGCTCCTTCATCCCCATGCGCTTGCCGCCGCTGCGGATGTCCTCACACTCCAGCGGCACCATCACCACCTCGGCCGAGGCGATCAGGCTGTCGTCGAACAACTGCAGGACAATCCGGTCCCAGCGCTCGCCGGTAGTGCAATACAGCGAATTCGCCGCGTTGCACAACTCGCCAGCGGTGGTACACAGGCTGATGCTGGTGTGGGGAAAGCGACGCTTGAGCTTGGCGGCAATCTGGTCGATGTCCAGGTGCGGAGAGATGAAACCGGTGATCAGCACGGGCGCGATGCGCAGGTTGGCCAATGAGGACTCCAGTTCATTGGCGGTGCAGGTGAGGGTGGCGGTGCCTTGTCGATCGGCCCGGGCTTTTTTTAGAAGGTTGAGTGGGTTCATGGCGGCGGGCTCGATCCAGTGAGGGGCGCATGCGTTGGGCTTGCGGTTAATCAAGTTATCGGCCGATATGGCGGGGGCTGGAGCCGTAACAGAGGGGGTGCGACAAAGTGAACAGGACAATTTATTGCCGCCATTTAACTGGCGAATAAGTGTGCCCCCTTTATCGCGGATCAGTGTAGGCGTTGACTGATAACTTCACCGGTCTTGGCATCTTCCAGCCAGATTTCCCATTGATTGAGGCCAATATACTTAGCGCGCGCAATTGTCTTTTGGTCGCGGGCGCCATTGAACTCAAGGTCGGCAAACATAAAGTGTCGAAGCCGCTGGTATTCCAACTGGATCTACGGTTGCGCGGTCCACACGGCCAGTTCATAGCCGTCGGGATCAATGAAGTGGAACCTGCTTCCACCGGGGAACGCAAAAATTTCGCGGGAGATCACTGCGCCCAGAGCCTTGAGCCGCTGTTGCGCGTCTGCCAGATTGTCCGAATACAAGATGATTAAAGGGCCGCCCGGTCGAACCGGCTCCCCGGTGGTGAAACCACCGGTCAGCCGGCCATCGCTGAATTCGGTATAGGTCGGACCGTAGTCGACGAACGTCCAGCCGAAGGCGTTGCCGTAGAAGGCTTTGCTGCGGGCAATGTCGCTGACATTGAATTCAATATTGTCGATCTGTCGATCTTGACCACGAACGCTCATGGTTGCCTCCTTGGCGAATGTCCAAAGCGGCGATTGTAACGGTTCGAGCGTTGAAATGTCGCTGGGAACAAGGCGCTAAGCCTTGCCATACGCCATGTACTCGTTCTGCAACACGATGTGATCCGCCACGTACTTCGCATCATGCCAAACCCCATAGATAAACGACGACGCCCGGTTCACCAGGTTTGGCAGGCCCAGGAAATAGATCCCGCTCTGCGCCGAAATCCCGCGTTTGTGGAACGGTTCGCCGTTCTCGTCGAACGCATCCACCTTCAACCAACTGAAGTCGAACTTGAAGCCGGTGGCCCATAGAATCGTGGTCACGCCGGCTTCGGCCAGGTCCAGGCTGAGGGTCGGGTTCAGCAGGCATTGCGGGTCGGGCAGCAGTTCCCAGGCTTGCGGTTCTTCGGGGAACGGCAAGCCGTTTGCCTCGATGTACGCATCGGCGTCGCGCAGTACGTCGAAGTACGCCCGATCGCCCTGCGCCACGTTGGCGGCCAGGCCGGGGGCGAAGGTCATGACGCCAGCGTTCCACTGTTCGGTGACGCCCACCAGGTTGATCCCTTGATGCGCGAGGCGGCGGAAGTCGACGGTCTTGCCGCCTTCGTAGCCGCTGACGGCAAAGGCCACGTGTTTTTTCTTCGGCTGGATTTTGACTTCGTCCCACAGGCCCAGGGCGCCGAGCCACCAGCAGTAGTCGCGGCCGCGGTAGGCGCGGGGAGGGCGGTAGTGTTCGCCGACCGAGAGGTACACGGTTTTGCCGGCCTTTTGCAGTTCTTCGGCGATTTGCGCGCCGGAGGCCCCGGCGCCGACCACCAGCACGGCGCCTTCGGGCAGTTGGCCGGGGTTCTTGTAGGCGCAGGAATGCAACTGATGCAGCGGCGCGGTGGCGGGGACGATGTCCGGGATCGAGGGGCGTTGGAACGGGCCGGTGGCGGCCACCACGTTAGCGGCCTCGATCACGCCCGCCGAGGTGGTCACCTTGAAGCCGGGGCGCCCGACATGGCGCTCCACTTGCTGCACTTCGACGCCGGTACGCACCGGGGCGTTGAGCATTTCGACATAGGCTTGGAAGTAGTCGGCCATGCGCTCCTTGGGCGGGAAGGCTTCGGGGGAGATGCCCTCGAATTTCAGGCCGGGGAAGCGGTCGTGCCAGGCCGGGCCGTTGGCGACCAGCGAGTCCCAGCGCTCCGAACGCCAGCGCTCGGCGATGCGGCTGCGCTCCAGCACGATATGCGGCACGCCCATCAGGGACAGGTGTTCGCTCATGGCGACGCCGGCCTGGCCAGCGCCGACTACCAGGGTGTTGATGGTTTCTACTGACATAGGAAGGGCCTGAATAGTAAGAAGTCTGTCTGAAAAGAACGGGCGCGGTCGCGGTGGACCGCCAATGTGGACGCGTGGGTGATACCGTTCACTGCGGCGGCTCTGTGAGCAGTTCGGCCACCGCCGTGAGTGCCAGTTGGTAACCCAGCGCGCCCAACCCGGCGACCACGCCGGTGGCGGCTTTGGACACGTAGGAGTGATGCCGGAAGCTTTCGCGCTTCCAGATATTGCTCATGTGCGCTTCGATGATCGGGCCGTCGAACGCCAGCAGTGCATCGAGGATCGGCACCGAGCTGTAGCTCAGCCCGGCGGCGTTGATCACGATGGCGTCGGCGTTCAGGCGGGCCTCTTGAATCCAGTCCACCAGCACGCCTTCATGGTTGCTCTGGCGAAAGTCCAGGGTCAGGCCCAACTCCGCGGCGTGGCCCTGGCAACGCGCTTCGATGCTGGCGAAGCTGGCACTGCCGTAGGTGCCGTCCTTGCCCAGCCCATAGAGGTTAGCGTTGGGGCCATTGAGGAAGTACACGGTGTGGGGCATGAGGTTCTCCGGCTTATTCGGCGAGGTGCAGCACGAGGTGGGCGTCGGCCGCCTTCATACGCTCCAGTCGTCCGGCACCACGGCGATCACATCGATCTCCATCAACCACTCCGGTTGGCCGAGGCCGGAAATCACCAGCCCGGTGGAAATCGGGAACACGCCCTTGAGCCATTTGCCGACCTCCTGGTACACCGGCTCGCGGTAGCGCGGGTCGATCAGATAGGTGGTGGTCTTGACGATATGGGACAGGTCGGAACCCGCCTCCTCAAGCAGTTGCTTGACGTTTTTCATGGCCTGTTCGGCCTGGGCACGCGGGTCGCCGAGGCCGACCAGGTTGCCGTCGAAATCGGTGCCGATCTGGCCGCGCACATAGATGGTGTTACCAGCGCGCACGGCCTGGCACAGGTCGTTGTCCAGCGCCTGGTTGGGATAGGTCTGTTTGGTATTGAACATGCGGATACGGGTATGGGTGGGCATGGCGAGCGACTCGTCGGCAGCGGGATGCAATCAGCTTCACATCGGCGGTCGCCGGACGAAACCAGCATTTGTGCGGGGTAGTGCTTAGGAAAAACCGAAGCCCGTGCAGGTCATCGCCCTGCGCAGGGCCCGCGCCTATCCCGGCATGAACCCTGCAACGCGCTGGGCATACAGTCATTACCGAGGTACAGGCCTGATGCTCAGTCGTATCACTCAGCGCCAACTGGAATATTTCGTCGCGTCGGGCGAGGCCGGCAGCATCAGTGCCGCGGCTGAACGCATCCATGTTTCGTCGCCGTCGATCTCGGCGGCGATCACTCACATGGAGGCCGAGCTGGGCATCCAGCTGTTTATCCGGCATCACGCCCAGGGCATTTCGCTGACGGCCGTGGGGCGCCTGGTGATGCAAGAAGCCAAACAGATCCTGGAGCAGGTGAGCAACCTCTACACCATCGCCTCGGAGTCGTTGAACACCGTGCGCGGGCCGCTGCGCGTGGGTTGCCTGGAGTCGCTGGCGCCGATGATCACCCCCGAGCTGGTGTTTGGTTTCGGTCGTGCGTTTCCCGGTGTGCGCCTGACCCAGGCCGAAGGCAACCACGAGGAACTGCTGGAAAAACTGCGCAGTGGCGAGCTGGACATCGCCCTGACCTACGACCTGGTGACCAGCCCCGACATCGATTTCCAACCCCTGGCGCACCTGCCGCCGTATGTGATGGTCGGCGAGTACCACCCGCTGGCGAGTCTGTCGGCAGTCAGCATGCAGGACCTGGAGGCGTACCCGGTGGTGCTGCTCGACACGCCCTGGAGCCGCGACTATTTCCTCAGCCTGTTTATGCAGGCAGGCACCACGCCGAACATCATCATGCGCTCCACCAACCTCGAAACGGTGCGCGCCATGGTCGGCAACGGGATCGGTTATTCCTTCGCGAATGCGCGGCCCAAATCGAACCTGTCCCAGGACGGCAAACGCGTGATCCGCCTGCGCCTGGCGGGCGCGCACCGGCCGATGAAGCTGGGCTACGCCACGGCGAGCAACACCCAGCTGTCGCGTGTGGTGTCGGCGTTTGCCGAGCGCTGCCGCATGTTTGTGTCCGACCAGTACATCCCCGGCATGGCCCCGCCGAGCTTTTTTGACCCGCATGCGGTGCGCTCGCTCAGCAGTGTGAGCTGAATTTGCACCAAAAGGTGGCGTGTTCGGCGCGGTGAGTTCAGGCGCGCACCCTTTCGGTCAGGGCCTACAGCCTATCCAATGTGGGAGGGGGCTTGCCCCCGATTGCAGTGGGTCAGCTTGCTGATGTGTTGCTGATGCGCCGCTATCGGGGGCAAGCCCCCTCCCACATTGATTTTTGGTGGTTTCGAGGGTGGCGGCGGGCTGCGTAGGTTCTGCCTACCCAGTGGACCGGGTTTTACGAATTGACCCCAAGGGCCCGTCCCCACGACTCTGAATTCATTGACGCAGATCAACTTCTTTTTTGGGGCAGGGCAGCGCGACGATGACATTCGACTGGAATTATATGTTGGGTCTGCTGGGTGACGCCGAGTTCTGGCGCGCAACGTGGACGGTGATCAAGCTCAGCACCCTGACCTGGGTCTTGAGTATCGGTCTGGGCTTTCTGCTGGCGCTGGCCAAGCAATCCAGACATGGGCTGCTCAGCGTTCCTGCGCGTGGCTATATCTGGCTGTTCCGCAGCCTGCCGTTGTTGGTGCTGTTGATCTTTATCTACAACCTGCCGCAAGCGCTGCCCGGCACGTCGGCGATTCTGGCCGACCCGTTCTGGTCCGGCCTGTTGGCCCTGGTGATCTGCGAAACGGCGTATGTGGCCGAGATCCATCGCGGCGGTCTGCTCTCGATCCCCAAAGGCCAGGGCGAGGCAGCGCGGGCGTTGGGCTTGAAGTTTTTCGGCACCCAATGGCGCGTGGTGATCCCCCAGGCGGTGCGGGTGGCGCTGCCGTCTCTGGCCAACGAATACATCTCCATCGTCAAGCTCACCTCGCTGGTGTCGGTGATCTCGCTGACGGAAATCCTGATGGTCGGCCAGCGCCTGTATTCGCAGAACTTCCTGGTGATCGAAACCATGGCGGCGGTGGCGTTTTTCTACGTGTTTATCGTCACCGTGTTCGACTTCCTGCTCAAACGCCTGGAGCGCTTTCTCGACGTCAACCAACGCAATGTGTCGCGGGTTCCCGATGCGGCGGTGCTGGCGCTGGCCACGCAACAACGGGTTGCGCTGCAACGCCCGGCAACCACCGGGGCCCCGGCGCTGCAAGCCACGCGGCTGCACAAGGCCTACAACGACATCGAGGTGCTGGGCTCGGTCAACCTGCAGGTCCAACCCGGTGAAGTGGTGTCGGTGATCGGGCCGTCGGGGTCGGGCAAAACCACCTTGATTCGCCTGCTCAACGGCCTGGAGCAACTGGACAACGGCGAGATCAAGATCAACGGCCAGCCGTTCATCCACCTGAACAAAACCGGCGCGCAGAAACCGCAGTACGTCGAACACGCCGAGCATCGCCTGAACATCGGCATGGTGTTCCAGAGCTTCAACCTGTTCCCGCACTTGAGCGTGCTCGACAACCTGCTGATGGCGCCGAAATACCACGGCCTGGGGCGTACCGACGCGCTCAAGCAACAGGCCTACGCGCTGCTGCACAAGGTTGGCATGCTCGACCACGCCTGGAAGTACCCGCACCAACTCTCCGGCGGCCAGCAGCAACGCGTGGCCATCGCCCGCGCGTTGATGATGCGCCCGCAGATCATGCTGTTCGACGAGCCCACCTCGGCGCTCGACCCGGAGAAAGTCAACGAAGTGCTGCAAGTCATCGAAGCCTTGGCCGAGGAGGGCATCACCATGGTGATCGTCACCCACGAGATGAATTTCGCGTTCAAGGTCTCCGATCGGATCGTGTTCATGGAGAAGGGGCGTGTGGTCTGCGACGACACGCCTGCGGTATTGCGCAGCGGCCAGAACCCACGCGTGGAGGCGTTCCTCAAGGACGTCTCGCTGGCGTGACCCTCTAACGTTCAGGAAAAACAAAATGATCGAGCAACATCAAATCGAGCGGTTCCAGCGCGACGGCTACCTGGTGGTGGAAGGCGTGTTGTCGATGGACGAAGTGGCCGCGCTGCAGCACGACTTCGACCAATGGGTAGACGAAAGTCGCCGCCATGACCAGGGCTGGGGCACCACCGTGGATGGCCGCGCACGTTTCGATCTGGAGGGCGACCATCGCGCCGATCACCCGTCGCTGCGGCGGGTCAGTTCGCCCACCGAGATTTCCCCGGTGTATGAGCGCGTGGCGTTGCATTCACGCATGGCGGCGATTTCCGCGCAGTTGATCGGCGCCAGTGGCACGCGCTTTCACCACAGCAAGATCAACTCGAAGCTGCCCCGCACCGCGACCCAGGTGAAGTGGCACCAGGACTTTTTATTCACGCCCCACAGCAACGACGACATCATCACCGCCTTGCTGATGGTCAGCGAAGTGACCCCGCAAAACGGCCCGCTGAATGTGATCCCCGGCAGCCATAAAGGCCCGCTGTGGTCGCACTGGCAGAACCAGCGTTTCACCGGCGCGGTGGACGATGCCGTGGTCGCGCAACACTGTCGGCAACCGGTCGCCTGCTACGGCCCGGCCGGTTCCGTGTGCTTCATGCACACCCGGCTTTTGCATGCCTCCAGCCCTAACGAGACCGAACTGCCGCGCACCCTGTTCATCAGCGTCTACGCCGCTGAAGACGCGTTGCCATTCGGCGAAAACCCTCTGCCCAGCGCACATGCCGGCCTGCTGGTGGCCGGTGAAGAAAGTGGCTTGATACGTTCCACGGACAACCAACTGCGCTTGCCGCAGAAACCCCGTGGCGCGTCTTTCTTCGTGCAACAGGCCGGACAAGATTCTGCCACTGCCTAACCTCCCAACCCCCTTGCAGGTATTGACCATGACAGCGTTTCGTAAAAGTGTTCGTCCCCTTGCCGTGTGCCTGCTGGGCGCAGCGGTTGCGATGACCTCGTTGGCGGCTTCGGCGTTCCAGCAGGACGGCAAGATCATCGCCGGTTCCGATGTGACGTTCTTCCCCTATGAGTACATGGATAACAACAAGCCAGCGGGCTTCGATATCGAGTTCATGGACGGCCTGGGCAAGGTCATGGGGCGCAAGGTCGAGACCCTCGACACGCGTTTCCCCAATCTGATCACCGGCCTGCAGGCCGGGCGTTTCGATGTGACCAACTCGTCGATGTACATCACCGCCGAGCGGGTCAAGGTCATCGACATGATCCCCTACCTGAAAAGCGGCGAGTCGATCCTGACCCTCAAGGATAGTGCTTTCCAACCCAAGACCCCGGAAGAATTCTGCGGCCACAAGATCGGTTCCATGGGCGCTACGTCCTGGCTCGCGCAGATGAACAAACTGTCGGCCGAGTACTGCGTGGCCAAGGGCTTGAAGCCGATCCAGATCAGCGAGTACAGCACCGACCCGCAAACCACCCAGGCGTTGCTGGCCCATGCGGTCGAAGCGCAGATCACCGACGCGGCCGTGGCCCGTGGCGTGATCGACAAGCTGGGCAGCCGCGTGGTGATTTCCTCCGACGCCTTGATCTACCCGGTGCTGAACGGCTTCGGCGTGAAGAAGGGCAACGACACGGTGAAAAAAGCCTTGCTCGACGGCCTGGAGAAGTACCGCGCCACGCCGGAATACGCGGCCTTGCTCAAGAAGTACAACTTCGAGGCCCCCACCGATGCCGACCTTGCGGCGCTGATGCCCAAGTAAGCCTATTGCGCGGCCGCCGTCTTGCGGTCGCGCCCTGCGGAGACCGATCCATGGCGTTATCCCTCGAAGAACAGACGCGCATTGACCTGGCAGCGACCTTTCGCATCGTCGCCCACCTGGGTATGCACGAAGCGGTGGCCAACCACTTCAGCGCCGCCGTGTCGGCCGATGGCAAACAGTTTTTGCTCAACCCGAAGTGGAAGCACTTCTCGCGCATTCGCGCCAGCGACCTGCTGCTATTGAACGCCGATGACCCCAGCTGTGCCGACCACCCGAACGTGGATGCCACCGCCTGGTCGATCCACGGGCAGATCCACCGACTGCTGCCGCACACCCGCGCTGTGCTGCACCTGCACCCGGTCTACACCACGGCGGTGGCGTGCCTGGCCAAGCCGCACATCCCGGCGATCGACCAGAACACCGCGCGCTATTTCAACCGCGTGGCGGTCGACGAGCTCTACGGCGGCATGGCCGATACCGAAGCCGAAGGCGCGCGCCTGGTCGGCCTGCTCGACGGCAAGAGCCGCCTATTGATGGGCAACCACGGCGTGATGGTGACCGCTTCGTCCATCGGTGAAGCGTTCGACGATATCTGGACCCTGGAGCGCGCCTGCCAGATCCTCGTCACGGCGTGGTCCACCGGGCAGCCGTTGCGGGTGTTGTCCGATGAAGTGGCGGAAAAAACCGCGCGGGGCTGGGAAGGCATTACCGATTTCTCGTGCCAGCATTTTGAAGAAATGAAGCAAATGATGATCGATGCCGATGCGTCGGTGCTCGACTGAGGAAGCGCTATGACCTTTTCCGTTGTTGCCCGCTGTGCCGAGACGGGCCAGTTGGGGATCGCCATCAGTTCGTCGAGCATCGCCGTGGGCGCGCGTTGCCCGTGGCTGCGCCCCGGTGTGGGCGCGGTGGCGTCGCAGAACATCACTTTGCCGAGCCTGGGTCCGCAGATTCTCGACCTGCTGGAGCAGGGCATGACGCCGAGTGAAGCCGTGGCGGCAGTGTTCGCCGGGCAGGACCACCGCGACTATCGGCAGGTGACGGTGATCGATCGGCTGGGCCGCACCGCGCACTTCAGCGGCGCGCAGACTCTCGGCCTGCATGCCGCGCAGAGCGGCGAGCAATGTGTTGCGGCCGGGAACATGCTGGCTAATCCCGGTGTGATCGCCGCGATGGTCGGCGCGTTCGAAAACGCCTCGGGGCATCTGGCTGACCGGCTGCTCGCCGCGATGCACGCAGGCCAGGCCCTCGGCGGCGAAGCGGGGCCGGTGCATTCGGCGGCCCTGATGGTGGTCGACGATCTGCTCTGGCCCATCGTCAATCTGCGCGTGGACTGGGCCGATGCCGAGCCGATCGGCGCCCTCGATCAGTTGTGGCAGGCCTATCGCGGGCAACTGCAAGACTACCTCGACCGCGCCCTCCACCCGCACATCGCGCCGGGCTATGCGGTGCCGGGAGATGACCGATGAGCCACAGCCGTGACCTGCTGGCGCAACTGGTGCGCTTTGACACCACCAGCCGCGAATCCAACCTCGCGTTGATCGACTTCGTGCGTACTTATTTGCAGGGCCACGGCGTCGCCTGTGAACTGGTGTTCAACGAACACAAGAACAAGGCCAACCTGCTGGCGACCATCGGCCCGGCGGATGTGCCCGGCATCGTGTTGTCCGGGCATACCGATGGGGTGCCGGTGGACGGCCAGCGCTGGAGCGTGGCGCCGTTCGACCTCACCGAACAAGACGGCAAGTTGTACGGGCGTGGCACCGCCGACATGAAGGGCTATATCGCCTGTGTGTTGGCCTGTGTGCCGGCGCTGGTGCGGGCGTCGTTGCGCATGCCGGTGCATATCGCGCTGTCCTATGACGAGGAGGTGGGTTGCCTGGGCGTGCGTTCATTGATCGAACGGTTTCGCGCGCAGCCGGTCAAGCCGCTGTTGTGCGTGATCGGCGAGCCCACCGAGCTCAAGCCGGTGCTGGGGCACAAAGGCAAATTGGCCATGCGTTGCGATGTGCATGGCGCGGCGTGTCATTCGGCCTATGCGCCGTCGGGCGTCAACGCCATCGAATACGCGGCCTGCTTGATCCGGGAGCTGGTGCGGCTCGGTGAAGAACTCAAGGCGCCGCAACACCTGAACGCGGCGTTCGATCCGCCGTTTTCCACGGTGCAAACCGGGGTGATGAGCGGCGGCAAGGCGCTGAATATCGTGCCGCAGCAGTGCAGCTTCGATTTCGAAGTGCGCTCGCTGCCGGCCCAGGACCCGTGGCAGGTGGCGCACCAGTTACGGTTGTATGCCGAGCACACCCTGCTGCCGGCGATGCAGGCGGTGAGTGCGCAGTGCGCGATCGGTTTCAGTGAGTTGTCCAGCTATCCGGGGTTGGCGACTTCGTCGCAAAGCCAGGCCGCTGAGTGGGTCGCGCAGTTTTGCGGTTCGCGGGACTTCGGTACCGTCGCCTTCGGCAGCGAAGGCGGGTTGTTCGATCAGGCAGGGATTCCCACCGTGGTGTGCGGGCCGGGCAGCATGGAGCAGGGGCACAAGGCGGATGAATTCATCAGCCTGCAACAACTGGATGCCTGTGATCGAATGCTGGAGCGGGTGGTGGAGTTTGTGCGTCAATAGCCCTCGCACTGACACTCGTGGTGAAGAAGGGACCCCAGTTGAACGAACACACATTGTCCATGCGCCTGGAACGCGTGGCGGCGCATGTGCCGGCCGGGGCGCGGTTGGCGGATATCGGCTCCGACCATGGCTACCTGCCGGTGGCGTTGCTGCGCCGCGGCCTGATCGCGGCGGCGGTGGCGGGGGAGGTGGCCGCGACGCCATTCCAGGCCGCCGAACGCACCGTGCGTGAAAATGGCCTGGAGCGACATGTCAGCGTGCGCCTGGCCGATGGCCTGGCAGCCATCGAACCCGGCGACGCGATCAGTGCGATCAGCGTCTGCGGCATGGGCGGCGAGACCATCCGCGACATCCTCGACAGCGGCAAGGCCTGCCTCACCGGCCAGGAGCGCCTGATCCTGCAACCCAACGGCGGTGAACAACCGTTGCGCCAATGGCTGATGGACAACGGTTACCGCATCCTTGTCGAAGAGTTGTTGCGGGAAAACCGCTTCTACTACGAGATCATCGTCGCCGAGCGCGCCGAACCGCGGGTGTACAGTGCCGAGGAGTTGTACTTCGGCCCGCTGCACCTGCAGGCCCGCAGCCCGGACTTCCTGGCCAAGTGGCAACGCCTGCTGCGGCAAAAGCAGAAAACCCTGGCCGGTTTCGAACAGGCCCGCCAGGCGTTACCGCCGGCCAAGGTGCAAGAGGTCGCCCGGCAAGTGCAGTGGATCACCGCGTTGCTGGCGTGACCGCAGCGGGTTGATCGAACCCACTCGCTACGCGGTCGTTCCCGACGCTGAGTGCTTTCGCCCCATCTTCGCGCACGGCACACGATTTTTCGGGTGTCGCACCGCCTGTTCAGGGGGGCGCTCTCTGCGGCCCGTATCTTGCTTGAGCCTTCCCAATCAATGACATGGCACTTTGCTGTTAGTCATTTCAAGGCGTCACCCATCGTTGCCGCGTGTGGGTGGTTTTAGGGAGTAGTCGGCCATGCACAGTCTTTTGTCACCCGGTATCCGCCTGCTCGGACGTTTCGGCTTCGCACGCAAATTCCAGATTCTGTTCATTCTGTTCATTCTGCCCTTGGCCGGGAGCCTCTGGATGATCGGGCTGGACTATCGCGACAAACTCGCGGTGATTTCCAGCGAAAAGTCCGGCGTTTCTCAACTGTTGACCCTGGACGCGCTAGATGGCCAATTAACGGCCCAACGCAACCTGGCGTCGCGCTGGAAAGCGCTGGACCTGCTGCGTGAACCGACTCCTGCAGCCAAGGCGGCGATGGACCAGGTGGATGCGAACAACCCGCTCATCCTGCAAAGCCTGCAAGCCCTGGGCGACGCGCTCAAGAAACAGGGCGCGAGCGGCGATACCCTGGCCCGCTTCGATGCGTTGCAGGCAGCGGTCAAGGGGATGGATGTGCAATCCCTGCGCACCGTCGGCTGGTGGCCAGACGGCTACGACCGCTTCACCTCGGCGCTGAGCGCCATGCAAACCCTGCGTGAACAGATCACCCTCGACGCCGGCCTGATCCTCGACCCCTGGCTGGAGACTTACCTGCTGATGCAGATTTCCAGCCAGCACACGCCGGACCTGATCGAGCGTATCGGGCGCATGGCCAGTATTGGTCAGTCGTCCATCGCCTCGGGCCAGTTCACCTTGCAAAGCCGCTTGCAGATGCGCGACCTGCGCGGCCGTATCGGCGATGCGCGGGACCAGTTGATCAAGGCTGCGGCATCGCTCAAGGCCAAGCCATACGCCGGCCTGGAACCCTGGACCGCGCAGTACGACAACAGCCTGCAACAACTGGACAGCGAGCTCAAAGTGCTCGACGACGGCGTGTTTGGCGGCACCATCAAGCTCGACCCTGCCGGTTTCGAGCGCAGTGTCGACACCATGCTCGGCAGCCTGGGCGCGTTGCGCAAGCAGTCTCTCGGCTCGCTGGATGCGCGCCTGACCCATTACCACGACCGCTCCTTGCAGCAATTCATCCCCGTAGCGGCCATTTTCAGCCTGCTGGCCCTGGCGGCGCTGTACCTGTTCATGTGCCTGCAAGCCTCGATCCGCCGCAGTGCCAGCGGTATCACCACGCTGGCTGAGTCGTTGCGCGACGGCAACCTGTGTGTGGAAGTGGCTGTGGACGGTCGCGATGAGTTGGCGGCGATCAGCGCGGCGCTCAACGTGGCGGTGGTGCAACTGCGTACCAGCCTGCTGGGGGTCAATCACGAGACTCAGCAACTCGGGTCGGCGGTGCTTACGCTCAATTCGCAGTCGGGCAGTACCCTCAGCGACGTCGAAGACCAGCAACACCAGATCAGCCAGATCGCTGCGGCGGCGACGCAATTGGCCGCCACCTCCATGGGCGTCGCCAAAAGTTGTGAGCAAGCCTCCGGCAGTGCCCAACACACCCGCCGCATCGCTGAAGACAGCAGCCGCGACAGCCAGCGCACTACGGCGAGCATCCAGCAACTCAACCAGCGCCTGACCGACACCGCCAACGCCCTGGAGCAAGTGAGTCAACAGGGCCAGCAGATTCAGTCGGTGGTCGACACCATTCGAGGCATCGCCGAGCAAACCAACCTGTTGGCACTCAACGCCGCCATCGAAGCCGCGCGAGCTGGCGAACAGGGCCGGGGGTTTGCCGTGGTCGCCGATGAAGTGCGCAGCCTGTCGCAACGCACCCAGGCCTCCACCGCGCAAATCGCCGGCACCGTCGACAGCCTGCGCGCCACGGTCAGTCAGGCCGTCACACTGATGAGCGTCGCCTGTGCCCAGGCGCTGACCGACGCCGAATCCGTTACCGGGCTGGGCGCGCGGCTGGGCGAGATCGCCGGAGCCGTGCAGAACGTCACCGACACTCTGGCGCATATCGCGGCGGCGGTGGAAGAACAAGCGACGACGGCGGACGAGGTGAGCGGCAATATCCAGCAAGTGGATCAGGCGGCAGGGCGCTTGCTCGATGGCGCGCGGGCGGTGAATCAGGCAGCGGATACGTTGAGCAAGGGCAGTCGTGCGCTGAGTGACAACACCGCACGTTTCCGCCTGAGCTGAATAGGCCGCCGGGTGTAAGCCGGTCTAGTTTGTGTCCTGACTGGACTCTACTTCGAGTTTCAATCGGTCAGCCTTGCTGATGTATTTGTCCTTGGCTTTCGGCGCCAATTTGGCACTGGCCTTTTTCGCGTTGGCCTTTAATAGCTGATTGATCTTTTTACGACGGTTCATGTTGGTCTCACCCACCTGGTCAAT